>CBDIBB010000001.1:0-443450 GCA_965276625.1 Acidobacteriaceae bacterium
CTGGTTTGACAGGAAGTCTACATCTTTGGCGTCCTCAGATTTGAAGTTGCCCGCTATCACGCGCTCTCGAATCGAGCTCACCGTGAGGTCCCTGGAGCTGCGCGCTTCGGACACTTGCAGAGGAGAAATGGCACCGGTCTCGTTGGCAACCTGCCGCTCCTGAAGCTCGACTTGCGCAAGCTTATCTACGCTCTTTTGCAGAGCGTAGCGTTCTTTGGACGTTTCATCCGTGAGGCGTTTCAGCCTAGCGGAGACCTCATTCACCAGTGCCTCCGATGGAAGCCGTAGACCTTTGAGATCGTCAATCTCTCCATCCCAAGGGAGTAGTTGGTTCAACTGCTTGCTGAGCTCTTTTCGTTCGCGCTCGACCAAACGATCCGCGTTGCCTATCGCGATATCCAAGTCCCCTGCAGCTTGGGCCACCGCTAGTGCCGCCGAAAGTGAAGTCGTGTCTGCTTCACGCGCCAAAGCCTCTAGGTCTTCACGCGCCCGCTTTAATCCAGTTGCAGCATCTTCTTCGCGTTTGGTAGCGGTCGACGTCACGCCATCCAGCCCAGATCTTTGTTCCAGCAAGCCTCTGACTTCCGCTACCTCTACCAGCTTCGGTAAGCGTGTTTGCGTTTCGGTGGCTCCCTCGATGGCACACCCGAGCTCGGTCTGTAGACGGAGCAAATTGGCGGCGGCGGTCTGAAGCTCACCCCTCCTTCGTGGCAGATCTGCGAGACTGTTGTCGACGGCACCTCTGCCTTCTCGTAGTGCGTCGATCTCGGCGCGATTTGAGAGGAGATTGATTTCGATCACGATACCGTCGCTCTCTTCCTCATATACTCGCTTACGATCAGTCTCTTGCGACCGCTGCACCTCTGCCATCGAGATATCCTGCAGGGCTGCGCTCAGGATTGATGAGGCGTCGTGGGGAAGGTCGGTTACGGCTCCAAGCGCTTCCCACTCTGCGCGTGCGGCGCGCAATGTGGCGATGGGCCCAAGCGTTCGTCTCATGCGCTCGACCGCGTCTCGTTGCGCTTCGATGCCTTTGCGCTTGTCTCTTAGCTCAGCCAGCCCGGCTTTCATTTCGGTAACTTGGTCCCGAAGCTGGGTCCAAGCTGCCGGCTTAATCAATGCTTTTTTTTGTTGATCTTTTGCGCTTTCGTATTCCTTCACCGCTAGATGATAGGACTGGATGGTGGCGCGCCTGCCCCAGATCTCTTTGGCTTCCTGGTCGAGCCTTTCTTGCAACTCGGTGATGCCGACCAGGCCAGACCCGGCCGCAAATATTGCTTGTCCAATGTCATCCTTCGCCTCCAGGATCGCGTTACCGCCGTCTCGGAGCCGGCTATGATCGAGGCTGAACATCCTCAAGAAAGACTCTCGGGTTTGGCCACCGAGCAGAGCTGCGAGAATTCCCTCGTCCATCGGTAGGTCTTCCGCGTCAAGCAGCGTGTTGGAGCGCCCCTTTTTTCTCCGACAGGTAATCGTGGAGCCGTCCCGTGCCAACGTCGCCCCGACTCGCAATAGTTGTTTGTCATGTCGGAAATCGAACGGCGTCGAGTTCGGAAACTGAAATAGTAGGTCCGAGATCGCGGACATCGCCGTCGATTTGCCGGCCTCGTTCAGCCCGAAGATGACGTGCAAATCGATAGGTCTCTCCGGAAACTCGAGAGCGCATCCGTCGAAATGCCCGTATTTGAGGAGGTCGAGGCGCGCGAATCTCAAGAGGAGGCCTCCTCCAAGCGATTTGAAAGAGCAGCTACAGAATTGGAGATCAACTCGGCGACATTACCGTCGCGGACCTGTCGCAGCAGCCCATCGTCCTTGGTCAGGTCAGACGGCAATCGGTTCATGAAGTCGACAAGCTCGTCCATGATTTGTTGTGAGAACTCTAGGCTTGCCGCCGCCTCTTCAAGGATCGAGTGAAGCTCGGCGGCGGAGTGTTCTCGGGCCGAGATGGAAACAGTGGGCAATGTCTTTAGGGAGACCCTCTCGACCCATAGCTGCTTCGAGAGCGAAACTGCGATGGCTCTGACGTCCTGTTTTACCTGGTCTTCGCGAGAGATCAGCCAGCTGTGGAGGGGCGTAGCTCCCGTTACGGATAGGCGGACTACAGTGGGCAGACCATCTGAATTTTCTAGTGCCTCTTCGAGGCGGGAACGAATTCCTTCGTTGAAACTCTCTGGACGGTCAACCCCCGTCAAATTGACTTTGGCGTGGAACCATCGAACTGAGTCCAGCAGCCGTCTCTCGGGCTGAATGGAGATCGCACCGTCTGTGACTGTGACGAGCACCGCGCCTTTTCCTCCCGCCTCTCGAATTGTTCGCCCCTGTAGGTTACCGGGAAAGACGATGTAGGGATTAGTGCTCACAATCTCAAAATCGTGGACATGGCCCAGCGCCCAATACTGATATCCCTTAGCAGCTAGCTCGGCAACAGAACAAGGGGCATAGGGAGCATGTGGCGGGCGTCCGCTCAAAGCTGTGTGAAGCACGCCGATGTTAAGAACGCCGGGAACTGCTTCCGGATACTGGCTGGCAAGATTGTCCCTTGTGTCCTTGTCCCTATAGCTCCGCCCGTGTACGGCCGTGCCTGTGCGCTTGTGGGGGATAGTGTGCGCCTTGTTCGAGCGGAAGGCGTGAACGTTATCCGGTAGTGGCAGCTTCTTCGTCAGGACCGAGTCGGCGTCATGATTTCCGTACAGAAGGAAGACCTCGATCCCGGCGCGCTCAAGCCGCCCCATCTCGGAGCAGAAAAAGAGTCCCGTTCCGAAATGCGGCCAGTCACCGTCGTAGATGTCGCCGGAAATGACCACAAATTCAACTTTTTCTTCGATCGCAAGGTCAACAGCGTTCGTAAGTGCTGTGCGGGTGGCGAGGCGAATCTCCTCGACGGGCACGCCTTCGTATTTCGATAGCCCCAAGAGCGGGCTGTCGAGGTGAATGTCCGCGACATGCAGAAATTTGAATTCGTCCATGACACCGCTGCTCTAATAATCGATACCGTGAAGCTTATCAGCCCGCGATCTGGATAATCGACAATGTTCCGCTAAATGAAGGTTTTCCGAACAGCGGACGCGAAACGGGAGATGCTAGTCGCGAAAATCGCGCTTATCACCTTTTTGGCTTTTTGATTTCAATTGAAGCCAATGACTCGGTGAAAAGCCACCGAGTCGCTCGATCAGCCAATGAGCGCTGGAAACGTGCATCTGCCGATGGCTTCGTTTTCGTTTCACGGATTTACCTAAGGTCGCTTGTGAGGCTTGAGAAGTGCTTCAGGAACGAACACAAGGTTTCCTCTGGCTCTTGAACAGGCTACGTAGAGCTTATTGCGCGTTTGGACATTAATATCGAGGAAGCTGCCGGTACGCCAAGCTTTCATGCCGGTCGAATTAACGACCACGCAAACATCCTGATAGCGGTCGCTACCCTTCGATGCCCCCCAGTTGTGGGAAAAGCATGCGTATTTATGATGCGCCTGATAGAAGAGTTTTACAGTTTGTGAATCTTCATAGATGGCAAGCGCAGCCGCGGGGTCTTCCTCGAATCTGACAACGCTCTCCCGGGCATCGTGGGCTTCGATGGAGATCCCGATCTTCTCCGTGATGAAGTCGCAAACATTCTTGCTACATCGGCGACTCTTCTTGAGGCTTTCTGTATCAACATGTATCTTCGCCTTTTTGAACCGGGACTTGTAAACATCATAGTCCTCGTGGAGGTTGGCATTCACATTCCCGTCGCGGCTTGTGTCGAAAGTGTGCTGGAAAAAATCACCGACGAATGTGACTTTCATCTTGGCAACGCTGATAGCCAAAAGGAAATTAAAGTCGTGGCCACCGAAGTCCTGCACTTCATCCACGAAGATGGCGTCGTAGTATTTCTCCAAGCGCGCGACAACAGCGCTCATCAGGCCTGACTGCTCGATGAATTTGGCAAGCCGATTTGAATAGAGCCGCCCGCTGGAGGTCATGTACCGCAGATCTTCTGTGAGTTTGTATGCAGGGAATTTGGCCGGCAGGTTGAACGTCAGCCCTTTGGTATTCTTTTCCGTTCGAAGAAACGGCCTGTAACAGAAGCCGTGAAGGAACCTGAAATAGGTAAAAACGGCGATGTTCACAGGGAAATGACCAAATCGCTCGAGGATCTTTCTGCGGATTGTTTCTTGGTTGGAATCGGTATACGTGACGATGAGGAAGCGGTGCTTCTCATCAAGACTGTCAATAAGCCGAGACGTCTTGCCCGATCCAGCAACGGCGAGGATTACGCGTTTATCCATGCGACCGCATCCTGAATGTACTTCGGCGCGACAAGTGCCGCGCCTTTCTTCTCAAGCAAGCTGAATGCAGCATCTGTCTTGTTCTTCAACATGTAGTCCTGCACTGTCAGAAGCTTGCGCCCGGCCGTAAAGAGCTCGTCACAAGCGACCTTGTTGTCTTCGTACATGCAGACTTCGAAGGTATGTCGTGCATTGTTGTTGTCTGCGAAGACCTTAATGGAAGGCGTGATGTGGTCAACGTAGTTCGTGACACAGTTCGTTTGGTAATCGGAATCATTGTCACGGATGG
This sequence comes from Acidobacteriaceae bacterium, assembly GCA_965276625.1. Classification (GTDB taxonomy): domain Bacteria; phylum Acidobacteriota; class Terriglobia; order Terriglobales; family Acidobacteriaceae; genus EB88. The sequence continues at coordinate 4,554 of CBDIBB010000001.1, forward strand.
CTGCAACTTTGCAGCCGATCAGCTTCGCGAGTTCTAGGTAGCGCTTGAAGCTTGTCCCGTCAACAGAGAGCACGTGGACGCAGTCTGCCTCGGTGCTGGCGCCGTTGGCACTATTTCTGTAGAGCGCATCCATGAGAATAAACTCAGCGTCGCCTTCGACCAGAATTACCTTCTTGCAGAGCGCAAGTTCCAGAAGGTTGTTGTCAGGGGCCTTCATGAAGAACTTTGCGGTGTCCGTGGTGAGTTGCTTGAGGGAAAAGGATCGGGGCGGGTTTTCATTGCTGAGTACTAAAACCTTCTGGAGGTTCAGCCTCGTTGCAATGAAGCTGCTATGGGTAGCGATGAAAGTTTGCTTCTTTAGGGATCCTCGGATCCGCTCAATGAGCGAATGCATGTGGACATGACTTAAGTGGTTCTCGGGCTCTTCGAGCAGAAGGACGTCAAGTGAATGCTCACGATTTCGGAGGGCAAACTCCGTTTTGATAAAGCATTGACGTCCCCTCCCCTTGCTGTCGATCGGCATGTCTTCTTCTGTGATCATGATGTCGGTTTCGACACAGGCCTTCGGACTCTTTCGAATGTCAAACTTGTACGCACCCAGGGCCTCATTCATCTCTTTGAAAGCGAGATCCCGGAAGCTGACTTTAGCCCTACGATATTCGAGGCTGTGATAGCTGCGTTGGCCCACGCTTGCACTCGCGGTGTACATCGAGCGAGTGTACTCGCGATTCGCGTACTCGTTATTGATCTGTGAGCTGTCGAGCAGAAGGTGCTTGAGAGGTTTCTTGAAGGGGAGGATCGCGTCATCCGTGAACGTTTGGAACTGCAAAGCGTAGTACTCGAAAGGAAAGCTGTCGTGTTTCTCGTTCAGGATGGCCTGAATGTCCTTGGTGTACTGGTCAATGGGTTTACACACCATCTTGATCCCGAGGGCGTCTGCGCCCTTGCTGTTATTTCGCCCGTCCAGTTCGTGTTCGTTGATTCCTGCAAGGTATACCTCCACCAGGAGCTCGAGCAGATCCTCGATCTTCCTTTCCCCCGCCATGAATTCGGCGATACAGTCCATGTTGAAAAGAGTCTCGAGGCCGAGTGCTTCCACTTTGCTTCGGCTTGCGCTGAGCACAATGTCTATCGCCTGCAGTACAGAGCTCTTGCCAGCCTCATTGCCCCCGGACAGAATATTCAATTCGGGGTCGAAATCGAGCTCAAGTGACCTGAAACGTTTGAAGTTCTTCAGCACCAGCTTGCTTATGGTTGCCACCACAGCTCCATCTTCTAAAAGAGTTTTGCTTCTCTCCTATAATCTTGAGGGCCAAACCGCTAACTGTCGATAACAAAGCAGACTCATATTGATCTTGTTTTCTTCGGACTTACCCTGACTATCTCCCATAGACGGCCTCCTCCTCAGTTTTCTCCGGATGATGCCGACTCGTTAGTCATTGCGGGTCGCCTTCTCGGCGAGTGAGAAATCGCCAAAACCACTCGTCGAGGCTGAATCGAAAGAGACTTGTCGCCACTGGTCACGCTAGTGAAACGTATCCCGATCGCTACTAAGGTAAGGGCGAAGCTCGCCTGCCTCGTGATCCTAGTCGATAATGGTTGAGTTCGGAGTGTCAATCATTTCAATAGAAGAGCCCTAATGTTCGAGTTCTTGCGAAGACTGCTCGGTGGTTCGGAGCGAAGCGCTACCAGCGCCGCAATCAAAGTTCCGTCTACAGAACCCGTCCGTCGGATCCCTGAGAAGCAACAGGATCGCGCGGAGTCAGCAGATTCCTTACGACCGACGGACAGGGCTCTGTCTGGACGTGCCGCCGTCAATGAGTATTTCAGGCTGAGCGGGGTGATCGAATCTGCAAAAGCCGAAGGTGACTACAAGAAGGCGGTCCGAGCCGCGCGAAACAGTTTCCCGTTGATGCCTGCGGTCGTCGCACAGATGAAGAAAGAGTTCGGAGGGTTTGACATCGCAACGTCGCATGCAATTCATACGGGCGGCACATTGATGGCCGTTATGGAAGATGCGGAGGGAATCAGCGAACTCCGGCAAACTCTGGACAAGACTGTCGACTTGCATAGATGGCTGGAAAGCGCTGAGCAAGCGGAGAGCGATCTGAGATTGGTCAAAGCTGTCTTAGCAGCGGTCACCGCCAATCCAGGCGTCAAGCAAAATGAGCTGAAACGGCTCGTTGATGGGGATGGCCGACGACTCAGCACTCTGGTGTCTTGGCTAGACAAGGGCGGACGGCTTCATCGAGTCAGCCGGCCTCCGACCTATGCCTTGTTCATCGATGCTCCACTTAGCGACAGCCAGCCGCAGCAATCGACCAGTCAGACTTCGACTTCGTTGCATTTATCCGCCCCGAAAAAAAGGTCCGCTCGATCAGCTAGTCATGCCACCAAGCTGGAACTGAACAAGCTTCCGTATGTTCGCCTACCCAAAGCGCCACCTCCTTGGGAGGAAAAAGCACAGCCAAACAATTTGGCGGGACGGGTTCTGATTAGCTCCGATGATGAGAACGGCCAAGCGACTCAGCAGCGTTTCGCTGTCTCCTCTACCGACTGTCGGGTTCTAGAGGAGCAAAAGTTGACACCAGGAGAGAGGCCCAATCCTGCGTATCGGATGATGTTTCCAACGGGCGGGGCTACGGTCTGGTTAGACCGCAAAGGAAGACGGGAAGATTTTCCTGAAGCACGCAGCATCGTAATGACCACCGGACGGGATGGACAGAAAATTGCAGAGGAGGCCCTTCCTTTCGATGTCTACCGTTCCGATGTGAACAGTGATGGTTCGGGAATGATCTTCATGTCCAGCGATGGGTTGTTGCATGCCTACTCCGACACGCTGGAAACGATGTTTGTCGATCAGGTGTCGTCTTTACCCGAATACGAAGCTCAGGCCAAGAGGTTTGGCATCTCGGAAACACAGCTGAAGAATCACACCCGCTGCGTCGCGCTTTCCGCCGACAGGAGAAGATTCTTGGTCACTATCGTTGACGAAGCTTGGTGTTACGACGCGGAGACGGGCAAGCCAATCTGGGGTCTGAGGTTCCCGAGCAAAGAAGGCTGGAGCGAAGTGGCCACCGAGCGCTCAGGTCGTTCTGGAGTCAGCTCCGAGATATATGCAGCTCTGGATCTAATGGAACTGAAGCTGCCGGTGAGCCCCGAAGAGGTGACTCGTCAGTACAAAACGTTGGCGAAAAGATGGCATCCCGACAAAAATCAACAGGTACCTGAATTCACCCGCAAGTTTCAAGATCTCAATGCAGCCATGGAGATGCTTACGGGGATGGACCTATCACGGCTTTCAAAGTCAGAGATCGAGACATCATCCTATGAACAAATGCTCCACCGCGTTACAGTGCCTTTGGACAGAGGCCAATCTTTGACCTTCACTATCTCTCTTCAAGTCGGCGGTTCATTCGGCACCGACTGGATTTATGCTGCGAACTTTGCGTATGAAGGTGGCGGATCTTTCTTGGCGGGATACAGCGGTCGGGTGGTAAAGGTCGATGCTGAAGGTCGCCCTGTGCGCATTTACGACATTGGCACAGTCCCGACACAGATCACTGAAACGCCATCCCATCTTTACATTCTGACGCCCACCCGCCTCTACGTTCTTCAGGAAGATCGCCTGCTAGCCCTCGTGGATGTGTTCGATCAAGGACGAATCGTTGTCACGCATAACGGTTTTGGTCTCCTACAATCGAAGTCTTTTCGCTGGTTTTCCCCGGACGGTCGAAGCCTCGGGGACATAGTAACCAAAGATCCTATACGTAGAGTTTTTTATGGAAGCCACGGCTTATGTGTTGAGACCCGCACCCATCGTGCTGTGATCCAAGGCCTACAACCCTGGTGGTGACGCGACGATGGCTGACCGGAAGCCGACATATCGTTGCTTATTTGGGAATCTGCGTCACAGAACTATGGAGGTGGAGGAAGATCGATCAGCGCGTCTTTAGACTTCCAGTCAGTAAACCTCGAACTCATTTCAGCAGCGTGTTGGAGGATGAAAGGCTCATTTTGTAAGCGTGCCCAGCTTACGACGTGATCCCATACGGATTTCTTTGAGACCGGAGTCGCGGACTGAACTTCGGATCGGGTCGAAATCTTTCCGAAAGAGCAGTCGAAATCTGCCGACGCGGATGAGATTTAACCATGCTCACCCGGAATTCAGGCAAGAGTCGCATAACCAAGACATGGCTCCGCGCCTGCGTTCTCATAAAGTAGCCTCCCCGTGACCTCCACAGTCGCACCTGTTCTCGGGGCTTATCGAACCCATGACCTCTGCCGTCCTGCGACAGAGGAGCCAGTCGAGAGTGACCGCAGAAACCGCAGGAACTCCCGGCAAATTTGAGGTATGGACAGAGGTTTGGTGGACAGAGGACGCGGGTGCGATAAGGGTGCAATAAAGGGTTCCAAGGGGGTCTCAGGGCTCCAAAAGTGGCCATCCGGGGCTCCTGATTTCAATTAGTTACGAGATCCTTCCTTGCTGTCACGGCAGAAGTCATGATGTTTTTAGATCGAGTGATCGATTACGCTGCCAAGGATCGACTGAAGCGGATTACGAGCAAATTCGTGACGTTGCAGGCCCCCGCAACCAATCCTTTTAATCATTTACGGGATTCGATTTTCCGAACAATTCACAGTAGCAAAAGTGCGGTCCCAGGTGCTCGCTTTCATAGGCTTGAGCACCATTTCCACAAAGTTCCCACTCGCTTTTCTTTCCATATGACGACATTGCCTGTCCGTAGACTTCACGCTCATCTGGATTGAAGCGTGTAGTATCAATTTCTGCTGCACCTCAGTCGGAGCTCCGGTCTCGTCCAGCCACGAACGGTACGTGTGGCGGAACGTGTGCCAGCCGATCTCACCCAGCCTCCCTGCCGCAAGTTGGTGTGTCGTCCGGTGGCAAGCACCGCAAACGGGGGAAATGCGTTTGCGAGCTTTCTGCTGGGATTCGGCAGCGGCGGCAGCTTTCCTGTCGGCTCGGGTTCAGAGCTACAGGACTTCTATGGGGCGGTGTATCTGCAGGACGACATCCGTCTGACGCAGCATATGACCGTTAACCTGGGAATCCGCTACGATGGAGAGTTGCCGTATCTGGATCGCCACAACCAGCTGAACTACTTCGACACGGAAATAAAGAGCCCGGCGCGAAATCCGAGTTATCCCGGTCTAACAGGTGGTCTTGTGTTCGCGGACACGCAGGGCACGGGACGCAATGCGTATACGCGGCAGCACAAAAATGTTGCGCCGCGTGTGGGCTTCGCGTGGAATGCATTGCCGGCGACTTCGGTGCGCGGCGGCTATGGAATCTCTTATGCTCCGCTGGATATCAGCAATAATGCAGTCGGGTTCGTGCCTGCTCTTGGGTTCGCTTCCTCGACAACTTGGAATACCTCGAACGATGGTGGATTTACGCCGGCGAACCTGCTGCGCAATCCGTTTCCACAGGGATTTATCCAGCCGACGGGCAGCAGTCTGGGAGCGGGCACGCAGCTTGGGCAGGCGCTCACGGTGTGGTACCACAACCCTCCGACGCCGTACTCTCCATGCAGTGGAACCTGGACGTGCAGCAGCAGTTTCCCGGCTCCGTGCTGTTGGACCTGGGCTACTCCGGCTCTCGCGGCGAGCATCTCACAGGAACCTTCGATCGCAACACGCTCGACCCCAGATACCTATCTCTCGGCAACGCCCTCACGATACAAGTCACAAACCCGTTTCGGCCCTACGTCGGCGTCGGTACGTTGGCCGGAGCGACAGTTTCCCGGCGGCAACTGCTGTTGCCTTCCACAATTCTCAGTATGCAGGAGGTGAACAATCCTTATGGCGCATCGACTTACCATTCACTACAGGCCAAGCTGGTCAAACGAACCTCAAATGGTTTGACACTGCTTGCGTCCTACACCTGGAGCAAGCTGATCTCGAATGTCAATGCGCAGGATGCTCCGATCGGTCCTTCTGACTGCACGGGTGTGCAGAACTATTACGATTTGCGGCGGAGCGCGCTGTCTCGGGAGATTGAGCAGCCGCAGAACTTCATCTTTAATGCAGTGTATGAGCTGCCTTTTGGACACGGCCATCGGGATTTCGGCAATGTGCCCACTCCTGTCGACAAAATGATCGGCGGCTGGCGCATCATATCTATCGTGACGGAGCAAAGCGGGTTTCCGCCAACGCTAACAGCGCCAGGTGTGGGTGCGGGCACCCGGCCTAACCTAGTGCCGGGTTTTGATCCGCGCATTGAGGGCAATCGCTCCAAAACCAGTCCCGAAGAACACCGTCGTGTCACCGCAGCCTACTACGCCGTGATCGAGCAGGTGGACACCGCGGTAGGCGAGATGCTGCAAACGCTGGAGGAAACAGGACAGGCAGACGATACGATTGTCATCTTCATGAGTGATCACGTGGAAATGCTTGGCGACCACGGGCTGTACCTAAAAGGACCATACTTTTACGATTGCCTGACCCGTGTGCCGTTGATCATCCGCTGGCCTGGGCGTTTCAAATCAGGTATAAAGGTCGATTCGCTGGTCGAGCTTGTGGATCTTGCGCCCACACTGCTCGAAGCCGCGGGCATTGCAGTACCGGCAGCGATGCAGGGGCGATCGCTCGTGCCGCTCCTGACCGGACAGACAACCACGCATCGGGACTCGGTATATATGGAGTTCCTGAATGCTAATGCGTTCTACGAACCGGCGCCGATGCTTACAGGTGTCAGGACCGGCGAGTGGAAGCTGAGCCTTTCCGAAAATCCGCGCAGCGGTGAGCTATATCATTTCGAAACCGATCCCGACGAGTTTACGAATCTATGGATTAATTCGCACTACAAGGACGTGCAGGAACAAATGCTTCAACTGCTCGTCAGCCGCATGATCGGAATTACTGATCCTCTCCCGGTCAGAAACACTCCATGGTAGAGCTAGAGTTCGAGCAGCCGCTTAGTCATAAGCATTACATTAAGCTGTCGCAATGCACTCTGCGAGCCTCAAGGGATGAATGTTGCCGGCGCAGTGCCGTGGCGGTAAGGGGTCAGCCAGTTATGGCCGCCGGGCCATTTGGTTTGGTACTTGGCGTTCTGGGGGCCAGTGGGAAGCCAGTCCTGAGTGCGGATAGTCCACATGCAGAGCTCGGTCATGAGTTCGCATTGCATGGTCATGGTTTCGGGCTTATTGAAGAGGTTGTCGAGCTCACAAGGGTCAACCTTCAGGTTATAGATTTGGCCGTAGCCCATCATGTCAAAGATGAGCTTCCAGTCGCCCATGCGGATCATCTTCTGCAGACCGGACATGGTGACCTTGTTGAGTTCGTCGAAGCCTGAGTTTTTAACGCCGGGGGATTCCTGCTGCACAGGCTTTTCTTTATGGGCATCTGTGGCGCTGAAGCCGATGTGGTCAGAAGCTTCGTAATACATGCCGCCGACACCGACCGTGACGTAGGCGGAGCGGAACTCTTCTTTCGGGTATTCCCTAGCCTGCAGCAGAGGCCATAGACTGCGGCCCTGGACGCCGACAGGGATTTCTATACCCATGACTTCACACAGCGTGGGCATTACGTCGGCCATGGAGGTAAAGGCAGAGGCCCCGACATGCGAGGGCGCAATGCCCGCGCCCGCCCAGACCATGGGAATGCGGGTGAGACATTCGGGCAGGCCGACGCCTTTGCGGGCGAGGCCGTATTGCATCAGGTATTCGCCGTGGTCGGCCAGGAAGACAACGACTGTATTGCGCAGCATGTCTTTCTGTTCAAGATGGGCGACAAGGCGGGCAAGCTGGTCGTCGATGAGGCGCACCATGCCGAGATAGTTGGAGACGTAGCGGCGCCAGTTTTCTTCGCTTTCGGAACCGGCCTCCTGATGGCCATACTCCCACTGGGCGCGGTAGCCGATCTGCTTCAGGGCTTCGGGACCGGCGCAACGGTTCGGAACCTGGTCGGGCGGGTACATGTTCCAGTAGGGAGCAGGGACCTGCTCGGGATCGTGGGGCTCGGAAAATCCTACCTGAAAAAGGAAGGGCTGCGAGCCCATGCTGTCGATGAACTCGATTGTGTCGGAGACGATGCGATAGGGATAGGAGAGCTCGACGGGAAATGGCGTGGGCTGAAGTGAAACGTTGGCGTGGAGACCGCGCATAAACGTCTCGTACTCCTGATAGGCGGGCGGTGCATTGGGTGGGATGTAGCCGTTGGCGAGCTCGTAAGCCCGGTGAAAGTCGAGATCCTTGTCCGGCTTGATGAATGTATGGTTCTTGCCGGCGAGGCCCGTCTTATAGCCATTCTCCTTGGCGACTTGGTACAGGTGTTTGGAGTAAACGGCTTCGTTGATCATGGCGTTGTCTCGAACGCGGGTGGCGTCTGGCCAGCGACCGGTGAGCATGCTGGTGCGGCTGGGCACGCAAAGCGGCGCGGTACAGTAGGCGCGGTCGAAAGCGACGCCTTTTTCGGCGAGGCGATCGAGCGTGGGGCTGGTGTCGAACTTGAAGCCTTCGCGCCTGGTGAGGCCAGTGCGGTGCTGGTCGGAGACGATGAAAATGATGTTTGGTTTAGCGGGAGTAACCGGGGCTGTAGCGGCGGCGCCTGTGGTTTCAATAGCAGCGGCGGCGGCACTTAGGGTGGAGAGTTTGAGAAAACCGCGGCGTTCCATGGTAGGTCTCCGGTTGTGCGGGTTAAAGCAGGTATATTGCAGTTATCTTCCGAGCAATAAGTCCTCGAAGGGTGGAAACGTCAGCAGGACTCCTATCGCCAGCAGCAGAAAGGCTGTCGCATTGACTTTTGCAAGGGCGACGATCTTCGTTCTCCATCGCGATGCCGGAGAAACCCAGCTTATAAGCCAGACCAGGATGGCTGCTGACCTGACACCGGAGAGCGGGACCGTGGGGCGGTACCAGGTCAAGAGCGCGTAATGGATTTGGAGCCGTCTCCCAGCACAGCCAGAATGCCCAGCACGCAGCAACCAATGCCCGCGGACAGGATAGCTGCTGCGGCAGGACCGTTGGGAAGAGGATTCTCAGATCCGGTTCGTGCCTGCGGCTGGGACGACGCATTGCTCATCGGCTTGCTCCCGTCAGGTGAATCGTGGCGCCACCCTGGACCGGCGCATACTTGTTGAGCATGGCTCCGAACAACCCCGCGATTCCGGCCGATCCAAGGGCGACCAGCGCAAATACCGGAACGGCTGTTCGTACCTGCGGATACGTTCTCATCGAGTGTCTGTACCTGGTCATCACATAGGTAGCCATTGTGACGGCTACGGGAGCGAACCAGGCGATGTGTTCCTTCCACTCGATGCCGAGGTTGTGCCATCCGGCAGTCGATGCGCTCGATTTGAGGAGAGCCTGCGGGTACAGTGTGAGGATTGCGGTGCCTGCGGGTGGATGCGCGCGATACCACGGATAGATCGCATAAGCTCCCAGCAGGATCGCTACCCAGCCCAGGCCAGCCGTGCCCAGCAGATACAAACGCCGCAGGGAATCCCCTCTGCGGGTCAGTTCAGACGACTGCGTGGCGTAGGAAATCCGGCAGAGTTCCACGATGATGCCGTAGATCGCCAGCAGAAAGAACGCGCCGAATAGAATCCCGTGCACAGCCGTCATGAATGCGCGAAAAGTGATTTCCATCAGCAGCTCCAGAAGTGAACGATGGTACAGCTCAGAGAAGAGACCGGGCCCTGGTAGAGCGTCCAGCTTGAGTAAGCCGCCGATGACCTCTATGCGGAATTCGGGGGTGGGGCCGTCGACGCCCTCAGGACGAGTGCTGTAGGTATCGTCGGTGTGGGTAACTTGCGGCCTTCCTTGGCCTCCCTGGCCGAAAGCAGCATGCGAAATGCGTGTGCGGCGATCTCGCGGCGGGGGATATTTACCGAAGATAACGGCGGTGTCACCAGGTCGCATACCGGCAGGTTGTCATAACCGATAATCGAGAACTCCTCAGGCACTCGGATTCCGCGCTCGTGCGCTGTGCGAAGTGCGCCAAACGCCATCAGGTCGTTTGTACAGAGCACTGCGGTAGGGCGTGGGTCGCCTTCCAGAAGTTTCTCCATAGCGCGCTTACCGCCGTCAATGTGCAGGTCGCCTTCGGCGATCCAGGCCTCTTTCAACCGCAGTTTGCAGGTTTTCATTGCCGCCTTGAACGCTTCGAATCGCTCGTGCGTGGATGCAAACCGATCGGGGCCGGAGATGAAGCCGACGCGTCGATGCCCGAGTTTGTGAAAGTGGCGGATCGCCTCAAGCGCTCCGCTCATGTGATCGACATGGATGTTGTTGTACGGCGTCTTTGTGCCTTCCTGGTTCATCAGCACAAAGGCTTGTTTGTGGCGCCTGGCATGTGCGAATGCGGCCGGATTTGTTTCGGAGGTATACACCGCGATTCCGTCAACGTTGCGGTCGATGAGGCGCTTCAGGCAGTGTTCCAGCCGGTCGCTCTGGTAGTTCGTATGGGTAAAGATCACATCGATGCCGCATTTCATGGCGCGCGACTCGAAATCGTCAATAAACTCCGGGAAGAAGGGATTGTTGATATCGGAAACAATCAATCCCATCAGTTGAGACCGGCCTATCCGCAGGCTGCGCGCACTCGTATTGGGAACGTAATTCAGCCGTTCTATGACGGCTTTGACTTTCCGGGATGTCTCCGGTTTCACCTTTGGGGAATCGTTCATGACGCGCGAAACCGTAGCCGTGGAAACGTTCGCGAGCTTGGCAACGTGCTGGATGTCCATGCCCCAGCATAGCCGATGCACCAGGCGCATCTCGCAGCACCGGAGAACCAAAGATCTTCGCAAAGGTAAGCTTGGTTCGGGTCTGAGCCTTTGACAGTGGCTCCGCCTACTGGTTATAGTTTCGCAGCGCGTGAGAACGATTACACCAGTAGTAGCCCGAGGAGCGAAAGCATGATCTTCGAGTGCCTTGGAGAGTAAGAACTCGCGCCCTGGTTGTGACGAAAGCAATCGCTTTTTATGAGGTTTTAAATGCCCCTGCGTGGCTTAAGCATCGACCGTCGTGAGTTTGTCAAAAATGGTTCCATGGCTGGCCTCGCCGTGACGTACCCATCTCTTTTCCGGGTGGCGAAGGGCCAGAAAAAGCCGAATATCCTTCTGATTATGAGCGACGAGCACAACCAGCGCGTAACGGGTTGCTACGGCAACACCGTCGTCAAGACACCCAATATCGACAGTCTCGCGGCGCAGGGCGTCACGTTTGACAATCACTACTGCAACTCGCCGCTGTGTGTGCCGTCGCGTGCGTCGTTTACGGCCGGCAAGTATGCATCGAGGGTCGACGTCTGGGGGCTCACATCGGAACTGCCCAGCGACACGATGCCCTCGATCGCGCGCCGCATGACTGCCGCCGGCTATGAGCCCTACCTGTGCGGCAAGATGCATTACCAGGAGTCCCGCCGCTACGGTTTTATCCAGACCGGTGGTGACTTCAATAATTATCCGAAGAGCGGCCGCGGGAAGCGACTGACGCCCGACGACATCAGGGAGCACACGCCGCTGGCCGAGCGCTTTGAACAATTCCATACGGGCGATCATGGCGGCAGTGTCCGCCATGACAGGCGCGTTACTGCCGGAGCGCTCGAGTTCCTCAGCAGTCGCAACTCCGAAACGCCGTTTTTCCTGCTGGTAGGCTACCTGACACCCCATTTTCCGCTGGTCGTTCCGGATCCGTCTTATGAGCCCTACAAGGACAAGATCGCAATGCCGGATATTCCCGCGGGTCTGCTCGACCGTTTGCCTACCAATTACAAGCTGCAGCGCACGGGCTTCGGGGAAACCGACGTGCCCGCGGCGACAGTTAAGATGGGCCGCGAGCTTTACTACGGCCTGACGAGCTGGATGGACAACGAAGTGGGCAAAGTGCTGAAGACCCTCCGTGCCAACCCTAAAATCGCGGACAACACGGTGATCATCTACACCACGGACCACGGCGAAAACATGGGCGAGCACGGTTTGTGGTGGAAGAATTGTATGTATGACCAGGCTGCGCGGGTGCCCCTGGTTATTTCATGGCCGCAGCGTTGGAAGGGCGGTCAGCGCCGCTCACTTACCTCGGGGCATGTAGACCTGGTGAAGACAGTCATCGACATCGCCGGCGGCACCACACCCGGCGACTGGAACGGGGACTCGCTGGTGCCCTGGCTGGATAATGCCTCGCATAAGTGGAAGGATGTAGCGTGCTCAGAGTACTACGCGAAGTTCATTGCTCATGGCATCGTGATGATTCGAACGGGTAAGTGGAAATACGTTTACCACGGCAAACCGGCAGAGTCGATGCCTGCTGAGCGCGAGCTCTTCGACATGCATGCCGATCCCGAGGAGTTCACAAATCTCGCACATGATCCCAAACACGCAGAGCTCATCAAAACCCTGCATGCACGCATGGTGAAGGAAGTTGGCGGAGATGTGGAAATGACGGAACAACGCTCTCGTCAGCAACTGGCAGCGGGCTACGCGGGTGCGGAGCTCGGAGGCAAGGACGTGGACGGCTAAGCCGATGCGGCCACGCGCGAGTATACGATAAAGGTTTCAGGCCGGCGTGTTGCCGCCCACCGCGCAACGGAAGCTGATATTGGAAGCAGAACTATCCGGAGTGTTACTCGTCCGTGCCGCCACACGATAGCGGTTGCAGTACGACTTGTGGCAGAGGAAAGATCCGCCCTTCATCACGCGTGCGGTTCCGCTGTCCGGTCCGGATGGGTTTGTCGCTTCAATCTCACCGTGCGCTGTGCCGAACCAGTCAGCGCACCAGTCCCATGCATTGCCCGCGAGCGAGTACAGTCCGTAGCCGTTGGGTGGAAACGCATCCACCGGACACGTTCCTTTGAAGCCGTCGTCGCCTGTATCTTCGGTCGGGAAATCGCCTTGCCAGATGTTACAGCGATGCTCCCCCGCCGGGCGCAGCTTGTCCCCCCACGGATAGAGCTTCTGCTCCAGGCCTCCGCGCGCCGCGTACTCCCACTCCGCCTCCGTAGGCAGCCGCAGGCCCGCCCACCGACAGAACGCATTGGCGTCATTCCAGCTGACGTGCACAGCAGGATGGTTCATGCGGCTGCGGATATCGGAGCCCGGCCCCTCGGGCGAGCGGAAGTTCGCACCCGGAACCTTGCACCACCACGGTGTTGCTTGCACCGTATCCTCAACGACGCTCCCGAACCGCTTCTTCGGAATGCTTGCCCAAAAGACGAACGACCAGCCGAATCGCTCAGCTTCCGTCATGTAGTGGGTCTCGTCAGCAAACTTCAGAAAGCGCCTGTTTGTTACGGGAAATTTCTCGATGGAGAAAGCGCTCAGCGTGACCGGCCGTACCGGACCCTCGCCGTCGGCGGGAAACGACTCCGCGGAGTCTGTACCCATCAAAAATAGCCCGCCGGGCAGGGCTACCAGGTTCTCAGCATGCAGCGCCTGCGCTGCCTCGGCAACCGCGAATGCGCCGGGCGACTCCGCCGGGACCGCCGCTGCCTTCTGCCTGTCGCGCGGTGCGCAACAGCTTTTCATTTGTGGACCGCATCCTGCTGACATCACAACCTCCGCGACACTCCATTGTTGCTTGTTCCTCACGCGGGTTTCAATTCTCAGAAGCCTATGTGCGGTCGCACCTGGATATGTTTAGATGTAAAGTTTCAAGAGGTTGTCCATTCGATCTGAGCCGGGGCACCGTATTCACGGTGACCATGGCCGCGAAACCCGAGGCGCCGGCTGGGAGTATCTGCACGTGGCCACCCCACCCCAGAGAGCAAGCTCTCCGGGGACTCCGGATCGACGATCACTCCCGCATCAGCTTCGCCGCCCTGCTGCCCGATCAGAGTCATCGCTCGGCACTCCGCTTCTTCCTCATGGCGCGGGTCTACTACGCGCGCTTCGGCTTCTCCATCCGTCGCGTGCTCACCGATAACCCGGGGTCCCCAGAGAGCTTGCTCTCTGGGGTGGTAACGGCTCCTGCTACCGGCACGGGCGCTTCGGTCAGGTCTTGTTCCAGCAGCACATCAAGCACCGCTTCACCCGGCCCTACACCCCGCGCACCAATGGAAAAGCCGGGGTCCCCGGCAAGCGGTCTTTGCTTGCTGGGGTGGAAAGCCGAACACTTCATCCAGACCGCCCTGCGCGAGTGGGCCTACGCCCGTACCTACCGAAACTCAGCTGAACGGGAACAACAGCTCCACCCATGGCTCCACGACTACAACTTCCACCGACCGCACTCAAGCCTTACACTCAAAACGCCTGCCTCTCGCGCCGGCCTCAATCGGAACAACCTCTTGACCCTCCACACCTAACGCATTTTCATTCCACACGTACAGGGGCCGACAGATGTGCGCGTGGCTTTTCCGTTGGGAAAAGCCACTGGAGCGAATATTCGGGCCTCTACACCAAGAGTGAAAATGCTCTAAGAGGACTGCCAAAACCGAAGCATGGATCGTCAAAGCATAGATCAGCGAGGCGAACTATTCCTGTAGCTGCTCTGCTCATTGTTGGGGCGTTGTTTTCGCACCTGGCGCCATCGTTGGAGACCGGTACCCGGTCTTTGTCCTGAACTATGTCTTTGAGATAATGTTGACCGGCATAACCAACCGTCCGTATCTGCGACGCCGTGATTTTCTAACTGGCGCTTGCGGCAAACCGGGCCAGCGCGACAAGGCATGCGCTCTCGTCGTCCACCTTGCCTCGCCACGCAATGTAACCGTCTGGGCGAATTAAAAGTAGCGCTTGTGCAGTCTCGTCGATAAGTCCATAGCGATCAAAAACCTTCACTATCTCGACGGGAAGAACACCGGGTCGCCGGCCTACAGAGAGCCGAGCCACCAAGTTACTCGCGATATCTTTCCCTTGCGAAAGTCGCGTGAGCATGGCCCCGAGTTGCTCCGCGGCTGCCTCGTCGAGCGGTTTTCGGGAGAGTGCCAAAACGGTGAAGCGGTACTCGCAGATGAGGTCGAAGAGGCGAGTCGAACGGTTAATCGGCGCGTCCAGCGCACGGTGAACAGGCCCCGGCGCGATCGTGTGAGTTCCCTCAGCGGCAGGACTCGCATAACTCGGGGGATAGGCAATATCGATCTCGGAAACAGTCCGGAACGCCTTGGTCTGCACCAGGTCCAGGTGCGAGCCCGGATTGATCAGCACCGGCGCAAGAATGTCGCGGAACTTCGCTTCCCAGCCGGTTTGGCCGGCGGCGACCGTGAACAATTTATCGGTCACGCTGACCACCGCCTCGGCAACAGGCAGCCGTTCGCTCTGGTACGTATCGAGCAACGCATCATCCGCTCCACGCAGCACAGCACGCGCTCGGTGCATGACTGCGGGATCATCAAGATGAAGCGGAAGGGGGTGTCAGGCGCGTCTGCCATATCCAGGTTCAAGCCGCCGGCTTTCTTGCCGGACACGTAGAAGTCGATAGCCGTGTTCATCACGCCCTGGTAGAGCAGCGGCCTGTCGAGCCCGAGGTTCGCAAGCAACTCTAGCGTGCGCGCCTGCACTGCGAAGGCGCGCGACTCACTAGGAGCTTGTTGAACAAGCCCTTCGTTTGACGAGATTGGTGGGTTTGAGCGGGCTGTTTTGGTGTGGGCCGGGTTCTGTGAGGCTCGGGCGGGGGTGGCTGCGGGGTCGATTCGAGTGGGAGGGAGTGCTGGTTTGAGCACTCACCGGGGTTTTGGGGCGCAGTGCGGCTGCGGGACTTACGCGGTTTGGGCGGCGAGCAGTCGTGGAAGGCGCAGCAGGTTGTGGGCGGCGCAGCTGAAGACGAAGATCCAGTCCACCTTTGCCAGCCCTCGAAGCTTGACCTGGCGCAGGGGTCCGGTCTGCTTGAGCCAGCCGAAGGTTTTCTCGATAAGCCATCGCCGGCTCAGGCTGTGTGCATAGCCTGGATGCCGGGTGGTGCGGCGATCAAGGTTCGAGCGACGTCCCTTGTCGTTCTTCTGCACATGCACGGTGACGTTCAACTCGCGGGCAGTGCAGACGAACTCACGCGCGTCGTAGGCTTTATCGGCTCCCACCGTGATGCGCTTGGCGCGCCTCTTCTGTTGCTCGTACAACATCAGCAGAGCGGCATCGCGCTCGGCATGTCCGTCCGCAGTAGTGGCCATGGCGGCAGCGATCAGGCCGTTGCGGTTCTCCACCAGCGCATGGCCCAGATATGCCAGCTTCGACTCCTTGCCGTAGCTCTTCTTATAAAGCCGGGCGTCCGGATCGGTGGTCGACTGGTGGGTGTCGTTCGAGCGCGTCTGCCCGTGGAAGTTGGTACCGTCGCCATCATCGCTGCCGTCCTTCTTGCGGAAGCTCTTCTGCGAGGCCCACGCCTGGACCAGCGTGCCATCCACAGTGAAGTGCTCGTCGCTCATGAAGCGCTGCGCCTGCCTGTTCACTTCGGCGAAGAAGCGCTGCGCCACCTCGGAGTTCAGCAGACGGGCGCGGTTCTTCGAAAACACGGCATGGTTCCACACCGCGTCATCCATGCCCAGGCCAACGAACCAGCGGAACAGCAGGTTGTACTCCAACTGCTCGACCAGTTGCCGCTCCGAGCGCACCGAGTAAAACGCCTGCAGCAGCAGCGCACGCAACACATACTCCGGCGCGATGGATGGCCGCCCGGAGGCCGAGTACAGCCGATCAATCTCCACGCTCAGGCTCCGCAGAACCACGTCCGTCAACCGCCGAATCTCGCGCAACGGATGGTCCCCAGGCACACGCTGCTCCAGCGTCACACAACTAAATATCTCCACCTGCCGCCGCTCGTCTCCACGCATACTCCAAAGACGATCCATCGCTGTGAAACGCCACATGCGGAGAGTATTTCAACAAGCTCCTAGAAGGCTCGGAGCGCTTTCGACGATGCGCACTGCAATCCCCTGGCGCTTGAGAATGTCTGCAGCCATCAGCCCGGTAGGACCAGCACCGATTACCAGTACGTCGCAGTCGTAAGCTTCGCTCATGGAGGGATTCTTCCAATCTGTCGATTTGTTAATAGAACACAGCACACCATGTGATGTGAGTTTTGCGCCGAAGAGTCCGCAGGTTGAGAGTGTTTGCGATTTAAAATTCCGCAAGAGTTGGAGTTAGAAGCAACGCGAACCCTGAACGCGCGCCTCTTAAATGTTTACGAACACTGATCCGCACTCATCTCACTGCTCAAGATTGCGGATTAGCCCCGGGTCTGCTCACGCCGCCGGGTACGCACTCTTGCAAGCTGAGATCACAACCTGTCTCAGCCAGCGCTGTGCCGGGTCGGCGTCCACGCGCGGGTGCCACAATGCAGAAATCAGAATCTCCGGCATGCGCACCGGAATCTCGAACTGCTCAAGCCCCATCGCAGCGGCTTGGTCGGCGGCTCGATTAACAATGAGAGTGTTTCCCAAGCTTGCGCGCGGGACAAGCGCGATGAGATCGGAACCGGCCGCTATCCGCAGCGCATCCGGGAACCCGGGTACAATAACCTGCACCGCTCGACTAAGTTGAAGTTGTTCCAACGCAGCGTCAACGGGGCCGCTGAACTCTGCGATTTGTGAGGCAACAACGTGGCCGCAGGCAGCGTAACGCCTGGGCGTCACCTTTCCGCCTGCGAGAAGTGGGTGTCCAGTTCGGGCAACGCCAACGTATCTGTCTCGAAAAAGAAAGTGCGTGCGGATCTCCGGCGCTGACGTTCCTCGTTTCCCGATTTCTAAGTCGACGAATCCGTCTCTGAGAAGGTCCGGATCCGAGTCACGCTTCGGCGCAAAGCGAAGACGTACGTGTGGTGCGGCTTTGGTGATATCTCTGACGATGGCGCTTGAAAGCATCTCCATGAACCATTCCCCCGCACGAATAGTGAACGTCAGACTGACTGCGGCAAGATCGAGGTGTGCCGGAGAAGGACGCAGAACAGACCGCGCCTCGAGCGTAAGCGAGTGCACACGGTTTCGCAGCGCTATGGCGTGAGGAGTTGGCACGAGTCCGCGGCCCGCGCGCACCAGCAACGGATCGCCTGTCGCGCGTCGCAGTCGCACAAGGGTACGGCTCATGGCGGAGGGACTAAGGCCCAGCCTGCGGGCCGCTCCAGTCACGCTGCCTTCCGCCAGAAGCACATCCAACGCACTTAGAAGATTCAGGTCGATGGCATCCATGAGCGCAGGATAGAGCTTCCGGCGCTTGAATGATAGCGTCGGCTGCAATCATAAAATGCATCTCGTGCGTCTGGCGCTTACCCCGGCACCTGCCCATAATCGAAAGCAGTGCATTAGAAGGAATATTCATGCGCGTATTTGTTACAGGTGCAACGGGGTTCGTTGGATCGGCAGTCGTTCAAGACTTACTCCAGAATGGCTATAAGGTGCTTGGGCTGGCTCGTTCTGAAAAGTCGGCCCAGGCGTTGCAATCGCTTGGTGTGGACGTGCTTCAGGGCGATATTGAGGATTTGGCGAGCTTGCGCGAAGGCGCGAGAGTATCTGATGGCGTGATCCACACGGCGTTCAATACCGCCTTTAACGAAAACCAAACCTTAGCCCAGCTCAAACAAAACAGCGAGAATGATCGCATTGCAATCGAAGCCATAGGTCAGCAGCTTGAAGGAAGTGAGCGTCCCTTGCTCGTGACAACAGGGACCGCCACTCTCAAGCCTGGCTCACTTTCCGATGAAGACGACAGTACCTCTTACTCGCCTGAGCAGTTTCCGCGCGTGTTATGTGAGTACGGGGCGGATTCTGTCGCTCGTAGCGGAGTCCGTATTGGGGTTGTCAGGCTATCTCCGACCGTGCATGGGGAAGGCGACCATGGCTTTGTGCCGCTACTGATCCGAACCGCCCGCGAAAAAGGCTTTTCGGCATACGTAGGAGATGGCCTCAATCGCTGGAGTGCTGTGCATCGCCTTGATGCCGCTTGCCTTTATCGCCTGGCGCTCAAGAATACGAAGCCTGGGAAACGCTTTCACGCGGCAGCCGAATCGTCGATCCCTTTTCGAGACATCGCACACGCGATCGGCCGCGGTGTGGGGGTACCAGTCGTCTCAATAAAACCCGAAGAAGCTGCGGCTCATTTCGGGTGGTTCAAGTTTTTCGCGGAACTGGATGCTCCCGCCGCAAGTGACAAAACCCGTGATGAACTTGGCTGGAAGCCAATGCAGGCAACACTGGCGACTGATCTTGAGGGCGCCCATTATTTCAGAAACTCGACGGACTGAGTTGCTACGCCCGTTGCACTCTTACTTCTAACCGTATTCCACCCTGTTTAGAAAGGGCTACCCTGCAGTTATGGATCTCGGTGCTGCAGGTCGGAGTCGTCGAGTCTTGCTGGTTCGCGGCTCCTCCTTCCTTGCGGAATCAGGAGTGGTCTCAATTGAGTTTTCAAACTGTTTGTAAATCTGTGCTCGTATCCAGCTTCTGCCCTGGTCTTTCTGGGTGCGTTCGCGCCAAATGAGGCGGTATCCGAAGTCAGTGTCGGCATGGAGCGCGATGAGTACAACCGGTGCCGATCTCGTGAGGGTTTCTCCCAGACACGAGGGCAGCAGGATCAGGTTATCGGTGCCTGAAACCAGAAGGGGCGCCGACGTGAAGTAGGGAGTACTCATCACAGTGCGCTTCGCAGGGTAGCCCAGCCGCTTCAAAACGTCATCGGTGACGGCAACACAACGCAGCCACTCGCCGGCCCTACGCGAGCTCAGCGCGAAATCAGAGAAAAGGCTTGCAGTCGAGACGCTGGACATTACCTCTCCGCATCAGGTGACGGCCCTTCGTCACCGACTCGCTGACAAGAGCTTCGACATGGTGTTCGTCAACGCCTGCGTCTCCAATCCCGAAACCAAAACCGTCGGCCAGGTCTTAACGTCTGAATTTGAGCGCGTCATGGTGGCGAATACGCTCAGTCCAATGCGCGTGCTGGAGACCCTTCACGATCTCGTATCTGCATCGGGAACTCTGGGCGTCATGTCGTCCGGGCAGGGTAGCGTCAGCAACAACGTTAAAGGGGGCTGGGAGGTCTACCGGGCCAGCAAGGCCGCGCTGAACTCTCTCATGCGGAGTTTCAGGGCGCGGATGGCAGACGATCCACGGACCATGTTGCTGATGGCGCCGGGCTGGGTGCGGACGGACATGGGTGGGCCGAAAGCACGATTGAGTATCGATGAAAGCATCCCTCGACTGGTCGCTACTATCGAGGCCCAAGCCGGCAAAGGCGGCCTGCAGTATCTGGATTACACCGGAGCTGTCGTTCCCTGGTAACGATTGACATTGCGATCAAGAAGCAGCAAAGAAAGAGACACGCGAATGACGAAGCTGATTGCTATCGAAGAGCATTTCGTAACATCGGAAATCCGGGCTGCGTGGGCAGCATCTTCTATTGGACAAGAGGGTACCGGCGGGTTTGATCGAGGGGAGATTGAGGAGCGGCTCGACGACCTGGGGGAGCAACGGTTAGCGTTAATGGATGAAAGCGGGGTGGATGTCCAGGTGCTCTCCGTGACCACGCCGGCTTTGCACAACCTTGAACCGGAGGAGAGCGTGTCTCTGGCACGGCGGACAAACGATCTGGTCGCCGCGACTGTAGCGAAGCACCCCACACGCTTTCAAGGCTTTGCTACGCTGCCAACCGCAGCGCCAATGGAAGCTGCGGTTGAACTTGAGCGGGGTGTAACTCGCCTTGGATTCGTGGGTACGATGCTCTGCGGCCGTACGCGCGAGAAGAACCTGGATCATCCAGACTTTTTACCAGTGCTTGAGACTGCCGCGAAACTCGGCGTTCCAGTATTCATCCATCCGCAGATACCGCAACGCGCCGTCCGGGAGGTCTACTACTCGGGTTTCAGCGACCAGATCGATACCGCATTCGCAACGTTTGCCCTGGGGTGGCACTACGAGGCTGGTATCCAGTTCGTGCGCCTGATCCTGGCCGGTGTTTTCGATAAGTATCCCGATCTGCAGATCATCCTGGGCCATTGGGGCGAAGTTGTCCTCTTCTATCTGGAACGGCTTGGTTCACTGGCGCGTGTTGCACATCTGCAGAGATCAATAGCCGACTACATCCGGCAAAACCTCTACGTGACGCCAAGCGGTATGTGGAGTCAGTCCTATCTTCAACGCACGCTTGAACTGGTTGGACCAGAGCGCATTCTGTTCTCCACGGACTACCCCTACCAGTACCGCCCGGGAAGACCGGGCCGATGCTTTATTGCAGAAGCCGCTCTCTCTCCGGAGCAGAAGGAACTATTCGCTTACGAAAACTGGGAGCGGCTGATTGGATCAGCACGCCGAAGCTGACCCGATAATGAAAATGCGTTACTCAGGCTTACCCACTGTGTTGTCTTTGTAGGCTTTTTGCAGGATAAAGAATGCCTGCTTTTTCTTTCCGTCTTCGGAGATAAGTCCTTTGCGGTTGTACCCGTCCTGCAGTTTGGGAATGTTCCGAGTGGTCGAGCGGAAATCCATCAAGATCCAGGGTGTGATACCGCGAAGCTGTGGAATATGGGAGAACATGATGAGCTGATGCTTGTAGACGTTCGCTTGCTGTTCCTCGGTCCAGCGCTGGTTGTCCGGGCCATGGTTGCCGTACTTGGCTTCGGCGCCGAACTCACTCATGATGACGGGCTTTTCCGGAAGTACCCAGTGCATGTTGTCGGCGTCTTCCGGCGCGCCGCCATACCAGCCGATGTACTCGTTGACGCCGACCACGTCGAGAACGTCGGTCAATGGATCGTTCAGGGTCGCAGTTTCGCCGACAACGTGCTCTGAGTTGAGGGCGGAGGTGATGAGGCGGGTGGAGTCGAGCCTGCGGGCTTCATTGACCAGGCCGGTAAGAAACTTGGTGCGAGTCGGGTTGTTTGATGTTTCATTCGAGACCGACCAAAGGATGACGGAGGCCTTGTCGCGATCGCGGCGGATCATCTCGTTGAGCATGGTGACGTCCTTGGCGTAGACCTCGGGTTTGTCGAAGGAGATGTGCTGCCAGTTGGGGATTTCGGACCAGATCATGATGCCGTCGCGGTCTGCGGCCCGCTCCATGCGTTCATCGTGCGGGTAATGGCAGAGACGGGCGAAGTTGGCGTGGAGGTCTTTGAGATAGCTGAAAAGAGTAGCGACTTCCTGGTCGTTATCGACGCGGCCTCCGACGATCGGGGCCTCGGCGTGTACATTGATGCCATTGAGAAAGACAGGTTTTCCGTTCAGGAGAATGCGGGTGCCGTCGACGCGTATATCGCGGAAGCCGATGTCATCGGTGAGCTTGTCCTGCTGCTCGCCTGAGCCGGTTGCAAGCGTTACTTTGTAGAGCTTAGGGGTCTCGGGAGACCAGAGTGTCAGCTTGCCGGCCTTGACTGAGAAAGGAGCTCGGCCGTCGGCATCGGTTTGGATGCTGGTGTGGACGCCGGCTTCGGGTATATCGAGGGTGACGGCGGTTCCAGCGGAGGCGTCGAGTACGTGGACATAGCCGGTCAGCTCTGTGTTGCCGGGCTGCCACGCGGGGCCGTGCGCCAGGTGCACGTCATAGTCGTCGATGAAGGCCTTGGGAACGGTGACGAGAGAGACATCGCGCGTCAGTCCGCCGTAGTTGAACCAGTCGTAGCCGACGGAGGGGACACCGTCGACCAGGCGGGTAGCATCGACGGCAATGACGACAAAGTTGGAGCCGGGGTGGAGGACAGCGGTAACTTCGCAATCAAACGGGGTAAAGCCGCCTTCGTGATCGCAAACCCGCTTCTGGTTGACCCAGACATGAGAGCGGTAATTGGCCGCACCGATGTGAAGAAAGGTGCGGGTGCCGGGTTTGGGCTGGGCGTTGAAGTCTCGTTGATACCACAGGACGCCCTCGTAGTTGAACAGTTGCGGAACCTGGGTGTTCCAGTCGCCCGGGACTTTAAGGGTAGGCGCGGTAGCGAAGTCGTACTCTTCGTTGTGCTTGCCGCTGGAAATGTTGGGGTGGGTGTTGAGGGCGTAGCCGCGGTCGTTGATTGCACCTGTGTCGGTGTAGAGATCGCGCGCAGGGGCCTGGTCAACCAGGTAATGCCACTCTCCGTCGAGATTTGTGACTGTTCGATGATCGACGCCGACAAGCAGAGTCTGAAACGGCTGCTGGGCGAAGGCAGGGAACAACCCCGCCAGAAGGCAGACGAATGCAGCGGTAAGGCCGCGGAGAAGCAGGCTTGGCAGAGTTCCACGTGTCGACATTTAAATTATCCTCTTAGACCATCTCGACGAAACGCAAGTGCGGTCGTGTTGTTGTATGCGAGGGCGATGCCCCGGAGCATGGTTCGATATTTGGCCGTGCTTCGCAGCCACTATCTGGGTTTTGCCTGATTCACAACTCGAGAAAGCCTCGACGTGCGGCGATGGCGACGCAATGGGCCCGGTCGCTACCGCCGAGCTTGTCCATGATGTGCCGAAGATGGGCTTTGACTGTCTGCTCGCTGATGAACAGGAGTTTGCCGATGTCGCGATTGCTGTTTCCCGTGGAGACATGCTTCAGGATTTCACTTTCGCGCGGAGTAAGCGGCTGTTCAGAAAAATAGGCGGCAAGCTGCGTCGCCACAATCGCCGGAATGTATTTGCCGCCGGCGTGTACTGCGCGAATCGCTTCGAGCATTTCGCCGGGAACCATGGTTTTGAGCATGTAGCCGCGTGCGCCGGCGGCAAGGGAGCGGGCAATACTGGCGTCTCCCTGAAAGGTAGAGAGCATGAGTAAGCGCGCCGCCGGATCGACCGCGCGAATAGCCGCGAGAGCTTCAATGCCGGGTAGGTCGGGCAGCCGAACATCCATCAGGGTCACATCGGGCCGATACTCGTTGTAAGCAAGGATGCCTGCCTGCGCGGTCGAGGCCTGGGCGACCAGGCGCATGTCCTGCTGGCTATTCAGGATAGCGGCAATGCCTTCTCGAAAGGCTGGATGGTCATCGACACTAAGAATGCTGATCATGAATGAAGTAAGTGCTCCTCGCAATGTGTTAGGAAGTTAGTCTTGACCGGGTAAGTTTACGGCTTCGGCGAAGACGCCAGATCGGGAGCCTGTAACTGCTTGGCGGCTTTACATAGGCGACGGCGCCCGGAAACGAAACCTCGACGACCGTGCCGCTGGGAACGTGCGGCATGATGCGCAGGTGGCCTCCGATGGATTCGGCACGCTCACGCATGCCGGGGATACCCCAGTGTCCGTGGCGCCCCGATTTCTGCATCTGCGGGTCAATGCCGCACCCATTATCACTGACGCTCATAAAGAAGTACGCCGGCTGATACACAATGTCGAGCCGGATAATGTTCGCACCGGAGTGCCGGACGGCGTTGGCTACTGCTTCTCGCGCGATCTGCTCAACCTCAACCTGCACCAGAGGGCGCAGGTTTACCTGAACGCCGACGCTGTTGATCTGAGGGAGCACCCCGGACGGCAGGTCCATGTCGCGCAAAGCCTGCGCCAGCATGGTCTCGAGTGAATCCGGGACACTCGGTGGCGAGCGCAGATCCTCAAGCGCCTTCCGGCCCTGCTCAGCGATTTCGCGCAGACGTTGGGAAGCATGACTGAGTATCGAGGAGGCCGAGGCGCCGGCGGAGGTCTGCTGAGAAGCGGCGTACATCTGCATGGAAACGCCGAGCATGCCTTGCAGTAGTGTGTCATGCAACTCGCGGGCGATCCGCGTGCGTTCCTGCAGGCGCTCCTGCATGCGCCCATCAATATGGGCGCTGATCTGTGCTACGCGCAACCTGTGCATCTGCCATATGCAGCCGACCGCGAGCAGCGCGACAAGGGCAAGAAACCAGCTGGTCTGGTAAAAGTACGGCGTAACCCGAATGGGCAAGCTGCTTTCCTCTGTGCTCCAGTTGCCGTAGCCGTCAGAGTGGGCAACGCGAAAGGTGTAATGACCGGGCGTGATGCCGGTATAGATCGCATCACGGAGACTGCTGGCCTGAACCCACTTACTATCCCAGCCTTCGAGCCGGTAGCGAAAGTGGATGCGGTTGGGAATGCGAAACTCCGGAAGGGTGTAGCGGATTGTAAGGCGATGGCGGCCGGCCGGTACTGTCAGCGATGAGATCGGCGTCGAGGCGGCGTTCTGGTCGTCTATGTCGACTTCATCGATAAGGATCGGAGCTAAAGGTCGGGCCTGTACTCCACGGGGATTGATCATTGCCAGCTCATCCAGGGTCAGAAACCAGATATCGCCATGGCGCGAACGGAATACGGAGTTTGAGCGCAGCTGAGCGCTGCGGAAGCCGTCGCCGACGCCAAACACTACTGAGACAACGGGCGCATGATCGCCGGCATCGAGCAAGTCGGCTTTGTTGACCCGCACAACGCCCTGCTGCGTCCCTAACCACAGGTGGCCCTGCTTATCCTCCGCCACGCCCTCGATGACGCTGGTAGGCAGGCCGTCTGCCTGAGTAAAGACCCGCACAGGTGCGAGCGTCGGAGGTACGTAGAGCAGTCCCGAATCGGAGCTTACCCAAACACTGCCGTCGGCCGATGGGTCGATTGAGGTCACGCTCGCGCAGGGGGCAATGCGCGTCACAATTCCTTTACTGATGCGATTTAGTCCCGATAATGAGCCCACCCAGATATTCCCGCCTGCATCCTCCTCCAGCGCGCCTACATTGGTATCGTAGAGGCCGTTTGCCATGGTGTAATTGCGCGGCGGTCCATGGGCCGGGTAAGCGACCACGCCGACTTCCGAACCGGCGGTCCAGATCGTGCCATCGTGCGCGATCAGCACGGTGCCGACCGTGGCCCAGGGAATAGCGGGCAAACGCCGCTTCAGGGCGCCGTCGCTGAGCACACCGTTTCCGTGGACATCTGTGAGAACGAGGCCGCGGTTGCGGCGGTCATTGCTGCGCACCCAGAGCGGAATGGCGCTCAGACCGCGGGATCGATTTTGCATCCCATTCGGTTCCCGATTCCTGCTTTGCGAAGCTGTTGCGATTGGGACTAATCTTCCGTCACTTACACGAAATAACTTATTACCGCTGCCAAACCAGAGTTCATCACCCGGCCCTTGAGATTTTTGTATGTTGAGCGTCGATCTCGGCAAGCCCTCACCCGTGCCATAGGATGTCACGGTGCCATCGCTCAACTGGTTGAGCCCATTCACCGCGCCCAGCCACAGGCTGCCGTCGCGCGAAAAGTACAGCAGGTACACTTCGTCGCTGATAAGCCCCTGCGCAGCATCGAGCCGCTGCACGCCCCGGGTATTCACGCAGAACAGGCCTCTGCCCGTTGATCCCGTCCAAATCGCATCGCTTTCGCCACTGGAATCAAACGCAAGCAGAGTGGCTGTCGCCAATCCTTTTATCGTCATTGGGAGGAAACCGTTGGCCGTTCGGCGAGTGAGCCCTCCGTCACCGGCCGTCCACAGCTGGCCTTCGCGGTCAAGAGCGAGCGCGTAGACGCGGTTGCCGGCCAATCCGCTCTCGCGAGTAAAGCGTTGAAAGCCTCGCTCCCGGTCGAGCGCGAACAGGCCATCAAACGTCGCGATCCAGACTGTGCCGTGTGTGTCGTCCAGCACGGCATTTACTTCCTCAGGCCGCGCCGGAATGGGGCTCGCGTAGCGGCGCACCGTTTTGCCGTCAAAGTGAAACAGTTCGCTGTGCCAGGTCACCGCCCAGACTCCGCCGGCGGGGTCGCGAGCGATGCGCCAGATCGAGTTGCCGGGCAATCCATCTTTGCTGCTGTAATTGTGAAACTTTCCATCGCGGTAGCGGGTCAGCCCGCCCCCACTGCTGATCCACAGACTGCCATCGCGGTCCTCGGCAAGCCCGGTAATGGACTCGCCCGGGATGGAGTTGGGCATGCCGGCTTTGTAGATGACAAAAGTGGCACCGTCGAAGCGGGCCAGGCCGTCGCGCGTACCAATCCATAGCAGTCCATCGTGGGTCTGAAGCATGGCGCGAATCGAGTTCTGGGGCAGACCCTGCTCAGAGGTCCAGCTACGCAGCACGTATTGTTGAAGGTTTTTCGCGGGATCGAGCCCGAAGACAGGCAACGTGAACAGGCAAGCAAGCAAAAATGCGAGAGCCGTCGCACGGACGTGAAGGTGGCCGCTGCCGCGCTGCTTCGTTTGCGTGTGCATGGTTGGGACCACAAAAGCTGCCCGGAACAGCTGCCTGCGTTGAAGCATATACAATCCCCGCCCAAAGCTATATCGCTCGAAAGACGTACAACGCAAGCATCGCTTCTAACGATGAATGGGCGTCTATAGGACTCTACACTGCTGAAACGAACAGGCAGGTACAGATCGCGTCACGGCTAAATATCCACGCTTCGGCTACCAGGCGACGACTGTTTAAGTTGCCGGGCCGTTCCGGAGAGACATTGAGCACTCTCCGGAACGGCCACCGACACGCATCCGGTCAAAGCGCAGCCTAGGATTGAGGAATCAGGTTGAACTTCTGCGCGGACGTGCTATTGCCAAACCATTGGTCAAGCTGCGTTTCGCTGGTCGTGCTTCCACCTGGATCGTCGAGAGCCTGCAGGCTGTTCAGGTTATAGAAAGAGTAAGTTCCGTCCGGGTTCTGTACCGGCAGCCACTGGTCGTTGCCCGCAATCATGCTCCCGACAGGGAACTGAACAATGGCCGCTCCATTGATCGCCGAGGCTCCTGTGACGTTGACCACCTGACTGCTGTTCACGTTCTTGATCTGGTAATAGCCGCCGCTGGTCGGCACAAACGTCCATAAAGCATTTGTCGCGCCACTCGCAAAAGGATACTGAATGATCGCCGCGCCCTGCGTGGTGGAGCCGCCCGAAACGTTCAGAGCCAGACCGCTGGCGACATTCTGGATCTCGTAGGTGCCGGACAGGTTGACGCTCGGCGGCAACAGATGCTGCCAGACTGCCGCGGCGCTCGACATCTCCACAGGGTTCGCGTTGGTGTTGTTGGTCGACGTGGTCCAGTCGTTCCAGGTGATATTCAGATTGCTGCGCTCGCTCCAGGCTGCGTTGGCGTTGCCCTGCAGCCAGGATCCGTATGTGGACCAAAGATTGGCTTCGGTAGCGAAGTCGCTCAAACCACGGGTAAACCAGTACGCCCATTGGCTGCCGGAATCCTCGTCGTTGTTGTGCACCACGGAGCCCTGCGCCACAGTGTGATCCGCCACCATCTTGGCATCGTTGTAGTAGGCCTGGTTGCCGGTAACACGATACAGCTGGGTAGCCGCCTCAAGAAAGGATCCGGCGTTGTAGACGTTGTCATCGTCGGCTTGCACCACCCCGTTCGAGCCCACGCAGCCATGCACCCGTCCCGCGTTTTGTCCACTGGTGACAAGCAGGGTGGAGCGTACCCAGGAATAAATAGTTTCGGCCTTGGTAAGGTAAGTGGAATCACCTGTGGCCTGGTAGAGCCCAACGCCTTCAAAGACGAATGGATCATTGCTGAGGGCGCACTTCGATTGCTTGTCTGTGTTTTCCCAGATGCCGCCGCCCGCGACCGTCGTGTCCCAACCTTGTTTGTATCCATTGTTCCAACCCGCCTCAGCCTGGGTCAGATAACTGGATACGCCGGTAAGTTGGTATCCTCGTAGGAAGGGGTTTACCATCCAGGCTAAGTTGTCGTCCCAGCCATCAGTCTGCCAGTTTCCATTCGCCCCACCACTTGCATTGTAAGAGGCAAGGCTGTTCAGCAGGGAAATCATAAAGTCCCGGTCGCCCTGTGCATGGGTGTACTGGTAGCGATCGATCGCAACAGTAATGGCCAGTGCTTCTGTCCACTCACCGTCCTGTTTGGTGCTGACACTGGTCAGGTTCGTGGCGTAGTACGTTTGCCCGTTCGCCTGCACCAGGAAAGCTGAGTTATACGCATTGTAGGCATCTGCTGCGTTTTGGGCTTGCGCGGGGACTGACAGGAAAAGGCCGATGCCAACGGCCGTCAGGCTGCTTAGGTAAATCGGGCGTGAGCGTCTCATCTGGATCTCCTGGAACTGAATCTTGGCGAGGGCGAGGAAGGAAATACACGCCCATGCCTTGTTAAGAGAGCCCGCACGAAATCCGAACCAGCTGTGGATCTCATGCGGGCCGCGTGCAACTTGGTTACTTGGACAAGCGAACCAAGTAGAACTCCTGGGCGCTCGTGTTATTGCCGAACCACTGGTCCAGCTGTGTTCCGATGGTTGAGCTTTCCGCTGGATTGTCCAGTGCCTGAAGGCTGTTGAGGTTGTAAAACGAATACGTGCCATCCGGGTTGAGTACCGGCTGCCACTGATCGTCGCCCGGTATGATCGCCGCTGCGGGCCGCTGCACGATGGCCGCGCCGTTTATACCCGAAGCGCCTGCAACGCTGATCACCTCGCCGCTGTTCATGTTCCTGATCTGGTAATAGCCGCCGCTGGTCGCCACGAAAGTCCATTGCTGCTCTGGCGTATCGCTCACGAAGGGAGACTGAATAATCGCCGCGTTACCGGCGGTGGAAGCTTCCGAGACGCTTACTGTCAAATTGCTGGCGGCGTTTTGAATCGCGTAGGTACCGGAGAGCTTTACGGTCGCCGGCAATAGCTGCTGCCAGATCGCCGCCGCGCTCGACATCTCCATGGGGTCGGTAGGGGGCTCGGCGTCGTTTGTCGGGCCCGACCAATTGTTCCATGTAAGGTTTAGCTTGTTGCGTTCACGCCACGCCGCGTTGGCGTTGCCTAGCAGCCAGGATTCATACTGAGGCCAAAGATCGGCTTCGGTGGCGAAATCGCTCAATCCCCGAGTAAAAAAGTATGCCCATTGGTTGCCCGGCGCTTCCGCAGTGCTATGAAGAACAGGGCCCTCGCCGACAGTGTGATCCGCCACCATCTTCGCGTCGTTGTAGTAGGCCTGGTTACCCGTAACACGGTACAGCTGGGTAGCCGCCTCAAGAAAGGAACCGTCGTTGTAAACGTTGTCGTCGTTTGCTTGCACCACTCCGTTCGCACCGACGCAGCCACGCACCTGTCCCGCACTCGGCCCGCTGGAGACAAGCAGGGTAGAGCGTACCCATGAGTAAATGGTCTCAGCCTTGGACAGGTAAGTGGAATCCCCCGTAGCCTGGGAGAGCGCCACGCCCTCGAAGACGAATGGATCGTTGCTGAGGGCGCACTTCGAGCCCTTGTCCGTGTTCTCCCAGATCCCGCCGCCGGCGACCGTGGTATCCCATCCCTGTTTGAAGCCGTTGTTCCAACCCGCCTCCGCCTGGGTCAGATAGGTGGACTCACCGGTAAGCTGATAGCCGCGCATGAACGCGTTCACCATCCATGCGAGATTATCGTCCCAGCCGTCGGTCTGCCAGTTTCCGAACAACGAATTAGGCGCGTTGTAATAAGCAAGGCTGTTGAGCAGAGCAATCACCATATCTCGATCAGCCTGTGCGTGGGTGTGCTGGTAGCGATCTTCCGCAACTACGATGTCCAACGCTTGTGTCCATTCACCATTCGGTGCGGTGCCGACACTGGTCAGCGTTCCGGCATAAAATGTTTGCCCATCCGCCTGTACCAGAAACGCCGCGTTATAAGCGTTGTACGCGGCAGTGGCCTTGGCTTGCGACTGTGCGGCCGCCGACTGAGACTTGGCTGCTGCTGGACTGCCGGCAGCGGCGGTTACGGTTTGCGCTTCGGCCGGGTTCGACAGCAAAGAGCTAAGCACAAAGATTCCAAGAGGCGTCAGGGAGCGGAGGAATATTGGACGTGAGCATTTCATGTGAATTCTCCTGTGGCGGTCAAGCTTTGTGGGGGAGTGAACCAGCGGTTCACACAGTTAGTTTCCATTTCGAAACGTGCGGAGGAAAAGCCAGGGGTTTACGAGTTGGGAGTTCCCGGCGGGAGCGTCCATTTCTGGTTGCTGTTTCCGCTACAGTCCGAAATATCGAGCTGGACACCATCACCGGCGCTTCCGGGGACATCAAGGCACCGGCCCGAAGCCGGATTCACCAGCGTCCCGTTCACTGGAGTCCATATCTGGTTCCCGCCCCCGCTGCACGTAAACAGCTCAACCGGGGTGCTATTGGCTGTGCCCCCGCCTGTAATGTCCAGGCATTTGCCGTCGAAGCTCAGCGTGTTATTCGTGACGGTCCATTGCTGGGCCGCAGTTTGGTTGCAGCCGTAGCTGTCCGCCTTGGTGCGATTGGCGCTGGAGCCGCCGAAGGCATCCAGGCATTGCCCGGCGAGACCGGAGACAACGGGTCCCTGTGACGGTACGCGCCACTGCTGGCCCGGGCTGCCATCGCAGTCCTTGATGTCGAGCTGCGTACCATTCGTTGCATTCGATCCAGGATCGTCGAGGCACCGGCTCGATACCGGGTTCACCAGGGTGCCGTTCTGAACCGTCCAAACCTGGTTAGTCGCGCCCGTGCAATGCCACACATCAACGAGTGTTCCGTTATCCGTGCCGCCGCCGACGACGTCAAGGCAAAGGCCGTTGATGGCAATGCTGCCGTTGTTTACGTTCCATTGCTGGGCCGCGGTCGGGTTGCAGCCGTACACATCGGCCTTGGTATCTGCCGTTGCTGAGTCGCCGAAGTCGTCTAGGCACATACCGGGGACACCGGAATAGATAGTTCCTGTCGGGCGGCTTGCGCTGTTAGCGAGCGGATCCGCAAGCCAATTATTTGTGATCGCCTGCTGGATCGCAGCGTCCCAGGCGTTGGCCATGAGCTGGTAGCCGGTGTCGTTGGGGTGCAGGGTGCCGGACAGGTCCGCCGTGGTGAGGGCACCCATGTCGACCAGAGCGACATGCTTGCCTGCGTTGGCCCGCGCCTGCACGATCGCCGGTAGCTGGCTATTAAAGGTTTCGCGCTCCGATTCGAGAGTGGCATCCCCATTGATGATGAGTGTTGCGACCAGCACGGTCGCGTCCGGCTCGGCCGCGAGAATTTGATCGATGAGGGAAGCCAGCCGCGACGGCGCTGTGGATATTTCATAGCTTTGCCCCAGATCGTTGATGCCGGCATCAAGCAGGACAAGATTCGGCTTATAGGTGTTCAAAGATGCGTTGGTGAGGGCGGCAATATCGCTGATTTTGTACCCGGGATGCCCTTCATTGTCGGGATCGCCCATGATTCCATTAATCTGGGTACCGACGAAATCCTGGGCAGCCACCTGACCGGTCAAGGCGATCGAGAGCGGGCCACGGTAGCCATTCTGGGTGGTGCTTTCCGTGCCCCATGTGATCGAGTCGCCCAAGGGCATCAATCTCAGGTTGGCGGGCGTCTGCGCACCTGCTGACAAGCCGATCATGCTGAGCAAAGCGCTGCCTAGCAAAGAACAGAACAAAGTCGTTCGGGGGGATCGAACCATTTGTAACTCTCCTTGAAAAGTGAACATGTCGTTGAATGCAGTCGGAGCAGTTTTCGTCTTGTTGAGAGCAAGGGTTTGCAAGATGCGGCTTTTCTTCAAAGAAAAGCCGTGTTGATATTGCTGGCTATTCAACGTATGTACGAAAAAAGCGCTAGCATAAGTGTCCGATGGCAAGTATGCATAAATAGCAGAGCTACTTTTGCCGCCTTCTCACCGAAACACAGCGAGAGTAGGCGCAGGAAATTAAATGTGTCAAGACATTTGCTGGTGCATATATCTTGTTCAATACCGCACCAAAAGCATCACCCAAAAGAAGTATAGAAAAAGCACTCCTTCTAACGATGTGAGGTCAGTACCGCGCCCCCTATAGTGCGTCACAACACAGCTGAGGTTGGCGCGTACATGCAAAAACAGTAATTTTGCAGCGACGCCTTCGAGCCATTGTTTGGAATCGTTCTCAGTAAAACTTTTCGAGGGGCTAAGAGACCATGAGACTTAAACGGTTTGAGCGAAGCTGCATAACGGCATCTTTTATCGCTGCTTCACTTGCGGGTGGCGCGTATGCCCACGCACAGCAGGACGAGGGAGCTGTACAGGGAACCGTTACCGACAGTTCCGGCGCGGTTCTGCCCAATGCCACAATCACCCTGACCAACACGGAACAGGGCCTGGTGTTGACTGCGAAGACTGACAGCAAGGGAACATACTTTTTTTCTCCTGTAAAAATTGGCAGTTACACCGTCAGCGCGAATGCCGCCGGCTTCCAGCAGCAGACACAGGAGCACCTTGCGCTCAGTGCGCAGCAGCGCTTGAACGTCGATCTGAAGCTGACACCGGGCTCGCAGAACGAGAACATCACCGTCAATACTGCCCCGCCCCAGCTACAGACGGAAGAGGCGTCCGTCAACCAGGTCTTTACTCAAAAGCAGCTGAATGACACGCCCCTGGTGGGCCGGAACTGGGTCTTCATCGCACAGCTCGCGGCCGGCGCTGCGCCGCCTTCCGGAGCCCGGGGTGCCGGCACCGGGGACTTTTCCGCGAGCGGCTCCCGGTCGGATGAGAACAACTTCATCCTCGATGGCGTCGATAACAACGTAAACGTCGTCGACTTTATCAATGGTGCGTCTTTCACCGTTAACCCGCCGCCCGACGCTCTGTCTGAGGTGAAACTACAGACGAGCAGCTCGGATGCGGAGTTTGGACACTCCTCCGGCGCGGTTCTGAACGCGAGTATCAAGTCAGGGAGCAACAGCTTTCACGGCTCTCTCTGGGAGTATGCGAGAAACGATGCGTTCGATACGCACGAGTATTTCGATCGTCCCACGGACAAGCTCCCCGAGTACCGGCAGAACCTGTTTGGCGGAACCCTGGGCGGCCCGATGCTTAAAAATCACCTGTTCTTTTTCGGCGACATTCAGGCGAACCGCATTGTGAATGGCACTAATGAGATCATTACCGTTCCGACTCTGAAGGAGCGGCAAGGTGACTTTACCGAGCTGCTGGACCCGGCGCAAACCGGCGGTTCGCCGATTTACCTGTACAAGCAGAGATCGGCCGGTGGGCCCAGTCCAAATGTAAAGAATCAGGGTGCGACCATTGCCACAGCAAGCCCCTACCAGCAGAGCTACAACGGCATGTTGAACGTGCTGGACCCCGCGACGATCAATCCGCTGGCGCAGAAAATCCTCAATATGTATCCCTTGCCCAACAGGGTCAACACCTCCACGAATGGCCTCCTGTACGACAACTACACGCAGCCCCTCAACAACATTGACAACACGATTCAGTGGGACGGCCGCGTCGACTACAACCTAAGCCCAAGCGACCAGGCGTTTGTACGAAATAGCTATGTGCACCAATACCAGGTTTACCCTTCGCCGCTCGGGCCGATCCTGGACGGAGGCGGCTTCGGCTCGGACGGCAACCAGGTGAACATCGGCGATAACTTTGTCTTAAGCGAAACGCACGTGTTTTCCCCGAAACTGATCAATGAGTTCCGCTTCGGCTACAATTATGGGCACTTCTACTACACGCAGCCGAACGCACAGAACCTCGGATTTGCCGCGTCGCTTGGGTTGGGAGGCGTTCCTGAAACTCCTCTGAATGGCGGCTTGCCGGAGACCTCTGTCGGCTCCGGCGTGGCGAACTTTGGCGCACCGAGTTATTACCCTTCCGACGAACATGAAAATGTATGGCAGGCGCTGGACAATGTCACCTTCAATCTCGGGAACCACTCGATCAAAACCGGTGTCAGCATACAACGCATTGAGTTCAGCACACTGCAGCCCTCCAATGGTCATGGTAGCTATACCTACAGCGGCACCTATTCGAGCGCGTACAACATTCCAAACACAGGAACCGGTCTTGCGGATTTCCTCTCCGATAATCAGAACAATGCCTCTATAACGACGGCCAGTCCTGTCATCGATGTACGTTGGGATCGCTCTGCTTACATCCAGGACGACTGGAAGGCAAGTCCACGGCTGACGTTGAATCTCGGGTTGAGAGTTGAGAACCAGACACCCTACGCCGAACGTCACGACGACCAGGCAAACTTCTACCCGACGCAGGGCGTCACCTACGATCCGACAGAGGGCCAGCAGGGGCAATCGCACAGCGCCGGCGTGTATGTTCTTCCGGAGAAAAGCCGCAACACTCAACTTCCTGCGAACTTTACCAGCACGCTCGCAAAAGACAATATCTCCATCCAGTACAGCTCGAACCGCTACCTTATCGACTACCCGATCCTCAGCTGGGGCCCGCGCCTCGGCGCTGCCTACAAGCTCGATGACAGGGATGTCATACGCGCCGGCTTCGGTATCTTCTACGGGGGCCTGGAAAGCGTGGGCTTCGCCCCAAATCTTGGGCTAAACTTTCCGTTTACCTCCACGCCGAGCATTACCAATCCGGGTAACGTTTCGTGCATCTACAGCAATGGGTGCCCGACGGACGGCATTTCTCTTGCCACAGGTTTGGGCCCTTTCATTGCTGGTGGCGGGCTCACGGACTTCGGCGGTACGCCCAGCCTGAAGGGCATCGCGAACAATCTCAGCTCGCCGTATACCGAGCAGTACAACCTCAACTTCGAGCGCGCGCTTACCAACACGCTGTCAATGACCATAGGGTATGTCGGAGAAGTTTCCCGCCACCAGTCTAACTTCCCGAACTTCAACAGCTCGCCGGTTATCACTCCGGTGTGCAATAGCGCCGGTCTGAACAACGCGCCGACAAACACTCCCTGCGACACGAGCAATGCACAGAATCCCTTCAGCGACGTAAACGTGGAGCTGCAGATAAACGATGGAATGTCTGCCTATCATTCGCTGCAAACGAAGCTGGAGAAGCGGATGAGCAACAATCTCTCGTTTCTTGCAACGTATACCTGGTCTCACCAGATGACCGACTCAGGAACGTCAATTGCGCAGGGAGATAACTTCACGAGCGCAGGAGGGCCGGCAAACTATCAGCTCTTCGGGACTCGCCAGGGCTTTGCAAATGGTCCCGAGGATGTCAGGAATCGCTTCACCTTCAACGGTGAATATGCACTTCCGTTCGGAAAAAATCAGCGTTACCTGAATGGGAATGGCCCGCTCACCCAGGCTCTCGGCGGATGGCAGGTTTCCCTGACAGAACAAATTCAGGATGGCGAGCCGATCACCGTGGGGACAGCAAACATTAACAACGTCAAGAACCTCAATCAGTATGCAATCCTGGTTGGCGACCCCTTTAAGGGCGGCGGAACGCCGGACCCGAGCTTGCACTTCCCTAACGATCCTAATACCGGCCTTCCCGCAACCTGCCCGGCTACCGTTCACAACCTGGCGCACTGGTTCAATCCGTGTGCATTCAGAAACCCGCTGCCGGCCGAGGCGGTGACGAGTCCGATCACGTCTGCTTCAGCAGCTAGGCCCTTCCTAGGAGACCGCCAGAATCAGATTCCCGGTGTGGGTTACAACCTGACAAATATGTCCGTGTTCAAGTCGTTTCCCATCTTTCGGGAATCACAACTCCAGGCGCGCGCGGACATTTTCAACGTGTTCAACACCCCAGCTTTCCTGATTACTGGTGGAAACGACGGACCGTTCGGATCTACGATTGGCCCGGGCAGCTATCGCTTCTTCCAGAACGACACTCCTAACTCGCGCTTCTTTCAGTTCTCGCTCAAGTATTCCTACTAAACCACTTCCGGCACAGTCCGACTACCTATGATTGTTATGCCTGCGGCCCGAGCAACTCGGGCCGCTCAGCATCCCATCTGCATGAGACGGTCCACAACATGTTGAGCTTTTTGTCAGCAGGTTGCGGGCAGGCTCGCATAGCGGTCCTACCAACTTCAGCAATGAAAGCGAGAAGCACAGATGTTGATGAGCGGCATGCGTGCATTTGTTTCGTCTTTGGCGATAACGTTCACAGTTTTTGCAGGCGCCCAGCAAGCCGCGCCGTCGGGCACCACGACCGGAGCGAATACCACCGCCGGTGCAGCCTCAGGCGTGACGCAGATCAAGATTGATGCAGCCGACACGGGCCGCGTTTTCGGCGGAATCGGCGCCATCAGCGGCGGCGGCGGCAATTCGCGTTTGCTTATCGATTACCCTGCGAAGCAGCGGAATGAAATCCTGGATTACCTTTTCAAGCCGGGCTACGGTGCATCGCTGCAGATACTGAAGATCGAGATCGGTGGCGACGCCAACTCCACCGACGGCTCCGAACCCAGTGTAGAGCACGCGCGAGGCGTGGTGGACTGCAACGCCGGGTACGAGTTCTGGCTGGCCGAGCAGGCCAAACTGCGGAACCCGAACATTAAGCTGTACGGCCTGGCCTGGGCTGCTCCCGGATGGATAGGGAACGGTAAGTTCTGGTCAAAGGACATGATCGATTATCTGATGACATGGCTCGACTGTGCCCACTCGCATCACCTGACGATCGACTATCTCGGCGGCTGGAACGAGCGGGGCTACAACGAAGGCTGGTACAAGGACCTGCACACTGCGCTGGTCGCAAAGCACTCCGCGATCCAGGTGGTTGGCGATGACTCCGGCTGGAAAGTAGCCGACGCGATGGCCAAGGATCCAGTCTTCGCTAAGTCGATCGACATTATCGGCGTTCATTACTCCTGCGAGGGCGGCGATGGAGGGAACGCACACTCCTGCCACTCGACCCAGACTGCCATCGATACGGGCAAGCCGCTCTGGGACAGCGAAAACGGTTCGCAGGACGATAACACCGGCACTGGAGCCCTGATCCGGGCGATCACCCGCGGTTACGTTGATGCAAAGATGACTGCTCTTTTGAACTGGCCGCTTATCGCAGCAATTACTCCGAATCTACCCTATCCAACTGTAGGCCTTATGGTCGCGTCCGAGCCCTGGTCGGGTCACTACAGCATCGGGCAGAGTTTGTGGGCGACGGCGCAAGTCACACAGTTCACCCAGCCAGGCTGGCAGTTTCTGGATAAAGCCAGCGGTTACATTGGCGGGGACCGTACCAATGGCAGCTATGTTTCCCTACGTTCGCCCGATGGCGCCAATGCCAGCACCATCGTCGAAACGACGACCGCAACCAAGCCCTCGACAGTAATGTTCAGCGTGGGCGGCACCCCTGCTAAGAAACCGGTGCATGTATGGAGCACCGATCTTAACTCGATGGCTGACAAGGGCCTTTTCGCGCATGCATCTGACCTGAACCCGGACGGCTCTGGCCATTACCAGTTAACGCTGCAGCCTGGATTTATTTACACGTTCAGCACGCTTGCAGCGGCCGGAAAGGGAATGGCAACTGCTCCACCCGCAACCGCTCTCAAACTTCCTTACCACGATAACTTCGACAGCTATCGCCCGGGCCAGGAAGCGCGATATTTCGCCGACATGCAGGGGGCCTTTGAAGTGCAGCCCTGCGCCGCGGGCAGGGCAGGCAAGTGCCTACAGCAGATGGCTGCGATGAAGCCGATCGAGTGGCAGGATGATAGCGACGCATACACGCTTCTCGGCGATCCGTCATGGACCAACTACACCGTCAGCGTGGACGCCGAGTTCGCAAAACCCGGAACGCTCGAGCTGATCGGTCGCGCCGGCACCCAGAAACGGCCACAATCTCATCAGCAGGGCTATTACTTCCAGATAGCGGACACTGGCGCGTGGACGATCCTGAAGAGCGATTTGAAGGGTGTGCGGACAAAGCTGGCCAGTGGATCGACAGATTCGCTTGGCATCGGCCGCTGGCATCGGCTCGGCCTGTCCTTGAATAACGAAACGATCACCGCGTCTGTGGACGGGAAAAGCCTGAACGTGGTCCGGGATGACTCGTACAAGTCCGGGCAGATAGGGCTGGGTCTGACCAGCTATGACATCGACCAATTTGATAACCTGGCAGTGACACCAATCAATGATGCCCACTGAGAACACAAAGCCGATACGCACTAGCAGCTACCACGGCGGGGGAGCAGCCACTGACAAGAGGTGAGGTACGCATGAGCGCGGAATCAAATGTCCTGGACAACGATCGTTGGTCGAGGCGTCAGTTTGTTCAACTCGGCGGATCGGCCGTAGCTGGCGGGCTGGTACCCTCCTGGCCGGCTCTGTCTTCCTCTCCGCTCCCGGCGTCCGCTCAGTCGGGAACATATCTTAATCCGGTGATACCAGGAGATCATCCCGATGCAGGCGCTATTCGCGTCGGCAACGATTACTATCTTGTTCACACAACTGATAACTACACGCCCGGCCTTTTGATCTGGCACTCGCTCGATCTGGTGCATTGGAAAGTAGTGGGAGCAGCGCTCGATGCATACTATGGAGCGGCGTGGGCGCCGTTCCTGTGCGAGTACCAGAAGTTGTTCTATATCTACTATCCTTGTGATGGCGTGATTTTCGTCGTACACGCAACCAGTCCCCTGGGTCCATGGAGCAAACCGGTATCGCTGGGTTTGCACGGCATCGATCCGGCGCATGGCGCCACCCCGGAAGGTCGCCGCGTCCTGTACCTGGCCGGCGGTTCCATGGTTGAGCTTTCCAGTGATGGATTATCTGTAAAATCAGAGCCGCGCAAAGTGCTTCAACCCTGGCCCATCCCGGATAACTGGCGAGTGGAGTGCGAGTGTCTGGAAGCTCCCAAGCTGCTGTTTCACAATGGCTACTACTACCTGAATGTTGCCGAGGGAGGGACATCAGGCCCACCGACCAGTCATATGGTGCTATCCGCTCGCAGCCGCACTATTGATGGTCCATGGGATTGGTCGCCTTTTAATCCCATCGTTCATACTTACAACAAGAATGAGAAATGGTGGTCTCAGGGTCATGGACGCCTGGTCGATTCGTCCGATGGCTCGTGGTGGATGACATTTCATTCTTATCAGAACGGGCTTCAAACCCTCGGAAGACAAATCCTGCTGCTCCCAGTCGTCTGGACTGATGACGGCTGGTACAAAGTGCCGGACGGCATTTCGGCAGCGGACCCTATCGCTAAACATCAGTTGGAATCGGAGCCCGCAGCTGACCCGGCCCCGGCGTTTTCCGGCCAGACACTTGATCTGCAATGGCAGTTCTGGAAGGACTACGATGTGACCCGCGCACGTCTTTTTGATGGCGCACTTACACTCGCCGCCCACGCCGACAGCATTCAGACAACATCCCCACTCACACGCGCGGCGATGCACCGAACATATACCGTCGAAGTAGACGTTGAAATTGAGCCTGGTTGCGAAGCCGGGTTAGTTCTTTTTTATAACAACACTCACTGCTGCGGTTTGCGATTGAACGCCCAATCGCATGTAGTCTCTCGGTCCGGAACCAACGTCATTTCCGCTCGAAGTGCAACTTTGCGGATTGTCAACGACGATCAGGAAGTCGACTTTTTCTATCGAGTCAAGGACACAGACGCTCCAGGTAAATGGACACATATTCGAGACTCCCTCGATGTGACGTGCTATCAGCAGAATGCTTTTGGAGGATTTCTCGATCTCCGTCCCGCTTTGTATGCTTGCGGTACAGGATCGGCGACCTTCCGCAACTGGAGTTATGTTCCGAAGGCGCTCATCATTTAACGGACTTCATTTGCATTCCACTCGTCCCAGTTCATTGAGCTCAGCCAAAGCAGCACACGCCTTGGACCAGGCGGAGTCTTCCGGGTAGAGCGCACTGCGGAGATAGGCCCAGGTGAGCCGCTGGACCGCAGCTACTCGCTCGGGATTTTCGTCCGTCGTTTCAGCCACGTCGTACCCGGAAATCCCGCCGAGCCCATGGCCTGCGCCAAACAAAGTAAGCAAGCACTTAGGGCCGGTGCTCAGGAAGTAAGGATCGGCGTGCCAGTCCGCACCCCGAACCGTCAAATGTGGGGAGACGTCGTTATCGCCGACGACCACGAGGGTTGGCGTCGTCATCTCGGCAAAGCTGGGGTGCCGGAAGAATGGAAGTCCAGCCGCAAACGCGCTGAGATCATCGCCGCCATTGCCCGGCGGAGTAAGCAGTACACCCGCTTTGATCCGCGGCTCGGCCAGATCCACTTTTGTTCCATCCTCATCGGTCAGCTGCGCGCCCAGCAACATACCTGCCGTCTGCCCACCCATGGAATGCCCCACGACAGCGACCCGGCTCTTATCCAGGCGCCCCGCTATCTCGGAACAGAAGCCTCGATCACGTCAAGCTGGTCGAGTATCAAGCTCATGTCCTCAACGCGTGACCGCCAGAACAAGGGCACCCCGGGAGTTTTGGGATCAAGGCTTAGAGTCTTTGAACTTAGATGAGTGGGCTGAATGACGACAAAGCCGTGAGCCGCCCAGAAGTTGGCGAGCGGTCCATAGCCGTTTAACGAGGAGAGATGATTTGATCTTCCCTGGCCATGCGAGAGAAGTATGATCGGCAGGTCGCGCCCGGTTTCGCGTCGAGCCCCTCTTCGAAGACGTCTTTCTTTGCATTCTCGGCCGCGGGCTTAGACATGGCAAAAACTCCATCACGTTAAAGGAGTATCTCAGCTTTCGCCACATCTCCGTGGAAACACAGCCGAGCCAGCAGAACCTCATCGATCGTTCGCTTGGTGAAGCCGGCCTGCAGCGTCGCGTGGCTGTCCACCTGCCCTATTTCCTGCCCGCGATCCAAATGCTTGAAACGACAGACCTAGTCCTTACGATGC
Organism: Acidobacteriaceae bacterium; assembly: GCA_965276625.1. GTDB lineage: Bacteria > Acidobacteriota > Terriglobia > Terriglobales > Acidobacteriaceae > EB88. The sequence continues at coordinate 45,837 of CBDIBB010000001.1, forward strand.
CGACTCGCATCGCAACGCCCGTGCCGGCCCTGCTTGGCCTGCAGCGCCTGAAAGCGCCGAAAGAGATCCCGCCGGTACAGTACTCGATGGTCTGGCACCCATGCTTCGATAGCGACTTGCTCCATGCATGGCTTCGCGAAACAGTGCGTCAGATGTTTCGTACGCCTCCTCGCAAGCGACTTAGGAGCCATAAGTCGGCATAGCGCAAGCGACCTGCTGTACCACGCCTTGCTTAGATTTCTTGAGAGCCTGGAATGGTCGGCACACGGCGGGAGCGCACTCACACGTTGTTTTCTCGTCAGCATCGAGAACAGACGGGAGTTGGTGGGCGGTGAGGGACTCGAACCCCCGGCCTCCTGCGTGTGAAGCAGGCGCTCTAACCAGCTGAGCTAACCGCCCGTACAGCGCAACGCTACACGGCCAGGTTTGAGTGTAAGGGATGTGCGTGCTTTGGGCAATGCAGGCGCACACATGGCTTGCTTTAAGACCAGCGCGTAATCATTTCAGAGTCTGAGGGTAGAGGGGCCATGCGAATTCCTCTACCCTCACGAAGCTCACTACATCAGCTTGTCCAACGTGATCGGCAGTTCTCGAACACGCTTGCCAGTGGCGTTATAGATTGCATTCGCCACCGCTGCGCCGGTGCCGGTAATGCCGATCTCGCCGATACCGCGCGCGCCCATCGGCGTGTGAGGGTCGGCTATGTCGGTCCACATGATATCGATGACCGGCACATCCATGTGAACGGGCACGTGGTACTCGGCAAGGCTGGGGTTTGCGATGCGTCCGCTCCGCTCGTCGAACTGCGTCTCCTCCATCAGCGCAAGGCCCAGACCCATAATGATGCCTCCGCGAAACTGGCTGGCCGCTGTCTTCGCGTTCAGGATGCGGCCGCAATCATAGGAACCCAGGACTCGGCTGACCCGCGTCTCGCCCGTCACCGCATTCACGCGAACTTCGCAGAACATCGCTCCAAACGAGTGCATGGCCCAGTGCATCATCTCCAGGGGAGCGGATGCATCGGCTTCTACCGTGACCTCATCACGCTGGGCGCGCCTAAGGACCGCGGCATAGCTGTCGAACCGGCTGCTGTCATCCAGTTTATAGAGACAGGCATCCCGGGCTCCCACCTCATCGGCACTCAGCCCGGCCAGCGGCGATTGTTTGCCGGCGAGCTTCAGCAGTTCTTTCACCAGGGCTCTTTGCGCGGCGATGACCGCAGCCCCAATCGAAGCGGTTTGCGATGAGCCGCCGGCGAAAAAGTCTCCAATCAGAGACGAATCTCCATAACTCACCTTCACGCACTCCATTGCCAAGCCGAGCCGCTCTGCCGCGACCTGTGTCTGCACAGTGGCTGTGCCCATTCCCATTTCGTGCGCCGCGACATCTACAGTGGCGTGCGCATCACTGGTGAGAGTAATGCGCGCTCCACCGCCGGGCATGCGGTAGTAGGGGTACGTTGCGGTGGCACAGCCAATGCCGACAAGCCATTCGCCTTCGCGACGCATTCCGGGCTTCGCGCTTCGCTTTTCCCATCCGAAGCGTTCGGCTCCCGCACGATAGGCCTCAAGCAGGTTTCGCGAGGAGAATGGCTTGCCTGAGGTAGGATCCTTCTCCGGTTCGTTGCGAATTCTAAGCTCGATCGGATCGATGCCGAGCTGTTCCGCCATTTCATCTACCGTGCATTCCAGAGCAAAGGTCCCAATCGACTCGCCCGGCGCTCGCATGAACGTATTGGCAACCATGTCCATGTCCGCGACCTGCTGCACGATCTTGAAGCTTTCGGCCGCATAAAGGTGACGCGCAGGAAAGGTGAACTGCTCGGGACAGTCGTTGTGCGCCGTCATGGCCGCTGTGCCGGTGTGGATCAGCGCCTGGAAGTGGCCATCCGCCGAAGCCCCGATGGCGACACGCTGCTCGGTCGTGGTGCGGCCGCCAACGGTGCGATAGACACCCTCCCTCGAAAGAACGAGCCTTACCGGGCGTTTTGCCAGCTTAGCCGCGGCAGCACCCAGAACATGGTGGAACCACAGTGTCTTGCCGCCGAAACCGCCGCCGACATAAGGCGACGACACGTGAATCTTCTCCTCGTCCATCCCGAACACCTGCGCGAGCGTCCAGGCCGTTTGCGACACCGCTTGTGAAGCGTCATGAATGGTCAGCTCGTCGCCTTCCCAGGCGAGCGTAACCGCGTGCAGCTCAATCGCATTGTGGTTGTAGCGCGGGGTGCGATAAGTCACGTCAACTTTGTAGGGTGAGGAGGCAAGTTCCGCTTCCGCGTCGCCGGACTCCACCTTGGGCGGTTCACCCAGCACGTTCTCCGGCACACGTGCATGGGCGAGCGCCTCGTTGAAGCCGATCATCGCAGGCACGGCTTTATAAGTGACGCGGATGAGCGATGTGGCATGGTCCGCTTGCTCCTGCGTCTCGGCGAGAACCACGGCGACTGCTTGCCCGTTCCAGTAAATGCGATCGTCCTGCATGATAGGCAGATCGCTCGGACCAGCGGCCTTTGGGCTGGTGTTGAACACGGGCGTCGGCTTCAGCTTAGGCGCGTTCTTATAGGTCATCACCAGCACGACGCCCGGGGCAGCTTCCGCTTCTTGCGTATCGAGCGTATCGATGCTTCCCCTGGCAATGGTGCTGTAAACGAGCGCGGCATACACCATGCCTTCCATCGGAAATTCGGCTGCGAATGGAGCGGAGCCATTGACCTTAAACTTGCCGTCTAGCCGTGATATCGGCGCGCCGATTAACCCGTGCTTGTGTTGGATCAACGGATCGGGCTTGCCGCCGGGCAGCCAGGTGTCGGGCGCCACTTCCACCAGGGTCTTCATCACCCCTATTGCAGCGTTCTTGAGTACGCTCATGCCTTTACCTCCATCAGCTCATGCAGCACCGCCGTAATTGTCCGACGAGCTAGCTCTACCTTGAATCCGTTGTCGCGCAGAGGGCTTGCCTCCGATAACTCCGCTTCAGCCGCTGCCCGGAAGTTTTCATCCGTAGCAGGCTGCCCCCTCAGCGCAGCTTCCACCTTCAATGCGCGCCATGGCTTGTGCGCCACGCCACCCATTGCGAGCCGCACGTCCTTTACCGTTCCGCCCTCCACATCCAGCGCGGCGGCTACTGAAACCAGCGCGAAAGCGTAGCTCGCCCGGTCGCGCACCTTGCGATAGGTCGAGCGCGCGGCGAAAGGCAGCGCAGGCAGTTCGATCGAGGTGATCAGCTCACCTGGCTCAAGCACCGTCTCGATTTCGGGATATTCTCCCGGAAGCCGGTGTAGCTCCATGAAGGGCAGCGTGCGCTCTCCTCTTGCACTCCGCAAATGCACTACCGCGTCGAGCGCGGCAAGGGCAACACACATATCCGACGGGTGTGTCGCGACACATGCGGGGGACGCACCCAGAACCGCGTGAATACGATTAAATCCCTCGATCGCGTCACAGCCCTGGCCCGGAGTTCGCTTGTTACACCGTGCCCCTTCATTATCGTAAAAATAGGTGCAGCGAGTGCGCTGCAGGATATTGCCTCCCACCGTCGCCATGTTACGGATCTGCGCCGATGCGCCGGCCGCGATGGCACGGGTAAGCATCGGATAGCGCATCCGGACTGCCCGGTGTTCCGCGACCGCCGTGTTGCGGGCCGCCGCACCAATCAGCAGTCCACCGTCTTCGCGTTCCTCAATGGCGCTCGACAAAGCGGTGACATCGATCAGTGTGTTCGGGCGCTCTACCGTTTCGCGCATCAGGTCCACTAGATTAGTGCCGCCGCCCAGATACTTGGCCTCGCATTTGCTGCCCAAACGGACCGCATCGCTTGCATCAGTGGCACGTGTGTACTCAAAAGGGTTCATTCTGCCGCCTCCGCATAGACGTCGGTGATCGCATCGACGATGCCGTTGTAAGCGCCGCAGCGGCACAGGTTGCCGCTCATCCTCTCGCACAACTCGTCGCGCGTCAGGGTAATGCTTTCGGCTGAGAGGTCGTGCGTGACATTGCTTGGTACGCCGCGTTTGATTTCGTCTGCCATCGCGACTGCGGAACAGATCTGCCCCGGTGTGCAATAGCCGCACTGGAAGCCGTCATGCTCGATAAAAGCCTGCTGTAGAGGGTGCAGGGTGCCGTCCGACGCCAGACCTTCGATCGTGGTAACGGAACGCCCCTGGTACTGCACGGCGAGCGCCATGCACGAAAGGATGCGCTCGCCGTCCACTAGCACCGTACAGGCGCCGCAGGCCCCCTGGTTGCAGCCCTTCTTGGACCCGTGCAATTCGAGGTGATCGCGGAGCAGGTCAAGCAGAGAGGTTCGCGAATCGAACTCTACTTCCGTCGATTCGCCGTTAATAACCAGTTGCATCAGTGTTCCTTTCCCGAACGCGCCCAATGCGAAAGATCGCTCTCAGGGTATACGCGTCTTCTCAAGTCCTTTGGATGTCATGACGTCGTCGTGCTGCGTGTCGGAAGCCCGCAAAAAGCACAGATTTATTGCCATCCGGGTGCGCCGATGCCTGCTGGTGTGAGGGGTTGCCTGATTCACGCAACGCGCGTATCAAACTGCTGCGATGGTTCGCGTCTACCGGGGCGAACTTCTGGTTGAGCGCCAGGTGAAGAGGCCGCGGCACTCTGGCCGCGGCTATACTGCCGTGGTGAACAGCCCATGACCCTCTTGAAGGCGGTACCGAACGCGCTTTCAGATTCGTAGCCGAGCGAAACGGCGATGATAGACAGCGGGTCACTCGAGTTCGTCAGCCTGTCCCCGGCCAGCAACATGCGCCAGCGCGTCAGGTATTCCATCGGCGAGGTCCCAACCGTCTCTTTGAACTTCAGGGCAAAGACAGAGCGCGACATACCGATCCGTTCCCCCAGTTCCTGCAACGTCCAGTGGTGTCCGGGAGAGTCGTGCATCGCCGCGATCGCGGCGCTCATCTGCGTATCCGCCAGGGCGAAAAGCCACCCCACTCCGCCTCGTTCCCCCTCTGCCAGATGGAGTCGCAAAGCCTGCACCAGCATCATGTGCGCAAGGTGTTGTGCCACCAGGGAGCCTCCCGGCTGCTGCTCGAGCAACTCCAGCCTCATCCGCTCAAGAGACCAGCGCATCGCCTCCTTGTCCGACTCCTTCTCGAGATGCACGATGGGCGGCAACACTCCCAGCAAAATGCCGGCATGATTGCCGGTAAAGGCGAAGTGGCCGCCCACAATACAGCATCCCCCGCCGCCGTTGATGAGGGAGAGACCACCCTGCTTCTTCGCGGTCGCAAGAATCGTGAGGGCATCGACAGGTGTCAGAGCCAGGTCAGTGGCGAGGCGGAAAGGCCTGCCATGCGGCAGCAGAAGACAGTCGCCGGACTCAAGCCGCACCGCATCCGGAATGCCGTCCACGGACAACCAGCACTGGCCGCTGACAACGGCATAGCACTTGACGCCGTCATGCTGTGCAAACTGAACGGAGAACGCGCCACCCACATCGAAGCCGCCTGCCATATAACTACGCGGCTTCAAAAGCGAAAGCACATCTGAAAGCGGATCCATAAAGCTCCTCCGGACGTCGAACCTCGTCAATCCATGCTACTTCCCAAGCGCTTCCGTAATGGCCTGCTCAGCGAGGGGCGTCATAATGCTGTAACCCTTGGCGGTAGGATGAACGCCATCCTTCGAGTAACCGGGCAGCATCGCTCCTTTGTCATCACTCATTGCCGCATAGTAATCCAGGTACGTGCATGCACCTGTCGCACAGTAAGTTCGGCTCCAAGTGTTCAGCTGGCGAATCTCCTCGACCGGCTCGATCGAAGGCTTCCACGGATACCGGTATACCGGCGTGATTGACGCAAGGACGACCCTGATGCCGCTTCCAGTGGCAAGCTTCGTCATAGCGGTGTAGTTATCTTCGATCATCTCAGGAGTCGACGGCCCGGTGTTGCCGGCGATATCGTTCGTGCCTGCCAGGATGACAACGACCGCGGGATGCAGGTGAATGACATCCTGCTCAAAGCGAACCAGCATCTGCGGTGTGGTCTGGCCACTTATCCCCCGATTAATGTATCCCTTACCCGGGAAGAAGGAGGGGGTATCCCGCGATCGTCCCCACACGTCCGTTATGGAGTCACCGAAGAACACGACTCGGGGTGTGCTGGGAGCAGTAGCCGGCACTGCGGCATTGTCAGCGCGGTAATGCTGCAGTCCAGCCCAGTCCTGTAATTGCCGCTGCATTTGCGCGAACTCCTTCGGATTGCACTCAGGCGTCGCCGGTTGCGCGGGGACCGCAGCAGGCGTGGTTTGCGCTTCGGAAAGCCCAGGCCGGCATGCCGCGATAAGAGCTGCAGCGACTGTTATCGCGGCTATGTTTCTCTTTCCCATTGGAATGATCCTTCTCCCTTTGTTACAGATCAGTTCACTTATTTGAGCGCCGCAGCCCGCAGGTCGCCACAGCATGAAACACCGACAAATGCGCCTAAGTGATGTCCTCAGTGTCGAACACCGGGATCACCGTCCGCTTGACCTGCTCGCCTCGATGCACCTCGCTCACCAGGTCCCGAACGACATCCTCAAGCTGGCGCTGCGATTCAATCACTTCGGTCATCGACTTGAGCCCGGAGGTATCTTCTACCCGCTCCAGCAACACGACCGCATGGGCCTGTGCCACATGGTCAAGCCCAAGGCCCTCGGGCGTCTTGGCCTTGATGCTGACGACGTTCGGCAGCACGTCGAGCAGGATCGCGACGCGCTCGCGCATTTCGCCCGCGATCGGCGAGATCTTGGGCTGCGCCAGGATCAGGGTAATGTCGGCGTTCATAATGCGGTAGCCCGCGTGCTGAATCTCTTCAAGCGCCAGGTTCAGAAAAATCGATGACTCCGCGTCTTTCCAGCGCGGGTCGCTGGGCGGAAAGAACGTGCCGATATCGCCGGCCGCTACCGCACCCAGCAGTGCGTCTGTCAGCGCGTGCAGCAGCACATCGCCATCCGAGTGCCCGGCCAGGCCCGCGCCATGCTCAATCGCCAGGCCGCCGATAAACAGCGCGACCCCCGGCTTGAACTCGTGTGAATCGAACCCGTGACCTATGCGCATGCTCATCGTGCGTCCCCTTTCGCGTTGCGCTGCGCCAGGTACCACTCGGCCAGCGGCAGGTCTGCTGCCTGCGTGATCTTGAGATTGCTGACCGCCCCTGGAACCACCGCGACCTGGATGCCCGCGCGTTCCAGCAGGCTTGCCTCGTCCGTCCCGGCAAAGCCATCCGCCTCGCACTCGGCGACAGCCCGGCGCAACAGGCCGGCACGCGCGCCCTGCGGGGTCTGCGCCTGCACGATATTCTCACGCGGAATCGTTGCGGTAATCAGCGCGCCATGGGCCGTGCGCTCCACCTGCTTGATGGTGTCGGTCGCGGGAAGAGCGAGAATCGCGGCGCCATGCCGCTCGACCGAGGCAATCGTTCGCTCGATCGCCGACTGCTCCACCAGGGGGCGCACCGCGTCGTGCACCAGCACGATATCCTCGTCCTCGCACACAATGGCTGCGAGGGCGCGCGCGACGCTCTCCTGCCGCGTATCGCCGCCTTCGACAATTGCAATGTGCAGCCTTGCCGGGAGCTCCGCGGCATGCGCTTCAAGCAGTGTCTGCAGCCGAGCCTGTTCGCCGGGGCGCACCGCGATCCACACACCCGCGATACGGGGCACCGCGGCCAGTGCCGCAAGGCTTGAGATGAGGATCGGCCGTCCGCCGAGAAGCAGAAACTGCTTGGGTGCGGACCCTGCTGTGGCCTGCATGCGCGTGCCAAGCCCGGCTGCGGGAACGATTGCGTAAACGGCTGCCATAAACGCCCAAGTATACCGCGCAGCGATACACTGAAACCTCCACCCGACCAGGAGAACGTCTAAAAACCCATGCGCCGTGTGTCCCCGCAAGCTGTTTTGCTCTTCGCCCTCACCCTGCTGTTCTCCGGTTCTGCCGCAAGTGCTGATAAAAACGCACCGGTTCTCGCCGCAACGCCGCCCATGGGCTGGAACAGTTGGGACTCCTACGGGCTGTCGATCACGGCCGACGAGTGGAAGCACAATGTCGACTGGCTGCACGCGCACCTCCAACCCTCGGGCTGGCAGTATGTCATCGTCGATGAAGGCTGGTACCTGGCCTACCCGGAGAACGCCGGGACCAAAGGCGACCAGGGCTACACCATCGATGCTAATGGCCGTTTTACCCCAGCTGCGGATCGTTTCCCGGACGGCATCGCCGGGCTCGCCTCCTACGCGCATAGCCTGCACCTGTCCTTCGGCATCCACATCATTCGCGGCATACCCCGGGGGGCCGTCGCGAAAAACCTGCCTATCGCCGACAGCACTTTCCACGCCGCCGATGCCGCCGACCAGACCGACACCTGCCAGTGGAACCCCGACAATTACGGCGTGAAGAACAATCCCGCGGGCCAGGCGTACTACGACTCACTGCTGAAGCTCTATGCCGGCTGGGGCGTCGATTTCCTCAAGGTCGACTGCATCTCCAAGCCCTATGACGCGCCGGAGATCCACATGATCGATGCCGCGATTGCCAAAACCGGACGCCCCATCGTGCTGAGCCTGTCGCCCGGGCCAACCCCGCTGGCCAATGCCGACGATGTGCGGAAATCCGCGCAGATGTGGCGTATCTCGGATGACGTCTGGGATATCTGGAGCGACCCGGCAATCCCCGCGGGCGGCTTTCCGCAAAGCATTCGCAACCAGTTCGGCGTACTTGCCAACTGGATGCAGTATCAGCAGCCCGGCCACTGGCCCGACGCCGATATGCTGCCGATCGGCTACATCGGGCCGCGCCCCGGGTGGGGCCAGCCGCGCCTGTCACGCCTCAGCTACGACGAGACCCGCACCCTGATCACCCTCTGGTCCATCGCCCGTTCGCCGCTGATTCTCGGTGCGAACCTGCTCCAGCTCGACTCGTTTACTGAGTCCCTGCTGACCAACCAAGATGTCATCGCAGTCGACCAGCACTCCAGCAACAACAAGGAGCTGCTGGTGGACGGCTCCCTGGTGGTATGGCGCGCGGATGCCCCAAAAGGAGACGGTATGGGCAAAGGCAGCTATTACGCGGTGTTTAACCTGGGAAATACCCCCGCGACCTACAGCTATAACTGGAAGCAACTGGGCCTGCACGGGCATGAGCACCGGGTGCGGGACCTATGGCAGTCGCAGGATATCGGCCGCGCCACCCAGATCACCGGAACCCTCCTTCCGCACGCAGCCAGCCTTTTCCGGGTGGAGTAGCAGCATGCGGAAAGGCAATCCCACCATGACCCACTTTAGTGGCATACGCTCGCAAGTATGGCAAGCCAACAAACTGGTCTATCTTGCAACTTAGAGTTACGCAGGTAACTTAGGAGCTTGTTGAAATACTCTCCGCATGTGGCGTTTCACAGCGATGGATCGTCTTTGGAGTATGCGTGGAGACGAGCGGCGGCAGGTGGAGATATTTAGTTGTGTGACGCTGGAGCAGCGTGTGCCTGGGGACCATCCGTTGCGCGAGATTCGGCGGTTGACGGACGTGGTTCTGCGGAGCCTGAGCGTGGAGATTGATCGGCTGTACTCGGCCTCCGGGCGGCCATCCATCGCGCCGGAGTATGTGTTGCGTGCGCTGCTGCTGCAGGCGTTTTACTCGGTGCGCTCGGAGCGGCAACTGGTCGAGCAGTTGGAGTACAACCTGCTGTTCCGCTGGTTCGTTGGCCTGGGCATGGATGACGCGGTGTGGAACCATGCCGTGTTTTCGAAGAACCGCGCCCGTCTGCTGAACTCCGAGGTGGCGCAGCGCTTCTTCGCCGAAGTGAACAGGCAGGCGCAGCGCTTCATGAGCGACGAGCACTTCACTGTGGATGGCACGCTGGTCCAGGCGTGGGCCTCGCAGAAGAGCTTCCGCAAGAAGGACGGCAGCGATGATGGCGACGGTACCAACTTCCACGGGCAGACGCGCTCGAACGACACCCACCAGTCGACCACCGATCCGGACGCCCGGCTTTATAAGAAGAGCTACGGCAAGGAGTCGAAGCTGGCATATCTGGGCCATGCGCTGGTGGAGAACCGCAACGGCCTGATCGCTGCCGCCATGGCCACTACTGCGGACGGACATGCCGAGCGCGATGCCGCTCTGCTGATGTTGTACGAGCAACAGAAGAGGCGCGCCAAGCGCATCACGGTGGGAGCCGATAAAGCCTACGACGCGCGTGAGTTCGTCTGCACTGCCCGCGAGTTGAACGTCACCGTGCATGTGCAGAAGAACGACAAGGGACGTCGCTCGAACCTTGATCGCCGCACCACCCGGCATCCAGGCTATGCACACAGCCTGAGCCGGCGATGGCTTATCGAGAAAACCTTCGGCTGGCTCAAGCAGACCGGACCCCTGCGCCAGGTCAAGCTTCGAGGGCTGGCAAAGGTGGACTGGATCTTCGTCTTCAGCTGCGCCGCCCACAACCTGCTGCGCCTTCCACGACTGCTCGCCGCCCAAACCGCGTAAGTCCCGCAGCCGCACTGCGCCCCAAAACCCCGGTGAGTGCTCAAACCAGCACTCCCTCCCACTCGAATCGACCCCGCAGCCACCCCCGCCCGAGCCTCACAGAACCCGGCCCACACCAAAACAGCCCGCTCAAACCCACCAATCTCGTCAAACGAAGGGCTTGTTCAACAAGCTCTTAGATGACTTAGGTTTGGGACTTTATCTTTTCCCGCTCCCATTTCGGGCTTTCCCTTCAATTTCTTCGTGACTTCTCGCGAAAATCCGGCTTATACTTGCAAAAGTCGAAGGGGCAAGCGTCCTGCAGTCTTCTCAAGCACCACCTTCAAAAACCAGTCCTGTATGTTAGCTCAGGAACTGTCCCCCTACCCGCACTGGCTCCTCCACATACCGCTTGCCTCTCGAGGGCCCGTCAGAAAACGGGCCCTTTCCACGTCTGCCTACCACCCGCGTGGGAGGGAGGCGGATCAGCTTTCGCGGACCGCGATTCCGAGCGCGCGCATCTTTCGGTAGAGATGGCTGCGTTCCAGCCCGAGCGTCTCCGCGGCGCGGCTCATGTTGCCGTGGCAGTCATCGATCTTGCGCAGGATAAAGTCCCGCTCGTAGGCCTCGCGGGCCTGCTGTAGCGAGGCGAACTCCTCGGTCGAGCCGGATGGCCGCGCCGGGGTTCGGAGCATCAGGGCCGGCAGGTGCTTACGTTCGATGCGGTGTACCTGCGGGTTCAGGATCAGCATGCGCTCGACGATGTTCTTCAGCTCACGGACGTTCCCCGGCCAGCTGTAGCCCTTCATCACATCGATCGCCTCGGGCAGGATCTCGACATGCGGCCTGCCGTATTCGCGCCCGATTTCTTGCAGAAAGCCGTTCACCAGCGGTGGAATGTCCTCTCGACGGTCGCGCAGCGGCGGAACGAAAAATGGAATCACGTTGAGCCGGTAGAAGAGGTCCTCGCGAAAATTGCCGTGCGCGATCTCTTCTTCCAGGTTCTTGTTCGTCGTCGCGATCACGCGCACGTCCACCTGCAGCGGCTCGCGGCCGCCAAGCGGCGTAAAGCTCTGCTCGTCGAGCGCCCGCAGGAACTTCGCCTGCGTTTTCAGGCTCATGTCGCCGACCTCGTCCAGCAGCAGCGTTCCACCGTCGGCGCGTTCAAACGTGCCGTGCTTTTCCGCCGGCGCCCCTGGCACCGCGCCGTTGCGATGCCCGAACAGCTCACTCTCAATAAAGTTTTCCGGGATCGCCGCGCACTTCAGCTCGAGGAAAATGCGATCGTTCCGCAGGCTTTCCGCGTGCATGGCGCGCGCGATCAACTCCTTGCCGGTGCCTGACTCGCCGAAGATGAGCACCCGACCGTTGGTCGGCGCCATTAAGCGGATCTGCTGCCGCAGCGCCTTCGCGGATATGCTGTTGCCAGTAATGGAGGTGCCGCCGGTCAACTGCTGCTTCAGCTCGCGGTTATCCGCGCGCAACTGACGCTTTTCCACGGCATTTTTGATCGTAATCAGCGTGCGCTGCAGCGAGAGCGGCTTCTCGAGGAAGTCGAATGCGCCCAGTTTGGTGGCGCGCACCGCGGTCTCAATCGTGCCGTGGCCGGAGATCATGATGACCTCGGGCTTGCCCTCGAGCGGAAAAGTGCTGATCTCGCCCAGCGCGTCCAGCCCGTCCCGGTCGGGCAGCCAGATATCGAGCAGCAGCACGTCATAGTGGGCGTCTCGCAGCAGCATCAGCGCCTCCGCCGCTGTCCCGGCGCAGGCTACCGCGTAGCCTTCTTCGCGCAGGATCTCCGACAGCGACTCGCGGATGTCGGCTTCGTCGTCTGCGATCAGGATGTGGGTCATGCCGGCACTCCCTCCGTTACCGTCACGGCGTCCTGCGCGCGCACGAGCGGCAAATCGATCACGAAGCAGGCGCCGGTCGATCCGCGCTGTTCGGCGCGAATATGGCCGTGGTGGTCCTGAATGATCTTCGCGGCGATGGCGAGGCCAAGTCCGGTGCCGCGCTGCTTTGTGGAAAAATAAGGCAGAAACAGCCGCTCGCGTACCTCTGCGCTTAGCCCGGGGCCGGTATCGGCCACTAGCAGCTCGGCCATGCCGCTACGCTCGCTCAGCGAGGTCTCAACCCGCAGCACCCGGTACAGGCTCGCGTTCATCGCTTCAGCGGCGTTGTCGATCAGGTTTGCCAGCGCACGCTTCAGCGCCTCCGGGTCGGCCAGCACCGGCGGAAGCCCCGGCGTGAAGGAGGTCTCGATCGCGATGCCTTCCAGCCGGCCATGGAAGAGCATCAGGGCATTGCCGGCGATTTCGTTCAGGGAAGCGGCTCGCGGCTGCGCTGCCGGAAACTCGGCAAGCGAGCCAAACTGGTCAACCAGCAGCCGCATACTCTCAACCGAGGATAAAATCACCTCGCTGCACCTGCGGATCACCGCCGCCGACTCCGGGGTGGGTCGGTCGATGTGCCGGAGCACGCGTTCGGCCGAGAGCGAAATCGGGGTCAGCGGGTTCTTGATTTCATGCGCGACCCGCTGCGCGACCTCTTTCCAGGCAACCTGTCGCTGCGCCTGCAGAACCTCGGTCACGTCATCAATCACCAGCACGGAACCGCGCCGCTGCTGGCCCTCGTCATCGCGCCCAAGGTTGAGCACCGCAATGGTGACAGAAAGGCTGAGCGCGCGGCCTGCCCGGGTAGGCGCGCCCGGCTGCAGAGGGGGCAGCTCAAGCTCGACGCCGGCAACGCCCATGCGCTGAGCTCGCCGCTCCAGCCGCATCACTTCCTCCAGAAGAGTCCGCGGGAGGATGTCTCTGAGGCTCACGCCATGGGGCAGCCGGTGGCCGGGGGTACGCGCGGGCGTCGTCCCATTTGCGTGCAGTCCATGCGCGGCTTCGCCGTTCGCGGTTTCCCGGTCGGGCAGCGAAATGGCGAGCAGGTCGAGAAACGTCCGGTTCACCTGCAGCACCGATCGAGCACCGTCGAGCACGACCACGCCGCTGGGAATCGTCTCAAGGATCAGTTCGAGCTCATGCTGCCGCTCGCGCAGTCTGCGGTTCGCCTGCTCCAGCTGTGCGGTTGAACTGTCGGCGATCAAACGGCTCTCCTCAAGGTCGGTCGCCATCTGGTTGAACGAGCCGATCAGCTCGCTCAGCTCCTCAGTCGCGGAGTAGGCGATCCGCTGCTGGTAATCTCCCGCGGCGATCGCATCCATGGCATCGGCCAGCGCCTCAACCGGCCGCGTGATCTGCTTCGAAAGAAACAGCGCAAGCCAGGTAGAGGCGAAAAAGGCCAGTGTCGTGACCAGCGTCAGCAGGAGCAGGAACGTGCCGCGGACCGTGCGGCGCTCGCGGTACACGACCCAGTACGCCTGCGCGCCTGCGGCGATGCTGTCCATCGTGGTGCCGAGCCCATTCGGCAGCGGCAGCGCCACTACCACGACTCCGCCGTCGCTGAGCGAGGCCGCGCCCAGTGCAAAATCATTGCCCGCGCCCAGCGAGAGGATCGGACCATCCGTGTTTTCGGCTCCGCGCAGGACCATGCCGCTCAGGGTCTGCTGGCCAACAGGTCCATTCGCCAGCGGCTCAAAGGTGGAGCGACGGACCGGCGCGCGGCGCGGCGCCTCTTCTTCCGGCGCAGGCGCGGGCGCTGCGTCGGGCAAGGTGTGCAGCGTCGGCGTCAGCTCGCCGCCCGGCGCCTCGTAGCTGGCGAAGGGCTGGCCATCGCGGTAGACGAAGATAAAGCCGCCTTCAAGCGTGATGCGGTGGCTGCGCATGGCCGATGTCAACGCCTGGGCGTCGTCGCTTTTATAGCTGTCGAGGAACTCCGGTGCGCGTGCCAGTGACTCGGCCTCGGCGCGCGCATTGCCGGAAACATACCGGGTAAGCTGCATCGCGACGCGGAGCGATTCATCGCGGAGCCGCGAAACAGGCTGCGAAAACCACCGGTCGAGCGAGCGGTTCATCAGCAGAAACGAGAAAAGCGCCATGAAGACGATAGGCGCGAAGGAAAGCAGCAGCGCACCCAACAGCAGGCGAGACCGGAGCCTTGAGCCGAACACGCGCGAGTGCCCATCGCCGTACATCTTGAGGATGTTGCGCGCCAGCAGTACCAGCAGCAGCAGGAGCAGCAGAAACAGCACGACCGTGATGCCGGTAAAGACAAAAAGCGCGAGCGGGCTGCCGTGGCGCGTGGGCACCAGGTTGAAAGCGTTCAACCCGCTCATGGCCAGCAGCAGGATGATGAGCGCGCCGCCAAGCAGCAGCAGGCTGAGCGGCGGTTTGATACGGGCGGGCTGCTGCATTGGGGCTGCCATGGCCGGTTTGGTTTGCCTCCCGCTGCTCGGTGCGTACCTCAACAGTATCAGTCACATAAATGGTCGCAGGCAGCTTGAGCGGCTCGGCGCGAAGCGGACGGACAGGCCAGGCGGGGAAAACGTCGCCGGAAGGAAACTACCCGTCGAAAAAACAGCATCCTAAAGCCTGCCATGATAAAGACATCGTTCGCCTCGCTCGCTCTTCCTCTCGCCCTTTCAGCCATGCTCCTCGCCGGCGGATGCAGCAAGAAAGCCCCGCAGCAGGCGAATAATGAGCAGCCGCAACAGTATCCTCAGCAGTCGCCCGGCGCCGCGCAGCAGCAAGCGATTAACCCGAACGCGGCTCCTCCGGTGCAGCAGGCGCCGCCTGAGCAACAGCAGGCTCCCCAGCAGCCCAACAACAGCTACGCTCCGCAGCCTTCGAACTCGCAGCCTGCTGCGCCGGCCGCTCCGGTTTCGCTGACTATCCCGGCCGGCACCCACATCCGCGTCACGACCCGCCAGCAGCTTGGCTCGAAGATCAGCCAGCCGGGCGAAAGCTTTTCAGCGACCGTTTCCGGGCCAGTCGTGGTCCGCGGCGTCACGCTTATCCGCTCAGGTTCTTCCGCGACCGGTACCGTAATCGACGCCAAGTCGCTGGGACGCTTCAAGGGCCAGGCGCAGCTCGCCCTCCGGCTGGACAGCGTACGCTCCGGAGGCCAGACCTACAGGGTTGAAAGCAGCACGATTGACCGTATCGAAAAGGGCAAGGGCAAACGAACAGCCTTGCTGGCCGGCGGCGGAACAGGCCTGGGTGCGCTGATCGGCGGTCTCGCCGGCGGCGGCAAGGGCGCGCTGATCGGCGGGCTGGCCGGCGCGGGCGGCGGCACCGCGGGAGCGGCGTTTACCGGCAACAAGGAAATTGTGATCCCGGCCGAGACGCCGTTGACCTTCCGGCTGGAACGCTCAGTGACGGTAAGTCGTTAAACCGACAAAGGGGCAGGCACACAGGTGCTGGCCCCTTTGTTTTTCTGACCTAGTTCAGGAGCTGACGAACGGGGCTCCAGGGGAGCGACTGCGAAACGGCAACCGGCTCGCAGGTTAGTATGCCCGCGTGCGTGTTGACACCCTCGGCCAGTCCCTCATCCGCCAGTAGAGCCTGCTTCACTCCCTGCGCCAGGCGCTGCAGGTAAGGGAAGGTGGCATTGGTCAACGCGAGCGTCGAGGTGTTCGGGACCGCCGCCGGCATATTGGTCACGCAGTAGTGGACGACCCCGTCTACTTCATAGGAAGGGTCGCTGTGGGTTGTGGGCCGGGCTGTTTCAATGCAGCCGCCCTGGTCGATCGCGACATCGACGATGACCGCGCCCTTTTTCATGCCACGGACCATCGCTGCAGTCACGATCTTCGGCGCTGCGGCCCCGGGGATCAACACTCCGCCAATGACGAGATCGGCGGCACGAACAGCTTCCGTCACATTGTGCAGGTTTGAAGCCAGGGTAAACACCCTTCCGGAGAAGATGTCGTCCAGCTCGCGCAGACGATGCAGGTTCCGGTCGACGATCGTGACCTTCGCACCCATGCCAAGCGCGATCTTTGCGGCATTGGTGCCGACGATGCCCCCGCCGATGATGCAGCAGTCTGCGGGCGGTACGCCTGGGACGCCGCCCAGCAGCAGTCCGCGTCCGCCTTTGCTTTTTTCCAGGTAGGCAGCGCCAACCTGCACACTCATGCGACCGGCGACCTCGGACATGGGGGTGAGCAGGGGCAGTGTTCCGGCAGTATCGCGGATCGTTTCATACGCGATCCCGATCACCTTGCGGTCGACCAGCTGCCGAGTGAGCTCCGGCAGCGGCGCCAGGTGCAGATAGGTAAAAAGGGTAAGCCCCGGGCGAAAGTATCCGTACTCCTTCTCGACCGGCTCCTTTACCTTGACGACCATCTCCGCATTCGCCCAGACGTTCGCGGCCGAGCCGACGATCTCCGCGCCCGCGCCCTGGTACTCGTCATCGGTAAACGCCGAAAGCTCGCCCGCGTGCTGCTCGACAAGAACAACGTGGCCAGACGCCTTCAGCTCCTTGACACCCGCCGGGGTAACCCCGACTCGTGTCTCGTGATCCTTCACTTCCTTCGGTACGCCAATAATCATGCCTGTTCGCATTCTCCCCCTTCATCATAGCGGGTGAGCAGCGCGCCTTCAGAAGGCGCGCGCCTGCGCGACGGCGGCGCCGTGTCTCGCGGAAGGCGAGCGGTCGTTGGGCCACGCGGGGGAGGTAAAGGCCTCGAACTGCGGCCGCGCGAACAGATAGCCCTGGAAGAGTTCCACGCCGAGATCCAGGAGCACGTCGAACTCCGCCCTGGTCTCTATACCTTCGGCAATTACGCGAATACCCAGATCGTGGCACAGCATCAGCACGGCTCGGACGATCGCCCGGCTTGCGGGCCGCTGATCGACTTCCCGCACGATCGCCATGTCGAGTTTCACGATGTCCGGCTGGAACTCCGCCAGCAGATCGAGACCCGCGTAGCCCGCGCCGAAGTCGTCGATCGCGGTCTGCAGCCCGTGCTTGCGGTACTCGCGAAAGATGTTGACCAGGTGCTTGCGATCGGTCACCCTCTCGCCCTCGGTCACCTCGAAGATGATGTTCGCGAGGCTGGTCCCGACTCGGTCCGCGGCCTCGATGGTCTTGCGGATACACGCCTCCGGCTTGTACACGGCGCCCGGGATGAAGTTGATGGATATCCTATGCGGCACGGCGGGACTGAGGGCCGCCGCCATCTCGATGGCTCGCACCCTGCAGGCCTGGTCGAACGCATACATATTGCTTGCATTGACCTGCGAGAGAATGCTGGCCGCCGATTCACCGGCGGGACCGCGCACCAGCGCCTCCTGCGCAAACACCCCGGATGCGGCCACGATTGGTTGAAACGCCATCGTGAAGGCAAGCGGTGCTTCCCCATCCATACGGCACGCTCCACAGCCTTGGCCGTTTAGTTCCTGCGAGGGAAGTCTGTTCACTGGTCTGCTCCGCAAGCCGGCAACAAGCCCGGCGGGTAAATTGAATGTCTCCACGGCGAACATATCCCAGGGGCGAAGGATCGGTGGACTCGGTCGTCAACTTTCTGTCACCAGGAGTAACCAATCTCTCATTACGGTCAGAATCCGTCTCAAAATGGGAAAAAGCGGGCATTGGAGTCACGCCTGAGGTTCCCCTGCGCAACGGGGAGCGAGCGAATGCGGCGGAGGCGCTACAATTGTGGTTACTTCAGGGGACAAACTCACCCTTTCCATGTCAGCCAAGGGATTTCATTCGCGTTCGTCGCGTTCGCACGGTGTGCGCTCGCTGTTCAGCATCTTTTCGAGCGATCTCGCGATCGACTTGGGCACCGCAAACACGCTGGTCTACGCCCGCGGCAAGGGCATTGTGGTCAACGAGCCCTCAATTGTCGCCATCAATAAGAACACCGGTGAGGTGGAAGCAGTCGGCAAGGAAGCGAAGGAGATGCTCGGGCGGACCCCGGGCAATATCGTCGCTATTCGTCCGATGAAGGACGGCGTCATCGCCGACTTCAAAATCACTGAAAAGATGCTGAACTACTTCATCCAGAAGGCGCATAACCGCAAAATGATGGTGCATCCGCGCATTGTTATCGGCGTACCGTCTGAGATCACCCAGGTGGAAAAGCGGGCGGTCGAGGACTCGGCCTATCGCGCCAAGGCCAGCGAGGTATTTCTGGTAGAGCAGGCGATGGTCGCGGCGATCGGCGCGGGGCTGCCGATCACCGAGCCACAGGGCAACATGGTCGTCGATATTGGCGGCGGAACCACCGATATCGCGGTCATTTCACTCTCGGGCATCGTGTATTCGCGTTCGGTCCGCATGGCGGGGAACCAGATGGACGAGTCCATCATGAATTACCTGAAGCGGAAATATAACCTGCTGATCGGTGAACGCACGGCAGAGCAGATCAAGATCGAAATCGGCTCCGCGTACCCGCTTGAAAAGCCGCTGCTGATGGAAATTAAAGGCCGCAACCTCATTGAGGGTGTGCCGAAGACGATAACGATTGAGGATTCCGAAATCAGGGAAGCTTTAGCGGAATCAATTTCGACAATCATGAATGCCATTCGGGTTGCGCTTGAGCGGACCCCGCCCGAGCTGTCCGCCGACATTTCGGACCGTGGCATCGTGCTGACAGGCGGTGGCGCGCTGATCAAGAATCTCGACAAGCGTATTCGCGAAGAAACCGGCCTGCCGGTCTCGATTGCGGATGATCCGTTAGCGAGCGTAGTGCTCGGCACCGGCAAGATGCTGTCGGACTTCCGGCTGCTGCGTAAGATCAAGATCGACTAGGACACGAGGGCGGCGCGTCAATGCCGCCTGAGACCCCCCGCCCATGGAATCCTTCTTCTCCCGCTACAAAAACTCCCTGGTGCTCGCCCTGGTGCTGATGGCGCAGTTTGTGTTGCTCGCCGTGCAGGTGCGCCCACGCCTACCCGGCGCCTTTGCGGTCGCCGATCAGTCCGGCGTGAGGGCTTTGCGTACGGGTGTCAGCATGGTGGTTACGCCGCCTGAGAAGGTGCTGCACGGCGGGGGACTGGGCCTGCGCGGAATTTGGTCCAGCTATCTTGCGCTGGTCAACGTCAAGCAGCAGAATGAGCAGCTGCTGGCGGAGAACCAACGCTTGCAACTGGAGCAGGCCGCCCTCGCGGAAGATGCCCGCCAGGGGCAGCGGCTGCAAGAACTGCTGGCGTTCAAGCAGCACTATATAGATGGCACGGTCCCCGCGCAGGTCGTCGGCACGGGCGGGTCGGACCATGGGCGAGTTCTGTATATTGACAAGGGCTCGGACGATGGTATGGCGACGGATATGCCTGTGATCACGCCGGACGGCATTGTCGGCAGGATTCGGGATGTAATGCCGCACACTAGCCAGGTGCTCGAAATATCGGACCCCACCAGCGCCGCGGGTGTGCTGCTTGAAGAGACGCGAACCCGCGGTGTTCTTCGCGGCAACGGGGTGGGACAGCCGGAGATTGTGAATTTCATGCCGGACGACCGGATCAAGCCCGGCCAGCTTGTCCTGACCTCGGGCGGCGACCAGATCTTCCCGCGAGGACTGCCCGTAGGTGTCGTCGACAAGATAGTGCCGGATACTGAGAACCAGCCCCTGGTCGATATTGTGCTGAAGCCCGCAGCCAACCTGGGCCGCCTGGAAGAGGTGCTTGTGGTGACCGGCACCAGCGCGGCGCCGCCGTCGCGTTCCCGTCGCGACCTGGCCCGGAGCGAAGGGACAGCGGCAGCTCTCAAGGCGGCAGCGGCTGCAAAGGCCGCGGCAGCGGCGGAAGCGGCGGTCGAGGCGCAGCGCGCGTCCGACATCCTGGCGCAGCGTTTGCCGAGCGCGAGTAACGTGACTGATCCCGACGCTCCGGACGCCGCTCCGGGCTCCTCGCCGGCCACGGCAGACTCCGCGGCGGCGCCGCTCCATCCGCCTGCCGCCGTGCATGCCGACCATTTCTCCCCCGGCGCCATGCCGGCAGCCAGCGACCTGCAGCCCGGTGAGCGTGTCGCGCCATACACCGAGGGCAACGCGGAAACCGAGCGTAAGGCGAAGGCCGCTGCCGCGAACGGCGATGCTACCCTGCCCAGCCTTTCTGTTTCCCCAGCGTTTCGCGCGGCGCACGATGCCGCCGTGGCGGCCCGTCCGCATCCACCGGCTGCGGCCCCTGCGACTCCAGGTGCCGGCGGAGTCGTCCCGACAAGCCCCGCCGCCGGAGGTCATGCCGAGGCAGCACCAGGAGCAGCCGCAACGACCGCGGCGCGTCCAAAACCCGCGGCGACTCCTGCTACTCGCCCAGATGGAACAGCAGCCGAGAAACCGGGAACGCCCGCAGTCCATTCTCAGGCTTCCGCAGCCGCGCCCCGCCCGGCTCGCACCGCGCCGGTCGCGCCGGGCACCCGTTCGGTGCAGACCCAGATCGTGACCGACGGGCCGATATCGACGCGCAGGGCCACACCCAATGCCCGGCAGCCTGCCACGCAGGCAACACCCGCACCCAGAAAGCGCAATCCGGCACTGGTGCCGGACGACGGCAGTCGTCCGCCGACGCAACCCGCGCCTGCAAATCCGCCACCACAGGAGCAGCGTTAGTCCATGGCACTGCTCGCTGCATCCCGACGCGAAACCGAAGCGCCCACGCTCCCGTTCTGGCTGGTCCTGCTGGCGCCTATCTTGGCGATCGGCCTGGACTCCTTTCTCCCGGTCCACTTCGCCCCTGCCGCTATCCTCGATCTACCGCTGCTGCTGGTGATCTACTTCGCCATCGTCAAGCGCAGCCCAGTCGTAGGCTTGTGCTCGGGCGCGGTCATCGGGATTCTGCAGGATGCGCTGACGCGGGAGCCGCTCGGGACCTACGGCATCACGAAAACAGTGATCGGCTACATCGCCGGGCTGCTCGGCAACCGGATCGACACCGAAAATCACGGCGCGCGGGTGCTCTTCATCTTTCTGCTATCGCTGTTGCAAAGCGGGCTGTACTGGACTCTGGTGCAGAAGTTGCTGGCGCAGCCGCTGGGCTGGAGCTGGGTGCACGAGCTGCTGCGGGCGGTCGTGAACGCGATTATGGGCGTGTTGCTGTTCGCGCTGCTCGACCTGTTCCGCGGTGAAGCCGACTAAACTCCTCCATTCGGTGAAAGAAGTACCCGGAGGTCACCAGAAAGTAAGCTCCGCCGAAGCAACCATGCTGAGGAAAACGTCTATGCTGAAGCTACCGGCTTGCCGTAGCTGTATTCGATCCGCCCGGTGCCATTGCCTATGTTGAACCGCGAACAGGAAGTCCCCGCCGCCAAGCTCTCGGCTATCCAGTACATCATTGTCGCTGTGCTGCTGGTGCTGGTTGCCGGCCTGTGGCGGCTGCAGGTGGTGGGCAAAGATAATTACCGCGCGCTGGCAGAGGCGAACCGCGTCCGCAAGGTGCCGATCCTGGCCCCGCGCGGACGCCTGTTGGACCGCGAAGGTCGCCTGATCGTCGACAACTACCCCTCTGTTTCCTGCTTTCTCGTCCACGAGCAGGGCCGCGACGTCCATGCCGACCTGCCGGTCATCGCCAAAGGTCTGAACATGACGACCGACCAGATCGAAGCCGCGATCAAAAAGTACGGCATCTCTGCCAAGTACCAGCCGATTCCGCTGAAACAGGACATTACGCCGGACGAGCAGGAGTTTATCGAGGCACACAAGGATGAGCTGCCGGAGCTGGAGCTGATCAACGAGCAGCGGCGCCTGTATCCCTCGAACGGCTTTCTGGCCCACCTGATCGGCTACGTCGGCGAGGTGAGCGAAGACATGCTGCAGAGCGCACAGTACGCGTACTACACACCCGGCGACGTGGTGGGGCGGTCGGGCGTCGAGGAGACCTACGACCAGGTGCTGCGCGGGACGGACGGCTCGCATGATGTGCTGGTTGACTCGCGTGGGCGCGAGGTCGGCGTGTTGGGCAACGAGCCGGCCATCGCAGGCAAGGACTTGAGGCTGACGATCGACCTGGATGTACAGCGCGCAGCCGAGAATGCCCTGGGCGACCGCAACGGCGCCATCGTGGCCCTCGACCCGCACACCGGCGAGGTGCTCGCGATGGTGTCGCGGCCCATCTTCGACCCGAACCGGTTCGCGGTGAAGATCGGGCGCGACGACTGGAACAAGCTGGTAACCGACCCGGACAAGCCGCTGCTGAACAAAGCGATCCAGGCGCAGCTGGCGCCGGGCTCGACGTTCAAGGTGGTGATGTCGGTCGCCGGGCTTGAGGAAAACATCGCGCAGACGCTCAAAGTGGACTGCCAGGGCGGCGCCAGCTTCTACGGGCGTTTTTTCGCCTGCGACGCGCATCACGGCAATGTCGACATCCATAATGCCATCCCGCTTTCCTGCGATACCTACTACTACACGCTGGCGCAGCGGCTGGGCATCGAGAAGATCGCGTATTGGGCGCAGAAGATGGGGATCGGCAAGCGCACGGGAATCGACCTGCCGAACGAGGTCGCGGGCACCATGCCGAGCGAAGAGTGGGCGATGAAGAACTACCATCGCAAATGGTATGCGGGCGAGACAATTTCAGTCGGCATCGGGCAGGGCGCGGTAGCGATCACGCCGATTCAGTTGGCCCGCGCTATCGGCGGCATTACGTCCGGCGGTGACTTTCAGCGTCCGCACGTAGTGTTCCCGAGCGAACTGCCGGCGCAGTATGAAGAAGCGATGCTCGACACCTATCCCGGCTCAGGTACTTCTCAGGTGCATATCGACCCTACGGCCTGGCAGATCATCACGGACGGCATGGCTGCGACGACCAAGACCGGCGGCACGGCGTTTGCCTCTCACCTGGAAGGTATCGATTTCGCCGGAAAGACCGGCACCGCGCAGGTGCTGAACCATTCCTTCGGCGCTAAGAGTGTTTCGAAAGACAAGAATGGCCGCGCGAATGCCTGGTTTGTCGGAGTGGCGCCACGGAGAAACCCGGATATTGTCGTCGCCGTGCTCTGGGAGCATGGCGGGTGGGGCGCGGGCTCCGCACACCTGGCAGCCCAGGTGATTGAAACCTACGTCGACAAGCAGCGGCGCCTGGAGCACAACCTGCAGACACCGCGTCCGGCAGCGGTTGAGGTCGGCGCGATCGAGTCCGCGCCGGGCGAGAAGGACGGCGTGGCAAAGCCCGGGCTGCCCAGCGCGAAGAAGATTTCAACGCCTGTGGGCCCGGGCGAGAAGCCCGCTCCCCCGGACGGCGCACCGACGGCCAACATACGGGGCGAGCATTTCTGGGTGCCGCTGCACCCGTGGCAGGGTTCACGCCCCGCTGCCGGGACAGCCGTGGCTCTCAGCACGCCCCCAAAGACCTTCGAGGGGAAGCGCGGGCAATGAAAGGCCGTCTCTTCTCATTCCGCGATTTCGACTGGACCCTACTGACGTTCGTGCTGATCCTGTCGGTGCTGTCCGTCCTCGAGATTTACTCGGCGACGCTGCACACCAAGTTTGTCGGCTTTGAGAAGACGCAGATGCTGTGGCTGGCCGGCGGACTGGTCGCGATGTTCGTGGTAAGCCGGATCGATTACCACGCGCTGCTGGACGCGGTGCCGTGGATTTACGGCTTCTGCATCTTTTCACTGGTCGCCGTATTGATCATGGGCACCAAGGTGCTGGGCGGCCGGCGCTGGATCAAGCTCCCCGGCGGCATCCACTTTCAGCCGTCGGAATGGGTCAAAGTGGTGCTGATTATCGCCGTGGCGCGGTACTTTGCCCGGCGCCTGGGGCGGGAGATGACCTGGGCCGACATCGGTAAGGGCATCGCCATGGTCGTCGTCCCGATGCTGCTGGTGTTGAAGCAGCCGGATCTCGGCACGGCACTCACCTACTCACCGATCCTGCTGTGCGGCCTGTTCCTGGGTGGTATCCCGTGGAAAAAGGCGACGATTCTTGTGCTGGCCGGCTTCCTGCTGATCGGGGGCGTCTGGACCAGCGGCAAGGTGCTGAAGCCTTATCAGAAGCAGCGGCTCACCAGCTTTATGAACCCCGATACGGACCCGCGCGGCTCCGGCTATCAAATCAGGCAGTCGCTGATCGCGGTCGGCGACGGCGGTATCTTCGGGCGCGGCGTGGCCAAGGGGACGCAGACGCAGGGCGACTTCCTGCCCATTCCGTACACCGACTTCATCTTTGCCGCGTTCAGCGAGGAGCACGGCTTTGTCGGTGCGGTCGCGGTGCTGCTGCTATACTTCCTGATATTGATGCGTTTGATTCAAAACGCTCAAACAGCCGCCGACCTATCTGGAACCCTGCTGGTGATGGGGGTGGTCGCGGTGCTGATCTTCCAGATCGCCGTCAATGTGGGAATGGTGATCGGCTTTATGCCGGTGACCGGTATTCCGCTACCGTTGATGAGCTATGGCGGGTCTTCCGTCCTGTTTACATTTCTGGCGCTCGGCATGGTCATGAATGTTCGCATGAATCGCTTCGTGAATTAAGGCGGAGTGGATGATGGCAGGTTATGTCGCGTGGCGGCAGCCGGGCCGGTGAGTTTTTTTGCAGCAAGCGGCTGGCACGGCCAGTCCGTTTCAATTGAGGTACGCAGTTCAAGCAGCTTCGACACGAACTATCAACCGGTCTGGTGGACACGACGAGTCCCGGCCGGGCAGGAATCTGGGAATGAGCGCAAGAGGATGGGAAACGGCCCCACCCGCACCGTTGCTGGTTGACGCGGTCACCATCCTCTCACGCCCCCTTGGAACCAAAGCCCCTTCGCAGTTGATATGCCCTCCGCACACCCGCATGCGCGCCGCATCCCGGCGCAACAGCCTCCGCGCAAAGCACGCGCGGGCGCTTGTACGCGGGCGCGCAGACACATTTTCTCTGCCGCCAGGCTTCTTCGCTCCATTGGTCCCCTCTCTCCTCGTCCGTTCCGTAACTCGCGGGGTCTGCCTCACCTGAAAGAGGCACCATGGCTAAGGAAATTTGTATTTCGACCACGCCGCACGAGACGCGGCTGGCCATTCTTGAGGACGATCAACTCGCGGAAATCTATTACGAACGCGAAAACGAGTACACGCTGGCCGGCTCCATTTACAAGGGCCGCGTAACTCGCGTACTGCCCGGGATGCAGAGCTCATTTGTGGACGTCGGGCTGGAACGCGACGCGTTCCTGTACGTTACGGACTTCCTTGAAGAGCAGGAAGACAGCGAAGAGTACGAAACATCGGGCGGCGGAAGACAGCGCCAGGAGCGCGCACCGCATGCGGAGGAGCCCGCCGCTGTCGCCACGGGCGAGGAGCGGAAGGGCCGCCGGGAGGGACGGCGCGGCGAAGGACGGCGCGGAGAGCGCTCAGCGGAACGGCCGGTTAGCCCGGCGGTTGCAGTCGAGCAGGCGCCGGTTGTTTCCCGTCGTAACCAGGCAGCCGAGGAGCGCGCCGCCGCGACCGCTGCACTGCAGTCCGCACAGCCCGCTGAAACAGACCGCGAAGAAAAAGGGGATGAAGAAACGCCGGAAGGCACACGCCGCTGGCGTGGCCGCCGCGGGCGTCGCCGTGGCGGTATGCGCGCGGGGGTGCTGGGCAGCGCGGGCGCCGAAGCGGCTGCTCCGCAGACCGAGGCAGTGCCGTTTGCCACGCCGGAGCGGGGAGCTCCGGGTGGATTTGCCGCGCCCAAAACCCCGGACGTGAACGAAGAAACCGGGACGGAAGGAGTGGACCTGCAGGCCTCAGCCCAGCCACGCCGCGAGCGAGGACAACGCCGCGGGCGCGCCGGTCAGTCGCCGGTCGAAACTCCAGCTGCCGAGACCCCATCGCGGGAAAGGCAGCCCGCCAAAGCGGAAGCAGCACCGGCTGGCGGCGCCATCGTGCTGCCGGGCGAATCGCTCTCAAAGTATGGCGCCGCGCCTGCCGCCGGAGCAGCAACGGTGAAGGTAGAGCCGAAGTTTGCGCTGCCCAGCCGCCCCGTAAACTACACCGCGCCCAAGCCCTCCACGCTGGTTGAGGTGAGCAGCGACTGGGACGGCGGCATGGTGATGCCGGGCGAGACGCTTTCCCGGCATAAGAGTGACCCTACTGCCGTGAGCCTGGCTGCTGCCCAGCCCGCGCCAAGCTTCGAGGCCTCGGCCTACGAAGTGTCGGTCGAAACCGCCGTCCAAGCCGCCGAGACACATGCCGCGCCTGAGACTGTTGCGGAAGCGATGCCGGGTGTTGAGCACGCGGAGCACGAGGCGATCACGGCTGAAGCGATCGATCCCGCCGCGCAGACTGCGCGCGCGATCGAGGAGAGCACCGTGGCATCCCTCCATGCCGCCCATGAAGGCGAAGCAGACGAGTATGAGCCGGAAGACGGCGCGGCTGCCGGGCAGGCAGCCCCCTCGGGCACGAGCGAACTACGTTTTTCACAGCTGTTCGGCGGCGGCGAGTCCAAAGCCGCTGCCGCGGAAGAGAGCCGGGCAGACCAGCAGGCTGCGCCCTCTGATGCAGCGCAGGGGGACGCGACGCGGTCTACCCTCGATGCAGGCAGCGAGCGCGCGAATGCACCCGAAACCGCGGGCGAGCGCGGGATGGATGCGGCGCAGACCGACGCTGACTTGCTGCCGGAGTTCGAGGAGCATTTTGAGCAGGTTGAGTTCGTCGGTATTGAGCCCAGCATCAAGTCTGAGGAGCAGGAGGAGGCGACTCTCCCGCTCAAGCTCCACGCAGTCGGGTCCATACCCGGCGACGATGGCTTTACGCAGCTTGTCGACCAGCTGCAGGGCTTCGCTCCCGGGTCCGGACTGCTCGAAGAAGAAGTGATTGACGAAGACGAGTACGACTTCGACCCGATCCACGCGCATACGGACGAGCACGACCTGGAAGACCTGGAAGAAGAGACCATGGACGGCGACGATCACCCGCACGAGACCGCGGAGCCTGAGCAGGTTCGGTCAGGTCGGTCAATTCAGTCAAGGGGAGAAGACCGGGTTAAGACTCGGCATGTTGAGGATCGCGTCAATGATCGCATCGATGACGAGGACGATGATTTGGATGAAGAGCCGGCTGTCTTCGCACTGGAGGAGATAGACGGCGAGGAAGACGAGGCAGCCCCTGTCGTTGACGGTGAACCACAGCGCAGGGAACGCGGAGGGGAAGAGCGTGGCCGCCGTGGCGGGCGCAATGGCCGTCGCCGCGGCGTAGGCGGCGCCGGCGCCGGCGGACGCCGCCAGTCGGCCCAGACGCAGGACCTGCCCATCATCTCCGACCTGTTGAAGCAGGGTCAGGAGATCCTGGTCCAGATCGCGAAGGAGCCGATTGCCAAGAAGGGCGCGCGCATCACCTCGCATATCGCGCTGCCGGGGCGGTTCCTCGTCTTTATGCCAACGGTGAGCCATGTCGGGGTCTCGCGCAAGATCGCGTCGGACGAAGAGCGCCAGCGGCTGAAGCGCATCCTGGTCAGCGAGCGCGGCGATGCGGCAGGCGGCTTTATCGTTCGGACTGCCGCCGAAGGTGCGGGCGAAGACGAGCTTCGCGCCGATTTGCGGTTCCTGATCAGCTTGTGGACCGAGATCAAGCAGCGCTCGGACACGGCGAAAGCGCCGGCCCTGATTTATCACGATCTGAACCTCGTCGAGCGCATCCTGCGCGACCAGGTTTCAGCGAATTTCTCTACGATCTGGGTCGACACGGAGCAGGAGTACGAGCGGATTGTGCGTTTTCTCAACCGCTTCCAGCCCTCGCTGGTGCGCCGCGTCAAGCTATACACCAAGGAAACGCCGCTGTTCGAGCACTTCGGCATCCAGGAAGAGATCACCAAGGCCCTCAAGTCGAAGGTCTGGCTCAAATCCGGCGGTTCCATCGTGATCAACCAGACCGAGGCCCTTGTCGCAATCGACATCAACACCGGCAAGTACGTCGGCAAGACGGCGCGGCTCGAAGATACGATCGTAAAGACGAACCTCGATGCCATCCCGGAGATTGTGCGGCAGATTCGCCTGCGCGACCTCGGCGGCATCATCGTGATCGACTTCATCGACATGGACGAGCGCAAAAACCGGCACCGGGTGCTGGCTGCGCTTGAAGAGGCGATGAAGGCTGACCGCGCCCCGTCAAAGGTGCTGCAGTTCAACGACTTTGGCCTGGTTGCGATCACGCGGAAGCGCGTCAAGCAGTCGCTCGAGCGTACGCTGAGCGTGCAGTGCGAGACCTGCGCGGGGACCGGCATGGTCAAGAGCCCCATCACCGTGTGCAACGAGATCTTTATCGAATTGCGCAAGATGCAGAAGCACCTCGACGGCAAGGACGTGATGCTGCGTGTGAACCCCGAAGTGGTGAAGCAGCTGAAGAGCAGCGGCGGACGGTGGATCAGCGAGTACGAGGAAATGGTCGGTAAAACGATCATCATCAAGAGTGATCCGGCGCTGCACCCGGAGCAGTTCGACATTCACTAAAACTGTCTGTCGTGCAGGCAACAAAAAGAGGACCGGTTTGGTAAACGGTCCTCTTTCTGTTTGTACGCCGCGTGCGAAACAAATCCGGGAAAGACCGCATCCATTCAAGTGGACCCGGGTTGAAACAAGCGTGTCACATGCAGCGGAAGCCGCACGTCGCGCCCGCTGCAGATCGTGGCTTGAGTCCAGTAGGTGAGGAATCATACAAATGGCATTTTTGTTTACGAATTCGCGCTCTCTCGTGGGGTATTTGGCCGTAGTGACCGCGGGCATTTCGCTCGCCGCAGTGCCCATGATGGCGCAGACAACCGGCACGGCTGCACCCGCCCTGCAGACCGTTGCCTTTTTTTCTTCAAGCAGTGGGCATAACCCTTTCGCAGGCGAGGACATCGATGGGCGCTCGCTTGCCTCTGCTCCCGATGGCACCATGAAGACGATAGCTCCCCAGTATGGCGGCGGCTATGGCGGCGGCAACTATCACCGCTATAACGATAACAGTCGCTGGAGCCATTTCGCGTTCGAGGCGGGCGGCGGATTTACGGCGCCGATCGGCAACGCCGCGAGCGGCGGCTTCACATCCGTAATCGGCGACGGCAACAAGTACCCGGCGATCACCTGGGGCGGCAACTTCCTGGTAGGCGGCGGCTGGAACTTCAGCAAGCGGTTCGCACTGCTCGGCGAGTTCTCGTACAACGACAACAAGATTCCAGGTAAGACATTGAACGCTTTGTACAACGAGGTATTTGCCAGCCAAGGTATTTCGTATCTCGGCGGCAACGTGCACACACTTGCGATCACGGCGGAGCCGGTGTTTTATTACTACAACAGCAAGAAGCATAACTACGCGGGCTATGTGATCGGCGGCGGCGGCTGGTATCACAAGAGCACCAACTTCACCACTCCGATCCAGAGTTGCGATTACTTCTACGGCTACTGCGGTTATTCCAATCAGACCTTCAGCAGCTTTACTGACAACGCCGGCGGCCTGAATCTAGGCACCGGCATATCGTTCAAACCATTCGGACCGGACTCGCGGGCAAAGTTGTTTGCCGAAGCTCGGTATGTCTGGGTCGACACCCCCGGCTATGACCTGAACAGCACGACCGGCAATCCGCACACCGGTACAGAAGAACTGATTCCGGTTACGTTCGGGATTCGGTTCTAAAAGCAGAAAACAGTTATGAGTAAAAGGGCGGCCCCCGCGGGGTCGCCCTTTTTGTTATGGGTCGTACTTCAAAGAGCCGACTAATAATGCCAGATAAGTATCAAGCAGACTGAAGATCGCGGCAGCAAGCAGCAACCAGCGAGCATTCCCGCGCGCACAAAGGCTCATTGGTATGGCAAGGAGTGAACCGGCAAACCCAAATAATAGTGTGCAAATGCCCAGTGCTCTTGAGTGAAAGTCAAGGATGATCCAGGCACTGAGGACTACAGCGCTGAAAGCCGAAAGAAAGGTTAGGTAGCGTGCTCCGATTTCAAGAGGGTATCGCCAGTTGTGCGATTTTTTGCTTCGTTTGCTTCTGTGTGAGAAGTACAGGAGAACAAACGGTGTGAGCAGTAGCGCCACCGCTAGTGTGATCCAGAGACTCGCATTCAAGCTGGATGGCATTTTACTTACACACCGACAGGAAACGGCTTCGGCGAGCTTTCATCGAGATTCGGGCCGCCCCGGCGCCAGCGATCAAATCGGCCCTGCAGCAGCGACAGCAAGCCCGTGTACCAGTAGCCCAGCACGAACAGCAGCAGAAACGGCACCGTAAAGTAGTTCTCATTGGCGATCGCATACCAGACGGTGAGCGCGAAGTAGCAGCCGATCAGCAGTTCAAGCCAGGGCACGATGCCGAGGCGCTTGCGATACTTGAGCGCTGCCTTCGACTTCTCACCGCGCTTCTCCACGCGATACTTTGGCGTCCGTTTGAACGAGCTTTTGATGCCGAACAATGCTTCCAGAACCGCGCGGGTGTTAGTGAGGGTAAGGCCGATGCCGAGCGCCATGAGGAACGGCAGATAGATGACAGTCTTATACCAGGTGCGCGGGTATAGCTCCTTTTGCGAGACGAGATAGAAGCTCGAGATAGAGAATGTCGACATCATCATCAGGGGAAAGTCGATGAATAGCATCTGCAGCCATCCCTGGTAGAAGCGGATGATCATCGCCGGCATCAGCAGCACTGACAACACCACCATGAGCGGATAACTCAGGTTAGCGGTGAGGTGGTATACAGACTCGATTTTGGTGTGCAGCGAGGCATTCGAGCGCCATACCGCCGGCAGAATTTTCTTCGAGGTCTGGATAAGTCCCTTGGCCCAACGCGCCTGCTGGGTTTTGAAGGCGGTCATTTCGATAGGCAGTTCGGCCGGGCACTCCACATGCGGCAGGTACTTGAACTGCCAACCCTTTAACTGCGCGCGATAGCTCAGGTCGGTATCCTCGGTGAGCGTGTCGTGCTGCCAGCCGCCTGCTTCCTCAATGGCCCTCAGCCGCCACATGCCGGCGGTGCCGTTGAAGTTGAAAAACACGCCGGCGCGTGAGCGTCCGCCGTGCTCCAGCACAAAATGACCGTCCAGCAGGATGCCTTCGACCTGGGTCAGGAAGCTGTAGTCGCGGTTGAGGTGGGTCCAGCGGGTCTGCACCATGCCCACCTGCGGCTCTGCGAAGTGATGCACCACCTGCATGAGCCAGTCCGGCGGAGGAACGAAGTCTGCGTCGAAGATGGCGACCAGCTCGCCGGTTGCGGTTTGCAGCCCGTAATCGAGCGCGCCGGCCTTGTAGCCGTGGCGGTTTGTCCGGTGAATGTACTCAATGGGATTGCCTGCCGCGCGGTAGCGCTCGACGATCGCGGCGGCGACCTCCTTCGTCTCATCGGTCGAGTCGTCGAGTAGCTGGAGCTGCAGCTTGTCCTTCGGGTAATCGAGTTTGCAGCAGGCCTCGATGAGACGATCAATTACGTATTGCTCGTTGAAGATCGGCAGCTGCACCGTAATGCGGGGCAGCTCGGTAAAGTGCTGCGGAGGCTCGCGCGTCTCATTCTTGCGGTGCCGGTAGTAGAGCCATACCAGCTGGTAGCGATGGACACCGTAGAACGCCAGGATGATCATGACGACGAAATACGGGATCAGAAGGGCTGCGTCGAAGCCGTTCCACTGGTACAGGTGCTGAAAGGTCGGGTCAGTGTAGTGCGAGCGCAGGTAATGGCTCAGCCCGCGGGAGACGAGGAGGGCGAGCGTTGCCGGCTGAGCATGGAGCAGAGATGCGAGCAGGGAAGCGGCCTCCGTGGTAGGTACATCGCCGATTGTAGTGGAGCTTGCGCCTAACGGTATAGGTATGTATATACTTATTCGAGAGGTGGAATATGGCTACGTTAAAGCTGACAAGCGTTGGGACGTCGACCGGGCTGGTGGTACCGAAGGAAATGCTGACCCGCATGGGCGTGGAAAAAGGCGACATGCTGCATGCGACGGAAACCCAGGATGGTTATCTGCTGACTCCGTATGATCCGGTTGTGCACAAACAGGTGGAGTTGGGGCTGGAGATCATGAAGGAGTATCGCGAGGTGTTTCGTGCGCTTGCCAAATAAGGAGGCCGCGGTGATTGACGTTGTCTGGCTGGATCAGCGTGCTCTTCTTTTGCTGCATGAGAAAAGCCTTGCTACACATGGGGGATTGCGTGGCCGAGTTGCCGATGAGCTATTGGAATCGGCGTTGGCCCGTCCGCTGCAGATCGTAAACTGTCGCTCCGACGCTAATCTTGCGGAACTGGCGGCAGCATACGCTGTCGGCATTACACGCAACCATCCATTCTCCGACGGGAACAAGCGTGCCGCCTTTCTAGCAATGACCCTGTTCTGCCGACAGAATGGCTGGCGGGTCGTGTCTCCTGATCTGGAGGCGATCGCTCTGATCCTTTCGCTGGCATCGGGTGAATTGACGGAGGAGCAGTTGGCTGTCTGGATCGAACAGCACCTCAAACCAGTCAGCCGGCAGCCTTAGTTCAGGAACAGCGTCGTGTACAGCGTATCCCGCTGCTTTGGGTTAAAACCGGCATCTCGAATCACCCGGCGCAACTCCTCTTCTGTGGTGCAGTTCGCCGTACCGGCGGCCCTTACGACGTTCTCCTCGAGCATTACCGAACCCACATCGTTGCCGCCGAAGCGCAGGCCCATCTGCAGCACCTTGAGCCCCTGCGTCACCCAGCTGGACTGCACGTTCTCAATATTCGAAAGATAAAGCCGCGAAATGGCGAGCACCTTGAGGTAGTCGACCGCGGTAGCTTCCTCCCAGCCACGGCCGCCGAGCGCGGTGTTGTTCGGCTGGAAGCTCCACGGGATGAACGCGGTAAAACCGCCGGTTTCTTCCTGCAACTGGTGCACGGCCTCGAAATGGTTGATGCGCTGATCGAAATCTTCGCCGACGCCGAACATCATGGTCGCGGTGGTGCGCATGCCGAGCTCGTGGGCAGTGCGATGGACCGCAATCCAGTCCTCGGTACGGCACTTGAGCCGGGCGATGCGTTTGCGGACATCGTCATCCAGGATTTCAGCGCCGCCGCCGGGGATCGAGTCGAGCCCCGCATCGCGCAGGCGCATGATCGTGTCGCGCAGCGACAACTCGGAATACTCAGCGATGGCAAGGATTTCAGAAGCGGAGAAGCAGTGCAGCCAGATGGAAGGGAAGCGTTGCTTGATGCCGGAGAGCAGCCGCTCAAACCAGTCGATCTTCAGGTCAGGGTGGATGCCGCCTTGCATCAGCACGCCGGTGCCACCCATTTCGAGCGTCTCGGCGATCTTTTCGTAAATCGTGTCGAACTCGAGGATGTAGCCTTCACTCGCGAGCTTGCCCTTCAGCGGGCGGTAGAAAGCGCAGAAAGTGCAGTACTCCGTGCAAAAGTTGGTGTAGTTGATATTGCGATCGATGATATAGGTCACCACGCCTTCCGGGTGAAGCTTGCGGCGCATGGCGTCGGCATCCATGCCGAGACCCAGCAAATCGTCTGACTGGAAGTAATCGAGGGCCTGTTCGCGGGTGATCGACATACTTCCAGTTTATGCTTTCCTGTCGCTCAGCCTGGCGAATTTGTTCATTTTTCGGCGTCCTGAAGAAAAGCTTGAGCTGAGTACGAGCACTCAAGGTTAGCCGCGAACACAATCCCGAAAAAAGGTTGCAGTACACTGCTTGCAACCATTTACCCCTTACTCTGCTGTTCAGGAGAATGTTTTGCGTATCCACACCTTTCCCATCTCTGCAGCTGTACTGCTCGCCGCGACCGTCGCGACGGCCCAGGACAAACCGGCGCCGGATTCGATCACGTTTACCAACGGCGACCACCTGACCGGCAAGCTCGTTCGAGAAACCTCCGGCTCGGTCCTGTTCCACAGCGATATTGCCGGTGACGTCACGGTGACGTGGGACAAGATCAAGGAGCTGCACTCGGCACAGCCGTTTGCCGTGCTGCAGAAGGGCGTGACCCCGAACCGCAAGACCGGCGAGTCGCAAATTCCCATCGGCACCCTCGCGGTCGAAAGCGGAAACATCCAGCTTGAGTCGCCTACGACGCATGCCACCATCGCTCCCATCCCGGTCGCCAATGCGGAGTACATCATCGACAAGCCGACGCTCGATAAGCAGCTGCTGGGGCACCCGGGCTTCTTTGAGGCGTGGAACGGCTCGGCAACAGCCGGGGCCACCATCGTGAGTGCGACGCAGAACCAATACACGGTGAACGCGGCCGTCGCGCTGCAGCGGGTGGTGCCGACCGTCAACTGGCTCGACCCCAGAAACCGCACCTCGGTCAGTTTTAACGAGAGCTTCGGCAAAATCACCGAACCGGCATATACGGATGCAACCGGCACGTTTGTGCCTTCGACCTTTACCAAAAGCAACATCTTTGAGATCGATGCCGAGCGGGACCAGTATGTCTCGAAAAAGCTGTACTACCTGGGCGAGGTTTCCTTCAGTCATGACTACGCGCAATCCCTGCAGCTGCAGCAGGTCTACGGGGCCGGCTTCGGATACACGCTGATCAAGAAGCCAAAAGAAGAGCTGGACGTGAAAGCGACGGCGCAGTATGAAAAGCAGTCGTTTTTCAACACCTCATCGGCCAATCAGAACCTGATCGCGGCCACGCTTGCCGCCAATTACAACCTGACGCTGGCCAAGGGGATCGTCTACAACCAGCAGATAGCTTATGTGCCCGCGTTCAACAACAGCCGCGCCTACTCCGCCAATGAGTCGGACACGCTGACCTTCCCGGCGTACAAGAACTTCGGCTTCACGGTGGGCACCCTGGACAGCTATCTCAACGATGCGCCGATCACGCTGCCCCAGACCAAACGGAACTCGTTCCAGTTCACCATGGGCGTGACGTACACTATCAAGTCGAAGTACTGAGTTCCTACCTTCGCCCGGCGATCGTTTCAGGCGCGAGCGATACCAGGTGAGCATGCACGATAAACCGCATCGGCGCCGCGCCGATGTAGTGAAACGGGTAGCAGGTAACCAGCACCAGCTCCGGCGTATCGACGATGTCCAGGACATGCACCGCTTCCGGATGCACGATTTCCGTTGAATCGACGACATAGCGATAGGTCGCGTAGCCGCGTGACAAGTCAATTTCCATCGCGGGGCGAACCCGCGACAGCGGCCGCAGGAACGTGTCGCGGTGGCCGGCCAACCCCACCGTGCCGAGGCCGCCGGGGAAAGCCGTCCCGCGAATGTGGCCGACACCGCGGAGCAGGCTGTCCGTGTCATCATCCTCAACCACCGGAACCGCGAGCCTGATCGCTGGGATAGCAAGCTCACCGATCGGCTTGCCGGGCGCGACCGCCGCGATGTTCGACTGCTTAGCGGAGACTGCCCGGGTTCCTGCCTGGGCATGGCCAAGGTGCCAGGCGAAGCCGCTGTACGCCAGGCACACTATCGCTATCGCCCATAGCAAGCGCTCGACTCCGCGGAGAAGCCTTGGCATCACGGGCCTGCTCAGCGGCGGTCTGTCGCGTAGCGAAGACCGCGTACACCGAAGGCGCCTGTGATCGAGAATGCGCCGATCAGCCAGAACCAGGGGAGCATGCTCGCCGTGTGGGGCAGCTTCGATACAACGGGCCTACGCGGCGAGGCGCTTGCAACCTGCTGGTACTTGGCTGCCTTGATGCCCGCCGGGCTATTGGCACCGACATGCGTTGGGGTCAGCAGCCACAGGGTGATGATCTGCATTTCATCCTGCGAAAGATTGCCCTTCGCGTTCATCCCGTCAGACTCAGGATCGATGGCGGCCACCTGCATATTATTCGCCTTGGCAATCGCGACGGCATCCGCCTTGGGATACACGAACTCCAGAGGAGTCGACAGACCGTTGAAGCGCCAGCCCCGCAGGTAAGTCGCGCCGTCTGCCGGCGTCTTCCACAAAACCATCCCGTGGGTCGAGGAAGGCAGGCCCTTCGCCGGGATCCCGATAAACAGTGTTCGGTCCGCGCCGGATGGTCCCTCGACCTTCATGACATAACGGTCGGAGAGATGATCGAGCACCTGGATGGAGTAGGTGCCGGGAGGCAGAGTTTTCCCCGGGATCGCCGTCATATCCGAAACTTTCATCGTTGCCGAGGGGTGGGCCGCGTCAGCGGCGAGCAAGGGACAGGCAGCCAGAACAATGCCGAGAGAGCAGGAGACCAGTTTTCCGAGCATGCAGAAATCCTCTTCGTGTTGCGGAACGAGCAAAGTCCAACGCAGGACAGTAGTTACCGGGCAGCGTCGTCAACGCTTAAGGTGTTGCGCGGCTCAGGGAGGATGCCTTTAAAAGCAAGGATCATTGGTTATGTGCAATACAAAGCGTGCTTTGACGCTTAAGTACCTTGTAATGGATGCACTCTGGTGCTGATTTGCAGTCAGCAACATGACTGCGGTGAGAAGCAGAAGTTACGTGATCCTCGACGTGCTCTGCCCGGGTGCGCGTCCGGTACAGGCGCGCTACCATCGAGAAGGCCGCGAACAGCGATCCTCCCCTTGAACCATGCCGAAAACTCCCCTGCGCTTCCTTTTTTTCTTCTTCTTTCTTGCCTTCAGAATGACTGCTTCCGCTCTTCCGCCGAATGGGCCGGCAAAACCGAAACCGCCTCAAGCCCCGAAAGATACGCTCATCTTTGAGAATGGCGACACCATCACCGGTACGCTGGACCGCGAGGTCTCGGGCACGGTGTACTTCAAGTCGGATGAGCTGGGTGCGGTCAGCGTTCCATGGAGCAAGATCAGGAAGCTCCAGACCCGGAACGGCTTTGTGGTGCTTGAAAACACGCCGGGTGTGCATGTCCGCCATTTCGAAGCGGAAGCCGAGCACGGTACGCTTACCGTCGCAGACGGAACGGTGCAGGTTACGCCCACTCCACCCCTTGCGACGACCTCGCCGACAGCTACGGCCCTGGTCGCCCCCGATCAGCCGATCTCGGTTAAAAACGCCCAGTTTATCCTTGACGAAGCCACCTATAACCGGCAGGTCCGGAACGAGCCCAACCTGTTTGCCGGGTGGAACGGCAGCGCCACGGCCGGCGTGACCCTGGTGCAGGGAACACAGAACCAGTACACCTATACGAGCGCGATTGCGCTGGTACGCACGGTGCCTACTGTCAGCTGGCTTGAAACACGCAACCGTACGTCAGCTGATTTCTCGAGTTCCTACGGCGAGATCACCCAGCCGGGATACACGAGCGCCGGGGTGTTTGTGCCGGGGGTGAATACGAAAAATGCGATTTTCCATGCCGATGCCGAGCGTGACGAGTACGTGAGCAATCGCACCTACCTGCTGGTGCAGACTGCCTTCGACCACAACTTTTCACAGGGACTAGACCTGCAGCAGATCTACGGCGCGGGCGCCGGTGTAACGGTGGTCAAGCGCGCCGCGCAGCAGCTCGACCTGAAAGCGACGCTGCAGTATGAAAAGCAGGCGTTCATCACGTCGACTTCCGGCACGAACCAGGACCTTGTCGGCTCCACGATTTCAGGCACGTACCAGCTCAAGCTGCAGCGCGGCATCCTGTTCAACCAGCAGATTGCCTATGTACCGGCGTTCAACATCGCACGCGCCTACTCAGCCAATGAGACGGATGCGCTCACGTTCCCGTTCTACAAAAAACTGGCGTTTACGGTGGGCACGATCGACAGCTACCTGAACGACCCGGTGCCGGCCGAGCCGCCGACGACGCGCAACTCGTTCCAGTTCACGACCGGCATCACGTACACGGTGAAGTCAAAGTATTAGCAATCTACTGGTTGGGCAGCGGCTGCACCGGGATTACGACAGGACTGCTGGGCGAGGCTGGGTTTTCCGCCACGGCGGGAGCGATGAGCGGCTGCTTCAGCACCGTCAGCACGTCTGCGGGGAGCGGTTTGTCCGCGTTCGCGAGCAATACCGTGACCTGCCACATCTGGGCCTCGTTCAGCACCTGGGCAAAGGCCGGCATGCCGGACAGGCGGATGCCGTTTTTGACTGTCCAGTAAGTTCTGCCCGCGGGGTCGTCGCTGACGCCGATAACACCGTTGCCGTGCGGCGCCCACAGCTGCGGCGCATGGGGGAACATATGCGCTCCGAAGGACGAGGGGCGGCCGTACTGTCCATGGCAGCTTGCACACTGCTCGCGGTACACCTCGGCGCCCAGCAGCAGGTTGACCGGGCTTGCGTCCATGGCCGCGTGCTGCGGCATTTCGCGATTGATCCGCGCGTGCAAAGGGGCCCTGACCAGCGCTCGCTCAAAGGGGAGCGTCGGGTCGGTAACTGCCACGGGCGGGTGGCCGTAGTTGAGCCAGGTCCAGACCCCGACGGGCAGTACTAGCAGTCCAAGGATAAGGCCGAGAATAAAACCGCGCATTGTCTGTCTCTCCGGGCCCGTTCAGTGACCCCCATCTGGGTATGTACCCCAGTCGGCTCCATCGGCGCAAGCGAATTGCGCGGGGCCGCTGGAGCGTCAGGCGCGCGCAACAGTGGTTTAATAGTGGATGGCGGCCCGGATCGGGTGCGCGATGTTCCCGGTTCCATGCCGTTTCTGGAGGCAACAAGCTTGTATCAGTTCCGCCGCCGTATTCTTGTATCCGCGCTTGCCGTTGCGAGCGCCTCTCTTCTTCCCGCTGCCATGTACGCGCAGGCAGCAGCTGACACGCCCGCCGCTCCGCAGGACAACATAGACCCCGCCAGCCAGGCGCAGGATATTCCGGCCCCGCAAAGCCAGCAGCAGCGCGCCCAGATCCTGAAAGACGCCCAGCAGCGCGTGCTCGCACGGCGGCGCCTGCGTGAGCAGCAAATCGTTCAGGACACGTACTCGCATAAATACGAGGTATACGGCGGCGGAGGGTACCTGCGTTTCCGCCCCGGATCGAACCTGCAGCACAATACCGAGGCGGCGTGGAATGCCGGTGTGACGGATTGGGTCAGGCCGAAGCTCGGCGTGACGGCGGATTTCCGCGGCTACTACGGCACGGCGATCACCAACAGCTTCGAGTTCCAGGTCTTCAAGCCGTCGATCAGCCAGTACACCTTCATGGTGGGTCCGCAGTACCGCTTTTACCAGAGCGAGCACTGGGACTGGAACGCGCAGGTCCTGGCCGGGGTCGGCCATGCCAACTTCAGCACCGGCACGGGCGGGTTCCCGGCCAATCTCGTCGGGCTGTACCCTGACGGCAACAAGCTGTCCATCAGCGTGGGTGCGGCGGTGGATTACAACCTGGGCCCGACGCTCGCGCTGCGGCTGATGCCGAACTACCTGCTGACAAATTACGGCGGCGACTTCCAGGACAACCTGGGCTTTACGATAGGGGTTGTGTACCGCTGGGGCCGCCAGTAGCAGCCATTCGTGCGGCTTACTCCAGTAGCCGGGAGATGCCGTACGCCACGGCAATCAGCCCGACGGCGATTATAACGGCCCGGCGCCCGAAGCAGGCGGCGCGGTGATAGCGGGCATGGATTGCGGCCGCCGGCTGTAACGCGCCTGCCGGCTGGATGGCGCGGGGCGGACGTTCATCCGCAATATTCCGCAGCATAAAGCCGGTAAGCACAAGGTAAAGCCCGGCAAGCAGGCAGACCCAGTGCGAAATATTTGAGGACAGGTGCATGGTGTGCCGCCGTTCCCGGTCTGTCCCTGGGCCCGGCCGTCAGGCGGGGCTGTCACGATGCCGAGCCGCATCCAGCGGGTACTGTGGCTCGGTCATCCTTTCGGGATCCAGGATTTCGGCGATCTCCTCTTCGCTGAGCAGCTTTCGCTTGCGGGCCAGCGCGATGATGGACTCACCCGTCGCCACTGACTCCTTCACGATCTCCGCTGCCTTTGCGTAGCCAATATACGGGTTCAGGGCAGTGGCAAGCGAGACTGTTTTCTCGCTGTATTCAACACAGCGGGAAACATTGGCCGTGATACCCGCCACGCAGCGAGTATCGAACTGCCGCAGCGTGTTCGCGAGGATGGTGATGCTCTGCAGCGTGTTGAGCGCCATGGTGGGCATCATGACGTTCAGCTCAAGCTGGCCGGCCTGCACCGCCATGGCGGTCGCCGTATCATTGCCCACCACCTGGAAGCCGACCATCGCGACCAACTCCGGCAGGACGGGGTTGATCTTCCCCGGCATGATGGACGAGCCGGGCTGCAGGCTGGGCAGGAAGATTTCGGCAAACCCGGTGTTCGGGCCGGACGAAAGCAGGCGGATGTCGTTTGAAATGCGAATCGCCTCGAGCGCAATGCCTCGCAGCGCCGCGCTCACGTCTGCCATGCACGCGTTCGACTGCATCGCCCAGCGCATGTCGGCGGCCGGTTCGAGCTTCTGCCCGGACAAGCGGGCAAGCGTGGCGATGGCCCTGGCGCGGTAATCCGGGTGGGTGTTGATGCCAGTGCCAACCGCGGAACCGCCCAGGCCGAGCTCGCGCAGCGAATCCGCCGCGAGCGCCAGGAACTTGCGGCCCTTTGCCACAGCAAGCCCGTAGGCGGCGAACTCCTGCCCCAGACGGATCGGCACCGCGTCCTGCATGTGCGTACGGCCGGACTTCATGATGCCGTGGAACTCTTCCGCCTTGCCGCCGAATGTAGCGGAAAGCGCATTGAGCACGGGGTACAGCGTTTCCAGCGCGAGCAGCGTCGCAACGCGCATGCCGGTCGGGAAGACATCGTTGGTCGACTGGCCGTAGTTGACGTGGTCGTTCGGATGGACGTGGGCGTATTCGCCGAGCGCCCCGCCGAGGATCTGATTGGCCCGGTTGGCGATGATTTCGTTGGTGCTCATGTGGAAGCTCACGCCGGCGCCCGCCTGGAACACATCGACCACGAACTCGCTGTTCCACCTGCCCTCGGCGACTTCCGTCGCCGCCTGCACGATGGCATCGGCGCGCCGGGCATCGACCAGCCCCAGCTCCCTGTTCGCCTCGGCTGCCGCGGCCTTGACCAGGCCAAAAGCCCGGATCAGCAGTGGATGCGCGCGAAGCCCGCTGATCGGATAGTTCTCGACCGCGCGCGCGGTCTGCGCGCCGTAATAACTCTCCGCCGGTACCTCAACGAACCCGAGTGAGTCTTTTTCCTTGCGTGTCTGTGGCATAGGACCATAGTAAAACCGCCTACGCGGCTGGCGGCCACTTCGTGGCGTGTTTGGATGAACCGGCGTGGCGTGTTCTCGTTTATGTGCAGAGGATAAGAGCTGTGGTCCTCGCGATGCTCGGGGCCAAAAGTGCAAGCCCCGAGCATCGCGAGGGCCACAATCGTCAGGTCTCACACAGAAACAAAGACACGCCACGAAGTGGCCGCCAGCCGCGAAGGCGGTTTACCCTAACCATATGAGTCTTCCCAGGGGCGAAGAGCGGTTCGATGTGCTGGTGATCGGCGCGGGTCCGACCGGCCTTGCCTGTGCGCTTGAGGCGAAGCGGCTCGGCCTGCGTGTTGTGCTGGTCGATAAGGGCTGCCTGTGCAACTCGATTTACCACTACCCGGCGCACATGACGTTTTTCACGACGCCGGAGCTGCTGGAGATCGGCGAGGTGCCGTTTCCGAGCCAGAATCAGAAGCCCAACCGCAACGAGGCGCTTGAGTACTACCGCAAGGTGGCCGAGCGGTTCGAGTTGGATGTGCGGCAGTACCTGAACGTCGATTCGGTCGAAGGCGCGGATGGGGACTTCCTGGTTCGGACGACGGACCGGTTCGAGCGCAAGGCGGTGCTTTCAGCGCGCAAGCTGATCGTCGCGACCGGGTACTACGACCTGCCGAATTACCTCGATATTCCGGGTGAGTCAATGAGTAAGGTGATGCACTACTACGACGACCCGCACCCCTACTACGGGATGGACGTGCTGGTGATCGGAGGGAAGAACTCGGCGGCCATCGCGGCGCTTGACCTATGGCGGCATGGGGTGCGGGTGACGCTGGTGCACCGCGGCCCGGCGATGCACCACCATGTGAAGTACTGGATCCTGCCGGACTTCAACAATCGCGTGAAGAATGGTGAGATCACGGCTTTTTACAACTCCGAGGTCGTCCGGATTACGCCGGACTCCGCCACCATCCGTACGCCGGATGGAGAGCAAACGATTGAGAATCAGTTCGTGTTCGCGCTTACCGGCTATCACCCCGACTTCACGTTTCTGCGCTCGCTCGGGGTGCGTACCGAGGGTGCGGACCAGATGCCGGAGTGCGACCCGGAGACCCGCGAGAGCAATGTGCCGGGGATTTACCTGGCTGGTGTTATCGTGGCTGGCGCCCGTACGAACGAGATCTTCATTGAAAATGGAAGGTTTCACGGCAAGGAAATCGCCCTCGACCTCGCGCGTAAGCTGCCTGCTAACGTGCCGGAGCCGGAAGGGGCGGCGGCGATTTAGCCCTTTCGTGATACAGCCTCTCCAACCCGCGCAGGGGGCCTGATCATGCGGCTTCGCAGCATCCAGGCGCAGCTTATCGCGAGCTTTCTGCTGTTCGAGGTGCTTGCTCTCGCCCTGTTCACCGGGCTGCTGGTGCATGAGCGCCAGATGGAAAACGACTCGCGTATCACGCGGCGGCTGGAGTACCAGTCGGCGACCATTGCGGCGCTGAGTCGCACGGACTTCCAGGAGGGCACCACCGCTCGTCTGCAGGCCGTGGTTTCAGCCATGCTGCACTACCCGGCGGTGGAGCGCGTAAGCATCACGCGTCCCGGCGGGCTGGTGCTGGCCTCAAGCCGGCCCGGGCTGCTGGGCACAGTGCAGCACACCCAGTGGGACGGCCTGGTGCCGAACCTGTCTGAGGCGCGCATACTGCGGAACGGCTCGCGGATCGCCGCGGTGGTCGCACCCGTCCGCGTCAACAGCCAGCTTGTCGGCTTCGTATGGCTCGTGCCATCGGCCTCCGCCCTGCGCGTGAACTTTGGAGACATGCTGCGCGCGACCGTTGTCGGGGCGCTCGCGGTGCTGCTGGCCTGCACGCTGCTGGCGGCGTGGCTCGCGCGATCCATCAGCAAACCGCTCACCCGCCTGCTTGCCGCGACGCGCCGCATGGTGCGCGACCCGCGGGACACCTCCGCGTTCCCCCTCGCGGTCCGGCACTCCAACGAAACGAGCGACCTGATTATTGCCTGCAACCTGATGGTTGCCGCGATTGAGGAGCAGCGGGGCGGGCTGAACAATACGTTGTCGCTGCTTGATTCCATGCTGGCGAATGCGCCGATCGGCGTCGCGTTTTTCGACCGCGAGGGCTCGTTTGTACGCGTAAACCAGTTCCTCGCCGATATGCAGGGCAAGCCTGTCTCGTTCCACCTGGGGCGCAGGCTGGAGGAGGTTTTCGCACCGGGGGCCGCGGCGCAGATGAGGCAGGCTGTCGCGTTTGTGTTTGACCGGGCTGAGGCTGTGCGGGACCTTGAGGTGCGCGAGCCCGGCGCGGCCAGCGCGGCCGAGCAGGGCGCCGAGCAGGGCCGCCGCACGGTGCCGGAGACCGCGATGACCTGGCTGATGAATGTGTATCCGGTGCGCGCGGTGGGTGGAGGCGTCCGCTGGGCGGGCGCGTTGATCGTCGATATTTCAAACCGCCTGCGTGCCGAGGAAGCGCTGCGCAAATCAGAAAAACTGGCCGCGGCGGGCCGGCTTGCCGCTTCGATCGCGCACGAGATCAACAATCCGCTCGAAGCCGTGACCAACCTGCTGTACCTGCTGGAGCACTATGCGGACCTATCAACGGACGCGAAAGCATGGGTAATCGGAGCGCAGCATGAGGTGTCGCGGGTCTCAGCCATTACGCAGCAAACCTTGCGCTTCCACCGGCAGAGCACGCGTCCGCAGCGCACACAGATTGAGGAGCTGCTCGACTCCGTGCTGACCCTTCACCAGGGCCGCGTCAACACGCTGCAGGTACAGGTGGTGCGCAGGTTCGGCGAACGAGCGGATCTGGTCTGCCTTTCAGGCGAGCTGCGGCAGCTCTTCGCCAACCTGGTGGGCAATGCGCTGGACGCCATGCAGCCCCACGGCGGCCGCCTGCTGGTGTGCGCTCGCGGTGCGACGGACCTGCTGCACGAGGGTTCCACGGGGGTTCGGGTGACGGTGGCGGATACGGGCAGCGGCATGAGTCGAGAGGTACGCGA
The DNA here is from genome assembly GCA_965276625.1 of Acidobacteriaceae bacterium. GTDB lineage: Bacteria > Acidobacteriota > Terriglobia > Terriglobales > Acidobacteriaceae > EB88. Next base: position 90,089 of record CBDIBB010000001.1, read on the forward strand.
GCGGATTTTCGAGCCGTTTTTCACGACCAAGGAAGCGACCGGGACTGGCCTGGGGCTGTGGGTAGGCGCGGAGATTATGGAGAAGCATGGTGTGCGGCTGCATGTCAGAAGCCGCGAAGCAGAACCCGGCGCGCCGCGCGGGACCGTTTTTTCGTTGTTTTTCCCCCAGGATTACGTAACAGGGGAGCGCCCTAGCTGATAATGCGGCGCATGAAGTTGCGTAGACCGATGCCGCCGAGCACGCCGAAGGACACCAGCAGCCCGCCGAGCGTTGCCAATACCGGCATGTGCGGAACCCCGGGGGTAAGCGCAGTCCGCAGGCCCTCACTCATGTACACGATGGGGTTCGCCAGCACCAGGATTTGCAGCCAGCGCACATGGACCAGCAGCGCCCAAGGGTAGTAGACGCAGCCGAGAAACGTGATCGGGATGACCACGATTGAAAACACCAGCCCGATTTGCCGCGGCTGCACGCTGGAGCCGATGGCGAGTCCCAGAGCGCCGGAAACAAGGCTCGCCAGCACCAGAACCGCGACAAACACCGGCCAGCTGCTGACATGGAGCGAAACCGGTGTGCTGGGTATGTAGTACGCAAGCGGCAGCACGAGCAGTGCCGCCAGGATGCTTTGCAGGGCGGAGAAAAAGACTTTCTCAAGCGCAACGGCGTAGACCGGCAGCGGGCACATTACCCGATCGTCGATCTCGCGGGTGACGCCAAACTCTGACGAGAGCGGCAGCGCCACGGCAGCGATGCCGGTGAACATGATGGCGACCGCCATGAGGCCCGGCAGCAGCACGGTCGCGAAGTTACCGCCGCCCATCGTCATGCCGGCTCCCGAACCCATGCGCGGAAACAGGTAGGTGAAGACGAAGAGGAAGAGCAGCGGCTGCATGATGACGCGCACCGCGAAAGGCAGCAGCTCTCGGCTCAGCACCCGGGTATCGCGCAGCAGCAGACCGCCGAAGGCGCGCAGCGGGGCAAAGTGATTGGGCGTTGTTTCAGTCACGGAGCTCTCTCCCGGTCAGCTGGAGGAAGACCGTCTCAAGGCTCGGCTCATGGATAGAGAGGTCGCGCAGCCCGGCGGCCTGAGCGGATGAAACGACCAGCGGCAGCAGCCCATCAAGCTGTCCGGCGAAGATGCGAAGACCGTCCGGCGTCGGTTCAGCCGTCTCGACACCGGCGAGGCCCTGCATGGTCGCGAGCAGCGCAGGCAGTTGCTCGCGGTCGCGCAGTTTCAGCTCCAGCACGGTACGCGCGCCGTGTGTGTGCTTGAGCGATTCAGGTGTATCGAGCGCCAGCACCTTGCCGCGGTCAATGACGGCGATCCGGTCGCAGAGCGTGTCCGCTTCTTCCATGTAGTGGGTCGTCAGCACAACCGTGATGCCCTCATCGCGCAGCAGGTGGACCGCGTCCCACATGGCGATCCTGCTCTGCGGGTCGAGCCCGGCGCTGGGTTCGTCGAGAAACAGCACGGCGGGGTGATGGGCGATGGCGCGGGCGATCTGCACCCGCTGCTGCATGCCGCCGGAGAGCTGCGAAGGGAAGGCCTTGTCGCGCTCGGCGAGATGGAACTGCTGCAGCAGTGCCTGCGCCCGGGCGCGCGCCGCCGCAGAGCCCATGCCGAAGTAGCGGCAGTGGAAGTAGAGGTTCTCAAACACGGTGAGGGAGCGGTCAAGCGTGTTGTACTGCGGCACGACACCCATGTGGACGCGGGCCCGGGCAGGATGCTGCACCACGTCGATACCAGCGATCCGAACCTTGCCGGAAACGGGGAGCGCCCGCGTGGTGCAGATACTGATAGTGGTGGTTTTACCGGCCCCGTTCGGCCCCAGCAGCCCGAAAATCTCGCCCGGCGCGACCTGCAGGTCGATGTCGTCAACCGCGACGACCTGGCTTGCGCGTGCACCGTACACCTTGCGCAGCGCCGACACCTCAACAATCATGCACAGACTCCGGTTCGCGCGCGGTGTGTGACAGTGTCAGGCCGCGAGGACCGGGCCGTCCTTCTTTTCGGCGTCAGCCTGCCCGGGCAGAGGAGCGAGCTCGACCAGGTGAGCCTGCTTTGACTGCATACGGCGAACCTCGCCGCGAGAGAGGCGCCGCATCTCGTCTGGCGAGTAGAAAACCTTGCGCCCGCACTCGAGGCAGACCATGTAACTCTGGCTCTGGATGGTGAAGGGGCGGCTCATGCGGTCGTGCGTGCAACCAAAAACACCCGTAATGGAGTGAACAACCCGACTTAGAACGCGCATGGGTTTGGTCCTTGGGTTTTGCGCCGGCCTTTACAGATGCCTGCGCCGAACAGCTATGAGATGCTGTCCGGCAGTCCAGGTTGCTCCCCGACTTACGAGTTAGCGCATGCGGACGACGAGTTTGCCGAAGTGCGATGCCGACTCCATGGTACGCAATGCCTTCGGCAGCTCGGCGAAGGCGAACTCGCGATCGACGACGGGCAGGATACGTGTCGTGAGCAGCGCGCGGTTCAGTGACTCGAAGTCGGCCCGCGAACCGACGTAGATGCCCTGCACCCGCAGCTGCTTGCGCAGGATCAGCGGGATGGCGACCGGCTCGTCCGATTGGCTCAGCACACCGATCTGTGCGATGGCCCCCCCGATGCGCGCGGCCTGGAGCGACTGCGAAAACGTGCCGGAGCCGCCGACCTCGACAACCAGGTCGACCCCTTCGCCGCCGGTCTGCTCCCGCGCCCACTCCGCCCAGTCCGGATGCGTCCTGTAGTTGACGCCCGCGTCGAGGCCAAGCTCCCTGGCGCGGGCCAGCTTGCTGTCACTGCCGGAGGTGCCGATGACCCGTGCGCCCATGGCTTTGGCGAGTTGCAGCGCGGCGATTGAAACCCCTCCGGTGCCCTGGATAAGCACCGTGCTGCCGCTGGTGATGCCGCCGGCTTTATGCAGAGCGGTCCAGGCGGTGACGGCGGCGCAGGGCAGCGTAGCGGCCTGCGCGAAGGAGAGGTATTCCGGCAGTGGAACGATGCCGTTCTGGTCGAGCGCGACGTACTGCGAAGCCATGCCGTCGATATCGCCGCCCAGAGCGCCGCGATATTTAGCGGCATCCGGGTCGCCATCGAGCCAGTTCTGCATAAAGATACCGGCAACGCGATCGCCGGGCCTGCAGGCGGTAACATCTGCGCCGATAGAGTGCACAATGCCTGCGCCGTCTGAGAGTGGAACGAGCGGAAGCCTGAGTTTCGGGTTGTACTTGCCCTGGACGGTCATCAGGTCGCGGTAGTTCAGCGAGCAGGCGTGGACTTCGACGACCACCTGTCCGGGTCGGGGTTCAGGAATGAGCGCTTCCTGCTGCTGGAGCTTATCGATGCCGAACGCGGGGATGGTCCAAACCTTCATGATTAGCCCTTACGATTGAACAGCAGCGAGTTCGCCTGATCGATCGAGGTGATGAGCATGCGCGCGATGTTGACATGGGCCGGGCGGCTGACGGACCAAACGATGGCGTCGGCGATGTCTTCCGGCTTCAGCGGCGTCAGGTTCGCGTAGACCTTCGCGGCGCGGTCTTCATCTCCGCGAAACCGCACCTTTGAGAAGTCGGTCTCGACCATTCCCGGGTCGATCGAGGTCACACGCACCGGGGTGCCAAGCAGGTCCTGCCGCAGTCCGTCGTTGATCGCGCGCTCCGCGGCCTTGGTAGCGCAGTACACCGCGCCGCCGGGGTAGGTCATTTCTCCCGCGGTCGAGCCCAGGTTGACGACATGGCCGCGGCCGCGTTCGACCATGCCGGGGACCACCGCCCGCGTCACGTGCAGCATGCCCTTGATATTGGTGTCGATCATCTCGTCCCAGTCCTCAGGCTTGCCTTCGTACACCTTGTCGAGACCCCGGGAGAGCCCGGCGTTGTTTACCAGAACGTCAACACCCTGCCACTCGGGCGGCAGTGCCGCAATGGCCGCCGCCACTTGTGCGGCGTCCTGCACGTCGAGCGCAAACGCGTGGACGGCGGAAGCGCCTTCCTGCTTCAGTTTCTCTGCCAATGCCTGCAGACGGTCCAGGCGGCGCGCCGCCAGCAGGACCTTTGCGCCTTCACGGCTGAAGGCGTACGCACAGGCTTCGCCGATCCCGGCGCTGGCTCCTGTAATCAGTACAATTTGGTTCTTCAATCCGCTCATTTGCCTGCAAACCCCTTCGCTTCCGACCGTACCTGTTCGAGATAGCCCGCGGCCCAGTCGCGGTCACCGTTTCCGGTGGCGATGGCAAGATTGAACTGCTGCTGGAAGATGTCGGCCAGGGGTGTCCGGGTCGCGACTTCCTTTGCGGCTTCGCGGAAAAGACGGGTATCCTTGGCGCCCAGCTCCACGGTTGCGGCGACATTCTCCGGCGGTTGCAGCATCACCTTTGCGTAACTCGAATAAAACGGCGACTGGAACAGCGCGCTGTTGACGGTCTCGAGGAACGCTGCCGGGTCGAGACCGTAGCCCTCGGCATAAGTCAGGCTTTCCGACAGAGAAGCGATCATCGCGGTAATCAGGAAGTTACCGCCCAGCTTGACGGCGTGCGCGCGACTTGGGCGCGCGTGCACGACCGAGACTCCGCGGGAAAAGACCTCCAAAACCGGCGTGATCGTGGCCAGGGCGCTCTCGCTGCCGCCAACGGCCAGCCACAACTTGCCTTCTGCCGCGACCGACGGTCTGCCGAAGACGGGAGAGCCGACGAAGCCCTGTTCGCGCTTTGCGTGTTCTGCTTCGAGCCGCTCCGCCAACGCCACACTAATAGTCGAGAGCGAAACGTGGATGGCGCCGGGCTTAATCGCGTCGAGCGCGCCCTGGTCGAAGAGAATGCTTTCGAGGGCAGTATCGTCGTGGACCATGGTGAAGACGGCTTCCGCCTCGTGCATTGCTTCCACCGGGTTTGCCGCGGCGGTCGCTCCGAGGGCCGCGAGCGGTTTCGATGCGTCCGCCGTGCGGTTCCACACAGTGAGGGTGTGGCCTTTTTCGATCAGCAGTCGCGCGATAGCACTGCCCATGTTTCCCAGACCTAGAAATGCAATCCGCATCCGTTCAGCAAGCCCCCTTGTTTCGAGGTTGGATGCAAGGAGCGGCAAAGGGACCGCGAGAACGCGGTCCCTTTGCCTGCGAGCCGCCGTTACTGCGGTGGCGGCTGCTGTGCGTTCGGTGCTGCCACGCCGCCCGACGGCTCTGCCTGCTGCTGCACGCCGATGGCGCCGCCTGAAACGACCAGCTGGACTCGCCGGTTCTTCGCCTTGCCGGCGGCTGTGCTGTTATCGGCGACCGGATTGTTCAGGCCGAAGCCGGTTGCGGTCACATTCGCCAGCGGCACACCCTGCGCGACCAGGAAGTCACCCACGGTCTGTGCGCGGTTCTCTGAGAGCTTCTGGTTGTACTGCTCACCGCCGACATTGTCGGTGTACCCCTCGACCTGGACCTTGAGCCCCGGGTACGCCTGCAGAATGCCGGCCACCTTGGCGAGCTTGATCTTGGTATCGGGTTTCAGCGAGAACTTGCCCGTGTCGAAGAGCACGTCGCTCAGATTTACGATCAGGCCGCGCGCGCTTTCCTGGGTGTTCAGCACGGAATTGAGCTGGTCGCGCAGCTTTGCACGCATTTGCGCGGTCTGGTCCGCGGCCTGTTTGGTGGCCTGCTGGGCTTGCTGCGCCTGCAACTGCGCTTGTGCCGCCTGCGCTTCCGCCGTGGCCTGCTGGGCCGCTGCCTGCTGCGCCTGCAACTGGGCCTGCTGTGCCTGCAACCGCGACTGCTGGGCCTCAAGCGCGGATTGCTGCGCCGCCTGCTGCGCGTCTTCCTGCGCCTTCTGCCGGGCCGCTTCATCCATCTGCTTGTGCTTGCGGATCGCGATCACCCGCGAGTCCTCGGCAGCCTGGACCGCGGCGCGGGCATAGGTGATCTCCTGCTTGCGCTCGCTTTTGTGGGTGTCCATGGCCTGGGCGTTCTGCAGGTTCTGCTCGGCTTTGCCGTAGGTATCGGCGGCCAAGCGGTCGGCGCCGGCGGCGCGCGCAATCTGGATTGCGTTGATCGCCTCATACAGCTCGAGCGGCGACTGGTCGTTGCGCGTGATCGGGTTCAGCACCGAGTTGGCGCCGCTAGTCGTGGCATATGCACCGCGCGGCAGCAGGGTGGCATGGGCATTGACCTGTTCGATGATGCCCTGGGTCTTATCCTTAAGCACCTCATTCTGCATCACGACGACATCGCTCGGCAGGCTCACGTCAAAGTAAGGCTCCGCCGTAATGATGAGCGCGAACGCCTGGAGATTGGTGGTGACCTTGAGGTCGCACTTGTCGCCGCCGCCGGTGGGCAGCACTTCGCCGAGGGCCTGCGCCTGGCCGGCCGGGGTAATGGCCCACAGGACGTACGTCAGATACTCCACGCCAAAGCCGTTTGCCGGCTTCAGGCCTTCAAAGTGGGCGTCGATCGCGATCTGTCCCTTGTTGCTCTCGACGGTGGCCCTGCCCTTCGCGAGCGGCAGCAGAGGGGTCCCGCTGAAGGCGATCCGGGTCGAGCCGCTGCGATGAAAGTAGTTGATGGCCGTGATGTCGCGCCCGACAACCTGAATTTTGTAGATGGGCGTCCCGTTCTGGATGGACGAAGGGCCTTGCCCTTGTGGAAAGCGGTCTGTTGCCGTTGGGTTCATCTCCTGCGCGTACGCAGTCACGGCGAGCGAGCCTGAAAGGATCAAGGCAGGGGTGTATCGAAAAAGGTTGAGCATGGTTTTCTTCCGTTCCGAGCGCCGGCGGTAAGTTTCCGCAGGTCGGCTGATTTTTTGTTCGTCTGGTGAAGATGCGAAGCGCCACCCTGGAGAGGTCTGAATTGCCAGGATGTGTGCCGTTTTGGGACGCGCTTCGCTCATCATTCCATGATGGTTAGACGCTCCAGCTTTTCTTAGGGAGCATCTTTCGGTGAGACGAGTTTGTTGGCAATGGCGAAGATCGCGAGCTCCAGCCGGGTCGAGATCTTGAGCTTTTCAAAGGTGTTCGAGAGGTGCCTTTTGACGGTTTCCTCGCTGAGATTGAACTGTTTCGCGATCTCCCGGTTGGATAGCCCTTTCACGATCAGGCCGACGACCTCCAGCTCGCGCTTGGTCAGGTTGAACCGGTCTGTACTCTCCTGGCGGACCTGGACGCGCAGCTCCGCAAGCACGCCGGCCAGGTGCTCGATCCTGTGTCCCTGGGCCCAGAAGTACCCGTCATGGACGGCGAGCAGCGCGGAGGCGATCTGCTCAGTCAGTGCGCTCTTCAGCACGATTCCGCGAGCGCCCGCGTTGAAGGCTTCCGCGAGCTCCTCGGCCTGGATAGAACCTGTCAGCAGCACGACTCGCGTCTGCGGAACATCCGCGGCAAGCTGGCGGATCGTGTCGAAACGTGTCGTTTTAGGCATCTGGACGTCGAGAAGGAGCACGTCCGGCAGCAGTTCCAGGGCCTGGGCAACCGCCTGGGAGCCGTTTTCCGCCTCGGAAACGACAGCGAAGTTGCCATGGGCGGCCAGCACGTTGCGGACGCCGATGCGCACGACAGGGTGGTCGTCGGCGATGGTGACGCGCACGGGTGCGCGGTGCACCGAGCCGCTGGACAGGCCGTTCGTGCTCACGGATGGACCTGCGTGCGGAGCAGGACTTTTTCAAGTGTGTCGCAGGCGGCGGACAGCAGATGCGCGATGCGTTCCAGCTCCGGGCTGCCCGGTTCCATGCGCGCGAGAGGGGCTACGGCGCGGACCAACTCCCGGGCGCCCAGCATACCGGCCGTTCCGCCGAGGGTGTGGGCGAACTCGTGCAGGCCGATGCTGTCCGCGGACATAAGCGTCGCCAGGCGGTCGCGTGTGCGCTCAAGGAACTCGCTGTAGATGCCGCCCAGGACATTCGGTGCAAGCGTCTCGGTCAGGTAGCCGTAAACGTCAGGATCAAGCACGTCGGGGGTGTCGCTTGGCATTGTAAGTGGCTGCTTTGGAACCAGTTGCAGGTTGGTCAGCGGTCGACTGCTCGGCGGAGGCTCCAGTTCGCACATGATGGAACAATACCCCGATCAATCGGGTATGGCAGCATTACGCACGTAACGCAAAGGTGGGAGCACCATAGCCGATTACGAGTGTTTGATAGGGTCGGGTGTGACAGACGGGTAGAGGGTGCAATGGAGCCAGGTGAATTGGAGCGGTTGCGGGCAGATGTAGAAGCGCTGCAGGCGAGGGTGACGCAGCTCGAGCGGCAACTGTCGACCGGGCAGCCTCAGGCATCGGCAAGCATTCCTGAGGTACGCAGGGAAGGGGCTGTGCGCCCGGAGCTTTCCTTCACGCCGCCCGCCCGGCCATCGCTCGAGTCGCGCATCGGGTCGCAGCTGTTCAACCGGGTGGGCATTGTGGCGTTGCTGGTGGGCGTGGCCTGGTTTCTAAAGTATGCTGCGGACCAGCAATGGCTGGGTGCGGGCGCGCGGGTGAGTATCGGCCTGGCGGTCGGCCTGGGGCTGATTGGCTGGTCGGAGCGGTTCAGGCGGCGGCAGTACCCGGTTTTCTCCTTTTCTCTGAAAGCGGTGGGGACCGGGGTGCTGTACTTGGCGATGTGGGCGTCGTTCGCGCTGTTTCACTTGGTGCCGTACCCCGTGGCCTTCGCCGGGATGGTGCTGGTGACGGCGGGTAACGCCTGGATGTGCTGGGTGCAGCGGTCAGAGGTGCTGGCTGCGTATGCGGCGATCGGCGGCTTTCTGACGCCGGCGCTGCTGGCCCAGCCGGAGACCTCGGTCCTGACGCTTGGCGCCTACCTGGCCATGCTGAACGCCGGGCTGCTGGCGCTGCTGGTCGCGCGGCGCTGGCCGCGGCTTCTGCCGGCTGCGTTCATTGGCACCGGGTGCTACTTCATTGATTTTGCTGTCCACGCGGAGCGGCTGCGCGGGGAAGGGCAGGCCGGGATCGCGTTCTGGCTGGCTGCCGGCTTTTTTGCCCTGTTTGCCGTGGCGCCGGCTGTGCTGGCAGGTATGGAAGCGCCGTCCGCAGGCGCGGTCGCGGTCGGGATCACGCTTGCCAATGCGGCTGTGGGCGGGTTTGAGCTCTGGCAGCTGGCCGACCACGGTCTGTGGCTCTCGCAGTGGCTGCTGCTGGGGCTTGCGGGCTGCTTTTCGGTATTGCTGCTTGTGTACCGCGGGCGGCCGGGTGTGTGGGCAAAGCTGGGCTCGCCCTGGACAGCGCTGGTGCTCCTGTTTACGGCGTGCGGCTTTTGGACAGGGCTGAGCGGCGCGGGGTTAGTGGCTGGATGGGCGCTCGAAGCCGCCTGCGTGCTGGCGCTTGCCCTGCGCCCCGGGGCTGATGAAGGCGGCGGACTGATGGCATTGATGCCGGAGGCGCCGGCGATCCTGATGGCCCTGGCCACGGTGACGCTGCTGGTGGACTCAGCCGGCCGGGAGCTTCCGGCGGCGAGCTATCCCATTGTGAATGTAAGGTTTGCGCTGTACCTGCTGCTGATCGCGGTCGCTGTGCTGGCAGTGCGCGTGGCTGCCCGACAGCATGCGCTGCACAGCCCGGGGGCGCGGCCGCGACAGTGGAGCGGGATGGGCGCGGGAGCGGCGATCCTGGCGGTGTTTCTGCTGCTGGTGGCGGGTGTGCTCGAAATCCACATCGGGCTGGGCGGCGGCCAGGGGCAGGGTGTGGCGGAGCAGTTCTGGGATTCAGCGTGGGGGACGATGCTGGGGGCGGCGCTGCTGGTGCTCGGGTTCCGGCTTCGCTGGGCGCTTTTGCGGTGGCAGGCCCTTGCGCTGCTGACACTTGCGATCGCGAAGGTGTTCCTGGTGGACACGCGTTCGCTGAGCCAGGGCTTCCGGATCATGAGCTTCCTTGGGCTCGGGGTGTTCCTGCTGGGGGTGTCGTTTATTTACCAGAGGGACTTGCTGAACCTGCGCGGAAAAGAACATGGCGGGTAAGCGGGCGAGCCGCCGAGGACGGCTCGCCTGCTTGCGCTGTTATTACTGGGTAGGGAAGACCCAGTTACTGCCATTCATCACGAGAGTCGCGGTAGCAGCGGGGTTGGCGCCGAGGGCTGTGGCGATGCGTGGGAACGCGGTCTTCATCTCCTGTGAGTTGGCCCAGTCCGCTACGTTGGCGACTTTATAGTGATAGTTAACGATCGCGGTCTTGGCGCCGGCGCTGTTGGTGCCGGGCGTTGAGTTGTCGATCGAGGTCACCTCGCGGGTGCCGTAGCAGAAGTTGCCGTAGCCCGGCTGCGAAGCATCCGGCTTCCAGGTCGAGCGGCCCTTGTCAGACAGGTCGTAGTTATTGACCTGCTTGGAGGCGACGAGGAGCACCTTCTTTTCGGCGGTTGTGCGGGTCAGCAGGCCGGCCTGCGTGAGCGCATCGTAGCCTTCGGTCTTCGCGTCGTCAGAAGTCGCGGCCTGGACGGGGAACTTCTTCGTGTCGGTCCAGAGGCAGACGGGCGAGGCCTTGTAGTGGTCGTTGATAGCGGCCTTGTAGTTCATGTCAGAATTCGCCGTCTTGTTGCATCCCGCGGTGAGCAGCAGGCCGGCGCTGAGGCTGCAGAGGGAGATTGCTTTGATTGAGTACGTCATTTCGAAGTTCCTTTCGCGTGCGAGCGTAGCAGGTTTACAGCTTTCAGAGCAGCCTCAATAATCTGGTATTGAGGGAAGGGTTATGGAATGTGGCTTTTTCTGATGGAAAACCCACGTTGACTGTGGCTGGTCCCTGTCCGTGTGTATGAAAACAGCTTTCAGCGGCCCTGTTTTTCGTGCTGAGCGGCGGAGTGCGTTCCGGCGAGTGCGGCTTTGACCTTCTCGACATGCGTGCCGTGCACACGGATGGCCTCGTGCAGGGTGTCGCCGGAAACGTTGAACTCCTTGCTCCAGTAGTGAATATCGGAGGCGACTTTCGGGTTGATCTCGTGGGGGTTGCTGGGGCCGTGCTCTACGTTGTCTGCCATTAATATTCGTGCCTTTCCTTAGTTTCCGCAGGCTTAGATGCGTGTGAATGAACCATCACTGAGGGGAGTTTTTTCGCGCTATGGCTGCCGCTACCTTCTGCCCTGTCAAAGGGAACTTACCTGGGTCCAAGCCGTAAGCTGAAGATTAGCCCTCTGAGCGGTGAGACACCACTCATTCGCCATAATCGGAATAAGCCGCGAGCCCATCGAGGCGATCCGAGCAGAAGGACGTTTCAATGCGGAAGCCAGGTACAGTTCATCTCGCGACAGCCGGTTTAATAACGGTTCTCCTTACCACCTCTCACGCGGCCAGCGGCCAGGGGCTCGTCTCTGACATCGAGCAGGCGTTTGCCTGGTCGAGCGCGGGAAACGGTCTCACCGACGCGCACTACGCGCCTTATGAGTTCATTCTTGGTCGCGACACGCTGCCCCTGCTGAAGACGAGATGGACTTTTACGGCCGATGGCGAGGTCCAGGGAACGCCGACCGTGCTGGGCAACGACATCTACTTTTCAGACGCGGGTGGATCGGTCTGGCATCTGAATGCGTTAACCGGGGCTGTGATCTGGAAGGCCAGCCTGCCGCATATTACCGGCAACAGCATGTCCTACTCGCGCGTGAGCCCGGCGATTGCCCCGGGCGTGGTGATTGTAGGCGACCAGGCCTCGGGTACAGTTTTCGCGCTCTCAACGAGCACCGGAGCGCTGGTTTGGCAAACTGTGCTCGCGATCAATCAGGGCGCAATCATCACCGGTTCGCCCATCGTTGCGAATGGCCATGTCTATGTCGGCGTGGCATCGGACCAGGAAACCCTGGCCTCAAAGGTTTCAGGATTCGTGCCGGATTTCCGCGGCTCAATCGCCGCGCTTGATCTCAGCGACGGGCATTTGACCTGGCAAACTTACATAGTTCCCGCTGGATACACGGGCGGCTCCGTGTGGTCGAGCAATCCGGCGGTCGATCTGGGGCGTTCAGCCGTCTACATTTCGACCGGGAACAATTACTCGGTGCCCAGCTCGGTTGCTTCATGCCAGGCAGGCGCAAGCAATGCTGCCGCGCTCGACGCCTGCCTTTCACCCGACGACCACATTGATAGCATCATGGCGCTCGATATGAACACGGGCACTATCCGCTGGAGCCAGCGCTTTGCCCATGCCGACACCTGGACTGTCTCCTGCAATCAGGGCGCTCAACCGCCGGCGACGCCCTGCCCGACACCTACAGGTCTGGATGTGGATTTCGGCTCGGGGCCAAACCTGTTCACGATCAATTACAAAGGCGCGTCCACGGATGTGGTGGGTGCCGGACAAAAGAGCGGCGCTTTCTACACCCTCAATCGCGATACGGGGGCAATCCTATGGGGCACACAGGTCAGCCCCGATGGTCCTCGCGGCGGGATTGAATGGAGCACGGCGACCGACGGCCAGCGCATTTACATTCCCAATGCGAACTCCGGCTATGTTGAGACAACCCTGATTCCATCGGGTGTAAAAACGAATGGCGGATTCTGGTCGGCGCTCGATCCGGCTACCGGGCAGATTCTATGGCAGACCCCAACGTTCTCGCCGGCACCGAACGTAACCAGCTCGCGAGGCAAACCGGCGCCTATGGGTGCGCTCGCAGAGGCTGAGGGTTCGGTGAGCGTGGCCAATGGAGTGATGTACGGGGAGGACGCGGCGGGCAACTTTGTGGCGCTCGATGCGGCGACGGGCAAGATTCTTGCGACCGTCCAGAGCGGTGGAGCCGGAGTCGCGGGGCCGGCTATCTCTCTGGGAACACTCTACTGGAGCTCGGGTTACGCCACTATTGGTGCGACCAACAACAAGGTCTATGCGATTTCACCCTACGCGTTTTGAGGCGTGGCTTGTTCCTTTTGCAGGTTTATGCCGGGGCGGCGTCATTCGACGCGGCCCCGGTTCTATTTCAGGAGACCAGGGCGTCTTGCTGAGACTATGATGTTGTTGTCTCGAACACGGTTGAAACGGCTGGGTCTTGCGGTTCGACGGCCGTTTGCGAACGTCAATCTCTATGCGAAAGATTTACGACTCATGATTTTTTTGAAACTCCGAAACGTAGTGATCGCCGCACTTGGCGGATGCCTGCTGTCGATCCCGGTGCTTGCACAGTCGCCGAACACGCTGACCCCGCAGGAAAAGCAAGCCGGGTGGCAGTTGCTGTTCGATGGCACGAACCTGGACGGCTGGCACTCGTACCTGCAGAAGGGCACGGGGAAGGACTGGTCAGTGGTCGATGGGGCCATCCAGCTGAAGAAGACGAACCAGGACCCTGCCGCGGACTATGACGACATCGTGACGGATGGCGAGTTTAAGAACTTCGACCTGCAGCTGGACTGGAAAGCTAAGCCCTGCGTGGATGGCGGCGTGATGTTTTTTGTACACGAGTCGCCGGAGTACAAGAACACCTATGAGACCGGACCAGAGTTTCAGATAGCGGACCTGGCCTGCACGGTGCCGGATAGCCGTGTGCTGATGGAGCGCTCGGGCGATCTGTTCGACCTGATCCCGGACAAGGTGGAGTGGGTGAAGGATGCGGGCGAGTGGAACCACTTCGAAATCATCGCGGACAACGGTCACCTACAGATGTTCCAGAATGGGCACAAGGTGATCGATACGCAGCTTTGGGACGCTGCGTGGAACCAGCTGGTTGCCGGCACGAAGTTCGCGAAGATGCCGGGGTTTGCGAAGTACCACGAGGGGCACATCTCGATCCAGGGCACGGAGCCGAAGGGCGAGCCCGGGGTGAAGCTGTGGTTTCGGGATATCAAGATCAAGAAGCTGTGAGGGTGGCGGGGGAGCAGCCTTCGACACACACTGCCCTTTAAGCCACAACCGCTACCCTCTTCTTTGATTCGGCAGAAAAGCCAGCGAGCGGCTTCGCTGTTCTCGGCTTTAACAGCTTTATCTCTGCGCTGAGGTTGAGCTTGCCGGCGAACCGGATGAGTTTGCTGACGCTGAACCTTGAGACGCGCCCATTAAGCAGATTGCTGACATCGGGCTGGTGAATGCCGAGGAGTGTGCAGAGTTCCTGCTGGGTAAAGGCCTGGTCGTGGGATGTAGCGCAGGAGTTCGCGATAGGTTTCTGCCTTGACCTTGATTTCCAGGGCTTCAGAAGAGCTGAAGCCGAGATCATCGAGTAGGTTTGTGTGAGTCAGGTACGGTTTTGATTGCTCGCTGCTTTTGCTTTTCGTTCTTCTGCTCCTCGCTCTATTCCTGCTGCCTCTTTCTAAGACACAGAAAGAATAAGGGGCAACTGAAGATGGATGAGGTGTATATAATTCGTGAATGTTCACGCAAGCTAACGCTCCTGACAAAACCGCGCTGCAAAGGCAGAAGCGTCGAATCGAGAAGCTTAAGACCCAAGGAGTTTCGCGTTCGACAGTGTTCGTGCACGAAAATTGCAAGAGTGCACTTGCTGATTTGCGTCCACATTTTGTGGATCCGCTAGGAGCGGAAACCCTTTCAGGGTTGGTAAAGCAATTAGAAGCAAGTAGCAAGCCTACAAACGTCGCTCAAGTAAATCAGCTTAGTCCATTTCGATATCCCGGCGGAAAAACTTGGCTCGTTCCAGAGATCTGCAGTTGGCTCCGAACCTTCGATCAAATCCCCGATGTGTTCGTAGAGCCATTTGCAGGTGGGGCGATGGCAGGTCTCACGACTGCGGCGGAAGGACTGGCCTTTAGCGTCGTTCTCTCAGAGATTGATGCTGATGTGGCAGCCGTTTGGGAGACAATCTTCGATGGCTCGAATGCAGAGACTGATTGGCTCTGCGGGCAGATTATCAGTTTCCAAGTCAGCCTTGAGAATGTTCAGAAGACGCTCGCAAGCGATCCACAGACCCGTGCAGCACGCGCATTCCGTAGCATCATCAGGAACAGAATGCAGCGCGGCGGTATCATGGCAGCCGGAGCGGGCTTAGTCAAAGCTGGTGAAGCGGGGCGAGGTCTTAATTCCCGTTGGTACCCGAAGACGCTTGCAGCCCGGATCAAGACCCTTCGTACTCTTCGCGACAGAATTAGTTTTTTGCAGGATGATGCGTTTTGTACTATTCGACACTTTATTGATAACCCGAATGCGTGTTTTTTTATCGATCCTCCTTATACTGCGGGAGGCAAGAAAGCTGGTAAGAGGCTTTACACGCATAATGAGGTTGACCACGAAGCTTTATTCGCTCTTTTGGCTTCTGTCCGCGGCTCGGTTATGCTCACCTACGATGACGCTCCAGAGGTGCGCGAGATGGCTACGCGCCACGGCTTTCGTATGCAAAATGTTTCTATGAAGAATACGCATCACACTGTTATGCAGGAACTAATCATCTTGAAGCCTTAAAGACTTTGTTTTTCCGGTTCGGATCGGCCATAACTGTTTTGAGATTTTCAGTGAAGTCGGACTTACTCAGAGGCTCTGTTGCATTTAGGGCAACACGTGAGCTTTCAAGACTTGTAAAGATCACTTCGCCAGCTGTGAGCTGAAGTTGTTCATCGTAGTCCACGATGAACCATGCCACGTCAGCGTTGTCTCGACGTTCCCTGTCGCTGCGTGCACGAGGAAACGGATCGCTCAAGGTGTTCATACTGCTATAGAAAAAGCGATCTACGACAACCACGACCTTCTTGCCCCAATTTCGAAGTACTGGTACTTTCACGTCGAGTTGTGGCCAGAGGCGCTTCGGTCCGCTGCTGCGGTAATCAGGGCGGCGTTTTCCCGAGGGGAAGAGAACGGGAGAAGGCTCATGAGCGTAGGCGTCGAACTCAGGCCGCATTTTCTTGCCAGAGAAGTAAAGTGCCTGGGTTTCAACTGCACACCACTCAAGCTCAGTTGATCTAATCGTGGCCTCGTTCACTAAAATCCAATCAATCCGCCCAGCCTTCTTTTCTTCCTCTTTGGCTTCGGCCTTCATGTCGTCAGCGATTTCTACCGGTCTCTGGACGTTGGCAATTTTTCTGAGGAATGGGGTTTCTTTTACAACCGTGGCGTTAGGAATGTCTAGCATAGTTTGTGATATCCAGGCGAAGAGGCTCTTACCAAGACCCACCGATTGAAGAAAACGGGAGGGGCAAGTCGTCACAACTTTGTCATCGACGACGGGCTGACCATCTGGCGTGTACCTGCGGATCGAACATACACCGCTTGCTTTATTGCACTTAGCGGCAGGTATGAGAGTCGACAGAAAAGGACAAATGGGCGCACCGATGAGAGAACCTTCCTGATCTTGCTTTGCGGCAAGCTGACCGAATCTTTGCCGTTCATCCGGCGCCATCGTGATGATGCTTTTGCCAAACCATTCAGCAATACCGTAACGGGCTGCTACTGTTTTCCTCAACTTTGCAGATCGAGCCTTTTGAGTCATTGTCCCGTGTCTCCAATTACAGGGTAGCGAGTGTTACAAGGAAACAGCTTGATGCAAGTTAATTTCGCTGCGTTTTTACCGCGAAGCCTCATCACTCTCGTTCAGCCAACTCGCCGGCTTCAGCAACTCCCTGGGCTTCGACCCTTCGGGCGGCCCGACCAGCCCGTCGCGCTCCATCATGTCGATCAGGGCGGCGGCGCGACCGTAGCCTATGCGCATTCTCCTTTGTAAAAGAGACGTGCTGGCCTTGCCGAACTCGAAAACTAGTCTTACGGCGTCGTCGAACATGGGGTCGTTTTCATTGACGGGGTCGGAGCCGTCGCCTTCGAGATCGCGGCCGTTGGCGTCCTTGGGAGCGTCGAGGAAGCCCTCGGCGTACTGGGCGTCGCCTTGGGCTTTCCAGAACTGGACGACGGCGGCGGTTTCTTTCTCTGTTACGAAGGGGGCGTGGACGCGCTGGACGCGGGAGGTGCCGGGCGGGAGGAAGAGCATGTCGCCACGGCCCAGAAGCGACTCGGCGCCGTTCGAGTCGAGGATGGTGCGGCTGTCGATCTTGGTCGCAAGGCGGAAGGAGATGCGGGTCGGGACATTCGCTTTGATGAGGCCGGTGATGACGTCGACCGACGGGCGCTGGGTCGCGAGGATGAGATGGATGCCGACGGCGCGGGCCATCTGCGCGAGGCGGGTGATCGCCTCTTCGACGTTCGACTTGTCGAGGATCATGAGATCGGCGAGCTCGTCGATGATGATCATGATGTAGGGCAGGGGCTTTTCCTCGACGTTGTTGTCGTCGAAGAGCGTGGGGCCTTCGAGGATGAGGCGGTTGTACTGGTCGATGTTGCGGACCGAGCGCGAGGCGAGCAGCTTGAGGCGGCGCTCCATTTCGCGAACAGCGTTTTTAAGCGCGTTGGCGGCGAGCTTTGGCTCCGTAATGATGGGTGTAAAGAGGTGGGGGATGCCCTCGTACATGCCGAGCTCGACGCGCTTGGGATCGACGAGGATGAGGCGCACCTGCTCGGGCGTGGCCTTGAACAGGACGCTCATGATCATGGCATTGATGGCGACGGATTTGCCGGAGCCGGTTGAGCCCGCGATCAGCACGTGCGGCATGGTCGCGAGGTCGGCGACGACGATGCGGCCGTTAATGTCCTTGCCCATGGCCATGGTGATTTTGCTCTTGGAGTGGGCGAAGGTTTCGGCCTCGATGATGTCGCGGAGCCAGATGGTTTCGCGCTCAGAGTTGGGGACCTGGATGCCGACGGTGGACTTGCCGGCCATGCGCTCGATCAGGATGGACTCGGCGGCCATGGCGAGGCAGAGGTCTTCCGCCAGGCCGGTGACGCGGGAGTATTTGACGCCCGCTTCGGGGCGGAACTCGAAGGTGGTGACGACGGGACCGGGGTTGATCTGGGTGACGGCGCCGCCGACGTCGAATTCGGCGCATTTTTCGACCAGCACCTGCGCTTCGAGGCGGAGCGCTTCTTCGCGAACCGTAACGGCTTCCTCCGACCGGTGGAGCAGGGTGGTGGGGGGCAGCTTGTAGACACTCTCAAAACCGTTGACGGAGCGGGCCTTCATGGTGACGCCCTGCTGGTTGGCGTCGGCGCGCTGGGCAAATGCGATGCCGCCGCGTTCAGGGTTCAGCGCGGCAGGCGCGGGGGGCAGCGGGCGAGGCGCCGGCGGGAGCTCGGCTTCGGGGAGGGCCTCGGGGGTCTGCCGGATGGCGTCGGCGGTGGCCTGGGCAAACACATCGTCATCCCAGCCATCGGCAACCTCGCGACGTTCGTCGTGGAGGTCGGCGAAGCTGCTGCTGCGGCGGGTGATCGGGGAATGGTCGTCGTCGAACCGGGAGAGCGCGGCCGCCTGTTCGGGGGTGAAGAGGGGCTCCTGCGAGCCGCGGATGGGGGCGCCGGGGCCGGAGTCTTCCTTATCTTCGAGGAGAGCGCGGTCGGCGAGGGCCTGCTCGCGGGCCTCCTGCCTGGCGGTTCGTTTTGCGAGTTTGCGGGCAGCGCGGTTGCGGCGCGCGAGGGCCCAGCGGTCGCGCAGGTTGGCGACAAAGGCGAAGCGGACGAGGAGCCACTGGCGGCCGCTTGCGAAGCTGAAGGACGTGAGCAGGTAGACGGCGACGGCGAGGGCGAAAAGAATGAGGACGGCGGCGCCGGGGAAGTTGACATAGCCCACGAGCGAGTCGAGCAGGAGGGTGCCGGCGACTCCGGCGATTGGAATGGCGTGGAAGAGGTGGAGGTTCCACGGGAGAAGGGCGAAGGCGGCGGGCGCGGCGAGCAGGCATAGGGCGAGGCCGCATAGCTTGACCCAGGGTGCGGCGGCGGCGCGGGAGCGGAGCCAGCTGATGCCGAGAATGGCGAGCAGGAGCGGGAGGCTGAAGGCGGCCGCGCCTTCAAGCTGGAGCAGGATGTCGGAGATGGCAGCGCCGACGCGGCCGGTCCAGTTATGGATGCTTTGAGCGCCGGCGGTATCGAGTGATGGATCGTGCGCGTTGTAGGAGGCAAGCGCGAGCAGGAGCAGGAGCGCGGCGAGCAGGAGCAGGAGGCCGACCATCTCGTTGAGACGGCGATGCCGGGTGGGCGTAAGGACGAGTGGCTTCATGGTTGAGCAGGCGTGAGAGTGCTGTCGTCGCTGGGGACGGCAGCCGGTGACCAGAGCCTTTTCAGTATCGCAGAAGCTGGTCGGCGAGCGGCTTGGAAACAGGTGGGGGAACTGCGGGAGTTACGGGCGCGGTTCTGCCTTTAAACAGCAGGCAGACGGCGTGCGCGGCTGCGTAGGCGATGGTGACGAAAACGGCGCTCGCCGAGGCCCGGAGGACCGATCGCGGCAGGTCGGGATTGTCGGTGCGGAGGAGCAGGACGGGGAAGGTTGCGGTGCTTCGGTCGTGCATGGTCGCTCCAGTGTCGTCGATATAGAGCTTATCGGCAGGAGCTTGCAATGAGATGAATGTGTTTCTAGCGAATAGCACTTTAGTGTGCTTTTGTGATTCCCACTTCTCAGAAGCGAGAAGTGGGGCACCCGTCTTGTGCCGGTGCTCTGACTGCTTCCTGCCTGCTACTCGCGGTCGCTGCCATACACGGGAATGTTTTGCTGGACCTTGAAGATGAGGCCGGCGGCGCGGGTGGCGTAGTCGGTGGCGGGGTACTTGGTGACGAGGTGCTGGGCGGTGTCGACGGAGCGGTTGCGGTCGTCGGTGGCGCGCTTGTCGTTGTTGTCGGAGGTCCACATATCACCGGCGCAGGCGAGGCGCCAGGCGCTTTCATACAGGGCCTGCGCGGCGCGGGGAGAGTCGGGGTATTTTTCGGCAAAGGCGCCGTAATAGGTCGCCTCCTTTTCAGGGCATTGCTCGGAACCCTGCCAGTCGCCGCAAAGCTTGTTGTCAAGCATGTCGTACGCAGCAAAGCCGGCCCACCTGGAGCCGGGAAACTGCTTCTCAATGCGCTTCATTTCGCCTTCGTCGGGCTGCTGGCGAAGGTAGTTTTCCTTTTCATGGGCTGAGGGAAGGGTAGCGGCGTCCTGCTTCTGGAGCTGCCAGCGAATGTCGGCGGAGCGCCAGAGGGCTTCGGGGGTGCGCGGATCATTGGGGAAGAGCTCTGCGGCCATGCGGTAGAGGCCGCGGGCCTCCTGCGCGGCTGAGGGCGGGGGGTGCGGCCCGCTGGCGGCCTGCTCGGCGGCGATGGCTTCGCCGAAGAGAATGGCGGCGCCGCTGGGGGTCTGGGAGGAGACGACGGTGGTGTCTTCAATCCAGCCGGAGATGGGCTGGGCCGGCGGATGGTCGGTAAAGACGGGCTGGTCCTGCTCGCGGACCGCTTCAATATCGGTGTTGGCGTAGACGCGAAGCCAGTGGCCGGAGTGGTCGCCCGCCTCTGTAAGGATGGCGAGCTCGCGGCCGGGGGAGATGGTGGAGAGCTTTTCAGATTTGGTCGAGCCGTCGATGTAGATGGGGGTGGCGCGGATGACGGTGGCGTTCGGGTCCCGGTGGGGATCTTGTGGCGGGAGCGCGGCGGCCTGGCAGGCATGGATGCAGAGGGGCAGGAGCAGCAGGAGGAGTGAGGTTCGGGTGGGCACGGCGGGTGGCTCCTTGGCTCCAGTTTAGAGCCTGAGGCTTACGGGGCGCCGTTCAGGCTGAGGCCAGGTTGACCTCCCTGTCAGAGGGGGCCTCTCGGCGCTCGACGGAGCGGGCGATCAGGGCGACTACCAGGGACAGGATGGCGACGATGGCGCTGGCAAGCGACAGGCGCTGGTAGCCGAGGCCGGTAGTGAGCACAAGGCCGCCGAGGCTGGCGCCGAGCGCGTTGCCGAGATTGAAGGCGCCCTGGTTGAGGGTAGAAGCAAGGTTGGGAGCGCCTTTTGCCTGGTCGACGATGCGGGCCTGCAGAGGAGCATTGGAGACGAAGTGGACGAAGCCCCAGATAAAGATAATGGCGACGGCGGGGACGAGGCTGCGGTCAAACAGCGGCATGGCGAAGAAGATAACGATGAGCAGGAGGATGCCGCCGAGAATGGTGGGCATCTGGCGCCAGTCGGCGAGGCGGCCGCCGGCGAGATTGCCGAGGGTGATGCCGATGCCGAAGACGACGAGCATCCAGGTGACGGCATGCGGAGTGAGGTGCGTGACTTTTTCAAGAATGGGCGCGATGTAGGTGAAGACGCAGAAGAGCGAGACAGAGGAAAGGGTACTGAGCGCGAGAACGAGCTGGACCGAGGGACGCAGGACCGCGCGGAACTCGTGGCGGAGGTGCATGGCCTCCGGCGGCTGCGAGGGGATGAGGCGCAGCAGTCCAAAGGCGGCGACGAGGCCGACGGGCACGAGCACGAAGAAGGCGGAGCGCCAGCCGAAGGCCTGCCCGAGCGCGGTACCGGCGGGGACGCCGAGAACGTTGGCCAGGGTGAGGCCGCTGAACATGAGGGTGATGGCCTGGGCGCGCTCAGACTTCGGCACCAGGTGCGAGGCGACGATGCTGCCGATGCCGAAGAAGGCGCCGTGGCTGAGCGCGGTGAGGATGCGGGCGCAGAGCAGCAGCGCGTAAGTGGGGGCGAGCGCGCAGGTGAGATTGCCGACGGTGAACATGCCCATCAGGATGAGCAGGGCTCGCTTGCGGTCGATACGCGAGAGGGCGAGCGCGACGAGCGGGGAGCCGAGTGTGACGCTGAGCGCGTAGCCGGAGACCAGCGTACCGGCTTTGGGAATGCTGACCTGCAGACTGCGGGCGAGGTCAGGCAGCAGGCCCATGATGATGAATTCCGAGGTGCCGATGGCGAAAGCGGAGACAGCTAGTGCCAGCAGGGGTTTGCGCATAGGTTACGTCCATTGTCTTTCGAGATGGAGCAGGATGGAAGCGGAACGGTTGACAGGATTGCTGCCGGGCTTGCATGCTTGACTGCGTAAGCGGCAGAGAAAAAGAGGCCGCCCCGGGGACTGCGTGCAGCGAATGCGCAGACACGGGGCGGCTTTTGTCTGTTTGGGGAGCAGGGTGCGCCGATGGCTTTGAGCGGGGATGGAGCGGGCTTTCTGGACCGCATCGGTTTGCCGTCTGTGCTGGCATGGGGTTTTGCGGGGCTGCTGCTGTTCATGATGGGCGACGGCGTGGAGTCAGGCTACCTGGCGCCCTACCTTGTGGATCGCGGATTGTCGCAGGCCGCGGTGGCGACGGTATTTACGGTGTACGGCGCGGCGGCCGCGGTGGCGGGATGGCTTTCAGGGGCGCTCTCAGACGTGTGGGGTCCGCGAAGGGTGGTCGCGCTGGGGTTCGGGCTGTGGGTGGCGTTTGAACTGCTGTTTTTGCTGGTGGGATTGAAGCACGCGTCATTTGGCACAGTGTTGGTGACATATGGGCTGCGGGGAGTTGCGTATCCGCTGTTCGCGTTCGGCTTCCTGGTATGGATCACGGTGGCGGCGCCGGTGGAGCGGATGGGCTCGGCGATGGGATGGTTCTGGTTCGCGTTTACGGGAGGGTTCCCGACATTGGGTTCGCAGCTGGCAAAGGCAGCGCTGCCGCGGATCGGTCCGTACGGAACGTTCTGGTTGTCGCTGGCAATTGTGGTGCTGGGCGGCACACTGATGCTGACGGGCGTGAAAGAAAAGCGCGGCGCGCGGCGGCTGGTTGCGGCGAAGGAGAAGCCGGTGCGGGCGCTCCTGGGGTCGATCTCGCTCGCATGGCGCAAGCCGAAGACGGGCGCGGCGTGTGTGGTGCGGATGATCAACACGGCGCCCCAGTTTGGCTTTTTCGTATTTATGCCGCTGTTCTTCGAGCGGGTGATCGGCTTTACGCAGGCGCAGTGGCTGACGCTGCTAAGCGCGGTGTTTCTCTCGAATATTGTGTGGAACCTGCTGTTTGGGTTGATCGGCGACCGGTTTGGATGGCGCAATACGGTGGCGCTGTTCGGCGGGCTGGGCAGCACGGTCACGACGCTCGCGTTCTATTATGTTCCACTGCTGCACCACAGCTTCAGGCAGACGCTGGTGGTGGGTGTGCTGTATGGCGCGACGCTGGCCGCCTATGTACCGTTGTCGGCGCTGATGCCGAGCCTGGCGCCGGAGCACAAGGGCGAGGCGCTGAGCCTGTTGAACCTGGGTGCGGGTGCGAGTGTGTGGATTGGGCCGGCGATTGTGGGGCTGCTGTTGGGGCCGCTCGGAGTGCGCGGGGTGATGTGGGTGTTTGCGGGGCTGTACCTGCTGAGCGCGGGGCTTGCGTTGACGTTGACGCTTCCCGACGAGAAAGCGCAGGTGCGGGCGTGACGTGGATCGCAGTGGATGCGGGGACATCTGTAACCAAGGCTGTGCTGTTTGCGGAGGACGGAAGGGAACTGGCGGTGGCGCGCGCGAAGACAGCGGTGCTGCGGCCGCGGGTCGGATGGTCAGAGCAGGATATGGACGAGGTATGGCGCGCGGTCGTCGAGACGGTGCGCGAGTTGGAGGCGGAAGGGGTGCGTGGGATCGTGTCGACCGCGCAGGGCGACGGCTGTTGGCTGGTGGATGAAGACGCGAAGCCGACGGGCAACGCGGTGTTGTGGAACGACGGGCGCGCAGGTGGGCTGGTCGATGCGTGGCGACGAGAAGGTCGCGTGGAGCGGGCGTTTCGAACCAGCGGATCAGTTACCTATGCGGGCCTGCCGCATGCGGTGGTGGCATGGCTGCGGGCGCATGAGCCGGAGCGACTGGAGCGCGCGCGGTGGATGCTGACCTGCAATGGGTGGTTGTTTGCGCGAATGACAGGGCGGTTTGCGGCGGAGTTGTCGGATGCGTCGAACCCGTTCAGCGATGTGCGGCGAGGCACTTACTCGGATGAAGTAATCGCGTTATTCGGTGCGGACGCGCGGCTGCTGCCGCCGGTGCTGCGCGGTGCGGAGAGCCAGGGAGTGCTGCGCGACAGAGCGGCGCGGGAGCTTGGCTTGCCGACCGGGCTGCCGGTGGTGATGGCGCCGTATGACATTGTGTGCACGGCGTATGGCGCAGGCGCAGCGCGGGCGGGGCAGGCGTGCGTGATTCTGGGTACGACGATCTGCGCGGAGGTGATTACGACAGATCTCGATTTGGCAGACGAACCGAAGGGGACGGCGATTGCGCTGGATGGTGGGCTGTACCTGCGCGCGATGCCGACGCTGACGGGTTGCGAGGCGCTGGAGTGGTGCGCGGGGATGCTGGGGCTGGACGGGATTGCGGATCTGGAGGCGCTGACTGCCACTGCCGCTGTGACAGATGGACCGCTGTTTCTGCCGTATCTTTCGCCGGCGGGGGAGCGCTCGCCGTTCCTTGCGCCTGAGGCGCGCGGAAGCCTGCACGGGCTGGAACTGGGGACAACGCGCGCGGCGCTGGCAAGGGCAGTGTTTGAAGGCTTATCGTTTGCAATACGGGAGTGCCTGGAGGCCGCGGCGAGCGAACTGCCGGATGAAGTGTACGTATGCGGCGGCGGCGCCAGGAGCGACCTGTGGTGTCAGATGATTGCCGATGTGCTGGGCGCACCGGTGCTGCGCGCGAAAGGCAGCGAGCAGGGCGCGCGAGGCGCACACCTGTTTGCGCTCGCGGCAATGGGTGAGGTGGAGAGCGTGGCTGACGCGGTGGAGCAGCATATTGAACTGGGCCGCCGGTTTGATCCAACGGGCGGCGGCTTGTATGAGAGCAGGTTCGCGATGTTCAAGGATGTGCGGGATATGGCACGACCGCAGTGGCAGAAGATGGCGGTGAGCCAGTGAGTGCGCCGGTGTACCTGGGCATCGACCTGGGAACGCAGAGTGTGCGGGTGCTGGCCGTGACGGAAGACGGCGCGGTTGTGCAGGCAGCCACCCAGCCGCTTGCAAGCACGCGGGACGGCGCACGACATGAGCAGGCGCCGGAGCAGTGGTGGCGCGCGGTCGCGCTGTGCTGCCGCGCGGTGATGGCAGAACTGGGAGATGGCACGGAGGTGCGCGGGCTTGCGGTGGATGCGACCAGCGGCACGGTGCTGTTGATGGATGAGCAGCTGCACGCGCTGACGCCGGGGCTGATGTACGACGATGGCCGCGCGCGCACGGAAGCGGAGCTGGTGAACGAGGCGGGCAGCGCACTATGGGGTGAGCTGAGCTATCGTATGCAGCCATCATGGGCGCTGCCGAAACTGCTTTGGCTGGCGCGGAACACGGAGGTGCCGCGCGGCGCGCGTCTCGCACACCAGAACGACTTTGTGAACGCACGGCTTGCGGGGCGGATGCTCGCGGCGGATACGAGCAACAGCCTGAAGACCGGGTATGACCTGGTGCGTATGCGGTGGCCGGCGGAGGTGCTGGAAAAACTTGAGCTTGCGCTCGATCTGTTTCCCGAAGTGGTGCTGCCCGGCAGGCGAATCGGCGAGGTGTGTGCCGCCGCGGCAGCGGAAACGGGCGTGCCAGCTGGGACGCCGATCCACGCAGGCATGACGGATGGATGCGCGGCGCAGATCGCCTCGGGAGCAACGACCGAGGGCAGTTGGAACTCGGTGATCGGGACGACGCTGGTGATGAAAGGCGTGACTCGGGAGCTGCTGCACGACCCGCTGGGCGTGGTGTATTCGCATCGCTCGGCAGACGGCATGTGGCTGCCGGGCGGCGCATCGAGCACGGGCGCGGGGGTGATCGCGAAACAGTTTGCGGCGGAGGACCTGGACCGGTTGAACGCAGCGGCGGAGCGCGCAGGCCCGACGCTGCTGGTGGCTTATCCTCTGGCCGGCGAAGGGGAGCGGTATCCGTTCCACGCACCGGAGGCGCGGGGATTTATGCTGGGCGACGCGGAGACAGAAGAAGAGCGGTATACCGCGGTGCTGCAGGGCATCGCGTTCGTAGAGCGGCTTGCCTTCGATGCGTTGCGTGGACTTGGCGCATCGACGAGCGGGAGCTTCACGGTATCCGGCGGAGCGACGAAGAGCGCCGCGCTGAACCGGATACGGGCGGACGTGCTGTGGCGGGAGATCGCGGTGCCACGGGTGACGGAGTGCGCGTTCGGCATGGCGATGCTGGTTGCGGCGCATGAAAGTAGCATGGCGACGGTTACAGAACGCATGGTGCGAATGGAACAGACGATCGCGCCGGTGCGCGGGTTTGATGCTTATGCGGAGCAGTATGCACGACTGGTGCGGGAGCTTGCCGGGCGAGGCTGGCTGCCGCAAGAACTGGCGGCTGCGGCATTGCGAGGAGCAGGCGCATGAGCCGGCTGGTGCTGGTGCGGCACGGGCAGACAGTGTGGCATGCGGAAAACCGCTACGCGGGAAATACGGACATTGAGCTGACGCCGAAGGGCCATGAGCAGGCAGAGCGACTGGGGCGATGGGCGGCGACTGCGGGGCTGACGGCAGTGTGGAGCTCGCCGCTGCAGCGGGCACGGCTGACGGCGGAGCCGTGCGCGCGAAGTGCAGGGCTGCCGCTGAATATTGAAGAGAGATTGATGGAGTTGAGTTTTGGACGGGGCGAGGGACTGACCGGCGCGGAGATGGAGGCGCGGTTCCCGGCGGAGCGGGCTGCATTTGTGCTTGACCCTGTGGCAGATTATCTGCCTGGCGGCGAAAACCCGGTAGAAGCGGTGAAGCGCGGTGTTGCGGGGCTCGCGAGGATTGCAGACGAAACGCCCACGGGGCGGAGCCTGGTGGTGGCGCATAGTACGCTGCTGCGGCTGGTGCTATGCAGCTTGCTTGAAATACCGCTGGCGCGCTACCGGGAGCGGTTTCCGCACTTTGCGAACGGCGCGCTGACCGAGCTCGAGTGGACCTCGCGCGGAGTCAGTCTGCTCTCTTTCAACGCTCCGGTAACCGCTTGAATGTTTGTGAGAGGTGCTTGCTGTGAGCAAAGAAAAGCTGCTGGTGATTGGCGACCACTTTATTCTGCCTGGGCTGATGCGCGCGAAGCTGGGCACGTTGGCTGAGCGGTTCGACGTGGTGGAGGCACAGACGCCGTTTCCGCTGGAGCCGTTTCGGGATATTGCCGAGGTGCGAGAGGCTTCGGGATCGGAGGAGCAGATGATTGAAGAGCTCGCGGGGGTGTCGGTGTGCATCGCGCACCATGCGCCGTTGACGAAGCGCGTGCTGGAGCATTCGCCTGATTTGAAGCTGTATATCGTGTGCCGGGGCGGACCGGTAAATGCGAATGTGAAGGCGGCGACAGAGCATGGCGTGATGGTGGGGTATACGCCGGCTCGCAATGCCGCGGCAACAGCGGAGCATACGATTGCGCTGATACTGAGCGCGCTGCGCGGGATACCGGCGGCAGACAGCGCGATTCGCAGGGGCGAGTGGAAGGGCGACTACACGTGGGCGACTGCGGGCTTTGAGCTGGAAACGGCGACGGCCGGGCTGATCGGGTACGGGGCGATCGGACGGATGGTGGGGCAGATCCTGCGCGGGTTTGGGACGAAGGTGCTGGTGTATGATCCGCTGGCGCGGATCGACCCGGGTGAGGGCGTGGAAGCAGTCTCGCTTGACGAGCTGCTGCGGCGGGCGAACGTAGTTTCGCTCCACGCGCGGGAGACCCCGGAGTCGCGTGGCATGATAGGAAAAGAGCAACTGGCGATGCTACAGAAAGGATCGGTCGTGGTGAACTGCGCGCGCGGGTCGCTGCTCGATTACGACGCGCTGGCTGAAGCGCTCCAGGCGGGGCAGCTGTTCGCCGCGGCTGCCGATGTTTTTCCGGTGGAGCCGCTGCCGGCTCATTCGCCACTCTTGCGGTTGCAAAACTTCGTGATGACGCCGCACATTGCCGGCGGCACGCGGCAGGCAGCGGAAAAAGCAGCAGTCATTGCGGCGGAGGAGCTTGGGCTTTACCTGGAAGGCAAACCGCTGCGCTACTGCGCGAACCCTCAGGTGCGTGAGGCTTCAAACTTTAGATGAGCCAGAGGCGCGGGTCGCTGACCGAGATGGCGTTGATGCCGGCAGCCAGCAGTTCCTCGATCTCCTTGACATTTTCGATGAGGCCGCCGCCGATGATATTCAGCGCGGGGTAGGTTTCACGAATGCGTCGTGCGAGCTTCGGCGCAGCCATGGCCGGCAGCACTTCGACTGAATCGGGTAAAAAATGGACGAGCGATTTCTTGAGAGTGGTTACGGCAGCCGAGTCGATGCCGAACGTGCGTTGCACGGTAACGAGCGAGAGGGCGTGGGCTGCCATGAGGGTTTCGCATCGAGTGGAGACGATGCCGGCAACCTTGTGCTCGGCGAGGAACTCGACCGCGAAGCGGTCGCGGGCGAGACCGTCTAGGAAGTCGATGTTGACGAGGCAGACCTTGCCGCTCTCGCGCGCGCGGTGAAGCATGCCGGGCAGCGTGAGCGGGTTGCCGGTGAGCAGGTAAATGGCGCGGGTGGGGCTGGCGAGCGCGACCGGGAAGGTGTCAGGAGAGTTAACGGCCGCGATAATAGGGCAGTTGGCAAGCAAGGCGATTTCGGGGTGACGTTCCGGCGAAGGCGCCGGGATGGTTTCGGTGTCGGAGTTGTAAAAACCCCTGCGTGCATTCACGATGTCAGTCTCCCTGCCCGTCGGAATTTCCGGCGGGTGCCTTTGCAAGCATAGCCCTGCGCGGGCGGTCCCCCTCATCGATTTGTAAAACACAGGTTGACACTTCAGCCTTACTCGTAGGAGTATCGTTCCCGAAGCGGCAGAGAATAGAGGCCGCCCCGGTACTGCGAGCAAGTGTGCGCAGTTATGGGGCGGCCTTTTTCTTTATGCAATCGCCGCGGGTAAAGAAGAACGCAAAGAGGGAATCACCTGAGGTGAGGGGTGCATCTCGTTTTGCGTCGGGTCTCCAGTCGCTGGCGTTTACAAAGAGCATTGCCCGAAGAGGCGATGAGAAAGCGGTCCGCATGTTTGATTTCAAGAGGGGTCGTTTCAAAAGTGGTCCGAGGATCAGCCTGATCGCGGCTGGTACGCTTTCGCTGGGCGCGTGTGTCGCCCTGGCGCAGTCTGACCAGGGAAGCATCAGCGGCACCATTCGCGACAGCAGCGGCGCCACTGTCGCGAAGACGAAGGTCACGCTGACGAATACAGCGACTGGATTCACCGTTACGGTGATTACGGACGCGAGCGGCAACTACACAGCAAGTCCGCTGAAGCTCGGCAGCTACAAGGTGACGGCAATCGCCCAGGGCTTCGCGCCGGCCACGCAGGACAATGTGCAGGTCAACGTTTCGTCAACCACAACGGCGGACCTGCAGGTAGGCGTTGCGGGCACTTCGCAATCGGTGGTTGTGACCTCCGCGGCGCCCGCGCTGCAGACCGAGGAAGCCTCGACCGGCCAGGTGGTCTCGTCGAAGACGATCAACGATACGCCGCTGAACGGGCGCAACTTTACCTTCATCGCGCAGCTTTCAGCCGGCGTCACGCCGTCGGAGCAGGGTTCGCGCGGCGCAGCCAAGGGCGATTTTTCCGCCAACGGGCAGCGATCGGAGCAGAACAATTTCATCCTGGACGGCGTGGACAACAATGCCAACCTGGTCGACTTCCTCAACGGCGCGAGCTTCGTAATCAAGCCTCCGCCGGATGCGTTGCAGGAGTTCAAGGTGCAGACCGGCGATTACACGGCGGAGCTTGGACACTCGGCGGGCGCGGTCCTGAATGTGGCGACCAAGAGCGGCGGCAACCAGTTTCACGGAGACCTGTGGGAGTACTTCCGCAACGACGTGCTGAACTCGCGCGATTACTTCCAGAACGTGGTTCCGAAGTACCGGCAGAACCAGTTCGGCGCGACCCTGGGCGGCCCCATCCTAAAGGACAAGCTGTTTTTCTTCGGCGATGCGGAGGCGAACCGGATCATCTTCGGGCAGACCGGCATTTACACAGTGCCCACGCTCGCAGAGCGCAACGGCGACTTCTCTGACCTGCTGAACGGGAGCACAAACGGACGCGGGCAACCGGTTACGCTGTACCAACCGGGCGGCCCCACACACGCCATCCCGAACAATGCAAGCAGTCCCGTCATCGCGAACAACTACCTGAACTGCAACGGCGCGAACAACGTGATCTGCCCGGCGCAGTTGAACCCGGCGGCGCAGGCTATCCTCAACGCCTACCCGCAGCCGAACCGCGGCGGCGCGGCTAATACCATCAACAACTACACCTTCCAGGGCAGTGCCAGCGACAACACCACCCAGTATGACGGGCGCCTGGATTACAACGCGAGCCAGCGCGACCAGATGTTCGCGCGGTACAGCTATACCAACGAGCCAATCTCCTTTGTTGCGCCGCTCGGCATTCTCGACGGCGGCAGCTTCGGCGGCAGCGGCAACACGGTGACAGAAGGCCGCAACTTTACCTTCAGCGAAACGCACGTGTTTGCCCCCACACTCATCAACGAGTTCCGAGTGGGTTATAACTGGATCGCAGCGGCCTTTATCCCGCCAAACTCCGGCGTCGACCTGTCGCCGCAGTTTGGCCTGGGCGGTATTCCGTTCAGCCCCGGCAACGGCGGCCTGCCCAGCTTCGGCTTCGGCAACAATGGGCTCTCGGGCGCGGGCTCCCCAACCTACGAGCCCACGCGCGAGTACGAAAACGTCATCCAGATCCTGGACAACGTGTCCAAGCAGATCGGCAATCACTCCCTGCGCTTCGGCGTGAACTTTGAGCGTATCCGCGTCCAGACCAACCAGCCGGTCGACCCCAAGGGCACGTTTACCTTTGACGGCAAGTTTTCGCAGGATCCAAACAATACCGGCAATACCGGGTACGGGGCCGCGGATTTCCTGCAGGACAACATCAGCTCCAGCTCTGTTGCGAACATCTTTACCTCGCACACTGAGCGCTGGTATCGCTCCGGCTACTTCCAGGACAACTGGAAAGCAACGCCGAACCTGACTCTCAATCTAGGCATTCGCTACGAATACACGCAGCCGATCAACGAGCTGGACGGTCAGCAGGCGAATTTTGTGCCGAACTATGGCGCGGGTACAGCTACCTATCTCATCCCGCGTAAGGCGCAGAACCGTCCCGTGCTGACGCCGAAGTTCCTAACGGCGCTCGCGGCCGACAAGGTCACCGTCCAGTACACGAACAACAATTTCCTGGTCGACCCAGCGTTCACCAATGTTTCGCCGCGCCTCGGTATCTCGTACCAGCTTGGAAAAACCGTGATCCGCTCTGGCTACGGCATTTTCTACGGAGGCCTTGAAAGCACCGGCTACTACCCGAGCCTGTCGCAAAACTTTCCTTTCCAGTACGACAGCAACTTCCCGAGCGGCAACTGCACGGGCCCAGGCGCCTGCCCGACGAACGGGCAAAGTCTGCAAACAGGTTTCAGCGACGCGTTGGCCGCGGGGCTCGCAAACTTTGTCAACCAGCCGGGATTCCGCAGCTACCAGACCAACACGCAAACCCCATACAGTCAGCAGTTCAACCTGTCGGTGCAGCGCTCGATCACCAACTCGACGACCGCGACCGTCGCCTACGTGGCCGCGCTTGGGCGTCACCTGCAATCCAACCCGGACGGCAATATTCCGAATCAGGTGGTGCCGGCGGGGGTAAACGAGCAGGGTCTCCGTCCCTACCCTGACTTCGGCGGCAGCAGCCTTGTCGACTATGCGGGTAGCGCGAGCTACAACTCGGCGCAGCTTACACTTGAGCGCCGGCTTACCAATGGCTTGAACTTTCTCGGCGCGTACACCTGGTCCCACGCGCTCGACGACGCGAACACGCTGCTGGGCGGCTCAGGGCAGAGCGGGAGCGGCTACCGCAACCAGCGCCTGCTCGGCTACAGCTACGATTACGGCGACTCGACGATCGATGTGCGCCAGCGCTTTGTGCTGAACACGCAGTACGAGCTGCCGTTTGGACACGGGAAGAAGTACCTGAACTCAAGCGGCATTGCCAATGAGCTGGTCGGCGGCTGGGCGGCGGCGCTGGTGTTCCGCGTGCAGACCGGCCAGCCGGTCGGCGTGTACGCGAATAACAACCCGGGCGGCACCGGCAATGCGTTCGCCTACAAGGTTGCCGATCCGTTCAAGGCAGGCGGTACGCCCAACAGCGTGAACGGAACCTGCGCCACCAAAACCCGCACCGTGCAAACGTGGTTCAACCCATGCGCGTTTGTGAACCCGCCCAAGGTGGTGACAGGCGCAGCGGGACCGGGACAGATCTCGGTCACCGATCCCAATGTGCTCTCTGCCTACGGACCTCCGGGCCGCACCAGCGTCTATGGTCCGGGCTATAACCGCACTGATTTGTCCGCGTTCAAGAGCTTTGCGGTGTACCGCGAAACTAACGTGCAGTTCCGCGCGGATATCTTCAACCTGTGGAACACGCCTGCTTACGGGCAGCCCGGCAACACCACGGGCGGCGGCTTCGGGCAGATCACAAGCGAACGGTTCGGCTCAGGCGGCGGAAACTACACCAGCACAGCCGGCGAAAGCCCGGATGCGCGGGTAGTGCAGTTTGCGCTGAAGTATATCTTCTGAGTGGTTGGCGGGATAAACAGAGAAGGCGGCCTTCGGGCCGCCTTCTCTGTTTTAAGTATCTGACTTATTGTGAGCCAGTGTTTTCCTTCACGATAAAGTGGCGCTTGAGCCTGAGGAATGGGGTTTCAAAGTAGCGGTAGCTTAGGAAAGACAGGAGCAGTGTTCCCGTCAGCGCGATAAGCGAAGTCAGATTGAGAGAGGGTCCATGGGAGTGGGTCAGGCGGTGAGCGATGGAAGCATATAGATTGTGAAATAGATCGTGAAAGACATAAAAGCCGTAGCTGACTTTTCCCAGTCGACGCAGCCAGTTCAAGTTGAAAATGCGAAAGAGAACGCCTCGCGGCTCGATAAGTGCGACGACGAGAGCAGCCGCAAATATGTCAATGAGAGAAAAGCCGATAGTTGTAAGAACGGACGACTGACCGTCTGGCGGATACGCGGTATGTCGTGGCGACATACCTATCCACGTGAGTTCAAAAATCAAAAAGCCCAATGCGAAAGCCGCGAGGAGCGGTCGGACGAGCTTCTGCAAGGCAACGGACTCAGGCCCACGCAGGCAGAGAGCCGCGAAGCCCCCGATAAGCAGGGCGTCTGCTCGAAGAGGTGTGACGCGGCCCAGGAAATCAGCGTGAAGCAGAGGTCCGGGCATCCAGTAGACGCATTCGATTCGCGCCAGCAGGCATGCGACGAAAACGATGGCGCAAAGATTGCGCAGGTGCTCGCGCTTTCTAACTGTGAACACGACCAGCGGCCATATCAGGTAGAACTGTTCCTCGACACACAGCGACCAGAGATGGCCCGTAAACAGGATGAGATGGTGCGGAAAAGGTGGCTGCGCGACCAGATGCTCGACGGCGCCCGCGGTAAAAAGTGGATTATCGACATAGAAGAATCGAGCATAGTTGCCGAGATAGGTAAACCAGAGAAACCAGGCCGGGTTCCACAACCAATGAAAAATTGGTGTCGTAACAAGCGCGAGGACGAGGACTCCATAATAGAGAGGGAAGATACGCAGGGTGCGCCGTGCGTAGAAGTTCCTGAAGCGGTGCGCTGTATCTCGCGTATCGTACAGAATTCCGGTAATCAGGAAGCCGGAAAGCGCGAAGAATATGTCGACGCCAGCCCAGCCCCACGACATGAATGGGTGAAACAAGACCTCGTAATGACCCCAGAAGACAAGGAGGACAGCAACCGCGCGGAGACCGTCCAGCGCTGGATAAAACTGCTTGTTCTCGGGTGGAGGGATGGCGCCGGGCAGATCTACTATTGCGCGTTGCCCGTAGTCAGCAGCAACGGGATCATGCTCATGGTCTTTCGACCCTGCACCCGCTGTGAAGGTCATCTCCCTTTTCTATCAAGCCTCATGACTTTGCGCGAGTACTTCCCGGTAATGAGTCCGGTTCCACGTCTCGGGTATCAGACGTGGAACCGGCGAGACGCTTTGAATGACTCCGTATGACCGAACATTCAGGCGGCGCCGCTTTACGGCGGGTGAAGCTGCCTAGTTCTCGACTGCCTTCTCGTTATCGAGCGCTTCGGCAGCCGGCATGGACAGCACCAGCTTGCCGCCGCTGATCGATGCCACGGTTTCAAGCTTGATGTAATGGTGCTGGCCATGTGCGGCGGGGTCGTTCTTCGTGAGCTTGATGCCCAGGTTGTCGACCATGCCGACGTGCTGGCCGTCGGAGCCGACGACTTCCATGTGCTCTTCAATCTTCGTGACATCTACCATGTGTTTCTCGCTTTCTTATCTGGAAGGATTTAGCTTCTGCACGGTTCAGATGCGCGATTGGGCGAAGATTGCGTACCCGTGGATGGGGGTTGAAGGATGTTCAACAGCTTTTATTGAAGTGTGCCTGAAAGGGATATCTGCCAGCCGGGAGTTGACGTACAGAAAGCAGGCGAAAGAAAGGAGCCCCGCAAAGGGCTCCTTTTGAATGCGTTTTGCTGGAACGTCAGACCTCGAGGATGACCGGCATGATCAGCGGCCGGCGCGACGTGTGCTTTTGGATGTACCGCTTGAGGTCAATGCGGATTTTTTCCTTCATCACGCCGGCATCGGCTTTCTCCTCCGCACTGGAATGATCCAGAGTCTGCTGGATGACGTTGCGCGCTTCACCGAGGATCGCGGCATCGGCGCCGACGAAGCCGCGGGTGACGACTTCAGGTGCTCGCTCGACCTTGCCGGTGAGCTTGTTAATGGTGAGGATAGGCAGCACGATACCGTCTTCCGAAAGGTTGCGGCGGTCGCGGATGACCAGGTCGCCGACCACGTCGCCGGTTGAGCCTGAGTCGATGCAGACTCGGCCAGCCGTGACCTTGCCGGCTTTCCTGGCACGGGTCGGGGTGAGTTCAAGAATGTCGCCGTCTTCGATGAGGATGGCTTCGCCGATGATGCCGGTGGCCTTGGCGAGCTCGGCGTGTTTTTTCAAGTGGCGGAAGTCGCCATGCACCGGGATGAAGAACTTGGGGCGCAGCAGGTTGATGAGCAGGCGCTGCTCTTCCTGCGAGGCATGTCCGGAGACATGGATGAGCCCCATGCTGCCGTCGTCGTAGAGGATTTCGGCCTCGCGGCGATAGAGATGGTCGATAACGCGGTAGATCGACTTCTCGTTACCGGGGATGACGCGCGAGCTGAGCAGCACGGTGTCGCCCGGCGAGATACGCGCGTGCTTGTGGTTGTCGACCGCAGCGCGTGAGAGGGCGCTCATGGGCTCGCCCTGCGTCCCGGAGATGAGCACCATGACGTTTTCAGGCGAGTGATCGCCGATCTGGCCGGGGTGGATCATCAGGCCGGCCGGTAGGTTCAGGTAACCGAGATCCTGCGCGATTTCGCTCGATTCCATCATCGAGCGGCCGACGACGGCCACCTTGCGCCCGTACTTGTGGGCGAGGTCGAGCGCGATCTGGATGCGATAGATCGAAGACGAGAAGCAGGAGAAGAAAAGCTTTTTCTTCGTCCGCTGGAAGACCTCGTCGAGGCGAGGTTTCACCGCCCACTCGCTCGGCGTATAGCCGGGGCGATCGACATTGGTCGAATCCTGCAGCAGGGCGAGCACACCCTTCTGGCCGTATTCGGCGAACTTGTGGAGATCAAATGCCTTACCGTCTGGCGGAGAAAGATCGATCTTGAAATCGCCGGTGTGGACGATGACGCCGACCGGGGTCTCAATGGCGAGCGCAACGCAGTCGACCAGCGAATGCGTGACGCGGATCGGCTCGACGGTAAAGGGGCCGATCGTAAACTTGTTGTTGGGCGCGATCTCGATCAACTCGGTGTTGTCGAGCATGCGGTGCTCTTCGAGCTTGCCTTCAACGTAGGCGAGCGTGAATTCGGTGCCGTAAACGGGCACGTTGATCTCGGAGAGGATCCACGGCAGACCGCCGATGTGATCTTCATGCCCATGGGTGAGCAGGATGCCGCGCACCATCGACCTGTTTTCAACAAGGTAGGAGATATCGGGGACAACGATGTCAACGCCAAGGAGTTCGGACTCGGGAAACATGAGGCCGGCGTCGATTACGAGGATGTCGTCTTTATAGCGGACGGCCATGCAGTTCATGCCGAACTCGCCGAGACCGCCAAGGGGAATGAGTTTTACGTTTTCTTCTGCCATCTGGAATCTTTAACGATAGCAGGTTCGGGGCGGGAGCCGGGTGAAAACCGTCTGCAGCGCCCTGCGGGGCTGGTGCGGCGTCGCGTTGCTCCGGTCAGGCGGTCCTATAATCGGGGCAGTGCGAGGGCTTTATGGCAACGGCAGCGCTGGTTTCAATCGACGAGTATCTCCACTCCGGCTACGAGCGAGACGTGGAGTACGTGGATGGCGAGCTAAAGGAGCGGCCTGTGGTGTTTTCGGTGCATGGATTGCTGCAGGGATTGTTGATGCAGTGGCTTTTAAATCACGCAAAGGAGTGGGACATCAAGGCGGCGGTCGAGGTGCGGACCCGGGTCTCCGAGAGCCGGGTCCGCTTGCCGGACGTGGTCGTCGGTCCCAGGCGACGGTGGCCCGAAACGCTGGTCGAACCACCGCTTTTGGTGATCGAAATTCTATCGCCAAGCGATACATTCGGGCATATTGAAGAGGTAATCGCGGACTACCAGAAGATGGGTATCCCGAGTATCTGGGTGATCCAGCCATCAAAGCGCTCCGGTTGGATCTGTGACGCGGAACCCTGGGTAGCGACGACCATGCTGCGGGTGAAAAACAGCCCGGTGTATGTGGATCTGGATGCACTGTTTAGAACGCTTGATGAAAGCAACAGGGATTAGCCTCTCCGGCAGGTTGCGGCGAGGGCCTGCGGTGTCTAACCAAAGATGCAGGTAGATACATGGCCGAAGTCGGCGGACCGGCTGGTGGAGATCGCCGGGCTGCTGATGGTGATAGCGCACATCGCTTTTGTGGTGGTGTTCGTGCTGTGGTTCGCGCTGAACCGCCCGACAAGTGTGCGGGTGTTCCGGAAGCGGATGCGGGCGGCTATTGAAAAGCGCCAGGCGCGGCGTTCCTTGCGCCCTGAATAATCTTGCGTATTCCGCAGGTTCAGTTAAGCTGGGCCCACCTTACCAGTCGTTCTTGTGACTAGAGCATTTTCACTCTTGGTGTTGAGGCTCGGATACTCGCTCCAGTGGCTTTTCACGACGGAAAAGCCACGTGCACATCTGCCGGCCCCTCTACGTGTAGAGTGAAAATGCTCAAGCCGGCATGCACCGATGCAGATGTTGTACTGATCTGCGTGTACGCGGGTCGCGTATAAAGCGTGACGA
Source organism: Acidobacteriaceae bacterium (assembly GCA_965276625.1). GTDB lineage: Bacteria > Acidobacteriota > Terriglobia > Terriglobales > Acidobacteriaceae > EB88. Next base: position 127,010 of record CBDIBB010000001.1, read on the forward strand.
AAGCATTTTCGCTCCACGCTTGGATGGACCGGCTACTGCGCGCGTGGCTTTTCCGTCGTGAAAAGCCACTGGAGCGGGAAGTCGGGCCTAAACACCAAGAGCGAAAATGCGCTAGCCAGCCCGGAGTGGAAGCTCCGGGCCGCTAGAGGGTGGGATGTAGATCAAGTTGAAGCTGGACTTCCAGATCAAGGACCGGACATTTAAGCGTCTGATTCTTGCCCTGGCGATGTTACTCGCGGAGCTTTACCTTGACCGCAAGTAATGGGCACTACTACACTACGTAGTACGTGGCGATAGTAGCGAGAACTACTTTCGCCACCCATGAATATATCACCCGCGCGAAATCTTTCAGACGGTATGCGCTTCCGGCATGCGGACCAGCAGGGCCATTACCAACGCAAACGCCAGCAGGGCGGATGCCAGGAAGAATGGCGATCCGGGCAGGTGGATCACAGCGCCCGTGCCGATGGACTTCGAAAAGATATAGGTGAACAAGCCTGGACCGATGAGCCCCGAGATGCCTCGCAGCGAGTGGATGGCGCCCTGGAGCTGGCCCTGCTCGTTCGCGGCGGCGCCATGGGTCATCAGGCTTTGCGCTCCGGGCCAGACGAAGCTCATGCCGTTCATGATGGGGATGCCGAGCCAGAGCAGCAGCCCGGTCTTCGACAGGCCGAACATGCTGAAGCCGATGATGCCGAGCGCGAGGCCGAAGAGGATAGAGCTGCGCTCGCCAAACGCCTTGACGACCCGCTTGACGAGGACGCCGCCGTAAAGCCCGGAGAAGATGCCGACAGCAGCGAGCGAGAGGCCGACGGTGCGGTCGGTCCAGGCGAAACGGTAATCGGCGTACAGGACATACACGTTCATCAGAGACTGCTGGGCGATGTACGCGAGCAGCAGGACCGCGGACAGGGTCAGCAGCAGGCGCGAGCGGCCGAGCATCCTGAGGGAGCCGACGGGGTTGGCGCGACGCCAGGAGAACGGGGAGCGATTGGCTTTGCTGAGCGATTCCGGCAGGATGAAGAAACCGTAGAGGCCGTTAACGAGGCTGAGGGCTGCCGCTACCCAGAAGGGAAGCCGGGGGCTGATGGTGCCGAGCAGCCCGCCGATAGCAGGGCCGAGCACGAAGCCCATCGCGAAGGCGGCGCTGAGCAGACCGAAGGCCCCGGCGCGCTTTTCGGGCGGCGTGACATCGGCAATGTAGGCCTGTGCCGTGGGGACGCTGGAGGTGGTGAGGCCGGAAACGATGCGGCCGAGCAGGAGCCACTCAATCGATGGCGCCCAGGCCATGAGCAGGTAATCGAAGCCAAGGCCGAAGTTCGAGAGCAGAACGACGGGGCGGCGGCCCCAGCGGTCGGAAAGCGAACCGATGACCGGAGAAAAGATGAACTGCATACCGGCGAAGATAGTGCCGAAGATGCCGAGCATCTGCGAGGCGTCGGCGGCTCTGCTGAGGGCCGGCGCGTGCATGAGGGATTCAATGAGACGCGGCAGTACCGGGGCGATCATGCCGAGGGCGAGCATGTCGAGTGCGACGGTGAAGAAGATGAAGATGGTGGCGGCGCGGCGCGGACCGTTTTGCTTCGACCCCGCAGCGACAGGGTCGCGGTCGAGCGTGTCCGCAATTTCAGGTTCGGCGCCGGAGAGGTTAAGGTCAGGCTCGCCAGTGGGATCGTTTGGCATGTATGGCATGAGTTTACAAGCAGGGTCTGCACAGGCCTGGGTCGAAGCTGTAAAGAGACGATAAGCATGCCGACTCGCTGAGCCGTAGCGGCGCCTCCGCTTCACCGCGCCGCGGGTGGGCTTTTTACCGGGGCGGCTGGAAGCAGCATTCACCTGGCAGCGCGATCATCTCTGCGATGGATGGAGAAGTCCTGCTTTAACGGCTTTAGTTTCCCTGCGCGGCGCCGGCTATCGAGTGCGACAGCGGTGTGGCCTGCACTCCGGAAGGCAGTTCACGGGCAAAGTCGAGGATGTTGTGAGCCAACAGCGAAGCCTGCGTCGGATCGACAGCGTAGAACGTTACGGTGTATCCGCCGAGGACCGAATGCCCGGTGATGTCAGTAACGCGCCAGTCGAACACCGGCACCCAGCGGGCTGGAATCCTGCCGTCAAACCACGAGCGGTACACGACTGCTATTTTGACTCCTTTGCTGGACGTTAAGCGATCGATGGCGCTCCGGTCGAAAGCGCCGCGCGATCGCAGGCGCTGTACTTCAACGGAACCAAGGCCCCAGAGATCGAGGCAGTCGATGTCGTCAAAGTAGTTGGGTGCGCCAATATCATTGAGAGCGACGGTCTGACCGGTATAGTAGCGGCCAAGAAACCGTGCTACCTGGTATTGCTGCTCGTACACGCCATAGGCCTGCTCGGGCACGATATAGAGAACGATGGCAGCGCGGGCACTGAAACCGAGAATCGCAAGCGCCAGAAGAGCTCTGGCCAGGGTTTGCGCCTGGTGCGCGCCAGGTAGACTGCCGCCTTCACTTTGCAGGACGGATAAGCCGGCAAACAGTACAACGATCCCGGCGCCTATCAGGTAGGCTTCATAACGAAAAAAACCGCCGAATTGCGCGAACTGCGCGTGCAGCAGGAGAGTGCCCAGAACAATAATCAACCAGTGCCTGACCGAGGTGTAACGCCCCGGAAAGCGCCGATAAAGGTAGATCAGCAGGACAGAGCAGAGCAGGAAGGTGAGGGTTACACCGGATAGCAGGGCGTGTCTGCCGAAGAGGTTCTCGATGCAGGTCAGCGGAGAGTACTTTCGTGCGCCGGCGGTTTTAACGAGTAGCGGGGAAGGCAGAAAGGTAGATCCTTGGCTCAGGCCATAAAGTCCAAAGGCAAGCACGGGAAGAGCGGCTGCAGCCGCGGCGGAAATAGCCAGCTTCCAGCGGTTGCCGAAAGCGAGCAACCCACAGACCATCAGGACTGCAAACAGCCCTTCATAGCGAGCAGAGGCGGAGAGGAATGCCGAGATGAGGAGGAGAAGCTCTGCACCGGCAGCGGGAATTGACCGGGTCGCAGCCTCGTAGCTGCCCAGCAGCAGCAGAAAGGCCAAAAGCTGAAGGATATGCTCCATGCCGAGAAAGGTCATGCCGACAAGTGGAACCCCGAACACCAGAAGCACCAGGGACAACGCGTGAAGCACGGGAGATAGGTGGGAAGCCATGCGCTGGAGCAGGCGCCAGGCGATGAACAGAACAGCTACCGAGAACACCGCATTCAGCGCAAATGGCACCCACACCCGAACGCCGGTAATTAGAAAGCTGAGTGCGAGGATGAATGGCCAGAGAATAGAGGAGCAGGGAAAGCTGCTGTGATAGCGGGTAAGGCCGTAGACGCCGTGCAGCGCGATGTTCTTGCCGACAGCTGCATGGATGTATGTGTCGTCAAGAGGGTAAAGCTGGTGACCATGCGTTTTGTGCAGGACCAGCGCAAGTTGCGCACCGCAGGCGAAGATGTATGCTGCTATCGCGCACCAGACCGGCCACATCCTTTTCATAGTGAAAAATTGTACACGGCTGCTGTTCATTGCAGGACGGCTTTGCTTGGCTTCACAGGTTCCGCATGCAGATGATTTTCGGCAGTCTCACCCGAAGTCTCAATCATTACCGACTGAGATTTAGCGAAGTAGATTTTTAGGAGCGCGAGGGTTTCTGTTGCTTCTGTAAAAGTGTGGCCGAACGATAGATTTGATTTTGTCTGACGACGAAGAGAGACAAGGAGAATGTTTCCGGGTGCTTATAGCGGATACAGTTCTGCTCCTAGCGCAGCAGATCTTCCAAAGCGAGCGAGAGTTCGGTCTTTGCGTCGCGGTACTTGACGATGACGGGGGTGTAGACGCTGAGGCCCCACTCGGCGGCTTTTCCTTTTGAGACGGCACGGGCGCCTGGGACGACGACGGCGTTTGCCGGGATGATGAGCGGTGTTTCCGAACTGGCGCGCAGGACGGTGCCGTTGACGACATCGTAGACAGGCGTTCCGCGGGTGAGGATGGTGCCTGCGGCGAGGACCGCGCCCTGGCGAACGACGGTGCCCTCGTAGACGCCGCAGTTGCCGCCGACCAGCACGTCGTCTTCAAGGATCACCGGGGTGGCGTTTACGGGTTCAAGGACGCCGCCGACCTGTGCGGCGGCGCTCAGGTGCACACGCTTGCCGACCTGGGCGCAGGAGCCGACCAGGGCGTGCGAGTCGATCATGGTGCCTGAGTCAACGTAGGCGCCCACGTTGACGTAGGCGGGCGGCATGCAGACAACGCCGGGCGCGAGAAACGCGCCGGCGCGGACGGCGGTACCGCCGGGGACGATGCGGACCCCGTCCTCAGCCGACCACTGGCGGGCCGGGTAGGTGTGCTTGTCGATAAAGGGCGAGCGCGACGGGTTGAGCGGGGTAGCGGCGTAGGGAGTGCTTTCGCCCTGCATCCGGCCCAGGCGGAAACCCAGCAGGATTCCACGCTTGACCCAGGCGTTGACGCGCCAGCCGAGCGGCGTCGAAGGGTCGGGCTGAGCGGCGCGCAGGGTGCCGGCTTCAAGGGCTTCGCGCAGCGCGATGAACGCGGCAAGGGCGAGCGGGTCATTGATGGCAGCTTCGCCGGCGGTAAAGGCGGCTTCGATGCGGTGTTCGAGATCTGCGTGGTTTGGCTCGGGCGGCATGTGCTTCTTCCTTTGTGGTTGCTGTGGTGCTGTCGCGAAGCCGAGCACCCGCCATGAAATGGCCGCCTCCCGCGTAGGGGGGCTTGAGATTTAGAGAAGCCGGAGGCTACCCGCGAGGGCGTGCAGGCGTTCGCGGGTGGCGGCGGTGACCGGCATGATGGGCAGGCGGTAGGTCTCGTGGATGCGGCCCATCATGGCCAGCAGCGCCTTGACGGGGCCGGGGCTGGGCTCAAGGAAGTTGGCGAGCAGCAGCGGAAAGTAAGTGTGATTCAGGCGGCGGGCGGTGGCCCAGTCGTTCGCGAGCGCGGCGTGGACCATCGCGGCCAGCTCACGCGGGATGACGTTGGAAGCGACGGAGACGAGGCCCGCGCCGCCTGCGCCGAGCACCCCAAGCGCCATGGCATCGTCGCCGGCGTAAACCGAGAAGCCGCGGGGAACGAGCGTAAGCAGCTCCGTGATCTGGGGAAGGTTGCCGCTCGATTCCTTGACCGCGGTGATGTTTTCAAACGACTCGGCGAGCCGGGCGACTGTGGCCGGCTCAAGATTGACGCCGGTGCGTCCGGGGATGTTGTAGAGCACGACGGGCAGGGGCGCGATGGCGCGGGCGACGGCGGCGAAATGCTCATACTGGCCGGCCTGGCTTGGCTTGTTGTAGTAAGGGTTCGCGCTGAGCACGGCGGTGATGCCGGGGATGGTGGCGGCGCGCTGGGCCAGCTCGACTGCCTCACGGGTGGAGTTGCTGGAGCAACCGGCCCAGACGGGTACGCGGCCGGCTGCCTCGGTGGCGACGATACGCAGAACCTGCTCCCGCTCTTCATCGGAGAGCGTCGGGGTTTCGCCGGTGGTGCCGCAGGCGACCAGCCAGTCGATACCCGGCGGCATGTTGCCGTTGGCCGTCTGGCTGTCGCGACCCTGCTCGCTGCTGCCGATCTGCCAGTCGACCAGCGCGCGAAGAGCAGTCTCATCGACCGCGCCGTCGGCGCGAAAAGGGGTCACCAGCGCTGTTCCGCAACCTACCAGTTTCATACCTGTTCGAGTTTATACCGGCGGGCAGAGAGAGGCTGCCCGGGCACTCCCCCTATGTCTACTCGCGATTCCCATTGTGGAATCGGCGGATGAACAGCGGCGGGATTGGGGCTCATGAAGCGAGACGGCAGGCCGATGGGAAAGGGAAAAGCAGATGCGGCTCAGGCTGCGTCCGCGAGAGACAGGGGAAAGAGGGCGACGATGATTTCTGTTGTGATCCTGACCAAAAACGAGGAGAAGGACCTGCCGGGATGCCTGGAGTCGGTGCGGTTCTGCGATGACGTCCACGTGTTCGATTCATGCAGCACGGATGGCACCGTTGAGATGGCCCGGGGCATGGGAGCGCACGTGTACCAGAGGGAGTTCGACTCATACGCGGCGCAGCGCAATGCGGCGCTCGATACGGTGCCGTTCAAGCATCCGTGGGTGTACATCCTGGATGCGGATGAGCGGCTGAACCCCGAGCTGTGGGCTGAGGCAGTGGAGGCGGTCAAGGCGGCCCCGCGGGAAGTGCACGCGTTTCGTATTCGCAGGGACGACCACTTTCTGGGCCACCATCTGCGGCACGCGCAGATGATGGCGCTGTACACGAGGCTGGTCAAGGTGGGTTTCGTGCGGTACACGCGGGAGATCAACGAGTTCCTGGAGGTGCAGGGCGAGACGCGCGAGCTGCGGGCGCGGTTCGACCATTACTCGTTCTCAAAAGGACTTGACCGCTGGTTCGAGAAGCACAATGTGTACTCGAGCATGGAGGCGCGGATTGTGGCGGAGCGCAGCTTTACGGACGATGTGAGCCTTAAGACAGCGTTGTTCCATCGCGACTTCCACACGCGTCGACGGGCGCAGAAGGCGATCTTTTACCTGCTGCCGGGCCGGCCGGCGCTGCGCTGGATATACCTGCTGTTTGTACGGGGCGGGGTGCTCGACGGCAAGGCAGGCATGGTGTACGCGACGCTGCAGGCGGTGTACGAGTGGCAGATTGTACTGAAGACGCGCGAAATGGTGGCGGCGGGCGCGGTGGGGCTTCGCGCGGACATCCTGCCCGGGGACCTGCCGGTGCAGGGAAGGGCGTAGCGGCCGCTGGGTACCATTGGCCCTGGCGTACAGGCGCTCATGGCATGGGGAGCACAGCCGGACGGTTACACTTGCGTTGACCTTGCCGGCAAAACTGCCGGAACAGGGAACGGGAGTGTGCCGCCGGCCATGGTTTCAGTGCTTATCATCACGAAGAACGAGGAGCTCGACCTGCCCGCGTGTCTGGCGTCGGTGGCGTGGTCAGACGATGTGCACGTGCTGGACTCGTTCAGCACGGATCGGACGGTCGAGACGGCGGAGGCTGCCGGGGCGCATGTACACCAGCGGGTGTTCGACAGCTACAGCAGCCAGCGGAATGCGGGCCTGCACGAGGTTGCGTACAAGTACCCGTGGCTGCTGATTCTGGATGCGGACGAGCGGGCCAACCCGGAGCTGGCGAGGATTGTGGCCGAGCGAACGGCTGCCGCCCCGGATGACGTGGACGCGTTTCGTCTGCGTCGGCGCGATCACTTCCTGGGCCAGTGGCTGAAGCACGCGCAGACGACGCCGTTTTACATCCGAGTAGTGCGGCTGGGCCGGGCGCGGTTTCGACGGGAGATCAACGAGGTGGTCGAGGTGGATGGCCGCATTGTCGATCTGGAAGAGCCGTACTTCGACCATTATCCGTTTTCAAAAGGGCTGGGGCACTGGGTTTCGAAGCACAACAGCTACTCGACGGCCGAGGCGCGGATTGTGGCGGAAAGCGCGTTTGCGGGCGAGGTGTCGTGGAAAAAGGCGCTGTTCGCGAAGGACTTCAACGAGAAACACGCGGCGCGCAAGGCGGTGTTCTACAGCCTGCCGGGGCGGCCGCTGATGCGCTGGGCGTACCTGATGTTTTATCGCAAGGGCGTGCTCGATGGGCGTGCGGGCTTTGTGTATTCGACCCTGCAGGCATTTTATGAGTGGCTGATTGTGCTGAAAACGAGCGAGTTGCGCGGGGAGAAGAAGTGATGGAAGAGCAGGACCTGGCCGCCGACCCTACGTTGCGTCCCGCGTTTTCGGTCAAGAACCGGCTGGCGCGGCTGCTGTGGGGCATGACGTATGTGTTGCTGTACCGCTTGTCGCCGCGACCCATGCACGGGTGGCGGGCGATGCTGCTGAAGCTTTTTGGCGCGAGGCTTGGGGCGAAGTGCCACTTTTACCCGAAGGGGCGGGTGTGGGCGCCGTGGAACCTGGTGTGCGAGGACCGCGTGTCCCTGGCCGACGACGCGGAGCTGTATAACCCTTCGCCGTTCTTTCTGGGTTCGCATGCGATCGTGTCCCAGGGGGCGTATGTGTGTGGGGCGACGCATACGTACAACGATCCTGATTTTCCGCTGGTGTCGGCGCCGATGCGGCTGGGGGCGTACTCCTGGGTGTGCGCGAGGGCGATTGTTTCGCCGGGCGTGAACCTTGGGGTAGGGGCGATCCTGGGGCTGGGATCGATCGCAACGCGGGACCTGGAGGCGTTCGGGGTGTATGCGGGGGTGCCAGCGAAGAAGGTGAAAGAGCGCGAGCGCGGGGCGGTGCCGGAGGGGTGGCGGTAGGGGCTGGCTTGCGGTCCTGAAAAAAGACCCGCCACGTTAGGGCTACGCCCCAGAAGTGGGCGCCAGCTGTGTTGGCGGGGTTTTAATCTCTACGGAATGCATCCGTCTGAGAGGCCGGTACTGAACGACTCTCACCCCTGCGGGAACGCTCATTGCTCCCGCAGGGGATCGCTTGATACCAAGCGCCAGTCTCAATCGTCATGAAGCAATCGGTTGTGGAGGCACAACGATCTCAATCTGGCTGGTCGCTATGTCGTACACGAGTCCCGATAAAAGCCAATCATGCGGCAGCCCCGGTACTGCTCGGAGGGTCGCAACGTCTCCCGCTACCGCAGCGCGAGGGTCAAGAACGGCCTTCGACTTTAGGTCCGGCTCCTGCACCTGAAAGTACTGCGTCAACATCGCAGACTCGTCCGCCAGGCGTGTGATACCGCAATCAGTGTGTTGAAGCACGACGATGTTGAACTCACCGCCACTGCCCGGAATCTTGCCCGCGACCTGCCCGATACGGCCGAGCATTCCCAGCTGCGCCAGCAGTCCCGGCGTTACGCGTCCGCCAATGTTTCGCATCACAACGGCCTCGCCGGGTTCGAGTCCGAGAACGTGCACAGGGTCAACGCGCATGTCCGCGCAGCCAATGATGATCGCCTTCACAAGAGGAAGCGCATCGGACAGCGAAGGCTGTAAGTTTCCTGCGGCAGAGTCCCGGGCCGCGATTTGTTTGTTTCGTTCCATTAGAGAATTAAATTCATTCATGTTCTTGCTCCTTGGAAGAAGATTCACTTCTTCGCGATGGGATGAGATCGTTCGTTGTGCTCAGCGGCATGCCTCAACAAAGTTCGTTACGACTCTGCTGGAGCAGATGACTGATCCTCTCTCGCCCGCGACGGGACAGCAATTACCTCGAAGATAATTGAGCGCAGAAGCGGTGACTGGGAATCTGAAAGAGCAAGCGATGTCTGGAGGAATTAATGATCGCCAAAAGTTCGAGGGGAAACGCAAGCACCCTAGCTACCTCGGTCGGAGACTTGTTGCGCTACTGGCGCGGACAGCGCGGCTTCAGCCAACTCGATCTCGCTCTTGAAGGTGGGACCTCGCAGCGCCATCTCAGCTTTGTCGAAAGTGGTCGAAGCGCTCCCTCCCGCAGCATGCTGGTGAATCTCTCCGAAGCGCTGACTATCCCGCTCCGGGAGCGCAATGCATTACTGCTCGTTGCGGGCTACGCCCCTATCTACACTGAGGCATCGTTGGATCACGCCACCATGAATGTGGTAACGAGCGCCATCGACCAGATGCTCTCCAATCATGAGCCGCACCCCGCGCTTTTGATCGATCGCTACTGGAATATCGTGCGCACTAACGCCGCAGCTCCGGCGTTCTTTGGCTCGATGATCGACCTCGAGGCCTTTCCCAAACCGCGCAATCTCCTGGAACTTACCTTCGATCTCGCCGGCCTGCGCCCGCATATTGAAGCTTGGGAGACGGTCGCAGCAGGGCTGCTCCAGCGTGTGCGCCGCGAAGCTCTGGGACTGGTTATCGACGACCGGCTGCAAGCGCTGCTGGATAAACTCAAGCGATATCCCGGCGCTGAAAAACTCCCTGTCTCTACAAGCCCGGACAGCCCCATTCTCCCGATCACGTTTCGCAGGGGCGCTGAACGCATCTCCTACTTCTCGTTGGTCACCACAATCGGCACGCCGCAGACCGTTACGGCGCAGGAGCTCCGCCTGGAGTGCATGTTTCCCCTCGACCCGCCTAAAAGAACCACCTTGTAACGGAGCTTTCGTAGAGCCGGAGCGGGAGGGGCGGGTTGGGTTAGGAGCCACTCGGCGGCGCGGACGGCTCCAGTGGCGAAGCCGAGGCGAGAAAATGCTTCGTGCCGCAGCGTTGAGGGTTTCGCTCGGAGATGTGAGCGTGAGTACGTGCAGGTCGGCGGCGTCGATCTGCCGGGAGCTCCCAGTCCACTAGTTAGGCGTAGGGCGCTCGATGCTGTCGATAACGAGGACCTCGATCGGATCCTTGGCGGGGATGATCCTGAGACCGAGCTTCTCTTTGAGCGCACCCTTGAGCGAGGCAGCATCGGGCTCGTTGGTAGCGCCGGTTTCGCCGAGCGGCGCCCAGGTAAGATTGGTGATGTTGAAGTAGCCGCTGAAACCAGTGTGATCGACTATTGGGCGGTCTCCGACGTCACCCACAATGACGCGGGCCAGCAACGGCATCTTGATAGCTCGTCCGTTGAGGACGCGCAGGCCATTGCTATCGAGTGTGGTCAGCACAGAGCCGGGAGGCAGAGGGTCGTCCGGACCGGAATGCATTGGCGGGTCATTGGGTTTCCGATCCGGCGGGGCGGGGACCTCGGCTAGTTTGAGGCCACCCTTGGCGGGCACCAGTTCATAGACCGGCAGAACGCGAGTTTCGAAGTGCGTCTTGAGGTGGAAGCGGTCGGCGAGGAGACACTGCTCCATCATGCGGGTCTGGTTGCTGCGTTCCTCGTGGTTCATTTTCTGTAACGCGGCCTCAAGATCGTCCGGAACCTTGCCCTTGATTTCGTAAGCGTCCTTATTGAGCCAGTCCGGACCGCCGACGACCTGCGGAGGGTAAACAGCGCCGTAGGCATTCATGATGTAGCGGCGGATGCTCAAGGGGCTAAGAGAAACGCCTGGCGCCAGCTTGACCATGTCGCTGGCGGTGTCGGGATCGATCAGCTTGATGGTGGCGACCTCGTAGGAGGGCAGCGGACCGGAGGAATGGAAGAGGAGCAGTTCGGGTTTTGGCTGGGCGGTTTGCGAGATATCGGCCAGGGTGCAGCCCAGGGGTGCGCCGGAAACGTTGGAAGGCAGGGGCTTTAGAGAGGGGCTCATCCGCGCGGGAGGAGCGCCGGCGCCGGTCGGCAGATAAGATACATTTCCGGAACGGACACTGAGCGCGAAGAGGCAGAGCGCGAGTTGGGTCACGGAGGCAATCAGGCCAAGCAGAAATTTCAAAGGCGTTAACGACCGATTACAGACCATGACGTAGTTGCCCGCAAGCAGCGATGGCCGAGGTCCGAAGATGGAAGCGGGATCGGCGGAGAAAATGCTTACGAACCACTGACGGGCAAGCGATCGGGCCGCGTCGAGAAAAAGGTGGGAGACACCATAAGTTTGTAGAGCGTCCTCGAAATCAAGCGCCATCTCACGAGCGAACTGGTCGTAAAACGTGGCAGGGTGCAGGCGCAGCAGCAGTCGATAGGCGCGGCCATATAAGGTATGCATCACGACCTTGTTTCTGCGAGTCGGATGGAACGTCGCGCGTGACGGAGTACACCGCTAAGCCGCTCAACCTCTGCGGCCAGTACGTTGTAGCCCAAAGTGGTATTTCGAAACGTGCGTCGCGCACCGGTCTCACGGTTCTCAGGCTGCGACTCTTCGACCAGGCCCGCGGCAAGAAGCTTCTTCAAGTTGTCGTAGAGGGTGCCAGGGCCGATCTTGTATTGGCCGCCGGATTGCCGCGCGGCCTCAAGCATAATGCCGTAGCCGTGCAGTTCGCCGCCGGTTAGCGCCAGCAGGACGTGCAACGTGGCGGGGGAAAGAGGCAGGTGTTCCCGGGCATCAGTTTTCATACTCGGCAAACGATATATCGGTTTCCGAGTAACTGTCAAATGGAATTGCGGCCTCACCTTTTCAGCGAGCTACGTGACCGACGAAGCCGCTTGAGAGTGGTGACGCTAGCAAAGTATTGGGGCGACTTCAGCGAATTCCCACACGCCGGCGGCGGGTTGGGTTAGGAGCCACTCGGCGGCGCGGATGGCGCCGGTAGCGAAGGCTCGCCGGGAGAAGGATTCGTGCTGGAGGGTTAGGGTTTCTTCGGGAGAACTGAGACTGAAGACGTGAAGTCCGGCGGCGTCACCTTCGCGGTGGAAGGTAATCTGTGCGTGTTGTTGTGACGATTCTTCGACCACGCTCTGCAGGGTGAGTGCGGTTCCCGACGGCGCGTCTTTTTTTGTGATGTGGTGGGTTTCTTCGATCCTGAGTTCATAGCCCGGCAGGGCGCGGGCGAGTTCGCGGGCGGCGCGGAAAAAAGCCTGGACGCCGAGCGAAAAGTTTGTTCCGTGGAGCAGGGAAGCGCCGTGCTGCTCTGCGAGCGTGGTGAACTCCGGCAGGTGCGCGTACCAGCCGGTGGTGCCGACGACGACCTTTGCGCCGAGCGGAAGCAAGGCACGGAGGTTCGCGAGCACGGCTTCAGGCGTGGTGAAGTCGATGACGGCATCAATCCCGGACAAGAGCGCGGGGGTGAGGGCGCGGGCTTCTTGATTTTCGGCGGAGTCTAATACTTGTAGGGTGTGGCCGCGTTCACCTGCGACCGCGGCGACGGCGCTGCCGGTTTTGCCTCTGCCCAGGATCAGTAGATTTGCCAATGGTTCTCCGCTGCTAAAAGCAAAACCGCCTGCGCGGCTTGCGGCCACTTCTGGGGCGTGTTCTTGTTTATCTGCAAGGGCGTCAAATCGCGCGGCCTTCCACGTCGAAGATCGCGGGGTCCGGGTCCGAGAAAAACTCGGCGTGGAGCGAGCGCATCGCTTCCTCCACATCGTCCTCGTCAATCATGAAGCTCATGTTGATCTCGCTTGCGCCCTGAGAAATCATGCGCACGTTGATGTGTCTGATCGCGTTGAACAGCCGCGCGGCGACGCCGGAGTGGCCGCGAATATCTTCGCCCACCAGGCAGACCAGCGCCTTGCGGCCTTCGTATTTCACATCGGCGAGCTTTGAAAGGTCGGCGGCGATCGCGGGCAGTGCTTCGTTCGAGTCGACCGTGAGCGAAACAGAAACTTCGCTGGTCGAGACCATGTCGACGACGCATTTGTGCTTGTCGAAAATGTCGAAGATGGCTTTCATGTAGCCGTGGGTCATGAGCATGCGGCTGGCGACGACATCGACAATGGTCAGGCGCTTTTTGGCGGCGATGGACTTGACGGGATTGCGGCAGGGCGGCGCGAGCGCCTGGATGCGGGTGCCTTCGTTCGACGGGTTGCGCGAGTTGAGCACGAGCACCGGGATGTTCTTTTTGACGGCGGGCAGGATGGTCGCGGGGTGCAGGACCTTGGCGCCGAAGTAAGCGAGCTCGGCCGCCTCCTCAAACGATATGTTGCGCACGCGCAGGGCGCCGGGAACGATGCGCGGGTCGGTGGTCATGATGCCGTTGACATCGGTCCAGATCTCGATGGCTTCCGCCCCGATGCCGCCGCCGACGAGCGCCGCGGTAAAGTCCGATCCGCCGCGACCGAGTGTGGTCGTGACACCGGCTTCGGTCGAGCCGATAAAGCCGCCCATCACGACCGTCCTGCCGGCGTCGGAGTGTGGGAGAACGAGCTTGCGCAGCTGCTCTTCAATGCGCTCGTCGTCAGGCACGGCGCGCATGTGCGCGGCGTCGGTGATGATGCACCTGCGGGCGTCGACATGGACGCCGTCGAGTCCGTTGTGCCGCGGCAGGGCGAAGTACAGAGCGATCATGCGGCTGGACAGTCGCTCGCCATAGGACACGATCATGTCGTTGATACGCGGCGTGAGCTCGCCGACGGCTGAGAGGCCGCGCAGTATTTCATCGAGCGCGGCGAACTCAACCGGAAGCCAGTCATGGCTGATGCCGAGCTCTACGGCAACGGCGGTGTGGCGCGCCAGCAGCCGTTCAGAGATAGCGAGAGCTGCCTCGCGCTCGCCGCGCGCCGCGGTTGCAGCGGCGAGCAGAAGCTGATCTGTCACTTTGGCCATTGCACTTACCACGACAATGGGCTGCGTGCCCTGTGTGCGGCGGCCGGCGACGATGGTTGCGGTGCGCTCGATCGCGCCCGCGTCTTCAACAGAGGTGCCGCCAAACTTCATGACGGTGTACTTCATCGGGCGGCCGCCTGCGCGGGCAGCAGTTTTCCTTGTGCGTGGAGCAGCTCGGCATTGAGCAGGGCAGCGCCTGCGGCGCCGCGAATGGTGTTATGCGACAGCACCGTGAACTTCCAGTCAAGCAGGGTGCAGGGGCGCAGGCGGCCCACGGCGGTGACCATGCCGGCAGCCCTGCCATGGCCGCGCATGCGATCGAGACGCGGCTGCGGGCGGTCTTCCTGTTCCATGTATTCGACAGGCCGGGCGGGCGCGCTGGGCAGGTTGAACGCGTCGAGCGGAGTGAAGTTTCCCCAGGCACTCAGCAGCTGCTCCCGCGTGGCGGGGGTTTTGAGCTTGATCGAGACGGACTCGGTATGGCCGTCTTCGACCGGAACACGGTTGCAGTGCGCGGTCATGCGGATGGACAGCGGGCTTACGGCGCCGTCGGAGTAGCTGCCGAGCAGCTTCGCTGTTTCGGCGACCATTTTCTCTTCCTCGTTGCGGATGAACGGGACGACGTTGCCGAGAATGTCGAGCGAGGGGACGCCCGGGTAGCCTGCGCCGGAGACGGCCTGCATGGTCGTGACGAAGAGGCTCTCGATGCCGAAGGCATCCTCGAGCGGTTTTAGCGCGAGCACCAGGCCGATCGCCGAACAGTTGGGGTTGGTCACGAGCGAGCCGCCGTTCGTCCACTGCTGCTTCGCGGTAAGCGCCAGGTGCCCGGCATTGACCTCGGGGATAACGAGAGGCGTGTCGGCGGCCATGCGGAACGCGGCGGAGTTGGAGATGACGGCACAGCCGGCATTGGCGAAGCGCGGTTCGAGGTCGAGCGCGATGTCGGTGTCGAGCGCGGCAAAGATGATGCTCGGCGTGTGCTCGTCCGGGATAGCCGGCGAGAGCGGCAGGGCTGCGTATTTATCCGGGAGCGGCGTCGAGAGCTTCCAGCGAACCGCATCGCGATAAGGCTTGCCGCTGGAGCGGTCGCTGGCGGCAAGCCAGGTCACGTTGAACCAGGGGTGGTCTGCGAGGAGCTCAAGAAAGCGCTGGCCCACCATGCCGGTTGCGCCGAGAATGCCGATGTCCAACCGTTCCATGCGGATGCTGTGCGTCTCCCTGCTTTACCGTTTGATCTGTCTATGCGTCAGTGTACCGGGTATGTGGGGATATCCAACGCGGTGCGAACAGCCGATTCCTGTGCTGTGAGGACCTTCTATTCCGGCATTTGATAGACTAACCTGGTTAGTCAACATGGGGAGGCCGCGTGGAATTTACAACATTACAGGCGAAGACGCAGTTCTCAAAGCTGCTGATGATGGCGCAGGCTGGCCAGGAGGTGGTGATCACGTCAGGCCGTGAAAAGAAGCCTGTCGCGAAGCTGATCCCTGTGGAGCGGAAGCGTGGAATACAGATCGGATTGCTAAGAGATATTGTGCCGCCGATTACTTCCGATCTGTTTGAACCTCTTCCGGAAGAGGAGTTGCGAGCGTGGGAAGAGGGTGAAATCTGACGTATCTGGTCGATACCCATACGCTTCTTTGGGCCGCGGTCGGAGACAAGCGCTTGTCAGCGCGCGTGACCGCGATTCTGGAGAATGGAGATTTTACGATCTACGCATCGGCGATCAGCGGGTTTGAACTCGCGACAAAGTGCCTTCTCGGCAAGCTGCCGGAGGCTGCTGCGCTGGTGCGTGATTTTGAAGTACTGGTGCAGAGGCTGGGCTTCCTCCTTCTTAACCTGACAAGCAGGCATGCGGTTCTGGCTGGTTCGTACAGCGCAATTCACCGCGATCCGTTCGACCGCCTGCTGGCGGCACAAGCTGAGATAGAGGGTATGGTCCTGCTGAGCCGGGATGCTCAGATGGATGAGTTCGGGAGCAGGCGAGTCTGGTAATGGAACCGTCGCTCAGAATGAGAACGGCTGCTGTACTGTACCGTCTGCTTTCACCGTTACTGTGGCGGACTTCTTGCCGAGTGTCTCCTGCACCGCCGTCAGCGTGTAGGTGCCGGGTGGCAGTCCTTTGATGGTGAAGCTGCCATTCGCGTCTGTCACGGCATAGAACGGGTTGGCCAGCACGTTGAGATAGGCGTGCATCCAGGGATGATTGTTGCAGCGGAGCGGCATCATCATTTCAGGCGAGTGGAAGTAGCGGGCCACGGGACCGCCGTGCGGGCCCTGCGAAATGTCGAAGGCGTTGTTGCCGGGCGCGGTCGGGGTCATGTGGACGTTGTGCATCGTGTTGTCGGAGTTGGTGAACTTGACCTGCTGGCCAGCCATGACGGCAGCGACGTGCGGGATAAAGCGGCAGCCTTTCTGGTCGATGATGAAGGGCTCGCGGGGTATGGGGTAGGCTTTATCGCCAAGCCCGGACTGCACGGAAACAAGGACGTTGGCGAGCTCGTTCTGCTTGTTGACGACGACGCTGTCGGTCATGGAGTCGCCGGACATGGCGCAGATGGGGTCCTGGGCCATGTCGATGGCGACCGGCTTCGGCGCCGGGCCTGAGAAATGGACGACGCCGGTCACGGTGCCGCCGTGCGCGTAGTCAACCTGAGTGAACTGCTTGGTAGGCCCCATGGCGCCTGGCTTGCAGCCGGCGTAGACCAGCAGGCACACGCTTACGAGGGGAAGAAGCCAGCGCGAAGCAGGCGGGACGCTGCGTATACGGGCAGGAAGCATACCAGTATGCTACGCCTGCCCACGGGCTTTCAGCGGTTGCGGTAGACCGTGCGGTGGCCGCCATAGCCGAAGACGCCGAGGGCGACAAGCAGGTGCAGAATGAACCATAGCGAGATGCCCTGGCCGAGGTAGATGAGGAACAGCACGAGCACCCGGGGAAGGATGAGCCAGAGCGCTGTCCCGACGATTGGGTCTACGGGGAAGTGCCAGTGCTCAAGCCAGCCGAGAAACAGCGCGACGCGTGGGAGAAAGAGGCTGAGGACGAGAAACCATAGCGGTAAAAGGTGCAGGGTGTGCATTCGACCTCATTCCTGAACTGGGACCAGCGGGGGGTGACTTATGCGAGTGCCGCAATCACTGCGTCGGCGAAAGCACTGGTGCCGGAACTGCCGCCGACGTCGCGGGTAAGGGTTTTGCCCTCGGCGTAGACCTTCTCGATTGCCGTCTGGATCCTGTCGGCGAGCGGGGTTTCTTCAAGGTGGCGGAGCATCAGCACCGCGGACTGGAGCAGCGCGGTGGGGTTGGCTTTGTCCTGCCCGGCGATGTCGGGTGCGGAGCCGTGGACCGCCTCGAAGATGGCGGCATGCTCGCCCAGGTTCGCGCCCGGTACCAGGCCCAGGCCGCCGACGAAGCCGGAGCAGAGGTCCGAGAGGATGTCGCCGTAAAGGTTCTCCATCACCATGACGTCGTATTGGTACGGGTTGGTGACGAGCTGCATGCAGGTGTTGTCGACGATGTGCTCGGCGTAGGCGATGCCAGGGTGGGCCTCGGCGACCTTGCGCGCGCAGCGCAGGAAGAGGCCGTCGGTGAGCTTCATGATGTTCGCCTTGTGAATGGCATGGACTTTTTTGCGGCCATGCTTTTCCGCGTATTCGAAAGCGAACTTCGCGACCCGGGTCGATCCCTTTTCCGTAATGACCTTGAGCGAGGTGCAGACACCGGGAACGATCTCCTGCTCAAGGCCGACGTAGAGACCCTCGGTGTTTTCGCGCACGATGACAAGATCGACATCGGGGTACTTGGTCGCGAGCCCCGGAAGGTTCTTGATGGGGCGAACGTTCGCGAAGAGATCGAACTGCTTGCGCAGCGTGACATTGATGGATTTGAAACCTTCGCCGATCGGCGTCGTCACCGGGCCCTTGAGCGCGACTTTTGTGCGGCCTACGGATTCGTAGAGGGCCTTCGGGATGTACTCGCCGGTTTTGGCGAACGCGTCCGCCCCGGCTTCGTAGGGCTCCCACTGAAAAGTGGTGTCGGTGTGTTTGCCGGCGGCTTCAAGGATGCGGACGGTGGCGCCGGTCACTTCAGGGCCGATGCCGTCGCCTGCGATGAGGGTGATGGTGTGTTGGGTGCTCATAAGTCTGGGATGGTCGTCGCTTTCTTCGGCGCGGGCTCGGCGACTGCCACGGCTGCCTGCGTCCGGGACTGCACGAGGCGCTCGAGCTCGTCGCGGAAATCGGCCGCGTCCTTGAACTCGCGGTAAACGCTGGCAAAGCGAATATAAGCGATCGTATCGAGCTTGCGGAGACCTTCCATGGTCAAAAGGCCGAGCTCGGAGGTTGAACGCTCGCGGTCCGGCGCGTCGTTCAGGAAGACCTCTGCCGCGTCGACGATCTCTTCAAGCTGGCGCATGGCAATGGGGCGTTTCTCGCAGGCATGCTGCAGGCCCGTCAGCATCTTCTGGCGGTCGAACTTCTCGCGACGGCCGTCTTTCTTGACCACCATGCACGGAATCTCGTCGAGCCGCTCATAGGTAGTAAAGCGTTTGGTGCAGCGGTCGCATTCGCGGCGGCGGCGGACTGCGGCGGACTCTTCGATCTCACGGGAATCGACGACACGGTCCTGAGTAAAGCCGCAGAAAGGGCACTTCATCGTAGTTGCGTCATTTTAACAGCCTGATAAACCGCCTGCGCGGCTGGCGGTCACTTCGTGACAGGTTCTCGTTTCTTTGCTGGTGCGGGCGGGTGTGGTCCTCGCGTTGCTCGGGGTCTGCTTCCTGATTTCTGCTTCCTGCTTACAAACGTTTGCGGACGGCGCGGCGGACGAGCTCAGTGGTGACGCCGTAGGCGATGTGGGTGATCCACTCGCTGACGCGCTCCTGCGCCGGCTGGTCAGGGATCGGCTCGACGAGGCCGGTACGTGGCAAGAAACCTTCGTGCGTAAGGCGGTTCAGCGTGAGCCCGAAGGCGGCGCCGGCCCAGGCTGTGGTGCGCGGCTGGTACTCGGCGGCCAGGCCGTAAATGCCGCCGGTTACGGTACCGAAACCCCAGTGGACAGCCTCCGTAGCGGCCTTTTTGCCTGCGGGCGGCAGCTTTGCGCCGGCCGCGCTCTCGGCGCGCTCAACGACGAGCTGCGGTGGGGGCGTCTGGCCTTTGGTGCGCGGGGGCAGCAGCTTTTCCGTGGCGACCTTGACAGCTGAACCCACCAGACCGCCGGCAAGTCCGGCGAGCAGGGCCTTGAAGAAAGAGGTGGAGCGATCCGTAGACATATGCCGGTGAGATGCGCGGACCGCGCGAAAAGGACGAATGAGGAAAGCTTTGCCGTACCGGAAAAATCCCGGACCAGAGGGCTGCTTTATGCAGGCTGTACAAGTCTGCGCGGGGCGGTGGGCAACATACAGCGAGGGCGAAGCGTCGTAATGATCAGGTCGCGGGAGCTGGACCTGAAGAGCTGTACGGGTGCTTCGAGCGGTGCGAAACCACTGCTCTCACTTGGAACGCTTGCTCCGCTTTCGCGATCCACTCTCAAATGGAAGGGCGGCCTC
Source organism: Acidobacteriaceae bacterium (assembly GCA_965276625.1). Taxonomy (GTDB): domain Bacteria; phylum Acidobacteriota; class Terriglobia; order Terriglobales; family Acidobacteriaceae; genus EB88. The sequence goes on from CBDIBB010000001.1 coordinate 146,580, forward strand.
TCAAGGGGCCGCCCTTATTTTTTTTCTGACGAAGCTCAGGCTTCCGGAGCAAACTTCGGCGGCTCGGGATGGGTGGTGCCTTCGGCGGTCGCGTGTTCGCTTTCCTCGGTGAGCTTTTTGAGGGAAACATGCTCGAAACGAGCCCAGATGAGGCCTGCGGGGATGACGCTCATAAAGGTGATCAGCAGCAGCATGGTCGCAGCGCCCAGGGAAGACTCAGGCGACGCGCCGAAGAAGGACTGGATGGCTTTGGCGACCAAGCCGATCTGCGTGAACCAGCCGATAACGGGTAGCTGCACGAGCGATGCGGCCTGGCTTGCAACCATCAGGATCAGGCAGCGGGAAAGCGTCATGGTGTGCAGTGGCGGCGAAGCGGTGAACGCACGGACCGTCTCGAGATAGGCGTAGACGATCATGATCCACATGACGAGCGAAAGAACGGTCGCCTGCAGGAACGCCGCGAACGAGTTGATGGCGTTGAGACCATCGCGGAACCCGAGGATCTTCTCCCGGACGTTTTCGCCGAGTTTTGGTGACAGCGCGCCGAAACCCCTGCCGAACAGGTCGGCGACCTTGTGGCCTGCCATCCTGACAAAGACCGCGAAAAGTGCGAAAAAGATGACGCCGGCCAGGGCAAGCAGGGCGATGTGGTTGGCGAGCTCAGGATGCGGGAGCGTTTTGCGATCGGGCGCGAAGAGCAGCACCACGGCGAAGATAAGCCCGTTGCAGCCGAGATCGAAGATGCGCTCGACCGCATAGACAGCAACCTGGGTGGTGAGAGGGATACTGGTGCGGCGCGAGACAAGGTAGGGACGCACCAGGTCGGCCAGGCGGCCGAACAACGCGACGGCGGTAAAGCCGATAATCTGCGTGCCGAGCAGCGAAAAGGGGGCGATGTGCTTTGTCGGTCTGAGGAACAGCGCCCAGCGCACCGCGCGTAGGCAGTATGCACCGTAGATCAGCAGAATGCCGAGGCCAAAGAGCTTCCAGTCCGCCATCTGAAGCTGGGTTACGAAAGTGTGCCAATCGAAATGGATGCGGCCGCGAAGCAGGAACACGGCGACCGCCAGAATGACGAGCACACCGATCCATAGGGCTGTCCGGTTCTTTTTCAAGCTGCGTTCTCCTTCGGAAATGCTCAGCGCTTTACGGCGGTCATGGGGGCGGCGATCGAGGCCAGCGCCGTTGCCGAAGCGGTACGGCGGGCGGCGTAGCGCTGGTTGAACTCGTGAATAATGCGCGCGACGTAGGCATGGGTTTCGCGGTAGGGCGGGATGCCGTGCCAGCGGTCGACCGCCGCGGGACCGGCGTTGTAGGCGGCGAGCGCGAAGGCAAGATTGTCGTGGTAGCGGCGCAGCAGTTCGTCGAGGTAGGCGGCGCCGCCGCCTACGTTTTCCTGCGGAGCGTAGGTGTTGTGAATGCCGAGAGCGGCGGCGGTCCCGGGCATTAGCTGCATCAGGCCTTCAGCACCGGCGCGGCTGCGCGCATGCACATGGCTGCTGCTTTCAGCATGGACGACGCTGGCCAGCAGGTCGATGTCGAGGTTGTGCGCGTAGCCGGCGCCCTGGAGAACCTCGTGCAGTTCGGACGGGCTGAGGACTTCATTCGCCGGGGAAGCTGCGGGCGCGATGGGCGTTGTCGCAGCAACCGTGGACGGCGTGCCTGGTGCGGGTTCGACAGAGACGATGTCGGCAGCGCGGACATCGATGTAGTTGGTTTCAGCCGGGCTGAGGTAGAGGCGCTCGGTATCACCGGACGGTACGCGGTGATCGCATGTGAGATCAAAGCCGTTGCGCAGGGTGACGTGCTCGGCTGCCCAGCTGGTAACTGATGCGAACGAGAGGATGCTGAAGGCAATGGCAGGCCTCAACCAGGAGCTTCGCGTCAGTTTGGGGCGATAGAGCGGCATTCCGGTTAAATCTACCATTACCGCTATGCTTCCTGTGTTGCAGCGGCAAGCTCGCGTGCCTCCAGCGCCTGCTCCAGAGCCAGCGCGGCGCCGTCTTCGTCGTTCGTGGCGGTGATTTGCCAGCCGTTGCGGGCGGCTTCCTCACGGAGCAGAGCGCCGGCGTTGGCCATCAGGACCGGCTGGCCGGCCCATCGGAGCATTTCCAGGTCGTTCCAGTTGTCACCGACTGCCATGACGGCCTCGCGGGGAATGCCGCGCCGCTCCGCCAGACGGGCCAGCGCGACCCCCTTGTTGCAGCCCAGCGGCAGGATGTCGAGGATGCTCAGGTCGCGCTCGGCGTACTCGGTCCGGTGCATTTCTATCTGGTCAGAGAAGGGCGAGCCCAGCAGGTGGGCCTCGGCCCGCGCCATTTGTTCGATCGTGCCGCAGATCATGCCCTGTATGGGCGCTTCGCCGCGGTCGAAGACGCTCTCAAGCGGGTCGACCTGCTCGATATAGGGAAGGTTGGCTTCGACCCACAGGGCGATGCGGTCGTGCAGCCGGTCGAGCGACTCGAGGACCAGCTCGCCGCGCCCGACCTTGTCGAAGGTATAGACCATGGTGCCGCCGAACTGCCGCATTTCCGTGCAGGCAGCACGCGCGGTGTCAAGCGACAGGTAGAAGCGGTCCATGAGGTTACCGGCGAAGTCGCGGGTGGTGGCGCCGTTCGACGAAATGAGGACAGTTTCCGGAGCGAAGCCGACCGGTTCAAGCAGCGGCATGGCATACGCCTCACGGCGGCCGGTGGCGATCACGACCTCCACCCCGGCTGCAATGGCGGAATGAATCGCGGCGATAGTGCGCTGGCTCATACGCTCACCGCGCGAGGGCATCAGGGTGCCGTCGATATCAAAGGCGACCAGTGCGACAGGAGGAAGGTTCGGGTTGCGGTCCATTAGGTTCTAGGGTACAGGGTGGAGGGTACAGGGTGGAGGGAGCAGGGTGGAGGGTGAAGGGCTTAACAGGCATGAAGCAGGAAGCAGGGTGCAGGGTTTAACAGGCAGGGAGCAGGAAGCAGGAAGCAGAACCAAGGCTTGATGGGAAGGGAGCAGGGTGTAACAGGCAAGAGCCGGGCTCTGATCGCATGAATCTAGTCTGCTGCACTCTGCCTGTTAAACCCTGCACCCTGCACCCTGCATCCTGCTTCCTGCCCCTCCACCCTGTACCCTTAATCCATGCCCCGGATCGCTTCGCTCCAATGCTCCCGCTGCCACAAACATACGACCGCCGAAACGCCACAAACCGTATGCCCCCATTGCGCGGGCGTTTTGTATGTGCGCTATGACATGGACGCGCTCAAGGCGACCGCGCGCAAGCCGCAGGCGCAGGCGAGCAGCCTTAAAGATCGTCAGCTTGACGACAGCATGTGGCGGTACCGCGATGTGCTGCCTTCGGTTGAGCCGGTGACACTGGGCGAGGGCTGGACCCCGATGCTTGAAAGCCGCCGGTACGAAGGCGTGTGGCTCAAGGAGGAAGCGACCAATCCCACCGGCACCTTCAAGGCGCGGGGACTGTCGATGGCCGTGACGATGGCGAAGCATTTCGGTTTGAAAAAGCTGGCGGTGCCCTCTGCCGGCAATGCCGCAGGCGCGCTGGCGGCGTATGCGGCGGCTGCCGGTATTGAGGCGCATATCTTTATGCCGCGCGATGTGCCGTTTGCCAACTACCTGGAATGCGTGGCGTACGGTGCGCATACGACCCTGGTGGACGGGCTCATCTCGGACTGCGCCCGGATGGTGGGTGAGCGCAAGGAGGCTGAGGGCTGGTTCGACATTTCGACTGTGAAGGAGCCCTACCGGGTCGAAGGCAAGAAGACCATGGGCTACGAGCTGGTGGAGCAGCTGGGCTGGGAGTACCCGGATGCCGTGTTCTACCCGACCGGCGGCGGTGTAGGGCTGATCGGCATGTGGAAAGCGTTTGACGAGATGGAGCAGTTGGGCTGGGTGAGCGGCAAGCGGCCGAAGATGATCGCGGTGCAGAGCGCCGGGTGCGCGCCGGTCGCGCGGGCTTTCCAGGAGGGAGATGCCGCGTCGAGGGTCTGGGAGGGCGCGGCGACGTTTGCGAGCGGGCTGCGGGTGCCGAAGCCGTATGGCGACTACATCGTCCTCGAAGCGGTGCGCGCTTCGGGCGGCCTCGTGCTCGACTTTCCGGACGAGGAGATTCTGCGCTCGCTTCTGGACTGGGCCAAGCACGAGGGGCTGCTGCTGTCGCCTGAGGGCGCGGCGGCCACGGCTGCATACGACCACCTGCTCGAAACCGGGTTCCTGACGAAGAGCGACCGGGTGGTGCTGTTCAACACCGGGGCCGGGCTGAAATACACCGACCTGACCGCCGAGGCGATGCACCTTGAGAGACCCGGCGCGGCGGCGAAGCTGCCGGCGCGGATGCCTGTGGGTGGGATCATCACGCCGCAGTAGCCTTTTCTACGGCTGCGTAACGGGAGAGGCGATCATGGTGCCGCCGTCTTTCGCCAGGCGGTCGAGCCCGCGATTGATCCGCAGGGGAGAGTTCGCCCCCAGGTCGCGGTCAAACATTTCGCCATAGTTGCCGACTGCCTTGATCACCTGCGCGGACCAGTGTGTATCGAGCAGAAGGAGCTTGCCGGTCCCGAGCGGGCGGCCGAGCAACTGCTGGATTTCGGCGTCGTCGCTCTTGAGCATGGCTTCGACATTGGCCTGCGTCACGCCAAGCTCTTCCGCTTCGATCAGCGCCTCGACGGTCCAGTTTACGATCGCGGCAAACTGCGGGTCACCGGCTTTATAGGCAGGGGCGAGGGGATCGCTGCGAAAAGTATCCGGCAGGATGGTGTAAGCGGAGGACTGCGCGCGGTTGATTGCGCGCGTATTCGCAAGCTGCGTGACGTCGCCGGCCAGGGCCGCGCAGTTTCTTGTGAAGAACGCAGCCTCCATTTCTCCTACTTCAGAAAACGGATACCAGATATAGGAGATGTGCCTGCGCGCGGCATAGGTGCGCAGGCCGGTTTCACTCGCGCTCGTGATGACAAAGCAGATTTTCTTGTCGGCCAGGTCGGCAGCCGAGTGGATGGCGGGATTGTTCGGGATCATCAGGCTTTCGCCGTCGTGGAGTGTGGTCCGCGCAAAGGCAATGCCGGCGGCGGTGTTCTCAACGGTAGGGCTTGCGGAAGGGACCAGGTCAACGTGATCTTCCTTGAGAGCTTTGATGGCTGCCGGTTCGTCAGGAAAAACGTTGACGCTGAAGTGCGCTCCCGCGCCGAGGGTTGCGACTGCGACTGCTTTGCACATATCAAGGTCGAAGGCCGCGCGATTGCCGTGGTCGGTCGCGCGGGAGTAGTCCTCCTCCTCTTTAATGACGCCGCAGGAGAGCGACCTGGCCGTGTGCACCTTGTCGAGTACGGAGCCTGCGAAGGCAGAGTGCGCGCTGAGAAAGCCGACCAGTGTAAGTGCAAATTTGTTGATAAGTGACATAGGGACGAGGTGTTCTCCGCAAAGTGAAGGGACCAGTGTGTGACCTGGTCCCTTAAAGTGGTTGATGCCGATACGCCAGACCGGTTACGGGGTCCAGTTGCCGGAGGTCGGCGTGCCGGGGGTAGAGCTGGGGCGCGGATTGAAGTCCGCAGGCACCGGGTTCGGCATGCCGTGGTCAGTGGGCTGGATGTTGAGCAGGGCGCAGCCGTTGTTGCCGGCCTGCGGGAGGGTGTTGATCAGGCTGGGCAGGATCTCCGCATACTGCGCCGGCAGCGGCGGGGTCGCACCCGTCAGGCGGTTGTTATCAAACGCGCTGAAGAGATTGCCGACGCCTGAGACGCCGGAGTCCGCGGGTCCAAGGTACGCCTGGCCGAACTGGGTCAGGCCATCCTTGCGGGCCTGCTTCTCCTCCGGCAGGTTGGCCAGCGGTTCAAGCCCGTACAGCTGGTTGATGAACTTGATGATGGAGCTATGTTCCGCGGCTTCATGTGAGATGCCATGGACGACACCGTAAGGCGAGATGATGATGGTCGGGATACGCGGGCCCTGGTCGAGCGGCTCGCCGTAGGGATCGTATGAGCGGATGATTTCGGGCGCATGGTCATACTCGCCGTCGGTCTCATCGTAGGTGATGATGATGGCGCTCTGCGACCAGTAGGGGCTGTTGGCGATCGCGTCAACCTCGTCGGCAACCAGTCCGCCTGATATCTGCACGTCGGAGTAGCCCGGGTGGTCGTCGCTGCCGTTAAATACCGTGGCCAGCTTCGGGTTGGGATCGACCGGTGTTAGTCCCTGGATATTGTTGTACCCACCGCGAAGATAGAAGACCCCGCCATCGGCGGGCAGCAGTTTGTTAGCGATCGCTTCCGCGAAATCCGACAGGCCGAACAGGTGCGATCTTACTTCAGGGTTGTTCGACACGTAGCCGAAGTACTGCGGCGCGTTGTGGTGCGCGATGTAGTCAGAGTGCGAAGCCGTAGCGCCGACGTCGTTAAACTCGTGGTCGTAGCCCTGCTGGAACCAGCCCCAGTTAGTCGGCTTCACGCCGTTTCCAGCTATCTCCTTGATGTCCTTCTCGACATCCGTAAGGTCGGTCTGCGGCTGCGAGTCGGACTGTACCGTCGTCTGAATCTGCGAGCCCATGAAGGAGAGCGGCAGGCTTGCGAAGGTCAGGTTGATCTGTGGATTGCTGCTGGGCGGGTTTGACGGCTGACCGCTGCCGGTAAGGTCAAGCTGCGAACCCCAGAACGGGTCGCCATCGCTTACGACGGGAACGCCATTGCCTCCGATGGAACCGAAAGCTTTGGTGCTGTCTTCCGGATGCTTGACCCACTGGGTCTCGCCCGACTGGCCGGCGATCATCGCAATCGCGTTCGGTGAAGAGGCGGAGAGCACGGTCTGGTGAAAGTTGTCGAACAGGGTAAAGCGGTCCGCGTAGTTCCACAGGATCGGCGCGGTATTGCAGTCGACGTGACCCATCACGAGCTCGCCCATCTGCTTCTGGGCCAGGGTCGGCACCCGCGACGGCTTGCCGTTCGTCAGCGTTACGCCCTCTTCGGTAATCGCGTAGCCATCGTTTTTCGTCACGCCGCCCTGCACGTCGATTTTGGTTTCATAGGCAGTGTGAGAATGGTTGACGGAGTCGGTATCGGCGGGATAGATCGGTACCGTCTTGCCGTTCACGTCCGTGACGGTGAGCGGTATGTTGAAGGCCGAGATGGTGCCGACTGTGCCGTCGGTATCGACCAGCGGCTGCGTCAGTCCCGGAGTTTCAGAGGCTGCCTGGGAGTAGAGCCCGTGCGCGCCCGGGTAGGTGCCGAAGTAGAAATCAAATGACCGGTTCTCCTGGAACAGAACGAACACGTACTTGATGTTCTTCCTGAGCAGCGCAAGTTTTTGCGCCTGGGTCAGCTTTGCTTCCTGCACGGTACTTACGACGTAGTGCTGTACGGCGTCGCTCGATTTCGGAGCGATTGTCATCATGTTGGCCGGGTCAGCCGATACGGTGCTTGCCGCCGGCGTCACGTTGCCCGTGGCTGCCTGCGCCAGGGCAAAACCGGGCTGCATCAAGGCCAGCATGGCCAGCGACGCGCACCCCTTGTTCCAAATCTGATTCTTCATAAAAACCGTCCTGTGTTGGTTGCGAAGGCCTGCCTGAAACTGCCTCCCCAGAAAAGTCGAGGAGGGGCGAGCACCGATGGTCTCGGCGCAAGACGCTTTATATGCAGCCCTTGTGACAGCCAGGTAAATACAGGCGAAATGAGTAGCCCGCGCTGTAAGGCCCGGTGCAAGGCAGCCGCTCCGGCGTTGTGCCCGGGTCAACGGCTGATGGCCGTCCGGGAACAATTCATCGAATGTAGACAGACGCAGGGCGGCCCTGTGTGGGATAACAGTGCCCTATGGGAGAAGCCACCGTGACGGCTCCCAAAGTGTCGCTTCCCCCAGAGTGCCTCCCGCATTGCAGCATGTTTCAGTGAACTTCGGCAGTACCTTCAGGTTTAGGGTGGCATGGTTCAGGAGAGGCGCCTCTGCGACCTTCAACAGCAAGCACGTAGACTGACCCGTCAGCCTGCACCAGGAGACCCCAATGCAACGGAATGCACCCAACGCTTTTCTCGTCGGCGCGCTCAGCCTCTGCGCTGTTTCCGCCTCACCCGTACTGGCCCAGGGCGGCGCGAATACCGGCGAACCGCAGATCCTGAGCACCGGCCAGCGGATTACGCCGCTCGCACCTCGCGGCGCACGCTTTATGGCGCTCAATCCGGGTCTTGCGGATAATCCGTCCTACACCGTGGGCCAGGCGGTGAGCACGGTGGTGAGCCCCGACGGCAAAACCCTGCTGGTCCTGACCAGCGGCTACAACCTGGTGAACTACACCTCGGGAGCAAAAACCGGGAAGACCAACGCGGCGGACTCGACAGAGTTCGTGTTCGTCTTCGACATTTCGTCGGGCGCGCCGGTGCAGAAGCAGGCTATCTCGATTCCAAACAGCTACAACGGCATTGCCTTTAGCCCGGACGGGACCGAGTTTTACGTGTCGGGCGGCAATAACGACAACGTGCACTTTTACGCGGAGAAGGCAGGCACCTGGGCTGAGACCGGCAACCCGATTGCGCTGGGGCACCTGGCCGGCGCCAATGCGGCGACAGGCAGCAGCGGCGGACTGGGACTGCAGACGCAGCCTGAAGCAGCAGGGCTGTCGGTATCGCAGGACGGCACCAGGATCCTGGTCGCGGATTATGAAAACGATGCGGTAAGCCTGATCAGCAAGGTGAGCGGGACGTGGACCAAGGATGCGGAGCTCGACCTGCGCCCGGGCAAGGCGCAGTTTCTGAACGCTCCGGGCGCTCCGGGCGGAGAATACCCGTTCTGGGTTGCAATCAAAGGCAACGACACTGCCTATGTCTCGAGCATTCGCGATCGAGAGATAGACCTGGTGAGCTTGTATGGCGTGCTGGTTCGCATCAAGCTGCCCGGCCAGCCGAATAAGATGATTATGAACAAGGCGCAGACACTGCTGTACGTCGCGCAGGACAACAGCGATTCTGTTGCTGTGATTGATACAAACTCAAACCAGGTCATTGCGGAGATACCGGTGACCGCGCCTGTCTCCGTGTACCCGAATAAGGATAACTACAAAGGCGCGAACCCGAACGATCTTGCCTTGTCGCCAGACGAGAAGACGCTCTATGTCACGAACGGCGGTGAGAACGCGGTCGCGGTTATCCGCATGAACGGGGCCTTCAGCGCGGGTGTCATCGGGCTGATCCCCACCGGGTTTTACCCCAACTCCATCAGCGTGAGCGCGGATGGCAAAATGCTGTACATCGCGAACGGAAAAAGCGCGACCGGCGCCAACCCGCAGAACTGCAGCACAGCGCAGGCAAACGCCATGACCACTGCCTGCGACAGCGCTAACCAGTACATTCTGCAACTGACCAAGGCCGGTTTTCAAAGCCTGCCGGTGCCTACCGACGCGGAGCTTGGCCTGCTGACCCAGAAGGTCATCGACAATGACCACCTCGGGCGGACCGACAACGCGAACCAGGAGGAGACGATGAGCTTCCTCAAGGACCACATCAAGCATGTGATTTACATCATCAAGGAGAACCGCACCTACGACCAGATACTGGGCGACCTGGAGGTCGGCAACGGCGACCCTTCCATCACGCAGTTTCCTGAGGAGAACACGCCCAACTTTCATGCCATGGCGCGCAATTTCGTAGACTTCGATAACTTCTACGACGTTTCAGATGTGAGCGGCGATGGTTGGCCGTGGTCCACCTCAGCGCGAACCACCGACGTGATTGAGAAGGAAATCCCGGTGAACTATGCGGGACGCGGGATTGACAACGACTCCGAGGGAACAAACCGCAACCTGAACGTCGGCATTGCGAGCACAACAGCCAGGGTTGCGGCGGATCCGCTGAACGACAAGGACCCTGACCTGCTGCCGGGCAACGGGAATGTCGCCGCGCCGGACGGCGACGATGAAGGAGAGCAAGGAGAAGGCTACATCTGGAACGGCGCGCTGAAGGCAAAGCTCACGGTGCGTGATTATGGGTTCTTCCTGGACCTGGCACGCTATAACCTGCCAACGGCTGATGCTGCGATCAACATACCGGAAGACCCGAACGCGTTTGCCGACAAGGTGCAGGTTGCGTACTCCACTAACACGGTACTGCAGCCGCTTACCGACCCCTACTTCCGGGGCTTTGATAACTCATTCCCGGACTATTTCCGGTTTACGGAGTGGCAGCGTGAGTTCCAGCAGTACAAGGCGAGCGGCAACCTGCCCAACCTTTCGCTGGTACGGCTTATGCACGACCATTTTGGTAACTTCACGACCGCGATCAACGCTGTCAATACGCCGGAGCTCGAGATCGCCGATAACGACTATGCGGTTGCACAGGTGATTGAAGCAGTGGCGAACAGCCAGTATAAGGACAACACGCTGGTTTTCGTGATTGAGGATGATGCCCAGGACGGCGGCGACCATGTGGACGCCCACCGCAGCACAGCGTTTATCGTGGGGCCTTACGTCAAGCAGGGATTCGTCGACTCCACGCGATACAACACGGTGAACTTCCTGGCTACGATGGAGCAGATTCTTGGCATCGCGCCGCTTAACCTGAATGATGCAAGCGCGGTACCGATGGCGAACGCCTTCGACACGAAGCAGGCGAAGTGGACCTTTACGGCTGTGCCTTCCGCATACCTGGCGCAGACGACGCTTCCGATCCCGGCGGCTAAGTTCGCGGCAAAGACGCAGGCGCAACTTAAACCGTTGCACAGCGCCGCGTGGTGGGCAGAGCAGACCAAAGGGATGGACTTTTCTGTCGAAGACCACCTGGACAGTAACAAGTTCAACCGCATTGTGTGGACAGGCACCATGGGCGACAAGCCTTACCCCACACAGCGCAGTGGCGCGGACCTGAGTAGCGGGCGCGCGGAACTGCTCAGGAGCTTCCACCTAACCCGGCAGCAGGCACAAGCGGCGCCGGCGAGTGAGGTACCGGCATCGCAGAGCGTCGCTGCACCCAGCTCCAGGTAAACAGCGAGTTATGCGGGCGCGCCGGCACGGGCGCCCGCACAGCTTTTGGTAAACCACTGATGTCAGGACGAAACATGCCGGCCAGACTGCACTTTGCCACTGCCATACTTGCCTCCGGAGCTCTGCTGATGGCGTCTTCCGCGACACGCGCGCAGGTCGACCGTTCAGCGGTAACCGGTACTGTGTCAGATGACGCCGGCAAGCTGATGCGCGATACGCGCGTGACCGCGACTGAGATCGCCACCGGGCTGCGGCGAGAGTGTGTCACATCACAAAGTGGAGACTACGTGTTGCCCGAATTGCCGGTCGGAACATACACGCTGACGTTTCAACATGCAGGCTTTGCACAGCTCACCTATACGCGGGTTCTTGAGACCGTGGGTCGCACCCGGACTCTCAACGCGGTGCTCCACGTCGCGGCCGGGACTGAGCAGGTGCAGGTTTCCGATGTCGCGTCGGAGATCAATCAGAACTCCGACGCGCTTGGTGCGCGGATTGAGCCGAAGCAGGTGCAGCAGCTGCCGCTCAATGGACGCGACTGGTCCACGCTGACCGCGCTAGTACCCGGAGCTGTCGACACCGGCGGCAGTAATCAACGTACCATCCGCTTCGCAGGCCGCGGGCTCGATGACAATAACTTTACCTACGACGGGGTGGATGCGACGAATATCGTGAACCAAGCGCAGCAGCCGTTTGTGCGGCTTGCGATCCCGACCGAATCCATCCAGGAGTTTCGCATCGACACGATGCTATTTACCGCGGAGAGCGGCAGCACTCCGGGTGGACAGGTCGCGGTGGTCTCGCGCACCGGCAGTAATGTTTTTCATGGCAATGTATTTGAGTTCCTGCGGAACGATATCTTCGACGCGCGCGAGCCCATCGACCCGGTCAAGCACCCTTTCCGCCTGAACCAGTTCGGCGGCTCGATCAGCGGCCCGCTTACCAGGGATAAGACCTTCTTCTTCGTGACCTATGAAGGGTTGCGGCAGACACTGGGGCAGACCCTTCCAGGCTTGGTGCCGAGCGCCGCGCTGCGCGCCCAGCTGCTGGCTCAGAGCCCGGCGCTTGCACCTATCGTCGCGGCGTTCCCGGTGGGCGGCTCGCTGGTCGCTAATCAGGATGGGCTGGTTGCGAACTTCACCGGCACCGGCAGGCAGCTTGACCAGGAGAACAGCGGAATGATTCGCCTGGACCATCGTTTCTCATCGCGTGACACCGCGGACCTTCGGTTTAACTTCGATGCGGCGAGGAGCAGCGCTCCGCTGGCCGGCAACAACGGCACGTATACAAATGACACACAGGAGATTACTTCGCGCCCGGTCAACGGTGTCATTGAGTATCTCCACCTGTTCTCGCCGGCATGGGTTAATGAGACAAAGTTCGGTTTTAACCGCGGCAACGTATACACCACCAACATTGCCAGTGTGGGACTGCCGTACGCGATCGCTGTCTCAGGACTTACGACTCTTAATAACAATGAGTACAAGCTGGGCGTCGGTAACTCGTATTCCTACATAGATGACCTTACCTGGGTACATGGCCGGCACACCGTCAAGCTCGGGGTTGAAGCACGGCGCATACAGCTGAACCAGGGCAACACCGCATATGGAACCGTGACGTACGCGTCGCTGCAGGCGTTCGAGGCGAACCGTGTCAGCTCCGCTTCCTTCGCGGCAGCGCTGCCTGTCAACGGCCTGCGAAAAACATATGCCTTGTCCTTTCTGCAGGATGAGTGGAAGCTGCGGTCCACCGTCACCATAAACGCAGGCGTTCGCTACAGCTTTTTCGATGTGTTCCACGAGGTGCTTGGCCGTGCGGTGCCGTTTGATTTTGCGAGCTGTGGCAGCGGAGGTTTTTGCGGCGTCGGCGCCAGCTTCGGCAATCCGCGGAGGCTTGACTTCGATCCCCGTCTTTCCGTGTCGTGGGCGCCGCAGCGGCTGGGCGGCAACACCGTGTTCCGCAGTGGCTTCGGCACGTATCACGGCGACGGACAGCTCGACGACCAGAACCTGCCGATCAGCAACGAGGTCGGGCGCTTCTCGCTTAATGGAAAGACAAACGTAAGTTACCCGGTAGCGCCGTACCTTGTCGGGCTTGGTGTTACCTCACCGCGTGATATGGATCGCGACCGCCACGACGCCTATGTCACGGAGTACGGCCTAAGCGTGCAGCAGTCCTTCGACAAGGGCTGGGTGGGCACCTTCTCCTACGATGGAAGCAAGGGCACCAACCTGCTCAGGACGTCCTACACCAATCTCATCGATCCGGCGACCGGGCTGCGCCCGATTGCCGATCCGGTGTTTGGACAGGTGGAGACCCGGGGCAACCGCAACAGCAGCTCCTTTAATGCTTTTGTCGCACAGATACGCCGAGCCTTCGCGAACGGTTTTCTCTTCCAGGCCAATTATGAGTTCGCGCATGAGATTGACCAGGATGCGGCCGGCGGCGGAGACTCAGATTTTCCTGAGAACCCCGCCTGCCTTTCGTGCGAGCGCGCCTCGGGCGACTTCGATGTACGCAGCGTCTTCAGCGGCAACACGGTATATGAGCTGCCCTTCGGACGCGGTAAACAGTATCTGCGACAGCCCGGCATCGCGAGTGCGGTGCTTGGCAACTGGCAGGTGTCCAGCATAGTAAGCGCGCGTACCGGCTTGCCGGTGAATGTCACGATCGATCGGTCCAGCACGTTTAATCCAGCGGACCCAGGCAGCACCGGCGTCGCCACCGGTTACACCATCAGCCAGCGGCCGAACCGCGTACCCGGCGTGCCGCTCCGCCCTGCCGGCGGCTCTGCTATCCATGACTGGATCAACCCGGCCGCATTTGCGACGGTAACGGGCGGCGGCTATGGCGACGCGGGGCGCAACCTGGTACGGGCGCCGGGCCTTTGGCAGGCTGATATGGGCCTGGCTAAGAGCGTACATCTGACCGAAACGGCGCAGCTGCAGCTTCGCGGAGAGTTCTTCAACCTGTTTAATCGCGCGCAGTACGGCTCACCGCTGGCCGACGTCACGGGCAGTGCCTTCGGCGTGATTACAAATACGGTGAACACCGGGCCGGTCGGCACGGGAACACCGCGCCAGGTACAGTTCATGCTCAGGCTGGGCTTTTAGTCACACCCCGTTGATACAACCCGATGCAAGCCGCGCATCATCTTCCGCGATCAGTCTCTCTGATACTTGTGAAGAGAAGGCCGGCTGCCACGGGGTGAATCCATGCTTCACGCAATTGTGCACGCACTGGTGGTAGCGGCCTCGATGGCGTGAGAGATACTGTGGGCGCTCATCCTCGGCTTTCTGCTCTCCGCAATTGTGCAGGCTGTTGTTTCAAAGGAGGAGATGTCGCGACTGTTGCCCGATGACCGGCCGGGCACCATTCTAAAAGCCTGCGGTCTTGGCGCGGCCAGCTCCTCCTGCTCGTACGCGGCGGTTGCGCTCACGCGGTCCATGTTCTCAAAAGGCGCGAACTTTACCTCGTCGATCGCATTTCAGTTCGCATCGACCAACCTGGTTCTGGAGCTCGGGATCCTGCTCGCGGTGCTGATGGGCTGGCAGTTTACGCTCGCGGAGTTTACAGGCGGTCCGCTGATGATCGGCCTGCTGGTGCTGCTGTTTCGCGCCTTTCTTCGGCCTCCCCTGGTTGCTGCCGCCCGCAAGCAGGCGGAGCGGGGCATTGCGGGCCGCATGGAAGGCCATGCCGCGATGGACATGAGCGTCCACGAGGGAACGCTGTGGCAGCGAGCGACTTCCGCGAAAGGCCGAACCGCGGTGAGCCACTTTTTCGTGATGGACTGGGCCTCGCTCTGGCTCGACATCGCCGGCGGGCTGTTGATCGCGGGCTGTCTTTCAGCCTGGGTCCCAAAGCATTTCTGGCAAGCGTTCTTTTTAGCCGGGCATCCACTGCTTGCCAAAGTGTGGGGGCCGCTGATCGGGCCGGCCGTGGCTGTTCTTTCCTTTGTCTGCTCGGTAGGCAATGTGCCCCTGGCGGCGGTGCTTTGGAATGGCGGCATCAGCTTCGGCGGGGTCGTTGCTTTTCTTTTTGCTGATCTCATCGTGCTGCCGATCCTCGATATTTACCGTAAGTACTACGGCTGGAAGGTGAGCGCGTTTCTGTTCGTGACGTTTTATATCTCCATGGCGGCCGCGGCGCTTGTGGTTGAGTTTGCCTTCGCAGCGCTGCACCTGGTTCCGCAACAGCGCAGCGCCCGCGTAATGGAAGCGGCTATCGCCTGGAACTACACGACGTGGCTCAATATCGGATTCCTCGTCCTCGCGGCGTTGCTCGTATGGCGGTTTGCTCGCACGGGCGGCCCGGAGATGCTCCTCATGATGAGCAGCAAACCTCACGACGAGGATCACCAGCACGGCGGCGTATCGCATTAAGTGCCGGATAGCGCTTCCCGGAGAGTACATGCTCTATACTGAGCTTGATTCCGTTTTACCAGGCGGATGCATCTTACCTAGGGAACATGGACACACACGGTCGCTCAAACAGCCAGAACAAGCGAAAGGTGCTCAAGGCGCCTGCAACTTCGTTGTTTGCGATCTGCGTCGTTCTGCTGCTTGGGCTGGTCTTCTGCTGGGGCTCTCAGGATAAAGTCTCGTTGTATGCCCATGGGCAAGCGCATGCCCCGGTAGCCAAAGCCAAGCTGCTGACGGAGCGCGAGCGCCCGGCTGCTGAAGTCGCGCCGGCCAGGGTTCAGCCGCCTTCACCCGCAGCCCCGTTGGCATTGCTTTTTTTCGCTACTCTCTGCGGTGCGTTTTTCGGCCTGGGCCCACGGGCTCGAGTCATCCGTTCCGGCAGCCTGAAGCTCCAGGCGCTACCTCTCTCTGAAGCATTACGCCGGCGCCCCCCGCCCGTACTGGCTTAAGCGCGCTCGCGGTCGCGGTTTTTTTTTACCTTTCCCGCAGCGTAGCCGGCGCTCTTTCATTTCCCCAAATCTGAGATGTAGATAGAACGGGTTCTCTAAAAACGCTTGTACGTAGAGTGGGGATTTCTCCTATGCGAATGCAATTTTTTGCACCCGCGGTGTATTTTGCCGCGCCGGTGTGTCTTCTTGTCCTGGTTCTGGCCGGTTGTCGTGGCGGCTCAGACACACATAAGGCTGCGGCTGAGCCGCCAGCCGCGGCAGTCGCCGTGGTGCAGCGCGGAAACATCGCGCACATTCTGAGCCTGGCTGGCCAGTTTCAACCGTTCCAGGTTGTCTCAGTCCACGCCAAGGTTTCAGGCTATGTGCGCCACATCTTCGTCGATATCGGCGACCGGGTGCACGCCGGCCAGACGCTCGCGACGCTGGAAGTGCCGGAGCTGAATGCCCAGTACCGGGGTACGCAGTCCGAGGCGCTGCGGTCCCAGTTCACCACGACCGCGGCCCGCCAGGATGTAGCGCGGGCGAAGTCGCTGCACGCGGCGCTCCAGGCCGATTTCGATCGGTTGAACAAGGCGTCCCAGGAGCAGCCGGGCGTAATTGCAGCGCAGGAGCTGGACAACGCGCGTTCGCAGGCGGACGCCTCGCTGGCCCAGGTGGATGCGGCGGAGGCAGCCTTGCAAGGCGCGCAGCAGGGCGCGGAGACGGCGAACGCCGATCAGCAGAGGGTAGGCGCGCTGCAGGCCTACACGACGGTTACGGCCCCGCTGAACGGCGTGGTGACGTTTCGCTACGCGGATACGGGGGCGCTGATCCAGGCGGGCACCAGCTCCGACACACAGTCGCTGCCGCTCATCATGCTGTCGCAGAGCGACCTGCTACGCCTGCGAGTGCCGGTGCCGGAAGACGCGGTGAAGTATGTGCACGTTGGCGACGCGATGACAATCCGCGTGGACGCGCTGGGGCAGAACTTTGACGGAAAAGTAGTGCGCTTTACGCGGAACCTCGACCCCAGCACACGGACAATGCAGACCGAGGTCGACGTGCCAAACCCGAAGCTGGTGATTACGCCCGGGATGTATGCGAACACGTATCTCCAGCTGGACCATCGTCAGAACGTGCTGACGCTGCCGATCGCAGCGGTGCAGGGCAGCGAGAGCAACGGAACGGTACTGGTGCTGAATGCGAACAACGAGGTAGAGCAGCGGCCGGTAAAACTGGGGCTGCGCGGGTCGTTGCTGGTGGAGATTGTGAGTGGACTTGAAGCCGGAGACCGCGTGGTGATGGGCGATGCGAGCCGATACCACGACGGCGAGCGGATAACACCGCGGGTACAGCAGGAGCCGGCAAGCGACGTGATGCGCGAAGAGGGCGGGATGGAAGACCCGATGGCCGCGAACGCGCCGAGCAGCGGAGGGGGCCAGTAATGCCTAAGTTTGCCCTCAAATATCCATTTTTTATTCTGATGATCAGCTTGATGGTCATGGTAGTCGGCATTGTGAATGTAACGACGATGCCGGTCGACCTATTTCCCGATATTGATATCCCGGTAGTGGTTGTGGCGACGTTTTACTCCGGCATGCCGCCGAAGCAGATCGAGGCCGATATCACCGATACCTTCGAGCGATTTTTTACGCTCGGCGCGAACATCGATCACATCGAATCGCGCTCGCTGACAGGTGTGAGTTTGATCAAGGTGTACTTCCGGCCGGGCACCGATCCGAACTCTGCTGTGAGCAACATTTCAAGCCTTGCGCTCGCCGATCTGCGGAGACTGCCGCCGGGCACGCTGCCGCCGGTGGTGCTGGGTATGACGGCATCGAGCCAGCCGATCTGCCTGGTGACGCTGAAGGGTAAGGGGCTGAATGAGACGCGGCTCAAGGATCTGGCGCAGTTCCAGGTACGCAACCAGATCGCGAATGTGCCGGGCGCGTCCGTGCCGCAGCCGTTCGGCGGCCGCTACCGGCAGATCCAGGTGTTCGTGGACCCGTTGAAGCTGGAAGCGCACAACATGAGCCTGATGGATGTCGTGAACGGCGTGGACAACTCGAATTTGATTCTGCCGGCCGGCGATGTTCGTATCGGTACGCGCGACTTCAACATCTACGCGAACGCGCAGGTGCCGACGCCGGAGCAGATCAACTCGATGCCGCTGAAATCGGTGGGCAACGCGTCAGTGCTGGTGGGTGACATCGGCCATGCCGAGGATTCGGGCGCGATCCAGACCAACATCGTACGCATTGACGGGCAGCACTCTGTGTATGTGCCGGTGCTGAAGCAAGCAGGCAAGAGCAATACGATCACAATCGTGAACGGTATGCGCGCCGCGATTGCGAAGCTGGTCGATATTCCGGAGTCGCTGAAGACGGCCGTGGTGTTCGATCAATCCGTCTTCGTGAAAGGCGCGATCAGGAACCTGCTGAAGGAAGCGGGAATCGGGCTGCTGCTGACCGGCATCATGATTCTCGTATTCCTCGGCAGCGGGCGCGCTACGCTTGCCGCGCTGATAGCGATTCCACTTGCGGTGCTGACCTGCCTGCTGATTGTGAACGGCATGGGCGGATCGGTGAACACGATGCTGCTGGGCGGTCTCGCACTGGTGCTCTCGCGCCTGATCGATAACTCGGTGATTGTGCTTGAGAATATCTTCCGCTTCATGGAAGAAGGTGCGACACCGGCGCGAGCGGCGGAAGAGGGCGGCACCGAGGTGCAGCTGGCGGTACTGGCTGCCACGGTGACTACCTCAATCGTCTTTTTTCCTGTGTTTCTACTTGATGGCGTGAGCAAGTACCTGTTCACCGATCTCGCATACGGCGTGGTGTTTTCGATCTTCGCGTCGTATGTGTTTTCCATGACACTGGTGCCGCTGTTCTGCGCGAAATTTATCCACCCGCACTCGGAGGAAAGCAGGAACAAGCCGTCACTCTTTCAGCGCGGAGTAGACGCGTTCAACCGCGGGTTTGCCCGCATGCTTGAAGGTTACGAGCGGCTGGCATACTGGTCAATTCGCAGGCCGGGGCTTGCGGCGGCGGTAATGCTTGGATCGATCGTGCTGGTGATCCTGGTGTTCGCGCCGTTCCTGGGGCGCGCCTACTTCCCTCGGACCGATCCGGGGCAGTTCATCATCAACGTAAAAATGCCGAGCGGTACGCGGATCGAGGTCAGCGACCAATACATTGCGAAGGTGGAAAAGGTAATCCGGCAGCAGGTGCCGGCGGCCGACCTCGGGATGATCGTTTCAAACATCGGCGTCACGCCTGATCTCTCATCGATTTACACCCCGAACGCCTCGATGGACACGGCTTTTGTGCAGGTTAGTCTGCAGGAAGATCACAAGCTCGGCAGTTATGCCTACATCGATAAGGTGCGCCGGGCGCTGGCGTCGCAGCTGCCGCAGCTCGGCACGTACTTTCAGGCGGGCGGCCTGGTGGATTCAGTAATGAACCAGGGTCTGCCCGCGCCGATTGATCTCCAGATCAGCTCGAACAACCAGGAGGCGGCCATGGCGCAGGCGCAGAAGTTGGCCGGCAAGCTGCGCGGGCTCAGCACGGTGGCGGACGTGTACATTCCGCAGGACCTGAAGTATCCGGGGCTTGAGCTCGATATCGACCGCGAGCGCGCAAGCCAGATCGGCCTGTCGCCGAAGAGCGTGGTGGACAACGTGATTACCGCGCTGACTTCGGACGGTGTTATCGCTCCGAGTTACTGGATCGACCCGAACACCGGCAATAACTACATGCTGACGGTGCAGTACTCAAACCAGCAGATCGGTCACATGAGCATGGAGGACCTTGAGAATATTCCGCTGCGCGGGACGGGCAGTAAGGCTTACACACCTCTGCGATCCGTCGTGTTCACTAAACAGATCAATACGCCAACAGAGGTGGACCACTATCAGCTGCGGCGTGTGATTGACGTATACGTGCAGCCGCGCACCGAGGCGCTGAACGCGGTAAGCGCGCAGGTCAACAAGCTGATAGCGGGTGTCCCGAAAGCGCACGGTATGCGTGTGCTGATGCATGGAGCGGTCCAGAGCATGAACACGGCATTCCAGCGCTTCGGCCTGGGCTTGGTGCTGGCGGTTGCGCTGGTGTACCTGATCCTGATGGCGCAGTTCACCTCGTTCATCGACCCGTTCATCATCCTGATGGCCGTGCCGCCAGGGCTTGCCGGCGTGATCGTTCTGCTGGTGCTTACAGGCTCTACGTTGAATGTCATGTCTTTAATGGGCGTCATCATGATGGTCGGCATCGTGGTGTCAAACAGCATTCTTATCGTCGAGTTCGCGGGCATTCTGCGCTCGCAAGGGCTGACGTATGCGAACGCGGTGGTGCAGTCGTGCAAGATCCGTCTGCGCCCGATCCTGATGACCTCGCTGGCGACGCTGCTTGGCATGATTCCGCTGGCTCTCGGGCTGGAGGCGGGCAGCGAGCAATATGCACCGCTGGCGCGCGCGATCATCGGAGGGCTATCCGCATCCGTGATTGTTACAGTATTCCTGGTGCCGGCTGTTTACATGCTGGTGCATGGACGCGAAGACCGGCGTCGAGATGACGAGAACACGGCGGCACGTGACGGAGGACTGGCCAATGCGTAGACAGCTCGAATCCTCTCTTCTGCTTTGCGCGACGTTTGCCTATTGTTCCGCGGGGCTGGCGCAGGGCCCGGTTCCTGCGGCGCCGCAACCGCAACTGCTTGCCTTGCAGGGCGACGCTCCGCCGATAGCGCAATCGTCATCGCCTGTCACAACGGCAGCACCCACGCTCACGCGGGTACAGGCCGAGACGCTTGCCCTGCACAACAACCCGCGCATCACCGTCAGCCACCTGCTGTCGCTTGCACAGCAGCAGGTCGTTCGTGAGTCCAGGTCAGGCGAACTGCCGCTGGTCAACGGCAGTATCACCGCAGAGGGAGGCTACAACGGGAGTCGTATCGCTTCCGGTTCGCTGAGCGATTCACGCCTGCTGCAGCATGTCGGCGGCGGCGTTCTTCTGTCGCAGCTGATTACCGATTTCGGGCGCACGCACAACCTGGTGTCTGCCTCAAAGCTGCAGGTGCAGGCGCAGCAGGCCAACGAACAAGCGACACGGGAACAGATCGTGCTGGTTGCGGACCAGGCTTTCTTCAATGCGCTGCAGGCGCAGGCCGTGCTCCGCGTGGCGCAGCAGACGGTCGCCACCCGGCAGGCAACGCAGTCGCAGATCGGGCAGCTGGCGAAGAACAATCTACGCTCCACGCTTGATGCCTCCTTCGCCAACGTCAACGTGTCGCAGGCGCAGCTGCTTGTGCTGGACGCGCAGAACAGCGCGGACGCGGCCATTGCGTCGCTCGACGAGGTGCTGGGTTTCGACCGCACGCAGCAGTACACGCTCGTCGATGCCGCCTCGGCGCCGCCTCCTCCACCACCCGATGTGGACGTGCTGACGGAAATGGCCCTGCGGCAGCGGCCTGACCTTCAGGCGCTTGCGGCCACGCGCGACTCAGAGAAAAAGCTGAGCCGCGCGCAAAGCGAACAGCGGCTCCCCACCATCTCCGCGCTCGGCACCGTCGGCGGTATACCGGTGCGCAGCGGCCAGTACTTCATCGCAAGCTGGGACGGCGCGGCTGCCGCCAATGTAACGGTGCCGATCTTCAACGGCTTTCTCTTCTCGGCACAGGCGAAGGAAACGGACCTACGATCGCAGGCGACGAACGCGCAGGCCTCCGTATTGCGCGATACGATCGTGCGCGATGTAAAGACTGCGTGGCTTGCGACGAACAACAGCTTTGCGCGCATCGGCGTAACGGCACAGCTGCTGCAGCAGTCGAACCTCGCGCTGAAGCTGGCGCAGACAAGATATACGCTGGGGCTTGCCTCGATCGTCGAGCTGAGCCAGGCGCAGCTCGAGCAGACGCAGGCGGAGATCGCCAACACGAACGCCGGCTACAGCTACCGTGCTGCTCTCTCCACGCTGCAGTTCCAGACCGGGCAGCAGCAATAGCAGGCGCTGCCCAGCGGATCAGGCTCGCGGAAAGGCCGTAATCCGGAGCTTGGCCGCGGCGTAGGGGATAAGTGAAAGCGTTTCCTCCGGCTGCGGGTCAGTGGATGCGCCTTCGGGGACCGGTGCGGCCACGCCATCCTCGGCCCACCAGTGGGGCAGTTTTCTACCCTTTACGGTGAGCGTGATGGGTGTGGTTTTCGCACTGAAGGGCGCCGGCTGCATCGCTTTCTCCACGGTCGCGATCTGCGTCGTCGCCTGCCGCGGGTCGATAGTCAGCGCGTAGTTCCACTGGGTCGTGGGGAAGACCTGCCAGTCGGCGGTTAGGCCCCGGTCGCGGAGCTTGAGCCAGTCTTCGCCAATACCGTAGGAGAAGACGAGCGGCCCGCGTTCGATGGCGATCGAGTTATTAAATCCTGGCGTGACGCGGGGCTGCGGCGCAAAGTCGATGGCAACCTGGTCGCCGGCGCTCCACGTACGCTCAATGCGCAGAAAGGTGCCGGGCGCAGGCGCAGGCTGGGGCTTGCCGTTGACCGTAACGCCTGCCCCGGTGGCCCACGCCGGGATGCGCAGCTGCAACGGGAACGCGACAGCTCTGGCCGGGTGCACGGTCAGGTGCACAGTGCCGCGGAAAGGGTAGTCCGTCTCCTCCACGATGCGCACCGCGGTGTCGCGCACCAGGGTGTGGACCTCGCAAGGCGCGTAGGCCGTGGCGACAAGCCCATCGTCGTGCGAGAGCATGAACAGGCTCGCGGCAAACTTCGGCCAGCCCTGGTGATAGTTTGCGGTACAGCAGCCGAAGTTCGGCTCAAGCCCAAACAGGTTCGACTCCGGACCATCCGTGGTCCACGGCTTGCGATGCAGGCTGCACTCCACCTGGTTCGGTTCCTGGTTGTACTGGTGCGCCCACATATCATCGGTGAGCGCGCCGGGCAGCGGGTTAAAGGCCAGCTTCTCAAGCCGGTCGCCGAGCGCTGGGTCGCCCAGGATGGCAAGTGACTGCTCGAGCGAAAACATGTATTCGACCACCGTGCACAGCTCGGACCCCTGCGATGGATTCAGGCCGGCTAGGTGCTCGTCGCACGAGAACATGCCGTTCGGCAGACCGTGGTATTTATCCAGTTCGGCAATCATCTGGAGCACGGCTTTGCGGTCCTGCGTGGAGCCTGAGACGAGCGACCAGACAGGGCCGGTCTTAATGGCCTGCCCGTTGTTGACGCCGTGGGTCGAGAGCGCGAAGCCGGGGTTGCCCTGCTTTGTCTGGGCGTCGATCTCCGCCTGCGTGGTGCGGCCCGTGTACTGGAAGTTCGCATACTGCCCTATCCAGTCGTGCCCCTGCGTGTGGAGCAGCCGCGCCAGGTCGAGCAGGCGCGGGTCGCCCGTGCGGTTGTAGAGCCACACTACGCTGAGCACTTCGTCCTGCCAGCGGAATTTGCCCCAGTCGCGGAGCGGACGCACAGGCAGCGCGGCCAGCTGCGCCACAAAGTAGCGCTGCATGACGGGGAGCACACGCGGGTCGCCGGTCGCCTCAAAGTACTGTGTCAATACCTTGAGCATGACCATGCGCGGCCACCAGTCATCATTCGAGCGAGGCCCGATCATGCCGTCGGGCGCCTGGTTCTCAAGAGTCCAGTCGATGAACTTTAGGGCCTTGGCCTTCAGGCCGGCGTCGTCGAGCAGCCACGCGAGCGGCACCAGCCCGTCGAGATAGTAGGGGCCGCGCTCCCAGGACTCGCCGCTGCCTCCAAGCCAGCCGCTGTTCGGCCCGGCGTCGGACCAGGTCTCTCCAAGGTGACCGCTGAGGCCATTCGCCTGGATCTGCAGCTGGGCGCGAAGCCAGCCTGCAGGGCGCACAGCCCCGAGCGGCAGCGGATAAAACGCGCTGGGCGCGAGGGGAGCACGATTTTTTACGGCAGAGGCAGCCGGTGCCCCGGCCGCGATTTGCGATGCGAAGGAGCCGAGAGAATAGAGCGGCAGGGAGGAAGCGATGCCGGCGAGGCTGAGCTGCTTGAGGAAGCGCCGCCGGCTGGCAAGGCGTCGAATACGGTGTGGCAAGGGCATCTCCTTCGCGGAACGCAGCTATCATGTTACCCAAACTTCGCCGGGCAGCGCATGGACCATTGTGCCTACTCTTTCTGTCATGGAGCGCGCCGGATAAGCGAGACCTGGTCAAGGTAGAAGCTGCGGCGGCCGCTGTATGAAATGCCGATCTGGTTTTCACCGGCGCGCAGCCGGACGGGGATGTCGAGCCAGTTCCACGACCGCATGATGGCCAGCACCTTGGTTTGCGCGCCATTCACGTCGAGGCCGATCTGCTTGTCCTCAAGACCATTGCGCACGTACAGGACGCGCAAGGTGTAGTCGCCGGCGGAGGGTACGACAATCTTCGAGAAGCGCAGGTCTCCTCGTTGGTCGCTGCCGCCAATCGCCATGGCATAGCCTTTCGAGCACTCGCCGCAAGGGAACAACGAAGCCGCGCCAACACGCTCAACCCCCGGCCACTCCGCTTCAAACGGGACGGCATGCTGCCAGGAACGCGTGCCGCTCACACGCAACAATACCGCGCTGTGGGCACCGAGCGTTGCGCTATATTCGTCGCTCATAGGGATTACTTCGTGCCGCCACAGGTTAGTCGCCTCGGCACGTGGCAGCAGGTCCAGCTCAGACCAGTGGATCGCCATGCGCGCCCTCTTGTCCGAGGCGTTCAGCAGCATCACGGCATACTGTCCGCCGGTGCGCGAGCCGAGCGGCTTTGCCCACACTTCCAGTTCCGGCCCGAGGTCCGCAATCTTCTCGGCCCCCGCGCCAAGCGGATCCTGATTGACGGCGATCACCGCCTTATTGAGGTATATCGCGCGCGCCTGTGCGGTCATGTGCAGCAGGTCGGCGCCTGCCAGCAAGGGAGAAGGCGAGATGGCCCACATCGACATTTGCGCCTGCGCCTCGGTATCGCTCAACCCTGGGTTGCCGATCTCGAGCATGTCAGCGTCGTTCCAGCTCTCTGGTCCGCTCAAGACCGAGTGTGCCGTGTTCGACTCGAAATTACGCACCATGCGGCCCCACTCCACGTGGTTCTTCTCAAGCGAAATGTCGAACTCCGTGCGCCACATCTGCGCTTTGCCCTGTGCCCACTCCCACGGCTGCTCATTGCCCCACGCACACAGGTAGAAAATCATCGGGCGCCCGGTGTTCCTGATTGCCTGGGCCATGCGCTCGTAAACCCATCGGCCAGTGTGCTCCTCTACGCGATTGCAGTAATCCATTTCAACGAAGTCCATACCCCAGGCCGCGAAGGTGTCAGCATCCTGCTGCTCATGCCCGTAACTGCCCTGGTAGCGAGGATTGGGGTAGCAGGTGTGAAGGCCTATGTCGGTATAGATACCGGCTTTGAGGCCAAGCTGGTGGATGTAAGCAGTAAGCGCAGGCATGCCGCTTGGGAAACGTACGCTGTCTGCTACCAGGTTTCCCTTCGCATCGCGTTCGCGCGCGATACATTCCTGTATGACGACATACTTGTAGCCGGCATCGCGCATACCGGTGGAAACGAGTGCGTCTGCCTGCGCGCGGATAGTCTTTTCGTCGTAATCGCAGAAGAAGTGGTTCCAACTCGCCCAGCCCATCGGCGGCGTTGGCGCAAGCGAGCCAAGTGCAGGCGCTATCGGTACAGCGGCGTCGCCTTGACCTTGCGGTAAATCCCCGGCGGCCTGCCGTGCGTGCAGACCCTGGGGCGATACCATCAGCAGCACGGCGATGAACGCGGCTAAAGCATAGAGCAGAGAAGCGGAGCGGGAACGGAGCGACTTCATTCAACCTCCTGTAAGTCGTGGTAAAGAGCTGCCGGGTGCTCATCAGAAGAACCAGACATTGAGCGCCAGCGCGGCCAGCAGCACGGCTGCCGCCATCGCCTCAGGTTGCCGGTACCATCTCCCGCTGCGCACCTCAAGACGATCCGTAAGTGAGTAGACAAGCCCGTGAAGAGTGGTCTCATCCGCTGCGCGTGTCACCAGGCTTACAGCAACTGTGACAATGGCACACGCAACAAATGCAACGATCGCTGTCCAGAAGGCTTGTGCCAGGTCGCTCCGGTACAGAATGTGTACTCCAAAAAAGCCGCCATGGACACCGGGAGCGTCACCCTGCGGAAGGCTGATGCCGTGGTGAACGGCCGCGGCGAGCACACCGCACAGCAGCCCGGAAAATGCGCCGTGCCCGGTCGTCCGCTTCCAGAACATACCCAGAGCGAAGGTCGCGAAAAGCGGAGCATTGACAAAGGCAAACACGAGTTGCAGCAGGTCCATGATGTTGTTGAACGAAGCCGCAAGATAGGCCGCGCCGACTGACAACGCAATGCCTGCGACCGTAGCCATGCGGCCCACCCGCACATAGTGGCTGTCCGGCGCGGAGGGCCGCAGGTATGCCTGGTAAATATCGTAAGTCCAGACTGTGTTGAACGCGGTTACATTCCCGGCCATGCCGGACATGAACGAAGCCAGAAGCGCGGTGAGCCCCAGGCCGAGCATCCCCGATGGGAAGAAATGCACCAGCATCATCGGTGTCGCGAGATCGTAATCGGGAACGATGTTACCGAACGTATCGTGCTGCAAGGCTCCGGCGGTCGTGAGCTTCGCAGGCAGAATGCCGCTCGCCGTAATATGCGTGGCGACATGCGCGATCTGCGGCACAGCCGCGGTGGTTGCGACGGCAGCGATCATCCCCGGCAGAATAACGAAGAGCGGAAAAATCATCTTCGGAACGGCGGCAATGATCGGGACGCGACGGGAGGCATCCTGCGATTCGGCAGACATGGCGCGCTGCACCACCAGAAAATCCGTGCACCAGTAGCCGAAGCTGAGTACGAAGCCAAGGCCGAAGCCGAGCCCGATCCACTCCACCCCGACCGGGTTATTGCGCGAGCTGCCCATGTAGCGCCACGCATGGGTATACGCGCCGGCAGCGTACCCGTGTGTCGTTGCGAGCTCCGCAAGCCGAAGCTTGAGCCCTCCCCATCCGCCTACCGCTCGAAGCCCGATCCAGGACAAAGGCGCAAGCCCGAACACGATGAAGAAGAACTGGAGGACCTCGTTGTAGATAGCACTGGTAAGTCCGCCCAGTGAGACATAGCTAAGTACAATAAGCGCCGCGACAAGAACGCTCCAGTTAAAGCTCCAGCCAAGCAGCAGGTAGAACAGCTCTCCCATGGCGTACATTGAAACGCCCGACGAGAAAATCGTCATCACGGCGAAAGTCATCGCATTCAGCGCGCGTGTTTTCTCGTCAAAGCGGAGCCGCAGATACTCGGGAACACTGCGCGCGCGCGAACCATAGTAGAACGGCATCATGAACAAGCCGACAAACACCATCGCCGGGACCGCAAGCCAGTAAAATTGGCAGGTGGGCACACCATACTTGGCGCCGGACGCGCCCATGCCGATCACTTCCTGCGCGCCCAGGTTCGCGGAGATGAAGGCAAGCGCGGCGACCCACGTGGGCGTCGAACGACCCGCGAGAAAAAAGTCGTCGCTGCTGTGGACGCGGCGCTTGACGAAGTAGCCGATGCCGATGGTAAACGCGAGATACACGCCCATGACGGCGTAGTCGACCGCACGAAGATGCACGAACTGGCTCAATTGCTGCTCTCTATTCCTGCTCGGCGCCGGTCCCGGTGCGCTGAAACGCCGTGCCGCCGCACGGTATAAGCTGGCCGCCGTCAACCACGACGGACGATCCCGTGATGTACGACGCCATGCTGCTCAGCAGGAAGATGTTCACGTTCGCGACCTCTTCCGGAAGACCCATGCGGCCCAGCAGTGCGAGCGAGTGACACGCTTCAATCACCTGTTCCGGATGAGGATCGCGACTTGCTCCCCACCGGATCATGGGCGTGTCAATCGCGCCGGGCAGCACGCAGTTGGCGCGTATGCCATCCTTCGCAAAGTCGAGCGCGACGGAACGCATCAGGCCGAGTAGACCGTGCTTGCCCGTAACGTATGCAGCCGAGTTGCGATGCGCCACGACCGACTGTGTCGATCCGGTAAACACGATCGCTCCTCCTCCGCGCTTCCTCATGTGTGGAACGACCGCACGTGCAAGATAAAAGGCGCTGTCGAGGTCTACCGCGAGCGTCCGGTCCCATGCGTCAAGTGAAGTAGACTCGGCACTGCCGTAGCTCTGCACGCCTGCACAATGTGCCAGCAGATCGACGCCCCCGCACGTTGCGGCAACACGGTCCACAGCCTGGGCCACCGCGTCAGCATTGGCGACATCTACGGCAAACGCTGTCGCCGTCCTCGAACCCTGCGTTGCAAGCTCCGCCGCAACCGCGCGACATGCTTCGTCATTGCGATCAAACAGCGCAACCTCGGCACCGCGGCGTGCAAGGGCTGTCGCGGTGGCAAGGCCGATGCCGCTTGCCGCCCCGGTCACGATCGCAATCTTTCCGGTAAAGTCCAGATCGTTCACAGCACACCTGTCTCAGTAAAAACGTCCTGGGCGCGTGCGCCGTTCAGCAGCATGACGCGCGCGGTCTTTTCCTTGCGCGCCTGTTCGAGCGCGCGGGAAATCACAGCGACTTCGTACTCGCGCGGCAGCACGACCACTCCATCGACATCGCCGACAAGAATGTCTCCCGGTTGAATGCCGACACCTTCAATCTCAAGCGGCACGCGGTAGTCGACCACGATGCCGCGGCCGCGCTGGTCCTGTGCGTACGCGCCGTAGGAGAAGGTAGGAAAGTCGATCGCGAGAATGCCGCGCGTATCGCGGGAATAGCCGGCCATCACCGCGCCGGCGGCGCCGCGCTTCTGTGCGGCGGTGGCCATCAGCTCACCCCATAGCGCATAGCGCGGCGCGCAGCCCGCGGCGACATAAATTTCATGCTGCTGCAGGTTATCAAGCGCTTCCAGCATCTTTCCAAACGGCGGATCGGGTAAGTGGAAAACGTCTGCTTCAAGCACCGTCATGGCCCGGCCGGCAACCACCATGTGCGGGGCTAGCGGACGGCATTGCGCCGGGAGAAACTGGTGATGCCGTCCGTTCAGGTCCAGCACGTCTCCGATAATAGCGGTGAACAGGTGCTGCTTAATCAGTGCGAACAGTTCGGAGTCGTTGGTCCATTCCATCGTGGTCTCTCCCAAAAAGTGCTGCGGTCAAACATAGAAGCCGGGGCGGCGCACGGTGACGCCTGGGTGCCGCTCCATCTCTTCCTCGACCAGGTCGAAACCGAGACCCGGTTCGTCACCCAGTTCATAAAAGCCATTCCTGATCGGCAGCGGCCTGTCCAGGACCGAGTCCCGCCAAGGCACATCTGTCGCCATAAACTCCTGGCAGAAAAAGTTCGGAATCGATGCCATCACATGCGCCGCCGCAATCGTCGATATCGGTCCGTTGGGATTGTGCGGAGCGATCGGCACGTTGAATGCCTCAGCCATGGTGGCAATTCTCTTCATCTCTCCAATACCTCCGCAGCGGGTAATGTCGGGCATCAGGATATCGGCTGCCTGCGCCTCGAGAATCGGTCTCGCCTGAAAGCGCGAGTGCAGGCGTTCGCCCACGCACACCGGCAGGCTGATCTGCCGCTTGATCGCCGCGATTTCGCGCGGAAACTCCGGGCCCGCAGGCTCCTCGTACCACATGCAGTTAATGCCGGCCTTCGCGATGCGATGGGCCATTTCGACAGCTGTCGGGCCATTCAGCAGCGCGTGGGTTTCGACCGCGATGCCGAACTCCGGCCCAACCGCCTGCTGCACAGCGACCAGCCGCTCAATCGCAAGCTGCTTGCCTCGCTCCGTCAGCCCGAGATTGTCCTGCAGGTCCTCTCCGTACCAATAATTCACGTGTGCGAACGGGTCCATTTTGCAGGCCAGGAAACCACGCTCCTTCACGCCCACCGCCTGCTCGGCATAGTCCTCGGGCGTGCCCGTGCCCTTCAGAAACCAGTAGTTAGCGTACAGCTTGACCTTCGTGCGAAACGCGCCGCCAAGTAGCTGGTAAACAGGCATGCCGGCGCGCTTTCCAGCCAGGTCCCAAAGCGCAATATCAATAGCGCTGATCGCGCTCAGGACCGGGCCTGCCTGTCCCATCCAGTTGAAGTCCCGGTACAGCTTGGTCCAGATGTAGTCGATGCGGGAGCTGTCCTCACCGACGATAACCTCTCCGGCATGGCGGCATGCTTCGAGAATCATCGGGCTGCCAGGCCAGTTCGTGCCTTCACCAATGCCGGTCAGGCCATCGTCGGTATAAATCTTTACGAAGACCCAGTTATACTTGATGCCTTCGACCATCCAGGTCTTCACCTGCGTAATCTTCATTCGTATGTTCTCTCAGTAAACAAATACCGCGGTCAAAAGGATAAGTGGATGGCAAACTCGACCAGTCTGCCCGGCTTATCCGTAGAAAGCTGTCCAAACACCGCGCTGCCTGGATACTGCGACTGCGTGTTTACTCCCAGTCCGGGATTGTTAAAGACGTTGTAAGCCTGCACGCGGAACTGTGTCTCTGTATGCTCGAAGTTGAAGTTTTTGAAAGCGCTCATGTCCACGTTGCGATACCCCGGCTGCCGTCCGCTGTTGCGTGCTGAGATCATATTGTCATCATCCGGCGTGTAGAAGTAAGCCGTCCCTTTCGTCGCGGCATTCGCAAGCCGGGCCGGGTCGTCATAAGCCGTCGTATCGAAGTAGTTCAGCACCCGCGAAATCTCCGGACGATTCTGCGACATGCGCGGATCGTGGAACACGCGCGCACGCTGATACGACTCGGCATTCAACTCGTAATCACCCGGAATATAAATGCTGTACGGCTGGCCGCTGTGTACCGAGATAATCGCGTTGGCCTGCCAGCCGCGTACGAACAGGTCGGCGGTACGGTTGTGCGTGGAGGGGATAGGAAGAACATACAACACTGAACCTTCAAAGTTGTTCGGTACATCGTAGTCCGACGGGCCGTACTCAAGCTTCAGGTTATATGGATCCTGAATGCCGGTCGCGATAAACTCCGCGCCATCAGAGTTGCTGTCGAACGACCGCGAGTGGCTATAGTTCAACGTGGTGGAAAGCCCGTGGGAGAACCGATGGTCCAGATTTAACTGCACAGCTTCATAGCTTGAGTAGCCGTCCCAGTTCAGGCCGTTGATGTAGCCGAAGTAGGGGTTCAGCGGTGTGCGTGCCTGTTCGCTGGCCCAGTTGGCAGAGGGGCCGGCCTGCCGTTGCGGCGCGTTCAGGTCCCGGGTCCATTGCAGGTGTGTTCCCTTTGAGCCGACATACGTGATGCGGCCAACCGTGTTCAGCGGCAGCTGCTGTTCGACTGTAAGGTTCCACTGCTGCGTATACGGCATGTGGAAGTTGACATAAGTAAGTTCGCCTGTCACCGGCAGCGTGAAAGCCGAGCTGCTGGGCGGATTGTTACCGCGTGCCGCAAAGGCCGCAATCGGGTCGGCGGCGCCGCGGTACGGGTTTCGCCACGAGAAAGGGTTAAGCGGCGTCACGGGATCCGTCATCGGCTGGTTCGTCAGGATCTCGGAGATGTTATACGGCTGCCCGTTCGTAAAGTGGTTATAGTCGTCGGCCTTCGGCTGATCGATAAACAGGCCGTACGCCGCGCGCAGCACTGTCTTCTGGTGACCGCTCAGGTCATACGAGAAGCCGACGCGCGGAGAGAAGTTTGAGTAAACAGCCGTGGTGCCGCCGTTCGGCACGCCTTTGTCGCCGGCAAAGAACAGCCCCGGCGGTGCGTTGGGGAAAACGGTAGAGTGCTGGCCGGCCAGCGCGGTCGTGGGGCTTATCACATCGATTGGGTTATAACTGCCCACAAAGTGCGGCGGCAGGTAAGGCTCCCAGCGCAAGCCCAGGTCAAGCGTCAGGCGCGGAGATACCTTCCAGTTATCCTGCGCGAAAACAGCCCATTCGCTGAAGCGGGTGTTAAACACTTCAGTGCTGCCCTCTGACATCTGGTAAGGATAGCCCAGCAGGAAGTCCGCCAGTCCATAGCCTGAGTTGCTGCCGGTAAATGAGAAGGTCGGGAAAGCCTGGTTATACGTCCAGTGCACCTGCTGCCTGGTCATTTGTCCACCAAAGGCAAGCGAGTGTTTGCCGAACTGGTAATTCACAGCATCGGCAAGCGGAAAGTTGTTGCGATCGTTGGGCAGGCCGGTCGAGCCTGTTCCACTGGCCCCGCTAAAACCGCTGATTGAAAAGTCGAGAGAGTCGGGCGCCGTGCTGTACAGGTTCAGCCCGAGCGTGTGCGGCGTAGGGTAGCCTGCGGGCGGCGCGCCAGGGTGCGTAAACGTGTGGGCAAATCCGTAGGAGAGCAGGTTCACAAGGTTCGGCGTAAACGTGGTGGTCAGGATCAGCGCGGCATTGTCGACCTGGCCGAGGTTCCCGGCAGCAGCGTAGTTCACATTGCCAGGCTGCGGCAGCAGTTCGCCAATGTTGTAGTTGAAGCGGTAATACCGCATCTCGAGGCGGTTCTGCTTCGGCAGCGTCTGGTCGCCGCGAAGGGTCAGCTGCCCCTGCGAGCTGATGTTGGGCTGCTTGAAGGTGTACTGGTCCGGGTTAGCCGCCGTGGGATTGTTCGGCAGCGGCAGATAGCTCTTGATGAACTGCTGTGACGCCGGATCGAGAAGGTTTGCTGGAATAACATTGTTAGGGAACGGAGTACCCGTCAGCGGGTTGTAAATCGTCGCGCTCACACCTGAGAGGTCGCCCGAGCGTTCCGCCGCGTTCGGCACCGTCAGGTTGGAGTTAGAGCTGGAGCTGTGCGCGATCGTCTCCTGGTAGGATCCGAAAAAGAAAGTCTTATCGCGGCCGTTGTACAGGTGCGGCAGCACGACCGGTCCTCCAACGGATCCGCCAAACTGATTCTGAATGAGAAACGGCTCAGCCACCTTGTTGTATTTTGAAAACCAGTCGTTGGCGTTCAAGCCGAAGGTGCTGTCGCGGATAAACTCATACAGGCTGCCGTGCAGGTGGTTGGTTCCCGACTTCGTAATCGCATTCACAATCGCGCCGGAGTTTCTACCGTACTCCGCATCGAAGTTGCTGACCTGTACGCTGAACTCAGACAGAGCGTCGGGGTCTGGAAAGGCACTGGACGCATTGGTGTACGGGTCGTTGTTATCAATGCCGTCCAGCAGGTAATTCACGGCGTTCGCCCGGGAGCCGTTCACGGCGAAAAACGGCGTGCCCGGGACGGTGGAGCTCTGCTGCGCCGAGTTGAACGTCGCCGTCGCCTCGATCACCCCTTGCTGTAGGGCGATCAGCTCGCGCGGGTCGCGGCCATTCAGCGGCAGATCCACGATGCTCTTCTCATCGATCGTGGCCTTGATCGTGCCGGTCTGCGTATCCACCTGCGTCCCCTCGCCCTGCACCGTCACCTCGCCCGCGGCGCTCCCAAGGGTAAGCTGCACCGGGAGAGTAAGGTTCTGGTCAGCGTTCAGCACGACTCCTTTTTGCGCAAAACCCTCAAACCCGGGCGCAGTCACGTTCAGGTCATACCGGCCCAGCGGCACTTGGGGAAAGGTGTAGTCGCCGTCCTTCGTCGTGACCGTCGAGATGGTTGTGCGCGTCGCCTCATTGGTCAGCACGACGCCGGCGCTCGCAATCACACGCTTGTCGGGGTCGATCACTGTTCCACGCAGCCGGCCGTTGCCGGTTTGTGCTCCCGCGGCGCCGCACATCAGCGCGGAAAGCAGGCAGGCGGTTGAGGTGGTCCGAATGATTTGCCGGGAAGAACGGACCGGCAGCGAATGGATAGAACGAGACGTGCGCATACTCACCTCGGCATCAGGTCTTACCAATAAAAATAAATCACGCCAATTTATGCAGCCTGGGCTTTCAGCTGTCAAGCGCTTTTTACGCTTTTCTGTGACGACCGCGTTCGCTAGGATGGACACAGGACCATTTCGCCCCGTCACATTGCCGGTGTTTGCTACCTGAAGCATCGAGGAAAGAGCGACATCCGGATGCCCGCGAAAAGTGCAAAGAGGAAGGAAGCAGGAGCTCCCAGCAGGTCTTACCAAGGCAAAGGGGAGGCGTCGGTGCGATTACCCGACACCTCCAACGTCTTGTCCATGCTTCGGAACTTTATCGAAGAAGGGGACTACGCCGTCGGCATGATGCTGCCGCCTGAGCGCATCCTCGCTGAAAAGTTCGGCGTCGGCAGGCCGGCGATCCGCGAAGGCATCAAGGCGCTCAGCATCCTCGACGTCATCGAAAGCCGCAGGGGCGACGGCACCTACCTCAAGTCGCTTGAGGGCCTGAAGGCCGGATGGCCTGCGAAGGTTGAGCTGCGCAGCTCAGACTTCAACCTGCTTGACCTGCTCGAGGTGCGAAAGATGTTCGAGCCGGCCGCGGCCAGACTCGCGGCAACGCGCGCGAACGAAACATCCCTGCTCCGCATCGAGAAAGAGTGCGCCCAGGTGGAAGAGTCAGAAAACTGGAGCGGCATGGCGCAGCACGACCTGGAGTTGCACACCGCGATCATTGAGGCCGCTGGGAACCCGGTGCTGACTGAGCTGAACAATGCCCTGGCCAGGCTGCAGCGAAAAAGCCGCGAAATTACCGGTGCGAGCGCGCCGGATTGCAACGCCATGGTTCGACATCATCGGTCCATCGTCGACGCCATTTTGCGGGGAGAAGCAGAAACCGCGGAAAAATGCATGCTGGAACATCTGCACCAGGTCGGCCTCGATCTGATCTCCAGTCGAAGGCGTTAACCCGGCCATACCTTCGGCAACGGAGGACTGCCTGCGTTCGGGAAACTCATCCGGACAAAAAAAAGGCGGCACGAACATTGCTGTTCGTGCCGGGAGGCCAGTGACGCAACTTGTGGTGCTAAACTTTTGCTGCTGAACCCCTGGTACAAAAGCCTGAACGCCGGATGGAGAGCCAACGCTCGTGATCAACAACCAGCTTCTTTTGGTACCGGGTGTCCTGCAACAACCTCAGATTACCAGTTTTATGGATATTTGCAAGCGACCTTCTACATTTTTCAGGAGAAAGTTTCCCACAGGCTGCCCGCAAAGGGATCGGAGGCGACCAGATGCCGCATCCTGAACCGGTTCCGCAAGCCACGAATCAAGCCGACAACCCGAAGGAGCGGCGTGTCACAGTTCGAATGGTTCGCTGGCGCGACGTGCTGCTCGTCAGCACCTCAGCCCTGCTGAGCGGGATTGCCGTGGTGGTGTGGAACCGCAGAAGCCTGCAGAAAATGAGGGAAACAGCAACGACTGCCGTCGAAGAACAGCCGTCCGCCGACCGGGAGTTTATCTGAGCTGAGCCTGCCTGGGAGCCTCAGGCGGCATGACGCCCCAGGATCACTTCGCGGAGCTCTTCCCAGACCTCGGACGGCATGGAGACGAATGCTTCCACCACACGGGGGTCGAACTGTGTGCCGCCGCAACGAGCAATCTCGTTCCGGGCAGCGGAGAAAGGCGAGCCGCGCCGGTAGGGCCGGTCCGAGGTGATGGCGTCCAGGGTATCGGCAACCGCGAAGATTCTTGCACCGAGAGGGATTTCCTCGCCGCGCAGCTTGCGTGGATACCCGCCCCCGTTAAAGTGCTCCTGGTGGCTGTACACGATCTCCGCGGCTTCCTGCAGAAACGGTATCTTGCGCACGATCTGGTAGCCGGAAAGGCAGTGCTTGCGCATGGTGGCGGTTTCCTCGGCGTCCAGACGGCCCGGTTTCAGCAGGATAGCGTCAGGAATCGCCATTTTACCGATGTCATGCAGAAAGGCGCCGTGCTTAATGGTCTTCATGTCGGCCTGGTCGACGCCCATGGAACGTGCCAGCGCGATGGTGTAGGCGGTAACGCGGCGGGAGTGGCCCTCGGTTTCCGAGTCCTTGAGGTCGAGCGCGTCGCCCAGCGCCTCGAGCGTCGTATCGTACGAGCGCTCCAGCTCGAACATGGCTTCGCGCAGCAGGCCTGTGCGCGCTTCCACCAGGTGCTCAAGGCTGTTGCGATACGTGGTATTGCGGCGGGAGACATTCCCGTAGGTCACGCCGCGGGCCACTGAATCGAAGAGCGCATGCTTGTCGATCGGCTTCAGGATGACATCAAATGCGCCGCCGCGCATGGCGGTGACCGCGGCAAGGGCGTCATGGGCCTCGGCAAGGGCGATGATGGGGGTTTGCAACTGGCGGGCACGTACTTGTTCAAGCAGGCGGATATGGGAATCGCTGGCAGGGGACTGATCGAGGATCACGAGGTCAAACGCTTTAACAGCGAGCGAGCGCATGGCATCCTCGCTATCGCGGGCGCTGTCGACCGTGTAGCCCTCCTTGCGCAGGAGAGAAATTATGGTCGTGCGAATGCCTTGATCTTCGCCGACCACCAGGACCCGTTCGCCTGCCATTGATCCGTTTCCTCCAGGCCCGCTGCTCAAAAGTAAGAGTGCCACAGACCGGTCGCCGGTGGCTCTCCAAAAGCTGTGAACCGATGTTATCTGAAAGGTGACCGGCGCGGGTAGGCCGCCATAAGGCATTCTCACTCTACAGGCAAGAGGGGGACGGCAGGTGTGCGCGGCTTCTCCGTCGGAAAAAGCCATCGGAGCGAGAATGCGGACGTCTAATACCAAAAGTGAAAATGGTTTAAAACGAGGCAGTCAGGATTGCGTTAAGCTACTGAGGCTACGTATGGTTGCAAACAGTACCAGCGCAGGCACTGAGTGTACGCTCAAGTTGTTTTCCCGTCGTTCGCGAAGCGTGCGACGGAGATCCGCTTGATTCCCAGGAGCACCCTTGTTCGATTTTGACCGACGGCTATGCGAAACCAACGGGATCGTCGCTTCTGAAAGCCAGGAGCTGACGGCCGAGCAGAAACAGCGGGATATTTATGAAGCGCACCGGCACCGGGTATTTTCAGTTTCCTACTACATGACGGCAAGCGAAGTTGAGGCGGAAGACATCCTGACCGAGACGTTCATCGATGCGTTCGCAGCCACACCTGAGCCGAACGGCAACGGAGTAGACGAGGCGCTGCTGCAGGGGTTAGAGCGGCGGTTTTCGCTGGGCCCGGTTGCCAAGGCGCAACCTACCGCAGGCGCCACCCTGCTGCGAGGGCAAACGCGCCGCACAGACCTTGAAGAAGCTGTTGCAACGCTGCCCCCCCGCGAGCGGCTGGTCTTCCTGCTGCGGGACGTCGAAGGGTACGGGGCAGAGAAAACCGGCCGTTTGCTGCGGATCGAAGTGATAGAGGTTCAGAGAACCCTGATCTCCGCGCGGATCCGGATGCGGAACGCGCTGTGCGAGCTGCGGGTAAGGGAAACGGCCATGCAGCGCGGTGCGGCGACAACCCTCGAAGCTCAGGAAGCGCGCTCCTGAGCCGTTTCGCAGCCAGGCACCGCTAGCGCTTACCCGGATCCTTGCTCTTGCCCTGGATCGGCTGACGGGAGCGGCGGCGAGACGCCCAGCCCTCCTTGTTGACCTGTCGCGCCCTGGAGACGGCGAGCGCCTCCGGCGGAACATTCTCAGTGATGCACGACGCAGCGGCGACATACGCGCCGTCGCCGATGGAAAGCGGGGCCACCAGGACTGAGTCGCTGCCGATAAAAGCGTTATTGCCGATGCGGGTCTTGTGCTTGTCTACGCCGTCGTAGTTGCACACGATGGTGCCGGCGCCGATATTGGCGTTCTCTCCGATTTCGGTGTCGCCAAGGTAAGCCAGGTGGTTCGCCTTGGCGCCCTTGCCCATGTGGGTCTTCTTGAGCTCGACGAAATTGCCGATGTGCGCGCCCTCCTCCACCAGGCTGTTCGGGCGAACGTGGGCGTAGGGGCCCAGCACGGCGTGGCTTCGCACCTCCGACCCGGTAACGACCGTCCCCTGGCGAATCTCAACGTGATCGCCGATGATCGCGTCTTCAAGGACAGAGTAGGAGCGAATCAGCGAGTCGCTGCCGATCCGGGTGGTGCCGAGCAGCTGGACAAACGGTTCGAGGACGGTGTCCGGCCCGATCGTTACGGCTGAGTCGATGACTGCTGTCCCCGGCTGGAAGATGGTGACGCCGGCAGCCATGTGGCGCTCCGCGGTCTGCAGGCGCAGCGCGGCGTCAAGGGCCATCATTTCCGGGATAGTGTTGGCGCCGAGCACTTCCGTCGCGGTCGTGGCAGGCAGTGCAAGCACGCGCTCGCCGGCCTCGTTCAGCAGTCCGGCAATATCGGTAAGGTAGACCTCGCTGCCGTTTTTCTCTGCCTTCAGCAGGTCAAGGTGCTGCATCAGGTGCTGCACGGCGAAGGCGTAAATGCCGGAGTTGATTTCAAGAATGCCTTCCTGGTCAGGTTTGAGCTGCTTCTGCTCGACGATCCGCTTGACCTCGGGACGACCCGCCTTGCGGCGCAGGATGCGGCCGTAGCCGAAAGGCTTTTCCACCTCCGCTGAAAGGATCGACATGGCCGCGCCTTCGCGAAGATGAAAGTCGCGCAGGGCAAGGATGGTTTCGCTGCGGAGCAGTGGGACGTCGCCCGAAAGCACCAGGACGTTCTCATAATTACGCAGAGCGGTAAGGGTCTGCTGCAGGGCGTGGCCGGTACCCTTCTGCTCGCGCTGCTCGACGAAGCGGACGCCGGTGTGCTCGACCGCAGCGCGCACCTGCTCGGACCCGTGGCCGATAATGACGTAAACATCTGCCGCGGGAACCACCTGGAGCGCCGCATCGATAACGTGGCGCAGCAGCGGCTTGCCGCCGATACGGTGCAGGACCTTGGGACGCTTCGAATGGAGACGGGTGCCTTTGCCGGCAGCGAGAATTGCAATGGCGAGTGCCATGAGAGAGACCTTTCTTGAAAGACCGGCTCGCCCGTGAACGGGCCGCCGGGAAGAGCGGACAGTGACTGCTATCCAGTAAACCAGAGTAGACCAGCGGATTGCGTGATGTGGAAGAGTCTGTATCCGATCCTCTCCCGTTTTGACCTTCGGGAACCCTGACCCGGACCGGTTTGGGAGGCTCCTGCACACGCGAAATAAAAATTGTGACAGCGACCGCAACTATTTTTGTTGCGTGCTGTTCAACTGTGCGCGAGGCCGGGTACCGCCGTGACTTGACTTGGAGTGGCGGCTCCCATACAAACAGCGCTACTGGGTGCCTTCACGAGCCGCACCCGAGAGCGACAATCAAGCTTCCCTGGGCGCACCTGCTCGCGCTGCCCCGCACCTTATTCGCATTCGCAGAACAGGACCAAACACGAGATGTCAGGCCAGCCAAAATCCTCCTTCCCTTTGTTCGGCGGCATGCTCGCCGCGGCGCTTCTGGCAGTTTCTCCTTCAGCGCAGGCGCAGGCGCCCACCGCGCAGCTCGCGACACCCACGGTGCGGGTGACCTCGCCCGTGGTAAGCGACCAAATGGTGACGCTGAAGGGCAACGTGCACCCAATGGCGCAGGCGCGCTATGACCAGGGCGCGGCCTCATCCAGCCAGGCGACCGGCACCATGGAGATACTGCTGCGGCGCAGTCCGGCACAGCAGCAGGCGCTGCGCGAGTACATCGGCGGGCTGCAGAATCCGCACTCGGCGAGCTACCACAAATGGCTGACGCCCGCGGCCTACGGCGCCTCGTTCGGTGTCGCGACAGAGGATGTGCAGGCGGTTGAGAACTGGCTTGAAGGCCAGGGCTTCAAAATCGAGGGCGTCCCGTCGAGCGCGAACCTGATTCGGTTTTCCGGCACATTCGGGCAGCTGACGCACGCGTTCCATACCAACATTCACTCGTACGTGATCAACGGCGTACACCACTACAGCAATGCGAGCGACCCGGAGATTCCGGCCGCGCTGGCGCCGGTGATCGCGGGCGTTTCGCCCATGAATGACTTTCATCCCAGGCCGCTGCACGTGCTGGGCGCCCATGCGCAGGTGCAGAAGGTCGGCAGCAGCCTGCAGGTAGTGCGGCAGGCTGCCGGCAGCTCACCCCAGCTTACGGTGACCGACAGCAACAATCAGAATGTGCTGTTGCTAACACCGGCGGATGCGGCGACGATTTACGACGCGCCGAACTCCCTCAACCGGAACTACACAGGCTCCGCGCAGCGGAATGGCACTGGAGTCAGCATCGGCCTGGTGGGAGATTCGGACCTGCAGACGGCCGATTACCAGAACTACCGGATCCTTTTCCTGAATGAGATTTCGCCGGCCGCGCCGACCATCGTGGTCGACGGGATCAAGGCTGGGCTGACCGGGGATGCGGTTGAAGCCCTGGTCGATACGGAGTTCGCGGCCGGGCTCGCCCCGGGGGCGAGCATCTACTACTACGAGAGCAACTCCGACCTGTTCCAGAACGGCATCTTCGACGCGTCCCTTCGCGCCGTTGAAGACAACAATGTCGCGCTGCTAAGCGTGAGCTACGGCAACTGCGAGGCAGATATCGGCCCGGCAGGGAACCAGCAGTGGAGCGAGCTGTGGCAGCAGGCCGCGGCGCAGGGCATTACGGCCCTGGTGGCAGCCGGCGACAACGGCTCCGCAGCCTGTGACAACGGCACACCGACTGCCACAGGCGGCCTGGCGGTCAACGGCCTGGCCTCGACCCCGTACAACATCGCGGTAGGCGGCACGGACTTCGACCTGCTTGGCTTGGCAAACAACTTCGCAACCTACGTCAACACCAGCCAGGCTAGTCCCACCGGGACTTCGCCCTACGCGCTCGGTTACGGTACCGCGCTCGGCTACATTCCTGAGAATCCGTGGAACGATTCAATCACCAACAACCCTCCGGCCGCGTACACGGCCAACACGCCGGCGATGTACAGCGACGGCTCCGGCGCCCCGCCGACGACCATGCTGGCGGCCGGCGGCGGCGGCGTAAGCAACTCCGCGCTCTGCAACGGCCCGACCGACCAGAACGGCAACTGCCAGGTCGCCCCGACCGGGTATACCAAGCCGCCGTTCCAGTCCGCGGTCAGCGGGACCGTGCGCTCGGTGCCCGACGTTTCGCTATTCGCCTCCCCAGGGTTTGAGCACCAGGCGGCATGGGCGTACTGCTCAGACAGCACCGTGGACTCGAATGTGGACCCGGGCGTCACAGGACCGAACTGCCAGGTCAGCTCGACCGGCTTTGTCGTAGGCGCGATCGGCGGCACATCGACCTCGACGCCTGCGTTTGCGGGCATCCTGGCCCAGGTCATCCAGTCGCTCGGAACAGGGCAGCGGCTCGGACTCGCCAACAATGTGATCTACAACCTGGCGCAGTCCAGCTATGGCACCATCTTCCATGACATCACGGTGGGCAACAACTCCGTGCCGTGTACGGTCGGCTCTATAAACTGCACGACCACAGGGTTCGAAGCCGGGTACAACGCAAGCTCAGGCTACGACCTGGCGACCGGGCTCGGCAGCGTAGACATCGCGCAGCTTGTCAATGGCTGGAATACGGCCAGTTTCGCTGCGACCACGACGACGCTGCAGGCCAACAACGGCACCTCGGCTATCAACGCCGCGCATGGGACCGGCATCACGCTCTCGACCACGGTCGCGCCCTCGAGCGCGGTCGGCTCGGTCTCGGTCGTTGCGACCACGACCGGCCAGGGCGGCGCCGCCGTCAACGAAAATATCCCACTCACGGCGGGCACCGGAACCGGCTCAGTATCGGTGAACGACCTGCCGGGCGGCAGCTACAGCATCCACGCCTACTATCCGGGAGACGCGACCCACGCGCCGAGCACCTCGACCGCAATCCCCTTCGTCATCTCGCCGGAAGCGAGCTCGTCCATTCTGGAACTCGATATCGCGGACCTGTCCGCGGGAACGACCCAGACCAATCCCGCGTCTGTCCCCTACGGCATGTATGGGTATGCCTACCTGCAGCCGGCAAATGCGAACGCCGCGACGGACGGGTCGCACGGTTTCGCCACGGGTACGGCAACGCTGCTTAACAACGGCGCCGTATCCAGCACCCAGACGCTCAACAGCGAGGGCGTCGCTGCTTTCCCCCTGTACAACCTGGCTCCCAGTACCTACAGCTTCGGGGCGCAGTACAGCGGCGACGGCAGCTATAACGCGAGCAACACGACCGCGAACATAGGCCTTATCATCACCAAGGCGCCGACGTCCCTCAAGATCCACACCGGGACCACCAACGCCGCGAACGGCAGCAACATTTATGTCGAGCTTGACACCGACAGCGCCGGCGCCTACCCATCCGGCAACGTGACGCTTACGGTGAACGGGATTGCCTTTGTCGGCTCCGTTTCGCAGGCGCTGCTGGCGGACGGGGCGGTTGAGGAGCTGGCCAGCTTCGCGATCACCCCCGCGGCCCTCAAAACCTCCGGAAACAAGCTCTCGGCGGCTTACATCGGCGACGGCAACTACAACGCTTCAAATGCGGGCTCTTGCTCCTATAACCCGGTCCTGACAACGGCGGCCTCGGCAGCAACGCACCCGGACAGCCGGCTTAACCGGCTGCTGGCCGGCGGCAGCAGTGTCGGTCTGGCGTTCTGCTTCCTGTTCTGCATCCCGGCCCGCAACCGCCGTCTCCGCTCGCTGCTGGTTGTCCTGCTCGCACTGGGCGTCATGGGCGCTATGGGTTGCGGCACCAGCGGGTCCGGCACCACGACCACCACGTTCAACACCAGCTGCTCGCAGTAAGCAGCGGCATCTGAAGCGAACGGCCTCGCGCAGCAGCGGGGCTTTTCGCTTTTCGCGGCAATTGCTTCGGGCGCCCGCTGCGGGTACAGCACGAAAGCGAATGCTCGCATCTACCTACCGGACAACTGCTTCCTGCTCGGCTGGGTACGATTAGGCCCCGGCGAGTGTCAGCAGCATGGAGGATTGAGCGATGTCTGACGATACGCGGAGTGGAAGTGCTTTCAGCTGGTTTCTGGCTGGGCTTGGATTGGGATCACTGGTGGGTGTACTGTATGCGCCGAGGCCCGGGCAGGACACGCGGGATGAGCTGCTGGCGACCGCGCTTGGCTCGTCCGATTACGTCAAGCAGCGCTCGCGCGAAGCGACACGCGTCGCCGGCGACTACGTCGATCGGAGCCGTGGGCAGGTTGGCGAGTATGTCTCGAAAAGCAGGGGACAGGTCCAGGATTATGTCGCCAAAGGCAAAGATGCCGTGGAAACCGGCCGCCAGAAGGTGAACGAGGCCTACAACCAGGGGCGCCAGGCAGTGGCGGAGCAGAAGGAGAAGCTGAGCGCTTCCTACAATGCCGGAAAACAGGCATATGTCGAGACCTCAGCACCGCCCGTCCCTCCCGAGGAACTGGTGCCGAAGGGTGAGCACCTTAGCTAGGTAGACGGGGAGCGTCCTTTCGAGGCCCTCCCCATTGCTCTGGCCCGGGTAGACTTGGACTGAAGACAGCCGGCGCATTGTCTGTGAGCCGGTAGCAGAACTGAAAGACCGGGTGGATCGAAGCTATGCCGTCCCAAACACTGTCATTGATCTTTGTCATCGCCGTCGTCGCCAGCATCATTGTGCAGGCATGCTTCTTCGTGGGTTTGTTCGTGGTCATACGAAAGGCGCTCAGCAGGATAACGAAAGTCACGGAAGATCTCTCCGGCAAGGCGTCGCCGATCGTGGCGGAGGTACGTACCCTGGTGCAGGACATTTCACCAAGGATACGTGCCGTTACTGCCAATGTTGCTGATATTACGGAGGCCGTGCGGGAGCAGACACGGCACGTCAATTCGAGCGTCGAAGACGTCGTGGACCGGACCCATGCTCAGGCCCGCAAGGTAGATGACATGGTATCCGCAGTCCTGGGCAGCATCTCCCATGCGGGCGCCACAGTGCAGTCCGGCGTCGCCAAGCCGGTCAGGAAAGCCAGCGGGGTCGTACACGGTGTGCGGGTCGGGCTAGAAACACTGTTCGGCGGCACCGCGAGGCCCAAGCGCGAAACTCACCGCGAAACCGTGAACAGCACGACCGGCGTTCGCCCCCGCTCTGTTGTAATCGCCGATCAACTGGACGAGGATCTTGAGATTCCTGCGATCAGCGAGGCTCAGACGATCCAGCCGCCGCCCGCCACTTCGTCCCGGCTGTAAAACACAGCCGACTGCCCTGGGGTTATGGCCCGCTGCGGCTCATCAAACGTAATTTCCGCCTCCTCAGCGCTTATCAGTCGCAGCATCGCGGGCGCAGGCTCGTGGCGATGGCGGATTTTGGCCTCGATACGGATTGGGTCCGCGGGCGCGGCGAAGCTGACCCAGTTGAGCCGGTTTGCTCGGAACGTCCTGCGGTAAAGTTCCTTCTCACCACCCACGCTGACGCTGTTCGAAGCAGCATCGATTCCCAGGACGTAAAGAGGGTTCGGTGCTGACAAGCCGAGCCCCTTGCGCTGGCCCACCGTAAAATTGTGAACGCCCGCATGCGTTCCCACGGTTTCGCCGTTCGTGGTAACGAGCGCACCGGCTGTGTTCGGCAGAGCCTCGCCCTGCTCCTCCAGGTAAGCATCGATGAACAGCTTGTAGTCGCCGCCGGGGATGAAGCAGATCTCCTGCGAGTCGGGCTTTTGCGCCAGCGCCAGCCCATGCTCCGCAGCGAGCGCGCGCACCTCGGGCTTGGTATAGCCGCCCAGCGGAAAGAGGGTGCGGCTGAGCTGCTCCTGCGTCAGGCCGAACAGGAAATAGGTCTGGTCCTTGGACCGGTCTGCCGGGCGGCTCAGAACCCATCGGCCCCGCGCCGGGTCGTACGCATTCCGCGCGTAATGACCGGTGGCGATGCGGTCGGCGCCGATCTGGCGAGCGGTCAGCAGCAACTGGTCAAACTTGAGGTGGTTGTTGCAAAGCGAGCAGGGGATCGGCGTGC
Source organism: Acidobacteriaceae bacterium (assembly GCA_965276625.1). Classification (GTDB taxonomy): domain Bacteria; phylum Acidobacteriota; class Terriglobia; order Terriglobales; family Acidobacteriaceae; genus EB88. The sequence continues at coordinate 191,094 of CBDIBB010000001.1, forward strand.
GGCCGGCAAGGTACTCGTCGACAAACGGCCGTACAACGTCCCGCTCGAACCGGGCCTGCTCATTCACTACGTAGTAAGGAATGTCCAGCTTTTCCGCGACCCGGCGCGCGTCGTAAACGTCGTCGACCGAGCAGCAGCGACCCTGCACCTGCTCCGGCATCCCCTCGTGCCCGGCAAGGCGGCGCTGGTTCCAGAGCTGAAGCGTGAGACCGATCAGCTCATAGCCCTCGGCTTTGAGCATAGCCGCAACCGCCGACGAATCGACCCCGCCGGACATCGCAACCGCAACCGTGTTGTTGTGAGGCTCGGACATAACTTCTTCCAGTATCGCTCCTCACGGTGCGAATCCTGAAACGGGCCGTCATCTGCCGGGTCCGGGCGGGTCCATGGCCGCGGCCGCGATAAAGGCATCGAGCGCCGAGCTCTGGCTCGCGGCGTTGCCTGCGTCGAACGGACCGGACCAGACCTGGCCGAACTGGTACTTTGGTCCCTGCGAAGTCTTCCAGATGCTTTCAGCGTTGGTGTCGGCGAAAACCTTGTAACGCGGGTCGTGCACTGCTTCCTGCAGGGCCATCAGGTTCCGCAGAAAGATGCCCTTGAACTGAACACCGTCGGCGCCGCAGCTCGGTTCGCAGGTGTCGTGCAGCACGCCGTTCGAGTCGGCAAGGTGGGCCAGCGTGGCATCGGCGATGCTTTTTGCCGTACCAGTCAGCGTCGGATTATGCGTGGCGGCGCTTAGCTCGGTGAGTCCGCCCAGGACGACGCCCTGGTTGTAAGACCAGGTGGTCCGCCCGTTATTCTTACAGGTCGTCTGGTCCAGGCCATCGTTGACGAGATTCTGCGCGTTGATCATGCCGGAGTTGGCGAACCAGCTCCACTCTTTCTGCGCCCAGCCCAGATACTCCGCTCGCTGCGCCCCGTTTGACGCGCGGTTGGTCAGGTGGGCGGCCACGGAGAGAAAAAGCTCGTTCGCGATGGCGTTTTTGTACGTGCGGGTCTTGTCCCACCAGATACCGCCGCCGCAGGTGTTGTCCCACAACCCTGTCATGTCGGTAAAGATAGAGGCCGCTGTGACGAGATACTCCGGCTTGTGGGTCAGGTCGTATGCATCGATCCAGGCCAGCGCCCACCAGCCCTCGTCATCAAGATAGTTGTTCAAAAAACCGGAGTAGGTCGTCTGCGCCTGCTGCAAGGTATTGGCGAACACAGGAAAGTAAGCCTCCGTTCTGCCGACCCGCGAGTAGTTCGCGAGCACCGTGATCGCATTGCCGGAGTTCCACCAGCCCGTCGTCCGGTAGAGCCCCGTGCCCTGCGTATACCAGGACTGCAGCGTGTCCACACCGTGAGAAGCCTGCTCCAGGTAGACGGAGCGCGCGGGTGGACCCGGTCTGGCAGGGTCCGGTTGCGCCACAGCGGGGGCAACCGTGGCGATGACGGAGAGCAGCATAAGGAGCAGTGAACGAAGCATGGCGCCTTCCTTGGGGGGCAAGTGGGCTACGTGCCACGGTAAGGACCAAACTGTTTCGCTGTCAACCCGCAGGCGCACGGTGAAGGAAAGCCGGTCGCCCGGGCTTAGAGCGTTTTCACTCCATACTTAGAGGGGCCGGCAGATGTGCGCGTGGCTTTTCCGTCGGTAAAAGCCACTGGAGCGAGCATTCAGGCCTCTATACCAAGAGTGAAAATGTTCTATTTCTTCTTCCACCCCCGGATCAGCGCATCGGCCTGCAACGCTGCATTGGCCGGGATGTGAACAAGCTGCGGGCTGACGGGCTTGAGGCTGGAGCCGAACAGGGGATCAGCGGCTGCAATCCCGCTCACGTTGGCCGCGGCGATTGAGAGCGAAAACTTCGAGTTGGCGGCGGCGATGAACTGGTTTGCCAGCAGAGCATAACCGGTGTTGGTGGGGTGGATGCCGTCCAGGCTGAACAGGCCTCCGAGATACGTCGTCGTCGCAGACACGCCGTTGATCGTGACGCCGGCATTGAGCGTCGCGAAGTAGCTATGCATGTCGACGAGGGTGCCGCCGGCAGCGGAGACCTGCTGCTGGATGACCTGGTTATAGCTGTCGATGGTGGCCTGGATCGTGCTGATCTCGGACGGGGTAAGAATGTCCGAGTCGTCGAGCGGGGCTGGGTTCTGGCCTGATTCAAGCTCGGCTATTTCGGCTTCGATGGCCTGGACACCCCTGGCATTGACGAGCTCACCGGGCGTAAGACCGAAGAACTGCTGAACGTAGCTGGCGGGCAGGCCGGAGAAAGCGACGAACGCGTTGATGATCGTGGAGGAAGGCGTGAGGTAAGGGATGGCAGTGACATCGGGAATGTTCGCGACGACGAGGTTGGCGGAGGTCTGCGCCTTGAGCGTCGTGATGAGCTGGGTAAAATCAGCCGTGAAATCCGCGACCGTGGTCATACTGGAAGGCGTGCCGCTTTCGACCCCGGCGAGCGCGTCGTTGTTGCCGATCCACAGGAACACGGTCGTCGGCTTGAGCGCGATGGCTTCCTGCAGCTGGGTGTTGCTGTTGCCGATCGGGAAACCGAGAACCAGGTCGGTCATGACGTCGTCGTCGGTTTTAGGCGTGAGCGTCGGCGCAGAGTTGATCAGGTCGTGCAGCTTGTGCCCGGGCACCGCAAGATCGGTAGGCTGAGCGGAAGGGTTGTCGCGGCCGGCAGTAATGCCGGAAGCCTGCTGGATCACCGGCGGCAGGCCCGAGCTGATCAGCTGCAGCACGGCCGGTGCGCCGGGCGCCCCGATAAGCGGGAGGGTGATGGCGAAGTTTGCCTGCTGGGCAATCAGACTGGCAAAGCCGTTTGTTTGCTGCGTATCGAGCAGCGAGCCGTTCTGGTAGCCGGCTGTCAGCGAGTCGCCGAGAAAAACCGTTGTCGCAAAAGGATTGGAGACAGTCGGCGTGGGCGACGGTGCTGGTGCCGGTGCCGGGGGAGGAGTGGCGGCCGTGTTGCCGCCGGAGCAGCCGTTCAGCAGCGCGAATGAGAGTGTGGCAGTCGCCAGGCAAAGCTGGCGCGACGAAAAAGCGTGGAGCATGGCAGGCCATCCTTCAAAATGCACAGTGGAGCAATGAGATTTGGCCCAATGTAGCACCCGGAAAGGGACGCGAAGGTACCGCTTTCAGTTACGAAAGTAGCCTCCTTATTACGAAAGTAGCTTTGACAGGCCGGGCGTCGCGATCAGGTATGCGCGAGGCGTTTGCTGTACACCGGGCTCAGCTCGCGCAGGCGCGCGACGGCCGCCGGCACCAGCGTGAGTGCGCGGTCCACTTCCTCGTCCGTAGTAAAGCGGGTGAGCGAGAAGCGCAGGCTGGCGCGGGCGCGGTGGGCGCCGAGGCCCATCGCGGTAAGCACGTGCGAAGGTTCCGTTGCGCCCGAGGCGCAGGCAGAGCCGCCCGAAAGCGCCAGCCCTTTCAGGTCGAGCGCGATCACGAGCGCCTCGCCTTCCAGGTGGTCAAACCAGAGGTTCGTCGTATTGGGCAGGCGTGCGCCGGGGGCGGCAGGTCCGTTGACGCCGCACTCGTCGACCGCGGCGAGCAGGCCGTGCTCAAGCCGATCGCGCAGCGCGGCGATGCGCGTATCGGTCCCGTCGGTCAGCCCCTGCCGACCCAGGCGGATCGCCGCGCCCAGACCTGCGATGCCCGCCAGATTCTCAGTCCCGGCGCGGCGCTGGCGCTCGTGCGCACCCCCGTAAAAAAGCGGCTGCAGCGGCGTACCGCGACGAACCCAAAGTGCGCCGACACCCTGCGGACCATGCAGCTTATGCCCGGACAAGCTCAGCAGGTCGACCCCAAGCGCCTTGACACTGACCGGCACCTTGCCGATGGCCTGCACGGCGTCGGTATGCAGCCACACGTCGGCCTCGGCGGCAATGCGTCCAATCGCCTCGACCGGCTGCAGTGCGCCGGTCTCATTGTTGGCGAGCATCACGCTGATGAGCTTCGTCTCCGGGCGCAGGGCGCGGCGAACGTCTTCCGGATCGACGACGCCCTCGGCGGAGACGGGAAGAAACGTCACGGCGGCGCCGCGCTTTTCAAGCGCTTCCGCAGCGTGAACGATGGCGTGGTGCTCAATGGAACTGGTGATCAGGTGCGCGGGTTCGCCCGCGTCGAGCGCTTTGTTCATCACGCCGAAAAGCGCAAGGTTGTCGCTCTCGGTCGCGCCGCTGGTAAAAACGATCTCCGCGGCGCGCGCGCCCAGGGCGTCGGCAACCTCTTCCCGGGCCGCTTCCACAACCATGCGCGCCTGCTGGCCGTAATGGTGGATGGACGACGCGTTGCCGAAATTGCCGGTAAGGTGCGGGCGCATCGCCTCGAACACCTCCGGGTGCATAGGCGTGGTGGCGTTCGCGTCCATGTAGATGCGCTGCATGGCTGTATTTCAAGTTTACGCCGCAGGGTGGTGTGGTTCTGCTAGGCTGGCATCGCGCTGCTTGCTGCGTTTTGACCGCGCGACCTATCCAAGGAGATTTACCGATGACCCTTCGTTCCTCGATCACGACACTCGCGCTGGCAGCCTGCCTCGCGCTGCCCGCCTGTACCCTCGCCCAGGGCATGGGCAACATGAGCATGCCTTCCGGCTCCATGCACTCCGGCGGCATGGTTGCCCCGTCCAAGGTGTTTGACAAGCTGCTGAGCGGCGAAGAGCAGGAGATCGTCAGCCTCGCGGAGGCGATGCCCGCTGCCAAGTTCGATTTCGCCCCGTCAAGCAGCATGGGGAAATTCGACGGCGTGCGCACATTTTCTTCGCAGGTCAAGCACCTGACAGAGGTGAACTATGGCATGCTGAAGGGCTTTGGCGTACCCGGTGCCAAGAGCCGCGCGGAAATCGAAGGCCTGAAGAACCGCGACGAAATTCTGGCCGCGCTCAAAGAAAGCTACAAATACGACCACGCTGCAATTGCCACGATCACCCCTCAAAACGCCTTCATCGACATGGATGGCAAGGGATCGACACGCGTCGGCATGGCTGCCTACCTGCTCCAGCACAACAACGACCACTATGGCCAGATGGTCGAATACCTACGCATGAACGGCGAAATCCCACCCGCCAGCCGGAAGTAGGTCAGGCTGCTCAAAGCACAAGAAAAGAGGCCCCAAAGACTGGGCCTCTTTTCTTGTGCTCGATATACCGCCTACGCGGCTTGCGGCCTTCGGGGCGTGTGCTCGCTTATGCGGTAGTGCAAAGTTTTATGGCGCTCGCGATGCTCGCCCCGAGCATCGCGAGCGCCGCATCGTTTGCAATATCACAGATACGAGAACCCGCCACGAAGTGGCCGCCTCCCGCGCAGGGGGTCTGCTATCGCTTATCAAACGGAATATACGGGGCCGGGTACTCCGGCCCCGTATATTCCGCCCGGGGACGGATCAAGCGGTTGTCGTCGAGCTGTTCGATGACGTGGGCGACCCAGCCGGCGACGCGGCTAACGGCGAAGATGGGCGTGAAGAGGTCGATGGGGATGCCGAGCGTGGTGTAGGTGGAAGCAGAGTAGAAGTCCACATTCGCGTTGAGCTTTTTTTCGGCCTTGATGTAGAGCTCGATCGCGCGGGACATATCGAACCACTTGGGGTTGCCGTCGGCCTTGCCGAGCTCCTCTGACATGCGGCGCAGGTGCGTGGCGCGCGGGTCTTCCGTCTGGTACACGCGATGGCCGAAGCCGGAAATTTTCACCTTATCCGCGAGCAGGCCCTTGACGTGTTCGACCGGGTCGGCGCCCGCCTTGTCGATGGCGAAAAGCATGTGCATCACGGCTTCGTTGGCGCCCCCGTGGAGCGGCCCTTTGAGCGCGCCGATGGCCCCGGTGATAGCGGAGTGCATGTCGGCGAGGGTGGCGGCGATGACACGTGCGGCAAAGGTCGAGGCGTTCAGCTCATGGTCAGCGTGCAGGATCAGCGCGACATCGAAGGTTTTGGTCGCGGTTTCCGACGGCTTTTCGCCGCGCAACATCCAGACAAAATTGCCCGCGTGGGAAAGAGATTTATCAGCCTTGACGACCTCTTTGCCGTTGCGGATGCGGTCCCACGCGGCCACGATCATCGGCACCTGTGCGGTCAGCGCGAAAGCCTTGCGGAGGTTGCTCGCGTTGTCGACCGCCTTCTCGTCGGGGTCGTAGAAGCTGAGCGCGGAAACCGTGGTGCGGAGCACTTCCATCGGCGTAACGTCACGCGGAAACTGCTTCATCATCTCGACGATGCCGGCAGGCAGTTCGCGCGCATCGGCAAGGCTCTTTGAAAATTCGGCAAGTTCGGTTTTCGACGGAAGCTTGCCCTTCCAGAGCAGGTACGTGACCTCCTCGAAGCTCGATTTCTCAGCCAGCTCGTGGATGTCGATGCCGCGGTAGGCAAGCACACCGGCTTCTCCATCGATCCAGCAGACGCCGGAGTTGGCGGCTACGATTCCTTCAAGACCCTTACCTGCTACAGCAGTCGACATATCTCTCCCTGGTGTGCGCTTCCACTGCGTGCGGGTGTGGAGTGGCTGGCTGCGAAAAGCGGAAATGCACAGCATCCCCGCATACATGGCAGACTTCCGTTATAGCGCAGCGGAGAAACGCTTGTCACGGCGCGGGACCATTGATTCACGGCGGCTTCGCGGCATTTTCCCGAATCGGCGCGCCCGGCGGCACCGGTTTCAAAATGGAACCGCTTACCTGCGATCGGTAAAGCGAGCAGGCGCAAATGGCTCAAGCGGAATCGAGGGCGGCTGCCCCGCGAGCAGTTCGCCCAGCAGGCGCGCGGTGGCCGGCGCAAGCAGGATGCCGTTCCGGAAGTGGGCAGTGGCGGCCCAAAGGTTTTCGCCGAGGCTGCCGAGAACAGGCAGCGCGTCGGCTATCCCGGCATTGAACCCGGGGCGCAGGCCGGTCCACCGGGCGGTAATGCGGCCTTCGAGCACAGGCGGCCAGAGCGCGGCGGCGGCCTGCCACAGGCGGTCGCCGGCGCCCTCATCGATAGAACGGTCAAAGGCGGCATGCTCAATCGTCGCGCCGATCACGACTCGGCCGTCTCCCCGGGGAACCAGGTAGAGCTCAGGGGTGCGGATGACGAGCGGAAGGCCCGGGCCGTCAAGCGCGACCTCGATCATCTGGCCCTTGCGCGGCGCGATGGGCAAGGGCGCGCGTACCAGTGCGTCGGGTGGAAGCTCGATCTGTGAAGACCATGCCCCCGCGGCGAGCACGAAGTGATCGGCAGCAATCGGAGCGTCGTGCTCGCTCTCGACCTGAAGCCAGCTGCCGACTCGCCCGACCCGGGTGACGGCAGTATGTTCAAACAGAGTGACGCCTGCCGAGCGGGCCGCTGCCGGCAGGGCGGCGCACAGGTCGCGCGGGTCTAGGCTTGCCTCCTCGATCAGCGTAAACCGGTAGCGATCGGTGCGAAGCCCGGGGAGTGAACCTTCGCTCGTGCCCGCCCCGTAATGGCCCTGCAAAGTGGCGCTGGTGCGTAAAGGCACTTCCAGGCCCGAGAGCCCGGCAATTCGCGCGAGGAACGCGGGATAAAGCGCGCGGCTCAACCGGGCCAACGCGTGCATCTCCGGTGCGTTCTCCGGGTCATCGACGGCGAGCATGCCCGCCGCGGCCCACGACGCCTGCTCCATGGCGCGGCCGCGATCGAGCACCGTAACGGCCGCGCCTGCCGCGGCGAGCTCAAGCGCGCACGCGAAACCGATGATGCCTGCGCCTGCGATGACGATGTGCTGACCGGAGAGAGGCACATCACCAATTTTAAGCTGCGGGCTTACAGCGCCGGTGTGGGCTCCTTCAGGGCCAGGTCGCGTTGCCACTGGAAGGAGACAGCGATTGAGAACTCGCGGCGCGTGTCCCACTTCTGTTTCGTGATGGGAAAAACAAACAGCGCGACGCCTTTCGTGCGGTCGCCCGGTTTAAGGGTCAGCTCGCGCGGAACGAGCGAGCCGGGAGCCTGCCGGACGCCGGGGTACCGCTCAAGCTTTGCAATCTCGATCGGGCTTTCAGCCGACGCGAACTGCTGCTGACCGTCGGGGAACGTGAGCGTGGCGCGCTGCGCGGTCTCGTACAGCGGCACGTCGGCTGTCACATTCTGCATGTTGAAGGCGACCCACACGAGCATTTCGTCGGTTTTCAGCGTGGTGCCGCCGTAGCCCTCGGCCATGGTGCCGCCCTGCCGCAGCTCGGTGTGCAGGGGCAGTGGGGTGATCTGCTCAATGGCGCCGGTAGCGACGCGGGGCTTCTGCAGGAAGAAGACCCAGGCCCAGACGGCGAAGAAGAAGAAGACAGTCAGCCCGATCAGGATGAGCGTGCGCCGGCTCTGCCGTGCGTTGTAGGGCGGCATCGTGTAGGTAGGCTGAGGGTCGTGCCGGGGGGTGCTCATGGTCGTGGCCTCAGGCCGTCGAAGAAGCCGTCGAACGGCCGCGTATTCAGCACGTCGGCAGCTGTAAGCCCCGCGCGGCGCAGCTGGCGAATGCCGTACTGCAGCTTGCCCAGCGTCGAAGCCTGGTGAGCATCGGTATTGATGATGATCGGGCAGCCGAGCTCGTGTGCCAGGCGCAGGTGGTTGTCAGACAGGTCGAGCCGCTCGGCCGAGGCATTGTGTTCGACCGCGCAGCCCAGCGCCGCCGCGCGCCTCAGCACCGAGGTTACGTCGAACCGCATGGGCTCGCGCCGCAGCAGCTGCCGCCCGGTAAGGTGGCCCATGATGCGGACGTAAGGGTTCTCAACCGCGCGGATCAGCCGTTCGGTCAGCTCCTGCTCGCCCTGCGTAAAGTGCGAGTGAGTGCTCGCGACTACCACATCCATCTGCGCGAGCACTTCGTCTGAAAGATCGAGCGTGCCGTCGGCGAGGATATCGACCTCGATGCCGGGCAGCACGCGGATGCGGCCTTCCATCTGCCGGTCGACTTCGCGGATACGCGCAATGTGCATCAGCGCGCGCTCGTCGTCGAGGCCATTGGTCATCGCGAGCTGCTTGGAGTGGTCCGTAATGGCGATGTACTGATAGCCGAGTGCGAGTGCGGCGTCTGCCATCTCGCGGATCGTGTTCCGGCCGTCGGTCGCGTCGGTGTGCATGTGCAGGTCGCCGCGAATATCGCTCATTTCGATAAGCTGCGGCAGTTTTCCGGCCTCGGCGAGCTCAATTTCGCCGTTATTCTCGCGCAGCTCCGGCGGGATCCACTGCAGGCCGAGCGCCGAGTAGATCTCCTCCTCGCCGGCGCCGGCGACAAAGCTGCCGTCTTCAACCCGGGCCAACGCGTACTCGCTCAACGTAAAGCCCCGGCGCAGCGCGCGCTGGCGCACCGTAACATTGTGCATTTTCGATCCGGTAAAGTACTGCAGCGCCGCGCCGAACGAGCCCTCAGGCAGCAGGCGCACATCGACCTGCAGGCCTGAGCGCATGCGGAACGAGACCTTGTTCGCGCCCTTGGCCAGGATGGTGCCGGCAAGCGGCCAGGCCGCCGTGTGCTCGACTGCCGCGGCGACCTGGTCCTCGGCGCAGCCGGGGCCGGTGACGAGGATGTCGAGATCGCCCACAGTCTCTCGGCCGCGTCGCAGGGAGCCGGCAGGGGTGATGCGGGTGAGACCGGGCAGCTCGCGCAGGTAAGCGATTAGTTTTTCCGCGGACTGCTCGGCCTCGTTCAGGGCGAAGCGACCGCTGTTGCGTTTGTAATCAGCAATGCCGGCTTTCAGCTTGTCGACACCCTTCTGACCGAAGCGCGGAAGCGTGAGGGCGCGTCCGTCGTCGAGCGCTGCCTCAAGCTCTTCAATCGAGCAGACCTGGAGCGCGTCCCAGAACAGCGCAACGCTCTTGGGCCCCATGCCCGGCAGCCGCAGCAGCTCAAGCATCGAGGGTTTGTAGCGAAGCATCAGTTCTTCCCGCAGCGGAAAAGTGCCGGCTTTTTCGATCTCCTGAATATTGGCGGCCATGCCCTTGCCGATCCCCGGGATGGCGAGCAGCTGTTTGGGCTCGGCAACCAGCGTGCTGAGTTGCACAGTGCTCGCTTCGACTGCTTCCGCCGCCCGGCGATACGACCGGATGCGGAATGGATCGCCCGCCGAAATCTCAAGCAGGTCAGCGGTTTCGTCCAGCATGGCGGCGATGAGACGGTTTTCCATGGAACTTCAGGGTACAGGTTGGAGGGGGCAGGGTGTAGAGGGCGGGTGACAGGGTGAAGGGAGCAGGAATAACGAGCAGAGGCAGGGTGGAGGGTTGAACAGGCAATGAGGCGGGCAGCGTATAAATGGCAACACGGTCCTGCACGCAAATAGAAAAGCCCAGCCCCGGGTCGTGCGCGGGGCCGGGCGTTGCTGTGTGTTTGCGGAGGCGTCAGGCGATTTCGCGCTGACGGATGACCTGGTCGGCCTGGGGGCCTTTCTGCCCCTGGATGACGTCGAACTCGACCTCGTCACCCTCCTTGAGGCTCTTGTAGCCCTCGATCTGGATGGAGGAGTAATGGACGAAGACATCCGGGCCATCCTCCCTGCCGATGAAACCGAAACCCTTCGCGTTGTTGAACCACTTGACTTTGCCCTTGAATTGTCCCACCGGCGATGCCCTTCCTGTGTGCGCAGATTGCGGTTGGGGAGGAAACCCAGCCTGCTTATTCAGAACAGACGCGCCAGCGTGGCAGATGGTTTCGCCCTGAGCTGTGCCTGGATCCCGCGTTTCCCCGAGCGCTGCCCTTTGGACGAGGCTCAGGCGTTTTCGCTATCCCCGTTTTCTTTTCTTTTTTGCTGTCTTGCGACGGGCCGCAAGCAGGCGGCTGTACATGGAGATGGCAATCAGCGTCTTGCCGTCCAGGATCTGTCCCGAATCGATAAGCTGCTCCACCTGCGAAAGCGGGACCGGGTAGATTTCAAGCGTCTCGTCGGCTTCAGGTCGGGCGGTCCCGGCGGTGAGGTTTTCAGCGAGGAAGATCTGCATCCACTCGCCCAGAAAACCGGGGCTGGCATAGTAGCGGACAAGCTCGGTCCACTCACCCGCGGCGTAGCCGGTCTCCTCTTCCAGCTCGCGTTTGGCGGCGGGGAGCCGGTCTTCGTTCGGCTCAATGCGCCCGGCAGGCAGCTCCCATAGGTACTGGCCGGCGGCATGGCGGTACTGGCGCTCCATGATGACGATCGGGTCGTCGTGTTTCGCGCGCTTGCTCTTGTGTTTGGCGGTCTTGCCGCTCTTGGCCGCATCCTGAGCCAGCCCTACCGCGAGGATCACGACAGAGCCGTTGTGGCGGATAATGTCCTTCTGCCCGACATGGCCGTTCGGCTCGCGGACCTCCTCCTTGAGCACCTTGAACAGCTTGCCGTCGTAGGCCACTTCCGAGTGGAGCACCTCGGCTGTCCCTTCTTCGCGCAACTGCGGGGCCTTAGGTGCTCCGGTCTTTTTTGTCGTGTTTTTCTGTGCATTTTCGATGTTTTTTTGCGCTGTTTCGGGTCGCTTTTTTGCCATTCCTGCTCCTTTTTCGCTCTTGTCTCAGCTGGTATAGATGACGGGTTGAGACTCGGCGCCACGGCCGTGAGAAACTGCAAGGGTGACAGAGGAGAGCCCTGTGGCCGGTGCGTGTTATCCCCTTGCGGTGCTGCCCGGGCTTTCGCGGTTGTTTCTCGACTACATTGACGGCAATACAGCGCCGTTCTACGCCGTGCCGCCCGCCGGCGACGGCTGGATGACCCACGCGGCTGCTCCCACCAAGCCGAACGCCGCACTGGCTGACTTGTTAGAGGCTCAGAACCATGCCTGTCACGCCGGGCCCGCAGCGATGGCGAACATCGCGCAGCTGCGCGCCGGCGCCAGGGCGGTTGTGACCGGGCAGCAGGTCGGGCTGTTCGGCGGGCCGCTGTACACGCTGCACAAGGCCGCGAGCGCGGTACGACTGGCGCGGGATGCCACCCGGGTGACCGGGGCGCCGCACGTGCCGGTGTTCTGGCTGGCGACGGAAGACCACGATTTTGCCGAGATCGACCATGTACGGTTCCCGGGGCCTGCGGGCTCGCTTGAAACGGTGCGCATCGGCGAGCATGCACCAGCCGGCTCGCCTGTCGGCGCCCTGAGGCTGGGTCGCGGCGCGGAGGCGGCCCTGGTGCAGGCAAAGGCACTGCTGGGCGAGGGACCGGAGTGGGAGCTGCTGCGCCGATGTTATCGCCCCGAGGCGACGTTCGCCGGCGCGTTCGCGCAGTGGCTGGCCGCGACCTTTCGCGAGCAGGGACTGATCGTTTTCGACGCGGCAGGCCGTGCCGCGCACCGGATGGGCTCGGATGTACTGCGCCGGGCGCTGACGGAAGCCGAGGAGCTGGAAGCCTTGCTGCTGGAGCGGGGCGCGGCGCTCGAAGCAAAGGGCTACCACCGGCAGGTGCTGGTCAAGCCTGGGGCGAGCCTGCTGTTTCTGCTGGCGGGCGGCGCGGAGAATGAGCCGCACACCCGTCTGGCTCTGAAGCGGCTCGGCGGCGACCGCTGGACGGCCGGACAGGCTGAATACTCGACCGGCGAGCTGCTGGACATACTGGAGCGCGAGCCCGAGCGCCTGAGCCCCAACGCGCTGCTGCGGCCGGTATTTCAGGACGCGGTGCTGCCCACGGCGGCTTACATCGGCGGCCCGGCGGAGGTCGCCTACTTTGCCCAGAACGCTGTGCTGCACCAGCGGCTGCTGGGGCGGGTAACGCCGGTACTGCCCCGGTTGAGCGCGACGCTGCTCTCTCCGCGCGAGGCGGCAACGCTTGAGCATGACGGCATCGACCTGCCGGAGATCTTCAGGTTGCCGCAGGAGGAGCTGACACAGCGGGTGGGCGCGCGGGCGCTGCCGCCTGAGGGCAAGCGCAGGCTGCAGGCCGCGGGCTCCTCGATGACGGCGGAGCTGGACGAGCTGACCGGGTGGATGCGGGGGCTCGACCCGGGGCTTGGCCGCTCGGCCGAGATAGCTGCGAGCAAAATGCGGTATCAGATGGGCCGCTTGCGGCGGCTGGCGGCGCGGTGGGAGCTTGAAAAGGACCAGAGCATCCGGCGTCGCGTCGCGGGTTTATACGGCGCGCTGTACCCGGGCGGCCACCTTCAGGAGCGGACGATCGGCGCTGCTGCCGCGCTGGCGCGCTTCGGGGCGCCGCTTGCCCCGGCGCTGGTTGAGGCCGCGGGCGGCCCTTGTCCGGGACACAAAACACTGGTTGTATAAGGCTGAATGATAAGCGCGGGGAGGACGGGACATGAGTGAAAAGCAGGCGGCCTTTGATGTGACATGCCCGGATTGCGGGGGCGTGCTGCGGATCGATCCGGAAACACATGCCGTGCTGGCACATACGCCGGCGCCGCGCAAGCGCACGTTCGACGATTTTGAGACGGCCGCGAAGGCGATGCGCGAGGGCGATGAGCGTCGGGACTCGCTGTTCCGGCAGGCGGTGGACGCTGAGAAGAACAAGGAAGATGTTTTGTCGAAGCGGTTCGCCGAGGCGCTGCGCCGTGCTAAGGACTCCCCCGAAACAGGCCGGCCGGTGCGGGATTTCGATCTCGACTGAACAGGCTGCGTGGGTGTGCGCAATCCCTGCATCCTAGTGGGTGCTGAACAGAGTGGCGCCGGATGGGCGTCCGAAGGAGCTTTGACGATGGATGTGAAGAATCTGACTTCCCGCAGCGAGGGCAGCATTCTGCCCGGGACGAAGAACACGCACTGGTCGCACCAGGTTGCCGCGGCGTCGCTGGTCGCGGGCGCGGTCCTACTGGTATCGGGCCGCAAGCGCGAAGCGCTGGTGATTGCCGCGGCCGGCGCCGCGACCACGCTGCTGGAGCGTCCTGAAGCGGCGCAGGAACTGTGGACCAAACTGCCGAGCTATGTGCGCAACGGGCAGGACTTCCTGGTGCGGGCGGAGACGTTTCTCGAAAAGATCACGGAGCAGGCAACAAGGCTGCGCGAGACGATTTCGCGGCAGGCGTGAAAGGGGGTTAACGGCAAAATTAACGGGCAAAGGCAACAAGCAAAGGCAACAGGCAGAGCAACAAACTTTTCCGCCCGTTGCTCTTGCCCGTTGCTCTTGCCCGTTGCTCTTGCCCGTTGCTCTTGCCCGTTGCTCTTGCCCGTTGCTCTTGCCCGTTGCTCTTGCCCATTGCTCTTGCCCATTACAGGGTTCACTTGCCTGGTACGCCCTGCTCAAACGGCGCAATCCCGAGCTTCTTTTGGGCGGCGGGGCTGATGCGGTCCGGGGTCCAGGCGGGCTCCCAGATGAGATCCACCTTCGATTCGCTGATCTCCTGCATGCCGGCGAGGCGATTGCTCACCTGCTCGATGATGATGGCGTGCGCGGGGCAGCCCTGGGTCGTCATGGTGATGTCGATTGCGACCTTCTGGCGCGGCAGCATGCCGGGCGCGTCCGGGTCCGGCTGCACAACCACTTTGTAGATCAGTCCAAGATCGACGATGTTGATGGGCAGCTCCGGATCCATGATGTCTCGCAAAGCGGTCAGGACGTCGTCTTCGGTGAGGGGCATCGTTTCTTCCTTCCTACACCAGTTTAGTGGGTGCGCTCGACCAGGTAGGCGGCGACGGCTTTGAGCCCGTCTGCCTTGCTCCCAAAATCTTCGATGGCGGCAAAAGCCTCGTCGATAAGCCGGGCAGCATCTCGCCGCGACTGCTCGATGCCGTGGACAGCGGGCCACGTGGCTTTCTCGGTCGCAAGGTCTTTGCCGGCGGTTTTGCCCAGCTGTTCAGAGCTTTGCGTCATGTCGAGCACGTCGTCGACGATCTGGAAGGCCAGGCCTGCCTTGCGGCCGAACTCGGTGAGTTGCGCGGTTTGCCGCGCATCGGCGCCCGCGTAGATGCCGCCGCTCACCACGCTGACACGGATCAGCGCGCCGGTTTTCGCGCGATGGATCGCCTCAACCGACGCAGCCGTGGGCGCTGTCGTTTCCCCTTCCAGATCAAGCACCTGGCCGCCGATCATGCCGTCCTCGGTGCCGGTGGCCTCCGCGACCAGGCGAATGATGGCGACACGCGCCTCGGCCGGGCAGCGCAGCCCGGCGAGCACGCGGTAGGCATGGGTCTGCAGGGCGTCGCCCGCGAGGATCGCGATGGCTTCGCCATAGACGACGTGGCAGGTGGGCTTGCCGCGGCGCAGATCGTCGTCGTCAAGCGCGGGCAGGTCATCATGTACGAGCGAGTAGGTGTGCAGCATCTCAAGCGCGGCGCCCAGCTCTGCAATCCCGTCTGGGAGAGTGCCTGCGATCGACCGCGCAGCCTCGAGCGCGAGCACGGGGCGCAGGCGCTTACCACCCGCAAACGTGCTGTGGCGCATGGCGCCATGGATCGAAGCGGGAACCGTAGCGGCAGGCGGGAGAAGGCGTTCGAGCGCAGCATCTGTCGCGGCAGCGCCGTCATGCAGAAGACTTTGTACGTCGGGGTTCATTTCCGTTTCATCATAGCTGAGCAGTTCGAGTCCTCTTTGGCCGCCGCCTGAGCAGCAGCATCGACAGCAGAACAGCCGCAGCGGTGAGTGTGAAAGCACGCCCCAGCCGGACATCCCACGTCGCGCGGTAACGGATGGCGATGCGCTCCGTCCGGTTCGCGGGCAGGGCGACGGTGAGCAGGCCATCGTCGCGAGCGACGCATGCTTTGCCGCAAGGCTGCCCGTTGAGCAGGACCTGCCAGGCGGGGTAGCGCTCAAGCCGAAGTACCGCGAACGCCGGCCGGGTTGTGCGGAGACGGGCTGAGAACATTTCCGGGCCCCACTGCGTGATCTGGACTGTGCCGGGGATTTGCGGGACCGGCTTCCAGTGCGGGTTGGCGGCATCATCGGCCGGGTCGGAGTCGTCCCCTTCATCGGCGGACGCGGACGCCAGAATGCGGACAGGCGGCAGCCCCTGCTGGATCTCGCCATTGTCGGTGCCGAGAGCGGCGTACTCGTCTGTGCCCTCAAAGCCGGTGCCGGCGTGCAGCAGCGCGAGCTGCGCGGGGACGTTATCCTCGTCGTCGCAGGGCTGGTAGCGGGTCTGCGCGGTCCACAGTGCAAGGCCTGCCGCGTACAGCACGAGCGCCACGGGGATGAGTAGGCGGCTGCCGCGTACCGGCAGGGCAAGCGCCCAAAGCAGGGCAGCGGCGGCGGAGGCGGGCAGCAGCAGCCTCCAGGGGAACTGGAGGAAGGCAAGCTCCGGCAGGTGGTGCCACAGTGCCGCCGTGAACGGGAACTGCAGCAGCAGGGACAACGCAACCAGGACTGTGGGGAAGACGATGGAACGCTGTTCGCCGCCGGTTCGCCTGCGGAGCTTTGGCAGCAGCGCCGCAAATGCCACTGCCGCTGCGACAAATGTCGCGACCGCGATCCACGAGGCGGTGCGGAGGACCTGGTCGTGAAACGCTGCGCCGGTGTGCCTGAACAGGAAGCTGTCATCGACCTGCATGCCCGGCCCGATGGCCCGGCGGATGGCGACGAAACGCTGCTCGTACCATGCGGGCAGCAGGTAATCGGCAGACAAGGCGCAGCCGAGGACGAGCGCGGCTGCGCCTGCCGCGAGCTCGCGCAGAGCAGGTTTGTTGCCTGCGCGCAGGTGCCGCGCTGCCCGCCAGCCCACCGCGAGCAGCACGAAATAGCAGCCCATGACGGCAGCCGGTGCATTGGTATACCAGAGCGCGGCGAGCAGCAGCGCGACGCGCGCTATGGACAACGTGTCGCGCAGCAGGGCGCCGAGCAGCAGGGGCATCCACGCGGCGGCCAGCAGCTCGCCATAGGCGGTACGCTCGTACCCGGTAAACAGCAGGTAGGGGCTGAGCGTGTACAGCGTAGCCGCCGCTGCCGCAGGAACAGGCGCGCAGAAGCGCCGGGCGACGCGCTGCATGGCTGCCGCCGCGCCGGCGAAACAGATCGCGGTAAACGCGGCTGGGACCCAGACCCACGGCAGCACCAGGCCGAGCGCAGCCCCCAGCAGCCAGGTGAGCGGCGGATAGAAGATAAATCGCGGCTCGCCCGCGCCGTAGTTGGCCGCAGGCACCCAGTGCGGCACCGGCAGGCCGGCGTGCCAGGCGCCCCGCACGGCGAGCCAGCTCTGCAGGTGGAAGTCGAAGTCGTGCCCGCAGGATGGTCCGCGAGCCAGCAGCGGGAGCGTCGCGGCTAGGGCGAGCAGCAGCGGCACGAGTGCTGTGCGGGCCCTTTCTGTAACCTGCATGGTTACGGAACCAGCCGCAGGGTGTGACGTGTCGAGGGCTGCACCGCGGCTGCGCTGTAAGGCAGCGCGAAGGTGGCGCCGCCATACCAGAACGGCCACTGGTCAAGGAAGTACGGGCTGAGCGGGTCGCCGGACTGGCCGGCGAGGATATTTTCAGGCGAGGCGTCAAGGTCGCTGAAATCGGCGGTAAAGCGCTGCGAAGGGCCGAGATTCTTCGAGACCTGCTTGACCGTCGAGGCATCGCCGGACTGCGGCAGCGGGCCGACTCCGCTGGGTACCCCGGGAATGAACTTCCAGAGCGGGTGCCGCACCTGGATGGTGTGGTTGTCGCCGTAGTGCCAGTCGTGAAGGTTGGCCGGAGCATCCTTGACCGCGCCGTCGACCAGCGCGGCAAGAAAGTCGTTCCAGTTGCGATAGCTGGGCGGCAGCCATGCCGCGGGCTGTGTCGTAATGAGCTGCTCACGCGCGTAGGTGCCCTCGTTCCAGTCATACAGCCGCCAGCCATCGCCGATTTTGGCGCCCAGGACCGCGGGCCAGAAGGCGTTTTCAGCGGCTGTAACGATCGCGGCGCCGGCTGAGTCGGTGGCAAGCACGCCGTTCCACGAGCGAAGAATATCGGAAGCGGTGAGGGCGCGCCTGGACGAGTGAGCAGCGTGGTCAATGGCGTAGGCCAGCCGCTGCGCGATCTCCTGGTCGCTTTCCGAGAAGACATCGGTCTGGAGCGTCAGCATGTCGGCGCGGGTAAGCGCTCGATGGCTGGCCAGCCACTTCCATATCCGCTCGTTGCGGTACGGGGAGGCCCAGTCCAGCGTGAGCTGGTAGGGATAGCCGTCCGGCGAGACGCGGGCGTTCGCGGTCGCGACGATACCGCCTTCGGGATCGAGCACGGAAGGCAGCGCGTTGAAAGGGATGGTGCCGGTCCACTCGCCCAGGGGCGCCTGCAATGTCGGGGCCACGGGCACCGCCGGCAGCGCCGGAGCTGCCGGAACGCTTGCGGTGCCCTGGCTGTCGGCTCGGGCCGGGGTTGCCGGCGCCGGTGCGGGCAGGCCGGTGTGGATGGGCATGCCCTGCAGGCCGCCGGAGCGGATCGGGATAAGCCCGATCGCCTGGTAGCCGATGTGCCCGGCATCGTCAGAGTAGACGGCATTGAGCGTGGGCGCCCACCAGTTTGCGAGTGCGGCGCGAAAGCTGGTCCAGTCACTTGCGGAGTCGAGCGCGTACAGCGGCAGTCCGCGAACGGCGGGGTCGTAGAGGGTCCAGTGGAGCGCGAGGGTGCGGTGCTCGCCGGGCAGCAGCGGCGTGATGACAGGGCCGTGCGCGGTACGCTCCACGTCGATATTGACGTCCCGCCCGAGGCGCACGTGGATGCGCTCTTTCTCATGCGTGAGCGGCTGCCAGTGCGCGGAGCCGTCGGCAGCCACGGTGCGAACTTCGCCCTGCGCGTTCGTCTGCTCGATGTAGATATCCTGCGTGTCGCCGCCGAGCGCGGTAAAGCCCCAGGCAATGTGGTCGTTGTGGCCGGCGGAGATGAACGGCAGGCCCGGCACGCTGACCCCCGCGACACGGAAGGAGCCGGCGTGGAGCTCAGCCTCGTACCAGACGTCCGGTATCTGGTGCTCAATGTGCATGTCGTTCGACAGCAGCGGCTTGCCGCTGGCGGTGTGCGCGCCGCTTACCGCCCACTCGTTTGAGCCGGGGCGGCAGCCGTCGCAGGCAGCCGCCCCTGTCAGAGCGGAGAGGGTGAGCAGGTCGCGCGCAGGCAGCAGCGGCGCGGTTTCAAGGCGTACCTGCGAGGGGTCGAGCGGAATCTGCGGCACCTCCTGCGGGTCGCTGATACCCGGCGCGCTCGGCACCGGCGGGTGGTCGCGCCAGGAGCCGGTGGGGTACAGGTCCGCGGCCAGGGCAGCCATGCCGTGCTCGGCGAGCCGCACGGTCAGCTGCTCACGCTTCAGCTTGGACTGCCAGCGCTGGT
Source organism: Acidobacteriaceae bacterium (assembly GCA_965276625.1). Classification (GTDB taxonomy): domain Bacteria; phylum Acidobacteriota; class Terriglobia; order Terriglobales; family Acidobacteriaceae; genus EB88. Next base: position 210,167 of record CBDIBB010000001.1, read on the forward strand.
CGAGCATTTCCGCCATGGAGAGCGCGACCAGGATCGAATCTTTCGGCTGCCAGGGCCGTGGCTTGTAGAGCAGCAGGGAGAACTCGGCGGGGAGAGCGCCGTGCTCGATGTAGGCGTTCACGCCGCGGGCATAGGCGTCGAGCTGCGCGAGTTGGTCCGCGGGCATGGTCCGCACCATGCGCTCGGCAACGTCAGGCATGCCGATGGTGCGCTCGATGCGATCGTGCGGGAGCAGCACGGAGCCGAGGACCTCGGCGCCTTCGCCGGCGGGCAGGCGGCGTGCCATGTCCATCTGCCACAGCCGGTCGCTCGCGGTCACCCAGCCCTGGGCCATCAGCAGGTCGTCCAACGTGGCGGCGTCGATATGGGGTACGCCGTTGGCGTCGCGCCGCACGGTGACCGGCGCGCTCAGCCCTGGCAGGTGCAGGGTGCCGTCCATCGGCGCGAGCGAAGCCGTCATGCGATGCCGCAGGCCGAAGAGGATGGCAGCGACCAGCAGCAGGACGAAAACGAGGATGAGCGTGGCGGATAAAGCGAGACGAACGGCGAGCGGACGGCGCGGTGCTGAGAGGGAGCGGCTCACGTGCCGATTCTCTCATTCCGCTATGAAAAGCCGGCCGGCCGCTCGCGGCGCCACCACAGAAAGATACCGAGCGCGAGCAGCAGCAGGATGGGGAAGACAAAGACGCTGCCTTCCGGCCCGGTAGCGCCGCCGCTCAGCAGCGCGGGGCCGGTGGCGTGCTCGTTGAACAGGTGGCCCTTGACCATCAGGCCGCTGTCGGAGGTACCCCAGAAGAAGCTCTCGCCCCAGTCCCACGCGGCGTGGGCGCCGATGGCCCACCACAGCGAGCGGGTGTACCAGATGCTGAGGCAGAAGACGAGACCGACAGCGCCCGCGGAGAACAGGCCCACGGGTGTCTCGCCGGGGTTTTTGCCGTGGATCGCGCCGAAGGCGACGGAGAGCAGCAGCGCGGCCCAGAAGAAGCCGATGCCGCGGGCGAGCGTAAACAACAGGTAGCCGCGGAGCAGCATTTCCTCAAAGAACCCGACCAGCAGGAACACCAGCCCCCACGCGAGCGCCGACCGCGCAATGCTGCCGGTGGAGAGCCCCGCGCTATGCAGCACCAGCAGGTGCCGTGACCAGAGCAGGCCCACAAGCGCGGAGATGGCCGCGAACCCGGAGACAAGGCCCCCGATAAAGCGCGGCACGGCATACCGGTCGCCGAGGCCGAAACTGAGCCGCGGACGCCGCTCGAGCCGCGCCATGCCAAACGTTGCCAGCAGCACGAGCGCCACCGCGACGGTCTCCCCTCCGCCCATCTGCAGTGCGGAAAGCGCGACGCCTCGCGGCGCAGCCGGAACGTGCAGCAGCTTGAGAATGAAGCCGGCGAGCAGGCCCAGCAGCACCATGGCCGCGAGAAACAACAGGCAGGCCCAGCCCGCGCGCAGCCCCTGCGGGCCGATAAAGAGGGTGTGCCGCGGCCGATGCACAACTGGCTGCTCCGGGGCTACGCCGGAACTATCCGGCTGCTCAGGCCGTTCGCTGTTCAGGTCAAGCATGGGCGTCTCCTCGGTTCGGCAGGGCTGGTGTTCTGAAAGGATTGCTCGCGGTGAAACAGCGTGGCTTGACACCATCCCAAAGCGTCGCCATTCTAGTAGATTCGGTGCCTGCGATAAAAAGCTTTTTCTGAAGGGAGCTCAGTCCGTTGACAGTTCGCGTTTTCTATCACAACCACTGTTTTGACGGAGCCTGCTCCGCCTCGCTGTTTACGCGCTTTCATCGCGAGTGCATCGATCCGAACGCCACCTACGAGTATCACGGACTGGTGCATCGCGCGGGCGCCCTGTTCGACGACTCGGAGTTTACCGGCGACGAGAACGCGATCGTCGACTTCAAGTACTCGCCCTCACCCCGGATTACGTGGTGGTTCGATCACCACCTCAGCGCGTTTTTGTCAGCTGAAGACCACGCAGCCTATGAGCGTGGGCTGGCTGACCCGTCGAGCAACTTTCGCAACCGGCGCTTTTACGATCCGAACTACACGTCCTGCACCTCGTTCATCGCGGATACCGTGACGGAGCGGTTCGGTTTCGACCGGTCGAGCGTGGCGTCGCTCGTGCACTGGGCCGATATCGTCGACGGAGCGCTGTACGAAAGCGCCACCTCGGCGGTCGAAATGCGCGAGGCGGCGATGCGCCTGACGCTCGTGATCGAGTCGGCGACCGACCCGGAGTTCGTGCCCAGGCTGATTCCGCTGCTCACCGAAATGCCGCTTGAGGCCATCCTAGAGCAGCCGTTTGTCGCCGAGCTACTGCCGCCGCTGCTGGAGCAGCACCACGCCGCCATCGCGCTGCTGCGCGAGCGAGTGCGGGAAGAGCGCGGAACCATCTTTTTCGATGTCACGGACCGCGACCTCGAAGGCTACAACAAGTTCATCCCGTACTATCTACAGCCGTCGGCCACCTATTCGGTGGGGCTGTCGAAGTCGAGCTTTCGGACGAAGGTCTCTGTCGGTACGAGCCCCTGGACGACCGCGAAGCCGGAGCAGCTGGTGAACCTCGCCGCGATCTGCGAGCGCTACGGCGGCGGCGGCCACGCCCGCGTAGGCGCGATCTCGTTTCCTCCAGACCGGTATGAGCAGGCGAAGGAAGCAGCAGCGGTGATTGTCGAAGAGCTGCGCGCAGCCGACCCGCACGCGGGCTGAGCCTCTCAGTGGCCGAACACGATAGCCGCACCGATGGCAGCAGCGTGCAGCAGCACTACCAGCAGCAGCCCGGCGGCAATGCCGCGCCAGCGGCTTGCCAGCGCGGCCAGCAATCCATAGACAGGGAACTGTGCCCACATCGTCCATTCGGCGAGCGCGTCCCGCTGCTCCGGCGCGAGCGCTGCCGGCGCATGCGCCTGCACCAGCACCACGAACGGATATAGCAGACGGAGCGCCCCCGGCCCTGACAGCGCGAGCACGCTGGCCGCGCGCACCGCGAACGGTGTCGCGATAAATGCGAGTACGAGCGGCCACCACAGCAGCAGGGATGAGCTTTTCCTTTGCTGACTGCGAGGGTTCCGCCGGCGAGGGACGCGGCGGCGCGCTGGTGCGGCGGCTTGCGGCATGGGTCAAGCATACCCCGGGGTATTACCACAGCCCGGCACCTCGACTGCCTGCTCACCGTAGGCGCGGATGCACGTCTCTAAACCTAGCGCGTGTTTCCGCAGACTGGCGGACTCGTTGTACTGCTCGAGCAGTGTGAAAGCACGGGCACGCGACCAATTTCCTTCCGGATTGTGTGACATACCTGGTTCTCACTGGATTTCTTCGGCTTTCATGCCGAAAGTCACGGGCATGTGCCGTTATTTCCACTTGACAATCAAGATACCCGGGAGCAAGGTGGTTAAGTTCATGTAGACGACGGCCGGCACTTGTGCTTTCCGCCGTACGGCCCGCCCGCTCTGGCGCCCCGTAGACAATTTATGGCAACCACCCCAGCAGCCCCCCAGGGAACGCCGGAGTCGCGTGAGGTTTTACGTTGCGAGCGCTGTCAGCTGGTGCAGTTCCGTTGTATCCACGGGAACTGCCGACGCTGCCACAAGCCGCTTGAGCCGGAAGAGCTTCCGCTTCCCGCGATCCACCTGCACGGATCCGCGCCATCCGCTCCCCAGGAACTTGACGTAGCGCGGGCCGTTCGATCCATGCGGCACGCCCGGTCGCTGAGCCAGCGACAGCTGGCAGGGCGCATGTCGGTTCCCCGCACGTATATTTCCAAGATTGAGAACGCCAAGGCGATGCCGACCCTGTCCTCGCTGGAGCGGCTGGCCAACGCGCTTGGAGCGCCCATAAGCGAGCTGCTGCACGACGCGCGTTCGCGTCGCGCGCAGGCGCTCGCGGCAATCCTCGCGGACAGCTTCCTGCGGGAGATCCTGCCCATGTCCGGACAGCTCAGCGCTTTTCAGCAGCAGGTCCTGCTGAGCCACGCGCGCGATATGGCGCGGGACGCGGTATCCGGCAGGCAGCCGGTAGTACGCGCGTAACCGGGTGGGGCCGCTGCCGCTTTGCCCCGCATCGCGCGCTATGCTACGGTCAGAACTGAGGTCGACCGTTGCCACTCGATCAGCCCAGCCGCGTCCATGAGCTCTCCGCGGAGGAGGCAGCGATTTACCGTCGCCTTGACCCGGCGCGCCTTCCCGAGCACGTCGCCATTATCATGGATGGCAATGGCCGGTGGGCCGGCAAGCGCTCCATGAAGCGCTTCGTCGGTCACAAGCAGGGCGCGGAGTCGGTCCAGTTCGTCGTCGAAACGGCGTCGCGGATCAATCTTCCCTGGCTCACCCTGTACGCTTTCTCGCTTGAAAACAACCTGCGGCGCCCCCGGCTTGAGGTCTCTTTCCTGATGCGCCTGCTGGCCAGCTATCTGAGCAGCAACGTGCAGCGCATGAACGACAACAATGTCCGCATCCAGTACATCGGCCGCATCCATGAGCTGCCGCCGGAGGTGCGTGAGCGCATGGAGTGGGCAGCGGAGGAGACCTGCCGCAACACCGGCACCACGCTGACGCTGGCCCTGAACTACGGTGCGCGCACCGAGCTTGTGGACGCGGTACGAGGCCTGGCGCGGGAGATCGAGCTTGGTTTACTCCGGCCCGAGCACCTGACCGAGCAGGATATCCAGCGGCACCTGTACACGCGCGATATGCCCGACCCGGACCTGCTGGTGCGTACCTCGGGCGAAATGCGCATCTCGAACTACCTGCTGTGGCAGATCGCCTACACGGAGATTTTTGTGACGGAGCGCCTCTGGCCGGACTTCCGTGGGGCCCACCTGCTGGAAGCGATTGAAGCCTACAGCGCGCGGAAGCGGCGGTTCGGCGGCCTGGGCGAGGTCGAGGGCGACCCGGGTGCAGTCGCTGCGACCGGGCTGCTGGTGCCCCGTTAAAGCTTTTCTTCCTCGACCAGCCCGTCCCACAGGCTTGTTTCGCCCTTGACGGGACTGCGCGCGGCGACCAGCAGGTAATCTTCCGTGCGGAAAACATCGCCGAACTGCGACCGGACCCGGTCCAGCAAGCCACGCTGCGAGGTGTGGAGCGCAAATGCGGCGAGTTTCTGCTCTTCAAGCGGGCCAAGCACGGTCGACAGGGACACCGGCACTTTCGTCCCGCCGCGCAGCGCCTCCTCGTCTGCTGTCGTGATGAAGTCGGTCGCGCAGTAATAGAGCTTCTGCGGCGCCCAAGACATTAGCTTGCCTCCGTTCACCTGGAGCTGATCGGGAAAGTAAGCCGAGCGGCCTGCCCAGTGAAATGCGGCGGTGCCGGCGAGCGACACGGCCGTGTGGTCCCGGTGGAGATTGACGCCGCCCTCGCCGCCGAAGGTGAGCACAACGTGTGGGCGGAAGCGCCTGATCGCTGCCGTCATGACTTCGACCAGTTCAAGGAAAGGCAGCTGCCAAAGCCCGCCGTCGGGGTAGTCGAGCAGCTGCGTGTCCTGCACTTGCAGCAGGTTGCAGGCTGCGTGGAACTCCGTACGGCGCAGTGCCGAAAGCTCGGCATCGGTCTGCCCGGGTTCGCGATACGAGCCCGCGGCGCCCTGGGTAAGGCAGAGCACCGAGGTAGGCTCACCGCGCCCGGCTGCCTGCAGCAGCGCTCCGCCGAAAACGCCGGCTTCGTCATCGGGGTGGGCGGTAAGGCACATGAGGCGGAACGGCAAGCAGACTCCTTCGCCGACGGCCCGGTCAGCCGGCGACAGTAGTAATCTCTACGCTAACAGCGTCCCAGGGCATGCCGGCCTCCCACACCGGGCGAAAGCTCCGGCGGTGCAGCCGCGAGGGACCGTGGCGCAGCAGGGCCCGCTGATGCTCGGGCGTGGCATAGCCCTTGTGGCCGGCGAGGCCGTAGGCGGGGAACTCGCTGTGCAGGGCGCAAAGGCGCGCATCGCGATAGACCTTGGCAACAACCGACGCGGCGGCGATCGAAAGCGAGCGCGAGTCGCCGTAGATGATGCTGGTTTGCCGGCATGGGTGGTTGAGCCGCAGGGCGTCGATGAGCAGGTGGTCGGGCTCGACCGTCAGCGTTTGCAGGGCCTGCAGCATCGCCAGCTTAGTTGCCTGGTAGATATTGACTCGATCGATGGTGGCGGCGTCGACTTCGGCGATGGAGATTGCGACAGCACAGGCGCGGACCATTTTCGCGATCCGCTCGCGATCTTCAGCCTCAAGCTGTTTCGAGTCGCGCAGGCCTGCTGCCTGCAGTTCCTCGGCATGGCAGCCGGGCGGCAGGATGACGGCTGCGGCGACAACCGGCCCGAAGAGCGCTCCGCGGCCTACTTCGTCGACCCCGGCGATACACAGGGCCCCTGCTTCGGCGGCAACGCGCTCGTAGCTGTCGTCGCAGCACAGGGTGCGCAGCATACGCAGTTTGCGGGTAGCTTTTGAGACCTCGGCGTCAGGCAGGATGGGGCGGCGCGGGGTGACAGGGCGAAGGACAGCCATCAATTGAGTGTATCGGGTAGAGGACGGACATGGAAAAGGGCGCTCCAGATGTTAGAGCGCCCTGCCAGTTGGTGAGGTCTCTTAGGCCTTGGTTTTGGAGAGGCGTGCGTCGACGTCCTTGAGACGGGCCGCCTTGCCGCGCAGAGCGCGGAGATAGAACAGCCGCGAACGGCGGACCTTGGCCGAGCGGAGCTTCTCAACCTTGTCGACGACCTTAGAGTTGAAAGGGAAAATACGCTCCACGCCCTGGCCGAAGCTCATCTTGCGCACGGTGAACGAACCCTGCGGTCCGCGCTTGTACGCGATCACCAGGCCCTCGAACGCCTGCAGACGTTCTTTGTCACCTTCCTTGATCTTGACCTGTACGCGGACCGTATCGCCGGTGGCGAAGGCAGGGAGGTCGGTGCGCTGGAGTTTTTCGGCAAGGCGCTGCATTACGGGATGAATGGACATGGTTTGTTCCTGATCCTGATCTTTATTTTCAGCTGCAGCACTAGGGGCTAGGAAAGCCGGGCGCGAACCGAATCCTAAGTATACTGCACAAAGTGATTGCATTACGCGCGATCGAGCCGGTCCAGGTAAGCGCGGTCTTCCTTGCTCAACTCCGCCTGTGCCAGCAGGTCGGGCCGGTTGCGCCAGGTTTTTTCCAAGGCGCGCTCGCGGCGCCAGCGACGCACCTGCTCATGGTTGCCGTCCATCAGGACCGGCGGCACGGCTGAGCCTGCGAACTCGGCGGGACGGGTGTACTGCGGGTAATCGAGCAGGCCGCCTGCTCCGTGGGTTGCGCGCGGGGGCGTGGCCGTGTCGCGCTGCCCCGGGTCAAGCAGCGCATCAGTCGCGCCGAAGCTCTCGAAGGCGCTTGAAGCCGCGTTCCCCAGCACCCCCGGCACGAGCCGGGTCACGGCGTCAACGATGACGGCCGCGCCAAGCTCGCCGCCGGTCAGGACATAGTCGCCGATGGAGACTTCCCGGTCGGCCAGCAGTTCGGCCACGCGCTCGTCGACGCCCTCGTAGCGGCCGCACAGCAGCACGACCCGTTCCATGCGGGCGAGATGGTGGGCCGTGGACTGGGTAAACGGACGGCCCTGTGCAGAGAGCAGGATGACGGTTTCGCGTGCGCTGTCGCGCTCGGGCCTGGGTGGCAGGCCCAGCGCCAGGAGTGCGGCGGCAAAGGGCTCCGGCTTCAAAACCATGCCCTCGCCGCCGCCGAAGGGCCGGTCATCGACGACGTGGTGCCTGCCGGCGGCATAGTCGCGCAGGTTGTGGACCGTGGCGGAGACGTGGCCGCTGATGAGCGCGCGGCGCAGCATGCCGGAGCCGAAAATCCCGGTCCCGTCGATACTCTTTGCCGTCGGCACCCCGAAAAAGTCGGGAAAAATGGTGAGGATATCGAAACGCACGGTTACGCGGCCCCCTCCGGGCCGGGCTGGGCGAGCTCGACCAGGCCCTCGGGCAGTTCCATGTGCAGCGTGCGTGTCTTGAGGTCGAGCCGCGGCGCCCATGCCTTGACATACGGCACCAGAAGCTCCGCGCCGGAGGGCGTCTTGACCATCAGCAGGGCGGTGTTGCTCGATTCGCGGTCAACGTCCGTGATGGTCCCGACGGCAGCCCCGGAGCGGGTGTCGACGAGCGTACAACCGTCCAGCTCCGCGATGTAGACCTCATCTTCGGGGAGAGGCATACGCTGCTCCCAGGGCACGACAATCTCATAGCCACGGAGCGTTTCGGCGATGTTCATGCTGGTGCAGCTTGCGAGCTGCAGAACGATGCGGTCGCCGTGGAGTCGGAAGCGCTCGACCGTATCCGGGCGCGCCGGGTCGGTAGCGCCGGGTGCGCGCAGATGCACGGCCGGCTGCGTCGAAAACCGCTCCGGGAAGTCGGTTAGCAGTTCGGCGATGACCTCGCCGCGGTGCCCCTGCGGTCGCACGATGCGGGCGACGCGAAGCCATGGCTCAGGCGCTTCCGGTAGATCGGGTGGTGTCGGCAAGGTCAAGGTTTTACTCGTGGGGTGGGGCAGGCACGTGCGCGCCGTTTCCGCCCGCGGTTTCGACGATATCGAGCGTGTATCGATGGTGGTATTTCATGCTGACCGCACTGAGGATGGTGCGCAGGGAGTGGGCTGTGCGGCCTTGTTTCCCGATCACTTTGCCGATGTCGGAGTCGGACACGTGAAGCCGCAGGACGGTGCTCTCCTCCCGGGCCAGGGCTTCGACCTCCACGGACTCGGGATGGTCGACCAGTGCGCGGGCAATCTCGGTTACCAGCGCCAGCGTTGCGTCTGAGGGATCAATATGGTTCAGTGCGTTGTCAATCATGGGTGCCACTCCAGCCTTGCAGCTATGCCCTTTGATGGAAAGGGTGTGCATAACTGGCGCTCATAGTACCAGCTTGCCGGGAGAGCGCAACAGGGTAGAAAATGGCGCCGTTCAAACAGGAATGGCGCTGCGCGGATGCCTCCGCGCAGCTGGCCTACGCTGTGACTTCCGCCTGGGCAGGCGCGTTCTTCAGCAGGCGGGCGACGCGCTCTGAGAGCTGGGCCCCGTTGCCGGTCCAGTAATCGATCCGGTCTCGCTTGAAATCGACCGTGGCGGGATTGGTGCGGGGATTGTAGGTGCCGACCAGCTCGATCGAACGTCCATTGCGGGCGCGATCCTTCTCAATGACAACGACACGGTAAAACGGCTTCTTGCGGGCTCCGAAACGGGCCAGACGAATCATCAACACAGGCGGGAATCCTTTCATCTACTACTGAACTTGCGATTGAAATTTGAGCGGTACGATTTTGGCGCGCGCGGAAAGTGCGGAAATTTCTAAAACGGACCGGCGCAGCAGGGACGCAGACCGCGAACAGCCCCAGTTCGTTACTATAGCAAACCCGGTTCCGTTTTGCGCCCGGCGGCCACGCGCGAGGTGCATCCATCCAGTCATGTCCGCCTTCGCCGGTGTCGTTGAGAACGTTGAGCATGCCCGGCCCCTGGTCGTGACGCTCGCGCTCGAGCCGCAGGCCCAGGCATGGTTCGAAGCAGAGCGCCGACGGTATTTTCCGGTCCGCCTCAACCGTATTCCGGCGCATGTTTCTCTGTTTCACGCGCTGCCCGGCGAGCAGATTGCACTTGTTTTAAAGCAGCTGGCTGAGGTGGCCGCGGCCACGGCGAGCTTTGCGCTCGAGGTACACGACCTCAAAAAACTGGGGCGCGGCGTGGCCTATGCGCTGCGCGGAGACGAGCTCGACCGGCTGCACGCCGGGCTTCGCCGCGGCTGGCTGGAGTGGCTGACGCCGCAGGACCGCCAACCGTTCCGCCCGCACATCGTGGTGCAGAACAAGGTCGATCCGCCCGTGGCGCGAGCGCTTTACGACAAGCTTTCCCACGGGTTTCGCCCCTGGCAGGTGCAGGCGGCGGGGCTGCTGCTGTGGCACTACAACGGCGGCCCGTGGGAGCAGGCCGCCGAATTTCCGCTCGGCGGCCCGGCATGACATGGCATCGGCGGCCTTCCTTCTGTCTTCGCGACCTGGGCCCGGCCGCCGCATCTCAGCAGGATATGGCAACGACTACACCTGCAACGTTCGAACTCCGGCAACTCGGCAACACTGACCTTCAGCTTACCCCCATCGGCTTCGGCGCCTGGGCCATCGGCGGCGGCGACTGGGAGTTTGCCTGGGGCTCCCAGGAAGACTCGGACTCGATCGCGGCGATCGAACGCGCGTTGGAACTTGGCATCAACTGGATCGATACCGCGGCTATCTACGGTCTCGGCCACTCGGAAGAGGTGGTGGCGAAGGCGCTCAAAACAAGCGCGCGTAAGCCGCTAGTCTTCACCAAATGCTCCCTGCGTTGGAACACCGGGGACCGCAAAATCTACCGCGCGCTCGATGCGCAATCTGTCCGGCAGGAGTGCGAAGACTCACTGCGCCGCCTCGGCATCGATACGATCGATCTCTACCAGATGCACTGGCCTGACCCGGAAGCCCAGATCGAAGAGGGCTGGGAGACGATGGTGAAGCTGAAAGAAGAGGGAAAGGTCCGGCACATCGGTGTTTCGAACTTCTCCGTCGACCAGATGAAGCGCGTGCAGAAGATCGCTCCTATCGCGTCGCTGCAGCCGCCGTACTCCCTGGTAAACCCGAAGGTCGAGACGGAAATCCTGCCGTTCTGCCTGGAGAACAACATCGGCGTCATCAACTATTCGCCCATGGCGTCAGGCCTGCTGACCGGCAAGATGACAGCCGAGCGCATCGCGAAGATGCCGGATGACGACTGGCGCGGGAACAGCGCGAACTTCAAGGAACCGAAGCTCACGCGCAACCTAAAGCTCGCGGAGTTGCTGGGCGAGATCGGCAGGGAGCACGACGTGCAGCCGGGCGTGGTCGCGATCGCCTGGACACTGCACAACCCGGCGGTAACGGCGGCGATCGTCGGTGCAAGACGGCCGGATCAGGTGGACGGAACGCTGCCTGCCGCGACCTTCCGGTTGAGCGAAGACGAGTTCGCGAAAATCCAGAAGTTCGTGGAGGAGAATCCGGCCTAGTTTCGGGGCGGGCAGAAAAAATCCGCTTCTCGAGAGAAAGCGGGTTTTCTATGTACTTGAAAATACCTACTTATCGCGATTCACCACAAAATCCGGCACCCACAGCAAGGCGCGTTTGTACTCGGATTCAGGCAGCTCATCGAGCGCGCGCCGGGCGCGTTCGGCGTGTCTCTGGGCCACTTTCATGGCAAAATCGATCGATCCGTGGCGTTTCAGGGTGGCAAGCACGTCCATGTAGCCGACCTGCGTAAATGCGCCGTCAGCCAGCACCTGCAGGATCGCTTCCTGCTCCGGAACGCTGGCGTGTTCGAGCGCATGCACCACCGCGAGCGTCGCCTTACCTTCGCGTAGATCGCTTGCCACCGGCTTACCCAGGACCTCCTCGGCAGCCGTCAGGTCCAGCACATCGTCGACGACCTGGAACGCCAGGCCGAGTGCGTGGCCGTACTCGGCGAGGCACTCCTCGGTCTTCGGGTCAGCGCCTGAAAGCACCGCGCCCAGGCGCATCGAGACCTCAAACAGGCAGGCGGTCTTGCGGTAGATCAGCTCGTTGTACTCGGCTTCCGTCACCGCCCGGCCCAGCTTCTCGGTCTGCAGCAGCTCGCCCTCGACCATGGCCTGCGTCAGCGAGATCAGCAGGTCGAGAACGCGGAAGTTCCGCTCTTCCAGCGCCACGCGGAAAGCCTGCATGTACAGCCAGTCGCCGGCCAGTACGCAGCGCGAGTTGCCCCAAGTGGTATTCGGCGAAGGGCGGCCGCGGCGCAGCTCGGCGCCGTCGATGATGTCGTCGTGTACCAGGGTGGCGGTGTGTACCATCTCGACAACAGCACCCAGACGGTGCATGCCTGAGCCGGAGTAGCCGAGGCTGCGGCAGGCGAGCAGCAGCAGGGAAGGCCGAATGCGCTTGCCGCCGCTTTCCCTCAGGTATTCGGCGATTTCGGTGATAGCGGCCACAGAGGAAACGGCGTCGCGCCCGAACTCCCGCTCGATGGCCAGGAGGTCGTCGTGCAGGAGGTCGAAGACCTCCTTGGCCGTTGCTATCGCTGCTGTGCCCACATTTTCTCCTGCAAATAGCAGATGCGCGCGACCCGCCCTGGAGTGCAAACCGGCTTGTATCACGCTAAACGGTTCAGTTCGTGCGGAAGTTCGTGAACTGCATGTCGATGCCGAGGTCCTGCTTCTTCAAAAGCGCAATCGTCTCCTGTAGAGTATCGCGGTCCTTGCCGGTGATGCGGACCGTATCGCCTTGGATGGTGGCCTGCACCTTGGTCTTCGAGTCCTTGATGATCCTGACGATCTCCTTGGATTTTTCGATGGCGATACCCTGCCTGAGGGTCACCTTCTGCCGGACGCTGGAGTTAGCGGCAGGCTCGACCGTGCCGTAATCCATGGATTTGACCGAGATTCCACGTTTGATCAGCTTCTGTTCGAGGATCTGGGTCACCGCTTCCAGCTTGTAGCTGTCTGCCGAGGCCAGCTCGAGACCCTTTTCGTCGCCGTCGAGCTTGATGGACGACTTGGAGTCTTTCAGGTCGAAGCGGGCGTTGACTTCCTTGGTCGCCTGGTCGATGGCGTTCTTGACTTCCTGGATCTCTACTTTTGAAACAATGTCGAAAGAGTTATCGGCTGCCATGTTCCCCCGTTCTGCTCCCCGGGCCGGGCGGGAGCGTTCAGTCTCTATTATGTGTGCAAACCCGGCGCTTCATGAGGCTTAGGAAGGCGCATGGGTGTCCGTCAGATGGAAAAGGCGTTGAAAGTTGGCGGTTGTGATGGCGGCAAGCTCAGCAAGTAGGATGCCGCGAACGCCGGCCAGCACCTCGGCTGTGCGCGCGACCAGCGCCGGCTCATTGCGTTTGCCGCGCTCCGGGACGGGTGCGAGGAAAGGGCAGTCGGTTTCAACCAGCAGGCGGTCAGACGGGATTTTTGCAGCGATCGCGCGTAGGCTAGCGGCGCCGGGGTAGGTGCTGTTGCCGGCGAACGAGACCAAAAAGCCGAGCGCGAGGGCCCGGTCGGCATGCGCCTGGTCGCCGGAAAAGCAGTGCAGGATGCCGCCCGGGTTGGGCTGCGCCCAGTGTTCTTCGAGCATGGCTAGCGTTTGCTCCCATGCATCGGCATCCGGGCCGAATGCCGCGCCGGGCCGACAGTGAATGATGATCGGCTTCGCGTGGGTGCGGGCGAGCTCCATCTGGGCGCGGAAGGCTTCGCGCTGCACCTCGATGGGCGGATTGTCGTCGTGGTAGAAGTCGAGGCCGATTTCGCCGCAGGCCAGCACCTCCGGCTCGCTCAGCAGGGCGTCAAGGTTGGCGAGCGCGAGGGTATCGCACCGCGCTGCCTCCTGCGGGTGGATGCCGGCGGATGCGTAGATACTCGGGGTGAGCGGCTTGCCTTTGTACGCGCGGGCAAGCATCAGCGCGCGGTCCATGGTCGAAGGCCCGTCGCCGATGCCGATCGAGAGGATAGTGCGGACGCCGGCTTCCCACGCGCGGGCGAGCAGCAGGTCGGTTTCGCCGGCGAAGCGTTCGTGATCGAGGTGCGCGTGCGAATCGACGAGCATCATCTTCCTTATGGCTACTTGAGCCGTGCGCCGAGCTCGACCTCATCAAGGAAGCCGGCGAGCGAAGGTTTGCCGTGCTCGCCCAGCGAGGCGGCGACGACCATGCCGTTCGACTCGAAACCGCGCAGTTTGCGTGGCGCGAGGTTGGCGACGATGACGACCTTGCGGCCAATCAGGGCCTCGGGCGCGTAGGTTTCAGCGATGCCGGCGAGGATCTGCCGGCGCTCGTAGCCCAGGTCGACCTCGAGGCGCAGCAGCTTGTCCGCCTTCGGGATGCGCTCGGCGACGACGATCTGCGCGACCCGCAACTCGACCTTGAGAAAGTCGTCGATGGTGATCTGCGGCAGGGAGTCAGGGCGGGTCTGGACCTCGATGGGCGCAGGCACCCCGACCATGCCGACCAGAGCGGCGTCTTCAAACGCATTGAGGCCAGGCTCGAAAGCGGCTGTCGGCAGATCGTTGAGCGGCGCGGCGGACGGGACGGGTACCGGTGCGACCGAGCGGGGCATGGGCTCCGGCGCGGGCGTGAGGGCCGGGTCAGTCGGCGCGGGCACGGACTGGGGCGTCGTTGGGCTGGCTTTCGGCTTTTCCTCGGCATCGCGCAAAGCGGTCTTGTCCTGGGCGGGTTGTTCCATGGCTTGCATCCTTTCGGCGGCGTCTTTCTCCGCGCGCGGGAAAACGGGGGCGAGCGCGCCCAGGCGTGTGCCTGGCGGCAGGCCGCCCCAGGTGATTTCTTTCAGATCGGCATGGGCGATGTCGCCGAGGCCAAGCTGCGCCCAAACCTTCGCGGCGGACTCCGGCATGACCGGGTAAACGAGTGCCGTGATGATGCGGATGGCCTCGGCGCAGCTGGCGAGGACGGTCGCTAGTGCCGGACGGTCATCCTCGGATTTAGCCAGCTTCCACGGAGCGCTTTCTGAGATGTAGCCATCGACCTGCGCGATCAGCGCCCAAACGCTTTCAAGCGCGCGGGAGAAATCAAGCGCGTCGAAGCGCTGCGTGTAACTCTCGATCGCTTGCTCGGCGTTGTCTGCGAGACCGGCCTCCAGCGGTGCCGAAGGCACCACGCCATCGAAATATTTCTCAATCATCGCCAGCGTCCGGCTCACCAAGTTCCCGTAACCGTTCGCAAGGTCCGCGTTGTAGCGCTGCACCAGGGCGTCGAACGAGAAGCTGCCATCCTGCCCGAAGACGATCTCCCTCAGCAGAAAATACCGCAGGGCATCAGCGCCGAGCACCTCAAGGATCGTCTCGGCGCGCACGATATTCCCGCGCGACTTCGACATTTTCGACTGCTCGAACAGCAGCCAGCCATGCGCTACCACCGCCTTCGGCAGCGGCAGCCCCGCGGCGAGCAGAAACGCAGGCCAGTAGACGCAGTGGAAGCGCGAAATCTCCTTGCCGATGATGTGCAGCTGCGCGGGCCAGAACTTCCGGAAGAGCGTTTCGTCATCGCTCCCGTAGCCAAGCGCGGTGATGTAGTTCGCGAGCGCATCGAGCCACACATAGATGACGTGCGACTCGTCGCCCGGCACCGGGATGCCCCATTTGAAGCTGGTGCGCGAGACGGACAGGTCGCGCAGGCCGCCGCGCACAAAGGCCAGCACCTCATTGCGGCGCGCTTCCGGCTGGATGAACCCGGGCTGCTCGGCGTAGAGCTCCAGCAGCTTGTTCTCGAAGGCTGACAGTTTGAAGAAGTAGTTCTCTTCGCTTACGGTTTCGGTCGTGCGGCCACAGTCGGGGCATGGCGCGCCGGGGCCGGCTTCAACGTAGAGCTCGTCCCACACGCAGTACTGGCCGGTGTAGGTGCCCTTGTACAGGAAGCCGCGCTCTTTCAGCACGTTCCACAGCTTGCGGACGCCGCGCTTGTGGCGCTCGTCGGTGGTGCGGATGTAGTCGTCGTACGACAGGCCCATGCGGTCCCACAGGCTGCGGAACTCGGCGGAAACCTCGTCGGTAAACTGCTGCGGGTCGGTCTGTGCTTTTTCGGCGGAGCGCTCGATCTTTTGCCCATGCTCGTCGGTCCCGGTCAGGAACCAGACATCCTGCCCGAGCGCCCGGCGGCGGCGCGCTATAGCATCCGTCACGACAGTGGTGTAGGTGTGCCCGATGTGCGGACGCGCATTGACGTAGTAGATCGGCGTCGTGATGTAGAAGGGTGTGCTGGGCTCGGGCATGGTTTGTGGCGTACACGCTTATCTTAAAACATCTCTACTCCTGGTGAGCCCCGAGCAACGCGAGGACCACAGCGCTCATACTCATCAGGGAAACGAGTACGCGTCACGAAGTGACCGCAGGCAGTTTACCGGCTGCTAAACTCGCCTTGAAAGCAGGGAATTCACTGTGTATTTAACCGGCCAGAAACGGCTCGCCGCGCACATGCGCGCGACGCTGCGGACGCTTTACGAGATCGACCACGCGACGTTCGCCATCGAGCAGCCCCCCGAGATCCGTTTCGGCGAGTATGCGCTGCCGGTGGCGTTGCAGCTAGCGAAGTCCCTGCGGAAGGCGCCGCGCAAAATCGCGGAAGAGATTGTCGCGGCGCTCGGCACGGTTGAAGGTTTCGCGTCGTTTGAGGTCGCGGGCGCAGGGTATATCAATGCGCGGCTCGACCGCGCGGCTGCGGTGCAGCTGCTAGCGAGTGGTGCGACGGAAGAGACAACGCGCGCCCCGCAGCACGCGCTGGTCGAGCACACCAGCATCAATCCGAACAAGGCGGCGCACGTCGGCCACCTGCGCAACGCGATTCTTGGCGACACGTTCGTACGGCTGCTGCGCGCGACCGGCGACCGCGTCTCCGTGCAGAACTATATCGACAACACCGGCGTGCAGGTGGCGGATATCGTTGTTGGGCTGGAGCACCTGCTGGGGCTCAAGCTCCCGGAGGTCGAGGCCTGGATGGACAGCCTGACCGAGCGCATTGACTACGCCTGCTGGGACCTGTATGCGCGTACGTCGCAGTGGTACAGCGCAGGCGGCCCGGAGGAGAATGTGGCGCGCAAGCAGTTGCGGCTCGACACGCTGCACCGCCTGGAGGCGGGCGGCAACGAAACTGCCGCGATCGCCGAGCGGGTCGCGACCGCTATTGTCCGGCGGCACCTGGAAACCATGGAGCGGCTCGGCATTCGCTATGACCTGCTGCCGCGCGAGAGCGAGATCCTGCACCTGCATTTCTGGGACGCTGCCTTCGCACAGCTAAAAGAGAAAGGCGTGCTGCGGCTCGAAACCGAAGGCAAGAATAAAGGCTGCTGGATCATGCGCCGAGCTGCCTCCGGCGGAGCAGCTGCTTCGCCGGACGAAGCGGATGGACCTGACGAGGACGCAAAAGTCATCGTGCGGTCGAACGGCACCGTCACTTACGTCGGCAAGGACATTGCGTACCACCTGTGGAAGTTCGGACTGCTTGGCCGCGACTTCGGCTATAAGCCGTTCTTCAACTATCCGGACAAAACCTGCTGGATCACCACAGAACACGGCGAGCGCGAGCACCCGCATTTCGGCGGGGCGGACGCGATTTACAACGTGATCGACGCGCGCCAGAGCGATCCGCAGGCCAATGTGATCGAGGCGCTGCGCGGCATGGGCTACACCGAACAGGCTGCGCGCTACACGCATTTCTCGTACGAGATGGTCGCGCTGACACCGCGCTGCGCGCTTGAGTTGGGCTATGAGGTGTCAGATGAAGACCGCGGGCGCGCGTATATCGAGGTCTCGGGCCGCAAAGGTTTCGGCGTCAAGGCAGACGACCTGATCGACCGTCTGCTCGAAGCGACGCGCCGGGAAGTTGCGGAGCGCAACCCGGAGCTGGGCGCGGCTGAGAGCGAGCAGACCGCGCACCAGATCGCGGTGGGCGCGCTGCGCTACTTCATGCTGAAGTTCACACGGAACACGGTGATCGCGTTCGACTTCAAGGATGCGCTATCCTTTGAAGGCGAGACCGGGCCGTATCTGCAATATGCCGTCGTGCGCACGCGCTCGATCTTTCGCAAGGCGGGCACGACGCCGGCGGAAGCGCTGGCCGAGGCTGCCTCTCTTGATCTTCGCGCCTATCTTGAGAGCGAAGCAGGCGAAAGCATCTGGCAGGTTTGGCTGCGCTGCGCCAAAACCGGCCTGGTGCTGGAGCAGTGTCGCGAAACCGCCGAACCCGCTCACCTGGCGCGCCACTGCTTCCAGCTCGCGCAGGAGTTCTCAGCGTTCTACCGCAAGCACCACATCCTGACAGAAGAAGACCCCGCCCGGCGCACCCTGCTGCTTGCCACCGCCGCTGTTACAGAACAGACACTGGTGCGTTCGTTGGGTGTGCTGGGGATTGAGGCGCCCGCCGTGATGTGAGGACGGTTTATTCGCCTTCAGGCAAGGGTGCGCGCTGCTGCTCGCGGGGCGCGATGCGTTTGGGCAGACGGTGCAAAAGTGCCGGGAAGATCAGGATGACGACGAAGTGCGCCACCGTGGCAGCCACTGCGAGCAGCGGCTGCCCCGCGCCGCAGGCCATGCCCACGGCCGCGGTAAGCCAGACGCTGGCCGCGGTCGTGAGCCCGCGGACCGTGTCGCCGCGGACGAAAATAATTCCTGCCCCGATGAAACCGATGCCTGAGACGATCTGAGCGGCGATACGCGAGGGGTCAAGCACGACCGTGCCGGCGTGCAGCACGTCGGTAAAGCCGTACTTGGACACAAGCAGAAACAGCGCCGAGGACATGCCGACGACCGTGTAGGTACGCAGCCCCGCACTCTTGCGGCGCCACTCGCGCTCAAGCCCGATGATGGCGGAGAGCAGAAACGCCGTGCCGAGTTCGCCAAGCTGGAGCCAGCCCTGGCCGGATGGTTCGCCGGAGATCGCCATGCCATTGCCCTCCTGTATGAGACTAGTGCATTTTCACTCTTGGTAAAGAGGCCCGAATTCTCGCTCCAGTGGCTTTTCCCAACGGAAAAGCCACGCCCACATTTGCCGGCTCCTCTACGTGTGGAGTGAAAATGCACTAACGCCACGAACACGGGACGCGCGCGCCGTGGCAACACCCCTGGGGATGCACCTCGTCATAACAGGCAGGAGACGAAACACAATGGCAAACGATCTGAAGGGTAAGAAAGTTGCGATTCTGGCGACTGAGGGATTTGAGCAGGTAGAGCTGACCGAACCGAAAAAGGCGCTCGAGCAGGCCGGCGCGGTGACGCATGTCATCTCGCTAAAGCCGGGGCAGATCAAAGGCTGGAAGTTCACGGAGTGGGGAGACTCGGTCGCCGTCGACAAGGTCGTGAGCGAGGCCAAAGTCAGTGATTACGACATGCTGGTGCTGCCCGGCGGCGTGCAAAACCCGGACAAGCTGCGGCTCGACGCTGGAGCGGTCGCGTTTGCGAAGGAGTTTATCGAGAGCGGCAAGCCGGTGGGCGCCATCTGCCACGCGGGCTGGACACTGATCGAGGCCGGAGTGGTCAGCGGTCGCAAGATGACTTCGTGGCCCTCGCTCAAGACCGACTTGAAAAATGCCGGCGCCAACTGGGTCGACCAGGAGGTCGTGGTGGACGGCAACCTCACCACGAGCCGCAAGCCGGATGATCTTCCTGCGTTCAATCAAAAATTAACGGAAGCCCTCGTAGGCGAGGTCGCGCTGACCCGCTAGTTTTGCCTCAGCAGAAGGGGCGCGCCTCGCAAATGGAGCGCCCCTTTTTACGTCCGGAAAGCCTAAGCGAACTGCCGCGCCCATTCGACGATACTCCGTACGCCGATGCCGCTCGGGCCCTTGGCTGTCCATGGTTTCGCGTCGTCGAGCCATGCGAGACCGGCGATATCGAGGTGCAGCCAGGGTGTGTCGCCGGCGAACTCCTTCAGGAACGCCGCCGCGGTACTCGCGCCGCCATAGCGGCCGCCGGTGTTCATCAGGTCGGCGATATGCGAGCGAATCTGCTCGCGGTACTCCTCGGTTACGGGTAGGTGCCAGAAGGCTTCGCCGCTGGTCTTGAGCCCCCGGGTAAACTTTTCAAGGGTCGCGTCATCGTTGGTAAAGACCCCGGCATTGTGCTGCCCCAGCGCCACGGCTACCGCCCCCGTAAGCGTCGCGGCATCAATCAGGTGGGTCGCGCCGAGCTGTTTCGCATAGTGCAGCCCGTCCGCCAGCACCAAACGACCCTCGGCATCGGTGTTGATCACCTCGATCGTCTTGCCGCTCATCGCGGTCAGCACGTCGCCCGGGCGGTAGGCCCGGCCCGAGGGCATGTTCTCCGCCGAGCAGATCACGCTGATCACCCGCACCTTCGGCTTAAGCTGCGCGATGGCCTGCATGGCGCCCAGCATCGCCGCGCCGCCGGCCATGTCGTACTTCATCTTCTCCATGCCGTCCGCAGGTTTGATAGAGATGCCGCCCGTATCGAAGGTGATGGCCTTGCCGACCAGCCCCAGCGTGACGTCCGCAGGCGCGCCTTCCGGCTCATACCGGATGACGATCAGCGCAGGCGGCTCGTCCGAGCCCTGGGTCACGCCGAGAAACGCACCCATCTTCAGTTCCCTGAGCTTTGCGGTTGAAAAGACCTCGCACGCGAGCCCCTGCGCCTTGCACATCGCGGCCGCCCGCTCGCCCAGCACGGTCGGGGTCAGCACGTTGCCGGGCTCGTTCACCAGCGACCGGGCGAAGTTCTGCGCCTCGCCGATGACCACGCCCTCCCGGAAGCCTGCCGTGGTCGCTGTCTGGTCGACGCGCTCGGAGGCAATCACGGTCAGCCCTGCCAGGCTCTGGTCCTTACGGTCGGAGCGGTAGGTGTCCGGGTCGAAGTCGGCGACGATCACCCCCTCGGCAATCGCGCGAGCAGCCTGGGCATCAGTCGACTCGACCAGCGTTTGCGGCAGCGCCACGGCGATATCGCGCAGGCCGCGCTGTTTCGCGTAGCGGGCAGCGGTTCCGGCGGCCTTACGCAGGCTTTTGAGGTTCGGCCCGGTTGCGGTATGCTCCGCCGCGGCCTTGCCCAGGCCGACGAGCAGCAGGCGCTTTGCCGCGAAGTTCTTCGGGTTGTGGACCAGCAACGTTTCATTGGCGGCTGACTTGAACTCGCCGCCCGTCAGCAGCTCGCCGATCGACTCATGCACAACCTGCGACTCGGTCAGCGGAAACACCGCGGGCGGCGCGTCAGGGGCAGTGTTGCTGCTCTGGTCCACAGTGAACAGGACAAGAAGCTCGGTAGCCGTCTGAGCGGCAAGCGCGTAGCGAAGTTCGGTTTTCACACTATTAAGGATGCATCCTTACTGCGCGAAGACCGCCTACGCGGCTAGCGGCCCTTTCAGGGCGTGTCTTTGTTGATGTGCAGGTGCCGGCTGCTGAGGCCCTCCCGCTGGTCGGGATTTGCGTCCCCGAGCATCGCGAGGGTCACAAATGCTGGCAGCGCAAGCATCACGAGTACACGCCACGAAGCGGCCGCCAGCCGTATAGGGCTATGCCCCAGCGTAGGCGGTCTTACCTGCCCTTACTTTCCGCCACAGCCGTCCGTGCTTCCTTGTCAGCTTCGCGCTTTTTCTCGGTGGCGCGCTTGTCCCAGTCCTGCTTGCCTCGGGCCACGGCCAGCTCGCACTTTACCCGGCCGCGCCGGAAGTAGAGCCGGGTGGGGATAATAGTGAAGCCTTTGGCCTGGGTTTGGTCGATCAGCTTGCGGATCTCGCCGGAGTGCAGCAGCAGTTTGCGGGTACGCACGGCATCGTGGCTGTCGAAACCGGTGTGCGAGTAGGCACCGATATGCGCGTTCAGCAGCCAGGCCTCGCCGTCCTTCACCAGCCCGTAGCTGTCCTTCAGGTTGGCTTTGCCTTCGCGGATGCTCTTGACCTCGGAGCCGCGCAGGGCGACGCCTGCTTCGAACCTGTCGAGCAGGAAGTAGTTGTGGCTGGCCGCGCGGTTCTGCGCCGCGTCGCGCTCGCCTGCCGCGACCGGGTCGCGGGGCGCCGCTTTTACCACGGGAGCGTCCTTTTGCCCTGCCTGCGTCTGATATGTGGATTGCCGGGCCATGACTAAAGATAGATGATCGGAAGTTTTCACGCGTCGCAGGCAACTTTTCCTCGGAATCCACGGTGCTATACTTTGCCAGCAATCGTCTATCGAATGTGCGCGCATTACGGGACTCGCTGCCATCCCCTTCGAGCAGCACGCGGCCTATTATCTTCCTGGAGTTGCATGAACCGCCTGACCTATTGGGGTCTCCCTCTCAGCCTCGCAGCCTTTTGCCTTGTCGCCTCCACGCGACAGGTCTACGCCCAGTCCGCCGGTAAACTGTACAGCCAGGGCCGCGACGCCGAGGCGCGGGACGACGTGGAAGCCGCGTACGAGGACTACGCCAAGGCTTTCCAGAAAAAGCCGACCGAGGAGAAGTACAAAATCTCCTACGACCGACTCAAGCTGGATGCCTCCTCCGCCCACATCAAGCATGGCGAACACCTGCGCGACCAGGGCGACTACACCGGGGCGCTGACGGAGTTTCTGCGGGCGCTCGAGATCGACCCGAGCAACGAGCTCGGCAACCAGGATATCCGGGTCACCCGCGAAAAGATGGATGGCGAGGCAAAGGCCCCGGTTCCCGAGACGGCGATGGCGCCCGGCGAGCGCAAGGCGCTGCTCGACCTGGGAGCGCCGCCGCAGCTCAAGCCCACCTCGAATGAGCCCCTGACGATCCACGCGACCGACGACACCAAGGTCCTGTACCAGACCATCGGCAAGCTGGCCGGGATCAACGTCCTATTCGACCCGGACTACCACTCGGCCCGCCTGCAGCTCGACCTCGCCAATGTCAACGTGTATGACGCGCTGCGGATCCTGGGGACGGTTTCCGGCACGTTCTGGAAGCCGGTCACCGGGAATACGATCTTTGTCGCCCAGAACACGCGCGGCAAGCGGACAGAACTGGACGAGGAAGCGGTCCAGACCTTCTTCCTGACGAACGTCTCGCAGACCAACGATCTGAACGACATCCAGACCGCCCTGCGCAGTGTCTTTGCCTCCGGCGCCAAGCTGTACGCGGTTCCGAGCCAGAACGCCATCATCATGCGCGGCACCCCTGATGAGCTGCTGTTGGCGAGCAAGCTGGTCAACGATCTCGACAAGGCGCGGCCTGAAGTCGTCGTCGATATCGCCGTACTCGAAGTCAGCCGTACCCTGGAGCGGACGATCGGCATCCAGCTGCCGCAGACCGGCAGCATCAACTTTCAGCCCTCAAACGCGAGCACCGCGACGACGACGCCGACCACCTCCGGCACAACCCAGCCTACGACCACCAGCAGCCTGACGCTCAATAATGTCGCCCATCTCAATTCGAACAATTTCGCGGTAAACATCGGTTCGGCCGCGGTGAACCTGCTGTTGAGCGATACGAGCACGAAGATTCTGCAGAACCCGCGGCTGCGCGCGACCGACGGGCAGGAAGCGACGGCCAACATCGGCGAACGGCTGCCGGTGGCGACCGGCTCCTACCAGGCCGGGGTCGCAACCGCGATCACCTCTTCGCTCGTCAATACGCAGTTCCAGTATTTGGACATCGGCGTCAACATTGACATGAAGCCGACCGTCCACTACGACCGCGACATCTCGATGAAGCTCAAGATCGAGGTATCGTCCCAGAATGGGGTAGAGAACCTGGGAGGTATCAATGAGCCGATCATCACCCAGCGTAAAACCGAGGGGACGATTCGGGTACGCGAAGGCGAAGCGACGGTTCTGGGCGGCTACCTGATGCGCCAGGATAGCCAGAACGTGAACGGCACCCCGGGTCTCAGCGAGCTGCCGCTGCTGAAGTACGTCTTTGGAACCCGGGACCGGACGAAGCAGGACGATGAGATCATCTTCCTGCTTATTCCGCATGTCGTGCGCGCCTCGGAGATTTCGCCGCTCAACCTGCGCCAGATCGATACCGGCACGACCAACGACATTCAGCTTCGCCGCGTCAACGCGGAGGGTGCGGAAGAAGATGCGGCCGCGATGCAGGGTGACTCCTCCGCGACGAGTGGCAAGCAGACAAGCGGCATTCCCAACCTGGGTGCGGCCCGGCCGGAAACGCCGGGCACATCGAACCCGACGCAAATGGCCGGCGCCATTCCGGGCCAGGTAGTTTCGCCGCAGTCGCTGCAGACTGCCCAGGGCGGCGCAGCGAACGCGGCGCAGTCCGCGATCGCGAGCATGCAATCCGCCGCCACCGCCGCGGGCTCCGCGCCTGTCTCCCTGGTGCTTACCCCCGCGAGCGCCATGCAGTCTGTCGGCAGCACTTTCCAGGAGCAGGTCATGCTAAGCGGCGGACGCGACGTGTACTCGGTCCCGATGCAGGTGCAGTACGACCAGACGAAGCTGCAGCTTGTCAACGTGGATGTCGGCGATATGCTGCAGCGCGACGGCCAGGCAGTGGCCCTGGTGCACCGCGATGACGGTGCCGGCAACGTGGCTATCTCCACCTCCCGGCCGCCGGGTGTGGCTGGTATCTCGGGTTCGGGCACACTGTGCACGCTCACTTTTCAGGCCAAGGCT
This sequence comes from Acidobacteriaceae bacterium, assembly GCA_965276625.1. Lineage (GTDB taxonomy): Bacteria > Acidobacteriota > Terriglobia > Terriglobales > Acidobacteriaceae > EB88. The sequence goes on from CBDIBB010000001.1 coordinate 234,209, forward strand.
GCCGGCAATGCTTCCATCGCGATCACCCGTCCGGTGGTTCGCGACAGCAAGCAGCAATCCATGCCCGCGACCGGTTCCCAGGGGGTTGTACATATCCGGTGAGGGTTCCGTGGCCAATCCGTTTTGGCAAGAGGCGTGCCGGACGCGCAGGCAGGGAAGCCGGCGTTACCCTGGTCGAACTGATCGTGACGTGCGCGATCCTGTCGATCCTGGCTTCCGCGGCTATCCCGATCACGCGCTTTGAAAAGAAGCGCGAAAAGGAGCGGGAGCTGCGCTACGACCTGTGGACCATGCGCGCGGCGATCGATCGCTACAAGGACGCAGCCGACCGCTCGGCGTTCCAGACCAAGGTCGACAGCTTCAACTATCCCCCCGACCTCAAGACCCTTGTCGAGGGCGTGGATGTGCAGGGCAAGAAGGTGAAGTTTCTGCGGCACATTCCGACAGACCCCATGACCAACAGCGACGACTGGGGCGAGCGCTCGATGCAGGATGATGTTGACAGCACCTCCTTCGGCGGCCAGAACCTGTTCGACGTCTACACAAAGTCCCAGGGCACGGCCCTCGACGGAACGAAGTACTCGACATGGTGAAGCAAAGCAGGGCACGGATACGGCGGGCAGGCGAGGGCGGCTTTACGCTGGTCGAGCTGATGATCGTCATGCTGATCATCGGGATTCTCGCGGCCATCGCCATCCCCAGCTACGTCACCTCGATGAAAAATGCCCACGAGGCGGTGCTGCGAGAGGATCTCCACGTGATGCGGGAGGCGATCGACTCGTTCACCATGGACAAAGAGAAGGCGCCGCAGTCGCTGGACGACCTGGTGCAGTCCGGCTACCTGCATGAAATCCCGAAGGACCCGCTGACCCAGAGCAGCGATACCTGGGTGACCGACACGGATGACTCGGTCGAGAGCGTGGACCAGACCTCGGGCGGAATCTCAAACGTGCATAGCGGGTCGGGCCAGACGGCGAGCGACGGACGGCTTTATAGCGAGTGGTAAAGGCTTGGCCACGCTGGCGCGGGCTTGCTAACAGGAATACCTGACCGGCTCTGATTCTTCAGAATGAAAACTTCACGCCGGCGGCGATGCAGCGCTGCGCCTGGGCAAAGTAAACGGTGGTGCCGTCCTGCGAGAGGAACGGCCGGTAGCCCTGGGCCAGGAGATTCCGCACGTCGAGGATAGCCTCAACCTTGCCCGCGCCGAGACGCTCAAGGTGCAGAGGCTGGCGCAGATACAGGCCCAGGTAGGCTTCCGGCACTCCATCCGCGAAGGGTGCGACGGTGGACAGGGTGCTGACGGGCTGCCAGCGATAGCTGCCGCGGACGACGGTCCCTGTGCCCGGCAGACGGGTTTCCGCGGCCGCGGCGAGCATCGATGTCTGCTCCGTAGCGAACGAGGGCAGCGACTGCTCGACAGCGCCGAGGGTCTGCATGGTCGCGGCCTCGCCCATCGCGTAGCGGAAGGAGAGCCAGGTGTCGGGGCTGAGCTGGTCGCGCAGCATAGCCAGCACACCTCCGCCGCTGTAGCCCTGCCCTGAAATGGCGATCGTGCCGGTACCGGGGTCGTACAAAACGTTGCCGGTGTCGATCGCGGCCTCATCGCCGGAGACCAGTCCCTGCACTACCGGGTGTGCCAGCGAATCGTGGAAAACGCTCAGCTCGCCGGTCCAGCTGCCCACATGCCGGCTGATGTCGAGTTCCTGATGCAGGCCCTGCTCCATCTGCAGCTCGCCATCGACCCTGGAGAGTGCCGGGGCATCTTCGGCGGACTCGGACTCCATTCGGTTGGCATCGGTCATGGTTGTCGCGGAGGCGATGCGGTAGGTTACGGTGGACTCGCCCGCGTGGACCAGCACGCTTGCGAACGGATGCGTCCCGAGGGTCGATGTTCCGTTACCGAGGCTCGCGGCTGCAAGCTCAGTGCCGGCGCTCAGCTCACCCAGGTCGCCGAACTGCACGGTGCTGGCCGAGCGCACGCGCATGGTCACCAGGCCGTCCCCGCTCCCGGAATGGATCATGGGACGGTCGGAGAACGTGGCGATGGTCGTCAAGGAGCGGTCCGGTGAAAGCTGCCGGCGATAGGCCGCGGAGGTCGAGAGCCGGCCGACAGCGCCGCCGGCGTCGAGGGCGGACTGTGCCTGCAGCAGGAGCGCGCGACTTTCGTTGTCGCCGAGGCCCCAGGCGACCTGCTGCGCCAAGCCGCCTTCACCAAAGCTCGAGAAGCCGCTGTGGATTATCACCTCGCGCACGGGCGAACCGTTGCCGCGCTCGCGACTGCCGCGCTGGATGAGTACCGGGCCGTTTTCGCCCGCGCTGTTCTGAGCAGATGCAGCTTGAGCGGATGCAGTGTCCAGCATCCGCAGCAGAGGTCGGTTGGTGGAAAGCCGCAGCGTCCAGTCCCAGTCGTCGGAGCCCGTGCTGCGGTTGCGCGGCTCAGCCGGCAGCCATTGCAGCGCCTGGTACAGGGTGCTGAGCGTCAGGTTGACGACCACCCGCGTGTTCGCGAGCAGGCGCAGGTCGGGGCGAACCGTGGGCAGGAAGAACGAGTTGCTGACCTTGACCTGGTACACGCCCGCACCCACCCTGGGCAGGGCGTAGCGGCCATGATCGTCTGTAAATGTCTGGGCGATGACGCCGTAGTTGGTGTTCAGCAGTTCGACCAGCGCGCCGATCTGCGGCCGGCCGGACCGATCGCGGACCACGCCCGAAACACCGGAGCGGAGCGCCGCGTTGAACACGCCTGACTCGGAAACACGCGCGGAAGGTCTCTGCGCCGGGGCAGTGGGTGATGAGGCGAGTGTGCCGGCAACGAACGCGGCGGCGAAGCCGACGAATGTGGAAATCCTGTAAGTCACTCGGAGTATCTGGGTCCCGTTTCTCTGCGTCCTGCTCCCCTGAGTCATGAGCCCGGCTTCAGCTCTACAGGCCGATTGCCGTTTCTTCGCCGTGTGCTCCGTGCCCCACGCGGTCGAAACCGTACGATGTGACCGAAGTGTAGCGCAAAATAAGCAGGCATGCCGCACCGGAATCACGCATGCCTGCTCGTTTGCTTCTATTCCACCGTAAACGGCGCGGTCTGTGCGATTTCCTGCTTCGAGACGCCGTCGTTGACGCTGACCTTCACGCTGTACTTGCCCGGCGGGATCGAGGTAAGCGGCACGGTTTTTGCCAGGGTAATCTGGTCTGAGCTCGCGCCCAGCGTAGAGGAGTTCTCCTGCGTGTTGAAGATTGACTTGCCGTCGGCCAGGTTGGTGATCTGGTAGTCGATGGTGGCGCCGTTCTTCTTGCTGTCCTGGTTGATGCCGAGGTTATAGACCTGCATCCAGAAGTTCAGGTTCTGGTTCTGGTGGAAGATGGCCGGCATGGTCTGGTTCGCAGTCACCGACGGCAGCAGCTTGGTGTTGCCGATGATGAAGTTGCCCGCGCCGATCTCCTTCGACGGCACCTTCTCCATCTTCGCCGCCAGGATCAGCGACGACGAGCTCAGGCGGTCATCGTCGTAACGCGGCACCATGACGCCCTGCGCCCAGGTACCGATGTGGTCCGGGTTGTTGACGTCCTTGATGGCGATGTCAACACGATACCGGCCCGGTCGCAGCGGCAGCGCCTTCCAGTAGAGCTGCGAATTGTCGAGCAGCTTTGGCAGCAGCTCGCTCGGCTCCTCAACCTCGACGGTATCCTCAAAGCTCTGCACGACCTTGTCGGTGATGGTCGAGACACGGCCGATGATGTGGACCTCGCCCTTGGAAACGCCGTCTTTGGTGACAAAGGTGATGTTGCGGTTCTTGATCTGCAGCGTAATCGGCATCAGCACCGTGTCATCCGTGACCTTGACGTAATCGGTCCGCACGTCAAAGGGGAAGAACGGGCCGTTCAGCACCTTGTGGGTCGAGAGGAACTCTTCAAGCTTCAGGTCCTGGAACTTGATGATCGGCGGCGCCTGCAGCTTGGCATAGCGCTCCAACCGGTCAAACTCCTTCGACTGCTGCATGCCGCTCATCGGGCCCGTGCCCAGGTTCTCGAGTCCACCCTTGAAGCGGTCCGCCTGCTTGGCCATGCCCATCTGCTCGTACATGGTCGCGCCCGCGCCCGGCACGTGCAGCAGCGCGTCCTTCTCTGAGCGATCGATGGTCATGTGGTAGTCGCCGCACATGCAGGTGTCCACAAACTCGATGTCGACGTTATCGCCGATGCCTTCGAGGTAGCGGTAGTGCCAGACCTCGAACGGGAAAGTCGACGTCGAGCCGCCGCCTTCTTCCATCGGCCGGTCGTAGTTGCCGCCGGAGGGGTGCGAATCGATGGAATCCGGCTTGCCGTAGGCGATGTACATATGACCGCGATCAGTCATCCAGCCGGGCTTGCCCGCGGCAAAGTGCTCGTTTGAGTACGCGATACGGCGGTAGTTCTCGTCGCGGAAGGTGTTCTCGGGCGACTCGGGATCGGGGTTGCGGCGCTGCCAGAACTGCTCGATGAAGGCGTCGCGCTCCTCATCGTTTGAGAGCGACTTGAACGCCTTCATTTCCTGGTCGGTAATGATCCAGCGCACATCCTCGTTGGCCCACTTCTTGTACGGCCCCTTCAGCTCCTGTCCCAGCTCCTTTTGCTGGTTGCGGCGCTCCTTATCGGAGAGCTTGCGGTTCAGGGGACTGTTCGGGTCGTTCTTTCCCCCGGGATCGCTGTCGGCCTTTTCCACGTTCAGCAGCGCCTGCGCCGCGGCGGCATTCGCCTGCGCCGCGGCCATGCTGCCGTCATCCTTGACGGGCACAGCCTGCGCGGCAGCAGAGCCTGCCGGCGCATCCGTCGTGCCGGAAGGCTGGGTCGCCTGCTGGGCCAGGGAAACCCCGCCGGCAAGCGCGACGGTCAAAGCGGCCGAGGCTGCAAAGCGGAGACGTGTGGAAAATGTACGGGAAGACTTGAGGGAAAGAGGTGATTCTGCCATGACGGAGGTGCTCCTGCAGGCCGTGCGACGCGCGCGGCAAAGCATCCTCATTCTAAGTGCGTGTGGGGTAAGGAGCAAGCAGTCACCCAACCTTTTTAGGCAGGGTATGCATCGCAGCACCTTGGCTTGAACGCGGCGCTATCCAAGACCTGCACACCTTCCTGCTTCTGGAGTTAGGGCATCTTCACTCCACATATAGAGGGGCCAGCAGATGTGCGGGTGGCTTTTCCGTCGGGAAAAGCTACTGGAGTGAGTATTCGGGCCTCTACGCCAAGAGTGAAAATGCTCTAAACTGCGCGGCTCAGAAGGCGCTCTTCCAGCTTGGATATGCGACCCTCGTGCAGCTTATAAACTTCCTCTGCCAGGCGATCCAGCTTTGCCTCGTAGCGGTCCAGTCGGCTATTGATTCCGTAGAAGCCGGAACGCATTTCCGCTCGCAGGTCATTGACCGTGCTGCGATTTGAAATGGTCGAAGCAATGTACACCAGCAGCAACGTGAAAAAAGGGACGCCAACCGCGACGAAGAGCTGTGTATTGTTCATCTGGTTCCCCGGGGTTTGCGGATACTCATGTCGTCAAGCTAATGCAGGTGATTCCTCAATGCAACGAAATCTGGTTAGGCACTCTTGCCGGCCTCTCCGTCGGCTGTGATCGAGGCCTCCCGCGCCAGCGCCCGGTGCAGCGCGCCCTGCAGCGCCCGACGGCTTTCCTCGTACTCCGCGGCCGGCACAAACCCAAGGGCGTGCTCCCGCTCAAGCGCCAGCAGCGCCTGCTCCAGGGCAGGCTGCAGGCGTCGATTTCCGGGTTGCGGCGCGTCGGCAGAAGTGGGCGCCGGGCTGCTCCGCATCAGCCAAATCGCCCCGGCCAGCAGCAGCACACCCAGGCCACCCAGCAGCCAGGGTTTGTATTGATGGATGGGGTCCGGCGTGTCGACCGGCGGCCCCAGCCCACCGCCGGGCCGCGTGTCGGCGGCCATGCTGCCGCTGGTCGCGACACCCGAGTTGTTGCCTCCGGAAGCCTGAGCCTCGCGCGGCAACTGCCCCTCGCCCGCAATCCCGAAGGCCACGGGCGTCTCCTCGGGCACGCCCTTGCGGACGTACGTCTGCGCGTCCGGGTTCGCGGGCACCGGCTGCCATTCGGTGCCCGTAGGGGTAAAACGCATGCTCTTCGGCAGCAGCACGACCAGGTTCTCGGTCGGCAGAGCCTCCCGCTGGGTCCAGCCCATGGTTTTGCCGTCGTACGGCAGGGTGTAGCTCACCTGGAAGCGGGTTTCGCCGGGCCGTACCGGAAACACAAAAGCATAGTGGCCCTTGCCGGGCAGCGGCACCGGGGCCGATTCAACCGGCATACCGCCCGGGCCCATGGCCGCAGTGCCCTGCACACGCGCGCCCTCCGGCAGAAAAAACTCGTACGCATGGTCGCTCAGCTGGGTTAGCGCCGGCTGCGAGGTGTTGCGGACGAAGAAGTCTTCCGTCACGCGGAGCTCACCGCCCGGCGCGGTCTGCAGGCTCAGGACGTCCGCCTCGGTACCCACCCCCTGGACCGCAGCCGCGACGTCGTACACATCCACATCCACCGTATGCGCGCCTGCGGGCACCGGCTGAAAGTAGGCGGCCTTCTGGTGGCTGACGCGGACCAAATGCATTCCGGTCGCCTGGCCCTCCGGCACCTCGATCGTGTACCGGCCATGCGCGTCGGTCTTTGTTTCCGCGGCAACCTGCATGCCCTTGTCAAAGCCGATCAGCGCGACCGTATCGCCGCCGGAAACCTTGCCGGTGGTGCGATCGGTGACAGTGCCGGCGATAGTCGCGGCAGAGGCGCTCGCGAGCGGAAACAAGAGAGTAGCGGCAAAAAGGACGATCGTTCTCACGCTTTAAGTCTACTTCGCAGAGCTAAACCGCCTGCTCGGCTGGCGGCAACTTCGTTGCGTGTACTCGTTACGTGTGAGGAACCAGCGTCGTGGCCCTCGCGATGCTCGGGGTTCAGCGTTGGAGGGTATCCATTTCGGTCACAATTTCGGCCGCTTCGGTTTCCAGCACGGACTGCTCCGAGGCAAACTCCTCGTCGCTGTACTTGCCGGCGGCGCGCTCGAAGTTCAGGTCGCGCAGGTTGTCGTAGAGCACCGCTTTGCGCTCCTGCAGGTACTCAAGCCGGCTTTTTCCGCGTTGCTGCGTGACTTTCTTCTCCGGTGAAAAGATGTACACCGCGACGATCAGCGTCAGTCCAATGCAGGCGAGCAGCGTCGTCACAGCTCACCCGTTTCGCGCCGAATGCGGGCCAGCGTATCGGCCTCCCGCGAGGTCAGCGGTTTGCGGGCCGCGGCGGGGACGGCCTGGTGCGTCTCTTTCCAGCGGCGCAGCAGGAGCAGTGCCGCGAGCATTCCGAAGATCAGCACTGCCGGCGGAACCACCCAGGCCGCCTGGTTAAAGCGCGTCAGCAGGGGCGAGGCAAGCGCGGTAGGGCCGTATTTCTGCTCGAAATCGACCAGGACCGCGTGATCGCTCATGCCGCCAGACAGGTCCGTATGAAGGCTGGCCAGCATGCCGGGCGAGTTGGGGCAGCCGACGTGGTTGCACTCCCCCAGCAGCTGCGCGCAGCCGCAGGTACACATCATCTGGTGGCTTAGCATGTTGTAGCGGCCTGCGATGTCGTTGGCGCCTATGCCGGTCAGTGCCACGCCTACGGCGAGCGCAAAGCTCAGGATGGTCTGACGAGGGCGCATCAGTCGCCACCTCCGGCTGCGACCAGGGTGCGGTCGCCGTGCAGTCGCTTCGGCTCGGCGGCGAGCGAACCCACGCGGCTGGGCGCGAGCGCAACCGCCGTCCCGGCAATCACCAGCAGGACGCCAATCCAGATCCAGGCCACCAGCGGGTTGAGAAACACCTTAATGATGGGCTGACCGCTGTCCGGGTTCTTGCCTGCGTACACGGTGTACAGGTCCCAGGCGAGCGTCGAGTGGTTGGCGACGATGGTCTCTGTCTGCTGGCTGGCCTGGTAGAAGCGTTTCGACGGGGTGAGCGTCGTGACCAGCTTGCCGTGCGAGTAGACATCGAGCAGCGCGTACTCGGAGTCGTAGTTCGGGTTCGAGTCCTGGGTAAAGCTCTCGGCGACCAGGGTGTACGGGCCGACCTGCATCCGGTCGTGGAAGCCCATCTCCTTCTCCTGGCTCTGGTTGAACGCCGAGCCGGCAAAGCCGATAAAGATGATGGCGACGCCGAAATGGATGATGTAGCCGCCGTAGCGGCGGGTATTGCGCTGGGTCAGCAGCAGCGACGAGCGAAGCAGACCGCGCCCGGTCTGCCTGCGGATGACCTGCGCCCCGCGCAGAAACTCCGACACGATCGCCGTAACCACGAACATGGACATGACCCACACGGAGAAGGCGTAGAACGAGCCGATATCGGCCCACGGGCGCTCGCCTGTCGTGATGAGCACTGCTGCCGTAAGCGCGCCTGCGATAAGCGGACGCACCAGATTGCGCCGCAGCGAGCGCAGTGACCCCGTCCGCCAGGCCAGCAGCGGCCCGATCCCGGTGAGCAGCAGCAGGAAAATGCCGATCGGCACGGCGACACGGTTGTAGAACGGGGCGCCGACCGTGACCTTGTTGCCCTGCACATACTCAGAGATGATCGGGAAAAGCGTACCCCACAGCACGGTAAAGCAGGCCGCGAGCAGCACGATGTTGTTGAACAGGAAGCTCGACTCGCGCGAGGCGAGCGACTCGATGTGATGTTCAGCCCCAAGGTGCCCGCGCTGGCGCCAGAATGTGACGGCGCACACAATAAACGTCACGAGCATGAAGCCGTGAAACCAGCCGCCAATGGAGCTTTGCGCGAAGGCGTGGACCGAGGAGACGAGGCCTGAGCGGGTGAGGTCAGTTCCGAGCAGCGTGAGCAGGAACGTCGAAAAGATGAGCCAGACGTTCCACTTCTTCATCATGCCGCGCTTTTCCTGCATCATGACTGAGTGCAGAAAAGCGGTGCCCGTAAGCCACGGCATCAGGGAGGCGTTCTCGACCGGATCCCAGCCCCAGTAGCCGCCCCAGCCCAGCACAGAGTAGGCCCAATGCGCGCCGAGAAAGATGCCGAAGGTCAGGAAAAGCCACGTCACCATGGTCCAGCGGCGGGTGATCTGGATCCATTTCTCACCCGGGTAGCGCATCATCAGCGCGCCCAGCGCAAAGGCGAACGGGACCGAGAAGCCTACGTAGCCGAGGTAAAGCATCGGCGGATGAATGACCATCTCCGGGTATTGCAGCAGCGGGTTAAGCCCGAAGCCATCCGCCGGGATGGTGCCGCCGACGAGCGCGAACGGCGGCGCGACAAAGTTCAGCAGCATGAGAAAGAACAGCTGGATACCCGCGAGGATGGTCGAGGCATAGGCGAACAGCGTGACATCTGTCTTGTGGCGCAGGCGAAGGACAAAGCCGTAGGTCGCCAGCAGCCAGGCCCACAGCAGCAGCGAGCCCTCCTGCCCGCTCCACAGGGCGGCGAACTTGTAGGCGCCGGGCAGGTCGCGGTTGGAGTGGTGCAGCACGTAGGAGACAGAGAAGTCGTTGGTAAAGGCGGCCCAGACCAGCGCGAAGGCCGCGCCGGTAACCGCGACGAAGCTCGCGATACCCGATCGCCTGGCGGTTTCGGCCAGACGCTCCGGCGCGATGCGGCCAGTGCGACCGGTCGCGAGCTGCCGCAGCGCAACGCCGCCGGCCAGCAGCGTGTAGGCGCTGAGGGCGAGGGCGAGTAGAAGGGCGTAACTGCCAAACGTAGGCATCGTGCTCCGTTAAAGCGTCCAGAAACCGCCTGCGCCTTTGCAGGGAAGAATGCAACCGGGCGCGAACCTGGAATATCGCTCTTCTGATTGTCGCAGAGTTGCAGCACGGGGCAGTTGATGGCGTGCAGCCCGGTTTGCGAGGGGGAAAAGCGGGGCGGGGTAACTGGTTTGGTAACCGGCAAGTCTGAACGCCAGGAACGTACAACCTGCTGCATCGGCAGCGACATCTCGTTAACCTGACCGGAAAATGCGGGTGCTTCACCTTTGGACACGATGGAACTTCAAATACTGCTTGTCGATGACAATCCTGTACAGGCTGCGGTACGCTGTGCGATTCTTTCCCGTGCCGGTCACTCTATTCTTCTGGCCGAGAGCGCGGCTGCGGCGCTTCTAATGTTTCAGGAGCCGGGGTTTCGGGCGTCGCTTGGATTGATGGTGACCGATCACCTGATGCCCGGAATGAACGGACCGGAGCTAGTACGGAAGGTTCGGCTGGACATGCCTGAGCTGCCCATCCTGGTCCTGAGCGGTTTGCCGGATGCCGAGTCCGAGTACCCGGAAGATCAGATCGTTTTCCGGCTGAAGCCATTTCCACCGAACGAACTGATTCGCCTGGTCAAGCATATGCTTGGCGCAAGGGGTCGGCGCTCCGCCTGACCCGAGCAGGTTTTGAGACTCAAAGAGGCCCAGGCGCTCAAACAATTTTCTACGTTCTACTCCCTGCCGGTTGTGCAGGGTTGAGAGGCGCTGCCCATCCCTTCTGAGGTTTTCGTATACTCCGGGAAGAAACCTTGATACTTCTTCTCTGTGACTTCTCCGGCAGCTTGCCCGGGATTTGAGCTTTTGTGGTCCGCACCTGGAAACAGGCAAAGGTAACCTCCGGTGAAAAAGACATTTGAAACTGCGGAAGGCTAATGAGCTTCCTACTATAGGCTCATGCTCGGAAGAAAACCGCCGATAGGGTAAGCGGACGCAAGAATCAGAGGAGTGATTGCATGGAAAGCAGACCCTATGAGACGGAAGATGAATCAACCCCGGGAGAGCGGCCTCTGTGTCCCACGTGTGAGGGCATAGAGCTGCGGCGGCAGGGTCGTTTCGGTTTCTGGCAGCGCGTGGTGCTCTCCCGGCTCGGACGATTCCCATGGGAGTGCGGGCTGTGCCGTAAGATCTACATGCTGCGTCAGCGATCGGCGATCACCGGCCCCGAAGAGCAGAAGCAGGCGGCCAGGCACCTCGATTTTGCCTTGGCTCGTTCTGTCGTAACCGCGTCTGTGGTAAACGCGCTACCCGGCAAGAAGATTGCGCGTTAGACATTTCTCCCCGGAGACCGGCCTGGCGGTAGAGATCAGGCCGGGCTGCTCCGGGTTTGCAACTCAGTAGCGCCAGCGACCGGGTCTCCAGTGGTATCCGTATGGGCTGCGATCCCATCGACCGGTCTCCCAGACAGCGCGCGGACGCGGCGGAACCACCCAGCGCCCACCCGTCCAGATGTACCGGCGGCCATCCCAGCGGTGGTAGCCGGGCACCCACCGGTATCCCGGGCCCGGCGCCGCGTAGGGCCGCTCAATGACCGGCGGCGGCGGCGCGAGCCGCACATACTGCGCCTGTGCCGCGGCGATCGGAAGCAGCGTAGCAAGGACGATGCCCCAGGCCACGCGCGAAACAAATCTGTTTTTCATAATTCTCCCTGAGTTAAACGTGTTGTCCCTGCCGGAGTCTGACGGCATGGACCAGGTAAAGCAAACAGGCCCAGACAAACAGCCGAAACAAACAGGCCGAAACCAGGCAAGCCAACAGACTTAATCGATCAAACCTGCCGGCATCCTCTCTTGCGAACCCGCGTTTGGCCTATCGGTTGTGTCCCGTGCTTGCTTTTCCCCAGCGACCGGCGCAGTGACTGCCGGGAGCGGTGTCCCGGGATGACCCAGGTTTGCGCCAGTTGCATTTTCACGTGAACTTCGCCTGCCTGTAATCGCACCGGGCAGGGTATGATGGCGTGGATTCCCGAGCCGTGCGCAGTTCGATTCGGCAGGGAAATGGGCGCGGGCGCGGAGTAAACCCATGAAATGGAAACGCATAGCGGCTGTCGTCGGAGTCGTCCTGGTTCTGACCGCGGTCGTTCTTTTTACGGTGAAGCGGGCACAGGCTAGTTATACCAAGGTGCTGATCGGCAAGGTCGTGCGAGGCAGCGTCACGTCGATGGTGAGCGGCACCGGGCAAATCAAGCCGAAGACCTACGTCAATATCGGCGCGACTGCGTTCGGGCGCATCACGCACCTTTATGTGAAGGAGGGCGAGCATGTCCACCGCGGCCAGGTGCTGGCCACCGTCGAGAGTGTGCAGCCCGAGGCCAGCGTAGCCGCACAGAAGCAGTCCATCTCTTCGGCGCAGACCGATATCTCGTCCTACATCGCGGCCGAGCAGACCGCGCAGGCCAATATCGAGCATGCCAAGGCTGACCTGGAGCAGAAGCAACTCGACTTCAAGCGGTACCAGCAGCTTTTCGATGAAAAGCTGGTTTCGAAGCAGGATTTCGACGCGCGCAAGGCCGCTTATGATCTCGATATCGCTTCTCTCGCGCAGTCCCAGGCCGCGCTGGCCCAGGCAAAGGCAAATACGGAGTCCGCGCGCGGACACCTGGGTACAGCCGTTGCGACCCTCCGCTCGGACGTGGACTCGCTCAATAAAACGGTCAGTGTCGCGCCTTACGACGGCATTGTGACCAACCTCCCGGTGCGCGAAGGCGAGACGGTCGTGGTCGGCATCCAGAACGCCGAAGGCTCGACCCTGATGACGATCGCGGATATGTCGGTGATTACGGCCGAGGTCAAGATCGACGAAACCGATATCGTGAACGTCAAACTCGGTCAACCGGCCGACATCACAGTGGACGCGCTGCCGGACAAGGTGCTGAAAGGGCACGTGACCGAGGTCGGCGACCAGGCGCTGCTGCGCTCGACCGGGCTGGCTACCAGCCAGTCGACCAGCGGCACGGAGGAAGCGAAGGATTTCAAGGTGATCGTAACGCTGGACAGCGGCCAGAATGTGGATGTGCTGCGGCCCGGGCTCTCCGCCACCGCGAAGATCATGACCGCGGACAAGAAGAATGTGCTTTCCGTGCCGATCCAGGCGCTGACGGGGCCGCCCGCGGCAAGCGCGCTTAAGAATGCCCCGGCGCCTGCGCCGGCTGCCGCCGGGGCACAAGGCGTGTTCGTCATCCGGCAGGGCGCCGGCAAGCTCCGTGCTCATTTTGTTCCCCTGGTCACCGGCGTCAGCGGCACGGCCAATATTGAGGTGTCGGGCTCGCTCCATGCCGGGGAGCAGATCGTGACCGGGACCTACAAAATTCTGCGAGCGCTCAAGAACGATGCGCCGGTCAAGGCAGCGACAGAAGCAGAGCTGGCGCCGAAGACCGACGACGGCTCATAGAATAAGACCAGTCGCACAAGGTGCGGCGACGAGGCAGCAGATGGCGGCGTCTGAGGAAGCTACGAAGACTGCGACAACGCACGTGATTGTTGTGGATAATCTGTGGAAAACATATCAGATGGGCGAGCAGGCGGTCCATGCGCTTCAGGGCGTGAACCTGGCCATCCGCCACAATGAGTATGTGGCGATCATGGGGCCTTCGGGCTCCGGTAAATCGACGCTAATGAACCTGATCGGCTGTCTCGACTCGCCGACGCAGGGCCAGTACTGGCTCAACGGGCACCTCGTATCTGAGCTCGACGACGACCAGCTGGCGCGCATCCGGAACAAGGAGATCGGCTTCGTTTTCCAGACCTTCAACCTGCTGGCACGCGCGACGGCGCTCCATAATGTGGAGCTGCCGCTGATCTATAACGGCACCGGGGCGACCGAGCGCCTGGAGCGAGCCAAAGCAGCGTTGACCGCCGTCAACCTGGACGGACGCATGGACCACCGGCCCAACGAGCTCTCAGGCGGTCAGCGGCAGAGGGTCGCCATCGCGCGCGCGCTGATCAACCGGCCCTCTATCATCCTGGCCGACGAGCCTACGGGTAACCTCGACTCGAAGACCGGCGACGAAATCATGGCGCTGTTCGACGAGCTGCACAGCCGTGGCAATACGATTGTGCTGGTCACGCACGAGCCCGATATCGCTGAATATGCCGACCGGGTGGTCACGATCCGGGACGGTGTCATCGCATCGGATCAGGCTTCCACCCGCGTCCGAAAGGCTGTTCCAGCCTCCTGAGCAAAACTTTTTCTCACGTCCCGCCGCGCCCCGCCGATATGTCCTGTGAAGCGACAGGAACGCGGAGGAGCAATGGGACTGAACAGGGCAGTGCTTGCGACGGGGATAACGGCCGGCAGACAGGAAACGATAGCGAGCAGCCAGCGGGCGCGGTGGACGCTGGGGGCGATGGCCGGGCGAAGCTCGTCGATGGAGCGGCTGTTCCTGCAGATGCGGTACCTGGCCGGGCACCTCCGGCTGGCGCTGATTGAGGGTGAGCGTGGCACCGGCAAGGCGCTGGCAGCGAAGACGCTGCATGAGCTGGAGCCATGCCGGGGACGCGCGTTCGTCGCCTGCTCGGCGGTCGAGTTCTTCCGGGACGGCGGTTCTTCGGCGGCGCGCCTCGATGCTGCCCGCGGCGGCACGCTGTACCTGTCCAGGGTCGATGAGCTGGACCATGAGCAGCAGGGCCGTCTGCTTCACCTCTCAGGCTGGATGCAGGGCAAAAGCGTTGCCGGTGCGGGGAAACCCGGTCCCGTGACGCTGGAATCAGGCGCCCGGATGCAGCCGGAGGAGAGTTTCAACGGACCGCGCGTCCTTCTGGTTTCTTCCACGCGAGCGCTGCGTCCCCTGGTGCTTTACGGCCGGTTTCGCAACGATCTGCAGCAGCATTTATCCGGCGTTCACCTGCTGATGCCGCCCCTGCGCGACCGCCGGGATGATCTTCCGATGCTGGTGGAGCTGTTCCTTTCGCGCGCGGCGCAGACCGGGGACAGCGATGTACGGGGCCTTGCGCCGGATGCACTGCCGTTTCTGCTGGGGCACAAGTGGCCCGGCAATCTTGCGGAGCTGGAGGCGGTGATCGCCCGCGGGGCGCAGCGGGCGAAGGCGGCGGACAGCAGGGTGCTGCGGCGGGTGGACCTCGCCCCTGCTCCTGCTCTCAGGATGGCGCCCCCGGCGCTTCTGCCGATGCCTTCTATCTCCGCAGGGGCCGGGCGGATCGTTGAAGCCCAGCCTTTCTCCGGGATTGCCGTGAAGCTTGCCGCGCTCGAGCCTGGAGCGGACCGGAAGCAGGACGCTCTGGACGGCGTGTACGCTGGTGAATCGGATGACGACTACGAAGACAAAACGGACCTGAGTCAGGACCCGAATCTTGACCGGGCAATCCTGCGCCATATCCAGGGCGTGCTTTCAAGCGTAGACGGAAACAAGCTGCGGGCGGCACGCCTGCTCGGTATCAGCCGGTCGACGCTGTACCGCCACCTGGATGCTGCTGCGGCACCCGCCGGTCCTCTAGCCGCTGAGTCAGGACGCGAGTCCATACCGGCCCGCGCGGTAACCTTCCACTAATCGGCGGCGGCGATGGAGTACACTCGGCAACAACCCCGGCCTCAGCACGCTAGAACCCTGTACGAGCCGGGGTCCGATTGGACTCTTTGACAAGCATGTTAAAAGCTTCTCCCGTTGCCGTTGTCGTTCTAGCCGCCTTGACCGCGCTCTCAGCTGTGGCCCAGAAACGCGGCACGTTTCCCAAGTCCGCGTTGGCGCCGACGCCCCCGGCGAACGCGCCGGCAGCGGCATCGCCACTGGCAGCCGATGCGCCCGCGGGCGAGCGCTCCGCAGCGCTGGCTGCCCTGTTCAACGAGATGTGGCAGGACCGTCTGCAGCACGACCCCGAGTTTGCCACCGCAACCGGGGATGTTCGCTACAACGACCGGCTCGACGACGAGTCGGCCGCTGCCTACAATGACGCGCTCGCGCGCGGCTCGGCCTACCTGGTGCGCCTGGCAGCCATTGACACCAATGGCCTGCCGGAACAGGACCAGCTTTCGCAGCAGCTGATGATGCGTCGGCTGATTGAGCAGCAGGAAGAAGCGGTGTACATGCCGTGGGAGATGCCGGTCAACCAGTTCAGTGGAATCCAGGTCGACCTGCCGCAGCTGCAAACGATTGCCCCTTTCAAGAGCATTACGGACTACGACAACTACATCGCGCGGATGCACGCGGTGCCGGCTGCCTTCCAGCAGGTCACGAACGCGATCGAGTCGGGGATCGCGGATGGGCGGGTGCCTCCGAAGATACTGCTGCAGAAAGTCCTGCAGCAGACCCAGACCCTGGCGGCGCAGAAGCCGGAGGACAGCCCGTTTGCGCGGCCGCTGACCAAATTTCCCGCGAGCATCCCGGCGGCTGACCAGGCGCGTATCCGCAAGGACCTGCTGGCGGCGATCGGCATGGACGTGCTGCCGGCGTATGCCCGTTTTGCCCGGTTCGTCGAGAGCACGTACATTCCGGCGGGCCGCGCCGACCCGGGCGCCTGGGCGCTCCCGAACGGAGATGCCTACTATGCGTTTCGCGTGAAGGAAAGCACGACGACCGATCTGACGCCGGAGCAGATCCACCAGGTCGGGCTCGACGAGGTCGCGCGGGACGAGGCTGAAATCCTGGTTATCGCGCACAAGCTCGGTTTCAAGGACATTGCCGCTCTGCGCGCCGCCGTGGCAGCCGATCCGAAGCAGCACCCGGCGAGCCGGGAGGCGCTGCTCGCGGTGTATCGCAAGGACCTCGATGCGATGCGGCCCAAACTGCCGCAGTACTTCGGCATCCTGCCCAAGGCGCAACTTGAGGTCGAGCCGGTGCCTGCTTACTCCGAGAAGGAGCAGGCGCCGGCGTACTACCAGCGCGGCACCCCGGACGGCTCGCGGCCCGGCATCATCTACATCAACACCTATGACTTCGCGCATCGCTCGCTCGCGAACACCGAGTCCATTGCGTACCACGAAGGTATTCCTGGCCATCACCTGCAGATCTCGATCGCGCAGGAGTTGAGCGGGCTGCCGCAGTTCCGCAAGTACGCCGGCTACACGGCATATACCGAGGGGTGGGGGCTATATGCGGAGCGGCTGGGCAAGGACATGGGTTTCTACCGGGATCCGTACTCCGACTACGGCCGGCTTGAAACCGATATCTTTCGCGCCGTGCGGCTGGTCGTGGATACAGGCGTGCACTCGCAACACTGGACGCGCCAGCAGATGATCGACTACTTCCATGCACACACCGGCCTCGACGAGGCGACGGTGCAGGCGGAGACCGACCGCTACATTGCGTGGCCGGCGCAGGCGCTTGGCTACAAGATCGGCCAGCTTGAGATACTGAAGCTGCGCGCCAAGGCACAGGCTGCGCTCGGCAACCGGTTCGACTACCGGAGCTTTCACGACGAAGTATTGAACGCCGGACCGCTGCCCATGGATGTGCTGGAAACACGGGTGACGGCATGGATCGCGCAGCAGGGAACGGGGGCAACCAGGTGAGCGAACCAGAGCAGGAAAAGAGACCGCGGATCGCGGTGCTCGGCGCGGGCAAGATGGGCGGCATTCTGCTGCAGGCTTTCTTGAAGCAGGGATTGTTCGCTCCCGCCGAGATTACCGCGACCGTCGCGCATGAAGAACGGGCGAATATGCTCGGAGCGCAGTGGGGAGTCGAGGTAACGACCGACAACCGGTACGCCGCAGGGAAGGCAGACATCCTCCTGCTGGGGGTCAAGCCGTTCCAGATTGCCGACCTGCTGGCCGGGATCCGGCCCGCGCTCACCCCGGGCAAACTGGTGATCTCGGTCGCGGCTTCCGTCAAAACGGAAGCGATCGAGCAGGCCGCCGGAATGGAGATTGCGGTGGTCCGTGCGATGCCGAATACGCCGTCGGCCCTGGGCGCGGGCATCGCCGGGCTTTGCCGCGGGCGCTATGTGACCGATGCACAGATGGAACTGGCTTCGCGCATCTTCGCGACCGTCGGCCGAACGGTGGTGGTCGACGAAAAGCACATGGACGCGGTGACCGGGCTCTCCGCCAGCGGCCCGGCCTTCATCTACATCATTTTAGAGTCGCTGGCGGAGGCAGGTGTCAAGGTCGGGCTGCCGCGGGACGTTGCGACACTGCTGGCCGCGCAGACCACGTTCGGCGCGGCCAAAATGGTTCTCGATACCGGCTACCACCCGGCGCTGCTGAAAGACGCCGTGACGACGCCGGCCGGCTGCACGGTTGACGGTATTCTTGAGCTGGAAGAGGGAGGTTTGCGCGTGACGCTGATTAAGGCTGTGATGCGCTCGACCGAGCGGGCCAGGGAGCTGGCAAAAGGCTGAAGACGCGAAAAGGCCGTCCAAGGCGGCCTTTTAATTGAAAGCTGAGTCGTGACTACTGCGGCGTGCTGTCTTTCACCTTCTGCTTATCCTGCATCAGGTCGTCTTTGCCTGCCATGTGCGATTCCCGCGTGGCGTCCGTCGCCTTGCTCCTCTTCGCGGCGCTGGGATCGAACACCTTCTGGACGCCTTCCTTGGACTTGTCGTAGCCCTTGACGGTGCCTTCCTTGGTTTTGTCGGCTACTTTGGTTGTGCCTTCCTTGGTCTTGTCGTAACCCTTCGCGGTTCCGCTTTTGGTCTCGCTGGTAGCGTGCGAGGTCGCGTGTTTCGTCTTATGGTAAGTCTTCTTGGTCGTGTGCTTTACCGCATGACCGGTATCGGTCGTGGCATTCTTGGTATCGGTGCCCGCGTTATGCATGTCCTGCCCTGCGGTTTGTGCAAAAGAGATTGCTGGAACCATCATGATCGTGGAGGCCAGCAGGACGGAGGTGAACGGAGAAAAGACGCGGAGATTCTTCATAGTCAGTGAAAAGATTCTATTCCTCTGGAAAGGGTTGCTGGGGACGTAAAATGACTACAAGAACAATCTTTGTAGCAGCTTTACCTTCGCTTATGGTCCCAGAGCTCGCCAATCCGGCCAACTTTGCTCCTCCGACATCGTCGCAGGATAGGTTTGCACAATCTCCTTCCCCAGGATCGCCCCTGTCTCTCCGTACCTACAGCTGGTTCGTCGTGGTGTACAACGTGCTGGTCGTGCTTTGGGGTTCGGTGGTGCGCGCGACCGGCTCCGGCAATGGCTGCGGCGACCACTGGCCGCTGTGCGGCGGGACTGTCGTGCAGCACTGGAAGACGGTCGCCTCTATCATCGAGTTTTCCCACCGCGCCATGTCCGGGATCGATGGCTTGGCGGTGGTCCTCCTGGTGGGATGGGTCTGGCGGGCCATGCCGCGGCGCCACCTGGCACGGCTCTCCTCTGCGGCGGCCATGGTGCTGACGCTGAATGAAGGCCTGCTCGGTGCGTTGCTGGTGCTGCTGCACCATACGGGCACAGACCAGTCCCCGATGCGCGCTTTCTGGCTCTCGCTGCACCTTACCAATACGCTCCTGCTGCTGGCGGCTCTTGCGCTGACTGCCGAGTTTGTCGGGCGCGATCGGGGCCGCATGCGCGGAGGGGTCGAGTCGCGGTACGGCGTGATCGCCCTGATCGGGCTGCTTGCGACGCTGGCGGTCGGGGTGAGCGGCTCGCTGGCTGCCCTCGGCGATACGCTTTACCCGGCGCGCTCGCTGACCGAGGCGTTTGCGCAGGATTTCTCTCCCCATGCGAACTGGCTGCTGCATGTTCGCTGGATCCATCCCAGCTTGAGCCTGCTGGCCGGCGCGTGGATCCTGTTTCTGGTGGCGAAAAGCAGGGCAACCGGCAGCGGTGCCCTGGGCACCTTCGTCGGCGCGATGGTAGGGGTGCAGATCGCGCTTGGAGTGGCGGACGTGCTGCTGCTCGCGCCGACCTGGCTCCAGGTCCTGCACCTGCTGGGGGCTGACCTGCTGTGGATTTCGCTCGTCGTGCTGACCGCCCGAATGTGTGTGCGCGAGGTCGGGTGCATGAGCTGCACCCCCAGGCCGGTTCAGCGAGCAGGCAAGCCTGTGGCTGAAGTGGCGCTCAAGGCGTAGCGCATTCCTCACACACCTATAAACAGACCAGGAACTATCTTCCGGATCTAACCTGACTCAGGGCCTACGCCTACAGGAGCAATGCGTAGCGCGAACGATACCACTCCACCGTCTGGCGCAGTCCCTCTTCAAAGCTGATGGCAGGCTCGTAACCGAAGGCTTCTCGCGCGGCGGAGATATCGGCAAGCGAGTTCTGGATGTCGCCGGCTCGCTCCGGCCCGTAAATCGCCGGTTGGCTGAAGTTGAGCAGCCGTGCCAGCACTTCGAACGTCTTGTTCAGGGTATGGCGCTCACCGCAGGCAATGTTAAAGACCCGACCCGCGACCTTTTCAGCGGGAGCGGAGGCAGCCAGCAGGTTAGCGGAAACAGCGTTCCCGACAAAGGTAAAGTCGCGGCCCTGCTCGCCATCCCCGAAGATGCTGGGCTGCTCCCCCTGCATCATCTGCAGCGTCCACTTCGCCATCACGCCGGAGTAGGGCGAATCCGGCACCTGTCGCGGTCCAAAGATATTGAAGTAGCGTAGCGCGACTGTTTCAATCCCGTACACCTGCCAGTACGAGCGCATATAGTGCTCGCCCATCAGCTTCTGTACCGGGTATGGAGCGATCGGCATGGGCACCATCGTTTCCACGCGCGGAAAACCCGGCTGGTTGCCATAAGCGGAAGACGAGGCAGCATAAATCACTCGACGCACCCCGGCAGCGCGCGCGCCTTCAAGCAGGTTGAAGGTGCCGTCGATGTTCGCGGTGTGGGAGGTGCGCGGATCCTGGATGGAGCGTGGGACAGAGGGCAGCGCCCCCTGGTGGAAGATCACCTCGACGCCGCTGCAGGCGCGGGCGACGTCTTCGGCATCGCGCAGGTCGGCCTGGTGCAGGGAGAACTCCGCGCCGCCGGCTTGCGCTGCCTGCTTGACGGCTTCGATATTCTCCGCGCGTCCAGTTTCAAAGTTGTCCAGACCGCGCACGGAGTGGCCCTGCCGCAGAAGTGTGTCGGCGATCCAAGAGCCGATAAAACCGGCGCAACCGGTTACGAGATAACGTGCCATGTCGCTATCGTACGGCCTGCGGGTGTGCCTTACAGTGTCGCGGCCGGCAGCTTCCCTTCATGGATGACATCCGTCAGACGGCGATGCCAGTCGGCGTCTCGCCACATGCCTGCAAACTGCGGTCCGCAGAAGTTGCTCGTAGCCATCGCCGACCAGCGGCCGGTGCCGGCGGCGTGGCGGACGCCGATTTCGCATAGTTCCTTGATCCAGTCCCACTTGAGCAGCGGCCAGTCCTTGTAGTCGACCACACCCCAGCATTCAGTTGTGATCAGCGGTTTTCCGCTTACGCGCGACCACTCCGCCAGCTGGTCGATGCCATTGGTGAGGCTTGCCTGCCACTTTGCCGGATCGCTGCGATAGATCGACTCCCCTCGTTTCTGGAGATTCTCGTAGCCCTTCGGGTCGAACGCCTCGTAGCCATAGCCCACCTGCTTGTAAAAGTCAGAGAACGTGGTCATCCAGAAGTGAAGCTCGAGGAAGTCCAGCATGGAGACATCCTGCTCCCGCCAGGTGTCGTATTCACTCGTAAAGGAGAACGTACAGCTGAGGTGTGGATACGTCTGTTTGAGTTGTGCAATGGAGTCGCGCATCCAGCGCGTACCCTCGACGGAGTCTCGCCTGGTGTCTTTTGCTATCCATGGCGTCCACGGCTGGATACAGAACTCGTTGCTGAAATCGACATACAGGATGGTCTCTCGCAGGCGATCCTTCGGGATGCTGTCGAGCGCTTTTTGCCAGACGTTCGCTAGGTCGGCCGGCGTCCTGATGTTCATTCGGACATTATCGGTGTCCTGCCGCCACCAGGTGGAAAACGCCACGAGCAGGCCGCGATCGGCACACTTTCCGATGAACTCGTTTAGATTTGGCTGCACCCGGACGCGGTTCACCGCCGGGCTCCCCCATACCTGCTGGTTCCAGCAAGGCAGAAGCTCCCACTCCTTTGTGGGGTCAGCGGCAATCAGGTGGGGATACGCGTCGATGCGGACCGCGTCGTACCCCCTCTGCTTCAGGCCGTCGAGTGCTGTATCCCAGTCTTCGTAGCCAGCGCCGGGCCAGCGTCGTTCCAGCCAGGAGAAGTCCCACATGGCGATGGCGAGCGGATGTTTGAGCCTCCGGCCCGATGAGCCGAGTGCCGGCATCCCGGATGAAAGCACCAGACCCGCAGCGGCGGCGCCTTGTAGAAACATGCGACGGTCGATCATCTTGCTTTCTCCGTACACCGGTTCTGGCAGGATAAGCGAGCGATTTCACGCTCTTCACCGCGCCTGCTCTGGATCGTATCTCTCAGGATTGTGACTTGTATCGGGGTACGGGCCCTCGATCCGGGTTGGACCTTTTTGGTTACCGGCGGCCAGGCTCTGGTGATGGTGTCTGCAATAGAAGGGCGCGAAATGCGGCATACTGGGTGGCATGGATCAGAAAGACCACAAAGAGCAGAAAGACCAGCTTCCCCCCTTCAAGCTCGCCCCCTATTTTCAGACTCGTATCTGGGGCTTTGATGACTTGTCGCCGTGGTTTGACCACAAGGCCGCGCCGGGTGACCCGGTTGGCGAGGTCTGGCTGACCGGAGCGAAGTGTACCTTAGCAAGCGGTTTGAACACAGGGTCAAACTTCGCGTCATACGTGAAGGAGAACGCGCAAGCTATTCTAGGCAAAGCATTTGCGGAGGAAGCCGAGTACCCGCTGCTAATCAAGGTGCTGTTCCCGAAGGGAAAGTTGAGCGTGCAGGTTCATCCCGACGATGCACTGGCGCAGCAAAAGGGCGAGCCGCGCGGTAAGACCGAGTGCTGGTACGCGCTTGAGGCCGAGCCGGATGCGAAGGTCGCGCTGGGATTGAAGCCCGGGGTAACGCCGGAGGCGGTGCGAAGCGCGATTGAGGAGCAGAAGCTTGAAGACCTGCTGGGCTGGCTGCCGCTGCACACCGGCGACATGGTATATGTCGACGCCGGCACGGTCCACGCGATATGGCCGGGCTCGGTGATCCTCGAAACCCAGCAGACCTCCGATACGACTTACCGGCTTTACGATTACGGGCGCCCCCGGGAGCTGCACGTCGAGGCGTCGCTTGAAGCGATGCGGGTCACGACGCGCGCCGGCAAGGTGGAGCCCCGGACGGCGCAGCGCGGCGAGACGATCCTGGTCGATGAGCAGTACTTCCGTGTGGAGCGCTGGAACGGCAACGCGACCGGGCTGAGCGCGGCGGCCGCTGCGGAGAATGGCCCGCAGCTTATTTTTGTCGCCGGCGGCACACTGCGGGTCGAGGGTGAGGGGTTTGAGCCGTTCGAGCTTGGCCGGTGCGAGCTTGCGGTGATTCCGGCAGCAGCGACGCGGTGGGATGCCCGTGGTGAGGCGGTCGCCATGCGGATCGTTCCGCACGCTGGTTTGCCGGATGCGGGGCAGGCTGTCTAAAGATTCGTCCGCATTGGACGATAGAGTGTCCAGCGACAGAAGAACGAGCGGAGAAGAAGCGAATGGCAGACAAGCAGGAGTTTCGGCCCATTATCCTGGCCGGGGGCAGCGGAACACGCTTCTGGCCGCGCAGCCGCAAGGCGCGCGCCAAGCAGGTGCTGGCGCTTGACGGCGAGCGCACGATGATTCAGCGTACAGTCGACCGACTGGGACCGCTCAGCTCGACCAGCGACGTGTGGGTTATCACGAACGATCTGCTTTTCTCGGAGATTTGCGAGCAGCTCGACGACGTTCCGGAGGACCAGGTCGTCTGCGAGCCGGCAGCGCGCAATACCGCGCCTGCGGCGGGGTTGGCGGCATTCCTGGTCGAGCGGCAGAACCCGGACGCGGTGCTCGGGATGTTCCCGGCCGACCATGTGATCGCGAATGAGGCTGCATTCGTTTCGGTGATACGGCGCGCGGTGCAGCTGGCCGCGGCAGGCGAAAACATGGTGGTGCTGGGCATTACGCCGACCCGCGCCGAGACCGGCTACGGCTATATCGAGACGGGCGAAACCATGCCTTCAGGCGAGCTGCGGGTACGGCGCTTTACCGAAAAGCCGAACCAGGAGCGGGCCGAGGAGTTTGTCGCTGCCGGCAATTATCACTGGAACTCCGGCATTTTTATCTGGAGCGCCCGCACCCTCGCGAATGCTATGCGGGAGCACCTGCCGGAGACCGCGCCGATGCTTGAAACCATCGCGGCCGCGTATGGCACGCCACAGTTCAAACAGGTGTTTGCCGAGCTGTACCCGCAGTGCGAGAACATCAGCGTGGATTACGCGATTCTTGAGCCGCGCTCGGCCAAGGGCGAGCACCACTCGAACCTATTCTGCCTGCAGGCGGACTTCGGCTGGAATGACCTGGGATCGTGGGCGGCGCTGTACGAGCATCAGCTGGAACAGGGAAACAGCGTGGATGCCCAGCAGAATGTGACGGAGACCGCCGGGTTTCTGGGCGTTGACGCGCAGCGCAACTATGCGTTCAGCCAGAAGAAGTTCGTCGCGCTGGTCGGTGTGCATGATCTGGTAGTCGTCGAAACCGAGGATGCGATCCTCGTGACGACCCGGCATCACTCGCAGGATGTCGGCAAAGTTGTTAAGGAACTGGCAGCGAAGGGCAAGACAGAGCTGATTTAGCGAAGAGCGATCGAGGGAGAGAGCAAGGGTATGGGAGCGGAAGCAATCAAGTTTGGCACGGACGGCTGGCGCGGAGTGATCGCGGACGATTTTACGTTTGAAAACGTACGGATTGCGGCAGCGGCGATCGGCAACTATCTGCTGCGCGAGGGCGGCCGGGAAAAAGGCGCTGCCATCGGTTACGACACCCGCTTCGGCTCGCAAGCGTTTGCCAGGGCTGTGGCCGAGGTGCTGGCGGAGGCGGGGATTCCGGTGCTCCTGTCAGACCGCATTACGCCCACGCCTGCCCTTTCCTACGGTGTGCGCGGACGCGGCGCCGCCGGCGGCGTCATGATCACATCTTCGCACAATCCCTTCCAGTGGAACGGGGTCAAGTACAAGGCGTTTTACGGCGGTTCCGGCCGGCCGGCGATCATCGCCGAGATTGAGAAAGAGCTGGGCAGGTCGCTTGTCAGGGCTGATAAGCCGGCGAAGATTGAGGAAGTCGACTTTGTATCGCCGTATGTGACGGCGATACGTGAATTTGCGAACCTTGAGGCGATTCGCACCTCAGGACTTAAATTCGCGGTGGACTGCATGTACGGCGCGGGCCGCGGGATTTTATCCGCCATCTTTCAGGAGCTCGGTGTTGAGCACGTAGAGATACGCGCGGAGCACAACCCGCTGTTCCCGGGCATCAACCCTGAGCCGATCGAGCCGCACATCCGCGCGCTGGGCGAGGCGACGGTCGCCCACCGCTGCGCCGCCGGTTTCGCGACCGATGGCGACGCCGACCGGATTGGAGCGGTCGATGAGCACGGCAATTTCGTGGACCCGCACAAGATCTTCTCGATTTTGCTCGAATGGCTGCTGCGGTCAAAAGGCTGGCCGGGCGGCGTGACGCGCGCGTTCAACACCACCGGCATGCTGGACCGTATCGCCGCGAAGCATGGCCGCAAGCTGTACGAGCACGGCATCGGCTTCAAGTATGTCTGCGACCTAATGCTCGACGAAGAGATCCTGATCGGCGGCGAGGAGTCGGGCGGGATCGGCATCCAGAAGCACCTGCCGGAGCGCGACGGCCTGCTGAACGCCCTGCTGCTCGCGACCGTGATGTCAGAAGAAAAGAAGACCCTGGGCGAACTGGTCGCGGCGCTGCAGGCTGAGTACGGCGAGCACCAGTACGGACGCATCGACCTGCACATCCAAGACGACTTGAAGAACGCGACGATTGCGAAGGCGAAAGCCGGAGTGAAGGAGTTCGCCGGGATGGAGATCGAGCGGGTTTCGACGCTCGACGGCATCAAGTTCTTCCTGAAAAACCCGGAAGCGGCAGGGAAGCCGAACGCCGCGGAAAGCTGGCTGCTGCTGCGCGCCTCCGGCACGGAGCCGCTGCTGCGGATTTACTCGGAGGCATGTTCGAGAGAGTCGGTGGAGAAGTTACTGGAGGCGGGGCGGCAGTTTGCGATGACCAGTCTGGATTAGTACGTACATTTAATTCAGCCAACATTCAGGAATTTCTTCAAAACTTTTACAACTCGACGCGCGATTTTAAGCGATTGTGAACAGATGAACTTTGGGATGAGTCTTGTAAATTTGAGCGAGTCAATCGACAGCTATTTTAACGATGAGACTCAGAAAATCCTTGGTGCGCCTCAACCTGCTAATCTCTATCACTACACTAAATTTGATGGTGCATTAGGCATTGTGCGCTCGAGTATTTTGCGAGCGACCTGCCTTGCAGATCAATCCGATCCAATGGAACTGAAACACGGAATAGATTTGGTAAATGAGGCCATCAAGACACTCAAGGAAAAGCTCTCAGCATTCAGCCTCTTGGTCATCAACAGAGCGGTCGAGATTATGTTTGAACGGATAAAGTGGTATTTTATTACTTGTTTCTGCGGGCATGAGTGTTCAGTGTTTCATTGGAACGAGTTCGGCCCATACAGATTAAACGTGCCGCAAAGCAGGATCGCAAGTCTTCGCTGTTCGGACTGGCAGGCGACGCGCCTCCTATTGCCAGTTGTTTATGACCAGGAACTTCAGAGAGAATCGGTCATTGGCGCTGTTCGGACCATAACTCGCGAAATTGATAAACATCTGTTTGGAACTCCAAGCGGGCCTATAGTGCAATGGCACGTCAGTGATTGTGCAGGAATTGTAAGCACCATTTTTCTGCAACTGCTCCTCAGTTTTAAGCGCGAAAAACATAAGCACGAGGAGGAATGGCGACTCGTATTTTGCCCGCATTTTAACCCGCTAAGTGCCGTGCCTGCGATAGCAGACGAGTCATTTACCAGCGCAATCCGAAAAGATCAAGTGACAGAAAGACGCTACACAGATCTTCGAATTCAGAAAAAAAATTGCTACTTAATACCGCCCTTTGTCTCGATACAACAGATCCCTCAATATGAAAATCTTGAAGAGCTGCGACAGCTAAAGACAACTTTAGCGGAGCGGGGCAATAAAGCCGAGTGCTTCTAGGATGCAGTTCTCCCGCTTAACTCGCCTTTTTATGCGGGTTTGCATAGTGAAACAACGCGGTCGCGCGCACCTTGTCCGGGTCGCAGGGCTCGTTGGTGTGGATGGTGCGATAGCCCCAGAAGAGATAAAGACTGCCGGGCTGCATTTTGACGCGGGTTGGGCGGCTGGGGTTCCGCTCTACCGTGCGGCGCAGCAGCTTCTGGGTCAGCTTGTTGTCGAGCAGCACCTTGTCAGCGGCATTAAGCATGTACGCGGGACGAATCGAGCGTGTGTTCGGGAACATGAGCAGGTCGCCGCTCCTACCCTCGGTCGGGATCATGATCGGCACCAGCGCAGTCACGACATACGAGTCGTAATGGAACATCCAGGCATGCTTCTGGCCGGTCTGGCCGGCAAGACAGCGCAGCACGTGATAGAGCTCCTGCTTTGGCCCGGTCTTTCCGGTGCCCCGCTCATAGACGTCGTGAATGAGCTTGTCGAAGGCAGGCTCCTTGTATAGCTCATCGAGCCCGGAGCCGGCGACCTCCTTCGGACCGCCGAAGCCGATGTACTCGTTCCCGGACTTCTTCATCGCTTCATGCACGAACCCTTGCATGCGCGCCAGGTCGTCGGGCTGGATGTAGTTCGGGATGGAAGCGAAGCCGGTCGTGTTGAGCTCAGCGACCAGGGTAGACACTTCGGAGTCGGAGATCTGGGGTACGAAAAGGCTCATGGAGGGCTCCTCGCCGGATGCCATGCTCCAGCGTATGTGAGCGAAGTATGGCGAATGTACAAAGTGTTGCCAATCATTTTTTCATGGTGGTTACCAGTGAGCACCCGTTGTGTTACATGCGTGAGTAATGATGGGGCAGTAAATGATTACCTTGCCGACTGGAACCGGGAAGAAACCCACGGCAGCAGATCGTGGTCTTCACAAGCTGCTCACCGCTGCCCGGTAGAATCTAAACCGATGAGACTGGCGCGATCCCTCGCGCACCGAAAGGCTGTGACCGCATGAGCTCTTCTGCAACTGCCGTAAAAACTTCCCTGACCCAGCTACCTGCATGGAAAGCCCTCGAAAGCCACTACAAGACGATCGCCCCGCACCATCTGCGCGAGATTTTCAAGCAGGATCCCAATCGCGGTACTCGGCTGACGGCATCGTTCGAAGATTTTTACCTCGACTATTCGAAGCACCGCATTACTGATGAAACGCTGAAGCTGCTGCTTGAGCTTGCCGAGCAGAGCGGGCTCGCCGCGCATCGCGACGCCATGTTCGCGGGCGAAAAGATCAACACGACGGAAGGCCGGGCGGTGCTGCACGTGGCTTTGCGCGCGCCTAAGGACGAAGTCATTAAGGTCGACGGCAAAAACGTCGTCCCCGAGGTCCACGAGGTGCTGGACCACATGGCCGCTTTCGCTGATCGCATTCGGTCGGGCGAGTGGAGGGGGCACACCGGCAAGCGCATCAAGACAGTCATTAATATTGGTATCGGCGGGTCAGACCTGGGGCCGGTGATGGCTTATGAGGCTTTGCGCCACTACTCGCAGCGCGACCTGGACTTCAAATTCGTCTCAAACATCGACGGGACGGATTTCGCCGAGGCGACCCAGGGCCTCAGCGCCGACGAGACGCTGTTCATCATCTCGTCGAAGACATTTACCACGCTTGAGACGATGACCAACGCACACACCGCGCGCGACTGGGCGCTGAAGCAGCTGGGAGGCGATGAGAAAGCGGTCGCGAAGCACTTCGCGGCGGTCTCGACCAACGCGCAGGAGGTCTCGAAGTTTGGCATCGATACGGCCAATATGTTCGGGTTCTGGGACTGGGTGGGGGGTCGCTACTCGATGGATTCGGCGATCGGATTGTCAACGATGATCGCGGTCGGTCCGGACAACTTCCGCGAGATGCTGGGTGGCTTTCACGCGATGGACGAGCACTTCCGGACCGCTCCGCCTGAGAAGAACCTGCCGGTGATCCTGGGCCTTCTTGGCGTCTGGTACAACAATTTCTTCGGGGCGCAGACGGTCGCGGTACTGCCGTATGACCAGTATCTCAAGCGTTTTCCGGCTTACCTACAACAGCTCACCATGGAGTCGAACGGCAAACATGTGACGCTTGCGGGCGATGAGGTTGGCTACCAGACGGGGCAGATCTTCTGGGGCGAACCGGGCACGAATGGGCAGCACTCCTTTTACCAGCTGATCCACCAGGGCACCAAGCTGATCCCGTGCGACCTGATCGGCTTCAACGAAAGCCTGAACCCACTGGGCAAGCACCACGATTACCTGATGGCAAATGTTTTCGCGCAGGCCGAGGCGCTGGCGTTCGGCAAGACGGCTGAAGAGGTCAAGGCGGAAGGAACCAAGCCGGAGCTGGTGGCGCACCGGGTGTTCGAGGGCAACCGCCCGACGAATACGTTGCTAATCGAGAAGCTCACGCCGAAGTCGCTGGGCAAGCTGGTCGCCCTGTATGAGCACATGGTGTTTACGCAGGGCGTCATCTGGCAGATTGATTCGTTTGACCAGTGGGGCGTGGAACTGGGCAAGAAGCTGGCGGTCGAGATTATCGGCGACCTGGACGGCTCGAAGCACAACCAGCACGACAGCTCGACGACGGCCTTGATTGAGCACTATCGGAAGGGGCGCTAGGTTGTTCGGAGGGCGCGTTTTCCCGATTTGACACCGGAGGCGATTGCAACCGGTGTTCACGGGAAACTTTTTTCGCGCGCGCGTGTTCTCTCTTCTGCAAGGGTTCTTCGCAATCGGTACACGCGGGGTAGATTTACCCTCAAGCAGGAGCAGAAAAGCGATGAAAACGGAAGGGCTTCTCCGCAAAGCAAGTCAGGCACTGGCGACGGCGGCCGGTACGGGAGTACTGGCCGGGGTTTTTCTGGTTGCGCCCGTTTCTGCGTACGCGCAGTACTCGGTGAGCGACAGCCAGTTGCAGGCGGGCGTAATAGCCGCGCTGCACAACGATCAGAAGCTGGGCACCAGCAACATTACCGCCGCCGCGTCACAGGGTGTGGTGACGTTGACGGGCACAGCGCCGGACCAGGATGCGCTGGTTGAGGCCGAGCAGGTGGCGGCCGGCGTGAGCGGTGTTCGGTCGATCCAGGACAACGTCAAGGTCGCCGGGGGCGGTCAGGCGGCATCGGGAGCTGCGCCGGTTGCACCGGTTCAGGGCGAGCAGGCTCAGAACGACCAGGCTGAGAACAACCAGACTCAGGACAACCAAGCTCAGAACAATCCTCAAAATAACCAAGCCCAGAAAGAACCGGCACAGAACAACCAGGCGGAGAACAACCAAGGCGGCGCGATGCCTCCGCCTCCGCCGGCTGAGCCGGGTACCGCTGCCAGCGGCATGCCGCCTCCGCCTCCGTCTGACCAGCAGGCGCAGCAGGGGGAAACGCCGTATCCGAACGGGAGCGCAGCGGGTCAGCCGCCGCAGAACGGCTATCCCAACCAGGCCCAGCAGAACGGCTATCCGAACCAACAGAACGGCTATCCGAACCAACAGAACGGCTATCCGAACCAACAGAACGGCTATCCGAACCAGGGTGGCGGGTACCCGGATCAGCAGGGCGGGTATGGGCCGCGCGGGAATGCGCATCCGCCGACACAGGGGCCGGTGCTGGCTGTTACGCCGCAGCGGCAGAACAACAGCGGTCCGGTCGGCATTGCGCCCGGCACCCTGCTGAGCGTGCGTACGACACAGCCCCTGAGCACCGCGAACCTGAAGGGCGGCGAATATTTCCAGGTAACGGCCGCCGCGGATCTTTACGTAAACGGAGTGGTCGCGGTGCCGCGCGGCGCGCTGCTGACCGGGCAGGTCGTTGAAGCGAAAAATGCGGGAGCGTTCGGCGGCAGCCCGAAGCTGGACCTCAAGCTGACTTCGATCCAGCTAGGTCCGACGACCTATCCGGTGGTCTCGGACGTCTGGTCGAGCCAGGGGCCGAGCAAGACCGGGTACACGGCGACCAATGCAGCGGGGGGTGCGATCTTTGGCGCGCTCATAGGTGCGATCGCCGGGGGCGGTGTTGGCGCGGGCGTTGGGGCAGTCGCAGGCGGTGCGACCGGTGCTGCTGTTTCCGGCGCCACCCGCGGGCCACGGCTTACGCTGCCGCCGGAAGCCCTGTTGCAGTTCCATATCGAGCAGCCGCTTACTGTCCAGCCCATGCCCTATGATGAGGCGGAAAGGCTGGCCGCTTCTGTTCCGCAGCAGCCCGTGCTGCACCAGCGCCCGGTCTACCCGTATCCGTATCCATATCCATACGCGGTGCGGCCGTACCCGTATTAAACTTTCGCTGGTTCAGGCCGGGTTGCTAAGTGGGCCCGGCCTTCCGCTTTTGGGAGAGAAGGATCGTCACCCAGGTACCGAAGTACCGGCCCCCCGGCAAAGCCGCATTTATAGTCAAGGCATGCACCCTGTTCTTACCCGGCCGGCCCCCCGGCCTGCCTATTTGACAGATAAAGCGCTGCTGACCCGGCGGGCATTCCTGGGCCTGGGCGGGGGCGCGGCTGTGGGGCTGGCGTTGTACGCGGGCGAGATAAGCCGGCACGAGCTGCAGTTGGCGCGGCAAACCATCCGCATTGCCGGGCTGGCAGAAACGTTCCGGGGGCTTCGGATCGCGCAGATCTCCGACTTTCATTTCGCGGAGTATACGGAGTCGTTCTTTGCTGAACGCGTGGTGCGCGAGGTCAACGCGCTGCGGCCGGACATCGTGTTGCTGACCGGCGACTTCGTCTCGATGGGCCCGGTGAGGAAGGGCCGCGCACAGGATTACGCGCCGATTATCGCGGGCATTCTGGGCAAACTCGAATGTCCTTATCGCTACGGCGTGTTGGGCAATCACGACTGGATGGTCAACGGCGACTACGTGATCGAGACGCTTGCCGCGGTCGGCATACCGATACTGCGAAATCAGAGCCTGCCGTTCGAGCGGGATGGCGCGCGCTTCTGGATTGCGGGGGCGATGGATGCGTTGAGCTGGGAGTGCGACCTGAACAAAACGATGCCGGCGCATGCGGTAAAAGACCGGGAACCGGTGGTGATGATGGTGCACGAGCCGGACGTTCTGCCAGCCGTGGCTCAACTGAACGGGGTGGACCTGATGCTGTCCGGCCACACACACGGCGGCCAGGTGCGCCTGCCGTTTCTGCCTCCGCTGATGCTGCCCCCGCTCGGGCAGCGCTTTGTCGAAGGCCACTTCCGCATGGGGCGCACCCAGCTTTATGTGAACCGCGGCATCGGCGCCGTCTCGCTGCCGTTCCGGTTCCGGTGCCCGGCGGAGATTACCGAACTGACGCTAATGCCGGCTTGAAATTTCCTGTTTCACGAGATATGAATGCAGCTTAGGAGAGTCCGAATCACGTAACGACAATGATCCCTGAACGTGATGTAGTCAAGGAGCAAGCCATCGCAGCTCTCGCGAAAACATAATCTCGGCCTTGAGGTGGTCTGCATAATGCTGATGCGGGCAGCGGCTGAGCAAGCCACCCGCTTAAAGTCAAACGCGAGTAAGGCACGCATATCAGGACATTACTGATACCAGTCCGAAAGTCATTTCTCATGTAGAGCGGCTGCAGTATGATTGCCAATTATGAAATCCAGCAGTGACATACAAGTTTTTTTCGAATCGGCAAGAAGCCGTGGAGCGACAGACGAAACGATCGTTGGCCTTCTTCGTGGCCGCGAGTGGCCTCAAGAAGACGTCTATCGAGCGCTTGCCAATGACTTCGAAATGCGAAGTGGATTTTCAGTTCCAGTCTACAAACGCTCGGCGTCTGCAAAAGACGCGTTCTTATATTTGCTCAGTTTCGCGACTCTTGCTACCTGGGCCACTGGACTTGGCTCAATCATTTTCGCCCTGATTGACCGATGGATTAAAGATTCTGTCACCCAGGCTGATTATTCAAGTAGCTACTATCAAATGGCTGACTCCCTCGCTCGCATGATAGTCGCCTTTCCCATCTATCTTTTGACAATTCGCTACATAAATCGAGAGTTGGAGGCGCACTCGGAAAAATTTGAGTCAAGCATAAGGAAATGGCTCACCTATCTCGCTCTTTTCCTTACGGCTACGATCGCGGTCTGCGACTTAATTACATTTCTGACGTTTCTCCTGCGCGGTGAAGTGACGAGCCGCTTTATAGCAAAGGTCGTCACTATCTTAGTAATCGCAGGCGGAATTTTCTGGTATTACATGGGTTCAGTGGCTCACGAGGGAACTGGCCTGAAGGAAAGCGATGACTAGGAACATGTGGGCTGTCACCATGGCGACAATTCCAGTAATCGCTGCTATAACTTTGGGGCTGCTTGTACTTGGAGGCCCTGGAAATCAGCGCTTAATCGCGGCCGATCTGAACACGGTCCGGGCTCTTGGAATGATTGCTCAACAGATCAAAATCAACTGGCAGACTTCGGCTAAGACACTGCCGGATAATTTAGGCAAACTCTCCAATCCAGTGATGCAGAACCCTCTTACCGGCAAACCTTTCGTTTACCGAGCAAAATCGAGCAGCTTATACGAATTGTGCGCAACCTTCCCCATCGACACTCGAAATCTCGCCGCTACACTTGAACACAACTACTGGACGCATCCCAAAGGTGATTACTGCTTTCAACTGGATGCTTCGCAGCAGGTTCCGCAGGTTCCCTTCTCCTACTAGCCCTGTCGAGAGTCATTCCTGTTGTAAACCCTGTTGTAAACCCTAAGGGACGGCCAGTCGACTGCGGTAAATGTTCTGACTTTTCGCTTTCACTGGAGCTAGGAGCTTGTTGAAATACTCTCCGCATGTGGCGTTTCACAGCG
The DNA here is from genome assembly GCA_965276625.1 of Acidobacteriaceae bacterium. Classification (GTDB taxonomy): domain Bacteria; phylum Acidobacteriota; class Terriglobia; order Terriglobales; family Acidobacteriaceae; genus EB88. Next base: position 267,814 of record CBDIBB010000001.1, read on the forward strand.
ATGGATCGTCTTTGGAGTATGCGTGGAGACGAGCGGCGGCAGGTGGAGATATTTAGTTGTGTGACGCTGGAGCAGCGTGTGCCTGGGGACCATCCGTTGCGCGAGATTCGGCGGTTGACGGACGTGGTTCTGCGGAGCCTGAGCGTGGAGATTGATCGGCTGTACTCGGCCTCCGGGCGGCCATCCATCGCGCCGGAGTATGTGTTGCGTGCGCTGCTGCTGCAGGCGTTTTACTCGGTGCGCTCGGAGCGGCAACTGGTCGAGCAGTTGGAGTACAACCTGCTGTTCCGCTGGTTCGTTGGCCTGGGCATGGATGACGCGGTGTGGAACCATGCCGTGTTTTCGAAGAACCGCGCCCGTCTGCTGAACTCCGAGGTGGCGCAGCGCTTCTTCGCCGAAGTGAACAGGCAGGCGCAGCGCTTCATGAGCGACGAGCACTTCACTGTGGATGGCACGCTGGTCCAGGCGTGGGCCTCGCAGAAGAGCTTCCGCAAGAAGGACGGCAGCGATGATGGCGACGGTACCAACTTCCACGGGCAGACGCGCTCGAACGACACCCACCAGTCGACCACCGATCCGGACGCCCGGCTTTATAAGAAGAGCTACGGCAAGGAGTCGAAGCTGGCATATCTGGGCCATGCGCTGGTGGAGAACCGCAACGGCCTGATCGCTGCCGCCATGGCCACTACTGCGGACGGACATGCCGAGCGCGATGCCGCTCTGCTGATGTTGTACGAGCAACAGAAGAGGCGCGCCAAGCGCATCACGGTGGGAGCCGATAAAGCCTACGACGCGCGTGAGTTCGTCTGCACTGCCCGCGAGTTGAACGTCACCGTGCATGTGCAGAAGAACGACAAGGGACGTCGCTCGAACCTTGATCGCCGCACCACCCGGCATCCAGGCTATGCACACAGCCTGAGCCGGCGATGGCTTATCGAGAAAACCTTCGGCTGGCTCAAGCAGACCGGACCCCTGCGCCAGGTCAAGCTTCGAGGGCTGGCAAAGGTGGACTGGATCTTCGTCTTCAGCTGCGCCGCCCACAACCTGCTGCGCCTTCCACGACTGCTCGCCGCCCAAACCGCGTAAGTCCCGCAGCCGCACTGCGCCCCAAAACCCCGGTGAGTGCTCAAACCAGCACTCCCTCCCACTCGAATCGACCCCGCAGCCACCCCCGCCCGAGCCTCACAGAACCCGGCCCACACCAAAACAGCCCGCTCAAACCCACCAATCTCGTCAAACGAAGGGCTTGTTCAACAAGCTCCTAGTATAATCAAATGTCAGTGTCCTTACCGCTGGGGCACACATCTCTCGTGCGCGCTGCGTGGCCCTTTAAGGCAGCAGGCGCAAAGGCCAAGTCCGACCCCATGATTCGTTTCCTGCAGAAAGACAACCGCTTTATCAAGGCGACCTTCATCGTCATCATCTCCGTGGCCTGTATCACCATGGTGATCACGCTGGTGCCCGGGATTTTCCAGACAGACACCGGCGCGACCGGCGCCTATGCCACGGTTCGCGGAGCTAACGTGTTTTCGCGGCTGTTCGGCGCGTCTACCCAGGTTTCAACGCAGGAAGTGCAGCAGGCCGCGCAGCGCATGCTGCAGCGCCAGGGCTGGCCGGCTGCCGCTTTGCCGTTCGTTATGCAGCAGGCCGGGCAGGGCCTGGTGCAGCGGGCTGTCATCCTGAACGAAGCCAACCGCCTGGGCCTGCAGGTGAGCGATGAGACGGTCCGCAAGTTTCTGCACCAGGGTCCGTTGGGCGCGGCGCTGTTCCCGGGCGGCCAGTACATCGGCGACCAGCGCTATGCGGAGCTGATCCAGGATAACTTCGGGCTCTCACGCGATCGGTTTGAGTCGGAGATCAAGAAGGAGCTCGAAGAGGCCCGTCTGCGCGACCTGATTACCGGCGGAGTTTCCGTGTCAGACGCCGAGGTACGCAATACCTACATCCAGCAAGCGACCAAGATCAAGTTCACCTACGCGGTGCTGAGTGCGGATGACATCGGTAAAGCCATTAACCCGAACGATGCCGAGCTGCAGACGTTCTTCAAGCAGCACAGCGCGCTTTATGCGAACGCGATCCCCGAGGCGCGCAAGCTGCAGTACATCGTCTTCTCAAGCGACAGCATACCGGGCGGCGTGGCGCCGGTAACGGATGCCGAAGAGCAGGCGTACTACAACGCCCATAGCAGCGACTACAAGGTGGATGAGCAGGTCAAGGTTCGGCACATCCTCATCAAGGTGTCGTCGCCGGCGGATGACGCTGCCGCGAAGGCAAAGGCACAGGGCATCCTGGACCAGCTGCATAAGGGCGGCAACTTCGCCGAGCTGGCGAAGCAGAACTCGGACGACCCAGGCTCGAAGGCACAGGGCGGCGAGCTGGGCATGATCAAAAGAGGCGTAACCGTGCCCGCATTTGAGCAGGCCGCGTTCTCGCTGCAGCCGGGGCAGACTTCCGGCTTGGTGAAAACGCAGTTCGGCTATCACATCATCCAGGTGGAAGCGAAGCAGGACGCGCACAAGCGCTCGTTTGCTGAAGTGAAGCCGCAGATCCTGGCGGCGCTGACCCAGCAAAAGGAGCAGGCGGCGCAGCGCAGCTTTGCCGACCAGCTGGCAAACGAAGCCAAGAAGAACGGCCTGCCCGCGACTGCCACGGCCCATCATCTGCAGCTACAAACGACCGGCTTTGTGCAGCAGGACGCGGTCGTGCCCGGCGTGGCGGATGCTTCGAAGCTGTTGTCAGCAGCCTTTACCGCGACTAAGGGCGCGGCGCCCCAGAGCGCGAACACCGGCGATGGCTTTGCGGTGTTCCAGGTGCAGGATGTGCAGGCGGCGCATCCGCCGGAGTTCGCGACCTATCGCGACCACATTCTGGCGGACTATCGTACGCAGCAGGCGCCCGTGCTGCTGGAACAGAAGACAACGCAGCTTGCTGACAAGGCCCACGCGGAAAACGATCTGGCCAAGGCCGCGAAGGAGCTGGGCGCAACCGTAAAGACCAGCGATCTGGTGGCACGCGATGCACAGGTACCCGATATCGGCGCGCTGGCAACGACCGCGCCGCAGCTGTTTACGCTTAACCCGGGGCAGATCAGCGGGCCGATCCAGGGCGCGCGCACAGGCGTGGTAGCGCAGCTGGTAGACAAGCAGCAGCCCCAGCCCGCTGACGTGGCGCAGCACCTTGAGCAGGCGAAGGAAGCGTTGCTCGACCAGAACCGCGAGCAGGCATTTGCGGTCTTCGTCGGCAACATTACGCAGCAGTATCAGAAGCAGGGACGCATCGTGATGAGCAAGCAATCGCAGGGTATGCCGCAGATACCGGGGCAGCAGGGCAGCTAGGCCTGTTCCCACTCCCCAGGCGGTGGCGTTGCGGGTCAAAATCCGGCCAGACGAGGCGGAGCGTGAAGGTTGTGGCGTGTCCACCGTCAAGCGCGAGAACAAAGTATGGCCGGATTTTCACCCGCAACCCGGAGGGACGTGGCCAATTTTTCCGATTTCGTTGTCACTCGTCGCTTCAGTAGACCTCTACAGTGCACTCCTCGCTCCTAGAACTCGAAAAAATTGGCGCTCGTCGCGCCGCCTGGGGAGTGGGAACAGGCCCTAGCGCAGTAAAGGCAACAGAGCCGCCGGAAAGAGAATCTCCCTTACGGCGGCCCTTCTTTTTTGCCCGCCTGGATACCCATGCCTTTCGATCGTGCTTCCGGACTTCTGCTCCACATCTCTTCCCTACCTTCGCGCGGCGGTATCGGCGACCTGGGGCCTGCTGCGTACGACTTCGCCAATTTTCTTGAGTCGGCGGGTCAGTGCATCTGGCAGGTGCTGCCGCTTAACCCTGTGGGCTACGGCAACTCGCCGTATGCCGCGCTCTCGGCCATGGCCGGTAATCCGCTGTTCGTGAGCCTTGAGGTGCTGTGCGACTGGGGCTGGACGAGCACGGAACGCGTGCGCGATGCCGCACTCCCGGGGCCCCATGGAAACGTTGACTTTGACGCAGTCGTCGAGCGCAAGCTGCCGGTGCTGCGGGAGGCAGCGGCAAACTTTCTCGACAAGCACACCGAGCAGCAGTGGAAGCGCTTCCAGACTTTTCAAAAGGACAAGGCTGCGTGGCTCGACGACTACGTCGCGTTTGTAGTGCTTCGGCAGGTACACGGCAATACATTGTGGACCGAATGGGAGAAGCCGCTGGCGCACCGCGAGAAGGAAGCCTTCGCGCGGTTCGTCCGGGAGCATGAACGAGAGCTGATGGTTGAAAAGGCTGTCCAGTTCGCGTTCGATGAGCAGTGGTTCCACCTGCACAGCTACTGTCGGGAACGCGGTGTGCAGCTGATGGGTGACGTAGCGATTTTTGTGTCGTTTGACTCGGCCGATGTGTGGACCAATCCTGAGCTTTTTGAACTGCGCGAGGATGGGACGCCTGCGCGTGTCGCCGGTGTGCCGCCGGATTATTTCAGCAAGACCGGGCAGCGTTGGGGCAATCCGCTGTACCGCTGGGACAAGCTAGCGGAGCGCGGCTTTGGATGGTGGGTAGAGCGCATGAGCCGCGCGAATGAGCTGTTCGACATGATTCGCCTGGATCACTTTCGGGGATTCGAGGCGTACTGGGCGATTCCCGGTGATGACGAGACTGCTGTGAATGGTGAATGGGTCAAGGCCCCGGGACATGCGCTGTTCAGCAAATTGAAACGCGAGCTGGGCGAGCTGCCGTTTGTCGCTGAAGACCTGGGCGTGATTACGCCGGAGGTGGATGCGCTGCGGACCGGGTTTGAACTGCCCGGCATGCGCATCCTGCAGTTCGGGTTCGGTAACCGTGGCGCGCACAATTACCTGCCCCACCGATTTGACAGCAACACCGTGGTCTACACCGGCACCCACGACAACGACACGACCCTAGGCTGGTGGCAGAACGGCGCGACGATCGAGGAGAAGGCGGCGGTCGAGGTGTACCTGCAGCCCGGCGCGGACGGGCCCGTGTGGGCACTGATACGGGCGGCTTCGGTTTCGGTTGCCGATATCTGCCTTTTCCCCGTGCAGGACGTGATCGGCGCCGGGTCGGAAGCTCGCATGAATGTGCCCTCCGCGGCAAATGGAAACTGGAGCTGGCGCTTCGACCAGTCGGCCTTGACGAAAGCGCTGGCCCAAAAGCTGCGCGCACTCGCCGATGTTTCTGATCGTACGATCAAGGCCCGGCAGGAGATCGAGAAGGCAGAACGCGAAGCAGCGCGGAGTGCTGACGATGCGGGTTGATTTGCCGCTCGACAGTGAAGGCCGCACGCGCGCGGCCTTCACTGTCGAGAGACATCAGGCTTTGCGGGTGAGGATCGCGACAGGAAAAGTCGCGAACAGTTTATCCAGGCTGAGCTTGCCTGCCTGCAGCGTGAGTTCTTCCCCGGTAAAGCTGTTGACCCATTCGCCGGCCGCGCCGGCCGGCACGGTTACCCGCACGTCGCTCCAACACTCGCCAAGCGGAGTCTCCGGCTTTCCGCCTGTAAACGTGTAGCTGAATCGGGGCAGAACGACCATCACATCGTTGCCGCGGAGATAGGCAAACGCATGGTCTGTATCGCTCACTTCCAGCGGAGTGTAGCTGCCGTCGGCGAAGCACTCACGATGCGCGTTGCGAACCTCCAGCGTCTTGCGCATCGTCAGCAGCTTGACGCGGCCATCGGCGAGTGAGCCGAGCACTTCGCTCACAGCTTCCCGCGGCGTCATTGCATCGAGCGCATCGAGTGCCTCGCTCCGCAGCGTATAGTCGACGGGCCGGCGGTTGTCGGGGTCGACCAGGCTCAGCTCCCACATCTCCGTTCCCTGGTAAAAGTCCGGCACCCCGGGCGATGTAGCCTTCAGCACCATCTGGGCCAGCGAGTTGATGGCGCCGTGTATGCCGACAGGTTCGATAAAGCGCTCAAGCTCGGTTACAAATGTACTTGCGTCGCCGTCTTTTGCCGGCCCGAGCAGTCGATCTACAAACGCCTGTACTGCCTCGGTGTACTCCGGTCGCGGGTTGATCCAGCTCACGTTGACCTTGCCCTCGCTCAGGGCTTTTGCCATGTACTCTTTCACACGATCGGCAAAGCCTTCCTGGTCCTGTTTGAGCCACGGCCATGCCCCGAGGATCGTCTGATAGATCATGTACTCTTCGTTCGCATCGGGCGCGACCGTGCCGTCGTCGAGCGTGGTTTTGTGCGCGGCATTGCTTTCGGACCACTGCTTGACCTGCTTCTCCCACGCGTCCGGCATTTCAGAGAGCACGTTCAGCCGATTGCGAACATCTTCGCTGCGTTTGGTGTCGTGGGTTGAGGTGGTAAGCAGCGCGTGAGGCGTGTTCTTCAGGCGCTCGGCGTTTGCCTTATGCAGGGTCTGCGGATCCAACCCGAAGGCATCCATCGCGGAGCCCACTTCGTTCGATGAGAGAAAGCGAAAGTAGACGTAGAAGCTCGTATCTTCGACGCCCTTCGCCATCACGGGACCGGTGAGCTGCTGAAACTTAAGCGCGAAATAAAGCTGCGCTTCGTCCTTCGCCACATCGCCCCCGCCGCGCCCGTTCAGCAGCAGCATGCGCTCCAGGTATTCGAACGCCGAAGCATCGATGCCCGCGTTGCGACGCTTCGCCGCGCGGATCGCGTTGCGAATCGTCTTCGTGTCCGCTTCGGAGTAGCGGCCGCGCTCATCGATGTACGTCCGGTAGATCGGGAAACATGCGATGGTTTCACGGATCGCTGTTTCAAGCAGGCTGTCGGTAAAGTCCCGGGCGCGGCGGTCGTGCCGTGCCAGCTGCGACAGCAGATTGCCCAGTACATGCGTCTCGCTTGAGAGCGAAGTCTGCATCACGTTTCGCTTGGACTCATAAATAATTTGCGCCGGGCTTACGCCGCCGCCGATGAACTCGGAGTAAATCGCGCTGAAGCGGCCCTTGTTTTTCGGCTGAATAAAGAACTGGTTAGCGAAGTGTACGAAGTCGTAGCCGGAGGTACCCTGCACAGCCCACACGCGCGGCAGGCTTTCACCCGGCTCCAGGATTTTTTCAACGACGCAGTAGAGCGGCAGCGCGGAGTCGGTCCAGTCATGGCCCTTCGTCGCATCGAGCACGCTCTTCTCAATCCCGCTAGGTGTCGCCTCCTGCGGGTCCTCGACAGGGCCGAGGCAGCGGGCGGCGATGAACAACTGCTGCAGCCGCTCAAGGTACACGCGCGGGTTGAACATGCCGTCGCAATGGTCGATGCGCAGTCCCGTTACGTCGCCATCCGCAAGCAGCTTGCGAATGAGGGAGTGCGTCTTCGCGAAGACTTCGGGGTTCTCCATGCGGAGACCGACGAGGTCATTTACATCGAAGAAACGGCGGTAGTTGATCTCCTCACTCGACGTGCGCCAGAACGCGAGCCGATACGGCTGAACCTGCAGTAGCGCGTGCAGCGCATCGAACGAGCGGGCATCTCCCTCTTTCCCGTTCATGGCGCGAGCGGCTTTTTCACGTGCGGGCTGCAGCGTTTTATCCGTGAGCGCTTCTGTTAGCTGTGGCTTCAGCGCCTTCAGGCGTTCGCGCCGCTTCAGCACTTCGCCGGCGCCGGTGCTCTCGTGGACAGGCAGCTCAGACAGCTCGTCGAGCAGCCGGCGAAAGCTTGCCGGGATCCCGAACTCCGCGTCGCGCTCCTTCGGAAAAACCATCGGCAGCGTTCGCGGAGCGATCGGCTGCAGGTGGTCAAAGTAAGCGATCAGCGCGCGGCCATCTTCAAACTTTACCTGGAGCTGTGCCGCTTCGAGCGCCTCGCCATACTGGCAGCCCAGGATCGGGAGCAGCAGCTTATTCTGCATTTCAGGCTTGAGCGGTTCCCAGTCGATATCGAAGTACTCGGAATACTCGGACGCGCGGCCGTTTTCGAGCACATCCTGCCACCAGATGGACTGGTTGCCGACCCCCATGTGGTTCGGCACCGTATCGAGCAGCAGGCCCATTTCGGCCGCGCGGAGTGCCGCCGCAAACGGTGCAAACTTTTCCTCCCCGCCCAGCTCAGGGTTCAGGCAATCGTGCCGGGTCACGTCGTAGCCGTGCATGGAGTGTGGCCGCGCCTCAAAGATCGGCGACAGGTAGGCATCGCCGATACCCAGCTTTTTGAGGTAGGGCAGGATCGCCTGGGCATCCTCAAACGTGAACTTTTCGTGCATCTGCAGGCGGTAGGTTGAGGTAGGCGTGCGTGCTTCGGTGGCAAGTGTCTTTTGAAGGCAATCGTTCATGGCGAGTCGTTCGTATCCTTTGCGAGCTGGCCTGCTCGTATTGCCTTTGATGCAGCATCCCGATCGTGCCGATTCACAGGCGGCCGGCATCTATACTGGGCACAGCGAAACTCTTCTCGAGACGCAAAGGAGCCCCATGCCACTTTCCGGCGAAGCCATCCGTTTGATGAACTATGTCGATGACGTCGCGATTACACTGCGTCGCATCCTGGCGCTTTCCCCGTCGCTGACGCAGGAAGAGCGCACTCGCCTCAGCGAGTACCTCACAAAGTCCGAGCCGAGCGTGCAGACGGTCGTTACGCAGCTCGCCGTGCAGAAGTAGCTATCCTGTCCGTCGAACCCAGGGCCATCCAGCGGGTCGCGATTATCGGCGCCGGAGCTGGAGGCGCGGTTTCCGGATCAACCCTGGCGCTGCTGTGTGTCCGGTCCGGCTTCGAGACGGTGCTTGAGGACGTGCTTCCCAGCAACCTGCGGCGTGCCGCAGCAGAGCTCGTGTCGGTTGAGCCGGTATCAGCCTTGCGGTTCGCCGGCAGTATCGAGGATGCTGTCCGCGATGCGGACCTCGTCATCGATACCGTTCCCGATGAGCTTGAATCAAAGCTCGAGATCCTGACCCTTCTCGACCGGATGGCGCCCCCGGGCACCCTGTTCGCGACGCCCACCGAGGCACTCAGCATAGCCGACCTGGCCTCCTGCACCTACCGTGCGGCGCAGTGCTTCGGGCTGCGGTTCAGCATGGTTTCAGAGCAGATGCACATCGCCCTGAGCTACCCACCAGTCTGCGAAGCCGCCACGGTCAGAACCATGACTGCCTTTTTGCAGGCCCTTGGCGCAATGGTGCAGGCTGCGCCGGACGAGCGCGCTCTCCCGTAGATTCGCTACTCACTCTCCGGCGCCTTGTACGGCGTTTTCAGGTACAGCCGGGCTTCGTTCAGCGCGCCCGCGGTGTTGTCGTTGGTCTGCACGGCCAGGCGATATTCGTTTACGGCGCGGTCGCGCTGGCCGGTCACGTCGAAAATCTTGCCCAGGGCGATATGGCACCAGACCTGTGTCCATGCCGGCTCGCCGTCGCCGCGCAGGGCATCGCGGTAGGCGTTCGCGGCAGCCTGGTAGTTGCGCTGCGTAAACAGCAGCTCGGCGATGCGATAGCTGGCCAGCGAGCTGGCTGGGTTCGCCGCTAGCGCCTTCTGGTATTCAGCCAGGGCAGCCGTCAGGTCGCCCTCGCCCACCAGTTGCTGGCCGCGCAGGATCGCGATGCGCACCTGCATGTCGGGTGAGTTCTTCAGGATCCAGTTGTCGGGGTCGATCTGAATAGTGCGCGGCAGGCCAAAGGTGTCGATGACGTACTGCGAGCTGGTGCCCTCGACCTGCACCCGCTTGGCCTCGGTTTTGCCTTCTGTTTCAACGCGCAGCTCAACCGGCATGTTGAACAGATCGAGATCCTGGTTGATCTGGCCGATGGTGCGGAAGCCTTTGTCGTTGCCCAGTCGGTACACGGCGTATTTGTCGACGAACTGGGGCGCGCCCGTGCCGTCGAGCCACTCCGAGAAGAAGGCGGTAAGCTGCTGCTGCGACTGCGCCTCTGCCAGCTTCTCAAACTGTTGCGTGGTGATGCCCTTGTCTGTGTACTGCGAAAGCGTCGCCCGCAGGATTTTCAGCAGGCTGTCGTCCCCGACCTCCCAGCGCAGCATGTGGAAGATCATGGCGCCCTTTTCAAGCGTCATCGACTGAAACTCGGGCGAGAAGACGGCGAGCCGTCCGGCGGTCGCAAGCGGAATCGTGTCGTACGCGAGCGCGCCCGCTGAAACGTCCAGCACGGCGCTCTGCAGGGCAGGTTTGCCGTTCAGGTCTTCCACGTACAGCAGTTCGCCGTAGCGGGCCATTCCGTTGGCGATCCAGGTGTCGTTCAGGGTGGCAGGGCTTACCTCCGACCCCCACCACTGGTGCGCCATGGTGTTCGCCAGCAGGCGGTAGTCGGCCTTGTTGCTCAGCCGCGAGCCGGCAACCGCCGCGATTTCAGGAGCCCAGGCCGCGGGTACCGTGTCGTCGGGCAACTCGACGATATTCATCCGGCTCGACTCGGCAAGTCCAAAGGTGCTTGAGAAGAAGGCGAACTCGCGGTTTGCCGTGTCCGCATAGGCGGCTGCCGAAGCCTTGTGCGCGTCGGTCGTGTACACGCGGATGTTGGGTGAGCCAGCCTCTGTGACCGGCGGCAGAAACTTGCCGATCACGAGCGTTCCCGGAAAGCCGGGCTTGGTCCAGGAGAAATCGAACTCCTGCCCGCCCGGCAGCGCCAGCGCCGCGCCGGTCGGCGGGGGTGGAGCAGGCGCTGCCGCGGTGGCGCCCGCTGCTCTCCTGCGGCGGGCCGCTGCGCGCTGCGCGGCTGTCTGCTTCGTACTCGTTCCCGCGGGCGCGGTTTTGGTCGCCGGGGTCGCGGACTTGGCCTGGGGCGCACCGGCTCTGGTGTGCAGCGGCGGTCGGGTCGGCGCGTCCTCGTCGTCCGGCGCGGCGGTGCCGTTCTTGCGGCGCTGTTCGCTTGCGGTGGTCGGTGCCTGGCTCGCGGCATCGCCGCGGCGTTGCAGCTCCGGGCTGCCCCCGCCCTGCTGCCCGGCGATGGGTGCGGCCTCGCGATGCGCCTGCTCCGCGCTCACGGTTGTGCCGGCGCCTTGGCTGCCGCGCGTTGCCCCGGAGCCGACCACGGTGTATCCCGCCGGAACGAAGACGTGCATCTCCGCAGTAAAGCGGTCCGTGGTGTAGCCCACCATCGGGAACCAGCGGCCGGCGTACAGCAGGTACGAAATGGGATCGCTGATCGAGGCCAGCTTGAGCCCCTCCACCGGACCGCCGTCCGCGCCGGTCAGCGCGCCCGCGTAGGAGAAGGTCCAGGTATAGCTTTGCCCGGAGACCAGGCCCTGCTGCGGCGTCACGCGCACGGTAGCATTCGCGCCGCGCTCGCCGTTTAGCGCAACCCCGCTCGAGTCCACCACCTGCGTCACCTGCAGCGCGCCGTGCAGCTCGAAGATCGCCGCGTCGCTTGCCTGGTTCGCGGTAAAGGTGACCTTGGCCTGCGCTGTAAGCGTGTGCGTCTCCGGGTTTACCTGCGCGTCGATGACGTATCCGGTAACTTCGATCGGCGGTTTGGCATCGGCGGCGGAAAGGGCGAAGGGGAAAGCAAGCAGGAGGGCAGCGGTCGAGGCGCGGAGGGGCTTCATAGGGCGAGGCTCATGGGGGGCAGAGTCGGCTGTTGAGATGCGGGAAGCAGGGAGATGACGTGCCCGGCGACGGTATCGATCGCGCCGGCGCCGCCTTGCAGTGATTCGCGAATCCGGCTGAGCGCAAGCTGCATGGCGGCGCGCTCGGGCGTTTGCTCGATCAAGGGCTGGAGCGCCGCGGCGACCGCCTGCGGGGTGAACTCATCCTGGATCAGCTCCGGCACGACCCGTTTGCCTGCAATGAGGTTGGCCATGGCGACGTGCGGCACCTTGACGACGCGCTTCGCCACCGCGTACGAGGCGCCCGACAACCGGTACACCACGACGAATGGGTTGCCGATCAGCGCTGCCTCCACCGTCGCGGTGCCGCTCGCGACGACGCTCGCGCGGGCGTGGTGCAGGGCCGCCCGCGCGTCTTCGACCAGCGTGACGGGTACGTCCCGTCGAGTGGCGACAAGGGTGCGCACAGAAGCGACCTGGGCCGTCGTCAACGTGGGCGCGAGCGGCAGTGCAAATTGCAGTTCTCCGTCAAGTAATGCAGCGGCTTCGAGCATCGTGGGCAGGTTCAGCGCAATTTCGCGCGGGCGGCTCCCGGGCAGGAGGCCGATCCAGTGCTGCGCCGGGTCCAGCCCATGCCGGCGAGCGAACGCCTCGCGTGTGATTGAGGGAAGCGGCAGCTCCGCCAGCGGGTGCCCCACGAACGTGGCAGCTACGCCGCGCTCGCGGTACCAGGGCTCCTCGAACGGAAAGATCACCAGCATCTTGTCGACATTGCGCTGGATCTGCGGCAGGCGGTGTTTTTTCCACGCCCACACCTGCGGGCTTACGAAGAAAACCACCGGAATGCCCAGCGCCTTCGCGCGGCGCGCCAGGCCCAGGTTCACGTCAGGGAAGTCGATCAGCACCGCGACATCCGGTTTTTCGGTTGCCAGCGAGCGCCGCAGCCTGCGGTACTCGCGATAGATTTTCGGGATATGCCGCACGATCTCCGTGATGCCCATCACCGCGACATCTTCCGCCCGCACGACGCGCCGCAGGCCGGCTGCTTCCATGCGCGTACCGCCCAGCCCGAAGAACTCGCAGTCGCCGCCGAGCGACCGCCGCAGCGCCGCCATCAGCTGCACGGCATACTGTTCGCCGCTGGCCTCGCCCGCTGAAACGAAGATCCGCGCCATCGCCGGTCAGTCCGTTCCCAGCGCCAGCGCGCCCTTGTCGAGGGCCGGTGCGAACGCCTCGCCCGGCGCGCCGGTCTCCTGGTCGCGGTACTGTAACTGGTACAGTTTCCAATACAGTCCGCGTTGTGTCAGCAGCTGCTGGTGCGGGCCCTGCTCGCGGAGCTGCCCCTTGTGCATCACCAGGATCACATCGGCCCGCTGCACGGTTGAAAGCCGGTGCGCGATGAGCACCGAGGTGCGCCCGGTCACCATGCGCTCAAGCGCTGAGCGGACGCGCAGCTCCGTATCGGTATCGACCGACGATGTCGCCTCGTCGAGGATCAGGATCGCGGGATCGTGCGCCAGCGCCCGGGCAAAATTGATCAGCTGTTTCTGCCCGGTCGACAGCCCCGCGCCGCGCTCGCGTAGCAGCTCCTGAAAGCCGGCGGGCTGCGCCTCGATAAAGTCCAGCAGGTTCACTTCCTCGGCCGCCTCGCGCACCCGTTCCGGCGTGATCGGCGAGCCCATGCGGATGTTGGCCTCGATCGTGCCTGAGAACAGGAACGGATCCTGCAGCACCACGCCGAAGCGCGAGCGCAGCGATTTCAGGTCCTGCGCGCGCACGTCCACGCCGTCGATGAGAACGGCGCCGTGCTGGATGTCGTAGAAGCGCATCATCAGGCTGATGATCGTGGTTTTGCCCGCGCCGGTGTGGCCGACGATCGCCGCCGTCTCGCTCGGGTTGATCGTGAACGAAACGCCGCGCAGGATCCATTCAACGCCTGCCATCGCATCCAGCGCCGCAGGCCCGTTCGCCGCTGCCAGCGCCTGCTGCTCCGCTGTCAGCGTCTGGTAGGTAAACCACACATCGCGGAACTCGATCGCACCGGCGCCGCTCGGCTCCGCGGCCGGCGCAGCCGTCGCGGGCGAGCCGATTTCAGGCTCCGTATCCAGCAGCTTGAACACACGCTCGCTCGCGGCCATGGCTGCCTGCAGGATGTTGTATTTCTCGCTCAGGTCCTGGATAGGGCGGAAAAACCGCTGCGAGTACTGGATAAACGCGACCAGCACGCCGATCGTGACGGTGCCGCGCATCACGCCCGAGCCGCCGACCCAGATCACCAGTGCAATCGCGATGGTGCTCAGCAGCTCCACGCCCGGGTAGTACAGGGCATAGGCCAGGATCGAGTCCTTGAAGGCATCCATGTGCAGCTTGTTGATGGCCTTGAAGTCGGTGTAGGCACGCTCCTGCCGGTTAAACAGCTGCACCAGCGGCATACCGCTGACATGCTCCTGCGTGTAGGCGTTGATCTTTGCGATCGCCGCGCGGATGCGGCGGTACGACTCGCGCACGTACTTGCGGAAAACGCGCGTGATGAGAAAAATGAGCGGCAGTACCGAGAAGCTCAGCAGCGCGAGCCACCAGTTCATGGAGAGCATTACGCCCACAATGCCGATCAGCACAAACACGTCTTCGAAGATCGCGAAGATGCCGGAGGTGAACATCTCGTTCAGCGCGTCCACGTCGCTGGTGAGCCGGGTCACCAGCCGCCCGACCGGGTTGCGATCGAAAAAGCCGATGTGCATGCGCTGCATGTGGCCGAAAATCTGCCGCCGCATGTCGAACATCACCTTCTGGCCCATCCACTGCAGTACGTAAGTCTGCGCAAACTCGAGCGCGTATGACAGCACGAGCGACGCCAGGTAAACGCCCGCCAGCTCCGTAATACCCTTCGCCGCCTGTGGGCTCAGGTACCGTGCGAAGAACGAGTGGTGTGTCTTCTGCTCGCCGGTTGGGGTCAGGTACAGGTCGATCGCCACCTTGAACAGGTACGGACCCAGAACGTCGAACGCCGCCTTGAACAGGATGGCGACGAGCGAAACAAAGGCGATCGCCTTGTAGGGGCGCAGGTAGGTGAGCAGCCGCCGCATCAGGCGTCCGTCGTAAGCCTTGCCGACTACATCGTCATCCGGTTGCTGCTGCGCGGCCTCTGCCATCCGTCCCTATTCTAACGACCCGCGGCGGCAGCATTCTCCGCATGCGCGAAAATAGGGTGTATGGACGCGTTTGGCCTCTACATTTCGGTACCGTTCTGCCGGGCCAAGTGCACCTTCTGCAACTTCGCCTCGGGTGTGTACCCGGCCTCCGCCATGCCGGCCTATGTCGCGGCCCTTATCCGGCAACTCCAGGCGGCGCGGGCCTGGGCAGCCGCGCAGGGGCTTGACCTGCCCGGGCGGATCGATACCGTGTACCTGGGCGGCGGCACCCCGTCGCTGCTGCCGCCGGAGCTCCTTAGTGAGCTGTTCGCCGCGATCCGGGGCGAGTTTCCGGTCGATGCCGACGCTGAAATCACGCTTGAGGCCGCCCCGCTCCAGCTGGAGCCCGCAACGCTCGAGGCCGCGCAGCGGGCCGGGGTCAACCGCGTTTCCTTCGGGGTCCAGTCCTTCGTCGATGGCGAGGCCCGGGCCTCGGCCCGCACCCATTCCGGCGCGGAAGCCCTTGCCGAGATCGCCCGGATGCGCGACGCCGGCGTACCGCACGTCTCGGCCGACCTGATCGCCGGCCTGCCCGGGCAGACGGGCGCAAGCTGGGCTCGCTCCGTCGCCATGCTCGCGGAAGCGCCGCTCGACCATGCCAGCGTGTATATGTTTGAGCTCGATGAGGACTCGCGGCTGGGCGCGGAGGCCCTGCGCGGCGGTACGCGCTTCGGCGCCGGTCTGCTGCCGCATGACGACGTCGTCGCCGACTGGTACCGGCAGGCTTGTGAAACGCTGGGCTCGGCAAGTCTCGCGCAGTATGAGATTTCGAACTTCGCCCGGGTTAATGGACGATCCCGCCACAACGAGCGCTACTGGCTGCGTCGGCCGTACCTGGGGCTAGGGGTCGATGCTCATTCCATGCTGCGGACAGCGACAGGAGCTGGCGCGCGATTTGCCGTAGGCGATGCGCTCGATACGTACCTCACCGGCAGCACCTGGAGCGAGCCCGAGCTGCTGACGCCAACCGCCGAGCTTGAAGAATCCTGGTTCCTCGGCCTGCGCCGCACCGACGGCGTCTCCATCCCGGCCCTGCGCGCGCAATTCGGAGCAGAAGCCGTCGCGCCCTGCTTCCCGGTCCTGCAGGAGCTCGCCGAGGCAGGGCTGCTGGTATTAGCAGAGGGCGAGACCGTCACGCTCACCCCGCGCGGACGCCTGCTTTCAAATGAAGTGTTCGCCGCACTTATAACCGTCGAGCCACTGAGAAGCGACAGGAGCGAGTCAGGCCGCATGCAGAGTTTCCGAATAGCCGACGAGCCGGAACCTCGCTGACGACAAATGCGTTTATTAGGACTAATGTTCTCGGCTGTTCTTTGGCACGACGATATGCCACGTGTGAAACGTTATTCTTTCGCTGTCCCTGGGAAAAACGTTTTGCTCTGAAGCCAGGCGCGGATGGCCTGGATGAGTTCTTTCTTAAGCTCCAGCGGCAGCCAATGCGCGCCGGGCAGACTTGTCATGGTGAGGTCCGCGCAAGCCGCGCGCATTGGGTCTCCATAATGATTTCCATTGATGGTGTTGATTGCATCGAACTCGCCGTTGATGAAAAGCACCGGTTGCGAAAGGCGACCGCTATTCAGCGCCCTGTGTGCATAGGCGATGTTGGCATCGTCGTTGAGGTACCACGCGCAGGGGGGCCGGAAGCCATGAGCATTGAACGCCTGCACCAGCACGTCGAAGTCGTCCGGTGGCCAGAGAGCCGGGTCGGGTTGAGTGGACGGTGCGCGATGCGCTGCCCCGAAGCGCCCACCTTTACGAGTAACCATCGAATTCGGCGTAGGCTTGCCCATGCTGGCGGGGTCGCCTGGTCGGAAGATTGACGCTAACGATGCCGCCTTATCTGCATCGAGGTCCGCTACTGCGGACTCGAACTCCTTCGTGTAGTAGCGGTAATAGTCCCATTGACCGTCCGGAAACTGGTCTGCCGGATAGATGGTTCGATCGACGAGTGGGACAAGTGTTGGCAGTGCGTTTGCGTCCGGAAAATACGGTACAGAAACGAGCACCACGCCTCGACTGCACCGAGGCTCATGTGCGACCAACGCACCGGCTATGACACTGCCCCAGTCGTGGCCGACCCAGATCGCAGGCCCGCCGCCAAGGTGGTCATGAAGCTCCGCCATGTCGGCCACGACTTGCTTGTTGGTGTAGGCGTCGCTGGGTGCAGGTGCGGAAGAGCCGCCGAAGCCGCGAAGATCAGGCGCGATGCAGCGCCAGCCGTCGGCAGCGAACGCGTCCATCTGGGCGCGCCACATCAAACTGAGTTCCGGCCAGCCGTGGAGAAACATCATCAGCGGTCCGTCGGTCGGTCCACACCCGAGGTAATGCGTTGTGTGACGAGGCGAGCTAAAGGTGCGCGAAGTCAGCGCGGACTGAATAGGATCTGTCATGGTCGAATCCTCCGGATTCAGGTGTCTTGTAAACGTGAAGGGCACTCGCTGGCGCTCTCGGTTAGCTCGTATCCGTGGAGCATGATCGGCACCGGGGAGAGTCGCGTATCTGTCATGCCTGTGTTGCCACATTGACGGGTTGCCGTGCATCAACCCTCTTGTGATCGATCATCAGCCCAACACCGAGCAAGGCGATCCCGCCCGAGACCAGCTTCATGAGGGTCAGAGGTTCATGTAGCAGCAGCGCGGAGAGACATAAGGCGATCACCGGCGCTGCATAGTTGAAAGTATTGGCAATCGTTGGTGAGACCCTGGCGTTAAGCGCCAGGAAAACGGCGTAGCCAATTAACGTGCTGGCCACGATGAGAAAGGTCAGCGCCCCCCACGCGGCAAACGGAACGTGCGCGAGGTGGGTCTTGGAGGCAATCCCCGAGGCGGTGACGATCGCACCGAGTACCACGCTTGCCACGGCCAACTGCAATGTAAGCCCGATAACGGGGTCGCGTGGGAGCGCCAGTCGCGGCGCAAGCAGCGACCCGGCTGCCCAGGCTGCCGACGCAGCGAGCGTGAGGATGGCGCCGATCGGACGAAAACCGCCGCCATTAGCCGACGTCCAACCCATCATTGTGAGGCCGACGAAGCCCATACCGACGCCGGCGACCTGTCGACGCGTCAAAGGCTGGTGAAATATGCCCCACGCGAACAAGGCCAGGAACAGCGGCGAGGCCGAGCCGAACACGGCAGCGACTCCCGCCGGGAGGAAATGCGTGCCCCAGATCGCCAGCGCCTGACTGGCCACCAGCATCGTCACACCGATCAAGGCCGCACCGCCCAACTCACGGGTCGATACGGGCGAGCGCCGCCAGCGGAAAACTGCAAAGGGCAGCAGAATCAGGGTAGAGAGCGAATAACGTAGGGTCGCCACCATCAAGGGATGCAGAGCGTCACCGGCGACCTTAAAGGCGAGGAAATTGGCTCCGTTGTAGAACCATTGATAGCCAACCGCCAGGACAACCAGTCCTCGGTGCGTGTTCCAGCCAGTGTCTGGCGTATCGGGCACGTCAGCGCTCCGCCGTAAGTTCATCAATGAAGCGAGCAATCTCAGCAACGGCCAAATAAAAGAGGTTGTTCCGCAAAAACATGAACTTCTCCACGCGGGAGCGCCGCTCGTCTCATGTTATGTAGGTGCCTACATAATGTCAACGATGCGATCGTAGAACGTCTGTTCCTTTAGAGCTGCGTCGAGCCGGTCGAGAGCCGCAATCACATCACCCGCCTCTTGATTCAAGAGTTCACCGGCTTCACTGATTTTCGCCCAGAGGGGTGCAAGCTGCACGATTAACGAAGAACCCTTTTTCGACAGCCGTACAAGTCGGACTCTCGCGTCGGACTTCGATGTTGACGACAAGAGCAAACCCTCTTTCGTCATGGACTGACAGGTCTGTGTCACCGACACATGCGTGATTCCCAACAACGTCGCAAGGTCGCCGATAGATAGGGGACCGTTCAGATCCAACTGAGTTAACACTCCGAGCCAACGCTGCTCGAACGACACTCCGTTCAGTATGTAGACACGCGAGTAATCCCGGTCGAGTTGTTCCGAGAGCTTACGGAGACGGGATCCGAGAGCCGTGCATCTGGCTTCCTTGCTATAGTCGTGACTCTTCATGTAACGACTCATCTCCGCTTTCTCGGATTAGCTGGGGTGCCTCATAGAGTGTAAATCGCGGCAAAAGGTCCAGGCATATGAGTTGAATCCACCCGTGGCCAAGTTTCACGTCAGGTTGGTACCGCTAAGTCGCATTGTAGAAACCGAAGGCCACCCACGAGCGATGGGCTAACCGAAAGCCGTGCATCCAATCCCAGCCCACGCCCAAAACAACCACCCCATTGCCGTCCACCCCATCTTTGCGTAGATAATGAGAGAGACCATGGCTCTCGAAACCGACATTCTGCCCACGCACTTTGCCTCCTCCGCCCAGGACACCGCAGTGACCACCGTTGACCTGCGCAGCGACACCGTGACCCGGCCTACCGCGAAGATGCGGGCGGCCATGGCCGAAGCCGAGGTCGGCGATGACGTCTACGGTGAAGACCCCACCGTGAACGCACTGGAGGCCAGGGCGGCCGAAATGTTCGGGCGCGAGGCCGGGCTGTTTGTCCCGACCGGCACCATGGGCAACCAGATCGCTATCCGCCTGCACACGACCCACGGGCAGGAGGTGCTGTGCGAGGCACGCGGCCACCTGGTGGACTGGGAGATGGCGATGGTGGCGGATTTTTCCGGCTGCCAGCTGCGCACCGCGTATGCCGAGGACGGCATTTTTCGCTGGGAGCATATCAAGGGTCTGATCGGCCCGAAAATCTACTACCGCCAGCAGCCGGGCCTGATTTCACTTGAAAACACGCACAACATGGCGGGCGGCATCGTAACGCCGCTGCCGGTTTTTGAGGAGATATGGGAGGGTGCCCGCGAAGAAGGTCTGCCGGTGCACCTCGACGGCGCCCGCATCTTTCACGCGGCTACGCACCTGGGGATCGGCGTACGCGAACTGACCCAGGGCTTCGATTCCGTCATGTTCTGCCTTTCGAAGGGCCTGTGTGCCCCGGTCGGGTCCATGCTGGTCGGGTCAGAGGAGTTCATCGCGAAGGCGCGCTCGGTACGCAAGGCGCTGGGCGGCGGCATGCGCCAGGCCGGCATCCTCGCGGCGGCCGGTCTGATCGCGCTCGAAGAGATGCCGGCGCGCCTGCACGAGGACCACGCCAACGCCCGGATACTGGCCGAGCAGCTGGCGAAGCTGCCGGGCGTCGAGCTTGACCTGCGACTGGTCCAGAGCAATATCGTAATTTTTGCGTTGCGCGGCAGCCGCGATGCTCATACTGTCGTTCAGGCGCTCAGGCATCGCGGCGTCCTGGCCGGGGCCGTCGGGCCGCGGGCCGTGCGCTTCGTCACCCACCGCGATGTGGATCGCGAGGCCTGCCTGCACGCGGCCAGGGTTGCGTCCGAGGTGCTGGCCGAAGCCTGAAGCCCTTCTGCCCGCATCCTAAATACCGGGACAGAAGGAGAAACAGCGCATGGCAGTTCGCAACCTTGAAATTCGCAAAAAAGGTGAAGGGTTCAGCATTCTGGAGCAGGCCGGCTCGAACTACCACCTGGATCAGCCGGTGCACGAGGCGCTCTCCCGCGAGAACGCCACCGACTGGCTGAAACAGCAGGGTGCAGCGTTGGAGCAGGTGGAGCGCGCTTTGAACGACGCCGCGCAATCGGACCGCAGCTATGTCGAGATCGCCGGCGACTACTCCGAGGGCGAGGATTTCCCGAAGCGCTGAGCTTGACACCGACCGAGTGGCGCCCGGGCTCGGCGGTTTACTATAGTGATATGCCGAAGTATTCTATCGTCGTCCCTTTTCACAATGAAGAAGAGAACGTCACAGCGCTTTACGATCGCCTGAAGGCCATCATGGAGCAGGTCAGTGACTCTTTTGAACTGGTGCTGGTCGATGATGGATCGAGCGATCGCAGCTACAAGCTGCTTGAAGAGATAGCAGCGGTTGACAGCCGGGTGCTGGTCATTAAGTTGCGCCGTAATTTCGGGCAGACCTCCGCGCTCGCTGCGGGTTTCGACCATGCACAGGGCGAGTACATCCTGGCGATGGATGGTGACCTGCAGCACGATCCGAATGAAATCCCGAAGTTTCTGGAAAAGCTCGAAGAGGGGTACGACGTCGTTTCCGGCTGGCGCAAGGAGCGGATCGACAACTTCGTAATGCGGCGCATCCCGTCGCGATGCGCGAACTGGCTTATGGCCAAGCTTTCCGGCGTCGATATCCACGACTTCGGCACGACCTTCAAGGCATACCGCCGCGAAGTCATCCAGGCGGTCCCGCTGTATGGCGAGATGCACCGGTTTATCCCGGCGCTCGCGTCCTGGTACGGCGCCAGCATCTGCGAAATCCCGATCAAAAACGTGCAGCGCGAGCGCGGCAAGAGCCACTACGGGATCGGTAGGACATTCCGGGTGTTTTTCGATCTGCTGACCATCCGTTTTCTGCTCAAGTACATGACGCGTCCGCTACATTTTTTCGGCACCATCGGCGCGCTTTCGATGGTCGGCGGCGGCGGCCTGGCGATGTTGCTGTTGGTGCTGAAGCTGGTCACGCACCAGCGCACCATGGACGAGCATGGCCCTCTGTTCGTGGTCGCAGGCATCCTGATCCTGGCCGGGATCCAGATGCTCGCGATCGGGCTGCTGGGCGAGCTGCAGGTGCGGCACTATCACCACTCCGGCCAGCGCTCGCCCTACGCGATCGACCGCCTGGTGCGGCTGCGCGCCCCGGAAGAGCCGAGCCTTCTGCGCGAGCTGTAGCTTAAAACTTTTGACGGCTGTAATAACTGCTGTGTTGTGAATTGTCTGAAGCAATCATTCCGCTTGCGTCCGGCTCGCATCCCACTAGCGATATGCCGCCGCCGTTGCTCTTCTCGCTCATCTTTGTGCTCGGCTTCGCAAATGGCCTGCGTACCCTCACGCCAATAGCCGTGCTTTGCTGGGGGGCGCACTTTCACTGGTATTCGCTGGTGCACACGCCGTTTGCTTTCCTGTCTCACCCGGTTTCACTCATTATTTTTACCGTGCTCGCCCTGGGCGAGCTGATCGGCGACAAGCTGCCGAAGACCCCGTCTCGCATCACGGCGTTTCCGCTGATCGGCAGAGTCATCTTCGGCGCGGGCGCCGGCGCGGCGCTCGCGGCAATCGGCGGCGCCGCGCTTGCGGTGGGTGGTGTGCTGGGTGCGGTGGGGGCGATCGCCGGCGCGTATGGCGGCTACTTCGTGCGGCGAACCATCACGTCGCGCGGCGGTGTGCCGGACCTTCCCATTGCGCTGGTTGAGGATGTCATCGCCATTGGCGCTTCGTTCTTCGTCGTTTCCCGTTTCTAAGCTCAACTACATAGAAGGAAGATCTTGGCATGGCGGAACAGGTAGACGCGCTCATTCTCGGCTCGGGGCAGGCCGGTAACCCTCTCGCTTCGGCTTTCGCCGGCAAAAATCAGCGGGCCGTGGTGGTTGAAAGCAAGCACGTCGGCGGCACGTGCGTGAACGAGGGCTGCACCCCTACCAAGACCATGATTGCCTCGGCCAAAGTGGCATACCAGGCACGGGATGGCGCGCGGTTCGGTGTACACACCGGCACCGTAAGCGTCACGATGGCGGAGGTGCGCGAGCGCAAGCGCAAGGTTGTGGATGTGTGGCGGTCGGGCAGCGAAAAGAAGCTTGAAGAGAACAGGAATATCGAGTTAGTGCGCGGCCTGGGCCGGTTCACCGGGCCGCGAACGGTTGAGGTAGAGCTGAACGACGGCGGTACGCACAGCTTCGAGGCGAAGAACATCTTTATCAACACGGGTCTGCGCTCGGCTGTTCCTTCAGGCCTTGGGCTCGAGTCTGTGCCGTTCCTGACGAACGAGACCGTCATGGAACTGTACGAGCTGCCGAAGCATTTGCTGGTTCTCGGCGGCAGCTATATCGCGGTCGAGTTCGCGCAGATGTTCCGGCGCTTCGGCGCGGAGGTGACGGTGGTGAGCAATGCGCCGCAACTGCTGCCGCGCGAGGACGCGGATATTGCCGCATGTCTCGGTGAGATATTCAAGCAGGATGGCATCGAGGTGGTGCTTAACGCGAAAGCGACGGCGGCCGCAAAGACCGGCGACGGTGTGTCATTAACGGTAAAAACCGGCGCCGGTGAGCAGACGCTCACCGGCTCGCACCTGTTAATCGCGGCAGGTCGCACGCCGAACACCGACCGGCTCGACCTTGAGGCAGCCGGGCTGAAGGCCGATGAGCACGGCTTTATCCCGGTGAATGAACGGCTTGAGACCGCGGTGCCGGGCATCTTCGCGCTGGGTGATGTCAAGGGCGGTCCGGCGTTTACGCATATCTCTTATGACGATTACCGGATCGTCGCTGCCAACCTGCTTGAGGGCGGCAGCCGCGTTACGACCGGGCGTCAGGTGCCGTACACCGTGTTTACCGACCCTGAGCTGGGGCGGATCGGCATGACGCTCGACGAGGCAAAGAAGGCCGGCCATACCGTACGTATCGCGAAGATGCCGGCTAGCTCCATTGCGCGCGCGTATGAGACCGGCGACGACCGAGGGCTGATGAAGGTGCTGGTCGACAAGGATTCCGAGCAGATACTGGGCGCGGCTATCCTGGCCGGGCAGGGCGGCGAGATTGCCGCGCTGGTGCAGACGGCGATGCTGGCAAAGCTGCCCTATACCGTTCTGCGCGATGCGATCTGGGCGCACCCGACGTGGGCCGAGTCGCTCAACAATATCTTCTACAGCTGGGACGAGTAGCGAGGGAGGGACAGGTGCGCTGACAACTTGCGGCGCGCTTCGTTCATCTCCTTCTTTTGGGCCGGCACAGCTGCGGATCCACCGCAATGCGATCGGCACAGTGGGGAATGAATGGCAGGCGGAAAACGAGTGATTCGAAAGCCGGAGAATGGTCAGCAGCGTGTCGTCATCGAGCACGTGGTTCCCGAGATAGATGCAGGTCGCTACCCGGCGAAGCGAGTGGCCGGCGAATCGGTCGTGGTCGAGGCCGACATCTTCGGCGATGGACATGACCATGTCGAAGCTAGGCTCCTGGTCCGCGGACCCGGCGACAAGGACTGGAAAATCATTCCGTTCGCGCCGGTGACAAACGATCGCTGGCAGGCGACCTTCCAGGTACCGCACGAGGGTCGGTATGAGTTTACGATTTCGGCCAGCATCGATCACTTTGATACCTGGCGGGACGGCTTTGAAAAGAAGCTGAACGCCGGACAGGATGTTGCGCTGGAGCTGCAGACCGGGAGCCTGCTGATCGCCGGGGCCGCTGACCGCTCAAAGGGCAGGGACCAGCGGTCGCTTGAGGCAGCAGCCCGGCAGTTGCGCGGCAATGGCGACCAGCTCGCACTGCTTGAAAAGTCCGGCAAAGCAGCGGAACAGCGTGCCGAGCTGACAGCGGCCGCGCTTGCGCCGGAGCTGCTCGCGCTGGTGAGCCGCTACCCGGATACGGAGCTCGAAACCCGCTACGGCCGAACGCTGGAGGTGATGGTAGACCGCGTGCAGGCGCGGTTCTCAACCTGGTATGAGCTGTTCCCACGCTCGCAGGGCGCGGATGCCGCGACGCATGGCACGCTGCGCGATGTGGAAACAAAGCTGCCGTACCTTCAGCAGATGGGCTTCGATGTGCTTTACCTGCCACCGATCCACCCCATCGGACGCTCGTACCGCAAGGGGAAAAATAACGCGGTCACAGCGGGCGATGGCGACGTGGGCAGCCCGTGGGCGATTGGGGCCGAGGAGGGCGGCCACACCGCAATCCTTCCTGAGCTGGGCACATTTGAGGATTTCGAGCATCTGCGCGTTGCCGCCCAACAACACGGCATGGAGCTGGCGCTTGATATTGCGTTCCAGTGCGCGCCGGACCACCCCTGGGTCGCAAAGCACCCCAGGTGGTTCAAGCACCGCGCCGACGGCTCAATCCAGTACGCGGAAAATCCGCCGAAGAAGTATCAGGACATCTATCCCATCGACTTCGAGAGCGAGGAGTGGGAGGCGCTGTGGGATGCGCTGGCCGGAGTTTTCCTATTCTGGGCGGAGAAGGGCGTCCGCATCTTCCGCGTCGACAATCCGCACACCAAGGCATTCGGCTTCTGGGAGTGGTGTATCGCCGAAATCAAGCGCCAGTATCCAGATGCGCTCTTCCTGGCAGAGGCCTTTACCCGTCCGCGGGTTATGGAGCAGCTGGCGAAGCTCGGCTTCTCGCAAAGCTACACGTACTTCTCCTGGCGCACGACCGGCGCGGAGCTGCGGCAGTACCTGACCGAGCTGACACAGACAGATCAGTGGCAGTATTTTCGCCCGAACTTCTGGCCGAACACCCCGGACATTCTGCCGATGAATCTGCAGACCGGCGGCGAGGCGGCCTTTGCGTTACGGGCGGTGCTGGCCGCGACGCTGAACTCCTCGTACGGCATCTACGGCGGCGCGTATGAAAGCCTGGTGGACGCACCGTTCAAGCCCGGAGGGGAGGAGTATCTCGACTCGGAGAAGTACGAGATCAAGCACTGGCCGCTTTCGGCCGACAACCCGATCGCGCGGCTTTTCGCGACGATGAACAAGGCGCGGCGCGAGAACAGAGCGCTGCAGACATTTGACCAATCGCTGCGCTTCCACAGCTGCGATAACCCGCAGCTGCTGGCCTACAGCAAGCGCTCGGCCGATGGAACCAGCGTGGTGCTGACGATCGTCAACCTCGATGCGTCCAACCGCCAGAGCGGCTGGCTGTACCTCGATACGAAACAGCTTGGGCTTACCGATCAGTCGACCTATACAGTGGAAGATGTGCTGTCGGGCGCGGCATACACGTGGCGCGGTCCCGGCAACTATGTCGCACTGGACCCGGCAGTGCAGCCGGCACACATCTTCATCGTGCGAGATGCGACAGGCGCATGAGCAAAGCAGGCAGGAGAGCGTTTTGAAGCGACAGGGAAGTGCGACCGATCCACTCTGGTACAAGGACGCGATCATCTACGAGTTGCACGTGCGCGCGTTCGCGGACAGCAACAACGATGGCATCGGTGATTTTCCCGGGCTGCTGACCAAGCTTGATTACCTGCAGGACCTTGGCGTGACCTGCCTGTGGCTGCTGCCGTTTTTCCCCTCGCCCCTGCGCGACGACGGATACGATATCTCCGACTATATGTCGGTGAACCCGAGCTACGGCACGGTTGAGGACTTCAAGCGCTTCCTCGACGCGGCGCACGAGCGCAATATGCAGGTCATGGTCGAGCTGGTCATCAATCACACGTCTGACCAGCACCCGTGGTTCCAGGCCGCGCGGGCCGCGGCGCCGGGTTCGCCCGAGCGCGAGTTTTACGTGTGGAGCGACACGGACAAGCTGTACCAGGAAGCGCGCATCATTTTTACCGATACCGAGAAGTCCAACTGGACCTGGGACCCGGTTGCGAATGCGTATTACTGGCACCGCTTTTTCTCGCACCAGCCGGACCTGAACTTCGACAACCCGCGCGTGATTGAAGAAGTGATCAACGTGATGCGCCACTGGCTCGACATGGGCGTCGACGGGCTGCGCATGGACGCCATCCCGTACCTGATTGAGCGCGACGGCACCAGCTGCGAAAACCTGCCGGAGACGCACGTGGCAATCAAGAAGATTCGCGCGGCGATCGACGAAGACTACGACGGCCGGTTGATCCTGGCTGAAGCGAACCAGTGGCCGGAGGATGTGCGCCCGTACTTCGGCGATGGCGACGAGTGCCACATGGCGTTCCATTTCCCGCTGATGCCGCGTATCTACATGGCGCTGCGGCAGGAAGATCGTTTGCCGATCACCGACATCATGGCGCAGACGCCGGATATTCCGGAGAGCTGCCAGTGGGGCATCTTCCTGCGCAACCATGATGAGCTGACGCTCGAGATGGTGTCGGACGAAGAGCGCGACTACATGTATCTCGCCTACTCGGCCGACCCGCGCATGCGCATCAATATCGGCATTCGCCGTCGGCTGGCGCCGCTGGTCGATAACAATCGCAGGCGCATTGAGCTGTTGAACTCGCTTCTGTTCTCATTCCCCGGCACACCGATTCTGTACTATGGCGACGAGATCGGCATGGGCGACAATATTTACCTGGGCGACCGCAACGGTGTGCGGACGCCGATGCAGTGGTCGGGCGATCGCAATGCGGGCTTCTCGCGCGCGAGCCCCGCGAAGCTGTTTTCGCCTGTGATTATGGACCCGGTCTGGGGCTACGAAGCGATCAATGTCGAAGCGCAGCAGAGCGACCCATCGAGCCTGCTGAGCTGGATGCGCAACATGATCTCGCTGCGCAAGCTGTTCCAGGTATTCGGCCGCGGGACGCTGCGCTTCCTCGCGCCTGAAAATCGCAAGGTCCTCGCATATGTGCGCGAGGATGAAAACAGCACCATCCTGTGCGTGGCGAACCTGTCGCGATTCGCGCAGCCTGTGACACTTGACCTATCGGAGTTCGACGGCATGACGCCGGTCGAGATGCTGGGGTACGTGGAGTTCCCGGCGATCACGAAGGCGCCGTATCATGTGACGCTGAGCTCGTACGGCTTCTTCTGGCTGGAGCTGCAGACTTCGCCGGACCGGATTGCGCTTGATGACGCGAGCAATCCCGAGGCTGCGACGCAGCTTTCGCTGCGGCAGGCGAGAGACTGGGAAGGTGTGTTTGCCGGGGCCGGCCGCCTGTTTGAAGAGCGCCTGCTGCCGGATTACCTGCCGCGCCAGAGATGGTTCGGTGCGAAGTCGAAAACAATTGTATCCACAAGGGTTACAGATTGGGCCCCGCTCGCGAGCGAGAGCGGCTCTTCGATCGCGCTCGCGTTTCTCGAGGTCAGCTACACCGAGGGCGAGCCTGAGACGTACCTGCTGCCGCTGATGCTGGTCTTCGGCGACGCAGCGGCCGCGCTGCGCGAGAGTTCTCCGAACGCGGTGATCGGCGCCGCGTTGGCGCCGGGTGAGACAGGTGTGCTGGCCGATGCCATGTACACCGACGCCGCCGCATCGGCGCTGCTGGACCTGATTGCCCACGGCGGCGAGCTGCCGATGCGCGCCGGCGCGTTGCGCGGTACGCCTTCGTCTATCTTTACGGAGCTGCGCGGGGATGCCAACGCTGCCCTGCCGCCGCGGCGGTCCTCGGCCGAGCAGAGCAATACGTCCATTTTCTTCGGCGAGCGGCTGATCATGAAGCTGTTCCGCCGCCGGCAGTTCGGGCCCAACCCGGATACGGAGATCGGGCGCTTCCTGACCGAGGAGTCGGCGTTTCGCAACATCGCCCCATTCGGCGGCTCGATCGAGTACACGGCGAATGGCCAGGAGCCGGCGACCATTGCCATGCTGCAGGGCCTGGTGCGGAACGAGGGCGACGGGTGGGAGTGGACGCTTGAAGAGCTGGCGCGGTACTACGAGGGCGCGCTGGCCTCGCAGTATCCACGGGACTACCTGCCGAAGCCCGGCGAGCCGCTGAACCCGACGAGCCCGGCCATGCACCAGGCGCGCGACGCCGCGGGCATTTACCTGGATGCGGCCTGCACGCTGGGGCGCCGGACAGCGGAGATGCACCTGGCGCTCGCCCAGCCGACACAGGACCCGGCTTTCGCGGTGGAAACCATGTCGGTTGACGACCTGCGCGCGCTTGAGCAGGAGCTGTCCGCGCACGGCGGTCATGCCTTCGACGTGCTGCGCGGCAGCCTGTCGAAGGTGGAAGAGACGTCTGAAAACACGGTGGAGATGGCCGGGCTGCTGCTGAGCCGCAGGCGATCTGTGCTGGCGAAGTTTGCCGCGCTGCCCAGCGTGGGCGCGGGCGCGCTGCGTACCCGGGTCCACGGCGACTACCACCTCGGCCAGGTGTTGAGGGCCAAGGGAGACTTTGTGCTGCTGGACTTTGAAGGCGAGCCGGCCCGGTCGCTTGCGGAGCGGCGGACCAAGCAGTCGCCGATGAAGGATGTGGCCGGTATGCTGCGGTCGTTCTCCTATGCGGCGTTCGCGGGGCTGGCACGCAGCACCTCGCGCCGCCCGCAGGACTATGAGCAGCTGGAGCCATGGGCCCGCATGTGGGAGTCGGCCGTCGCACAGGAGTTTCTCGATTCGTACCGGAAGGTGACTGCCGGGAGCGCCATCGTCCCGGTGGATGAAGCGAGCTTTAGGCAGTTACTCGACGTGTACCTGCTGGATAAGGCGCTGTACGAACTGGTCTACGAACTGAATAATCGTCCGGCGTGGGTCAGGATTCCACTGTCCGGCATTTTGCAACTTACCCACGGACCCGTAGCATAAAGTCTGGAGCCGAAGCCGAGCATGTCCAGGATGGAAACAGGGCGGATGGAAACAGAGTCGATGCAAACAGAACAGGATTCGGGCGTCCGGTCCGCAGGGGTGCCGGAAGTCCAGGCCGCGAAGGGTACGGCGACCCTCTTCGTCGGTATCAGCGGCGTTGTCGATCTGGACCAGCTACGGGCGCAGGCCCTGGTGCTCTCCGGCGCCGGCCCGGGCGCTCTCCACATCACACTGGCCTATCCCGGGTCTGAGGCGGCCCGCACTTCGCTCGATGCCGGGCTGGACCTGCTTTCGTATCCGCTCCCGACCTCGGAAGGGACGAGCATGCCCTGGGCCCTGACCGCCGCCGCCGAGGGCGCTCTACTGGGCCTTGCGGTCGAATCGCAGGCGCAGGCTATCGTGCTGCTGCACCCTGACCTCTCCGCGCTGTCGCCGGCCATGCTGATGGAGCTTGCCGCCCCGGTGCTGAACCGCCAGGCCGACCTGGTGATGGCGAGCTATGCGCAGGGGCCGTTCGACTCACTATTGAACCACAGTGTACTGGCGCCGCTGACCCGCGCGCTGTACGGCAAGAGGGTGCGTTATCCGCTCGCGCCCGACCTTGCCCTGTCGCCTCGCCTGGGTGCGCGGCTTGCGATGAGCGCGCACAGCCGCTCGGCAGGCACCCCCGTGCTGTGGCCTACGATGGTGGCCGCAAGCATTGACGGCACGGTGGCCGAGGCTGCGCTCGGGATCCAGCACCCGACGCCGGTGGGGGATTTCGACTTGAGCACGGTCATCGCGCAGCTGGTCGGTTCGACACTCGCGGAGATGGAGCTGCACGCGCCGCTTTGGCAAAGGATTCGGGCGGCCCAGCACCCGGTCGCGCGGCTGGCGGCGCACGTTCCCATACCGCCGGCCGCGGATGCGTCTCCGGGAATCGATACGGCGCCCATGATCAGTTCATTCATGCTGGGCTCGCGAAGCCTGCAGGATGTGTGGGGCATGGTGCTGCCGCCGGTCTCCCTGCTCGACATCAAGCGGCTTACGCAGCTGCCCGCTGAGCGGTTCAGGATGCCGGACGAGCTCTGGGTACGCATTGTCTACGATTTTGCGCTCGGATTTCGCCAGCGCACCATCAACCGGACGCACCTGCTCGGCGCGCTTACGCCGCTCTACCTGGGCTGGGTCGCTTCCTACATCAACGAGGCGGCGAGCGATGCGGCTTTTGACGCGGTTGGGCGTACCGAAAGACTTGCCCGTGCATTTGAGGATGGCAAACCGTACCTGGTGCGCCGCTGGCGTTGGCCGGACCGTTTCAACCCGTAAGGCAGTCGTGAGTGTCGAGCCGTCCTGGCTCCCGTTGGGAACAGAAGCAGTGCAGTAGAAATCACGTCGCGAAGACGCACCGCAGCAGAACAGGAGAACGTGCATGGGTCAGCAGATCGCACAGTCTTTGCAGGATTCGATAGGCCGCGTCATTACCAAGGTCGTGACGCTGCTGCCCGGCATTGTGGCTTTCGTCTTGGTGTTGCTGGTGTTTGTCGGTCTCGCCGCCGGGCTTGCCTGGGTCACGCAGCGGGTGCTCGCGTCCCTGCGGTTTGACGCGCGTTTTGAGCAGAATGAGAACCTCAGCGAGTGGACCCACTCGCCGTCGCGCTCGATCTCGAGGATCGTCTTCTGGATCATCCTGCTGATTGGCATCCTGGTCGGCATCTCTGCGTTCGAGGCCGGCTCCTCCGACGTTGGCGTCTCGGCGTACGTGTTCTCGTATGTGCCCCGGGTCGTCGGCGCGCTGGTGCTGCTGTTCGCCGGTACGCTCATCGCGCGGGTGCTGGGCCGCTCGGTGTTGATCTCCGGCGTCAACATGAACCTGCAGTACGCGCGACTGCTGGGCACCGGCGTCAAGTGGCTGGTGCTGATTCTTACGGCGGCCATGGTGCTTGACCACCTTGCCATCGGCGGCCACATTGTCGATCTCGCGTTCGGCATCCTGTTCGGAGGGGTCGTGTTCGCGCTGGCGCTGGCGGTCGGGCTCGGGTCGCGTGACCTGGTAAGCCGTTCCCTGGAACGTGAAGTCTCGGTGAGGCCGACACCCATCCCGGTTAAGGACGAGCGCATCCACCACTTCTAAGCAATCGTGTGCACCTGCGCGATCCGCGATCGTGGGAGTGTGGGGTGGCGACAAAGGCGACAAAGAAGGTCAGCAGCAAGCGGCCGGCAAAGGCGAAGCAGGAAGTAGACGCACAGCTGGCCCGCTACCGCGCCATGCGCGACTTTGCGGCCACGGCGGAACCGAGTGGCGAGACCGGCCCCGCACCTGTTCCCGACGGAGGTCTCCCGTTCGTCATCCAGAAGCACGCGGCAACGCGCCTGCACTATGACTTTCGCCTGGGCTGGCGCGGCGTGCTGAAGAGCTGGGCCGTCGCCAAGGGCCCCAGCTATAACACCGCGGACAAACGCCTGGCTGTCCAGGTGGAAGATCACCCCATGGAATACGGGGGCTTCGAGGGGACGATTCCAAAAGGCCAGTACGGTGGCGGCACCGTGCTGGTATGGGACCAGGGCACCTGGGAGCCGGTCGGTGATGTGGATGAGGGTCTCGCGAAAGGCTCGCTGAAGTTCACGCTGCACGGTACCAAGCTCGACGGACGCTGGACGCTGGTGCGCATGGGTGGCCGGGCCGCAAACGAGGCCAAACCCAACTGGCTGCTCATCAAGGAGCACGACGGCAACGAGCGCCCGGCTACTGCGCCTGCCATTACCGACGAAGCGCCAAACAGTGTTGTGACCGACCGCAGCCTGGAGGCGATTGCCGAAGCCGAGGACCACGTGTGGAACTCGCGCCCGGCGGAGCATGGAGCTGCCAACCACTCGCGCTTACGCCGGAAGCTCGGGAACGCGCACCTGCACGGAACCGCGCCTGCCCGGAAGCCGAAAGCAGCGGAAAGCGCCCAGCCCCCGCAGGAGCAGAGCACCGGAGAAGCATGGCTGGCGAGTGCGCCCGTTGTGCCTTTCCCAGGGTTCATGGCGCCGCAACTCGCGACAGCCGCTGCTGCCATCCCGCGCGGGGCCGGCTGGCTGCACGAGCTGAAGCTTGACGGCTACAGGATCCAGGCGCACCTTCGCACCAACGCGAAAGGCAAGCGCGAGGTCCAGCTGTTTACCCGCTCGGGCCTGGACTGGACACATCGCATGAAAGCCGTGGCCCGGGCGATCGAGAAGATCGCGGTGAAGGACGCGATTCTCGATGGAGAGGTTGTCGTGCTGGACGATAAGGGCACCAGCAGCTTCAGCCGTTTGCAGGCGGCGTTTGAGAAAGGTGAAGCAGCGACGCTGAGCTACTTTGCCTTCGACCTGCTGTATCTGGAGGGGCGCGACCTGCGCGGGCTGCCGCTACGGACACGCAAGGGCGCGCTCGAGCCGCTGGTCGCAGCCGCAGGCGACCCGCTGCTCGTCTTCAGCCAGCACCTGGAGCTTACGGCCGACGCGGTGCTGACCCATGCCTGCGAGCTGGGCGCAGAGGGCATCCTTTCGAAGAACGGAGAAGCGCGCTACTCGAGTGGACGGTCTGACACGTGGCTCAAGCTAAAGTGCACGCACCGGCAGGAGTTTGTGATTGCCGGCTTTACGTTGCCGAAGGATGCCGGCACGGGACTGGGTTCGCTGCTGCTGGGCTACTACGACGGTGGAAAGCTGATCCACTGCGGACGATGCGGGACAGGCTTTACGCAGGCCTCTGCGTGCGACGTCCGCAAGCAGCTGGAACCGCTTCGGCAGGCGAAATCAAGCTACAGCGGTGCGCTGAGCCACGACGCGAAGAAGGACGCGATCTGGGTGCGGCCGGAGCTGGTGTGCGAGGTACAGTTCGCCACCTGGACCGCGGACGGCTCGCTGCGTCACGCCTCGTTCCAGGGCTTGCGGAAAGACAAACCGGCAGCGGAGGTGGTGAAGGAAGAACCGGTGCTGCCGAAACCGGACGCTGCAGGCGATGAAGCTGTGGCGGACGTTATGGCTGAACCGCCCACCGATGCGCCCCGGGTGAAAGCCCGCGGTAAGACGCCCCCAGCGAAAAGCGCAGCTGCTGGTTCGAGCCGCCTGACGCATCCCGACAAGGTGCTGGATGCGCCGAGCGGCGTCACAAAACAGCAGCTTGCCGACTACTATGCCGCTGTCGCGCCTGCCGTGCTTCCCCACCTGGCCGGGCGGCCCGCCTCGATTGTGCGCTGCCCGAACGGGAGCGAGCAGAAGTGCTTCTTCCAGAAGCACGCGAATGTCGGCCTGCCTGCGAGTGTCGGCTCGGTCGCTGTGCCCGAACGCGACGACCCGTCCAAGACAGAAGCGTACATCTCGGTAGAGTCCGCCGAAGGGCTGCTTGGACTGGCGCAGCTGGGTGTTCTGGAGTTGCACCCGTGGGGTTCGAAAGCATCCGCGCTCGAAAAGCCGGACAGGCTCATCTTCGACCTCGATCCGGACGAGAGCCTGCCCTGGAGTGTCGTGGTGGAAAGCGCGCAGACTATCCGCGCATTCCTGAAGGAGCTGCACCTTGAAAGCTTTGTCAAAACGACCGGCGGCAAGGGCCTGCATGTGGTTGCCTCCATCGAGCCGGAGGCCGAGTGGCCCGACATTCGCCTGTTTGCCCGCGGAGTGGCGATGGCGATTGAGAGCAGCGACCCCAAGCTGTATCTCATCAAGATGACGAAAGCCGCTCGCACGGGGCGCATCTTTCTGGACTGGATGCGCAACGAGCGTGGAGCCACCGCGATCGCTCCGTGGTCGCCGCGTGCCCGCGCCGGTATGCGGGTTGCGGTGCCCCTGCGCTGGGACGAACTGGCCGGGAGCCCGCCCGCTTTCGCAGTGGCGAATTTCAGCGAATGGCGCGAACGGGTTGAGCCCCGGAACAATCCGTGGAACCGTATGAAGCCGCAAAAACTTCGGACCGAGGTACTGCACGCGGTGTTGGAGCAGAGCAGTCCCAAAGCCGGTAAAAGGAAGCAGTAAATGAGCGCTTACCAGCGGCGTAACGCTGCCTGCGCCGCATGGTACCCACACATGCCGTGGACACCTCCGCCCGGCGGCGTCGATGACGAGCAGAGGTAAAGAAGCGGGTCGGGCGTCGCGTAGCCTTGCCAGGTAGGGCGCAGCAGCAACTGCGCGATGTCCATGGCGCCGCCGCTGATGTCGCCGCCGGCCAAGTTCTCATCCATGGACCCGAGCCGTTGCGGCGAAGAGACGCTGCGCGCCAGCACACACTCACTGAAACCCGGCGCGAAGCGTTCAATCTGCGCTTCGATCAGCGCGGTCGCGTCCTGCGTCGAGCCGAACGGAACGTGGCAGTATGCCCAGGCGATGTGCCTGTCCGCGGGCGCCCGGGTGGGGTCGATGAGTGTGGGCTGCGCCAGCAGGACGTACTGTTGCCGGGGTATGCGCCCGCGCGCGACGGATCGCTCGCTGCGTGTGATTTCGCCCATGGTTCCGCCCAGATGAACGGTGCCGGCCCGTCGACAGGCGGAGGCCCGCCAGGGGATTGGTTCGCTGAGCGCGTAATCGACCTTGAAGGATCCCGGCCCGGGCCGAAAGCGCTTGAGCTTGCGCCCGTACATCGGCGGCAGGCGGCTGCCGGCGAGCGCTGCAAGCGCCCGCGGACTGGTGTCGCACAGCACAATCGCGCCCTCGCCGAAGTCGTCTACCGACCGCACCGGCGATGACGTGTGCAGCACACCGCGCTCATGCTGGAGGACCCCGAGAAGCGCCTGCGTGATGCTGCCGGAGCCACCCTGCGGGACAGGCCAGCCGACGGCGTGGGCCGCGGCGCCGAGCACCAGCGCAATCGCGGAGGAGAACGGCGCGTCGAGTGAAAGGAAGGAGTGGCCGGCGAGCCCGGCAAACAGCGCGCGTGCCCGCTCCGTGCGGAACACGGAGGAAGCGAGCAGCCGCGCAGGCTGCGCGGCCAGCAAGCCGAAGCGCGCCATGTGCAATGGATGCCGGGGGATGTGCGTGAGCGGCTGCAGGAGCTCAGGGGCCAGCTCGTCCCAGTGCTCAACTAGCGGGCCGACCAGGCGATGCCACGCCGGGCCGTCCACGCCCAGCTCCGCGACGGTGTCGTCCAGATTCCGCTCGAGCGTGACGGCGGTACCGTCATCGAGAGGGTGCGCGAGCGGGGCAGGGTGGTGCAGCCAGGTCAGCCCATGCTTCTCAAGCGGCAGCTGCCGAAAAAACGGCGAACCGACAGCCATGGGATGTACGGCCGAGCCGAAGTCATGGTGATAGCCAGGCAGGGTCAGTTCCAGGGTCCGGCAGGCGCCGCCGGGCGTGTCCTGTGCTTCGCGCACCTCGGTTGAAAAGCCCTCGTGCGCCATGGCGATGGCTGCCGCGAGACCGTTCGGTCCTGAGCCGACGATGCCCACGTGGTCCGGTGCATGTGCTTTCAAACTCATGCGCCTCCCGCGCTTGTTTCCCGATGCGCTTACTTTCGTTTCGCTGCAGTCTCTGATGCTGATCGGAGGGAGACAGCCGCGACCTATCCTGCTGATACCTTGCTCCGCCACGGGGATCGTAAACATGCAGACAGTCGCTTCCACTGCTTCAATCAGCGTCATCATACCGACGCGCAACCGCGCGTGTATGGTTCTGGCGGCCGTCGAGAGCGCGCTGGCACAGACGCACTCGCCGCTTGAAGTGATCGTCGTCATCGACGGGCCGGAGAAACCTGCCGGTGAGAGCACGGCGGCGCTGCTGGCGACGGTCGCAGACGAGCGACTGCGGGTGCTGCCGCTGGACTCTAGCGTGGGTGGGGCCGAGGCTCGAAACCTCGGCGTACAGGCGGCATCGGGAGAATGGGTCGCGTTCCTGGATGACGACGACCTGTGGCTTCCGGAAAAACTGGCGGTGCAGATGGAACAGGCGTCGCGGTCGCCCGCCGGATCGATACCTGTGATGAGCTGCCTGGTGCTGGCGCGCAGCCCGCACTGGGAGGAGGTCTGGCCGCGCGAGCCGTACCGCGACGGCCAGCCGCTGTCGGAGTATCTTTTCTGTCGTCGCGGCTGGCGCTACGGCTCGGCGCTTCTGCAGACCTCGACGCTGGTAGCGCCCCGGGCGCTGCTGGTCAAAGTCCCATTTGCGCGCGGACTCAAGAAACATCAGGACTGGGACTGGCTGCTGCGCGCCGGGCAACAGCCTTCTGTTCAGGTGCAGTCGGCCGGAGACGCGCCCCTTGCCGTGTTTCACGTCGAGGGAGACCGTGCAAGCGTAGGGCGGGTGCCGGACTGGCGATTCTCACTGGCATGGGCGCTGGAGCGCAGGCAGCTATTTACCCGCCGCGCTTTCGCCGGTTTTGTAGCCACCGAGTGTGCGGCCCAGGCTGAAGGAGAGGGCTTTTTATCGCGAGTCGCCCTGATGTTTGCTTTCCTGCGAAACGGTATTCCGCCGCCTGCCGAAACTGCGCGTTTCTTGGTGTTCCTGTGCATTCCCCAGCACCTGCGGCGCAGGCTGCGGGAGGCAGGCCGCCGACACTGGGCGCGCTCCACGCAAAAGCGCCCAGCATCAATGCCGGGCGTCTTCTGACATTTTGTCGATCCGGTCAAAACGTTTCAACGATGACCCGCTTGGTTTGCGTGGGCGCGCTCCTCGGGTACGGATTGCCACCCCGCCTGCGGTTCTACAGCGGCCATCGTGACCGGATTTTTGGTGATTTGCGCGCTTTTCGAGGAGAAATGTGAGTCGGGAGTGTGCAAAAGCTCGTCCACTACGTGCTTTTTGCGCTGGCTGAGCCACTGTCGTGCTGTGATCCCGGCGAAGTAAAGGTTGCCGAGAAGGTAACGCCTCCAGAGCCGTCTCGGCTCCATGGCAAAGCGGTACAGCCATTCCGCACCGATATTGTGGGTCCAGGCCGGTGCCCGCTTCCGCAGGCCGGCCTGCGTGTCCAGGGCCGCGCCGACTGAGAGGGCCGCGCCGATGCGCAGGGTCGGGCACTCATCGAGCATCCATATCTCCTGCTTCGGGGCGCCGAGCGCCACGCACAGCAGGTCAGGCTCCGCGGTATTGATGCGGGCGCGCACCG
Organism: Acidobacteriaceae bacterium; assembly: GCA_965276625.1. Taxonomy (GTDB): domain Bacteria; phylum Acidobacteriota; class Terriglobia; order Terriglobales; family Acidobacteriaceae; genus EB88. The sequence continues at coordinate 304,736 of CBDIBB010000001.1, forward strand.
CCTCGTTCTGCGCCTCATCCTGCTCGAACCCGAGCGGGGGACAGTCTGTCCCGGCGACCCTGAGTCCGGGGTAGCGTTCCATGAGAGCAAGCGCCGCACCCTGGGCTGCGCCTGGTAGCCCGCCCAGGAAATAGACCGAGAGCCGATGCTCAGCGCAGAGCTCGCACATCTTCTCCATGAACTCGCCGCCGGGCACGCGCTCTGGAATCCTGGCGCCCAGCAGCCGCGCTCCCCAGACGACGGACATGCCGTCGGGAAGGCAGAGTGACGCATGGCGCAGAGCCTCTGCAAAGTGACGATTCGTGCGCGCGAGGGTGACCAGGAAGGCATTCGGGCCCATGATCTGGAGCGGCTTGCTGCCCGGATGCATGCGGCGCTGACGCAGTTCACTTAACAGCCACTGTGCGGCGGCTTTGAGCTCGACGGCATCCACCGGGGCTGCTCCAAAAAGTACGCGCTTTGGGCTGGTAGCGTTTCCAACAGCGTTCATGTGATCTATGTTTCTCCGCTTCGATCGAAGCGGCCTTTCCTGTGAGCTAAACCGTGCTGTGCTGGGGCCAGAGCGACGCCTGCCGCTGCTGAAAAAGGCGCGGTTCGATGCCGTTGCTGATCGCCTCAGGCGGCAGAAATTCGTCTCTTAACCGGCGCAGAACATACCGTGGCGATGCGGCGAAGGAGCCTGCGAATGCCCTGGCCGCTGCCCCGTACTGGCCCTGTCCAAGGTGCATATTAAAGAGTCGGAGCTTTTCTTTGGCGATCAGAGGGGTTTCAGAGAGGAGGCCGAGCAGCTCACCTTCCACATCGCTCAACCGTTCAGGGACGCGGCTCTGCAGCTGGGAGAGAAGAAGATACTGCACATACAGCCCGTGCAGGGCCTGCTGGCGCAGATTGCGGGAGGTCAGGCTGCCGGCGTTCTGGCGGAACAACAGCAACACTTCCGGGATGAACTGCACATCGTAAGCCAGTGCCATGCGCCACCACAGGTCAGCGTCTTCACACTGGATACCGGGCCGATAGCCGCCAATGGCGAGCGTCTTTTCGACGTTGAGTACGGTACTTGGATGGCAGATGGCCGGCAGGTAGCCGGAGCGGGCGACGGAACGGATCTGGTCCGGGGTGCCGCGCGTACAGCGGTAAAGCCCGACGCTCTTCCGAGGCGGGTAGTAGGCCGCGTGCGAGTAGAACATGCCGGCATCCGGATGGCGTTCTATGGCTTGCTGAAGTGTCAGGAGACGGTCAGGCGTCGCGACGTCGTCGGCATCCTGGCGCACCAGCCACGGGGTTCCGCACTCGCGAAGCATGCGGTTCAGGGTAAAGGTGAGTCCGCAGTGCTGCTGTTCGACCAGGCGAAGCCGCGCGTCGCGGATCGAGCGAAGGTACTCGAGGCTGCCGTCTGTAGAGCCGTCGACGATGGCGAGCAGCTGAAAATCGCCGCAGGTCTGGCCCAGGATACTTTCGACGGACTCGGGCAGATAGGGCATCGCGTTGTAAACAGGGAGCCCGATCGTGAGAAGCCCCATTTGCTGATTCCAGTTCATCATCCCGCCCTCCTCCCCGCTGTGTTGTCGATCGGCAACACGCTGTGTCGAATCGCTCTCTTTTAGTTATCTACCTTGTTTGCAGGCTCTGCGTAATTATCTTATTCATCTGAGTAAAACTTACGTAATGTCTGCATTTCTTTATCGCAGTGGTACCTTCTGCCTCAACAACACTCTTTCCAGAAGGTAGTGGCACCCGCGCCGTTTTCAGCGTGGATACCCGGACGTATGTCCTTGAGCGCAAGTACCCTACCGCCCTTGACGGTTGACGAGCCGCTGACTCTATCATCGGTAGCGGCCTTCCTTCGGCGAAGACGCCCGATCATTGCGGTCTGCATCGCTGTCGTCTTCGCCATGGCAATTGTTACCTGTCTCACGGCGACCAGCCGGTACCGGGCGGTGTGTGAGATCCAGGTGCAGAGGGAGGATGCCGGGGCATCCGGGCTGGAGAATACGGTGACCGGGCAGGCGGCCGCGGCTGCGACCGGGGACTCGCTCGACTATGCCATGACACTGCAGACCGTGGCATCGATCCTGCGTTCACCAATCCTGGCCGAGGCGGTCATCACATCGCAGCACCTCGAAACGACCCGCGACTTCTTTGGCCATTCCGCTGCGGGCCGCACCGGGGTGAGCCTCTCCGCCATGCTGCCGTGGCACAAACTGGTCGAACCCCTGAGCGTTCCGCTTGCCGAGGCGCCCAACCGGCGCTACGCCGCGGGAAAAATCTTCGCAGGTCACCTGAAGGTGCTGCCCCTTCCCGGAACCCGACTTATCGACATCTCCTACACCGACCGGGACCCGAAGCGCGCAGCTGCCGTCGCCAATGCAATCGCGGCGACCCTGGCGGAAATGACCTTCCAGCAAAGGACGACCACCGCCCTGCAGGGTACGTCCTGGCTGACGAGCAAGCTCGACGAACTGCGTACCCGCGCCGAGCAGGCGCAGGCCCATGCCGCCGCGCTGCAGCGAGGGACTGGCCTCTACGGAAGCGACGCGTCCCGCAACGTGGTTCTGGAGCGGCTCGACAGCCTGAACCAGACGCTCACCTCTGCCGAGAGCAATCGCATCCTGAAGGAAAGCATCGACCGGGTCGCGGCAGGCAGCAGCCCGGAGCTGATTTCAAGCCTCAGCGGCAACTCCAGCAGTGGCTCCGTGGCCTCGGTGAATACCTCGCTTTCGCTCATCCAGGGCTTGCGGCAGCAGGAGGCGCAGGTCCGGGCTGAGCTTGCCGAGGACAGCGTGCGCTATGGGCCTGCGTATCCAAGGATCGGCGAGCTCAAAGGCCAGCTTGCCGGCATCGCGACTTCAATCGCAGCCGAAACAGCGCGGCTGGGGCAGCGGGCGCACAGCGACTGGCAGATTGCGCTGCGGGAAGAGGACGGCGCGCGCGCCGCCTTCGAGAAGCAGAAGCGTCTGGCCTCCATGCAGAACGACTCGGTGATTGCCTACCAGCTGGCCCGGCAGGAGGCAGACAGCAGCCGCGACCTCTACGAAAATATCCAGGCTAAGTTGAAGCAGACGAGCCTGCTTGAAGGTCTCCAGGCGAACAACATCTCGGTTGTGAGCGCCGCGGAAGAGCCGCCGCCGGCGCATCCGTCCTCCCCTGATGTTCCCCTGAGGCTTGGCGCGGGTCTGGTTGCCGGGCTGCTGCTGGGGCTGGGAGCAGCGGCGTTCATGGAGTTCAACGACAAGTCGATCCACTCCCTGGCCGGGGTCGAAGCGCTGCTCGGTGTGCCCTTGCTGGCGGTTCTGCCTGCGATCGAACGCAGTTCCCCAAGCGCTTTTTCCCGGCGGAGCAGAACCGGACCTCAGAACGGAAAAGGCGCGCGGCTGGGTAAGGCCCCGGTGCTTGAGCACCGACTTTCGGTCTTCAGCGAGGGCCTGCGTTCCCTTCGGACCTCGCTCCAGCCTGTTTCCGGCGAGGCACTGCCACGCGTGATCCTCGTGACCAGCTGTCTTGCAGACGAAGGCAAGACGACGCTCGCTGTGAACCTTGCCGCGTTGTTGGCGCAGGGAGGCTCGCGTGTGCTGCTGGTAGACGCGGACCTGCGGCGCCCGACTTTGCACAACTATGAGCAGAATGCCCACGATGCCGGCCTTGCAATGGCGCTTTCCGGCCCGGAAGGCGTACCGCCCCGGCTGATCTCGGATATGCTCCCGAACCTGCACCTGCTCTCCGGCCGCGAGGTGCCGCCGTTCCCGTCCGAGCTGCTGGGCTCGGCCCGCATGGCAGAGCTGATCGAGATGTGGAAGTGCGAGTACGACACGATCGTGCTCGACTCGCCCCCGGTGCTTCCTGTCACCGACGCTGTGCTGTTGTCGCGGCTGAGCGACGTAACCCTGCTGGTCGCACGGCATCGCCGGACAACGCACCAGGCGCTGCGTCGCAGCGTAGCGGCATTACAGATCCAGGGGCAGACACGGGGGGTAATTGGTACTGTGCTGAATGATGTAGCGCGCGGTTCGGGCGAGTTCTACCAGTACTTCGGCTACCGGGGAGACAGGCATGCCGCGTATGACGCTTAGGGCTGGTATGAAGACTCTGGCCGCTGTCGCGCTCGCCTGGATGGCGCTCTCGCCGGCACATGCCCAGGCTAAGCCGGAAAGTCTGCCGATCGGCCCTGGCGACCTGCTCTCTGTCCACGTCTTCCGCGAGGACGACCTGGGAGAAAAACTGCGCGTCAAGGATGCCGGTACGATCACTCTCCCGCTGATCGGCACGGTGAGTGTCGCCGGGCTTCCGGCAGCCGACGCTGCTGCCCTGATTGCGCGAAGCTACCAGTCTGGCGGTTTCCTGAACCACCCGCAGGTCTCCGTGCTGATTGAAGAATCGGCGCTACAGCAGGTCGCCGTGCTGGGTGAAGTGGCCCATTCCGGCACTGTTCCGCTCAGTAGTCCGCGCAGCCTGCTGGATGTTCTCGCCGAAGCAGGCGGTTTGCTGAAGACCGCGGACCGGCACGTCACGATTCGGCGTCCGTCCTCGCCGGCCGTCACTGTGCTAGTTCCGAACGATGCCGAAGCCGATCTTGCGGCAGCGCCCCTGATGGTTTCGCCCGGGGATACGGTCCTGGTGCCGCGCGCGGGCATCGTCTATGTGCTTGGCGACGTGGGCCGTCCGGGTGGGTACCTGATGCAGGATGACGCGCGGCTCTCGGTGATGCAAGCCCTGGCGCTGGCCGCGGGTACGACGCGCACCGCGGGCGAGGGAAGCGCGCGCCTGATCCGGAAGGTGAACGGCGTCACGGTGGAGCAGCCGCTGGCCATTAAGGCGATGGAGAAGGGCAAGACGCCGGACCTCGCTCTCCAGAACAACGACATTGTGTATATCCCGTTTTCCTTCGGGAAGAACCTGGCGCTCGGGGCCAACACGATCGCGGCCTCGGCTTCGTCCGCCCTCGTCTACGCGGCCTGGTGATTTCATGCTCATGTCGCGACGCCTGAAAGTTGAAAATCTCGCTGTGATGATCGTCCTGGGGTTCTTTGGCATAGCCGGGTCAATCCCGGGGATCGCACCCAACCAGGCGAATGAGATGACAGGCGCGGGCGCGACCCGTCTCCAGACCCTCGCCGGTATCGGTTCACAACTCCTGATCAATGCGATCATCGTTGTCCTGCTGGTTCGCGGATGGCGGTTGCTCGTACGGCAGCGCGAGTCTCTTCGCTGGGCGTCTACCGTCGCGGCGTGGGCATTGCTCTCGGTTGGCTGGTCGCAGGCGCCGCTGCTGACCGGGCGTCGCGCGCTGCCGTTCGTTCTCGCGACAGCCTTCGGTATGTTCCTCTCCCTGCGCTACCCGGTCGAGCGGCTGCTCGGCATGCTGCAGGGGACCTTTGCGGTGCTGGCGTGCTGGTCAGCGGTGCTCGCGCTGGGCTTCCCCCACATCGGTCTCGATGCTTCCACCGGCCATGGAGGGGACTGGCAGGGGGTGTTTACGCAGAAGAACGCGTGCGGGCGGGCCATGGTGTTCGCCATCGTCGCGGTGCTCGCGCAAGGGCGCCTGTCGGTTATACGGGCGATCCTGCTGCTGCTGTTTACGGTTGAGCTTGTGCTGAGCGGCTCACGCGGCGCGTGGCTGCTGGCGGCGGTCGCGGTCGCGGCCCTGGCTGTGTTTCGTGCGAGCTGCCGGTTTGACCGTGCAACCCGCTCAGCGTTTCTGGTGCTGGCCGCCTTCTGTCTCCTTGTCGCGGGCACTGTGGCGGTTTTTGACTTCAGCGACGTGGCGCCACTGCTGGGCCGCGACGCTACCCTGACTGGACGAACCGCGATCTGGCACCAGGTCTGGCTCTCGATCCTGCAGCGGCCCGTGCTGGGCTACGGGTTTTCAGCATTCTGGCGCGGGGCGCAGGGCGCTTCATGGAGCGTGGTCGTCGCGCTTCGTTTTGTGCTCTTCCACGCTCACAACGGCTTCCTGGAGATATGGCTTGAGCTCGGCGCAGCCGGACTGCTTTTGTTTGCCGCGGGCTTCGCGCGGGCGGCATGGCTGCTGGCGCCTGAGCTGCGCGCCGGACGCTTTCGCGAGGCGGCATGGCCTGCTGCAGTGCTTTTTCTCGTCGCGCTGTACGACGTTGACGAGAACACAATCCTCTCGTTCAACGGGCTTTTCTGGGTGCTGTACACGGCCGTGCTCGTGCAGGTTGAACTGCTGGCCGCCGAGCGCCGGACGGTCCGGCGCCTGTTGCTCCAGCCGGCGGCCCGCGTGCGCTTCCCGCAGACTGAAGCTTCGCCGCGGACCGCGGCCCCATGGCTTTACCCTCCACTGGCCCGGGAGTTGCTATCCACAGATACGCGGACGAAGCGAGGCAGCCCATGGCTGTGACTGCCGTCGTATCTCTGCCTGAGGCGTCGCATACACAGGCCGAGGTAGTGGTCAGACCGATGCGCCCGGAGCGATTCTATCGCCCGGAGCTCGACCTGCTGCGGCTGTTGGCTTTCCTGATGGTGTGGCTATCCCATGCGCTGCTGCCGTTCGCCGGGTTGCTTCCCGCAGGCCGGCTCGCACTGTTTGAAGGAGCAGGCAGCTGCGGCGTTCCCGTCTTCTTTTTTCTCTCGGCCTACCTCATTACCGAGCTGCTGCGGCGGGAGCAGCTCGCCACCGGGTCGATCCACCTGGGTTCCTTCTACATGCGCCGCATCCTGCGGATCTGGCCGCTGTATCTTGGTGTGCTCGCGCTCTACGGCTTGCTGGGGCTGCGCTTTCATGGCTTCCGCATAGAGCCGGGACGGCTCTATGCCTCACTCCTGCTTGCCGGAAACTGGTATCTGGTGCTTCATCCGGCCATCACTACGCCCATGCGTGCGCTGTGGAGTATCTCAGTCGAGGAACAGTGGTACGTGCTGTTTCCGGTCCTGCGCAGGGCGCTCTCGCGATCGAGGCTCCTGCTGCTGTGCGCGGCCATCTTTGCCCTGGCGCAGCTACTTCTCATGCTGCTCGCGCACTATACGTATTCGGCCACGCTTCACGTCACGGCGTGGGTCAACAGCGGTGTGCAGTTCCAGTACTTCGCGCTGGGTACGGCTGCCGCCCTGCTGCTGGACGGGCGAGTGCCAGGGTTCGGACGACCGGCGCGGGCAGCACTGCTGGCCGGGGGCGCGGGGCTCATCCTGGGCGCTTCGGGGCTGACCGGGTTCAAACGGGCGATGGCAGCCCATTCGGCAGCGTCCTTGATCAGCGGCTATCTGCTGGTCGGCGCCGGCGTCGCGATGCTCTTCTTCTGCCTCTTCGGCATCCGCGCCGAGCGCTGCCCCCGGGCGCTCGTCCGCCTGGGCCAGCTTTCGTATGGTTTGTATGTTTTCCATGAGACCGGTTTTTTTCTCGCGGATGCCTTGCGCCGGGGCCTTGGGGCTGCAGCCGTTCTGCACGTAATGGTCCTCGAAAAGCTGCTCGCCCTGGCGCTTACCATCGCATTCGCGTCCGCCAGCTACTATGCGTGGGAGCTGCCGTTCCTGCGTCTCAAGCGGCGCTGGACTCTGGTGCGGAGCCGGGAGGCGCAGTGAAGCCGCGCGCGCTCATCTTCCGCAGCGACCTGCTGCCTGCGTCTGAAACCTTTATCGCCGCACAGACCGGGGCCCTGCTCCGCTACCAGCCGGTATTTGCCGGGTTATGCCGGACGGAGCGCTCGCTTTCGCTGCCGCCTGACGTGGTGCTGCCCCTCGACCTGGGGAGATACATGCGTCTGGTTTCCCGGCAGACTGGGTTTACGCCGGGGCTGGCGCCGGCCGCGCGAGCGTACGCGCCGGCGCTGATCCACGCGCATTTCGCAATTGACGCCGCTGAGGCGCTGCCGCTGCAGCGGGCGCTGCATGTGCCGCTGCTCGTTACACTGCACGGGTATGACGTGATGTGCGAGGATGCGGCGCATGTCGCGACACGGCGCGGGCGGCTTTACCTCGCGCGCAAGGAAGAGCTTTGGGCGAAGACGGCGTTGTTTCTATGCGTCTCGCATGCGATCCGCGAGCGCGCGCTGTCCCGCGGTTTTCCAGCAGGCAAGCTGCGCGTGCTGCCCATTGGCGTGGATACGGCGGCGCTCGCGTGTGAGCCTGCCGTAACGGCAGCGCCCAGCGTGCTGTTCGTCGGGCGACTCGTTGCGAAAAAAGGCTGCCATGTGTTGCTCGAAGCGATGGCCCAGGTACAGAAAAAAATGCCACAAGCACGGTTGCTGATTGCCGGCGACGGGCCGGAGCGTGCCTCGCTTCAGCAGTCCGCGCTGCGGTTGACCCAGGGCACCCGCTTCCTCGGGGTGCAGAGTCCGGAGCAGGTAAGGGAGCTGATGCGGCACGCGCGGTGTCTCGCTGCGCCTTCCGTGACGGCGAGCAACGGCGACGCGGAAGGCCTGCCAATGGTGCTGTGCGAGGCGCTTGCGCTGGGGATCCCGGTCGCGAGCACCCGACACTCAGGCATACCGGAACTGATCCGGCATCGCGAGCATGGCCTGCTCTCGGCAGAAGGTGACACGGACGCCCTCGCCCGGCACCTCGTCGAGCTCTGCACCGACGATGACCTGGTTTCGCGGCTGCGTTCGCTGGGGCGCGCGCGGGTCCGGCAGTCCTTTGACCTGGCGCGGCAGACCCGCGCGCTGGAGCAAATCTATGACGAAGTGGCTTGGTCTCGGAGCACTGGCAGCCAGGGAATCGTACCCTCGATCGCTGCCGCGACGGATGATGCATGCTTGTCTGCTGCGAAATCCGACGAGCAGCACAGCTCGCGGACCGGCGAGCGCCTGCGAACGCAGGCAGCGTGGCTGCTCTCCGGCAGCGGCGCGGCCACACTGTTGCAGGCGATCTACTTCCTGCTGATGGGCCGCATGCTCGGTTCGCGCGAGTATGGCGCGTTTGTCGGCGTGGTCGCGCTCGTTAATGTGCTGTCGCAGTTTTCTTCCCTGGGCATGGAGATGGTGCTGCTGCGGACAATCGCGCGAGACCGTGAGGCGTTCGCCGCGACCTGGTACCGAGCGCTCGTCATCTCCGGCTGCGGTTTTTTGCTGTTGCTTGCGGGTTCGATGGTGTACGGGCGGCTCGTTCTGCCACCAGCGCTATTTCAATTGCTGCCCTGGCTTGCATTTTCAGATGCGCTGTCAGGCAAGGTAAGCCAGCTTGGGAGCCGGGCGCTGCAGGGCGCGGGGCTCACACGCTGGAGCGCGAAGCTGCTGGTGCTGACCAATGCCGTGCGCGCCGGTGCTGCTGCGCTGCTGTTTGCCTGGGCCGCGCACACGGGAGCGCACGTGTCGCTCCTGGTCTGGGTAAGGCTGTATGCGGCAGCGTCCGTGGCCGTTGCGGTCACCAGTTTTGCACTGGTGACGCACCTGCTGGGCTGGCCGCGGGTCGCCGCGATACGGCGATCCCACCTGGCCGAAGGTTTGTCGTTCTCCTTTTCCAGCTCCGCGATCTCGGTTTACAACGACATTGACAAGACCCTGCTTGTTTCGCACGGAATGCTGCTGGCGGCGGGTATTTACGGCGCGGCGTATCGCATCGTCGATGTGGTGTCGACGCCGATCGTAAGCTTGTTCGGCGCGGCTTCTCCGCGCTTGTTCCGGCAGGGCGCGCAGCAGGGTCCGCAGGGCGCGCTGCGCGGAGCGAACGGGCTGCTGCGCTGGGCCGTTCCATTCGGCCTGGCTGCCGCGCCGCTGCTTGCCTTCTGCGCGCCCGTGGTGCCCCGGCTCTTCGGACACTCGTTCGCCGCGTCCATCGGCGCATTGCGCTTCCTGTGCCTGCTGCCGCTGCTGCGCGGGCTGCACTATGCCTGGGGAACAGCCATTACCGCATGTGCCAGCCAGTGGTGGCGAACCGCGGCGCAGGCAGGCGTCGCGGTGTTAAACCTCCTGCTGAACCTGTGGCTTATCCCCAGCTGCGGATGGCAGGGCGCAGCCACCGCGAGCCTGTTGACCGACGGCGCCCTCGCGCTGGCAAGTTTCGTGATTCTTCGGGTGCTGGTCCGGCGATCCGCCACCGCAACAGTGGCTGAAGCGCCGTTAGCTCGTGGAGCCTTGTCCGGTAGCGGCGCGCTCCAGGGCTCGAAGGGATGAAACCATGCTGGTGCACAGGCTTAGGACCCCCGAGTGCCGCGCGCCAACGTGCTCCTCTGCCTGGCGAAGGGCTTCGTCCACTCGCGCGAAATCTGCCTCCGCCTGTTCCGCGGTCGTTGGCAGCCCTTCAGCGGCAGGGGCTCGCAGGCCCGGCTCGCGGAGCAGCGCGATAGTCCGCAGAGTGGCCCTGATCCGCTCAAGCAGCACCTGCAGCAGCGGCGCGCTCGCACTGTCCATACTGTCGAGCGACATGGCCGGTAGGTGGTCCGATTCAAAAAGCGTGATCTCGAGCAGGAACAGCGAGCGCATCGCCGGCTGCATGGTCTGCATTCGCTCCCGCTCCCGCATCTTCTGCACGCGTGCGCGTCCGAACTCGAAAGGGATCGCGTCGGCCTGTGCATTCATCTGGCTGAAGGTGTCGTTGATCTTGTCACGCAGCTGCCGGAATCGCTGCCTTGCGCTCTCCGCTCCCGCACTCCCGGTACCGGCGGCCCATACCCCGGCAACGGCGCAGCCCAGATCGCCCATCTGCTCCAGGTTGGTCCGCAGCAGCGAGCCCATGCGCACGGTAGCGAGCGGGGCCGCGATCTGGTCGAAGACCAGCCACATCGCCATCAGCCCCAGCAGCACGCCGACGACACGGTCTCGCGCAATGGCGAGCGAGATCTGCATAAATGGCTCCTGCAGGTTGACCAGGTAGAACGCGAGCGCGATCTGCAGGCCAAAGTAGGAGAGCCGCGGGCTTGCGGTAGCGAACCACGCTGCGATCGCCGAAACCGCCGCGAAAAAGATGGCAAAAGCGGTGATCGAATCCATAAGCGGCAGCAGGAAAACCTGCGCGGGCAGCGCGATGAGGAAGCCGCCCACAAACGCCCCGGCGATCCGCAGCGCCTGCTTCTGGCGCGAGGAGCCGATGGTTCCGAGCGCCGTGATGATGCAGGTCGCGACGGAGGTGTTGATCCCGGGCCAGTCGACCGCGTTGTAGACCACGTAGCAAAGGGAAGCGGCCAGGCACCCGCGCAAGGCGAAGACCAGGTGCTCGCGGTTGGTGAAGGCATCCGGCACGAACATCGCGGAGGGTCTTGCTACGACCAGGTCGAGGACGGCGCGGGTGCGTTGCCGTGCCTGTTGTGCGCCGCTCTGTCGGTGTTCATCGCGGGTGGCCGCGGGGAAGCCGAAGGAGCTGAAAAGCTCGCTCAGGAGGCGAACGTTCCGCTCCAGCTCCGGAAGGATGGGCAGCTCGGCCGAGGGAACTTCGCTGCCCGTCCAACTCGCGAGCTTGCCTGAGCCGATGCGGGCCACATCCGGGAGGGCCCTCACGGCGGCGGCCTGCGCTTCAAGAGCGGCGCCGAGCCTGCGAAGTCGGGCGCTATCTTCGCTTGAGCGGAACCGGCTGTGCTCAAGGGCGGCGAGAGCCGCGGCGCATAGCTCAACCATGCGGCCGCTGACTGAGACGACAGCCGCGGACCGTGCGCGCACACCTTCAGAGATGCCGCCGCGGATAAGCTGCCGCCGCAGGCTGCTGGGGCCGACCATGGCGTATTGCAGCAGGCGTGTCTCCACCGGTCTGGCAGGCGGACGGTCTTCAGCCGCAGCCTTCAGGACAGCGGCGGCCACGTGCAGGCGGTCCGCCACACCCGCGATCACCGGATCCTGCGGGTGGAACGAGCGGTAGATGAGCTCGACGAACGCTGCGCACAGTGAGCCGACCACGATGGACAGCAGCGTGTACAGCGTCAGCGCGACCTTCAGGTTGACTTGGCCGGCGCGGTCCCACAGTGGAATGGCAGTCGCGATCAGGAAGGAGAAGCCTGCGGCCAGGCCGTAGTTCCGGGCTGTACCCATCACAAAAAAGATAAGGTAAAACGATCCGATGACCCATAGGAAGTGGGTCACCGGCGAGTCGAGCAGTACCGCCACGCTCAGCAGCACGTACACCGTACCCAGGCAGAAAAAAGCGATCGTCAGCCAGGTCTGCTTGATCGTATCGGTCAGGCTTTCTCTCGAGATGATCAGCGCGAAGTAGCCGCCGAGCGCCCCGGCCGGCAGGTGAAACGTCATGATGACGAGCATCGTGAGCGTCACGGCGATCACCATGCGCACAACCGTGGAGGTGCGTCCCGGGTAGGGCGCCAGCTCGCGCCGCAGCAGCTCGAGAAACCAGGAAGCACGGTCTTCGCCGGGCGCCCGGTTGCGTTTTATCCCGGACGCGGGTTGCGCCGGGCCTACAGCCGCGGTGCTCACCAGCCGTTCCAGCCGCGCACGACCACGACAGCCGACTCGGAGATGCGGAAGGCGTTCGGTTCCGGGTCGAGCACCCGGATGCGCACCGGGTAGCGCGAGGCCAGGTGTACCCAGGAGAGTGTGCGCTGCACGTCCGGCAGCCCCGCGCCCAGGCTTCCGACGGTGCTCGCATCGGGTGTCACGCCGAAGCTGGCGCTGTCGACGACGCCCCGGTACAGCCGCCTGGGGTCGCTCATCAGGTAAACGTCCACGTGCATGCCCGGCAGGATGCGGTGCAGTTGGGTCTCGCGGAAGTTCGCCACGACCCACCATTTCCGCGTGTCGATCAGTGTGAACACCTGCTGGCCTGCGTGCGCGTACTGGCCTTCAGAGATGGTGAGGTCCGTGACGCGGGCGTCGAAAGGGGCCTGGACAACGCAGTTATTCAGGTTGTATTGCGCGTTCTGCACAGACGATTCGCGAGCGCCGCGCTGGCCGGTCAGCGGGTCAAGCGTCGTGATCGCGTTTTGCGATTGCTGCCCTTGCGCCTGGGACTGGAAGACGTTTGACTTGGAAGCGCTGAGCGCGGCATAGCTGGACTGGAGCCGCGCCTGTGCGAGCCGCAGCTGCGCCTCAGCCTGGCGAACAGCGAGATCCTTTGCCGCGGTGCCGGTGCGCAGCTGGTCGACCTGGTCGACCGTGACGAACTGCCGGACGAGCAGCGGCTCTACGCGATGCAGGTTGTTAAGCGAATAGGCGTACTCGGCCTGCGCACGGGCGAGCCCGGCCTGCGCATTGCCGACGTCCGCGGTGGCTTCGTCGATGGCTGCGGTCGCGCGGCCCACGTTCGCCTCGGCGGAGCGGGTGCCGGCCTGCGCGGCCTGTGCCGCGCTTTCAAGCGCCCTAATTCGGCGCGATTCGTCGACAATCTGACCTTCGAGCGCCACCTGGTCAGAGAATGCGCGCTCAAGCGCATAGCTGTAAGGGCGGTCGTCAATGCGGAACAGCACACTGCCGGCATGGACCAGCTCATTGTCATGCACCGCGAGCTGCGTGATGGGCCCGTTCACCAGGGAAGCCATCCCGATATAGTTGGCCAGCACCTCGGCGTCGTCGGTTCGCGGGTACCGATTGGTCCGGGCAATGACGATGGCGATGACCAGAGCGGCTACCAGCACGATGAGCGTGCTGACCAGGCGGCCGGCGCGGTTCTGGCGTGGTTCTTCGGCCTCGCCGTCCGGCTGCCGGTTCTCCGCAGCGCTGCCCGGCGTCTTCTGTTGTTGCCCGTCCCGGTCCGGCGGATGGACCTCCGTATGCTTTTCTTGTATCTCGCCGTGTGGTGCAGTGTCCTCAGCCATGCGTCCCTTCTTCCTGTCTTTCCGCTTTTCACTTCGCAAAGACGAATAACCGGCTTAACTGAAGAATACGAGCCACAGGCCAAGTGAAAAGACCGTCGCCAGGGCTGGATAAATCAGCAGCGGCGGCGCCAGCTGCTGGTGCAGCTCCAAACGAAGCAGCAGCAGGTGAACCAGAAACGCCAGCAAGATACCGGCCACGCAGCAGAACAGCCAGACAGGAAAGAACGACCCCAGCACACTGTAGGAAGGCGCGCGCTGGCAGCCGCTCGACAGCAGGCAGAGAATGCCGGCTGCGCCTGCCTGCGCGAGTGTTTTCCGAGATTTGAACGCGGTCGGCATCGTGGTCTATTCTCTACCGTTCGGCGGCGGCGGCGCCGCAGTCACACCCGGCGTTTGTCCGGCGGGTCCGGGGTGGGTGCGGAGCAGGTCGCCGGTACGGAAGGCGAGCGCGGTTGCCTGTTGAAAGACATTGGTCCGGGCTGTGACCTGCTCGGAGCGCGCCCGGGCAAGCGCCCGCTCTGCCGTTACCACGTCGACCAGTGTCCGCACGCCGTATCCGTAAGCCTCGGTCGCAGCCTGGTACGATGCCTGCGAAGCCCCGAGCAGCGCATCGGCCGCCGACTGTTGGGCGATCGCGGTCTGCGTGTTGGTGTAGGCAGTCCACACCTGGTCTTCGATGCGGTCGCGGTCGGCGTCCAGCTCATCCTGGGCTGCTGCTTTGACGGCGGTGGCCCGGACGACCTCGTTTGCGCGCTGACCCCCGTCAAACAGCGTCCACTTGAGATTCAGCTGGGCGTTCCACACGCCGGAAGCGGCATAAACGGAAGGGAGCTGGTCCTGTTCGCCGAAGGCGCGCACCCGGCCCCAGTTCGCCATCAGGTCGATCTGCGGCAGGTACGCGGTGCGCGCCTGGCGAATACGCTGGTCCGCCGCCCGGATGCGGACCTCCTGCTCAAGCAGGTCGGGCCGATTCTTCAGCGCGCGCGCGGTGGCATCGGCGACAGTGTCGGCGAGCGCTCCGGGCGGGGCAAGCTGGTCGAGCGGAACCACGGGCAGCACGGTCGAAGCAGGCAGTCGCAGCGTGGTCGCGAGCGAGGCCTGGGCAATCGACTGCGCGCCTTGAAGGCTGACCAGTTCATAGCCGGCCTGTGCCGCGGCAGCTCGTGCCTCCAGCGCGTCCGGCAGCGTGGCAAGCCCGTTGGCCAGGCGAGCATCCACCTGGGCGGCGACTGCCTTGGCATTGTCGAGGTTGGCTTTGGCGGCGGCGACCTGGCCCTGGTTGTCCAGCAGCTGGTAGTAGCTCGTCGTGACCTGGTTGATGATCTGCAGGTGCGTGTTGTTGAAGGCGAAATCGGTCCCAAAAAGGTCGTATCGCGCGGCGCGCAGGGCGTCGAGGCGCGCGTTCCAGTCGAACACGGTGTAATCGAGCTCGAGCGCAGGCTCCACCAACCCTTCAGTCTGGCGAACGAAAGCCGAGTTGAACAGCACGCCGCTGCGGAGAGTCTGGCCGAGAACCAGGCCGGTCAGCGTGGGAATCAGCGCCGATCGCGCGATTCCCTTGAGCGCTGCAGCCTCCCTCGCCCGCTCCCAGGCGGCCCGGGTGTCAGGGTTGCGCTGCTCCGCAAGGTCGATGAGCTCGGAAAGTGAGAGCGGGTGTTCGGGGATCGTGAGGCGCGGGGCCTCCGCCGGCGCATGCAGGTGCAGGCCGGCAGGCGGCCGCCACGGGATGGAAGGCGCGGCAGGGAGCTGCTGGGCAACAGCAGCCATGGCCGCCCAGCACAGCAGAACGCTGAGCGCTGCTGGTACGTTGCCGGGCTGGCGGAAAGATGGTGTGTGCGGCACGATCGTTTACCTGCCCTTTAGCAGCAGCTTCAGCATAGAAGAAGAGGCCGGGCTATGTGGGATTTTCAGATACTTTCGAGAATGTGCGGCGAGGGATTCGCCAGTCGACGACTGGTACAGGAGCCAGCCCGGAGACCGAGCATTCTTAAAGTGTTACATGAGGTTATTCGGGTGTGCACGCTTCAGTAGTCAACCCGAAGCGGGCTCGCTTGCCAAAGCGTGAAGCTCTCGGCTGCCTCCTCGCGGAGCAGCTGCGAGGTACGCAGGCTGCGGGCTTCGCGAGGAAGATTAAACTGGCGGTACAGCAGGGCGTCGTCAAAACCGGCGTTCGCGGCGTCTTCAGCGGCGTTTCCGTAAAACACCTCGTTGAGGCGGCCCCAGTGACACGCGGCGAGGCACATGGGGCAGGGTTCGGCCGAGGTGTACAGGGTGCAGCCGTCGAGTGAAAAGCTGCCCAGCACCCGACACGCGGCACGAATCGCGACAATTTCGCCGTGGGCAGTTGGGTCGTTAGTCGCGGTCACCTGGTTGGATCCCTCGGCCACTAACTCGCCCGCCCGCACGATCACAGCACCGAACGGCCCACCCTGGCCGCTGCGTACATTTTCTGTGGCGAGTGCGATCGCGCGCCGCATCCAGTGTTCGTGGTCGGTTGTCATGAGTTTCCTGTCTTTCACCAGCGCTCTGATGCGAGCACCCACGCGATGATCGTTTCGCCGGTGCGCCCTGAGGCGTCAAGCTCCGCATCAAGCTCGGCTTCCAGGCCGCCGTGCGACAGGCGCATTTCGCCCGCCAGTATCTCCGACTCCGTCGCGCCCACGTAGCAAAGCTCGCAGACGCCGATACCTTCTTCGTTCTGCACCGGCGGTCCGAAGACCCGGCAGGTCAGGGGGCGCGCTTCATAAAGCTCGCACCGGCCTGTGACGGGGTCAAGCGCGGGGCACGGGCCGTCTGCTTCGGGCAGGTCCGCGAACTCGTCCCAGGCATCGTCCTCCGGAGCCAGCAGCCCCGTCAGCGGGTCGCCGGGGAAGTGTTCCCGAAGCAAAGCGGCTGCAGCCTGCGCGCGGGTTTCCACTGCCGCGGCCCGCTCCGGCGCCGTGTCGGCAAGCGCGGCAAGCCCGGCCCGCAGCCGCTCGGCATCGAGCTGCGAGATGCGAAACACGCCGTGGCAGCACGGGGTGCAGCCGGGGCGGCAGGCAAGCCACGCGCCGCCGCGTTCGGTCGCATCGGCCAATGCGCGGTCCACGATCTGCACCAGCTCGGTATCGCGCGCGGGAAGCATCTTCTGATTGTCTATCGAAACGGCGTGGGTCCGGTAGCATGGGGCAAACAGGCGTCCGGAGGCAGTGTGCAGACAGGCAAACAGAAGGTGGCGATCCTGGGTTTCGGGACGGTTGGTTCGTCGGTGGCGCGCATTTTGCTCGAAGGCCCGGCTGCCGGCGAGTTCGAGCTGACCCATATTTTCAACCGCAACGTAGCGCGCAAGCGGGCGAGCTGGGTGCCCGAGCCGGTGCAGTGGGTCGAAGAGGTGCAGAGCGTGCTCGCCTCGGATGCCGATGTGGTGGTGGAGCTGGCGGGCGGCCTTGAACCCGCGGGGACCTGGGTGCGCCACGCGCTGGCCGCAGGCAAAAGCGTGGTAACCGCGAACAAAAAGCTGATTGCGGCACACGGCATTGAGCTGCACCGGCTGGCGCGTCGAAATGATGCCCACCTGTTCTACGGCGCGGCCGTCGCAGGCGGCGTTCCGGTGATCCCGGGCCTGCAGCAGGGCCTTGCCGGCGAGCGGATTGAGCGCATCGAGGGCATCCTGAACGGTACCTGCAATTACATCCTGAGCGGCATGGAGGCCGGTGCGGAGTATGGCGGGATGCTGGCCGAGGCGCAGGCGCGCGGGTACGCGGAAGCCGACCCGACCGAGGATGTGGGCGGCTTCGATGCGCGCGCGAAGCTGGTGATCCTGTCGCGGCTGGCGCTACGGGCGGATATTCCGGTCGACTCGGTGCGCTGCCGTTCCATTACCAGGCTTACCGCGATCGATTTCGACTACGCGCGACTGCTTGGCTGCACGGTGCGACAGATTTCCCGCGCGGAGATTAACTCGACCGGTGGGGTGACCGCCATGGTGGGGCCGATGCTGGTGCCGCAAAGGTCGCCGCTGGCCTGGTCGCGCGGCACAGAGAACATGGTGTTGGTGGGTGGAGCCTACGGAGGAGACGTGGTGTTCTCCGGCCATGGCGCGGGCGGGCACCCCACGGCGGTGGCTGTTGTGTCTGACCTGCTGGCGCTGGCGCACGGCTCAGGCGCGGTCGAAATGCCGAGCCGGGAGGCAGCGGTGACGAGCGACCTGAACCTGCGGCACGCGGTGCGATTCGTGGTGAGGGACCGCCCGGGGATCGTAGCCGGGATTGCTTCAGCGCTTTCGCGGGAGAGCATCAACATCGACGCGCTGTTGCAAAAGCCCGGCCACAGCAAGGCCAACCTGCCGTTTGTGGTGACGGTAGAGCCCTGCCCCGGCTCAAGCCTGCGCCGGGCGATTGCCGAGATTGAGCAGCTGGACTGCCTGCTGGAGCCGCCGCTGGCCATGGAAATCCTGGAGCAGGACTGACGGCTAGCCGGAAAGGCCGAAATTAGATGCGGCGGTCGCCTCGGTTGAAGATCCGTTTGGCCAGCCGGGTGACCACGGCGGAGGGCAGGCACGCGAAGACAATAGCCGCGAAGAAAACCAGGGTCCCTACCGCACTCAGCAAGAACATCGCGACCTTCATGTGTCAAGTTTCTCACGCGAATTGAGCTGCTCCGCTGCGACATCGGAAGACCCTGGGGTATGTGCGCCACTCAAAGCGGAGTGGGGCGGAAAGAAGCGGGCCTAAAGGCTATGCTGTAGCATCCAAACCAACAGCTATGGACCCGACACCTCGCACAACTCCCTCGCACCTGCTGGCCGCCGCCCACCCGGAAAACGCCGACAACCTGCCCGAGTGCACCATTACGGTAAACGGCGAAAAGACGCGCGCGCTCGCGGGTGAGCGTCTGATTGATGCCTTGCAGCGCACACTTGGCGGCACAAAGAGCGAGGTGCCGCATGTGTGCTACGTGCCGCAACTCGGGCCGATCCAGACCTGCGATACCTGCATGGTCGAGGTAGACGGGCAGCTTGTCCGCGCCTGCGCTACCCATGTGGAAGCGAACGCCAAGGTCGCAACCCAGAGCACCCGGGCCCAGAATGCACAGAAAGAAGCCTTCGACCTGATCCTTGGTAACCACCTGCTGTACTGCACGGTCTGCGACAACAACAACGGGAACTGCACGGTGCACAATACCACGGCGCTGCTCGAGGTGGAGCACCAGGAGCACCCGTACCTGGCCAAGCCGTATGAGAAGGACGAGACCAACCCGTTCTACCGGTACGACCCGGACCAGTGCATCCTGTGCGGACGCTGTGTCGAGGCCTGCCAGAACTACCAGGTAAATGAGACGCTTTCGATCAACTGGGAAGACCCTCACCCGAGGGTGCAGTGGGATGGCGGGCACACCATTGCCGGCTCAAGCTGCGTGAGCTGCGGGCACTGCATTTCTGTCTGCCCCTGCAATGCGCTGATGGAAAAGTCGATGATCGGCGAGGCCGGGTACATGACGAACTGGCCCGCACCGGCGCTTGAAGGCATGATCGACCTGGTGAAAGCCATCGAGCCGGAGATGGGCTACGGACCGATCCTGAAGGTCTCGGAAACAGAAGCCGCAATGCGCCATGTGCGCACCAAGATCACGAAGACTGTCTGCACTTACTGCGGCGTCGGCTGCTCGTTTGATATCTGGACGAAAGACCGGCACATCCTGAAGGTCGAGCCGAGTCAGGGTGCGGCTAACGATATTTCCACCTGCGTGAAAGGCAAGTTCGGCTGGGACTATGTGAACTCGCCGGACCGCTTGCAAAAGCCGCTGATCCGCGATGGCGCGAGCTTCCGCGAGGCAAGCTGGGAAGAAGCGCTGGACCTGATTGGCAAACGCTTTGGTGAGATCAAGGCGGAGCACGGGCCGGATGCGCTCGGTTTTATCTCATCCTCAAAGTGTACGAATGAAGAAAATTACCTGATGCAAAAGCTGGCGCGCGCTGTGGTCGGCACCAACAACGTCGACAACTGCTCCCGCTACTGCCAGTCGCCTGCAACGCAGGGGCTGTTCCGCACGGTTGGTTACGGCGGCGACTCGGGCTCGATCAAGGACATCGCGAAGGCATCGCTGGTGCTTTGCATCGGCACCAACACGACGGAAAGCCACCCGGTTCTGTCGACTCGCGTGAAGCAGGCGCACAAGTTGCGCGGTCAGAAGCTGATCGTTGCCGACATTCGTGAGCATGAGATGGCGCGCCGCGCGGACATCTTCTTCCGCCCGAGGCCCGGGACCGATATCGTCTGGCTTTCGGCGATGACCAAGTACATCATCGACAGCGGCATGGCGAAGATGGAGTTCATTGAGCGCTGGGTCAATGGCCTGGACAAATATATCGAGAGCATTGCATGGGCAACGATGGAGGTTGCGGAAAAATCCACTGGCATTGCCGCGGACGAACTTCGCCGGATCGCCGAGATCATCGCGAAGGAAGACCGTGTCTGCGCTCTGTGGGCGATGGGCGTGACCCAGCATGTGATGGGTTCAGATACTTCGACGGCAATCTCAAACCTGTTGCTGGCGACGGGAAACTACATGCGGCCCGGCACGGGTGCTTATCCTTTGCGCGGACATAACAACGTGCAGGGCGCGAGCGATTTCGGTTGCATGCCGAACAGCTTTCCGGGGTATGAGCACACCGATGATGAAGTAGCCCATGCACGCTACGAGCAGGGCTGGGGCGCGAAGCTCCAGAAGGAAAAGGGCCTCGACAATCACCAGATGATCGACGCGATTTACGAGGGAAAGCTTCGCGGAGCCTACCTATTCGGCGAGGATATGTATTCGGCCGACTCGAATGCCAACCGTGTCGGCGGGGGATTTGAGAAGCTTGATTTCTTCGTGGTGCAGGATATCTTTTTCTCTGAGACGTGCCGCTTCGCAGACGTGGTTCTTCCGGCCAGCCCGAGCCTTGAAAAGGACGGCACGTTTACGAATACCGAGCGACGGATCCAGAGGCTGTATGAAGTGTTTAAGCCACTGGGCGAGTCGAAGCCGGACTGGCGCATTATTCAGGAGATCGCCAATCGCCTGGGCGCGGATTGGAAGTACGAACACCCGAGCGACATCATGCACGAAGCTGCATCGCTTGCGCCGATGTTTGCCGGCGTGACCTATGACCGGCTGGAAGGCTACAACACGCTGCAGTGGCCGGTGGCCGCGGACGGAACCGATCAGCCGCTGCTGTACACCGAGAAGTTTGCAACGCCGGATGGCAAGGCGAAGTTCTATCCCCTGACGCATCGGGTGCCTGCGGAGGTCGAAGACGAGGAATACGATCTGCACCTGAATAACGGCCGCCTGCTGGAGCATTTCCATGAAGGCAACATGACAATGCGCGTACCGGGCATTCAGGAGGAGACGCCGGAGCGCTGGCTGGAAATGTCTCCTGAACTCGCTAAATTGCATAACGTGGTTACCGGGCAGTGGGTGGATGTGACCTCACGTCGCGACACGATGCGTGTGCAGGTGCTGATTACAGATCGCGTTCAAGGGAACCAGATGTATGTGCCCCTGAACACAACTAGCACTCCCGTGAACGCACTGACGAGCAGCGATGTGGACGATGTAACGCACACGCCGGCGTACAAGGAGCTTTCAGTCAAGATGAAAGTGCTGCCGTGGCGCGGAGAAAATCCGCTTCGGGCGATGAACTTCCGCAACGGACACCCGACTCCGCAGAATGGCGTCGAGGTTGAGCGCAAGTGGAACCGTGATGATTACAGACTGCCCGGCACACAATCGGAACTCGTCCAGATCAACACCGGCAACGGGCACAAGCACTAGAGGGAACTGGAAATGGCGAAGGCAATCGAGTTCAGACCGCTGGCCGTGCCGGCGACAGAAGAAACGCAGCGCAGGCTGGATGCGGCACCGCTGGAACACGCGGAGGCGGTGCTGAATGCGTTTCGCACACTGCAGACGCTGCACGACACCGACACGCTCGACCTGATTCGCGGACTGTTGGGTGCGGGCGACGAGGTGCTGAACCAGGTGGTCAGCGTTGCGACCTCGCCGCAATCGACGCGGGCCATCCGCAACCTGCTGGTGTTGACGAATTTGCTCGGCACGATCGACCCCGACGCACTGCACCGCATCGCAAACTCTGTGACGCCGGCGCTGACTGAGCAGCAGTCGGCGGAGCCGCCTTCTTTATTCGCGATTACGAAGCGGCTGTTCGGACGCGATGCTCGCCGTGCGCTCGCGACGGGCGTGGCTGTGCTTGAGGGCGTCGGCCGATCGCTCGGGCCAGCGGAAAAGCGGAAGTCCCCGGCCGGCTAAGACGTCTCCATCTACTATTCATCCCCGTCGCTGCCGATCGGTTGGCCCGGAGGCGCTTCCAGCACTTCAGGGGCCGCAAAGGCTGCCGGCGTCTTCTCCCAACGTGTAATAGTTCGCGCGGCTTCTGCGCGGTGGGCGTTTGTAACTTCGCTGCCCACCGCTGCGTTCGCTCGCAGCCAGTTCTGGAGAGTAATAACCGCGGCAGCCGCGGTGCTCCGCGCGTCCTGGCTTGCCTTGGCGTCAACCGTAAGCGCCAATAGATAAGTCAGGACGCTGGTCTGCACGGTGCGCTGGGTTTCCGCCAGCGAAGCGGGAGCAGGCACCGGTGCATACCATGTGGCTTTGAGCGTTGCTTCAATCACGTCCGTGAGGCCGGGCAGGGAAGCGTCGCGCGCATGGTCTTCTTCAAGGCGCGTGGCGCGAGTAGGCTCAAACAGCAGCGAGCAGCTCAGGTTTGCCGCGGAGGCAACCGCGCCCTGTGAATCGAACGCGAGCCCGGCCTGCCCTGGAAAGCATTCCAGTGTACGGTCGTAACCCGGCGGCCGTGGCGGCAGGATTGCGAGCAGCTTCTCAGGCAGCGTAAGCGCCTGCGGGTCGAGCGTCGCGAGCACGGCCTTGAGCGCTTTTTGCTGCTCCGAGGCAGGAACGAACGCGGGCACAGGCTGGTTATCGCCGCGCAGCGAGTAGCGGTACTCAAGGCCGCCGATCGATTTGGCTGCTGCTTCAGTCTGATAGCGGTGCAGCAGATAGAGCGGCACCAGCGTGTCCTCAAGTGTCGCGAGCGGCTGCCCGGGCTCAATCGCATTTTCGCCGAAGCGCGCGAGCGCGGCCTGGCGAACAGCGAGAATGCGCGTCAGCTCATCAGCCGCATCCGGGCCGTTGTCCCACAGGTGCGCGCGGGGGCTCAGGCTGCCGAGCGGTCGCGCGTCCTCATCGGTCAGGTAGATGAGGCCCTTATCCGTGTCAGCGCGGAGCATCGCGTCGAGTGCTTTCGGCTGGTCTGTGCCGGCAGGGAACTGCGTGTAGCCGTAAGCGATGGCGGCCTTGTCCCACGCGCCGATGCCGACGGTGTAGGCGTGGCTCAGGTCAGGCTTGCCGCCGGCGTCAAGCGCGATCATCGGGTGCGGATAGTCCATCACCGAGGTGCCGGGCGCGATGGTGCTGGCGGCGAAGTTATGCGCGAGCCCCAGCGTGTGGCCTACCTCGTGAGCGGCGAGTTGATGGATGCGCTGCAGTACCATCGCCAGCGCCTCGGACTGTTCGGCCTTGGTTTGCGCCGGTGTGGGATGGGCGTTGGTGTACGGGGCCAGCAGGGCTTCGGCAATCAGGAAATCCTGCCGGGCACGCAGCGAGCCGAGCGTCACGACACCCTTAAGTATCTCGCCGGTGCGCGGATCGATCACGCTCGCGCCGTAGCTCCAGCCCCGTGTTGACCGATGCACCCAGTCGATCATGTTGTAGCGAATATCTTCAGGATCGGCGCCTGCGGGCAGCTCCTTTACCTGGAAGGCATTGCGAAAGCCTGCTGCCTCAAACGCCGCGTTCCACCAGCTCGCGCCTTCAATCAGCGCAGTTTTGATGGGCTCCGGCGCGCCCCGGTCGACGTAGTAGACGATCGGCTCGACGGGGTCGCTGAGCTTCGCGTTCGGATCTTTCTTTTCAAGCCGGTGCCGGGTAATCAGGTGCACATCCATCGGCTGGCCAAGCGGCGCGGAGTAGTCGCGATAACTGACATCGAAGTAGCCGGCGCGCGGGTCGAAAGCGCGGGGTTGATACCCGGGCCCGGGCAGCGCGATCAGCGAGAAATGCTCCTGAACCGTGACGTGGTGCGGGTCCGGGGTAACGGTGCCGATCAGCTTGCGAGGCGCGGGGTCGTCATCCGTGAAGGTGAGCAGGGACTCGACCTCTGTATTGCGAGGAAAATCCTTCAGGCTGGTCGTGTCGATCGCGGAACGCTGCGCGTCGAGGTGATAGGTACCCTGCTTGCTTTCGCGCAGGCGATCTCCGACGCCGTGAATGTCGTGAAGAAAAAAATCTGTCGCATCCACGGTTACGCTTCCGTCCGGCGCTTCGCTCTCGAGCTTGAATCCCCACACTACCGACTCCGCGAAGGACTTGCTGACGGAGTCACTTTCATCCGTGCTCGGTGAGGAGGAGCGGTAGGCAAGGTTCGGCTCGATGAGCAGCAGGCGCGGGCCGGAGCGATACCACTCGACGACATGGCCTTCGCCAAGCTGGCCGCGATCGAGCATCAGGTCGTTTGCGCCGACCCCGTGCCGCAGTGTGTCGAGCAGCAGAAACTGCTGGCCGCTCGCCATCATCCCGGACGGAATCGTCAGCAGCAGCTTGCCTTGCTTTGCCTGCCAGGTGAGCGGAAAGTAGCCGTCAAGATGCCGGTCGACGTTCCCGGTGGTGTCCGGTGTTTGCGCAGTCGCGAGCGATGCGGTTGCGAGCAGCAGCAGGGAAGCAAGCAGGGAAGCGCGTCTCATTCTGCTTGCAGCGTACACGTGAGTCTGACCGGCAGCTAGTCTGATTTGCGGCCCTGCTCCCAGGCTTTCGCATACTTCCAGCTGACATAGCAGGAGTGATACAGGTGCAGCAGCAGGCCCTCGCGCCCATCGAGGAATCCGCCGCGAAGACCGTAGTTATAAACGAAAGTAGCGACCGGGTTTAGCACGACATTCACGACGAATGCCGGCAGCGAGCGGCTGCCGGTGCCCCGCTCAAGCGCGAGCCCCGCGCCCGCGGTGCTGTAGCGGTTCATGTGATCGAGGTATGAGCTAAGCGCGGGGTACGTATGATGGATCAGGTCGCCGGCGAGCCGCGCGGTTTCGCCGGCGGCGAGCATGGACTCGTGCACCGCGCGCTCCTGGTAGCACGCGCGGCCGCGTCGAAAAAGGCGCAGTTTGGGGTCGGGATAGTAACCGCCGCGGCGCATCCATCGGCCCAGAAACAGGTTTTTTCGATTGAGCAGGTAGCCTGCCCTCTCGGCGGGAGCCTGCGCCAGCGCGGCGGCGATACTCACCGCCAGCTCCGGGCTCACTTCTTCGTCGGCGTCGAGTGAAAGCACCCAGTCGCCGGTGCACTGGCCGATCGCGAAGTTTTTATGCGGGCCGAAGCCGAGCCATTCCTGCCGGACGACCCGCGCGCCGAACGACTCAGCTACGGCAACTGTCGCATCGGTAGAGCCGGAGTCGACCACAACGATTTCAGTCGCCAGCGGTGCAATGGAGCGGAGCGTCCGCGGCAGATTCAGCGCCTCGTTCTCCGCGATAATGGCGACTGAAAGCGTCGGGGCCACGGACTCGGCCTAGGATTCGAGGTGCTGCTGGATCAGCCGGGCTGTCAGCGGCTGCAGGGCTTCCCCGGTTTTCGGTAGCATAAACTGCGTTGTCGCCTCGTTCCAGTCCAGCTTGAAAGAAGTTGAAAGGGCCGAAATCCAGATCTGGCGCACGGGCGTGTTCGGAGTAATGACGAACTTGCCGGCCGGCTCCTCGAACACAATGTTCAGCACGCCGTTATTTTCTTCCACGTCGAAGCCGCCCTCTGCTTCGAGGGCAATGAGGGCTTGTTTCAGGGCTTCCACGGCGTATTCGGCGTGGCTTCGGAACTGCGCTTCATCCAACATGGATGTAAGTGTACCAAGGGCCTGCCGCTGGGCAGGCCCTGCGTGCACCGCCCGGCTGCTTCAGGCGTTTTCGTGGATCGCCTTCTTGACATGCTCCACGGCTTCATCTTTGAGTTCCAAATGATGCACCTTGAGCGCGTGGTCTTCGATTTGCGGAAGCATTTCTGCTTCCGAATTTCCTTCGAGGTGCCAGTCACACTCTGAGTAGCCGACGTCCGCACAACGGAACTGCTTCGATGCCATGGGGTCTCCCTGTCTTTTAAGTTCACAGGGTAGGATGTATCACCGGCGTCGAGCGGGTGCGGTCATGTGATGGGAATTTTGCCATCGCTGAAAATAGGCATGTTCCGGGTGGGGTACATGCCTGTTTTAGAAAGCAGGCCACTAAAAAGGAATATCGTCGTCGGTGATTTCGGCATGCGCGTAGTCGTCCTGCGGCGCCTGCGACCGCTGATCGAACGAAGCGGTGTTGCTGCTGGACGAACTGCGAGCGTTGCCGCCGGCAGACCCGCCATCGCCGCCGCCATCGCGGCTGGAGAGCAGCACGAGCTCGTTCACGATGATCTCCGTACGGTAAACCTTCTTGTTGGTCTCTTTGTCGTCCCAGGAGCGGGTGGTCAGGCGCCCTTCGACATAGATTTTTGACCCCTTCTTGACGTAATCGCGAACGATCTCGGCGGTACGGCCGAATGCGGCGACATTGTGCCATTCGGTCCGGTCGGTCCAGTTCTCGGTGCCTTTTTCCTTGATCCGGTCGGTGGTCGCGATACTGAAGTTGGCGACGGCCTGCCCGCTGGGGAGGAACTTGACTTCAGGGTCTTTGCCGATGTTGCCGAGCAGGGTCACCTTGTTAACGGTCTTTGCCATGGTGGAACCTTCCTGTGGTGCTGATTCTGTTGGGAAAAGGATAGCAGCCGCGCGCGCGTCCCGGACTGCCAGTGCGTAAGGGACAGATTACCGACGGGGAAGCAATGCGACCAAGGCTAGTAGCTTGCTCCGACCGCGGCGTGGAGCATCATGTACACGACCACCCCGGTCACCGATACGTATAGCCAAAGCGGAAATGTCCAGCGGGCCAGCTTGCGATGCTGGGCGAATCGGCCCGAAAGCGACAGGAAAAACGTGATCAGCACGATCGGCAAAGCGGTAATCGAGAGCAGGATGTGGCTGGCGAGGATGCCGAGGTAGAGCGGACGGACAGGGTTGTGCGCGGGGAAGAGCGTGTCGCCGTGGATGGCATGGTTGACGATGTAGGAGACCAGAAAAGCAGATGAAAAGACAAAGGCCGTCAGCATCGCCGCGCGATGGCGCGCGATCTCGCGTTTAAGGATGAAGACGAAGCCCGTGGTGAGCGCGATGGCGCTTAGTCCGTTGAGCACTGCGTTGAGCGCGGGTAAAAACAGCAGGCGTCCGCGGAACTCGGCCGGGGCGTGATGCACATACAAAAGCCACAGCAGAAAGGCCGTTGCTGCGGCGCTGACGCCCAAAATAGCAAGCACACCGATGGTTGCCGGGCGATTGTTGATGCCGGGCAGTCCGGGCTGGGGGAGCGTGTCTTCGCTGGTTGTCATGGTGTCTCTTAAGCTGCCGGCTTGTGGGTGCGCCGGTTGACAGCGATCCACGCCGAGGCAAAGCACAGCAGGCAAAAACCGGCTGTTACGAGCAGGTTTATAGGCAGGGAGGCGTCTGTCGCCTGCGTGGGGAACAGCAGATTGCGCAGCGCGTCGACCCCGTAGGTCAGAGGATTCGCGCGCATCAGCGCATGCAGCCACGGCGAGGCGCCGCGCGCTGGGAAGAGCGAGCCTGAGAGCATCCAGAGCGGAACCAGCAGCAGGTTCACAATGGCATGGAAGGCCTGTGGAGAGTCCATGGGCCAGGCGATCGTGAAGCCCAGCGCGGTCAACTCGAACGAAAGCATCGCGATGACCAGCATGCCCAGCAGTACCGCGCCGACGCCGGCATGCACGCCGACCAGCGGCGCGAACACCAGGAACACGATGCCCTGGATCGTGGCAAGGGTGGCGCCGCCCAGCACCTTACCCAGCACGATGGCCGAACGGGAAACCGGCGCGGCCAGCACGGAGAGCAGAAAGCCTTCGTTGCGGTCCTGGATGAGCGACATCATCGAAAAGATCGAGGTAAACAGCACGATCATTGCGACGGATCCGGGGAAGAAATAGCCGAGATAATGGCTGTTGCCGCCCGCGCTGCCGGAGTGGAACGAGTGCGCGAAGCCCGAGCCAAGAACGAGCCAGAACAGCAGCGGCGAGGCAATTACCCCGACAACGCGTGCTTTCTGGCGATAAAAACGGACAATCTCGCGCCGCCAAAGCGAGTAGGCAGCCACAGCGGTCGATGGGTGCACAGCCTGCACCGTGGCCAGGTGTCCCCCGATGGGAGCTTGTGTAAGGGTGGTTGCCATGTCGTTTGTCCTTCCTGCCCCTCCGTGTGCCGGGTCGGGGCTGCTATGCGTTAGAGAGGTTCCCTGAAGCCTTCGTGCGATTCAAGATCGCGTGTTCGGCCGTCCGGCTCGGCTTCCGCGCCCTGTTCCTGCCAGAAGCGATGGCCTGTAGTTTTGATGAACACATCCTCAAGCGACGGCTTCTGGACACGCAGCCCCTCGATACTGCCGGGGAAGGCTTCCACGATCTGCGTGACGAAGCGGCGTCCGTCCGGGTGCTCCAGCCGGACGCTTGCGCCCATGATGGCCGGATCCAGGTGAAATCGGTGGCCGATCCGGCTGGCCAGCAGCTGTGCTTCCGACGAGCCGCGCGTGTCGAGCGTCACGATATCGCCGCCAATCGATTTTTTCAGCTCGTCGGGCGCGCCAAGCGCCATCAGCTTGCCCGCATTCAGGATGGCGAGCCGGTCACAGTGCTCCGCCTCCTCCATGAGGTGGGTCGTGACGAGCACGGAGACTCCGTCCTCGTCGCGGAGGGTCCGCAGATACTGCCACAGGTCGCGACGCGCGCCCGGGTCAAGTCCGGTCGAGGGCTCGTCGAGCAACAGGACGCCGGGGGAGTGGATCAGCCCCTTGGCAAGCTCGACCCGGCGCTGCATACCGCCCGAAAGCGTTTCGACGAAGTCCTTCGCACGGTCCCGTAGCAGAACCCTGTCCAGCACCGCATCGATACGCTGCCTGAGGCGCTTGCCGGTCATACCGTAGAGGTGGCCCTGGTGCATCAGGTTTTCCTGCACGGTCAGCTTCAGGTCGACGGAGCGCGCCTGGAACACGATGCCAGTGCGCGCGCGGACCTCGCGCGCCTGCAGCGCCACGTCGAACCCGCCAATGCGCGCGCGACCGCTTGATGGCACCATGAGCGTCGAAAGAATCCGGAACAGCGTGGTTTTCCCGCTGCCGTTGGGACCCAGCAGCCCGAAGATTTCCCGGGCTTCCACTGAAAAGCTCAGGTCATCCAGTGCCTTGCGCGTGCCGTAGCTGTGCGACAACGAGAGCAGCTCGATCGGCGTGGCAGGCAGGGTGGCGAGCTCGATATGTTCGGGCAGGGAAACAGATGTCGCCATGTGAGCCTCCTCTGCAGCATCGGTGTTTGTGTCAGCGGCCATGGGCATCCAGCATCAGCACGATCAGCAGAATCGGCAGGTAGATGACGCTGACCTTCAGCAGGTCTCGCGCATACATTTTGCTTTCAGCAGTCGAACGCGCCCGTGTGATGCGCCCGAAACGCAGCGTATACGCCAGGTAAATCAACGACAGTACAAGCGCCGCGGCGCCGTACAGCCAGCCTGCCATGTGGAGAAAAGCAGGCAGCATGCTGACCGGGACCATCAGCGCCGCGTACGTCACGGCTTGCGCCACGGTCGAGGAGCCGTCAGGCTGCACGACCGGCAGCATCCGAATCCCGGCGCGGCCGTAGTCCTCGCGATAGAGCCACGCGATCGCCATGAAATGCGGAAACTGCCAGACAAACAGCAGGGCGAACAGCGCGACGGCAGGCAACTCAATGTGCCCCCGGGCGGCGACCCAGCCAAGCAGGGGCGGCATCGCGCCGGGGAACGCCCCGATAAAGGTAGCCAGCGTGGTGACGCGCTTAAGCGGCGTGTACACCAGGACGTACGTTGCCGCGGTAAACAGCGTAAGGGCGGCGGTCAGCACATTGGCCTCGCGCAAAAGCAGCCCGGCGCCGGCCAGGCCGACAGCGAGCGCAAGACCGATGCCGTGCGCCCGGCCGATTCGTCCCGCAGCCATGGGGCGCCGCGCGGTACGGATCATTTTCGCGTCAGAGCGGTACTCGATCGCCTCATTAAGCGCGGCAGCGCCGGCGCTGACCAGGCCGATGCCGAGCAGGACCGCGATAAGGCCGGGCTGCATGCTGCTGACGCCGGAGCGCAGAGAGCCGAGGTAAAAGCCTGCCCACGCCGTCAACACCACCATGGCTGTAACGCGAGATTTGAAAAGCTCGGCGTAATCGCTGATGCGCGATGCCGTTTCCCCTGCTCGCAGGTGCTCGACCGGGGCGGCATCCGCTGTGTGAAGAGCGACAGGGCCGTTCAGGACAGATGGCGTTTTAATGGGGGTTTCGGCAGTAGCCGTACGGATCATTGGCTGTGGCGCTCCACGGTCGGGCGATCGTTCAAAACACGTGTTCCACTGGCGGGAAGAGCCGGGCCTGGTGCCGCATGGAGAGAGTCAGCCACATGCTTATCGTAGCAGGGGGGTACCGAAGCGGGAGCCTTTAACGGTTCTAGCCATTCGCCCGGTCAACGCTCGCGACGGACTTCTTCGGCCAGCAGTTTCGCGATCTCGTCCGGGGTGTGCTCGCTCGTAAGCACGGTAAGGTGCGCGGCGCGGTAGAAAGGCAGCCGCGCGCGGAAGCGTTGCTCCAGCGCGGCGCTATCCTGCAGCAGGGGGCGAACCGCCGCCCCGGGCTCGCCGGCACAGCGGGCAAGCGACACGGCAAACGGCGCCTCGAGGTAGACAATCAGCCCCAGGGGGTCGCTCGACAATAAGGCACGTGTTTCGGCGTGCTCAATCGCTCCGCCTCCGAGCGCGATGACCGCGTTCTGCTCCTGCAGCGCTTCGGCAATCGCCGCTGCTTCCAGTCGCCGGAAGCCCTGCTCGCCATGCTGCGCGAACAGTTCGACGACTGTCGCGCCATTTTTGTCGCAGAGCAGGGAGTCAATATCCAGAAGACGCCAGCCTAGCAGTGGGGCCAGGATGCGCCCGACCGTGGATTTACCCGCGCCCATGAAGCCGGTCAGCACGACCCTTTCAATGCTGCCGCGCACTGCGGAGTGCATCACTGTGCCGCTACTTGCCGTTGTGTTCCTGGCTTCCGATCACCGTCCGGATGTTGTTCCAGACCGCGGGCGAAGGGTCATGAATCGGCATCAGGAGCTTTGCCTGCTGCGCAATGTATTCCAGGTCGCGCACCAGTTCGGCGCAGTTTTCACAGCCCTGAAGGTGTGGTTCTTTACTGAAGTCCGTCTCTGAGCCGAACATCTGGGGCAAACGCGCTTGAAACTCTGCGCAATCCGTGGACATTTCCGGGCGTCCGGCACGTTGCTCACTCATACCTGGGTTTCCTTTCGCAGGCCAGACTTCAAAAGGTCGCGCAACTTCATCCGCGCCTTGTGCAGCTGCGATTTGCTGTTGCCGATCGAGCAGTCGAGCATGCCTGCAATCTCATTGTGTTCATAGCCTTCCACATCGTGCAGCACAAAGACCAGCCGATAGCCGGGGGGCAGGTTTTCAACCGCACGCTCCAGCGTAACGCGGTCAATAGAGCCCGAAAGCTGCAGATCGCGCGCGCCGATGTCCTTGCGCGGGCCGTCATCGCTTGAAGGTTCAAGCGTCTCCTCGAGCGAAACCTGGGGCAGGCCTTTCTTGCGAAGATGCATCAGCACGACGTTCACCGCCAGCCGGTGCAGCCAGGTGGAAAAGGCCGAGTCTCCGCGAAAGGTGCCGATCTTGCGGTAAAGCTGGAGGAAGGCTTCCTGGGTCAGGTCTTCGGCTTCCGCCACGTTGCCCAGCATGCGCAGGCACAGAGAATATACTCGCCGTTTGTGCAGTCCGTAGAGTGTTTCAAAAGCCTTGCCGTCTCCGCCCTGCGCAGCAGCAATGGCTTCTGCTTCGCCCGCAATGGGGGGATTGCGGCGCATGTGCTGTACCGGATTTTTTGCTTGTTGCGTCGGTCCTGCTGTACTCACGGGACTCCTGTCAGTTGTTGTAAAAACCTGCATCTCTCTGCCCGGCCATGTCGCGCAAACGCGATCTTTCCCGGGCATACACGCGGGAAAAACTTAGCGGGGATTGGCCGGTTCAGCATAGGACGCACGACGGTTCAGATGGGTTGCCTCAGTTGAGAGCTAGGCGCCGATGAACCGCGCATGCAGGGATCGCGCGATGCCGGTATCGGTGGTTCCCTGCACCAGGGTCCTGCCGTCAGGGAACACGGTCAGCATGTACGGGCCGGTTGTGAAGCGAAGCAGCAGGCTGTTCCAGCGAACCGCGCCGAGGGGTGCGAGCTTTGACGCCAGCGTCGAAAAATTGATGGTGCGGGAGTGCTCGTGGATCTGCACGGAGTTGCGGCCGCACAGAGTAATGTGCGGCCGTGCTTCTCCACGCAGGTGCGTAAAGTCCCGAGCGGGTCCGCAGACAGGGCAGTCCGGGCGCGGCGTGGCGGCCCCTCTGAACTCAGACCGCTCATTCAGCCACAGGTCGTGCGAGAGCAGGGTGCGGCGCATGGCTGCCCGCGCGCCCACCAGGTACTTGACGGCTTCGGCAGCCTCGATGGAAGCGGCGAGGTTGACCGCCATGCCGAGAATGCCGGCTGTATCGCAGGTTTCGACAGGGCCGCCGGGTGGTTTGGGGAACAGGCAGGCGAGGCAGGCTGTCTCTCCGGGCAGGATGTTCATCGAAACCGCGTAAGCGCCCACCGCGCCGGCATAAATCCAGGGCTTCGCCTGTTCGACGGCATAATCGTTCAGCAGATAGCGGGTTTCAAAGTTGTCTGTGGCGTCGAGGAGCAGGTCTGTCCCCTGCAGCAGAGCGTGAATGTTCCCTGGGATCAGGTCGGCGACGTGCGCCTGCACCTTGATCCCGCTGTTGAAGCGGGCGATCTGCCGCCTGGCTGCTTCCGCCTTGGGCAGCGCGTCGAGTGCGTCTGCCTCATCAAAAAGGACCTGCCGCTGCAGGTTGCTGGGCTCGACGAAGTCGCGGTCGATGAGTGTAAGGCGCCCCACCCCTGCACGCGCCAGCAGCCCTGCCGTCGCGGCGCCGGTTGCGCCAACTCCAATGATGGCAACGTGCGCCCCCCCCAGGCGCGCCTGCCCCTCTGCCCCGACAGGGCTGAACAGCACCTGGCGCGAGTAGCGATCGGCAAAGCTGCCGGACGGGACTGCCTCCGGTGGCGCGCTGTCCTGTTTCATGTTTCCCCGCTTCCTAGTATAAGGAGAGGGCCGCAGGGTCCGGGCGGAGAGTGCCGGGTGCCCGACCGCCTTTTATGGGGGCGTTCCGGTGACTTTTTTGCGCCGTCCATGTTTTCCTGCAGCGCTGCACGGCTCCGCATCTGCCAGAATCATTTGAGTACCGAAGGTTACCGGGCGTCCCCTCTCTTTATCCCGGACCTTGCATCTCAGAACCGGAAACAACCCACACCATGCAGCGAACCCGAAGCGGCTCACCGCTCTTTCCCCACTTTTCCATCCGTGACTTCGTACTACGCACCGGCATTCTGCTGTTCGCATTGGCTGGCACTGCTGCCGTGGTGCACGCTCAGGGCGCGGTCACCCCTACGACGCAGTCAACCACCGACCAGCAAAAGGACACCAACGCGAACGGATCGGGCGGGCAAACGCTGCCAAATGCGGCCAAACTGCCCTCTTACGACGAGAGCCAGCCCATGACGGGGCAGCCCCCGGTGGGACTCACCAATGCCGGCACCCAGAGCCTGGCGGCCTGGAGCGGCCTGCATATCAGCGCGATTGAGTTTCGTGGCGTGAGTGGAGCTCGCCTGCAGCCGCTGCAAAAGGAGCTGGCGCTGCAGCCGGGCCAGCCGCTCGACCCTGCCAAGGTCCGCAGCAGCCTTCGCCGCCTGTATGCGACCGGCGTGTATAGCACGATTGACATTGCCGGCGTGCGGACCGGGAACGATGTCGTCCTGATTTTCGACGGGCAGCCGCAGTTGTTTGTGGGCCGGGTGAACGTTGACGGGGTGACTGATGAAAATATGACCAGCCTCTTGCAGGGCGCGACCAAGCTGAGCCCCGGGACTCCGTATACCGAGGGGAAGTTCGAGCGCGGCAAGGAATTGATTGAAAACCTGCTGAAGACGAACGGCTACTACCAGGGGCAGGTCATTGCCGGCCACTCCATCGACCTGGTCAACCAGCAGATCAACATCTCCTACACCGTTACCCTGGGCGCCAGGGCGCGTGTCGGCGAGGTAAAGGTCACCGGGGCGCCAGCACTTCCGGATGCGAAGTTTCGCAAGATGTCGAAGCTCAAGCGCGATTCGAAGGTGACGCGCGACACCGTCAACACCGCGCTCGACAAGCTGCGGGCCAACTACCAGAAACAGCAGCTGCTTGAAGCCAAGGTGAAGCTTGAGGACAAGCAGTACATCCAGCCGACGAACCACCTGAACTACTCCTTCAGCGTCGACCAGGGCAATAAGGTCGCGGTGGTGATCAATGGAGTCAAGGCAAGTAAAGGGAGTATCCGCAACCTTATCCCTGTGTATGAGGAAGGGACCGTCGATGAAGATCTGCTGAACGAGGGGGACCGCAGAGTTCGCGACCTGTACCAGCGAAAGGGCTACTTCGACATCCAGGTTTCGCATACCACGGTTCACCAGCCGGGCGGCGCAACGCTGATCACGTACAACGTGCAGCTGGGCAAGGTGCACGATGTCGACTCTGTAACTATCACCGGAAACCATTACTTCCACTCAGACCTGATTGAGCCGCGGCTGAATGTACGGCCAGCCAGCTTTTTCGACCATCGCGGCACCTACAGCGTTGCGCTGGTGGCAAGCGATGTTACGACGATCATGGCGATTTACCAGGGCAACGGCTTCTCAAAAGTTGTCGTAAAGCCCGTCGTCAAGGATGAGGACACGGACAAAAAAGGCGCCGGGTCAAAGATCGCGCACATGACCGTGACCTATGAGGTAACAGAAGGTGTGCAGCAGCGTTTCGGGTCGTACAAGTTGGTCGGCAACGTGCAGGAGCCGGATGCCGCGCTGCGGCGGCTGCTGGTCACGACTCCAGGCCAGCCGTATGACTCGGCAAACCTTACCGGGGATCGCGACGCGGTGCTGACCTACTATCTAAGCCATGGCTATGACCAGGCAAAGGCCGATGTGAAGCAGGTACCCGACCCTCGCGATCCAAACCTGATCGACGTGACGCTCGAGGTGACCGAAGGTGAGCAGATCCATGTGAACGACGTCATTGTCAGCGGGCTGCACTACACGCGTCATAAGACGGTCGATCCGCACATTCTGGTCCACCCGGGAGACGTGCTGAACCAGACTGCGCTGATCGATACGCAGCGCCAGCTGTATGACCTGACCTTGTTTAACGGCGTCAACACGGCAGTGCAGAACCCGAACGGGCAGGAGCTTAAAAAGAATGTGCTGCTTCAGTTCACCGAAGCGAAGCGCTGGGATGTGACGTACGGGGTAGGTCTGCAGGCGCAGACCGGCAACCCGGGCGGTTGCGGCAACTCGGTTTCCGCAACGCAGCTTGCCCAGGGATACACCTACTGCAATCCCAACGGCAACTTCGGTATCGGTGAGTTAGTGTCCCTGAACATCTCCCGTATCAACCTTCGCGGTACGGATAACAGCCTCTCACTCAAGACAACTTATGGTTCGCTTGAGAAGGTCGCACTGCTGACTTATACCGATCCGCATCCCTTCGGAAAGCGTGCCTTTACCTTCTCAGCCGATGGCGGCTACACGAACGAGCAGGATGTGACCACGTATGCAGCCGCGCGGCTGCTTGCGAACATCCGGATTTCGCAGCGGGTAGGCAGGCCGACGACCTGGATCTACCAGTACCAGTTCCGCCGCATCACGCTTGACCCGAACACCATCCAGGTGGCGCAGGACCAGATTCCGCTGCTTTCGCAGCCGGTCACCGTCGGCGGCCCGGGCGTGACGTATATCCGCGATACCCGGCGCCCGACCGCGCTTGATGCTTCCGGCGGCACGTACAACACGGTGCAGGAGTTCTTCTCGGAAGGTAAGTTCGGGTCGCAGTCTAACTTCAATCGCCTGGATGCGACTAACGCAACCTACTACCCTTTCGGCAATGTTCACAAATATGTGTTCGCGCGGCAGACCCGGATTGCCTACGAGCGGTCTTTCGGTACCGGCAATGTCGAGCTGATCCCGCTGCCGGAGCGTATCTATGCAGGTGGTGCGGAGTCGCACCGCGGTTTCGGCATCAACGCGGCCGGTCCTCGCGACCCTATCACGGGGTTCCCGGTCGGCGGTGCTGCCGCGTTCATCAACAGCTTCGAGTTGCGCCTGCCGCCGCCGACGCTGCCCTACGTCGGCACCAGCGTGAGCTTTGTTCTGTTCCACGACATGGGAAACGTGTTCGTAAAAGGCAGCGATATCTGGCCGAGTTTCCTGCGCTTCCGGCAGCCTGACCGCGCCGGCTGCCGCGACCTTTCCTCCGCGGACCAGCAGGCGCCGAACACCGAGAAGAACAGCATCGGGCTGACCGGGCGCTGCTCGGATAACTACTTCTCGCACGCGCTCGGTATCGGCGCGCGCTACGGCACCCCGATCGGGCCGATCCGCGTGGATGCGAGCTATAACCTGAATCCGCCGATCTATCCTCAGATTTCCGGTTATAACCTCATCAACACGACTGCTCCGCCGCAGGTAGGCGAGGCAGGCCATTTCAACTTCTTCTTCAGTATCGGGCAGGCCTTCTGATGCGCACACCTTTCTCACTCCTGGTCGCCTGCCTGTTTGCGTCGTCGCTGCAGGCGCAAAACACGCCCGCCGCCAAGCCGACGCCGCAAACGCATGTTTCGCACGCGCAGAGCAGCGCGGCCGCGGATGATGCACACAAAGCAGCCACTACTCAAGGCGCGCCCCAGGCAGCTCCGAAGTCAGCTCCGCAGAACCAGCCCATCGTGCTGGACAGTGTTGTCGCGGTCATCAATGGGGATGTCCTGCTCGAGAGCGACGTGGAGGCAGAGCGCCGGTTTGAGGCGCTGCAGCTGCTGCCGAAGAACGAGAATACTGATGTGCGGGCAGCGGAACATCTCATCACGCGCACACTGATTCTGCAGCAGATGAAAGAGCAGGCGCAGGATTCGCCGGACATCACAAAGGCGGACGTCGATAAGTTCATCGCGGAGCTGAAAAAGCAGCTGCCGGGCTGCCTGCCGACACGCTGCCAGTCGGAAGAAGGCTGGGCGAGCTACCTGTCTGGACTGGGCATGACGACGGAGGAGGTGCGGGAACGCTGGAAGCAGCGGCTCGTCATCCTGAACTATGTCAACCTGCGGTTCCGCAGCGGCATACGGATCGCGCGGCCCCAGGTGCAGGCATACTACGATAAGAATCTTGTGCCGCAGTTTGCAGCGAAGCATGAGACGCCCCCCCCGCTGAAAACCCTGCGTTCGCGCATTGAGGAGATTCTGCTGCAGGAGCAGGTTACCAAGCAGATCGATGACTGGGAGGCGACCCTGCGGCAGGAAGGCAGTGTCCAGATCCTGGTGCCTGCCTACGGGCAAAGCAACAAGAACGCCGAAGACCTGGATGAAGTGCCGGGAGGCGCAGTATGAGCACGACACCGAGCTCACTTTTCGGGCGCCGTTCCGGGAACACGGGCGCGCCGCCTCCGTCACGCAAACGCCACCTTTTCTTAAAGGTGCTGCTGATAATCGTCGTTCTATTCGCAGTGTTGGTAGCGGGTATAAGTTGGTACGCCTCGACGCCCGGCTTCGCTAACAAGGTGCGTACGGAGCTGATTGCTCAGCTTGAAACAGCGACGGGAGGACGCGTCGAGCTGGGCGCTTTCCGCTGGCAGCTGCTGCACCTGCAGTTTGAAGCCGACAACCTGACGATTCATGGACTCGAAGGCCCGGGCGAGGTGCCGTACGCCCACCTCGATCGCCTGCTGGTGCGGGTCAAAATTATCTCGCTGTTCCGAGCGAAGGTGGGGCTTAACTATCTCGGCATCGATAAGCCGGTCGTCCATATCATCGTGTACAAGGACGGCTCGACGAACCAGCCGGTTCCGAAGAAGAAGAGCGCTCCGACCGACCTGAACTCGACCATCAACCAGGTGTTCGATCTTGCTGTGGACCGCGCTGAGATCAACGACGGCACGCTGCTGCTGAACCAGAAAGCCATCCCGTTCTCAGTGGCCGCGAACGATCTTGAAGTCGGCGTGAATTACCTGCCGGGGAGCGACCAGTACAAGGCTTCAGCTTCTATCGCCGACCTGACAGCGCAACGGTCGATCGCCGCACCTATCCACTCCAAACTAAGCGTTTCCGCGATCATGGGCCGCAACACGCTCAGTGTGCCTGACCTGCATTTTTCCGCGGGTTCTTCGACCCTCGCGGCCCATGCCAAAGTAAGCAACTTCGCCGATCCCCACTGGCAATTGGCCGCGAAGGGAACCGTCGATCTGCGCGAGGCTGAAGCACTGGCCGCTATCCCGGGGCTTGACCGCGGCGTCGTAGCAATCGACCTGCACGGGCAGGGCACCAAGGCGCTGTTCACCGTCGATGGCACGACCAATATCGCGGGCGCCAGTTACAAGGGATCGGGCGTTGCCCTAAGCGGGCTTTCAGCATCGACAGACGTACACGTGACGCAGGATGTTTTGGCGCTCAATGCGTTGCGGGCGAAGCTCGCAAGCGGCGGCACGGTGACAGCCGAAGCGCACATTAATCATTGGCTTGCCCCGACGACCCCGGTCGCCGCACCGGTTGCGACGCCTGCGCTGCAGCCCGGCCAGAAGCTAGCGGCGACCGCACGCGCGGCGCGCGAGGTAAATCGCGGGGTGGCCAATGCCACCAGCAATGTGCCGGCAAAGGCGCAGGTATCGCAGGGCGAAGTCAACGCGAAGCTCGAAGGCTTTACCCTGCCGTCGATCCTGTCGATCGTCGCGCCGCCAAAGTTCCAGCGCCTGGGCTTCTTTACGACCGCGGGCGGCACCCTGAAGCTCACCTGGACCGGCAATGCTTCAGACCTTGCAGCTGATGCGCGTATCGCGTTGAACGCGCCGCCTGTTCCGCGCAATGGCGATGTGCCGGTCAACGGCATTATTGACGTGACCTATGCCGGACGAACGAACAGCGTACTGGTGCGCCAGCTCAACGCGCACACCCCGGGCACTCAGCTGAATGTGACGGGCGGGGTCGGGCTCGCTGCCGGCGGACGCTCAAGCCTGCAGACGCAGGTCTCAGTCAGCGACCTCGGTGAGTTCAACAAAGCACTGGCGACCTTCGGCGTCGGCGGAGGGCCGAAGCAGACGCCGCTGCCAGTCGCGCTCCACGGCACGGCCTCGTTCAATGGAGTTGTGACAGGAAACCTGGCCGCGCCCGATGTTACCGGGCACCTGGCCGTGAATAACTTCGACGTGCTGCTGAACAACACTGCCGCAGGTGCAACGCCTGTGCAGCCGACCGGACCGGACGGCAAACCTGTAGCCGTGCCCGTAGCCGCGACGACAGCACCGGGCGTGCCCTCGGCCTTCCATGTTGACTCGTTAACTGCGGATGCCGAGTACTCGCCGTCGTTGATTTCGATACAGAGTGCGCTGATCAGCAGCGGGACCATGCAGGTCCATGCTGCCGGGCAGCTGCACGCGCATCGCACGCGCAGGCACGGCTATGCCTTTGACAATGATGCCGCGATCAATGCGACTGCGACGATCAACAATGCGAGCGTGCCCAACCTGCTCGCGCTGGCGGGGCAGTCAACACTGCCGGTAACCGGCACGCTGAATGTAAATGCAACCGTGGGCGGCACACTTGGCAAGCTGAACGGCGGCGGCCATCTCGTCATAACCGGCGGACAGGTGTATGGCGAACCGTACAAGAGCCTGAACGCTGACCTTACCTTTGCAGGCCAGGAGGCCGGCGCCTCGCAGTTTACCTTCCTGATTGCCGGCGGGCAGATTACCGGCAACGGCGGATATAATCTCACGACCAAGCACTTCCACTTCCAGACACAGGCAGCCGGGATCGATCTCGATCATGTGCAGGCGCTCAAAAAGTCGCCGCTGCTGCTGCATGGTCATCTGGCGCTGAACGCGCAGGCTTCCGGTACGGTGCAGTCGCCTGTGGCGCGGGCTGCCATCCACCTCACCAACCTTGCGATCGCAAACCCGGCCGGGGGGCCGTCTTCAACCGGCCAGGTCGACCTGACCGCGCACACCGAGGGCGGCGCGCTGCTTGCCGACATGAACGCCCGTCTGAATGGCGCAAGCGCGGTGCTTCACGACAAGACCAGCCTGAGCGACGACTACGTCACCCAGGCGAATCTCACGCTTTCAAATCTCGATATCAATCCTTACCTTGCGCTGTTCAATGTCAACGGCGTGCAGGGCAGCTCGAACATTAACGGCAGCATCAACGTGAGCGGCCCGCTGACCAAGCCGCAACAACTCAGCGGCGATGCCGAGCTCTCGAAGATATCCATCTCCGCACAGGGCGCCACCCTGGGGACAGACGGAACTCTCAAGGCTTCGCTGCGCAACGGGGTCGCAACCCTTTCGCCGCTCCACATCGTCGGTACCGGCACTGACCTGACAGCACAGGGAAGGGCAGCGTTGTTCGGCACCAATCGGCGACTGAATGCCAAGGCTACGGGGACGCTCGACCTAAAGGTCGCGCATACATTCGTGCCGGATATCAAGAGCTCGGGCGTCGTCAATCTGAACTTCACCGCCCGCAATACCATCGAGAAGCCGGACCTCGAAGGCTCCGTCGACTTTCACGATGTAAACCTTGCCTATGGCGACTTTCCGAACGGGGTGAACCATCTGAATGGTTCGCTGGTCTTCGACCAGGGAAGGCTGAGCGTCGGCAACCTACGCGCGACCAGCGGCGGCGGCGACCTGATCTTCGGCGGCTTCATCACCTACCAGCAGGGCGTCTACGCCGACCTTTCCATCACGGGCAAGCAGGTGCGCGTGCGCTACCCGGGCGGCATCAGCACAACTTTCGATACGAAGATCCGTGTGCAGGGCACGCTGCAGAACCTGCTGGTAAGTGGCGGTCTTTTGATCACGCGCTTCTCGGTAAGTAGCGGGCTCGACGCGGCGAGCTTCTCATCGAATGGAATTTCTCCGCCGCCTGATCCGACTGCCTTCGCGAACCATATCCGGCTCGACGTTCACGTCACGTCGGCGCCCCAGTTGGACATCAACAACTCCTATGCCAAGCTGGCCGGCGATGTTGACCTGTTCGTTCGCGGTACGGCGGAAGACCCGTCTGTCCTGGGCCATATCTCGATCACCGAGGGCGACGCCACCTTCGCCGGCACCCACTACGTGCTGCAGCACGGCGATATCTACTTCACCAACCCGGTCAAGATCGAGCCCACGATCGACCTTGAGGCCAGCGCCCAT
This sequence comes from Acidobacteriaceae bacterium, assembly GCA_965276625.1. GTDB lineage: Bacteria > Acidobacteriota > Terriglobia > Terriglobales > Acidobacteriaceae > EB88. Next base: position 345,877 of record CBDIBB010000001.1, read on the forward strand.
GTTGAGGACTACGACGTGATCATCGGGCTGCATGGCACGGCCGACAAACTGCGGCCGACCTTCCGGTCTGAGCCGCCTCTCTCCGAGCAGGATATCTTCTCGCTGCTTGCGCTGGGCCGCACGCAGGAGGAGCAGGCGATCTACTCTGAACAGCAGTCGCAGGCCGGCGTAAACTCGGCGGCCGACTCGATCCTCGGCGGTGCACTCAATGCAACGCTGTCCAGCCGGATCAACAAGTTATTCGGCGGCGGCAGCGTCAAGATCGACCCGACGTTCGTGAGCGGAACCGGAAACTCCACAGCCCGTATCACCGTGCAGCAGCAGGTCTCGAAGAACGGTACGGTGATGTACGCCACCAACGTCAACTCCACAGCCCAGCAGTTGATTCAGGGTCAGTACAACCTGACCAAGGACGTTGCTATTATTGCGGTGCGTGACGAGTCCGGTGTCTTCAGCCTCGAACTTAAGCTGCACCGCCGCTATCGATAGAGCGTCGCATCTTGAGGCTTCGACCCGGGTTCGTAACAGGCAGGACAGACAGTAAGCTGTCCTGCAAGGAGCGGACCGATGGCGGGCATACTGAAACCGGCAGCAGCAGTTGTGATTGCATTTGCATTAGGGTTCACCACGCAGTGCCCGGGGCAGGGAGCGGACCCGGCACTGCAAGGCGCGTTGACCAAAACCCTCAACAAGAAACAGTTGCGCGGCGTACAGGGCGTGGTGCAAGGCACCACCGCGGTGCTGCGCGGCTCAGTCGATGTATTTGACGACAAGGAAGAAGCCGGTAAGCGGGCCGCACACGTCAAGGGCATCAAGGCGGTCGACAATGAGATACAGGTCGCAGGCCCGGACGTGCCGGATAATGTGCTGGAGCAGAAGCTGGCAAAGGCCATCGAGTACGACCGCGTCGGCTACGGCGTTACGGCGTTCAACGCCATCGCGGTTCGCGTGCAGAATGGTGTGGTCACCCTCGGCGGCCATGCCTACGGGCCGGTCAGCGCGGACTCCGCTGTCGGTGTCGCCAGCAACACCAAGGGAGTCAAGGATGTCATCAACGAGATACAGGTTGACCCACTTTCGCCGATGGATGACCGCATCCGTATCCAGGCGTTCCGCACCATCTATGGCTTCCCGACCTTGAACAAGTACGCTATCGACCCGGGTAAGCCGATCCGCATTTCCGTGCAGAACGGTGTGATGACCCTCTACGGCGTCGTCGACACCCAGCAGGATAAAGACGCGGCCGGTATTCGCGCCAACACCGTACCGGGCGTGTTCAAGGTGGTCAACAACCTGCAGGTGGTCAAAGGGAGCGAGTAGTTATCCGCGGCGCGCGATCGAGCCAGCCTCGGATGCGAATGTAAACTTGACCCATGGCTCTTCTTCGCTCCGTCGGGCACACGCTCGAAATGATCAAGTGGGAGCACTCGATCTTCGCGCTGCCTTTCGCGCTGACCGCTGCCGTGCTTGCGGCCTGGGGCTGGCCCCGGCCCATGCAGCTGGTGTGGATCATCGTGTGCATGGTTACGGCGCGTTCGGCAGCGATGGCTTTCAATCGCTGGGCCGACGCGTCGCTTGACCTCGCCAATCCCCGCACGGCGATGCGCGCTATCCCCGCCGGGACGCTGACGCGCGGGTTCGTCGCGGGTTTCACCGTGGTCTCGGCTCTGCTGTTTGTCTTGGCGGCGTCGCAGCTCAACAGGCTCACCCTTTTGCTTAGCCCAGTGGCGCTGGGAGTGGTGCTGCTGTACTCATACACCAAGCGCTTCACGCGCTGGTCACACGTATTTCTCGGGCTGGCGCTGGGCATCGCTCCCTCTGCCGCGTGGATCGCCGTCCGCGGCTCCCTCGATCCGCGCATCCTGGTTCTAACGGCGGCTGTGCTGTTCTGGGTAGCGGGGTTCGATGTCTTCTACAGTTGCCAGGACGCGGAGCACGATCGCGTCTGCGGGCTCCACTCAGTACCGGCAACGCTGGGCGTCGCCGGCGCTTTCCACGTGGCGCGCGCCATGCATATCGTGATGCTTGCACTGCTGCTCTGGCTGGTCTACCTGTTCTCGCTCGGAACCCTGGGATGGGTCGGCGTGGCTCTTGTGGCGGCGCTGCTGACCTATGAGCACTCCATCATCTCGCCGCGCGACCTGACGCGCATGAACGCCGCGTTTTTTACCCTGAACGGCGTTGTCTCACTTGTTTTCTTCGTGATGATGGCGTCGGCTGTCTTTGTAAAGCGGCATCATGCAGGATGATGCCGCTTTTACTATCGGCTATTCCTAAAGCGCGGAGCGCCTGCCTGAGATCAACTGGATCAGGAGAACGACGATCGCCAGCACCAGCAAAATATGAATGTAGGCGCCGACAGCATGAAAGCTGACCAGCCCAACCAGCCAAAGAACAAGCAGAATTACAAAAATTGTCCACAACATGACGCTCTCCTGAAGTACATAATAGTGATCTCGAAACAGTAGGTTGCATCTCCGGTCAGTCTGGTTGCGTCTGCACTTTCAGCTTTCCTTGTGCAGGTCATCTGCTTTCACGGAGGGCAAAAGAGGGGCTGAGCATGCGAGTTGCCATTCAAGGTGAAAAAGGGTCTTTCAGCCATGAGGCCGCACTTGCACTGGTGCCGAGCGTAGTCAATTTACAGACCTGCGCGCTCTCCGCTGAAGTGTTTGAGCGTGTCGTGAACGGGAGTGCCGATGCTGCTGTCGTCCCGATTGAAAACACGCTGGCCGGCTCTGTGCTGGAGCACTATGACCTGCTGTTGGCGAATCCGCTCAGGATCGTGGCCGAACGACTGGTGCCGATTCGACACAACCTGATTGCCGCGCCCGGTGTCGCGCTGGAGGATATACGTGAGGTGTATTCGCACCCGATCGCGCTGGCGCAATGCCGTATCTTCTTCGCGAACCATCCGCAGATCCACGCATCGCCGTACTACGACACGGCAGGGTCGGTCGCCCACGCGGTCCGGACAGGGGCTCCCACGGCAGGCATCGCCAGCGACCGGGCCGCGCGCGAGCATGGCGGAAATATTCTGCTCTCCGGGATCGAGGACCACGCGCGCAACTTGACCCGCTTCCTACTGCTGCGGCATCAGGGCGCCGCGCCGCTCGACCAAAGCAATGCGCCCAGCAAGGTCTCGCTGGCGTTTGCGGTCGAGAACGTGGCGGGCTCACTGGTGCGGGCGCTCGAAATCTTCGCGCGGCACGGGCTCAATCTCACCCGGCTCGAGTCACGCCCGGTGCCGGGTACGCCATGGGAGTATGTTTTTTATGCGGATTACCAGCTTGACAGGAAAGACTCGGCGGCCCAGGCGCTCGCAGAACTGGCCGTCTGCTGCTCCTTTGTAAAAGAGCTTGGTCGCTATGCCGCGGCGCCTTTGGTAACTGACTCTTTCAGGTGATTATTTGCGGATTCCGGCCCGAAACTTTGGCCCAATCGGCGTTTAGGTACCTTCGTTCCTGCATTTCAGCGTTTCGCTCAAGCATTGCCCCAGGGTGCCGATACAAAGGGAAACATGAGAGCGGCCGGCAAAGCCAGGCTGTCAGCAGTGGTTCGCACTTGTCCAGCAGATCGGGTTCGGCGTCACGGAAGTCGATCTGCTGGAACTTTGTCCTGCATCTTTTTTGAAACCTGCGGCGTCCAATAGCAGAAAGTTGATAAGGACACACTCATGTCGAATGACTTCCTGAGCATCATCCGTCCCAGCGGCCCCGCCCCGAGGGACGAGCGCACGACCAGCAAACGTACCCTGCCGGTGCTTCCGCTGCGCGATACCGTGCTGTTTCCCCATGCTGTTCTACCGCTCACGGTCGGTCGCGAAGGCTCCATCCAGCTGATCCAGTCTTTAGGAGAAGAGAAGACGATCGTCGTGGTGGCCCAGCGGGACTCGCGCATGGACTCGCCCCAGCCTGCCGACCTGCATATGTATGGAACGGTCGCGACCATTCACAAGGTCGTCAAGATGCCGAACCAGAGCCTCTTTGTCTTTACCGAGGGCGTGGAGCGGGTCAAACTTGACGATTTCGAGCAAATTGAACCGTTTATGACCGCAAGTGTCGAGCCGGTGTCGGAGCTTGCCCCCATCGTCGGTCCGGAGACCGAAGCGCTGCAGCGCAACATCGTGGCGGATTTTCAGCAGATTGTGGCCGCGTCCCCGACCCTCTCTGACGAGCTGCAGGCCATTGCCGCTCAGATCGAAGACGGGGCACGCCTGGCCGACTTTGTCGCTTCATCATTGCCGTTTCTCTCGACCGCCGACAAGCAGGAGCTGCTTGAGACGGCGGATGTGCACACCCGCCTGGAGCGCGTGAACAAGCACCTGGCGAAAGAGGTGGAGGTCCAGTCGCTGCGCAACAAGATCCAGTCCGAGGTGCAGGACCAGGTCCAGCAGTCGCAGCGCGATTACTATCTGCGCGAACAGATGAAGGCCATCCAGAAAGAGCTGGGCGAGGGCGACGAAGGCCAGCGCGACATCGAGGAGCTGCGCGAAAAAATCGAAGCCGCCGGTATGCCCGAGGAGACGAAAAAGGAAGCGCTGAAAGAGTTGAACCGCCTCGCGCGCATGTCGCCGATGGCCGCGGACTACTCCCTTACGCGAAACTACATCGAGTGGCTGGCGGTGCTGCCATGGGCCAAAAGCACGGGCGGGACCATCGACCTGGTCGTTGCGAAGGATGTGCTGGACGAGGACCACTACGAGCTGCGCAAGGTAAAGGACCGCATCCTCGACTACCTGGCGGTTCGGCGACTAAAGCCGGATATGAAGGGGCCGATCCTGTGCTTCGTCGGACCTCCGGGAGTCGGCAAGACCTCGCTTGGCCGGTCGATCGCACGCTCGCTGGGTCGCAAGTTCCAGCGCCTGTCCCTAGGCGGCATGCATGACGAGGCAGAGATTCGCGGACACCGCCGGACGTATATCGGCGCGCTGCCCGGGCAGATTATCCAGAACATCAAGCGCGCCGGCAGCAACGACCCTGTGATCCTACTCGACGAGATCGATAAGCTGGGCCGCGACTTTCGGGGTGATCCGTCGGCGGCGCTGCTCGAGACGCTCGACCCTGAGCAGAATGCTACGTTCCGGGACAACTACCTCGACCAGCCGTTCGATCTGTCGAAGGTGCTTTTCATCTGCACCGCGAACCAGCTCGATACCATCCCTGAACCGCTGCGCGACCGCATGGAGATCATCGAGCTTTCGGGCTACTCCGAAGAGGAAAAGCGGAACATCGCGACACGCTACATTGTGCCGAGGCAGGTGAAGGAAAACGGGCTGACGCTGGAGCAGATCGAGATTCCGGAAGACACGATCGGCTTTATCGTGCGGCACTACACCCGCGAGGCAGGTGTCCGGCGGCTGGAACAGCTGATCGGCACCGTTTGCCGCAAGCAGGCGCGCCGCATCGCGGAGGGCAAGTCGGAGAAGCTCGTCGTAACGCGTGAGACAGTGCAGGAGTTCCTCGGCGGCATCAAGGTACGCGTCGACACCGAGATCGCCGAGCGTACCTCGCGACCCGGCGTTGCTGTGGGCCTGGCGTGGACACCGGCAGGCGGCGATGTGCTGTTCATCGAAGCGAACCGGATGAAGGGCAAAGGCGGCTTCACCATGACCGGGCAGATCGGTCAGGTCATGCAGGAATCGATGCAGGCCGCGCTGACCTGGGTGCGTTCAAACGCCGTGTCGCTCGGGCTGAGCGAGGACTTCACCAAGGAGATCGATCTGCATATCCACGTGCCGGCAGGTGCGATCCCTAAGGATGGCCCTTCAGCCGGAGTCACGATGGCGACAGCGCTGGTCTCGCTGCTGACGGACCGGCCAGTCCACCCGCTGATTGCGATGACGGGTGAGATCACGCTCTCAGGCAACGTGCTGCCGGTTGGCGGGATCAAGGAGAAGTTCCTTGCTGCGAAGCGCGCCGGGGTCAAGCATGTCATTCTGCCGGAAGATGTGCGGCAGAACGTCGAAGAAGACCTGCTGCCCGCACAGACCGAGGGCGTGACGATCCACTACGCTCGCCGGATTGAGGATGTGCTGGCAATCGCGCTGCCGAAGAACGTCACGGAAGAACAGATTGACACCGAAGTGCGTGAAGACGTGCTCGAGCATGCAGACGCCTGAGAACATCAGCGTACACAATGCAGGAACGGACCCGGTACGTGCCGGGTCCGTTTCTGTCTGTAAGCCAAGACCGGTTACTCGCGGTGTATTTTCTCGTCGCATTCGTCACCTTTTTCGGGATAATGGGCTGACCCACATTCCTTCTCGATGAGGTTTCATGGCGACATCAGCCATTGCCAGTCCTTCGCAGCACTCCCTGCTGCTTCGGCACATGCCGTCGCTCGACTCTATCCGGGGCATCGCCGTTCTGATGGTGATCTTCTTCCACGGTTTTGCTACTTATGCCTGGGTACCGAACTGCGGCGCACGGTGGGGAGCGCTGGCAGCCGCGGCCGTCGGTTGCGGGCGCTTCGGGGTGAATGTTTTCTTCGTACTCTCCGGTTTTCTAATTACGGGAATCTTGGTCCGCACCCGAGAGCGGAGCGACTTTTACGGAAATTTTTATCTCAGGCGCGTGCTGCGCATCCTGCCGGCCTACCTGCTGATGCTGGTGGTTCTGAAGCTGTCGCACACCATCGACTGGCGTTTCGCGCTCGCGGCCACGTTCTTCCTGGCCAATTTTTCCCGCATCTTCGGCGCGCCCATGGATGAGTATGGCTCACTGTGGTCGCTGGCCGTGGAAGAGCATTTCTACCTCATCTGGCCGACCTGCGTTCGCCTGCTGGCGCCGAAATGGCTGCCGCGGCTGCTGGTGCTCGCGATTGTCGGTGAGCCGCTGCTGCGGCTGGTGGCCGCGCACATCAGCTCGCATATCGACATCCACTACAAAACACCGTTCGTGCTGGATTTCCTGGCCTATGGGGCGCTGCTTTCATTGCTGGTCGGGAGCGAACGCATCGGCGTGAGCAACGCGCCGCGGATCGGCTGGACGATTACCGGGGTGAGCGCCGTGCTGGCTGTGGTGGAGATCCTGGTTGCGGCCTACCACCCAGGCAGCAGCACTTTGGACGCCCTCGCGGACCTGCCGTTCACCTGGGGAACGGTCGGCGTGATCATCCTCGGGCTATCGCGCGATCACCACCGTCTGGTACACACGGGCCGAACGGATTCACGCGGAGTACTGGCCTTCTACGGCTACATCAGCTACGGGCTCTACCTGCTGAATGTGTTTTTGTACGCAGAGGCAAAGACGTTCGTCCTGCACCATTTTGCTGCAAGCCGGCTCAACAGCTTTCCATTCTTCGCAGGAGCGGTGCTGGCCTGTATCGCGGTGTCGACGGCGATCGCGTATGTGTCGCGGCGGTATTTCGAAGCGCCGATCTTGCAGCTCAAGAACAAGTGGCACGCCCGGTTCAAACCGCCCGCCGTTCCGCCGCCTGCTGTCACTTGAGTGGAGTCACGGACTACACCCATATGAAGATGCGTTAGATGGACGCAAATACCCAATCCGAAAGGCGCGACCCGAAACTTGCACTCCTGTGGAGTCGTAGTTTTGTGACTTTTCTGGTTCTGCTCTCTTGCTGGTCACTCTACCTGGACCGCAAGCATGCACTTTCAAGATTTCAAATACCACATCATTTCGTGCTTCAATTTGCGCTGTTTGGACGGGTTGATTGGGTGCTGGATTTTGCTTGCTATGCTGCCGTAATCGTTCTGCTGATCGAAATCGTTCGCCCGACCGTAGGCTTGGTTGATCGAGTCCTGCTGATAAGCTGGGCCGGTCCTTTCGTGATCAATGCTCTAGGAGCTTGTTGAAATACTCTCCGCATGTGGCGTTTCACAGCGATGGATCGTCTTTGGAGTATGCGTGGAGACGAGCGGCGGCAGGTGGAGATATTTAGTTGTGTGACGCTGGAGCAGCGTGTGCCTGGGGACCATCCGTTGCGCGAGATTCGGCGGTTGACGGACGTGGTTCTGCGGAGCCTGAGCGTGGAGATTGATCGGCTGTACTCGGCCTCCGGGCGGCCATCCATCGCGCCGGAGTATGTGTTGCGTGCGCTGCTGCTGCAGGCGTTTTACTCGGTGCGCTCGGAGCGGCAACTGGTCGAGCAGTTGGAGTACAACCTGCTGTTCCGCTGGTTCGTTGGCCTGGGCATGGATGACGCGGTGTGGAACCATGCCGTGTTTTCGAAGAACCGCGCCCGTCTGCTGAACTCCGAGGTGGCGCAGCGCTTCTTCGCCGAAGTGAACAGGCAGGCGCAGCGCTTCATGAGCGACGAGCACTTCACTGTGGATGGCACGCTGGTCCAGGCGTGGGCCTCGCAGAAGAGCTTCCGCAAGAAGGACGGCAGCGATGATGGCGACGGTACCAACTTCCACGGGCAGACGCGCTCGAACGACACCCACCAGTCGACCACCGATCCGGACGCCCGGCTTTATAAGAAGAGCTACGGCAAGGAGTCGAAGCTGGCATATCTGGGCCATGCGCTGGTGGAGAACCGCAACGGCCTGATCGCTGCCGCCATGGCCACTACTGCGGACGGACATGCCGAGCGCGATGCCGCTCTGCTGATGTTGTACGAGCAACAGAAGAGGCGCGCCAAGCGCATCACGGTGGGAGCCGATAAAGCCTACGACGCGCGTGAGTTCGTCTGCACTGCCCGCGAGTTGAACGTCACCGTGCATGTGCAGAAGAACGACAAGGGACGTCGCTCGAACCTTGATCGCCGCACCACCCGGCATCCAGGCTATGCACACAGCCTGAGCCGGCGATGGCTTATCGAGAAAACCTTCGGCTGGCTCAAGCAGACCGGACCCCTGCGCCAGGTCAAGCTTCGAGGGCTGGCAAAGGTGGACTGGATCTTCGTCTTCAGCTGCGCCGCCCACAACCTGCTGCGCCTTCCACGACTGCTCGCCGCCCAAACCGCGTAAGTCCCGCAGCCGCACTGCGCCCCAAAACCCCGGTGAGTGCTCAAACCAGCACTCCCTCCCACTCGAATCGACCCCGCAGCCACCCCCGCCCGAGCCTCACAGAACCCGGCCCACACCAAAACAGCCCGCTCAAACCCACCAATCTCGTCAAACGAAGGGCTTGTTCAACAAGCTCCTAAGAATGGCTCTTCCTCAATACACTGCCAATATCTGGTGGGTCGAGGTATCGCTTGGGGTTGTGTTTTTTATCGCATCAGGTCTTCTTTTTTTTATGTGCACCATCCGGAACTTCCGGATGAGCGACATCGCTATCGAATGAACAATGACATTTCTACAGGGCATTGAGGGAGCGCCAAACCAAACATTAAAATCGTGAGCTATGATGATTGCGCAAACTTATCTCCAAGGGAGAAGCAATGGCGGCAGCCTTTTGCAACAAGGACTGCTGAGATTCAGCTCGACAATCCACGCTTGCACAAACGTTCATTTCCGCAATGCTAGACGGGCTGTCTTCCGTCTTGCCACGCCATGATAGTTTTCGCTAATGCGACATACCGGGACTAATCGGTTCCGAATGGCCTGGGAAGGCGAAGCGTGCGCGTCGCCCACATGTAGCGCTCCCACTTTCTTTTCATGTCTTGCAAGGTGGCGCCATGCGCCTCATCGAGGAAGTCGGCCTTGAGAATCCTGTCTGTTCGGAAATGCCGGAAGCCATTGCGCAGCTCACACCAGGCAGCAAGGAGTCGTACGGCGTCTGCGTAGCCGATGATCACCGGCCATACAACCCGCTCGGTCTCCTGCCCGGCCTCGTCTCGGTAGCGAATGCGCAGCTTCCGTCCGGCACGAATCCAGGAACGGGCCTTCGCAAGATCAAGCCCGTCCTTGACTGCTAATTTGTTCTCTGGTGTGCCAAGGGTAGGCTCGGTGATGAAAGTGCGCAGAGATTGTGGAACTGCGGCGGTGATCTTCGAGAGTAAGTCCCGCGCTGCATTGGCCAGTGCAGCATCGCCCCGCTCGGCAACCCATTGTGCACCGAGAACCGCTGCCTCCAGCTCCTCTGGGGTTAGCATCAGCGGCGGCATGTCGTATTGCCGATCGAGTGTGTACCCGACACCTACTTCACCACGGATTGGGACGCCTTGATGTGTCAAATCAGCCATGTCACGGTAGACCGACCGGACCGAGATGCTCAGCTCTGCTGCAACCGCCTCTGCCGTAACAGGGCGGCGAGAGCGGCGGAGAATTTGAATCACTCGAAAAAGTCGGTCGGCTCGGCGCATGACAAAACAATACTGACACAACGCTGTCAGGAGAGCTCAGTTAGTGTCGTTCAGGTGCTGGGATCTCAGCATAGGAGGACACCATGAACCTGGTTTCGATGCGCGTCATCACAAACGATGTAGAACGGCTGGTCAGCTTCTACGAGACAATCAGCGATAGTTCCGCAACCCGGTATACGCCGGACTTTGCTGAACTTACAACACCGAGAGGCACCCTTGCCATCGGCAGCACACGAACCTTAAGTGCTTTTGGCGCAGAGGATGAATTGCAGCCCGAGGCGAACCGGAGTGTCATCATCGAGTTCCTGGTGGAAGATGTAGACGCGGCATTCCTTCTGCTGAGAGATCATGTGCCCGCCTTCCTGCAAGAGCCGACGACGATGCCTTGGGGGAACCGCTCCTTGCTCTTTCGCGACCCCGACGGCAACCTGATCAACTTCTTCACCCCAGTCGCTCCAGAAGCGATCAGGAAGTTCGCGCAGTAGGGCAGCAGAGATCAGGAAGATCGACAGGTACGGAGAAACGCGTTTTCCGTCACTTACTCCTAGGCCGTCGGCTGTTCACGAGCGAATACTCCTCAATGTGTCGGCAGAATCGTTAGCGTATAACTTCTGACACCTGGTGGAGTGACTCCTTAGAATCTCTAAAAAGAAAGATCAGACTACCCACGCTGGCCCTGTGAGCAGAAGCAATTCATCCGCCAACGACTTAGACACCCAAAATCAGGCAAAGGCCAGCGCGCGCTGTTCGCGTACTTTGGGCGCTGGGTCCCCGCCGCCCAGCCGGACGCTCACGATCTTCGACACCCCCGGCTCCTGCATCGTGACGCCGTAGATCATGTCGGCGGCGGTCATCATGCGCTTGGAGTGGGTCACCATAACAAACTGCGTATCGACGGCCATGGAACGCAGCAGGTCGGCGAGGCGCCCGACGTTCGTTTCGTCGAGCGGTGCATCCACCTCGTCCAGAACGCAGAAGGGCGCGGGCTGGAACATGAAAATGCCCATCAGCAGCGCGAGCGCGGTGAGCGCTTTTTCACCGCCCGAGAGCAGAAATACATTCTGCAGCTTTTTGCCCGGCGGCTGCGCCACGATGTCGATGCCCGAGTCGTTCGAGTTGTCCTCGTCGGTCAGGCGCATGGAGGCCTGTCCACCTCCGAACAGGCGCGTAAATACCTGGCTGAAGTTTGCGTTGATGTGCCCGAAGGCTTCGTCGAACTTGGTCCGCGAGATGCCGTCGAGCTCCTTGATGGTCGAGCGGGTATTTTCGACTGAGTCCAGCAGGTCTTTGCGCTGGGTTTCGAGGAAGCTGTGACGGGTCTCAGTCTCCTTGAACTCCTCAAGCGCCATCATGTTGACCGGGCCCATCGCCTCCAACCGGCGCTTCATGTCGCGGCAGGCGTCTTCCTCGGGCGGCAGCGCTTCAGGGGACAGGCGCGCAAGCTCGCCCGCGGCCAGCGATGCCCGCAGCGCATCGGCCTCCTGTCCAAGGTCCTGTACGCAGGCCTCGGCCAGGTGCGCGAGCTCGGCGGTGAGGCGCGCAGCGGTCGAGGAGCGGGTGGAGCGCTGTTCCCGCGCCTCTTCCGTTACAGCGCGCAGCTGTTTCAGCTGGGCTTCGGCCTCAGCGAGACGGGCGCGCAGGGAGCGGGCTTCTTCGCCAAGCGTGCGTACTTGCGCTTCGGCTGCTTCCCGCGTTGCTCGCAGCTCGGCCTCGCGAGAGGCCAGGGTGATATTTTCATCGGTTCGCTGGGTACGTTCGGCCGAGGCGCCGGCGAGCTGCGCTTCAAGCTGGGCAGCGCGGCGTTCGCCCTCGGCAAACATGCGGTCGATCCGGGAGAAGCCGGCTTCCGCCCCGCGACGGCGCTCTTCGAGGCCGGCCAGTTCGGCTGAGACCTGTGCAGCCGCGGCCTGGGCGGTATCGCGGGCAGTTCGCGCCGCGCCCACGGCTGCCTGCAGCTCCGCCTGGCGCGCCTCAACCCCGGCATGGTTGCGCTCAAGCTGGGCGCCGGTCTCGGCTTTGCGGGCGATGAGCCCGGCCTTGTCTTCGCGCTGGGCGCGGGCCCGCTCGCCCTGCAGTGTCCAGTCCTGCAGACGGCGCTCCAGCCGCTGCCGTTCTCCATCCATCTGGCGCAGGGCAGCGCTTTCGTGGGCGCTTTCGCGTTCGGCGTTGCGGCGTTCCTCGGTGCGGGTGTCGATCTGCCGGGTTAGCTCGGCAAGGGCGCGGGCCAGCGTGGCGGCCTGCGTTTCGGCCTGCGCCAGCTGCTCTTCAACCGCCGACAGCCTGGCCTGCGCCTCGCGCAGCTCACGCTTCAGCGCGAGGGGACCCTCGGCGCGGGGCTTGCCGCCGGTCACCGTCACATTGTGGAAGCACTCGCCGCTGGGCGCGAGAAAGAACGCATCGGGATTTTCCAGGGCGAGCGAACGGGCGGTAGACGCATCCCCGGTCACGTAGCCGTCGCGCAGCTTGGGCAGGATGACTTCAAGCGATTTGCCGAAGCCGTCGAGGACGCGAATGCAGTCCTTCAATCCGACGACGCCCTGCTGCGGCTTCAGGCCTGCGTTTTCATTCACCTCAAAGGAGAACCTGGCCTGCGAGTCGTCGGGATGCACGAGGAAGGTCGCCCGCCCCTCCACACCGGAGCCGCCGTTCGGGCCGCCCGAGCCGGTTTTAAGCAGACGCATGCCTTCATCTGCCGCGTCCCAGCTCTTCACCACGATGTAGTTCAGCTCGTCGCGCAGGAACTCATCGACGACCGACTCATACTGCTCCCCAACCTCGATGAAGTCCGCCAGCGTACCGACCGGCTTAAGCCCGCCGGAGAGCGAATTGGCCCGAAACAGCTTCTTCACGGTATCGGTGGAGTAGCTGTGCTCCCGCAGCAGGCCTTCAAGCGAGTTGCGGCGGCCCGTGAGGCTGGCGCGCTCGGCTCGAAGCGTATCGCCGCGCTGCCGTGTCGCCTGCTCCTCGGAGCGTTTCGCGGTGACGTCGACACGCATCGCGGCGAGCTCCGTCTCAAGCCGCTTGAGGCTTTCGGCGGCTGTTTCAAAGCGCATGGAGACTTGCCCGCGTTCGACCCCGAGCGCTTCGAGGTCGCGGCGGGCGCCTTCGAGCTCACCGGACAAACGGCTGGCATCGCGATCGACCGAGGCAAGCGACTCCTCGGCCTGCGCCTGCTCACGTCGGACCTGGCTGAGCTGCTGCAGCAGGTTCGCGGCTTCGCGCCGCGCGGCCTCGACGCGGCCCTCGGCGCTACCCACAGCGGAGGAAGCATCGCGGGCTTGGTTCTGGAGTTGGGCAGCCTGCGCCCGGAAACGCTCGGCTTCGCTCGAAGCAGTCCGCAGGAACGCCTGTTGCTGCTCGCGTTCTCCCTTGAGGCCGGCCAGCTGCTCGCGCGACTGTTCCAGCTCGGCTTTGCCCGCGGCGGACCGGGCTTCCAGTTCGGCGATACGCTCGGCGTTGCCGGCCGCGCGGCTGCGCGCGCGTTCCAGCTCCACGGCGCTCTCGTTAGCGAGGCGGCTCTGCTCCCGGGCCGAGGCGTCCAGAGTGTATCCGCGCTGCTGGCCTTCGCTCACCTCGGCCTGCAGGGACTCCACCTCGCCGGACTGCGTGTCGATCTGTGCCGTCAACCCGGCAATCTCAGTCGCGAGCGCGGCGTTCTGCTCGTCCATCTGCACCAGCTTGCCGGCGAGCACGATCCTCAACCTGGCGCGCAGCTCGTCGCGTAGCAAGCCGTAGCGCTCGGCTTTGGCGGCCTGTCGCTTGAGCGTGACCATCTGGCGCGCGACCTCATCGAAAATGTCGTCGATGCGCGCGAGGTTCTGGCGGGCCTGCTCCAGGCGCAGCTCGGCTAGGCGTTTTTTGGTTTTGAAGCGCGTGATGCCCGCTGCTTCTTCAATAATGGCGCGGCGGTCGTGCGGCTTGGAGCTGAGCAGCTGCCCGATCCGCTCCTGCCCGATGATCGCGTAGGACTCCGGCCCGAGGCCGGTACCCATGAAGATGTCGCGGATATCCGACAAGCGGCACAGCTTGCCGTTCAGCAGGTACTCGCTGTCGCCGGTGCGGAACAGCCTGCGGGTAACGACTATTTCGCCATGACGCGCGGTCTTCTGGAACTTGCGGCGGCGAATCCTGAGCACCACTTCGCCCTGCGCTGTGTTGTCCTGGCCCGGCTGCTCGGCCGCGGGCGCGTCTCCCGATGCTTCGCTGTCAGGCTCGCCCCCCGGTTGCGACTCCGCGATGATCTGCTCAACCTCTTCTGCTTTCGTCGCGCGCAGCTTCGCTTCGTCCCAGTCGCCGCCGTCGCCGACCACGATCTCAGGGTCGCGGGATGGATCGCCGGCCAGAGGACCCTCGCCGTACGCCTCCGGATCGATCAGCGTAATCGAGACCTCAGCCATGCCAAGGGCGCGCCGGTCGTGGGTCCCGGCGAAGATTACATCTTCCATCTTGCCGCCGCGCAGTGATTTGGCGCTCTGTTCGCCCAGGACCCAGGTCACCCCGTCGAGGATGTTCGATTTGCCGCACCCGTTCGGGCCCACGACCACGGCGATGCCGTTGCCGGGAAGCGCAACTTCTGTCTTGTCACAGAAAGACTTGAACCCGAGAATCTGGATTTTTTTAAGCTTCAGCAAACGAGTGGGCGCTCCTTGAAAATGTGGGTCTTTTCAAGCAAAGACTATGCGCCTGCCCGGGGTGAAGCAAGCCTGCAGCGCGGCTCCGCAGGCTTTGGGCTGATCAATGTGTGGATAAGGGGTTCCAAACTCCGGGTGGTAAATGCGCGGGTTCCGTGCATCCCAATGAAAACAAATGTCGACCCTGACACAACAAAAAGCTGAGCACGCGGTGGTTGACCCGCGGCTGCTCCTGATATTAAGTACGGTGCGAAGCGCGCCGTTCCGCGGCAGGTTGCGGAAAATCGGGCTGCTCGTCCTATACCTGCTGGCTGCGGTACAGTTTGTCGGCGCTTACATTTACCTCGAGTGGCCGTACGTCGACTTGCACCGGTTTGAGTACGGTTATGAGCGGCTGCCTTTCCAGACGCGCCTCCTGCTGGCGCCGCTCTACCGGTTGGCCGATACGGCCCAGTGGAGTACCCACTATGCAGACCGGCTTGCCCGCAACCAGTACTTCTTCCCCCATGGCGTGACTGGAGGGTTGGTGCTGGAGTTCGGCATCGCGATTCTTTGCACCTTGTTTGCCGGGTGGGTGGCGGTCCGCCTGTACGACGCCAGTACGCGCCGCGGTGTGCTGAGGCCGCTTGTCTTCCCGATCTTTCTCGGACTGTGTGTCATGTCCTACATCCTGCACACGGTGCAGAACTTCCGTTATGTGTATGACATGCCAAGCCTTGCGGCGTTCGCTGCGGGCTTTTATCTGATTTATTTCCGCAAGAATGTGCTATGGCTGGTGCTGCTGTTTACGGTGGCAACGCTGAACCGTGAGACCACGCTGCTACTGCTGCCATTCTGGGCATTGTCAGAGTCGCTTGGGCCGGACGGGCGAATTCAGTGGGCTACGCTGCGCACCCGGCGCGTCCTCGCCGTGGTGTTGGCGCTGGTGGCGTACTGGGTTGTGTGGCACCTGATTGTTTACCGGGTGTTCAGCACGAACGCATCGGAGTATTACCCGCGGCTTCTGTTTAATTTCAAATGCTTCGTAAGGCTCAGGTACTGGCCGCAACTGGCCAGCGCGTTCGGGTTCCTGTGGCCGTTCCTCATCATGTACCGGCGCAAGGTTCGCGATGCCCAGCTGCGGGCTTGGTTGCTGGTGCTTCCGGTCTGGTACGTTTTCATGATGCTGTGGGGAATCCTGACGGAGACACGCATTTTCGGTGAATTGCTTCCGTTTCTCGCGCCGGTTGTAACGCTCATGGCGGAGGAAGTGCTCGCGGCCAGGTTCACCCATCAGCAGCGCGAGGGCAATCTCACCCCAGTCAGGGCGGAAAGCCGCGCAGCCTGAGCCTGCTTTATGGCTTGCTCGTGGGCCGTACCAGCACTTCGCTTACAAAGCTCTGCGAGCGTTGCAACACGAGCATTTCAACGATATCCGCGATGTCGTCCGGCTGGATCTTGCGGGCCGCCCGCTCATCCTCTTCGGGATCGACCCCGCCGAATGCCGTGTTGACGGAGCCGGGTGCGACCACCGAGACACGGATAGAGTGGGGACGTAGCTCTTCGGCGACCGAGTAGGTCAGTCCGTTGAGCCCCCACTTTGATGCAGCGTAAGCAGCACCCCTGGGAAGCGGATTGCGACCGGCGAGCGAAGAAATGTTGACGATGTGGCCAGCCTTTGCGGCGATCATCAGCGGAGCGACCGCGTGAATCATCAGAAATGGCGCGCGAAGATTGGTGTCCATCGTCTCGTTCCATTCTTCCGGAGACATCTCGTGCAGGGGCTTGCCGATTCGGCCTACTCCGGCGTTGTTTACCAGCACGTCGCAGCGCTCCCACTGCTGAGCGAGTGTTTTGCTGAACTGATCGATCGCGGAGGGGCTGCGCAGGTCGAGCGGGTATACCGTTGCGCGGCCGCCCGAGGACTCGATGCCCGCCTGGACTGCTGCAAGGCGCTCGCTGTCGCGCGCGATGAGCAGAACGTGAGCACCGAGCGAAGCAAGGCGACGGCTTACCGCCTCGCCGATACCGCGCGCGGCTCCCGTTACGACTGCCACCTGACCGGTAAGCTGCTTGTCGCTTGTTGATTGGTGTTGGGTCATAGCAGGGAAGATGCGGTTTGAGCGGCGGTGCGGTGACTTTCTTTGACATTACGCCGGCCGGCAGGCAGCCTCGTTCGCGCTTCGGGTTTCTAACCGATGGCGTTGTGCGTTATAAGAGGGGAGAACGGTTCCGGCTCCTTTGTTCTTTCCTCTCAGGAACGAAAGCTGCAGCGGGTACTGCATTCTCGAGCATTTTCCAAGATCTTCCCAGGAGCGTTGCATGAAGAAGGTTGTCGTTGCCTCACTGCTGGCGTTTGCCACCAGCGCACTCGCTGCACTCCCCGCCGCCTACGGCCAGGCCCAAACACCGGCGCCGGCGCCTGCGACACAAACCCCGGCACAGACTACTCCGGCACCGGCCGGCGCTGCCCAGGCGCCGACTACCGCCGGTGCCGCGGCGCCTGCAGCGGGTGGGCAGATCACCATCAAGGATCCGGCAGAGTACAACGCGTACACCAACGCCGTCGGTCAAAGCTCGCCGGCAGCTAAGGCGCAGGCCATCGAAGCCTTCCTGCAGCAGTATCCCAACTCTGTCGTGAAGCAGGACATGCTGGAACAGCTGGTGGGAGCGTACCAGCAAAGCAACAACACGCCGAAGACAGTGGATGCCGCGCGCCGCCTGCTCCAGGTGGACCCAACAAACCTTCGCGCGCTTACCTTCATCGTATACGTCGAGAAGCAGCAGGCCCAGGGCGACCAGGCCAAGCTGGATGATGCGGCGTCGCTGGCGCAAAAGGGGCTTGCGGCCCCCAAGCCGACCAGCATGAATGATGCCGACTACCAGAAGCTGAAGGGACTGGCGACACCGATTTTTGAGAGCGCCATTGCCGCCGACGATACGGGCAAGAAGGATTACAAGGGCGCAATCGATGCCTACCAGGCGGAGCTGAAGGCGTACACCGACCCGACGCAAACGCAGACCGGCCCCGGCTTACTCGATACCTACATGCTGGGCCAGGCGTACCTGCAGGAAGACCCCAAGGACCTGGTGAATGGCGTTTGGTACCTGACCCGTGCCGCGCAGTTCGCGCAGGGCGCCTCGAAGGACCAGATCGAAAAGGCCGCTGAGTATTGGTACAACAAGTACCACGGCGCCATGGACGGTTTTGACCAGGTAAAAACGCTAGCGCAGGCCAACCTGATGCCGCCGGCCGACTACAAGCCGACCCCGGCGCCCCCGCCGCCATCGCCCGCCGACCTGGCGCACCAGGCAGTAACCAGTACGCCGGATGTGAACAAGTTGTCGCTTTCGGACAAGGAGTTCGTGCTGGCGAACGGCTCGCCCGAGGATGCGGGCAAGGTGTGGGATGTCCTGAAGGGTCAGACCTTCGCGATCCCGGGCAAGGTTGTCACGGCGACAGCAGACCAGGTCATGATGGCTGTGTCGCAGGACGCGCAGCAGTCGAACAAGGCAGATTTCACGATCAACATGAAGACCCCCCTGAAGACGGTGCCGACAACGGGCGCGGACGCGACCTACGTGGGCACGTTCGATTCGTACACGCAGAACCCGGCGATGATCATCCTGAAGGATGGCGGTCTGAAGCCGTCGGCAGCACCGGCACACCGAGCAACCCGTCGGCGCACCAGCTAAACCGGAAGTACCGTAAGCGGAAGGGGCGGCCGAACGTTGGTCGCCCTTTTTCGTGCCTTGCCAGTGGTAAAGTAGGAAGCTCATGAGAGTTTATGGCCTGATTGGCGCCGTTGCGTTGTGCCTGACCGGTTTGCCGCTCCACGCGCAGCAGGGCGAGCCCGGGACCGGCAGTACGCAGATTGCGCCGGCGAGCCAGGCCCCGAAGACCGTGCAGGCGCCGAACGTTCGTGTTGACTCAAAACCGCACACCGACCTCGATCCGTCAATGGATTCGGCGCCGGAACCTATGGACATGGGCCTTGGCGTGACCGCGGCGCCCGACCTGGGGCCGGACCTTCTGCCGGCGATTCCGCCGGGAATGATCGCCAGCGCTGTTCCGGGAAACCCGCGGATGCGCTACTACTCGCTGCCACACCGCTCCGGCGACGAGATTTCTGCCGGAGACCGGCAGATTATCAACGAACGGAAGCCGGACCTGGGTCGTGCCGCGGACTCGCAGGCTTACGAGCAGGGCGTGTGCCCGGCGATGCAGCCAAATGCCGAGGCAAAGACCGGGGTACCGCCGGGCGGGGACGGCCAGGGCTTCATCCTGCTGCACACCTCCAGCGACGATGGGAACCGTCGCCATGCTGAGGCTACGACCGCTGTGATTCCTCGGGTCGCCAGTCTGCCGGTACGCGAGATTTCAACCCCGCAGCCCAGGCTGGGAAAAAAGCCGAAAAAAGCCCTGAACCGGAAGGGTGCGCGCACAGCAGTCAACGAGGCACTGCCCCCTTCTACCCTGTATGCGAGCCTGCAGCCGACCGGTGATTGGATCGCCACCTCGGCATGCCTCGCGGAGCTGGGCGGAGCCACCGTGCAGATCCCCGACCAGCCGGACCTTGGCGAAAATATCGTGACGGCGCCTTCGCCCATGCTCAAGCTGAAGCTGGATGGATCGCGCGAGGTAATCTTCTCCGACCGGGTTGACGAGGGACGCTACGTGATCTGGGACGCGACTGTTTCGCCGCGCGGCAGCATGAAAGGCGCGGAGCAGCAGGCCGTCGCCATCAAGCCGCTCGCGATCCTTAACCCTCCCGTGCCGCAGCCCCGCCTGCTCTCAGACATCCCTGATCCACCCATGCACATAACCCCGGCGCCGCCCAGTCCTATCTCAGGCGACCACCAGTAGCAAGCGAAAAGGTCCCGGTTCGGGGCCTTTTGCTTGCCTGGGGTAAGCAAACCGCCTGCGCGGCTGGCGGCCACTTCGTGGCGGCATAGCCCTAACGTGGCGGGTTCTCGTTTATGTGCTTCTGCGGATTGTTGTGGCCCTCGCGACGCTCGGGGCGTTGATCCCGACCAGCGGGAGGAGCGCGATAGACCGCACCAGCACGTCGACAAAGACACGCCACGAAGTGGCCGCCGGCCGCGTAGGCGGTCTTGCTTTAATGGCTGCGCCAAGTTTTATCGGGGGCCCAGCAGGTGGGTTCGATGGGGCACTCGGCGCAGCGGGGTTTGCGGGCGATACAGAGGGCGCGGCCGTGAAGGATGGTCTCGTGGGAGAAGTCAATCCATCGGCTGCGAGGAATGACGCGCATGAGGTCCTGCTCGATCTTCCTGGGCTCGATGTGCTTCGTGAGGCCCCAGCGACGGGTGATGCGCTGGACGTGCGTATCGACGACGACGCCCTCGGCAAGGCCGTAAGCGACGCCGAGAACAACATTGGCGGTTTTGCGGGCAGCGCCCGGAACGGTGATGAGTTCGGCCAGGGTGCGGGGGACTTCGCCGTGGAAGTCGTCGGTTATTCTTTTCGCGGCGCCGAGGATGGATTTGGCCTTGCTGCGGAAGAAGCCGGTGGTGCGTACCAGCTCTTCGAGCTCGGGGAGCGAGGCCTGGGCCATGGCAGCGGGGGTAGGGAAGGCGCGGAACAGGTCAGGGGTAACGAGGTTGACGCGCTTATCGGTGCACTGGGCGGAGAGGATCGTCGCAACGAGCAGCTCCCACGGGGTGCGATGGATGAGCGCGCACACTGGTGCAGGCTGGGCTTTGGCGAGGCGTTCGAGCAGATCGGTGATACGGGCCGGGGCGAGATCGCGGCGCGGACGCGGGCTGGGCGGGTCGAGTTTCGGCTGGGCTCCCATAGTATTTTCCGATCGTAGCGGATCGGACGGTGATAGCGGGCGAAAGGGCATACCCCACCAAGCAACAATCAAAACCTAATGCGCGAAAACCGCACCCATCACGTGTGCCTCGACCGCATTGATCCGTGTCAGCGCTGACGCCATTGCGGGCCGGTCTGCGATAGAGGAGG
Organism: Acidobacteriaceae bacterium; assembly: GCA_965276625.1. Classification (GTDB taxonomy): domain Bacteria; phylum Acidobacteriota; class Terriglobia; order Terriglobales; family Acidobacteriaceae; genus EB88. Next base: position 366,682 of record CBDIBB010000001.1, read on the forward strand.
CGAGCATGGCCGCGTTCAGCCGGAAGGCACTCTCCCGCAGCAGGATCTCGGCGTCTTTCAGCTTCTTCGCGTCTTTCAGCAGCGCCGCATCGAGCGAGACGGTATACGTCTCGACCGCGTGCAGCGTGGCCGTGCTGGCCGTGCTGTCCCCGGCGGCTATCTCGCTGTTTGCCAGTTCGGTACTGCCGCGCACCAGTTCCGCATACAGGTAGCACTGGTCGCGCAGGGAAGCGTGGCCGGCTTTCTCAGCAAGCGCCTGCAGGGTGTTCTGGTCGAGCGCTCGCGGCTCAACGGCCCGACCAGCAGTGCTGGTCAGGAAGAAAGTGAGGGTTAACAATACAGTGGTAAGCGAGGTCGAGCGCATGGGGCACCTCCCAGAGCTGGATCGCGGCTAGCGTTCCTTTTCGAGCGTTACCAGACGGTGTTTAGCCTGCCACACCTCGTCTGGAAACCCCGTGCCAGCGACCGACAGGAATTGCCGGTAGAGCTGCGCCGCGCGGCCTGGTTGCTGCAATGTATCGTATGCCGTAGCCGATAGGAAATACGTAGCTGGAGTTTCGCTCATTACTTTCGATCGCATGGAAAGTGCTTGAAGCACAAGCTGGGGCTGGTGTTCCTGGTCTGCGGCGAAAGCGAGGCTGCTCCAGGCGTTTCCGTTGGCGGGCGCAAGCCGCGTGGCCTCCTGCAGCAGCGGAATCGCGGGCGCATACTGGCCTTGCTGCACCAGGGCGTCGCCGCGCTGTGCCAGCAGCGCGGCGTCATGCGGGTGCGCGGCCAGCATTTGCGCGTAGAGAGGGTCGGCCTTCCCCGGCTGTTTGTTCTCGGCATACAGGTCGGCCAGCATTGAGGTGATCTCTGCGTCGTCCGGTTTGGCAGCATGCAAATTTTCAAGGATGGCGATTGCGTCCTGCGGCTTGTTTTCCGCGGCCAGCACGTCCGCGAGCTCGGTGTTCAGGGGCGGGCTCTGCGGGTCGGCGACCAGGGCCTTGCGCAGCACGGGCTCGGCATCGGCGTAGCGCTTCGCCGCGATCAGCAGGTGCGCCAGCCCGGCAGAGGCTTCCGCCTGCTCCGGGCTGCCGCCGGGCGCCACTGCCAGCACCTTGCCGTAGGCATCGGCGGCGGCATCGGCGTCGCCTTCGCGAGCCGCGATATCGGCAGCCAGCAACGTGTCGCCGGTGGTCTCCGGCGTTTCGCGCAGCGCGGCCACCAGCGCCCTGCTTGCTGCCTGCGGGTCGGTCGGCTCAAGCAGCCGTGCAAGCGCGCGGTTTGCCTGCGCCTGGGCGCCGGGGTTCGGCGGCGCCGGGGTCAGTTTTGCCGCGGCGGAAAGCTCGGCGATAGCGTCTTGCCGGGCATTTCTCGCGTTCAGCAGAAGTCCCAGCGCCGCGTGCGACTCGAACTGTTCGGGGCTGGCCGCGATAGCCTTCCGATACGAAGCTTCGGACGCCGTCGCGTCGCCCATGGCGTCCTGCGTGTAACCCAGGTCGAACAGTGCACGCGCGTCCGCAGGGTGCCCGGAAAGATACGCCACCAGCATGGCTCGCGCCGCAGGGTAGTCCTTTGCATCCAGCTTGGCCTCGGCATCGTTGATGGGGTCGTGCACCTGGCTCGGCTGCGCGGGCGCGTCCGGCGGACCGCTTGTGCCGGGCGGCAGCCCCGCGGTTTGCGCGCCCGAGCGAATGCCGCCCGCTACAAGCATCGTGGCAAGTACCAGGACGGTGCGGCACGTGGGGATGGAATGCATCAGGCCTCCTGCTTCGAAATCTAGTTACGCAAGCATGTACCAGGCAGCATGAGTAAAACTACGCAGCCCCTTCGCGATCGCTCACAACGCGGCGCGGGCGCAGCGCGCCTTTAAGCCACTGCCCTGTATACGAAAGTTCACTCGCGGCAATCTCCTCAGGTGTACCCACCGCGACGATCTGGCCACCCTTCGAACCGCCCTCCGGACCCATGTCTATCACCCAGTCCGCCGACTTGATCACGTCGAGGTTGTGCTCGATTACTACCAGCGAGCCCCCGCCATCGATCAGCTTACGCAGTGCTATCAGCAGTTTGCTCACATCGTCGAAGTGCAATCCCGTGGTGGGCTCATCGAGGATATACAGCACGCGGCTGCCGCCCTTTTTGGGCGCCGTGCGCGCAGCCGCCAGGTGCATCGCGAGCTTGACCCGCTGCGCCTCTCCACCGCTCAGCGTGGTGGCCGACTGGCCCAGCCGCACATACCCAAGCCCCACCTCGTCCAGCACGGCCAGTTTGTCAACGATCTTCGGATTGCCCGCAAGAAAACGCAGCGCCTCCTTCACCGTCATCCCCAGCACATCGTGGATGTTCTTGTTCTTGTAGCGAATCTCAAGTACGCCCGATTTGTAGCGGGTACCGTTACACTCTTCGCAGGGCAGCTCTACATCGGCGAGGAACTGCATCTCGACCGTCACCGTGCCGTCGCCATCGCATACGTCGCAGCGTCCACCCGGCACGTTGAATGAGAAGTGCCCGGGCGCATAGCCGCGCCGCTGCGCCTCGGGCTGCGAGGCAAACAGCTCGCGTACTGCGTCGAATGCCTTGATGTACGTCACGGGGTTCGAGCGCGGCGTGCGTCCGATCGGGTTCTGGTCTACCAGCACAATATCGTTCAGGCGGTCGGCATTGCGCAGCTCGCGATACAGGCTGCTCGGGTCGCCGCCTTCAGTCTGCCCAAGCTCGTGCGAAACGGCTTTGTACAGCACTTCGTGTACCAGCGTGGACTTGCCCGAGCCGCTAACGCCGGTGATACAGCAGAGAGTATGCAGGGGAATCTCGACATCGACCCCCTTGAGGTTGTTCGCGCGCGCGCCTTTCAGCTTCAGCCAGTCCTTGCTCGCTGCATCCGGCACCGGCCTGCGCTTCGGCGGAACCGGAATAGTCAACGCCCCGCTCAGGTATCTGCCGGTAATGGAATCCGCGTTCGCGGCAACCTCCGCAACGGTTCCGGCTGCCAGCACCTTGCCGCCGAACTCACCCGCGCCCGGCCCCATGTCGAGCAGGTAGTCCGCCCCTTCAATCACATCGGGATCATGCTCGACGACCAGGATCGTGTTCCCCAGGTCGCGCAGTGCGTGCAGAATACGAATCAGCTTTTCCGTGTCCCGGCTGTGCAGCCCGATCGACGGCTCATCGAGCACGTACAGCGCCCCCACCAGTTGCGAGCCGAGCGATGTCGCAAGTTGGATGCGCTGTGCTTCGCCGCCTGAAAGCGTGGAGGCAAGCCGGTCGAGCGTCAGATAATCGAGCCCCACCGCGTTCAGAAATCGTAACCGCTGCTGTACCTCTTTCAGGATCGATCCGGCAATTTCCGCCTGCATCGGAGTCAGCTCCACCGCGTCGAAGAACGCATGCGCGGCAGCGATGGTGAGCGCCGCCGCGTCGCAGATATTCTTCGCCGCGCCTTCGCGGCCAACCCGCACCGCGCGTGCCTCCGCGCGCAGCCGCTGCCCTTTGCACTCCGGGCACGTCGCATAGCCGCGATACTTCGACAGCATTACCCGCACATGCAGCTTGTACTTCTTCGTTTCCATCAGCTCGAAAAAGCGATGCACCCCGGGGAACGCACCGCTCCCATTCAGGACGAACGCCTGCTGGTCAGGCGTCATGTCGAACCACGCCGTGTCCGTCGGGATGCCGTGCTGCTTCGCCGCGCGCTTCAGGTCGAGAAAGTAGCTGCGGTACTTCGGACGCATCCATGGGTCGACCAGTCCATCGTCGATCGACTTACTTTTGTCCGGCAGGATGAGGTCGAGATCGAAGTCGATGGTGTTTCCAAAGCCTTGGCAGCGCGGGCACGCGCCGAAGGGATTGTTGAAAGAGAACAGGCGCGGCTCAGGCTCGGCATAGACGCGGTGGCAGGTCTTGCACTCGAATGCGGTTGAAAAGCGCAGACGATCTGGCACAGTCACGGTTGCTGTTGCGCCGCTCTCGGCGCGGCGCACGATTTCATACAGGATTTCACCCGATTCGCGGTAACCGATCTCCGCCGCATCCACGATCCGGTTGCGCGCTTCAGCGGACACGGCAATCCGGTCGACCAGCGCGTAGACCGGGAGCGACCAGTCGATGTCGAGCAGCGACTCGGGTGTCGAAAACTCGAAAATACTGCTGCCCTGGTAGAGCCGGTTGAACCCCCGCCCCCGCAGGTCCAGCAACCGCTCGCGCATCGCGGGCGACAACTCACTCGTCGTAGTCGGAGCTTTCGCAGCTTCCTTTTTTGAGGCGGCCTTTTTGAGAGCCGCCTGGGAGCGTGAGCGCTTTTCAAGCATCGGCGAAACAGGCTCGGCTTGCGGCACGGGAGCAGCCGCCGGCACCACGGGGAACAGCGCATGCAGCCGCGTTCCATCGCCCAGCCCAAGCACCGCCGCGGCAATCTCGTCGACAGAGTCGCGCTTCACAACGCCATCGCACACGACGCAATGCACGGTGCCGCAACGCGCATACAGCAGGCGCATGTAGTCGTAAATCTCGGTCGCGGTCGCGACCGTCGAGCGAGGGTTGCGTGTCGTGTTCTTCTGCTTGATCGCAATCGCGGGCGCAAGCCCGTCGATCAGGTCAGCATCGGGCTTCTCAATCCGCTCCAGAAACTGCCGCGCATACGCCGAGAGCGATTCCACATAGCGGCGCTGCCCCTCGGCATAGATCGTGTCGAACGCCAGCGAGCTCTTCCCGGAGCCGGAGACGCCGGTCACAACCGTGAGCTTGCCGTGCGGAATGTCGCAGTCGACATTCTTCAGGTTGTGCACACGCACGCCGCGAAGCGTAATCTGGTCCGTCAACGGCACACCCCTTCAAACAGTTATGCGCCACCCCTGCAACAGTCGGCAGGTGCTGCACAAACCTTCATTATAAGGGGCGTTTGGGGGTAAAGCCGCGCCACAGTGCATGTGCTCAGAAGCTAATCCGATTTTTGCGGGGTGAACATCGCACCGAAGAAAATCAAAATGCCGCCAATGACAATCGCCGAATCGGCAACGTTGAAATCCGGCCAGTGATAGTGCACAATCCTCACTTCCAGAAAATCAGTCACCATCTTGTACTGGATGCGGTCCCAGGCATTACCGAGCGCGCCCCCCAGCACCAGCGCCAGACCCAGCGCGGTCGTCGAGTAGCGGCGTCCGATCCGCACCAGCAAGCCTGCGACAACGATTGCCGCGATCAATGAGAAGGCAGTCAGCGCCCAGCGCGTCGGGTTGGCTGGCGCATCGTTGAACAACGAGAACGCCGCGCCTTCATTCAGCACGTGCGTCAGCCGGAATACGTGTGGGATCACCGTGATGGAAAGCCCCTCGGCGATGTGTTTCTGGATCCACAGCTTCGAAGCACGATCGACCGCGATGATGAGAATCGCGATGCCGAAAAACAGCAGCCGCCGGTCAGTGAATCGATGCCGTGAGCTCGTCGTGTGCGTGTAGCGGGATGGAAATGTCGTCATGCGCTTGCCATTTGCCTTTCACCGCTAACGCGCGAGTAGCCCATCGCGTCGAGCGCATCCGCGCACCGTCCGCACACCTCCGGCCAGGGGCCGAAAGGGGCGATGTCGGTCCGGTAATTCCAGCAGCGGCCGCACTTCCGGCCGTCCGCGGGCAGCGTTTCGACGCTGAGCGTTTCGCCCGGAATGAGCTGCACCTGCGACACGTTGAACAGCTCCTTCAGCCCCGCCGCGGCGCCCGATAACGCCGCGTACTCGGTCGGCGGCGCCGTAATCACAAGCTGTGCTTCAAGCCCCTTGCCGATCCGCTTGGCCTGTCGCGCTTCTTCAAGGCTCCGCATTACCTCTTCACGAACCGCGAAAATCCTCTCCCAGTCCGCCGCATTATCTGTCACCGCAACTGTGGCAGTTTCAGTAAATAGCGCTAAATGCACACTCTCCTCGCGCCCTTCGACCGCCGGCAGGTAGCCCCACACCTCTTCCGCCGTAAAGCTCAACACCGGCGCCACCAGCCGCACCAGCGTCTCCGCGATCCTCCACAGCGCCGTCTGCGCCGAGCGCCGTTCTACGCTGCTGGGCGCAAACGTGTACATGCGGTCCTTCAGCACATCCAGGTACAGTGCGCTCAGCTCCACGATGCAGAACTCGTTTACCGCGTGGTACACGCGATGGAACTCCATTTGCTCATACCAGCCGGTCACCTTTGCCGCAAGCCCGGCTGTACGCGCCAGCAGGTAGCGATCCAGAGGCAGCAGCTCGTCTTCGCGCACGGCATGCTCCGCCGGCACAAAGCCAGCCAGATTTCCAAGCAGAAACCGGAACGTATTGCGCAGCTTGCGGTAGTTGTCGGCGACCCGCTGCATCAGGTTTTCGCTCGCCGCCACATCCTCTCGAAAATCGACCGACGCAACCCACAGCCTCACGATCTCCGCGCCCAATCGGTTTGAGATATCGACCGGGTCCACGCCGTTGCCGAGCGACTTCGACATCGCACGGCCCTGCTCATCGAGTGTCCAGCCGCTGGTCGCAACTTTGCGGTACGGCGCCTCACCGCCGTCCCGGGTGCCCACCGCCGTCAGCAGCGACGTGTGGAACCACCCGCGGTACTGGTCGCCGCCTTCAAAGTACAGATCGGCCGGCACACCCAATTCGGAATTTTCCTCAAGCACCGCGCTCCAGCTCGAGCCTGAGTCGAACCAGACATCGAGGATGTCCTGCTCGCGCTCCCAGCGCCCCGCCGCACCGCACCTGGGGCACACGCGGCCCTTGCCCAGCAGCTCGTCGGCTGAGTGCTCATGCCACGCCGCGGCGCCGTGCTCGCGCACCAGGTCGACAATATGCTGGTTCACCGCGCGGTCCTTCAGCGGCTCGTGGCACACCGCGCACAGGAACACGGCAATCGGCACGCCCCATACCCGCTGCCGCGAAATGCACCAGTCCGGCCGTGTCGCGATCATGTTCGCGATACGCTCCTCGCCCCATTTCGGGTCCCACTCGATCTCGTTGTGGATCTGTTCGAGCGCCCTCTCGCGAAACGTCGCATCGCCCGCATCATCCTCGTCTTCCTTGAACGAGCGCGAGCGCGTCGAGTAGGGCATCGGCGTCTCCATGCCGATAAACCACTGCTCCGTCGCGCGAAAAATCACCGGCTTGTGGCAGCGCCAGCAGTGCGGGTAGGAGTGGTACACCTCGGCCTGCCCCATCAGCGCATTGTGCTGCTTCAGGTAGGCGATGATGTCGGGGTTCGCCTGGAAGACCGTCTTGCCCTCCCACGCGGCAACGCCGTTGCGTAGACGGCCCGCATTGTCCACGTTGCACTCGGCGCCCAGGCCGTACCGCACTCCAGTATAAAAGTCGTCGGCCCCGTGCGCCGGCGCGGTATGCACGGCTCCCGTACCCTGCTCGGTGGTCACGTAATCGGCCAGCACGCCTAGGATCGAGCGCGCCAGGAACGGGTGACGGAAGGTCGCGCGCTCCAGCTGCGCTCCCTTGAAGCGCGCCAGCTCCTCGACCTCGCCCAGCCCGCAGGCTACGCGCACCTGCTCTGCCAACTCGGCCGCTGCCAGGTACACGTCGCCGGACGAGGTCGCGAGCGCCACATACTCAAACTCCGGATGGAACGCAATCGCCACCGATGCCGGCAGCGTCCAAGGCGTCGTCGTCCAGATGATCGCCCACACCCGCTTGTTCTGCAGGCGCGGGTCGATCGCAACCGGCTCGCTCGTAAGTCCGTAGCGCACATACACGCTCGGCGAGGTGTGCATTTCGTACTCGATCTCGGCATCGGCCAGGGCGGTGCGGTCGTTCAGGCACCAGTACACCGGCTTCAGGCCCTTGTACACAAAGCCCCCCTCGAAGAACCGGTAGAAGGTCGCGAGCGTCGCCGCCTCGTACGGCTTGTCCATCGTCAGGTACGGCTTATCCCAGCTGCCGAACACGCCCAGCCGCTCGAACTGCCCCCTCTGCAGGTCGACATACTTCTGCGCGTACTCGCGGCAGGCATCCAGAAACTCCGCCGCGGGCATTTCGTGCTTCCTGCGGCCCAGCTGCTCGTCCACCTTGATTTCGATCGGCAGCCCATGGCAGTCCCAGCCCGGAACGTACGGCGAATCGAAGCCGGCCATGGTTTTTGACTTGACTACAAAGTCCTTCAGGCACTTGTTCAGCGCGTGCCCCAGGTGGATCGGCCCGTTGGCATAGGGCGGCCCATCGTGCAGCACGTACTTTTTCGCGCCGCGACGGGCGTTGCGAATCCGGCCATAGAGGTCCGTTTCCGCCCATTCCCGCAGGCGCGCGGGCTCGTTCTGCGGCAGATTCGCCTTCATTGGGAATGCGGTGTCAGGGAGCGTAAGCGTCTTTTTCAACTCGGGCGCCCCGGCCGGCTGGCTTTCATTCATCGGGTGCAAGCATCCTTTGTGCTGTACAAACCTGTCCTTTTCATGAAACTTGATTGTATCGTCCGGTCACTTTCCGGCGCCTGCAACGTCTACTTGCCGTGGAGATTGCGTCGCGACGCGGCCCAAAGAACCATAAAAGCGCGATAATAGAGAGACCGTGGCGCACCTTTCACCCGAGCTTTGTACCAGGGAAGGGCCGCGCAGCAAGCCGGCAGTTCCCCAGACGGATACCTGAATGAGCAATCAAGTTTTAACGCCTCCGGAAGAGCAGACGGCAACGCAGCAGCGCAAGCTGGACCACACCGAACTGCTGCCTCTCGGGGCAGAGGGTAGTGTCTGGGAGTCGCTTGTTGCCAACATTCGCGATGTATTTCGCCCGGTCAAGCTGCCGCCTCTCGAACTAACGTCGACGGCGATCCCAGTCAAAGATCCCTTTGCTGAAAAGCGTTCGCCGCTCTCAAGCGCCCTCGCCACCCTGTTCTACGTGCTGCTCGTCCTGCTGATCCTATTCTTCCCCAAGCACCCGGCAACGCAGGTGAAGGTAGCCAAGGTGACGCCGCTCGACATTTCAGCATTCCTGCCCAAGGCGCCGCAGCCGGCGGCTTCCGGCGGCGGCGGCGGCGGCGCGCATGAAATCGTGCCACCGACCAAGGGCAAGCTGCCGGATTTTGCGAAGACGCAGATCACGCCGCCGCAGGTGCTGAAGGTGGATCACCCGAAGCTGCCGGTTCCGGTGACCGTCGTGATGCCGCCGATGAAAATGCCGGACACTAACCTGCCGAACGTCGGCATTCCGCAGGCCTCGGCCGTGACCCTGTCGGCCGGCAACGGCGGCGGATCGGGTATCGGCTCGGGCAACCACGGCGGTATCGGCTCCGGCAGCGGCGCGGGCATCGGCCCGGGCAGCGACGGCGGTACCGGCGGCGGCGTGTACAAGCCGGGCGGCGGCGTCTCCTCCCCCAAGGTCCTCTACGCGGTCGATCCCGAATTCTCGGACGAGGCCCGTCGCCAGAAATATCAGGGCGTGGTCGTGCTGTCGCTGATCGTGGACGCGCAGGGCCAGCCGCAGCGCATTCACGTCGTCCGTAATCTCGGCATGGGCCTCGACGAAAAGGCCGTCGAAGCCGTCAGGCAGTACAAGTTCAAGCCGGCCATGAAGGACGGGAAGCCGGTGCCGGTCGAGATCAATATTGAAGTGAACTTCCAGCTGTTTTAGGAGTCGGCAGCTACAGGTGGGCCGATATCGTGAAGCTTGCCGGAGCAGAAATCTTTCGGGCCCGCCCGTGGCCGGGATTGACAACCCACTCGGAATGCACGATACCGTACCTGCCGAGTGCCGCCACGTCACGGCTTACCGCCCTTTCATCGCGAGCAAGTGCGGCCGCAATCTCCCGGATGAAGCCGGGTTTTCGCCGTACGCTCTCCAGAAGATCGATCCGCTTGGGCGTAAGCAGTCGCGCCATTTCAGCCGCGCTTTCAAACGTGATCCCCACCGAGGCAGGGAAGGCGCGTCCCTGGTCGAGGGCCTCCGCCCGCGCCCGCGCCCGCTTTACCCAACCCTCCAGGCCATCGGTATGAATGGTCCTCTTCAGAGCGTTGTCCTCCTCTTCAGATTGTCCACTTCGGCAAGAAACCGGTTCAGGAGCACAGAGCAGACAACCTACATCCTATCTGGCTGTCGCTGTGATGGAGCATTTCGGATTGCCCGCCGCTACCGCTTCTTGCCCGCCAGAATCCGATCCACCGTCATCGGCAGCTCTCGCAGCCTCACTCCCGTCGAGTGATAAATCGCATTGCCTAGCGCCGCCGGCACCCCGGTAATCCCGATCTCCCCGATCCCGCGTACGCCCAGCGGGTTCAGATGCAGGTCAGGGTACTCCACAAACTCGACCGTAAACTCCGGGGCATCGGCGCAGGTCGGCACGTGATACTCAGCCAGATTCGCATTCACGGGCGCTCCGCTGCGCGGGTCGTAGTGCGTCTCTTCCATCAGCGCCATGCCGAGGCCAAACAGCACCCCACCCTCAATCTGCGAGCGGGCCGTCCGGTGGTTCAGCACTCGTCCGCAGTCCATCACGCTGACCCACCGCGTGACTCGCAGCTCGGCTATCTGCTCGTCCCACGTCACTTCGGCAAAGTGCGCGCCAAACGAGTGAAACGTATAGCCCTCCCTGGCCGCCGGCTCGGTCTCCGTACGCGACTCACACGCCAGTTCACCCCCGGGCAAACGCGCCAGCACATCCACGCATGCCTCCCGCCTCGCATCGCAGCACAGCACTCCGTCTCGTAGGCTGACTGACTCCGGCGCGACCCCAAACAGGGGCGAGGCTTCATCTCGCACCGCGGCCCGCACCAGCGCCGCCTGCAGCTGGCGACCGGCGGCCTGCACCGCGGGGCTCACGCTCGCGGCTGTTTGCGATGCGCCTGCCACCGGCGCCTGCGGAAGATCCGAGTCGCCCAGCACGAACCGCACCTGCTGATACGGCCAGTCCAGCGCATCCGCCGCCACCTGCTGCATCGCCGTCGCCGTTCCGCAACCGATCTCATGGGTCGCCGCGCTGAATGTGGCCACGCCGTCAGCCGAAACTCGCGCCCGCACCGCGGCCGGCGAGCGTCGGGCCGGATACGCCGCCGTCGCCATACCCCAGCCCACCAGCTTGCCCTCCCGCTGCATCGATCGCGGCACGGGGCTGCGCTGTTGCCAGCCGAACAGTGCTGCCCCCCGCTCGCAACACTCCCGCAGGTGCCGCCCGCTCCACGGACGGTTCTCGTCGCGGTCTTCCTGCGTATCGTTCCGCAGGCGCAGCTCCATGGGGTCCAGCCCGAGCTTTGCGGCCAGCTCATCCATCGCTGTTTCGAGCGCGAACATTCCCGGCGACTCACCCGGCGCGCGCATAAAGCACGGGCTCGCCCGGTTGAGCGGCGCAACCGTGTGGCTGATGCTTGCGTACGGCGTTGTGTACAGGTTCCGGGTCGTGAGCCCGCAGGGCTCGACGAAATGCGACACCGGTGAGGTATCCATGAGCGAGTGGTGCCCGGCCCCGGTCAGCGCTCCGCGCGAGTCGGCGCTGAGCGTCACCTGCTGGCTCGTCTCCGGGCGGTGCCCGGTCGAGGTAAACATCTGTTGCCGCGTCAGCACCAGCTTGACCGGACGCCGCAGCACCCGCGCCGCCTGGGCCGCGAGCGCCACGTGCTGCCACAGGAAGCCCTTCGACCCGAAAGCGCCCCCAACCACCGGCGCGTGGACATGCACCTTCTCCGCAGGCACACCCAGCATGTGCGCGATCACCTTGCGGCTGCCCTGCACCCAGCGCGTCGAATCGTGCAGGGTCAGCTCATCACCCTGCCAGCACGCGACCGTCGCCGAGGGCTCCATGGGGTTGTGGTGCACTACCGGCGTACGAAACAGGGCATCGACCAGCACGTCAGCCCGTGCCGGTCGCTCGCCCCGGGTGCGGTTGAGGGCCTCCTTGCTGTTCGTCGCGAAATGGTGCGGCTTGTAGCTGCCCGGCAGCCCGGCGCGCAGCGTCAGCTCCGGCTCCAGCAGCTCATATTCCATGTGGACCAGCGTCGCTGCGAACGTCGCCTGTTCAAGCGTTTCCGCGACAACGAGCGCGATATGCTGGCCCGCGTAATGGACCACATTGTCCGACAGCGGTGCCCGGCGCTCCGCGGGAAAGCTCTGGGTAAACTCCTCCGGCGGTGGCCCGATCGGTGCCAGACCCGGCGCGAAACACGCATCCGTAAAGACCGCCAGCACCCCCGGCGCCTGCTCCGCCTGCGCGGTGTCCACGGCGATGAGTTGCGCCCGGGCCACCTTCGCCTGCACCAGTACGGCATGGGCCATCCCCGGCACCGCGACATCTCCTGAGTATCCGGCCGTCCCTGTCACCTTGGCCCGGCCGTCCACTCTTTCGACGCCACGGCCCGTCCACCCTGTGCTGTCCATTTCTGTTTCGATGCGGGGCCTGCCAGCGGGTAAAAACCCGGCATGGTATTCTCGTTCCATACACTTAGAGAGTGGATCAATCTAAAAAGAACGTTCTAGGAGCAACGCACAACCGTGCTGGCACCCGCAAAAAAGACCGATATCATCTCCCGCTTTCGGACCCACGAAGGCGACACTGGCAGCCCTGAAGTGCAGATCGCCATTTTGAGCGAGCGCATCGGTGAGCTGACGCAGCACTTCAACACCCATGCCAAGGACCACGCCTCGCGCCGCGGACTGCTGATGCTTGTCAGCAAGCGCCGCCGCCTGCTGGATTATCTGAAGGGCAACGACACCGACCGCTACCGCGAAGTCATCGGCAAGCTCGGCATCCGCAAGTAACAGCGAAGTAGACCCATTTGTACGATACGCGAACGCGACGAGGGAACTGGAGCGTGGAAGCAGCCACCCGAATGGCTTGCACCCCCGCCCCCATCGTCGCCCCGCTCCCGCACTTTCCCGTTGCGGTTCGAGCCAGAACGCCGAGAACTCTTTCCATGCTGCCCGATTCCCCGCAGCCCGTTCTCCGGCGCCTCCTCCGCACCTACCCTGAAATGAGGAACGCATGAAGCAGGAAGTCATAGTCGAGCTTGCCGGTGGCAAGCGGCTTACCTTTGAAACCGGCCGCATGGCCAAGCAGGCGTCCGGCGCCGCACTCGTCACCCAGGGCGACTCCGTCGTCCTTTCCACCGCCGTCGCCTCCCCCGATCCGAAAGAGGGGATCGACTTTTTCCCCCTCACCGTCGACTATCGCGAGTACGCCTATGCCGGCGGTCGCATTCCCGGCGGCTTCATCAAGCGCGAAGGTCGCCCCAGCGAGAAGGAAGTCCTGACCTCGCGCCAGATCGACCGCCCTATCCGCCCGCTCTTCCCGGAAAACTTCCGTAACGAGACCCAGGTGATCGCGTTCGTCTTCTCCGCCGATAAGGAGAATGACCCCGACATCGTCGGCATCAACGCCGCCTCGGCCGCGCTCGCACTCTCCGATATCCCGTTCAACGGCCCCGTCGGCGCGGTCCGCGTCGGCTACCTTGGCGGCGAGTACCTCATCAACCCAACCTACGCCGAGCGTAAGGAAAGCTCCATCAACATCACTGTCGTCGGTACCGCTGAAGGCATCGTGATGATCGAGTCCGGCGCCACCGGTGTACCGGAGGAGATTGTGCTCGGCGCTATCGACTTCGCCCATGTCGAGATCAAGAAGATTGTTGCGAAGATCAACGAGCTCGTCGGCCTGGCAGGGAAGACGAAGCGTACCCTCTCGCCCATTGAGCACGATGACAGCTACTTCGGGACGCTGCAGTCTAAGGTCGGCGACCGCCTGAAGGACGCGCTCGACACCCACAAGCACGCCAAGGCCGAGAGCTCGACCCTCGTAAAGCAGATCAAGGACGAGCTCGCCGCGGAAGTCAAACAGCTGCCGGAAGGCGAGCAGGCTGCCGCGAAAAAGAAGCTCGGCAAGTACTACGAGCTGCTCCGCGAGCAGATCTTCCGCCAGCAGGTCACCAAGGACCGTATCCGTCCCGACCGCCGCGCCTTCGACCAAATTCGTCCCATCTCGATCGAGACATCGGTCCTGCCGCGCACCCACGGTTCCGCCCTGTTTACACGAGGTGAGACGCAGGCGCTTGTTACCGCGACCCTCGGCACCAACGACGACGGCCAGCGACTCGAAACCTTCGAAGGCGAGCAGAAGAAGCGGTTCATGCTCCACTACAACTTTCCGCCGTTCTCGGTTGGCGAAACCGGACGCATGACCGGCACAGGCCGTCGCGAGATCGGCCACGGCGCCCTTGCCGAGCGCGCACTGCTCGCCGTGCTGCCCACCGAGGCTGAAAGCCCCTACGCGATCCGCATCGTCTCGGACATTCTTGAGTCGAACGGCTCGTCCTCCATGGCCTCGGTCTGCGGCGCCTCGCTCGCTCTCATGGACGCCGGCATTCCGCTCAAGGCCGCCGTCGCCGGCATCGCGATGGGCCTGGTCAAGGAAGGCGACGACTACGCTATCCTGACCGACATCGCAGGCGCCGAGGACCACTACGGCGATATGGACTTTAAGGTCGCCGGCACGCGGGAAGGCATCACCGCCCTGCAGATGGACATCAAGATCGGCGGCATTACCTCGGCCATTATGCGCGAGGCGATGGAGCAGGCCCGTCGCGGCCGTCTCTTCCTGCTCGACACCATGGACGCGCACCTGAGCTCGGCCAACGAAACCAAGTCGAAGTACGCGCCGCAGATCAAGACCCTGCAGATCCCGGTCGACAAGATCCGCGACCTCATCGGTCCCGGCGGCAAGGTCATTCGCGGCATCATCGAGCAGACCGGCGTCAAGATCGATGTCGAGGACACAGGCCGCGTCAACGTGGCGTCGAGCGATCCCGAGGGTCTGGCGAAGGCGCTCGAGATTATCAACAACATCACTGCCGTACCTGAAATCGGCAAGGTGTACCTGGGCAAGGTCGTTCGGCTGGCCGAGTTCGGCGCATTTATCGAGCTGTTCCCTGGCACCGATGGCCTGCTCCATGTCTCCGAGATAGCGGAACATCGCGTCAAGGAGGTCAAGGACGAGCTGAACGAGGGCGACCAGGTCCTGGTCAAGGTCCTCGGCATTGAGGGCAACCGCATCAAGCTCTCGCGCAAGGCCCTGCTCAAGGAACAGCGCGAAAAGCTTGGCCTGCCGTTGCCTGCACAGTCTGAAGGCGGCCGGTCTGAAGGTCGCTCCGAGGGTCGCTCAGAAGGCGGTCGCTTTGAACGCAGTGAGTCCCCGGCGCCGCGCCGCGAGCAGCAGCCCGCGGATAACGGCAGCACCATCACCATCGAGGGCGGCGAAGAGTTCGAGGAGTTCGATGGCGGCGACGAGGGAGAAGAAGGCGACGAGCCCAACTTCAATCGCGACACCCCTGTCGGCACTACCCCCGGCGCTGCTTCCACCCCGGGTGCGGCAGCCGGCCAGCGCCGTCGTCGCGGTCGTGGCCGTGGCGGTCGCCCAGGCGCCGGCGGTGGTCGCGGACCAGGCGCAGGCAACGGTGGGAACCGCGCCTAGTAGCAAGACAGAACAGCAAGGGCCGCGCATACCAGCGCGGCCCTTGTGTATACACGGCTAAGATAAAACGGTGCGAATCCGCGCCACCCTTACCTTGTGTCTCGTAAGCATCCTCTGGGGCTCGGGCTGGGTGTTCGCTCCCTCGGCAGGCGCTTCCAACAGCCCGCTCGCGGCAACGGCCTTTGCTTTTGGACTGGCTGCCTGCGGGCTGCTGCCTTTCCAACTTCTGCCGCATACGCATACGCAGACCAGCAACGGGACCACAGCTCTCATCCTCGCCATTACCATGCTTGCGCTCCCGGCAGCGCTCGTCTGCGTTGCGGGTGAGCACGACGCGGGCGGGTGGGTTCCCTGGCTGTATGCTCTCCTGCCGCTGCTCGTCGCTTTCCCCGGCCAGTCATGGTCTATCGCAATGGTCGTTGCCTTTGGAGCGACGCTCGTCTTGTTGGGCAGTTCTGTAGTGTTTTCGGTATCAAAGCTGCCGTGGGCCGCGCTGTGCCTGGCGGTGGTCGCGATGCAGGCTTTTGCACTTCGCTACGCGGCGCGTCAGTTTCGTAGCCTGCCTGCGGCGCAGCTCCTCAGGAGCCTCCTGCTGCAGTGCGCCAGTGCCTGCGTCCTGCTCGGCGCGGCGAGCCTGCTGTTTGACCCTTCGCCTCTGCGTATCCAGTGGACCGGCACCGCGATTATCGGGTTTGCATGGACCGCGTTTCCGGCAACCGCGCTGGCTTACACGCTGCTGTACCGGCTGCTCGGGCAGGGTGCGCTCTCCCCTAGGCAAATCGCCGTCACCCAGTGGCTGCAGCTGCTGACCGGCCTCGTCGAGGCAAGCGCCTTTGCCCATGCGTGGCCTGCCGCCCAGGTGCTTGCCGCCGCGGTCGTGCTCGCGGGGTGCGCCGCGACGGTGCTCGCAAGCTCTGCCGATACAGTCGCACCCATCACGCTCGGTGTTGACGCCGCGGATACTCGAAGGCAGTGATCCGCCCCGGATCGCCTGCCGATTGCGTACACTTTTGCCCATGAGCGCGTGCTTCTACATTGTCGTAGAAGGCGAAGATCCCGGTTACGACATCTTCGTCAACGGTCACATGCTGGCCAGGTATGAGTCGGAGCTGGAGCAGCTTGCCGCCCAGCTCGGGGTTCCGCCGCTGCTCGAGTTCTTCTCCGCCGACCGCAACTCCATGGCCATGCTGCTTGAGCAGGGCGCGGGCGACCCGCAGTGGGAGCCGTCGCTGCCCGACCCGCAGTGGTTTTTTCCGACTGAGGGCCTGCAGACCATAAACGCCCTGTTGGAGCACCTCAGCCAGCGCACCGATGCACTCGGCCCGGCTACCGAGACAATCGAACAGGAGCTGCGCGAGTACCGGCGGGTGCTCGAAAAGACGGTAAGCCACGGCCTGCGATGGCACCTCGCCGTCAGCTGGGAGTAGACGCCTCAAGCTGCTTGCGCAGGAACATCGCCTGTCCCAGGTGGTAGCTGGTGTGGTCGATCGCGAGCAGCGCTTCGTGCAGAATTGTCTGCCCATCCTCGGCCCAGGCAATCTCCTCGAACAGGTCCGTCGACGGGTCTTCAATCAGGGTCGTCAGCTCTTCCACTGACCGTTCAAGCGCAGTAACGGCAGTCTTCGCAGCGCCGGGGCTTTCGGGTTCTGTTTCTTCGGGCCAGTAGGCGCGCGGCCACTCGGGCGTCACGTACTGCTCGTTGGTTGAGAACTCGTAGAGGTCCTGCAGGGTAAAGCGGGTATGCTGCAGCAGCTGCCACAGGGTATGGGGCGCGCCTTTTACCTGCGCGCCCCAGTGTTTCTCCTGCACTCCGTTAAACACCGAGCCAATATCAAGGTGAGCACCCCCACCCTGGAGGGTCTCAACCAGCTGCTCGCGCAACGCCTCTGTCTGCTCATCCCGCATCGTGCACCTCTACGAAATGAGATGCATCAGACAGCAGGCTTCACCGCAGGTGGTCAGCCGAAGACCTTGCCCATCCGCCGAATCTGCGCCCCTACGCCCCGCAGCTTATCCTCGATGTGCTCGTAACCCCGGTCCATGTGGTACACGCGGTCCAGGATCGACTCGCCATCCGCGACCAGCGCGGCCAGTACGAGCGATGCCGAGGCTCGCAGGTCCGAGCACATCACGGCTGCGGCCGAGAGCGGGGTCTTGCCGGTGATTGTCGCCGTCCGGCCTTCTACCTTGATATTCGCTCCCATGCGCGCCAGCTCGCTGACATGCATAAAGCGGTTCTCGAAGATGTTCTCGACTACCACCGACGTCCCCTCGGCTTGCGTCGCCAGGGCCATGTACTGCGCCTGCATATCGGTCGGGAAGCCCGGGTACTCCTGCGTCGAAACATCCGCAGCCTTCAGGTTTCCTTCGCTCCGGACGCGAATCGCATCCTTGCCGAGGATCTCGATGCGTGCGCCCGCTTCTTCGAGCTTTTGGATGACCGCGCCCAGGTGCGCCGGGTTGCAGTTCGTCAGCTGCAGGTCGCCGCCGGTGATCGCGCCGGCGATCAGGAATGTCCCCGCTTCAATGCGGTCCGGATTGATCCGGTGCCGCACCCCGTGCAGCTTGCCGACCCCCTGCACGCGGATCGTCGGCGTCCCCGCGCCCTCGATCTTCGCGCCCATGCCCACCAGCATTGTTGCCAGGTCGATCACCTCAGGCTCGCACGCGCAGTTCTCAAAAAGCGTCTCGCCCTCGGCCAGCACCGCCGCCATCAGCAGGTCTTCCGTCCCGGTCACCGTAATCTTGTCGAACTTGATCTCCGTCCCGCGCAGCCGGTCCGTGCGGGCCTCTATATACCCGTGCTCGTAGGTAATCGTCGCGCCCATCTTTTCAAGGCCCGTGATGTGCAGGTCGATCGGCCTGCCGCCGATCGCGCAGCCGCCGGGCATCGCGACCCGCGCAATGCCGGTGCGGGCCAGCAGCGGACCCAGCACCAGCGAGGACGCCCGCATCGTCTTCACAATCTCGTACTTCGCGACCGGGTCCGACAGGACCGCGCAGCTCACCGTTGTGCGATGCTGGGCGCGTCCATAGCCAAGCTCCACCTCGGCGCCCATCGACACCAGCAGCTTCCGCTCGGTTTCGATATCCTGCACCTGCGGAATGTTCTCAAGGACCACTTCTTCCGCCGTCAGGATGGCGGCCGCCATACACGGCAGCGCTGAGTTCTTCGCGCCGCTCACGCGCACCGTTCCAAGCAGCGGGTTTCCGCCGCGAATGACAAACTTATCCATGTGCTTTGCTGCCCTCAGCGCTTAGTTTAACTGGGCGGCCGGCATTTCGAGACAGGCTTGGCGCACGTTGGGAACAAAGGAGTAAACTTGGCCCGATCATGCGCATTCGTCCGCTGCTTGCCGCTGCTGCCCTTCCGTTTCTCGTGCCCGCGCTTGCCTTTTCGCAGGCAGCACCTACAGGCCCGTCCGTGCAGGCGGCGGCCGGTGCCGTTACGGGCATCAGCCAGACCACGGCCGGCGGACCCGCGAACGCGTATCTCGGCATCCCCTACGCCGCGCCTCCCGTAGGCCCCCTCCGGTGGAAGCCGCCCATGCCGCCCGCGAAGTGGACCGGTAACCGCCAGGCCACCGCCTTCGGCTCCCGCTGCATGCAGCCTAAGCTTTACGACGATATGTTTTTCCGCGACCCGGGCCAGAGCGAGGACTGCCTGACCCTGAACATCTGGACGCCGCCTGACGCGAAGCCGGGCGCGAAGCTACCCGTCATGCTGTGGATTTACGGCGGCGGCTTTACCACCGGTAGCACCTCTGAGCCGAGGCAGGACGGCGCGCACCTCGCGACCAAAGGCGTCATCGTCGTTTCCTTTAACTACCGCGAAGGCGTGTTCGGCTTCTTCACCCATCCCGAGCTTGCCGCGGAGTCGCCCGACCACGCGGCAGGGAACTACGGCCTGCTCGACGGGGTGGCCGCCCTGAGATGGCTGCAGGGCAACATCGGCGCCTTTGGCGGCGATCCGCGGAACGTCACTATTTTCGGCGAAAGCGCAGGCTCATTCGCGGTCAGCGCGCTGATGGCTTCTCCGCTCGCGCACGGCCTGTTTGCCCACGCTATCGGTGAGAGCGGCGGCGCCTTCGGCGGCCCCACCCTGCGCTTTCTGCCGGCTGCAGCACGCGAAGAAAAGGATGCCGACTTCGCCCGCACCCAGCTCCACGCCGACTCGCTCGCCGCGCTGCGCGCCATGCCCGCTGAGCAGCTGCTTACCGCGACCACGCCCGCGGTTGCCGCACCCGGGCACACCTTCGGCCCGGACATCGATGGCTATTTCCTGGCCCAGACGCCTGCCGCCATCTTTGCCGCCGGCAAGCAGAACGATGTGCCCATGATAGCGGGCTGGAATCACGATGAAGGCGGCAGCGGCAAAGCCGGAACCACTATCACGCCCACCGGCGGCTCCAGTGCCGCATCCACTGCGCCCGCGCCGGGCGACCTGGAACGCCTGAAGGATATGGCCGCCAAGGATTTCCCGGGCCACGCCGCCGAGTTCCTCGCCGCTTTCCCGGCCACCACCGAGGAAGAAGCGCTCACCCGCATCCAGCAGTACAGCACTGACAAGTTCATCGCCTATGGCACCTGGAGCTGGCTCGAAGCGCAGACCGCGACCGGCAAGGCCCCGGTCTACCGGTATCGCTTCGACCTGAAGCCGCCGCCGGACCCTGCGCGTCCCGGCCGCTTCGGCGTCTTCCACTCCGACGATATCGAGTACGTCTTCGGCAATCTTGACTCGCGCAAGGGCATCGAGTGGCGGCCAGAAGATCGCGCCATGAGCGAGCAGATGATGACCTGGTGGACCAACTTTGCAAAAAACGGGGATCCGAACGGCGCTCCTGGCGGCAACACCACGCACTGGCCCACCTACGCACCCGCATCCGGGTCCGTCGTCATGTACCTGAACCAGCCGTCGTTCTCACAAAAGGACCCGCTCCGCGACCAGTTCCTTTTCCTGCAGAACGCCTACGGGAGCAAGTAGAGCATCAGCTCCCCGCCTGCCAATGCGCTTTCGGACGCGCTACCGCGTACATCTCCGCCGCGATCCGGTCGAACAGCCCGCGCGGATCGTCGCCTACTTTGTACAGGTCCATATGCGTCCGCCCCGGCAGGTACGTAAACTGCGCCCCGGCGCCCAGCTTCTGCAGCCGCGCGTCGAACAGGTGCGCCGCGCCATCCAGGTAGAACGTGTCCGCTGTGCCCACGAACAGGTGGATGCGCCCCTTCAGCAGCGGCCCGCGCTCGGCCCAGTGCTGTTCCGTCAGGTGCGCCAAATCGTAATGGTCATGCCAGTACCGCACCACCTCCGGGTGCACCGCCCCCGTTACCGGGTCGAACATCGGCTCAGGCGCGCCGCTATCTCCCTTCGGCGAAAACACCCAGTCAAACGAAGCTACCTGCCCGCCATACGGCCCCAGCACAGCCTCAATCTTCGCGAACTGCTCAAAGCTCGCCAGCACCTTGCCCTTGTCGCGCATGATCGGTGTCGCCGAGCCATCCGGCTTGCGGTATACGTTCGCGCCGGGCGCGTACAGGTCTGTCCCGGTAAAGTCATGAAAGTCGCTTGGGTCGGGCGAGGTCGACCAGGTTCCGCCAAACACCTGCGGGTAGTTGACCTCCAGCTGCAGCGTCGCCCAGCCGCCGCTCGAGTGGCCGTTCAGCAGCCGCCCTGTCGGACGCCCGTCCATGCGGTACTTCTTCTCGATCGCCGGGATAAACTCGGTCGTCAGTGCCGTGCCCCACGGCCCGTCGTTGGCTGAGTCGGCAAACTCATGCGTTCCCTCCGGCAGCGACTCGTCCAGCATGACCCAGATCATCGGCGGAATCTTCTTGTCTACCATCCGCTGGCGAAGCCCCATGCCGGCGCTCAGAGAGTAGGGCAGGTTGCCGCCGAACCCGTGCGTCCAGTAGGCCGTAGGGTAGCGCCGGGCAGCCCGCGCGTCGTACCCCGGCGGCAGAATCACCCATGCGCGGATAAACGTCGGACGCCCCCAGAACCTGCTCAGCACAGGGCTTTCCAGCTCGAACTTCTCCGCCACCCCCGGTTTCGCCGCGGCTGCTTCAGCGGCTTTCGCCCGGGGGCTCGCCTCCGGGTGGCGATCGAGCACGATCCCGGCAGGAGCAGTTCCGGCCAACAAACCAGGGGGCAGGGAAACAACCCCGCTTTCCCAGTCCGCCGGGACGCGCCCGCCATAGTTGTAGGTGTGGTTTACATCGAGCACAGCCTGCAGCTCCCAGCTGCCGTCCGGCGCATCGCGAAACGGCTCCGGGTAAGCGATCGTGTCCGCGTCCACCTCGATTGAAGCTCCCGGTGCCAGGTCGTGCACCTCCTGCGCCGCGACCCACGTATCCTCCGGCTTGAACTCTTCGAGGTCGACCGTTTTGTCTCCCGTACCCCGCTTCATAAACAGCAGCAGCCGTCCGCTCACCGGCGCGCCGAGCGACGCACCCGCAGTCACGCGAAAGGTGCGCGCCGCTCCATGTCGCGGCGAGGCATCCTGGGCAAA
Source organism: Acidobacteriaceae bacterium (assembly GCA_965276625.1). Taxonomy (GTDB): domain Bacteria; phylum Acidobacteriota; class Terriglobia; order Terriglobales; family Acidobacteriaceae; genus EB88. The sequence continues at coordinate 388,577 of CBDIBB010000001.1, forward strand.
AACGCACGTGCTGACAACGAGCAACGCGGCTGCAAACGACTTCAGCAAAACGGTCATCGGCTGGGTCACCATCCTGTTCTCGGGAGAGCCTAACAGGTGGCGCGCCATTCGGCCTCATCCGCCTTCATCCGGCTGCGGTTTTCCATGCCCAGTGCAGCACCAGCGCCGCTCGCGCCGTCCATGCCGCGGTGCGGATCCAGTTGGTCGCCACGAGTCGTTGGATCACATCCGCCGAGTAGCCGGCCTGCAGGCGGTTGTGGAGCGGCACCTGGACCAGCGCCGTCGAAAGCCATAGCACGGCAACAAGCCCCGCGCCCAGCCAGGCCCCGCTGGCGCTCAAACCCACGGGCCGGAACCGCGTCAACAGCAGCGCCAGCGACGAGGCGAGCTCGACAAGCATCAGGGGCGCAACAACGTAGGTCGTGCGGTTGGCATGCGCGGCCTCGTAAACCGCGAACTGCCCCGCGCCCACGTCGAGGAAGAGTGGATAGTGCACAACCTGCACAAACCAGATGACCCCGAACATGCCAAGGGTTGAGAGCAGTTGCAGCGGAAGAAGCAATCGCATGAGGCGTCAGATGCTGCGCGGATTATCGGCCTGCAGCTTTGCCCAGGGCAATCTGCAAAACCGCGACGCCGTACTTCGGAAGCGTCACATTATCCCCGGCTACGGTGCTGCCGGTGAGCAGGCTTTTTGCCTGGAGCGACGAGGGCAGCGCGACAGTCGCGGGTTCAGTGCCATGGTTGATGAGCACCAGGACGGAGTGCGTCGCACTGCTCCGGATGCACACTTCGACATCCTGCGGGATATTCGGCAGCATCGGGTCCACATTGCTGTCGCGCAGCACCATCTCGGTCAGCTTTTTCAGCGACGCCTCATCAAGCCACGCGCCCACGTAAGTGATGGAACCCTTGCCGACCCGGCGGGTGACCGCAGCCGGCTGCCCGTCGAGCCAGCCGTTGCTCGCGCCGTAGGTGGCGACCGTTTTTGTTTCAGGGGAGCTGGTCTCGATCGTCTCGGCCCAGATGTCCGCGGTACCGCTTGTGCCATCGATTGTGAGCGGCACGGGCTGGTCGATGGCGTAGAACTGCGTCACCTTCGCACCGAGCGCGGCGGCCAGCGGGCCCGGCTGTTGCTGCGGGTTGAGACCGTCGTCGAAGTTCTTCATGCCGGAGCGCGAACCCAGCAGCAGGTGGCCGCCGTTGTTCACATAGGCGAGCAGTTTGTCGGCTGTTTCCTGCGTCAGCACGTTGAGGCCCGGCGCTTCGACGACTTTGTACTTCGCGAGCGGAGCGTTGATGCCGATCACGTCGACGCCCTGTGAAAGCTCGCGTAGCGGGCGGTAGAACGCGACCATTTCGGCGACCGGATCGAACGCGTGGTTATGCCGCTGAAAGTCGATGGCCCAGCGCGAGTCGAAGTCGTTGATGAGCGCCACATCGGCGACCGGCTGGGTGCCGGAGAGCGCGCTGCCGGCCTCCTCAAACTCCTTGCCGACCTGCTGTACCTCGGCATAGACGGGCGCGGGCGTACCGTCAGCGCCGACCAGAACGCCGTGATACTCCTCCTGACCGTTGAGCGCCGCGCGCCACTGCCAGTACTCGACCGCGTCGGCGCCGTGGCCGATCGCCTGCCACGCCAGCTCACGCGTTTGGCCCTTTGCGAGCGGCGTGTTGACGCTGCGCCAGTTTACGAACGCGGGCTCGGTCTCCATGACCCAGAAGTTCTTCTGCTTGTAGCCGCGGGTCAGGTCGTGGCGCGCGGCGTTGTCGGCCCAGTCGAACCGGTCGGTCGAGATGTAGTCGTCCCATGCCGCGAGGTCGAGTCCTTCATGCTCCTTGTACGCGTTGAAGCCGTCGAACCAGCCCATCGTGTTCGTCGTGATGAACTGCCGTTTGTCGCTGTGCTCGCGAATCGGCTCGACCTGGTTCTGCGTGTAGCTCACCCAGGTGTCGGTCACAAAGCGGTCCCAGTCGAGCAGCAGCGCGGGGTTCTCGCCCTTGTCGTGTACCGGGATCTGGTCGAAGTCGTTGTAGGTCTGCGACCAGTAGGAGGTCCACCAGCGCTTGTTCAACTCGCCGATGGCGCCGTACTTTGCCTTGAGCCAGGCGTGGAACTGCTGCTTCGCTTCGTCGTCAAACGAGGTCCCGGACAGCTCGTTGTCGATCTGCCAGCCGACGACATCGGGATTGTGCCCGTAGCGCTCGGCCATGCGCCCGGCGACGTCGCGCGCCAGTTCGCGGTATTTAACGTCCGTAAAGGAGAACTGCTGGCGGTTGCCGTGCTCGTCGCGCCTGCCGGAGTTGTCGACGCGCAGCGTTTGAGGATACTTCTGCGTCAGCCACGCCGGCGGCGCGGCGGTGGGGGTACCCAGCACGACAACGATGTGATGCTTCGCGGCAGCAGCGATGGCGCGGTCCAGCCACTCCCAGTGCCACTCGCCTTCAGACGGTTCCATGGTGCTCCAGGCAAACTCACCCACGCGGACCAGGTGGATGTGCGCGGCTTCCATGCGGGCCAGGTCCGGCTCCCACTGCGACTCCGGCCATTGCTCCGGGTACCAGGCAGCGCCGAGCAGAAGGGGAGGCGCATCCTTGTATTGCGTCGCCTGCGCGTGCGCGATGTTGAATGCGGGCGTAGCAACCAGGGCAGTCGAGAGCATCAGGGCGAGAGCAGGCTTCTTCATGCGGGTAGTTCCTCGGGCGGGCGATTGGTTTGCAACGTAACGTTCGCACAGCAGGCAAAGCAGTGGCAATCAGGTATGCAGCAGCACACCGGCGGAGACATAGGTGGCGCCGTCGATCTGTGTTGAGACTTCGGGCAGCTTTGGAGTTGAGGTGAGCAGCTCAATGCGTCCGTTTGCCAGCAGAGTCGTGTCCTCAACCTTACCGCCGCGGCAGCTCGGGTTCCAGGCAAAGGCCTCAGTGGACTGGACCGTTTGCCTGCCGCCGGGGGCAGCGACCCACTCGCGCTCCAGGTAGCCGCAGGTGCCGCCCTGGTGGTGCAGTTGCTCTTCCCCCGGGTACCCGGCGGCGGCGTAGGCGAGGGCGGCTGTGTCGAACAGGCCGCCTGCCGAAGCGCCTGTGCGCGAGGCATGTTGCAGCGCGGCATTGACCTGCGCCGCGACAGCGAAGCCGTGCTCGAGCTCAATCGGCATTTTGCCGAAGTGCACGAAGCGGGTAATGCTGGCGGCGAGGCCCCAGCGGCGAGTGCACAGGTTGAGCATGGCGAAACGCTCGACCCGCGCGCCCCGCGCGACCGCGTGTTTGTAGTCGAGGATGCGGCGGTCCGCGGCCATCAGCAGCACGGAAGGGAAGATGCCTTGGCGCAGAAGGCGCTCGGACGTATGAGCTTCCAGCTCATACTCCGTGACGCCGGGCTGCACGGTCAGCAGCAGCTCGCTTACGGCATCGGCGGTCCGGCGGCCCAGGATGCGGAATCGAGCGGCCTCGGCAGCGGTGAGCGGCGAGCGCAGCGCACTGAGATCGGCGTCCTCGAAGCCGGCGAGGGGCGCATCGGTGGAGATCTCGCTGTTCGCGATTTTTTGTGCTTCCGCGGCGAGATCGAGCGCATGCCAGGGACGGACCACGGGCTCATAGCCCAGCCCGGCAAGCTCCTCTGCTTCGAGCCGGGCGGCTTCGTTGTTCGGCGCGATCGCGAACCGGCGGCCATCGCGCAGCAGCAGCAGGGCGAGGACGCCTGTCTCGCTCAGAATGCCGACGCGCGCCTGGATTTGCCCTGAGCTGACCCAGGCAAGATTCTCATGCCGCCGCAGCAGAACGGCGTCGCTGCCGGAGCCGGCAAGCCACTCGGTGACCCTGCTGTACTTCTCGTCGAGCTCGCGGAGACGCGCGTCTGCGCCGCCGCTGGCCTGGTTGAGTGCTTCGAGATACTCGGTCACGATTGTGCCTTTCCGGCCAGTGCTGCCTGTCCCAGTGTAGTGCGGCTGTTTACCGCGGGGGCGCTTGCGGCATGGAGCGGATGTACTGCACCAGCTGCCACAGTGCCGGCTCGCCGAGCGAGCGCCACGCGGGCATGCCGTGGCCTTTGCTGCCGTTTTCGAGGATCCAGTGGATGTCCCCATCCGTTTCGGCGCGGACGCGCGCCGTGCGCAGGCTCGGACGCCCGCGACGGCCCAGCCCGTCAGTGCTGTGACAGCCGACGCAGTACAGCCTGTAGGTATCGCGGCCTGCCGCTACGTTGGCGGCTGTAGGCGGCAGCGGATCGGCTTGTGCATGCGCCTGCGGAGAGACTTTTGTGAGCCATGTGCCTGGCGGATACGGGGCTTTGCAGCCGGCGAACAGCAGGAGCGGGAGAAGTGCGGCGAGCTTGAGAAACTTCACGTGGAACCATCCTGCGAGACAATACGAGTCATATGAACAGTACGGCAAGCTTGGATGGTTCGGAACCGGCGCTGCTGATTTTCGATTGCGACGGTGTTTTGGTGGACAGCGAAATTATCGTGTGCACCGCGGTGAGCGAGGAGCTGACGCGGCTGGGATATCCGATTACGCCTGACGACGTGGTGCGCCGGTTTGCCGGACGGCCCGAGCGCGAGATTATGGCCGAGGTGGAGCGGGAGTGGGACCAGCCGGTGCCGCGGGCCTACTTTACCGCGATGAAGGAGCGAGTGAATCTTGCATTCCAGAGTGAACTGCAGGCGGTGGCAGGGGTTGCTGAAATGGTAACCCGCCTGAGCCTGCCGAAGTGTGTCGCGTCGTCGAGCGCGCCGGCCAAGCTGGAGCAGGGATTGCGTTACGTGGGGCTGTTCGACTACTTCGCGCCGAACGTGCTGAGCGCGCAACTGGTGGCGCACGGCAAGCCGGCGCCGGATGTGTTCATCTTTGCTGCCGGCTGGATGCGGACGCCGGTGCATCGCTGCATCGTGGTGGAGGACAGCGAGCCGGGCGTACGCGCGGCGTGCGCGGCAGGCATGCGGGTGCTGGGTTTTACAGGTGCCAGCCACTGTGTTGCCGATCACGCGGAACGGCTACTGGCCGCAGGCGCGGAACGTGTGCTGACCCACATGCGCGAGCTGCCGGACGCGCTGCCATCGGCTTTTTTCGCGGGCTCACGAGCATAGGCTGGGGTGCCTGCGGGCCGGCCGGCTATGCTATATTCGTATTGCCGGGCGAAGTTGTTATTGCGTTTGGCCTGCAGCGCTCCCGCGCTGTTTTGTTGAAAGTGCCACCCACCCTGGACGCGTAGCTCAACTGGCAGAGCATTCGACTCTTAATCGACAGGTTGCTGGTTCGATTCCAGCCGCGTCCACCATGAACATCTTGTAGAGAAGCTAAGCGTGATACCGGCTGGGCACCACGCTCAAGCAATGCGCGCCTATTTACTGGGTGCCTTGGGCGCACCCGCGCCCAGACTGCCTTGACCCCAACCTATGCTGCCGGGGGCCGGGTACACATGCTGGTTGTCATAGTTCAGAACAGACGGCGACTGGCTTTGATCCTGCTGGATGGAGGTGCTCCCAAACGTGTCCTCCAGCCGCTGCAGCGGCTCTATCTCCGCCTCGGTCAGCCAGGGCAGCCACGAACCCGCGCTGGTGCCGCCCAGGTAGGTCATGAAGGAGAGTTCGTTTGCTTCCCCAACGAGCCCGTCATACGAGTAGCCGAACTGCTGTTCCGAAACACCGGTCACCTGCGTCGTCAGCTTTGTATTGTTCTCCAGAAAGCCGGCAATCTGCAGGTAGTGGTCGTTCGCGTCATCGCCCAGCAGGTGCAGCCGGTAAAAGTCATATGCTTCAAACGCCAGAAAGATATCTGAGCCGGACTGTCCTGTTGCAATCATGCTTGAGCCCTGCGTACCCGCATACTGGTACGCAAGCGGGGCATTGCTGATCGGGAAGTTCCATGCGTACATCCACGTTTCGACATAGTTGGCTGCTTCCTGCGCAGCTGTCAGCCACTTAGCCGCATGGGTCGCGTCATAGAGCGCAAGCGCCGCGTGCAACGCTTCCACGCCGCCTTCCTTGTCGAGCGCATTCGGGTTATCGGTGGTGCCGCCCACATACTGCACCGGTTTGTAGATAGCACCGAGCGCATAGTTCCCGGCTTGTTCCGCAGCGGTAAGATACTTTTGTTGGCCGGTCGCGAAGTACAGCGACACCAGAAAGCGCACCGGGTGCGTCGTGTCGAACTTACTCGTCCCGAAACCATTTCTATCGCAACCAGTTCCGGTATTGGTAAATACGGTTCCATCCGGGTTGTATGCGCGGTAGTACGAGCCGTCCGCGTTCTGATTCGCTACCAGCCAGTCGCCAAACCCCTGGGCAAACTTTTCCCATGCCAACTGCGGCATTTTGTGCTGCCGCATGAACACCGCCGCGCTTACAATGCCCTCCATTCCATCGGAAACCGTACGGGTAAAGATGGGGAAGATGCAGTCATCGTCGCGAAACGTGGGCGGCGATACGTTGTACCAGGTCAGCGGCAGCCCCGAGCTCTGCGCTGCCCGCGCTGCCCAGAAGTCGAGCGTCGCTTTACCGTTTGTCAGCGAAGTCTGGTCGCCATGCAGTACGCCATACCGCAATAACTCGAACCCCGCCGGGATCTGCTCCCCGACATACCCCATCAGGTAACTGATCTGGCTCGCCGGTACGCTTCCATCCGGCAGCAGGGAAGAGAATGGGAAGCCCTGTGCCTCGTCCCGATTCGCCGAGTAATGATTCAGCAGTGCAATCCCGTCGCGATACACCTTACCGCTCGGCACCTTTGCGATAGGCGGATTGAAGACGTTGTAGTACAGCCGCCAGGTCTGTCCCAGTGCTGTGTTGTAGTCCGCGCCGCCGTTCTTGTTGACATACTGCTCAAGTCCAAGCATCAGCGTGTAAGTATGTGAAAAGCCGGACTGCACGGGATGACTCCTGCGCACCCACTCCGTGCTGCGATTTCCGATGTAGTTGCCGTCGCCTTCATCCGCGGGATAGATAAAGCCCAGCATGGTCTGCGGCACTCTCTGCGCGCCGATTGAACCGTACTGTACTGAGGAGTTTACCAGCCACTGCTGGCTCGTCGCATCGGCTCCGGTCCTCGGCGTCGAATCGATGTGCGCGATCGACAGCGCGGTGCCCGTCGAAGGGTCCTGCATCATGACAAACGGCAGTCCGCTGCGTGTCTCACGCCAGTAAAAGTTCTCGTTGGCGTAGTTCGTCGCAAAGGCCCCCGGCGCGGCGTTCACGTTCTTGTCGTACCAGATCGCCGGAGCCAGGAAGTGGTAGCGCTCGATCGGCAGCGGCTTTGCAAAGCCCAGCACAAACTGCGAGTTGAATCCTTGGTCAGGGCTCGCGGCCTGTAGAACCGTCACGGTCCTGCTCATGGTGAAGGTCCCTGCCGTGCTGCCGGCCTTGTAGCGGTCGCGCACCTGGAAGGTGCTTCCATTCGGAGAAGTTACGCGCGCTGCGGCCAGAATGCTGTCGTTCGCTTCCTGCTGCACCGATGTATACGAGGCACCGGTCGGCGCCTGGTTGGTCGACTCATCCGAACAGGTTGAGCACACCAGCAGTTGCACCGGCTGCGCCGCGTAAGCGTCCGCCGCGTCCCCGGTCCTCGCGTGAAGCTGCACTCCATGCTGCCCACGGCTAACCTCTGGAAACGAGAGCACCTTGCCGCCGGATGCCAGCGTTTGTCCAAGCGCCAGCGGCACAAGCAGGAAGGCACCAAGAGCCGTGCCCAGCGATCGCATGCTAGGGCGTTTCGTGAAAGAATTCATACTTATCCCTCCGGCGTAAATGCAAGCACCCGCATAGTAGCGCTTTTGTATAGCTTTCGTATCGATTGCTTTTGATATCTGCACAAATCCCGCGCAGGGCAGATCACCGCACATCAACGGTCCGATCTCCCTCGTAATGCATGATGTGGTAGTACGCTTCCCAATCATTCCAGATAACAGGCGGAGGCACCGGGGCGGATGGGTCGGCGACCCAGCGGGCAAAGACCTGCAGCATCTGGTGTGTACGATCGACTCCGGTGAGCCAGTCGCCGTGATACCAGTTTTTCCATTTGCCGTACTCGGCTGTCGATTCAGCCTGCTTGATGGCGTCTGTGGCTTCGAGTGCCTGATTGAGCTTGGCAGCCGCCCCGGCGCGGTCTCCGGTACCAAGGTCCTCGACGGCCTGCGAGAGTGATAGCAGCATTCGGTTGCTTTCGCGATTGATGGCGATCATCGTAAGCACCTCGGCGCGATAGAAGGGTTTGAGCGCGGGAGGGACAAGTGCTTCGTCAGCGACGGCCCGTTTCCACACCGCGTCCCAGCGCGGCTGCGCCTCTCCGCATGCCTGGATTTCCCTTTTCGCTGTTTCGCGGGCCCAGTCCGGGTTAAAGGAAGAGTCGAGCAGGTGCGGCGGCTCCCACTTAGGGGCCTGGTCGGGCACATAGGAGAGCGGCGATTGCAGCATCGTGCTCAGCATCATCTGCCGCGCTTCGATGTGGTAAAGCTGGTCGCCATACTCGTGGTTGCTCTTCTCCTGGCGCGCCGGCGCCGCGATATATTGCTTGTAGAGTGCTGCAAGCTCCGGCGCCGTATCTCTGGTAGAACGGTTGACCTTTGACGCTCAAATCCGGCTCGCCTCCGTTCAGATCGACGACGCAGTTCATGTTATTGGCGTTGTTCCCCACATACTGGATCTGCGTGGCCAGCCATGGCAGCAGTTGCCGCTCCACGCCCACATTGTAGGACTGGATCTGGCCGCGATCGTAATTCTGCTGGTTGGAGATGATCGACAGATTCTGCGGCAGGGGCAGCGTGCCTTGGGTGATGTCCGGGCTGGGCGGAAGCGCGGGAATCCCGGTCCGAAGATCGCCGGCAGCTGTATAAGCATTTGGAGCCGAGTAGTTCTGCGAAAGAATGTACGGGTAGGCTTTCAGGATGTATTTGAAGTTGCTTGGATTGACACTGAGGGCAAAACCGGTGCGCAGCACTGTCTTGTCATCCAGCCGTGCCGCGACCCCGATCCGGGGCAGGAAGGATCCGTTTCCTACGTCAACTCCCGGACTGAACGGAACACCGTTGTACCCGCCGAAAAGCATGTTGTTTGTCGCGGGGTTATAAATTGTGCCGCCAAAGTGATTGGCGTGGGCGAACGGGTATAGTTCCCAACGCAGGCCATAGGTCATCGTGACATGCGGAGTTACCTGCCACTGGTCCTCGACATACAGCGCATATTCCCACTCGCGGGCTGTATCGGGAACCAGCGGCTGGTAGGAGCTGCCCATCGAGTTAGGCAGGCCCAGCAGGAAGTCTGCGAACCCGTTGTAACCGTTCGGCGCTGTTCCTCCGGCAAGCGCGGTGTTTCCCCGGTGAAGGAGAAGCCGCCGCGCGCGGGAAAGTTTCCGCCGGTCTGGAAGTGGTTCAAGGCGAAATGAAAGATATCAGTGCCGGCGGAGATAGTGTGATTGGCCAATGAGTAATGTATGGCTCCTGCGATAGCGTAGCCGTGGTGGATTTGAACGGACGTATTCTCTCCAGGGCGCAACTGCCTGTAACCTCCGACCCTGAAAAGACAATAGCTGCGATTATCAAGATCATGCTGCGCATGAAAGAGAACCACGCGCAGCGCTCGTTTGAAGGGGTGGGGCTCAGCCTGCCGGGACGAGTGGACGTGACAAGCAAGCGCCTTCAGTTCGCTCCAAACCTGGGATGGCCTGAGTTCGATATCAAGGGAATGGTGGAAAAGGGCACGGGCCTGCCGGTGAGCTGGATAATGCAGCGAACGCATGCCTGCTGGCGGAGACCTGGTTTGGGCGCATACCGACGCACGAGGCCGAGGTGGCGCGGCTGCGTGGAGCGGCTATCCTGGTGCTGCAGCGAAGATCGAAGCATCGGGAGAAGCATTCGTCTTCTAAGTAATGCGTGCTCAACAGGCTGCGAGTTACGGGTGATTCAGGTCCAGCCTGTACAGGTTTCCTATGCCGACCCGTGGCTGCACCAACGGCGCATTGTCCGGGTCAGGCCGCCGAAGAAGTAGTTCGGCGGTTCGCCTGACTGAAAGTTTGCGGTGCTGGCGATGACCTGTGTCTCGCCTCCGGGGACGGCAATTCTGAGGATCGGCTGCTGCGGCGCCATGAAGGCATCGATATAAACGGCTTTGCTGTCCCTGCTCCAGACCGGGTCAGAGGCGCTGGTAGCTGCCAGTTCTTTCCACTGCTTCCCGGCCATGTCAAAGAGCATGACCCTCTTCTGGTCGAGGCTGAGTGCCGCGATCCATTTGCCGTCGGGTGACCAGCGCGGGCTGAAGAGGCCCTCTGACTGCGGCACAGGCTCTGACTTGTGACCCTGCAGATCGTAAATGGCGAGGATGTGCGACGCGTCATCCTTTCCCATCAGGTCGGGCTCGCGCCCATAGACCAGGTGTTGCCCGTCGGGAGACCAGCTGGGATCGGCAACATTGCGGGCGTCCTTGAACAGTTTCTCGAGCTTGCCGCCTTCTTCGCTCACCAGGTAGAGCTGCCACGGGCTGCCCGGCTCCCTCGCCATGACCGCCAGCCGGCTTCCGTCAGGAGACCAGTGCGCCATAAAGACCTCGAGGTAATCGGGCGTCAGCTGGATCCTCTCCGTTCCATCCGCGGCGCGCGCGCGCCACAGTCGCCCGGACAGGTCTGCCCATGCGACCCACTTACCGTCGCGGGAGTAGTCGACGCGCGTCGCGGAGGTAAGGAAAGACGGCTCCGGCCGGAAGCCCAGCTTCTCACCATCGTATCGCTGCAGGCCCAGGGGAGGGTCAGCCCCGAAGAAAAACACCTGCCGCCCTGACCGCGCGGCTACCGGCGAGTAATAGCTCAGGGGTCCATTGGTCAGCTGGGTCTGAGTGGCCGTCAGGCCGTCTCCATTTACCTCCCACAGGTTGCTGCTGGAGTTATCAGTGGCCTGGAAGACGTATGTCCTGCCCTCGGCTGTCCAGGTCCCGCAACACTCAAACGCATGACTGGCACGGTTGGGCAGCAGCGGGCGGGCAGTCGCGCTGCCGCTCTGCAGCTCCCAGATCGACGAGGTATGTGTAGAGGGGTCCATCAAGGTAAAGCGGAGTGTCTTACCATCGGGAGACCAGCGCAGCCAGAAGGCCCTGCCGGGCAGCTTGACGTAAGGCATCACGGTTCCGGTATCAAAGCGAACCACGCTCAGCTCATTCCCGCTGGCAATAAGGATGTTGGTTCCATCGGGCATCCAGGTGGCAGCCTGCGCCTTGACATTGCCCACGCGCATTGCGCTTCCCCCGGCGGTTGGAACCACCCAGAGAGGCTGCTCCGACTCAGAAGACAAGTGGCTGCGAAGAAGCAGGCGAGACCCGTCCCTGGAGATATCGGCCAGGGTAGGCGAAGCCAGCTCCCCTGGAACAGTAATAGGCCGTACTTCTCCCGTGCCGATATCAAAAGCCGCCAGTTGTACTTTGCCGGCTATTAGCATTGGGGTAAGAATGCGATCGCCATCGGTGACGAGGGTGAGCAGATTCTCAATACCCGGGGGGCCGGACGCGATGGAACTGTTGTGAGTGAGCTGAACGACCTGAACGGGCGGCAGCGCGGAGTGGCGCGCTCGCAGCCAGAGCACCGGCAGAAGCACCAGCAGCAGGAGAGTGCTGATACTAAAGAGCGTATCGCGGCGGCCCCAGTGCAGCGTTTTTCGACTTAATTGCGGAGCACTTTCAAGGGGAACAGCCGGCGGCAGCTCCGGATACGTGTGTTCGGCTATAGCGGTCGAAGCTGCTGCCTGGCTGCCGGGCGCAACGGGCAGAGGCGGGGAGGTAACGGTGACGGGAGCCATGAAGCGATAGCCACGCTTCGCCAGCGTTTCGACAAACCTCGGGTTCTCCGCGGAATCGGCGAGCGCTTCTCGAACTTTGTTGATGGCGACTGCGAGCGCCCGCTCGATATCGACGTTGGTGTCAGGGCCCCACACCTGCGCCTGCAGCTCACCGCGGGTGACGACCTGCCCGGGTTTGGACAGCAGGGCGAGCAGTACCTTGAATGGCAGATCCTGCAGACGAACGCGAAAACCGGCTTTCCAAAGCTCTCCGCTTTGCAGGTCCACTTCGAACTGGCCGAAGGCGATGCGCCCTGTGTTCTCCAACGTAGCCAACCGACGCGCTCCGATTCTGCGAATTGCAAGTTAAAGATACTAGAACCCGGCCGGAAGTGGTCGGCGGCTAAAGATGAAGCTGTAAGCTAAACATTCTAAATAGCTTGGCAATTGACGATCATTAAACAAGAAATTGATGCGGCGGCTATTGCCTACTGCCGGTCCTAGGCACCACTGTCAGAATCGCTTTAGTAGACCTCATTGCAATGGCGCCAGGTGAAGCAAGCACAAACGATTTTGAGGAGACCAGAGCACCAGCTGCATGGGTCGGGGTTCTACTTCAACCGCAGCGCAGCTTACGGGGCGAACTCGAGCTACCTGCCGGCGGTCTCGCTTGATGCCTTCCAGTTTCCCTTGTCTGAGGAGACACTCTGACCTGTCTGATCGCAGACGGGGTCAAGGTAAACGCTCACCACACAGAATAGAAAAAGTACAGTGTCACTTATACTCGCACCAGTTGGAAGGGATTCAAGCACTCTCCATGACGAAACGTATCCGCCGGACGGCCGCTCGCATGCATCGCCGTGCACTCCCTATCATCGCGGCTGCAACCGCAATCGTCGCTTCTCCGCTTTTCGCGCAGGTGCAGGCAGGTCCGAACGGCATCACGGTGACGTCGTCGGGCCGAACGCTGGAAGTGACAGCGCTGCGGGATGATGTGCTTCGTGTACGGGAGTCGCAGAACGGTGCGCTGCCGGAAGATGCCTCGTGGGCTGTTCTACCTGCAGCGCGCACGGCACGCGTGGCTGTGACCGGAGAAGCGCAGGGCTTTCAAACGAAAGCGTTGCGGGTAAGCGTAAGCGCAGACCTGCGCCTTACCGTAACGGACCTGCAAGGTAACGTGCTGCAAAAGGATGCGGCGCCGGCGCAGTGGGATGGAAAACGCTTCGACATCAGTAAGGAGTGCAGCGCTGACGATCACTTCTTCGGATTGGGAGATAAGCCGGGGCCGCTCGATCGCAGAGGACGAACCTTTACGATGTGGAATACAGACCAGTTCGGATGGCAGGAGTCGACCGATCCCATTTATAAGAGCATCCCCTTTTTTCTGGATGTGAACCACGGCCGTGCTCTCGGCATATTTCTGGACAATACCTGGAGAACGGACTTCGACTTTGCCCACGAGAACCCGGGCCGCTATACCTTCGGCGCGCAGGATGGCCCGATTGTGTATTACCTGATGTATGGCCCTGAACCAAAGCAGGTAGTGACCGACTGGGCGTGGCTTACCGGGCCTACACCGCTGCCTCCGTTGTGGGCGCTGGGGTTCCAGCAGTCCCGTTATTCGTACTACCCGGAGTCGCAGTTACGCGAGATCGCCGATCGTTTACGCAAGGATCGAATTCCATCTGATGTGCTGTGGCTGGATATCGACTTCCAGCACGATAACTGGCCTTTTACTGTGGATGAGAAAGCTTACCCGAACTTCAGCGGTATGGTGAAGGACCTGGCACAGGAAAAGTTCAAGTTAGTAGTGATCACTGACCTGCACATCGCCAGGCAGCCGAATGCAGGGTATGCACCGTATGATTCGGGCGTTGCCGGCGACCAGTTCGTAAAAAATCCGGATGGCTCAACCTATGTCGGCCAGGTGTGGCCCGGGCCGTCGGTGTTTCCTGACTTTACGCAGGCGCGTACACGGCAGTGGTGGGGATCGCTGTACAAGGGATTCATAGAGGATGGGGTTGCCGGTTTCTGGAACGATATGAATGAACCCGCGGTGTTCAACGGACCGGGCAAAACCATGCCGGACGATGTGCAGCACCGGATCGATGAGCCCGGCTTCAGCAAACGGACAGCGTCACACCTTGAGATTCACGACGTGTACGGAATGGAGAACTCGCGAGCGACTTATGAGGGCGAATTAGCCCTGCGTCCGAATGAGCGTCCATTTGTAATGACGCGCGCCAGCTTTGCAGGGGGCCAGCGCTACAGCACCACCTGGACCGGCGATAACAGTTCGACCTGGAATCACCTGCGCATGACGGTGCCGCAGCTAGTCAACCTGGGACTTAGCGGCTTTTCGCTTGCCGGTGCGGATGTAGGCGGGTTCGCCGGCTCACCACCGCCCGATCTGCTGACCAAGTGGATTGAAGTTGCCGCATTTCAACCTATCGACCGCGACCACTCCGCCAAGGGCACGCGGATGCACGAGGTGTGGGTCGACGGGCCGGAGCAGGAAGCGATTCGCCGTCGCTACATTGAGGAGCGCTATCGCCTGATGCCTTACCTGTACACAGTTGCGGAGCAGACCTCGCACGACGGTCTGCCTATCGACCGGCCGCTGTTTTTGGAGTTTCCGGATGCGACCGCCAACGGCGCCCCGTACGATTTGACGACGGGCGGCAGCGAGTTCCTGTTCGGCAGCCGTATCCTGGTCGCGCCGAACCCATCACCCGAGGAGATTGCGCCGTACACGGTACATCTGCCGCCCGGCATTTGGTACGACTACTGGACCGGCGAGCAGTTTACGCGGAACAGGCCGACTGAAGCGCTGGACCTTGAGCAGCGCGACAAGGTGCTGGCGCAAAAGCCATTGATGATTACGCCAAAGCTGGAGGATTTGCCCGTTTACGTACGCGCCGGCACGATTCTGCCCATCGCACCACTTACCCAGAGCACCGCCGAGATACCGGACGGGCCGCTGACACTTAGAATATTTACACCGGCAGCCACTGTAAGCGCAGCGTGCGCGGGCGAGGTTTACACGGACGATGGCCACAGCTTCGATTTTCGCAAAGGTGAGTTCGCGAGGGTCCGTTTCACCTGCTCGATCGCCCAGGATGGCTCTCTGGATATTGGGATAGCGAAGCAGGAAGGGAACTGGAAACCGTGGTGGCACCAGTATCGCGTGGAAGCGGTGGGTTGGACGCCTAGGGAGCGGCGCGCCTCAGTGCGCGGGCAAAAGCTGGCTATGACACAGGTGGAGGGACGCTGGGGAGTGACGCTGCCGGCGGAGGCGGAAGGTACGCGGATCGAGCTTCGCTAGCAGGCGAGTGACGAGGCGGCTGCAGCATTCTTTCCGGCGAAGATTTGTGATTTTTTCTTCGATGATGTACTCATCAGCGGAGAGGCCGCCCGAGCTGGAGTCGTCGCCGGCGGTCTTGCAAGGGAGACGCGGATGCAAGGCGTGACAGTCGCAGGCGTGGATTTTGGAACCCTGAGTGTGCGGGTTACGCTGCTCAACAGCGAGCGTGGCCGCCTGGGGACAGCGGCGGCGGAGTACCCGCTGCACCGGAAACGCGACGATCCTGATTTCGCGACCCAGTCGCATACAGACCAGATGAACGCCCTGACCGCTGCCACGCGCAAGGTGCTGACTGAGACCGGCGTACCCGGCGATGAGATAGCGGCGCTCGCGCTCGACACCACCGGATCGAGCGTTGTGATGGTGGACAGCGCGATGCAGCCTCTCGATGAGTACTACCTGTGGTGCGATCATCGTGCGAAGCAGGAAGCGCAGCAGATTACCGCGCTGGCGCATGCTGAAGGGCTCGAGGCGATTGAGTGGTGCGGCGGCGTGTACTCGCATGAGTGGGGCTGGGCCAAGCTGCTGCACTGGCTGCGCCATAACCCGGGGCGCCGCGGAGAACTGGCAACCGCATTTGAACATTGCGACATGGTTGCGGCGACGCTCGCGGGCATCACCGATCCGAAGGCCGTGAAGCGCAGCGTATGCGCGATGGGCCATAAGTGGCTGTGGAACCCGAGGTGGGGCGGACTGCCGCCGCAGGAGTTCTTCTCAAAACTTGACCCGCTGCTTGACGGGATTCGCGCAAAGTTCGACGGCAGCTACGAGACCTCGGACCATATCGCGGGAACGCTTGCACCTGCATGGGCAGAACAGATGGGCCTGCGCGCCGGCATCCCCATCCCGGTTGGCGCGTTTGATGCACACTGGGATGCCATCGGCGCAGGCTGTCGCGAGGGCGACGTCGTCAACGTGGTGGGCACCTCGACCTGCATTATCGCGATGGAGAAGAAGACGTCGCTGGTGCCGGGGGTGTGCGGCGTTGTGCCGGGCAGCGTACATCCGGCTTACACCGGCGTAGAGGCCGGGCTGTCGGCTACCGGCGACATTTTCGAGGCAATCGCCCGCCGCGCCGGGACCAAGGTGCGCGATTTGTCACAAGGACTGGAGCAATACCGCGCCGGGCAGACCGGCCTGCTGCGCCTGAGCTGGGATAACGGCGACCGAACAGTGCTCGTCAACTCCGAGCTCGGCGGCGTGACGCTTGGGTGGAACCTGATCCACACCGCGCAGGATGAGCTGTTTGCCGCGATCGAGGGCACGGCTCTCCACACGCGCATCATTCTCGAACGCATGGCCCAGCATGGCGTTCCGGTGGATCGCGTGATTAATGCGGGGGGCATCCCGCAGAACAACCTGGTGCTGAACCAGGTGTACGCCGACGTGCTGGGCAAGCCGGTGCTGGTTCCGGATGGCACACCGACCAGCCTCGGTTCCGGGATTTTCGCGCTCGTCGCCGCGGGAGCTTTTCCATCGATTGAAGCGGCCCAGGACAAGCTGTGTCTAGCCTTCCGGACCTACCAGCCTCAACCGGAAGCACATGCCGTTTACAACCAGCTGTTTGCCCTATACCGCAAGCTCTACTTTGCGCTTGGAACAGAAAACGCTGAACCGGTTGCGCTTGGGAGCGTACTGCTGGAGCTTCGGAGGATCGCTGCGGCGACTGTGAGGGCGTAGCGGCTGAAGGGCCGTGTTTCGCCGTCTTCCGCTTCAGCGCTGACAAAGCCTCCATGAATGCCTAGAATCAGTTCCACATATGCGTAGACGGGATTTCATCAAAACTTCAGGAGCGGTGCTTGCCGCCGCTTCACTTCCAGGCACCTCGGCCCTCGCGGCTCCAGGGCCCGCAGCGGGACGTGCGGTGCTGCCGATCAACCGCGGCTGGCGCTACAAGGCAGCCAAAGTTGAGGGCGCCGAGACGCCGGGGTTTGACGACGCCGGGTTCGAGCGCATTGTGATTCCGCACACGAATGTGCGGCTGCCGTGGCATAACTTCGACGATCGCGAGTACGAGTTTGTCTCGACTTATCGCCGCCGGTTCAGGTACCCCGCCGGCGCTGAAGGCAAACGCGTCTTTGTCGATTTCGAAGGGGTCATGACTGCCTCGACGGTGTGGATCAATGGGCATGCTCTCGGCGAGTACAAGGGCGGTTACACGCCGTTCTCGTTTGAGGTGACGCCTTACCTGCGTAAGGATGCCGAGAATGTCCTGGTGGTGCAGGTGGATTCGACCGAGCGAAACGATATTCCTCCATTCGGCCACGAGATCGATTACATGACCTTCGGCGGCCTGTACCGCGAAGTGTCGCTGCGCGTCGTGCCGGAGATCTTTTTAGATAACATTTTCGCAAAGTCGAAAGACGTGCTTACCGGCAGCCCTTCGCTCGACGTTGACTGCTTTATCGCAGGGGTGACGAAAGGGAAGTTGTCGCTTGAGATTGAACTGCGTGATGGAGAACAGGTGATTGGCCACGCCAGGCAGCCGCTTACGCTCTCATCCATTGCAGACCCTGACTCCGCGCTTGACCCTGCCACCAACGGAGCTGTGCACCTGAGCATCGAGACCGCGCGCGACCCGGCCCGGCATACTGTTTCGCTTACAAAGCTTAACGGTGTGGAGCGCTGGGAGCTGGACAAGCCGAAGCTCTATACGGTGCATGTGCGTTTGCAGCGCAATGGCGAAACTGTCGACGAAGACATGCGGCGCGTCGGTTTTCGCGAGGCGATGTTTACCGACCACGGGTTTTCACTCAATGGCAAGATCATCAAGCTGCGCGGCCTCGATCGCCACCAGACGTTTCCGTTTGTGGGCCAGGCGATGCCGGCACGCGTGCAGCGGCAGGATGCGAAGATCCTGCGCCACAACCTGCACTGCAACATCGTCCGCACTTCGCATTACCCGCAGTCGCGCCACTTTCTCGACTGCTGCGACGAGATAGGACTGCTTGTGCTCGAGGAGATACCGGGCTGGCAGCACATCGGGCCGGAGCCGTGGAAGCAGATCGCGATCGACAATGTCGGCCGCATGGTTCGTCGCGACTGGAATCACCCCTCCATTATTCTGTGGGGCGTTCGCATCAACGAGTCGCACGACGATCACAGTTTTTACACGCGCACCAATGCGCTGGCACATGCGCTTGATAGCACACGACAAACTGGAGGCATTCGCAACTTCGAGAAGTCCGAGCTGCTTGAAGACGTGTTTACCATTAACGATTTCGGCTTTCCGCTGCGCGCGCCAAACCACCCGCTTTACCTCAACACCGAATTTGTTGGCCACACCTACCCTGTCAAGACGACGGACGACGACGAGCGTCAGCGGGAGCACACGCTTCGCCACGCCCGCATTCACGATCAACTCGCCTCAAACCCGCAGTACGCGGGCGGCATCGGCTGGTGCGCATTCGACTACAACACGCATGCCAACTTTGGCGCAGGCGATCGTATCTGCTATCACGGTGTTACAGATATATTCCGCGAGCCCAAGGCTGCCGCAGGGTTTTACAAGTCGCAGTGCGACCCAGCAGAAGAGATCGTGCTGGAGCCGGCGTTCCACTGGGCCAAAGGCGATGAAGCTGTTGGATTTCGGCGCGCGGTTGTCTGCAGCAACTGCGATCACCTGAAGTTCTATATGCGAGAGCGCAGTATTGAGTCGAACCCTTGGGTTCCCGTGGCTGAGCTTGACCCGGATCGGACAGAGTTTGCCCACCTGCGCTACCCTCCCTTTCAGCTTGAGATGAGAGCGCTCGATACCAAAAAGCTCGACATCGCCTGGGGCGATCTGCGCATAGACGGTTACATAAATGGGAAGCAGGTTATCTCGCGGTCGCTCTCCGGCAACGGGATCGACAGCAGGTTTGAGCTGCTGCCGGATGACCGTGAACTTGTCGCCGATGGCGCGGATTCAACCCGTGTGGTGCTGCGGGTAACGGACGAGTTCGGCAACGTGCATCCTTCCGCCAACGATCCAATTGTTTTTATGATAGACGGCCCGGGCGAGCTGATTGGCGACAATCCTTTCGCGCTGGTAGGTGGCACGGGAGCGGTGTGGGTCCGCGCGGGGGAGCAGGCCGGCACCGTGCATCTCACAGCAAAGCACCTGCGTCTGGGAACGCAGACGGTCGAGTTCACGATCGCGGCCGCACCAGCGGAGCAGGTCTAACGGCTTGAAAAAAGCGCTTCTGGTGCGGACGTAGAGCCTCTGTTCCCGAGGCGAAAGAGCGAGGCGAAGCGTGTGTTTTTCGGCAACGGCGAATTTTGCAGGCAGTGGAGTTCTGGCGACGCTTGGCGTCGCCACGCTGGTAAAAGTGAAGCACAGGCGCGAGCTGTTGTTTGCGGCAGTGCCTACACTTTTCGCTGTCCACCAGTTCATCGAGGGTTTTGTCTGGCTGGGGCTTGATGGGCATCTCCCACCCGTTGTCGCACATGACATGGGCGCGGCCTTTGTGCTTTACGCGCAGGGTTTGCTGCCTTTCCTGCTGCCCCTTAGTGTTTTGCTCTTTGAGCCGGGCGTCGCGTGCCGACGGCGCATGTTGCCCTTCGTCATCGTGGGTGCAGGCACGTCGCTGTACATGCTGTGGGCGCTTACCGCATATCCCTTGCAGGTCTATGTCAAGGCAAACAGCATCGTGTACATCAATCCCGCGACAAACAATATCGCGGTCGCCGTGCTGTACGTGGTCGCCACCTGTGGCTCGCTCTTCTTTTCAAAGGTAAGAGCGATGGTGGTCTTCGGCTTTGCGAATCTCACTATCCTGTTGATCGTGATGGCGGTGAAGCGGTTTGCTTTTACGTCTCTCTGGTGCGCCTATGCAGCAATCGCGAGCCTCATTATTCTTGCTTACTTCTGGAGGAGCACCAGGGAAAGGCCGTTCCGCTACGAGAGACAGATGTAACGGCGACAGCGTCAGGGTTCAGGCGGCCCATTCAGCGAGGCTTCTGCCACGATGGCAAAGCGGCCGCCACTTGCGCGACTCAGCGTGGGCGCGTACGTTCCCAGCAGTTGGCGCCTCCACCACACGCCTTGCGTACGTTTCTGCTCCGCGGTGCTGAACCAGTACTGCCACAGCACAGCGCGTACCAGCCGAGGCGGCGAGTGCTGAAAAGGATTGCCGGCGAACAGCGCGAGCACATCAGGGTCGTTCTCAAGGAGCAGTTCTTCAGTCCGCGGAACGAACTGATACTCCTGCCATCCGCCGAGCGAGGCGAACCACAGGTTCCAGTCGAAGCGAGGCTGGTACGGCGCGTAAATGCGAGGCCGTTCATAGATGTTCTGCGGCTTGTAGCGGAAAGGATACGGTGTCCAGGTGGTGCCGTCGTTTGAGCCCTGGAACTCGATCTCGTAACGGTGCGGAGTCATGACGGCAAACAGCCCGTACTGATTCGCAATGCGAAACGGCTCCAGCACAGCGAGGGGCTTCAGCGGCAGCGGCGCATCGCGCCAGAACATCCGCACAAGCGGCACGGTTGTCGCATAGAAAATCCACAGCAGCACGACAGCCCTGAGCCCGATCCGCAGGTGCGACAGGGAAGCGATGCCGGTCGTTGATTCGTCTGCCGGATCCAGAACGTCGGGACTAAGCCTTTCGCGCCATCGCGCTGGGAGCAGGCGGCGCAAACGCCGGTCCTCCAGCAGAAGAAATGCAAGCACCAGCACCAGGTAGTTGAGAAACGCATAGTTGGCTGTGGCAATAACGCCTACCTGCCAGACCGTGACGATGATGAAGCAGGCAAAGCGCCAGCGGCCCGGCAGCAATGCCAGCCACACCAGGCAGAGCTCCATCAATAATGTAACCGCCGCGGTAGCTATATGGAACCAGTGCGGCAGGTGCTGCAGGTACCAGCCGATCCAGGTAGGCAGCGGACCATTCTGGTAGTACTCGTACATCGCGGTAAGGTTGTGCCAGGTGGGGTCGCCACTCTCCAGCTTTACGACGCCCGACTGAAAGTAGATACGGAACCACTCCCACAACAACAGAAGCAATGCCGCACGCATCGGCGGCTGCGTTGCGGCAAGGCCGGGCCGCAAGCCTGATGGAACAAGAAAAAGAGATAGGAAACCTGCCTCGAGCAGCATGCCATCCGACTGGTAGCTTGAAAAATCCTGCGCCGTAGTAACGAAAGACAGGAAGCAAAGAAAGCAGATGAGCAGCGCAATGCGAGGCCAGATGTTGAAGAGCAGCAGCAGTGAAGCAACGAGCCCTGCCCAGCAGAAGATCAGCAGGGCATGGTCGCTGCTGGAAATCCAGTACAGCGAAGGCGCGTACCAGAAGCGCAGGATACCGAGGCTGCGTACCGCGCTGAGGAAGTCCCGCGCCGGCAGAACACCTTCGGGCCCGACCAGTCCGCGCACTTGGAACAGCAGGGCGAAAAATGCCGAGAAGAAGATGGCGCCGAGCGAGCGGAGAAAAAGCCAGCGCGCAACCAGATGGTTGCGCGCGCCCTGCGCCGGGTCAAATAGGTACTGAATGAAGCGCAGGGCACCTGGCATGGCAACGTATCACTCGTGAGTTGTTCCTGACGGGACTGGCTCAGACTCCCCCGAAATCCTGCTTGCGAACTGCATCAAGGTCGAGGAGCAACAGAGGCATATTGTGGTCGTTTTCTCGCGTTTCTATAGAAAATGCGGCTGGTAGAGCGCGGTAAGCCCGTCGGAAAAAGTGACGATAACCCCTTCAGGCGTATTGTCAGCGAAAAGAACCTTGATCCCTTGAGGCGCTTTGAGACCTTGTCCTGGTGACGACATCTTGCACCCCCATATCTACCGGGTAACCTCCTGTATATCCTTTGAAGGGAGGATGAAAAAAGGACTACCGGCAGCCTGTTGCACTTGGATGCAGAAAGCGGCGGTAACAGGAGAATTGGAAAACGTTGTGTTCCGAGTGCTGCTTGTCCTTGCGTATGGCTTGGATTAAAGCGTACTTTGCGTATCAAAGAGTGGTCGTAGGCCTTCCTATCCAACTCCTGCACGAGCTTATGTCCGCCGGCCGGTACACCGTTCGGCTCTCTGGCCACAAGGCCCTCTACTCCACCTGGAGTCTCATGCTGCGCGCCTCGACCGTCGGCTCTGCCCCGCATCACAGCTCGCCGGCCACGCGCCCTCTCATCGCTCCCGGTCAGCGCGGGCCGTTCGTACTGGTCACCTCGCTCTTCTTTCTCTGGGGCATCCCGAACAACCTCAATGACGTGCTCATCGCGCAGTTCATGAAGTCGTTCACCATCACCCGTGTCGAAGCCGGGCTGGTGCAGTCGGCGTTTTACCTTGGCTACTTCCTGCTGGCGGTGCCTGCGGCGTTGCTGATGCGCAGGGCCGGGTACAAGGCCGGCATGATCGTAGGCCTGCTGCTCTTCGGCTGCGGCGCTCTTCTGTTCTGGCCGGCGTCGCTGGCCCGGCAGTACGGCTTCTTCCTGGCAGCGCTGTTTGTCATGGCCGGCGGGCTGGCATTTCTTGAAACGTCATCCAACCCGTTCATCGCGCAGCTGGGCTCCGCTGAAAATGCGGAGCGCCGCCTCAACATAGCGCAGGCTTTCAATCCACTCGGATCCATCATCGGCGTTTTGCTGGGTACGCTGTTTATCTTCTCCGGCATTGAGATGTCGCCCGCAGACATCGCGCACAGCAAGGCAGCGCATACGTATGAGGCGTCCCTGCACTCTGAAACGCTGCGTGTCGTAAGTCCTTACATGGCGCTCGCTGTCGTCGCGTTCACCCTCGCGCTTGTGTTTGCGTTTATGCGCTTTCCGGCGCTGCCCGTCGAGATGGATGAACCGGGGCAGCGTGGCAGCTTCGCTCAACTGCTCAGGCATCGGCTGTTTCTGTTTGCTGTCGCGGCACAGTTCATGTACATCGGCGCGCAGGTTGGTACGTGGAGCTACTTTATCCAGTACGCGCAAACCTATGTGCACCAGACGCAGAGGCTTGGCGGCGTTTTTCTTACCGGCACGCTTGCTAGTTTCGCGCTCGGCCGTTTCTCATCCGCAAAGCTGATGCAGACGGTAGCGCCGGCGAAGCTCATGTGTCTTTACAGCATCTGCAATATCTTCCTGGTCGGCATCGCGATCGTGCTGCCGGGGTGGGTGGGTCTGTGGGCGATCTTTATCACCAGCTTCTTCATGTCCGTTATGTTTCCAACCATCTTTGCGCTGGGCCTGCGGGGCCTTGGGCCTAACACCAAGATTGGCGGCTCGCTGCTCGTCATGGCGATCATCGGTGGCGCGGTGCTTACGCCGTTGATGGGTTATATCTCTGAGCAGGCGCACAGTATCGCATTGTCCTATGCTGTTCCGCTTGTCGCCTATGTTGGCATCGCGCTGTTTTCCTATGGAGCCGGCAGAGCTCCGGCGGACATCCTGCGCGTCAGCGCTGAGCAGGCCTTTTAGCTGCCGGCACTGCGCTGCTCACAACTCATCCATCGCGATAATGCCGCGCGCAATCGCATACGATACGGCCTCGGTGCGATCGGATACATCGAGTTTCGCCATGAGATTGTTCATGTGGTTTTTCACCGTGCTTTCGGCGATGCGCAGCACTGAGGCGACCTCGCGGTTGGTCAGGCCTCGGCCGATCAGCCGCAGCACGTCGGCTTCCCGCTCGGTAAGCTGGGGGCGCTGGGCCCGCTCGCGCATGCGTGCCGCGATCGATGGGACGAGCCAGGATTTGCCTTCGTGCACGCTGTGCAGCGCCTCAAGCAGCTTGTCCCGGTCAATGTCCTTGAGCGCGTAGCCGCGGGCGCCGGCGCGCAGGACGCGAAAGATTTCTTCTTCCACTTCGTAACTGGTCAGGATGAGGATGCGGGCTTCCGGGGCAAAAGCGCGGACGCGTTCGACGACCTCGATACCGCCGCCTCTCGGCAGGCGCAGGTCCAGCAGGAGCACATCCGGCAGCACTTCGCGATACAGTTCGATGGCCCGATCGCTGGTGGCTGCTTCGCCCACGACGACGACGCCGGACTCCGCGGAGAGAAGGCTCCGGATGCCGAGACGGAACACGAGATGATCGTCGGCGATCGCCACGCGGACCGGTTCCGTACCGCGGATGCCGGCGGGCTCGGCTCGATGAGTCATAGCGAAACCTTCCCGAGGCGCGGCCTGGCGAAAGTGGCGAGCGGGATGGCGATGGAAACGACGCTGCCCTGCGCGGAGGAGTGGACATGAAAGTGGCCGCGCAAGCCTTCTACCCGCTCCTGCATGCCGGTCAGTCCAAAGTGCTCGCTGTTCGCGGCTATCTTCGTGGTGTCGAACCCGCAGCCATCATCACTTACTGACAATGCAATCTCCGGGCCGCGAAAGTTCAGCAGGAGGCTGATGGCGCTGGCTGAAGCATGCTGCACGGCATTGGCGATAGCTTCCTGCCCGATGCGGTAAAGGTGGATGGCAACGTCGTAGGGCAGGTCCGGCTCCTGCCCCTGCACGACAACCTCGATCCTCACGGATGCGCCTTCGCCTGCCTGTCGCGCGGCCTGCTTCAACATGGTTGCCAGGCTGTTGCCCACCGCGAGTGACCGCAGCATCTGGATAGAGCGGTGCGATTCGCCGCGGCTATGCCGCACCATGGTGAGCGCCGTGTCAAGGTGCTGCCGGGCTGCGTCGGCATCGCAGGGAAGGGTGTGTGTCGCTGCCTGTAGGTGCAGCGCGATGCCGGCATAACCTTGTGCCGTTGTATCGTGCAGGTCGCGCGCGATCCTCAGCCGCTCTTCAGTCACAGCGCGAAAGCGCAGGCGCAGCCCCCGCACATGCAGCGCGGCTGCGAGCAGCACCAGGGCTGCGAACGCGAAGCAGAGTCCGGTGATATGCAGCGGTGTCCACCACGGCGGGCCGGCCATGCGAACAATATCGCCGGAAGAGCGTAAAACGAGCGTGAACGTACCCTGCGCGCTTGTGGAAGGTTGCACGGCGTCGAGGATGCCGGTCAGCGCGAGCGTCGACCGTGGGTCAAGCGCGTGACGCAGCAGCCCATTCTCAGGCCACTGCTCGTTGGTGACATCGGCCTGGCGCAGGTACGCGGTAAAAAACTGGTGCTCGCCCTGCATCGTGAGCTCGAGCGAGCCGTTGGCCTGGTGTTTCGCTTCGACCAAGTGCCCGCTGATGCTGACGAGCGTAAGCTCGTTGCGGCCGTCCGCGGCAGCATCCGGTGTGATCATGACCGGCAGCGGCGCGGAGCCGCTCCACAATCTTGTAACGGCGCCTTTCATCAGCGGATGCTGGCCGGGCTCGGCGGTGCCGAAAACTTCCACCTCATCACCCATAGAAACAGCATCGCTTCCCACCGCGGGCCGAACTTCCAGGGCGCCCGACTCATCCTGGATGACGATTGAGCGTGGACCAGCCAGGGTGACGGCGCCGCGAACCTTCATCGGGCCGCCGGCTGCGTCGGCAATGGAGTCGATAGCGCGCAGAGCAGGGGGGCGCGGCGTCACGCCTTCAGCGCGACACGAGCGTATTGCATAGCTGCCCAACACCAGTACAATCACCGTGACAGTCGCGATTGCCGGCATCCTGCCGGAGCAGATTCGCCGCTGGCTACTGGTCCACTGAGTTCGCATGCGCCCTTCTCCCTTTCCGGTAAATGTTCGCCGTGCTTCGCTGGTTGCCCTGGCGACGGCCGCTACCATTGTCGCCTTCGCACTGAGCGCGTGCCAACACCGGGACACCTCGGCGCCTGCCTGCGACAGTCTTGGATCGTGGACGTTCTACGGCGGCAGCTGGAGCAGCCAGAACAACATGCTGGAGGCCGTGCGCAACGGCCGTGGCGACATGGCTCTCTCGCGGAACGATACCTACTCCAATTTTCGGCTGTCGGTGCAGATGCAGATGCGCGACCTGTATCCCGATACCATTTACGGCGATGCGGGCGTGTTGTTCCGGGTCAGTAATCCGCATATCGGGGTCGACTCCTACGACGGGTACTATACCGGCATTCGCGCAAGCGATCATCACCTGGTCTTCGGCCGGGTCGACCAGGAATGGCACCAGCTGCTTACCGCTTCCATGGCTGAGCCGCTGGTGGATGGAGCGTGGTACACGTTGCAGGTAAGCGCGCAGGGTTGCACCTTTGTTCTTTCCGCCGCGCCCGCGCGCGGCGGCGCGGCCACGACACTGCGCTACACCGATCCGCACTGCCGGCAGTCGGGCAGCATCGGCATGCGGGTCTACTATGCAAAGGCTTCATGGCGCATGCTGCACATTACCGCGGGCTAACGTAGTGCGGTCGACAAGTGAGACCTGTTCAACCTGCTGCGCTGCATACGGACGGTGCTGCAATGCCGCGTGCATGGTTTCAACCGCATCCTCACCCAGCTTGACCGGCGAGGAGACCAGCAGCGCATCGATAGCGCCGTCGTGCAGCGCGTTCATGGTGTCCTGCTCCTGCCCCACCCCGACCAGCACGGGCCGATGCGCCATGCCGCGGACAGCGGACATGGCGCCGATGGTGGCGAACTCATCCGAAGCAAAAATAGCGCGCACCGGGTGGTCCGGCGGCGCATCGTGTAGAGCATCGAGCGTGGCCTGGCGGCTGCGCGCCCAGTCGGAAAGACCATACTTGGTCGTGGCTACATGGATGGACGAGTGTACCCGCAGCTCCTGTTCAAAAGCGTGCTCACGCTCGCTGGTGGCCTGCAGGGTGGGGCTTACGCCGACGACCACCGCGTCTCCGGCGCCGTGCAGCAACGCAATGACGCGGTCGGCGGCGAGAATCCCCATCTGCGCGTTGTTCCACACAATAGCGGCGGTGTACTGGTTCTGCGGCATGGCGACGCTCATCCCGGAGACCACAACCGCGATGCCTTGCTGATGCGCGAGACGCAGCAGCGAGGTCAACACCAGCTGGTGCTGCGGGGTAACGATGATGCCGTTCGGGTTGCGGTCAATCGCCTGCCGCAGCATGTCGGCCTGCGTCTTGTAGTCCATCTCGGACTGCGGGGCGGCAAAGCTGACACTGTAACCGTAAGCCGCCGCCTGGCGCGCGATGGCATGCTCGTAGTCGACCCAGTAGGTTTCGCCGCCGGTCTCAACGATCACCGCGATGCGCGGGTGCTGGGGCGGCCCCGGGCTGCAGGCGATGCACAGCGCGAGCAAACACAGGGCGCACTTAGAGAAAACGCGGCGCATCGAGGTCGAAGTATACGCGATGCGGTACGCGCTCACCCACCGTGTACAACGGCCGAAACCTGCCCGGCGGCTGGAACTGCTGCACCCGGTCATTGACCTTGAACACCAGGCCCGGACCCGTCTGGGTAAAGCGGCTCGCGATATCATCGCTGCCGCCCTCGAATGCCAGCGGATAGCTGAACTCGGCGTCCTGTGCAAGCAGCACCGGTCCATACTTGATTGCGGCACGGTGCGGGTGCTGGCTGTCGACCGGGACCGCATAAATCGACATGTCGAGCTCGACCGCGAGCACATCGCCGGGGTTCCAGGTGCGCCGCACCTCGGCCCACTGGTTCGGCTGAGCTGAGGCAGGGATGGGCGTTCCGTTGACGCGCATCGTAACCGAGCGCGCCCAGCTGGGGATGCGAAGCTTGAGCGCGAACTCCACGGGGCGCTCCGGCGTCACGGTAAAGCGTGTCGTGTTCTCTTCCGGGAAGCTGGTGTCCTGGCGCACGGTGATACTGCCTCCGGGCCGCTGCCAGCGCACCTCCGAGGCAAGCAGCAGGTTTACGTACAAATCACTGCTGTCGTGCAGGTAAATCAAGTCGTGATAGTCGGCGACATCCTGGATATAAGTACCTGAGCAGCACGGCCACTCGTCCCAGAAGTAGAGCTTGGTCGCCACGTCGAGCCTGTAGTCGGCATAGTAGTACGCGGTGCCGTCGGCCTGCACCGGCAGCGCCGCACCAATGCCGTTGTAGAAGAGCTTCTCGATCCAGTCGCCGTAACGGGCTTCACCAGTAAAGGTGAGCAGGTACTTCGATATTTTGAAGCCGGCCCAGGACCCGCAGGGGATTTCAGCGCTGTCGCTTCGCGTCTCAAGCGCGCGGCCCAGCGTGCCGTCCGCGGGCACGCTCCACTCGCCCGGGCCGTAGCCCCCGCTGGCGTAGGCCTGCGTTTCCGTTGCATAGCTGTAGGCATTGCGCAAAATCTTTAGGTAGCGCGGATCGCCGGTGACGGCATACGACATGGCCGCTCCGCAGAAAGTGTTGATGTGGCTGTACGAGTGCAGAAACTCAGCGCCCGCGGGCGCCGTGCTGTTCTCGAACTTGTCCCAGTACGTGGGGTACAGCCACAGAGCGCCGAAGTCGCGAAACAGCGGATTGCCCGAAGCCTGGTAGGCGCGGTAGCTGTTCTCAGTCAGCGTGTACCACTCAAGTGTCCCGTGCGGTCGACGGCCGTCCCGGTCCGTCGGTGTGGCCGGGCTGCGCGAGCGATCGAACCTGCCTGAAGCCCAACCGGTTATGCGCGCAAGCGGCACCATCGCCTGCGGATAGCCGGCATAGAGCGACGCGTCCACGAGGCCGCACATGGTTTTTTCGAGTGCATACGTGCCCATGCGGCAGTTCCCGTCCGGGCCAATGGTTTTGGCCCACTCTTCCACCAGCCCGACTGCTTTTTGCTGCAGGTCGATGTCGCCGGTGGCACAGCTTAACCGCGCCATGCCGCTCACCCATTGGCCGAACGTCGCCCCTGAGTTGTGCTTCGACCAGCCTTTCAGGTCGTCGCCCGGCGCCGGCAAGCCGGCCTCGCGTCGAAAGCCTTTCAGGATGCTGTCGCTCGACAGGTTAAAGTAGCGCTCGCGGGCCGCGGACGCCTGGTCGGCGAAGCGGCTCGGCAGCAGCCGCACGTTGCGATAGTTGAAGGTTTGCAGGCGTAGCGGCGCTTTCTCGCGCTCATTCACAGGCTGCGCTACCTGCGCGATCAGGTTGGGCGTCGCAGCGGCGAGTGAAAGGCTCGCCGCACCGTACAGCAGCTCTCGGCGGTTCATATATATGTTCTCGCCCCTTTTGCGATTCGGATGTGGTGAGGGCCTGTCCGGCTTGTTATCAGTAGTTCACGCGAAGCTGAAACTGGGCCACGCGTGGTGCGTCCTGCGTCCCATTGATGTAGCCGTAGTTAGCCGAATCGTAAGGGCTGTCATCATTCGGGCCGCCAAACACGTGCCGGTTAAAGATGTTGAAGAGCTCGCCGCGCAGCTCCGCATTGATGTTTTCACGAATCGGGAAGTGCTTGATGAAGCTGATGTCCTCCTGGTAGTAGTTCGGAATGCGGGCGTCGATCACCTTGGGCTCATTGCCGAACTGGTAGGCGATGTTGGGGCCCTGGTTGGCATTGGGGTCGGTAAACGGTGTTCCGGTCACGTGCGCGGACGTGTTGACGGTCCCGTTCGCGTTCAGAGGAATGGAGCCGACCAGGTACCGATCCTGCCCGAGGAATGGGTTGAAGTGCCCATGCTTGGCTGCGGGATTGACGAGATTGCGCTGGTCGCCCGCATAGTTGAAGCGGATGCAGTTATCCCAGCCCGGAATGCCGCCTGCGCAGACCCCGTTGAGCGGCTGGCCGGTGTGATAGCGCAGGATGCCCGCAACCTGCCAGCCGCCGATTGCCTCGTTTGTCAGGTGACCAACATTACCGAGGAAGCGCTTGCCCTGGCCGAATGGCAGCTCATAGATAAAGCTCGCGACGAAGTTCTGCGGCACATCCTGGATGCTGAGGCCCTTTTCCCCTTTAAGGTTGAAGGGGTTCTGGAAGTTGCCGCCGGTGCCGGAAGCGCCCTGGAAAGGAATGGCGCTGTCGGCATTGGTAATCGTTTTCGACCAGGTGTAGGAGAGCTGCAGGTGCAGCCCCTGGCTGAACTGCCGCTGCAGCGTCGCCTGCAGCGAGTTGTAGCTGGCCTGCCCCAGCGCCGCATACACCGTGTCAAAACCGGTCCCGCCAATCTCGTTGTACTGCGGGAAGGGCCGGAATACCTGCGCGAGAGAATTGCCCGTGTTGAACGTAGGGTAAGGCGCAGGATACTTCGCCTGTAAGGCCGCGGGCAGTGCACTGTACCGGGTGTTGAGCAGAGTGCCGAGTGCGAACGCCGAGACCGGAATGTTGTTTGGATTGCGCAAGTTTGCATTCAGCCGCGTGGAGTGCTGCCCGACATAGCCGAGCGTAAAGATAAGATCTTTCGCGATCTCCTGCTGGAGCTGGAGGCTCCAGTTCTGGATCATGCCGGGGCGTCCGTCGCCCTTCTGGATCCAGTTCACGCCGCCGCCGGTAAAGTTCTGCTGGCTGGGGTCAACATTGGGTGCGGGTGCAAACGCCGGAAAGCCGCTATCGA
The DNA here is from genome assembly GCA_965276625.1 of Acidobacteriaceae bacterium. Taxonomy (GTDB): domain Bacteria; phylum Acidobacteriota; class Terriglobia; order Terriglobales; family Acidobacteriaceae; genus EB88. The sequence continues at coordinate 418,946 of CBDIBB010000001.1, forward strand.
CCTGGAACGCGGGATCGAAACCATTGATCGAGGTCGGCTGGCCCACCGCGCTGAAGCCGGTCACGTTGGGACCGTTGCCGTAATCGGCGGCGATCAGCGGCGCGTAGTAAATACCATAACCGCCCCGAATTGCTGTCTTGTTGTCGAGCGACGGGGGTGAGTAGGCGAACCCCACGCGCGGCGCGAAATCCTTGTACTCCACATCCGCCCAGGTTTCCGTACGGTCGCCATTGCGCCCGGGTCCGCTGCCTGCAAACACCAGCGCTCCGAGATTGCCGGTACCCTTTACGCCCGTATTGACCGCCGTGGGGCTGAAGTTGTTCTGGCGGCCCTGCCGCGAGTAGCGCGGCGGATCGATGTCCCAGCGCAGCCCGGCGTTGATGGTCAGGCTCCTGCTCGCCTGGTACGTATCCTGCGCATATACGGCGCCGTAGTGCTGCACCCAGAGCGAGATGAACGAGGGAACATCTTCCCGTCCGCCGCTGGTCTGCCCCAGCAGGAAGCTCGCGAATCCATTACCGGTCAGCAGATTGCCGTTGCTGCTCCCGTTCTCACCCGCGGTCTGCGCGCCTGAGAAGTTGAACTGCCCCGGCTCCTGCGACGGGTCGACATCGGCATACGTGTCATAGCGGTAATCGATGCCGAACACAAAAGAGTGACGCCCATGCTGCAGGTCAACCTGATCGGTCACCTGCCCGCTCGAGTCCTTCTGGTTGTTGGTCGTGCTCTGGCCGAAGTTCGTAAGCCCCGTGCCGCTGAACTGTGGGAAGCCGGCACCCTGGACGTTGGTCACCCCGAGGCTCAGCGGGTTGAAGCCGGACAGCACGGCTTCCGATTCCTGGTTGGTAAGCTGGCGCGAAACGCCGGCGACGAAGTGATTCAAAAGGGTCGGGCTGAAGGTGTGATCGAAGCCGCCGCGGAAGAAGTGGATGGGTTGAATCTGCAGGCTCAGCCCCGGATCGGCCGGCCCGGCGAAGCTGCGCGCTCCCGCAGGGTTGACGTTGTAACGCGACGAGTAGGAGAAGAAATAGCGGCTGTTGTCGGTCGCGTTCCAGTCGAAGCGCATCGTCTCATTGGTCTGCACGATGGGCTCGCTGTCGGTGTAGGTGTAGTTGTTGGTATTGCCCGCGCCCGAGTTAGGCAGCGGAATGGAGCCAATTACATTGGTGGCTACCTTGCTGAACCGGGTCGAGGGAATGACGTTGCCGACGAACGGCGTACGGCAAAGCACACCGCCGATGCTCTGGGTCGTCGAAGGATCGAAGATTTGCCCGGTCAGGAACTGCTGGCCGGTACACGGGTTGACGATGGGTTGCGGATTCGCTCCGCCTGTCGTGACCGGCGCGCCCAGCAGGTTTGAAAAGTCGCCGTTCCTCCACGCTTGGACCGGTACGCTGCTCGTCGTGTTGCTGCCCTGCCCCTTGCGGTACTGCTCCCATGAGAAGAAGAAAAATAGTTTGTTCCTCAGGTCAATCACTTTCGGGATCCAGACCGGGCCGCCCAGCGTCACGCCGAAGTCATTCTCGTTGTTCAGCGGGCGCTGGTACTTGGTGCGGCAGAGAGCATCGCCGGGAGCGCACGTAGAAAGGTACGCATTATTGAACCAGTTGTTCGCATCCAGCACCACATTTTGGAAAATCTCGTAGGCGCTGCCATGGAACTCATTCGTGCCGCCCTTGGTGTTGAACGCGGTCAGCCCGCCGCTGGTGCGGCCGTACTCCGCCTGCAGCGTCGAGGCCTCGAAGCGGAACTGCGTCAGTGCTTCGGTCGAAGGGGAGACCTGGTCGAAGGTTTCGCCGCTCGCCTGGCGATAAGTGCTGATCCCGTCCAGCAGGACCTCGTCGCCGAAGTTCTGTCCGCCAGTCAGCTTCGTCTGGTACGAGCCCGCCTGGTTGAAACCGAAATTGCCCTGCCCCGCGGTACCCGGCCCAACCGTGCCCGGCGCGGTAAAGATGAACGAGTAGGGTGAGCGCATCTCCGAGCTTCCAAGGGCTAGCGGCAGCGTCTCAGCTACCCTGTCGGTGATGGTGGTGCCGATGTCGGAGCTCTGCGTCTGCACACCGGCGGCCGATGCATTTACGGTGACGCTCTCGCCGGCTGAACCAGGCTGAAGCGTCAGGTTAAGCGCGGACACGTTGCTGATCGTGACCGCGACCCCGGTCGAGGTCTCGCTTTGGAACCCTTTGGCCGCAACCGTCACGTCGTACTGACCCAGCTCCAGCTGCTGCAGCGTAAACCCGCCTGCCCCGTTCGTGGTCGCCGTGGCGCTCGAACCCGTGCCCGTGTTTTTGGCCGTGATCGTCGCCCCGGAAATAACCGCTCCGGACGTGTCCACAACCGTGCCGGCGATACTGCCGCGAGTCGCCTGCGCCAGTGCTGCTGAACCTGCGGCCAGGAGTGCGACCGCTACAACGGCTACCCGTCCCCGATACTTCTCCATCTTTGCTGCCCCCTCAGAAAAAAAATCCTGCAAGTGTTCAAGCCGCTTTTATCAACTCGTGGCAGTACACCAAGCTTTGCCAACGATGAGGAATAGGTAGATCGGCCTATGCCTTTCTGCCGGGCCTTGTCTGTTCGCGGGCAGGGTGCTCATCCTGCCTGCGCCTGGCATGGCTTACTGCAGGGTCAGTGTCACGTAATCCTCCTCCGCGTAGCCGGCTACCTTCTGCAGCCGCACCACGTTTCGCCCCGCTGCCAGTGTCACCGGCACAGTGACAACCTGCTCAAACTCACGCGGATCGTGCGGGTCGCCAAGCCAGCCGTTAGTAGGCGGCAGGATCGCGGAGCCCTGGCTGGCGCCGTTCACCGACAGGTCATTTACGCTGTCCGTGCCGGCAATGTTATTGGCGTACGCGATGTTCAGGTTGTACGTTCCGTCCATAGGTGCGTCGATCGAGTACTCCACATAACTGCCGACATTGTTGATCGCGCCAACAAAGTCATTCGTGATGTACTGCTCGAAGAACGGTCTAGCGGTGGCGCCGTTCAGAAACGCATATGCAGCCTGGTAGCGGTGCGTATCCATGCGGACATCGATATAGTCCAGCGCCGCCGCGCCGTCCAGCCGTTTCAGCGTGATCGTATTGGTGCCTGCTTCGAGCGCCACACGTTTGTAGGTAAACGCCCACTCCTTTTGCGGGCCACCCTCCGTCGGTACATAACTTACCTCACCCTGCTGCTTGCCGTTCACCATTACGGTCTGCGTCGCCGGGTCATCTCCCTTGTTCGCGTAGCGCAGATTCATGCGATAAATACCTCGCTTTTTAGCACTTACCTTGAAGGTGATGAGGCTGTCGCTTTTACTCAGCGGGCCCACATATTCCTGGCCTGAAGCCAGGGGCTCGCTGCTTACCACGCTTGCGTCTTTCAGTGTCGCGGCCTCGGCTTCGTACTTTGTCGGATAGGTGTCCGCGGGCGCGGCAGCGGTAATCACAATGCGGTAGCCGTTTGCTTTGCTGATTTTGTGCACCGGAATCGTAAGGCTGCCGCCTGAAACCGGCATCTGCTCGTCAAAAATGCTATAGGTGCCGGTCTCCGGGTCGCCTCCGCGCTCTACCGTCGTGTCGCTCTGGTACGGATCGACCGTCCAAACCGTACTCTCCAGGCGTACGCGCACCTTGCCGCCGAGACCCAGAGCGCCCAGGCCGTTAAAGGTGATGTCCGCATCGTCATCCGAGCCGCCGAAGATCAGCGTTACCATCTTGTGCGACGCATCCCAGCTCGCCACGCCGTCATAGGCCTGGTCGTAGCGTGTGCTCGCGGGGCTTACCGGCACACTTACACCCTGCATGTCGTGGTACCAGCGCAGCATGTACCAGCCGCCATTCGGCTTCATGGTCTTCTGCCCGGTCTGCCACGGGTAGCGCAGGGTGTTTCCCAGCTGGCTGTAGTTGGTGTAGACACCTTCACCGCCAAAGTCGATGCCGTCGCGCTCCATCTCGGCCCAGTACTGCACCACATGGCCCGGCACACCTTCAAACGTGCCGTCATTTACTCCGTACTCGTCGATGCTGACAGGCAGCGGCGCATGCGGAACCGAGAGCTGGCTCTCAAGCTGCCGGTACGCGGTAAGGCTCTTGCCGATGTCCGCGGGCTCGTTGGTCAGCAGGCTGTGCCAGCCGATAATGTCAAGCGAGGTTCCGGTTGCGATGGCGTTCTGCAGAAATGCCTGCATTTTCGCCTGATCCGCGGCGACGCCGCTGTTCGGCAGATAACTCAGGTAGTTCGGCCCCATCAGCTTCAGGGCAGGGTTAATCGCTCGAATCTCCTGCACGGTGTGCGTCCAGAGCCAGTTAATCCGATCGTTGTAGGTCGAGCCCTGCACCAGCGGGTCCGTGTTGAATGCGGTGTTGTTCAGCTGCTGGTCCGGCTCGTTCAAAACCTCCACGCCGTACACCACATCCGGGTAGTTCGCCGTAATGTCCTGGATCGCCGCCTTCACATCGCTGTCCCACATCGCCAGGCCGAGCCACGTGTACGGAAAGCCCGGCAGCAGATCGTTCAAACGGCACATCAGCCCGATGCCTTTACCGCGAATCAGCGGGGCAATCGAGTCGGTCGAGTAAGGGTTCGACCCGTTCTGGCTGGCCAGCCCCTGCGACGCCGTGATGTGCAGAATTGTTCCATCGACATGGTTTGCCGGTGTGCCGCCCGCTATCGTCGTGATGCCGAACAGCGTGCCCAGACCGCCCTTCTTCAAGGGCGCCCCCGGCTTTGCCAGGTCCACCGTCATTTGCGATGCATGTGCTGCAGCGCCACACAGCGCAAAGCCTAAAAAGCCTACAAATCCCCAAGCCAATGGTCGGTTCATGCGAGGTCACCTCCGTGTAACCTGAAGCGACCGCAAGCATAGGGTGTAAATTAAGCAGGCAATACGCCCAAACATCCCATGTCGCGCCGTACCGCCGATGCGCTACACTCTTGCGCCGCGCTTTGCTACCGCCCCCCGGGGAAGAGCGTGCCCCGAGGCATGTACACTGCAACCGTTGTTTTCAGGAGGGAGTTTTATCGTGCTGACTCGCCGTACGCTCTTGCGATCCGTCGCTGCGCTCTCCGCCACGGCGGCACTCACGCGAAGGGCACACGCCTTCGCGCCAGGCGAGGTGACCTGCACGCTCCGTGTCCTGCCAGGCAAGCCGCTCGCTGTTATCCCGAAGAACTTCGTCGGGCTTGGCTACGAGATGTCGTCTGCTGCGCGGCTCGGGTTGCTCAGCGCGCAGAACGCACCGTATGTGCGGCTTGTGCGCGGTTTGGGAGCAACAGGCGTGATGCGCTTTGGCGGCATCGTAGCGGACTTTACCAGCTACTCCGCTGATGGCGAAGTAGTCACGCAGCCGAAGGACACAGTAGTCACGCGCGCCAGCCTCGAGCAGCTTCGCGGCTTTCTAAACGCGACCGGCTGGTCTGCCATCTGGAGCGTAAACTTCGGGCGCGGCACACTGGATGAAGCGATTGCCGAGGCGAAGGATGTTGCGCAAATCCTGGGGCCGCGGCTGTTGGCGATCGAGCTTGGCAACGAGGTGGAAAACTACAGCCGAGGCAAGGCACCGCTGCGGCCGCCTCCGTACCGCTACCAAGACTATCGCGCGGAGTACGACCGCTGGCGAAGCGCGATCCTCGCAGCCGTTCCGGACCTGCGCTTTGCCGCACCCGATACGGCCTCGTCGGTCGAGTGGGTGGAGCGCATGGCTGCCGACGCTCACGGCGAGGTCCAGCTGCTGACCACGCACTACTATCGCGGAGACCAGAAGCAGGGAAGCCGGGACCAACTGATGGCGGCTGACCCTGATCTGCAGCTCAGGCTGCAACGGCTGCGAGCGGCATCTGTCGCGAGCGGTATCCCCTGGCGTATGTGCGAGACCAACTCATTCTCCGGCGGCGGACGTCCCGGGGTCAGCAACACGCTGGCCGGCGCGCTCTGGACGCTCGACTACATGCTTCTGCTCGCGCAGTACGGGTGCGCCGGGGTAAACATTGAGACCGGGGTCAATCAGCTCGGGTTTGTTAGTTCATACTCGCCGATCCAGGATGATGGCGCCGGACACAACACCGGGGGCACCCCATACTACGGGATGCTTGCGTTTGCGACATCGACCAGGGACGCCTCGAATGTTCTGGCAGTTGAGGCTTTGCCTGGTGCTATCAACCTGACCGCATATGTGCTTGGGGCAGGCGAGCGGGTGCGTAACGTTGTTCTTATCAACAAAACAGCGGACCGGACTGCGCGTGTGTCAGTTGAGGAGCTGCAGCTGCGTCATGCATCAGCACTGCGATTGAGCGGACCGTCTCTCGATAGTACGGCCGGACTTACCTTCGGTAGCGGTGCCGTGCGCGCGAACGGCGCATGGAGCGCAGGCAAAGCCGAGCCGGTACTGGAAGGCGAAATCATTGTTCCGCCTGCCAGTGCTGTAGTTATCCGTTCGACCGTGGATTGATTGATTCGCCCATCTACTGCTCTACTGCAAGCGGGATACATGCACATAGTCAAAGTCGACTGTGAAGCCGGCCGTATTCTGAGCTGAAATGCCGATGAGGGCGCTGGACCCGAGAGTGTGCTGCCAGGTTCCTCCTTTCGTCCAGAGAATCCCGTCCGGCGAGGTGTAAGCGGTGTAGAGCTCGCCCGCGTCGCCGTTACCGCGCCGCACGATGCGTAGCCAGGTGGTCGTGCCGATCGGGCCGACTGCCTGATGATCGTAAGTTGGATAGTTTGCCGGGACCGGATTGATCTGCTTGCCGAACTCAGTTTGGCGTGTGTCGTAATCCGGAAAAGCATCGAGCTTGATGCTGTTTCCATCATTACCGTAAATGAACAGGGCGCCCTGCGCGAAATTGAAGCAGCAGGAGTCGTCCAGCGGCACATTCGTCGTAACTTTTGTCTCGACCATCCAGTTACCGGAAGACGGCACCGGTTCACCCAGGATCGACACCATGGCTGGGTTGCTGTTTTCGTCAGGCCCCTGCGTCAGTACTTCGTATTCGCTTCCGGTCAACTTATACGTGTTATTGGCCGAGGGATGGATGAAGTGCCACTGCGGGGATAGTGTTGTTTTGTTGAAGTCGTCAGAGAGTGTTTTGATGGGGGTACCCGGCTCGTCGGTGGTATCGGATGCTGCCGGAACGTATGCATTGCTCTCCCCGGGCTGCGCTGCCGGGGCAGGCTGGGCATCGGCTGAGGCCCACAAGCCTCCGCGTACCTCGGGCCAGCCGTCGACCCACACGAGAGGATCGATCAGAGCCGGGCGCCGCGTCGCTCCCGGAAAGCCGTCGAAGTAGGGCGCGTTCCGGTCCACCGCGTGATACAGCATGTAATCCTGTCCGGCATCGTCGGTGAAGACGACGTTGCCTCCGGGACCGACCCAGCGGTTTCCGTTTGCCGCGATCGGGATGTTGCCGCCTGGATTGAAGCTGGTCATGCTGACGCCGTTCTGGTCGAGAAATGGCCCGAGCGGCGTTTTTGCGCGGCCGACGCGCACACTGTAACCGCTCAGCGGGCCGTCACAGCAGCCGGCGACCGAAGCGAAAAAATAGTAGTAACCGTCGTGTTTGAAGAAGTTGCCGCCTTCGAAGTAGTTATCGACCGCTATCTGGGTTCCCGTTGTCGCATCCGAAGTTAGCCCATCCGCGGAAAGTTTGCGGATGCTGATGCCGCCGTTGAAGCTGCCGTAAGAGATATATCGCTGACCGGCATCCTCAATTACATCCGGATCGATCACCGCGCGGCCCGGCTGGCCGTTGTAGGGGTTGTTCTCGGGCGCGACGACCGGGGCGCCCGCATCGATCCATGGGCCGCCCGGGGTAATCGCTGTCGCGACGCCGATGGCGGCTCCGCCCTGTGGGGTATTCGGCGCGACATAGTACATATAGTATTTGCCGTTGAACTGTTTTACGGCAGCCGCCCAGAACTGGTTAGTCGCAGTGCCGACCCAGGCTGGGGTGTGCTGGAAGGCGTCGCCGATATAACTCCAGTGGACCAGGTCGAAGGAGGTGAACTGGGAGATCAGGTGCGCGTTCAACTGGCCGGTTGAGGAGACATCCCCGGAGTTGAGCGGGTCGCCCGTGCAATAGAGATACCAGGTGTCGATGCCGGACTTGCGCTGTTTGAAAATTGCCGGATCGGGGCAGCTGACCGCCGGGCCGGATGGAGTATTCAGCGTAAGCGGGTTGGTATACGCTGTCGGCTGTTTATAGCCGGGAGGGGCAGCGGCCGGAGCCTGGGCGGCTGCAACGCCGGCTGCGAGCAGTATCAGCCCGGTGCATGAGATAGAAGTCGATCGGCGGAAAATGCTCATCATTGCGGTGCGCTCCACGGGCGGTTTGTTTGCCGGCGATCAATGTAGTCAGTCAGGGCAGCAGGGCACAAGGGGGAAACAGCCAATCTCTCTTATGGTGAAAAGGATTGAACCCTGAGTGTGGCAAATGGATGAGTCTGCTCTCCGCGAACCACGACCCAGGCAGCACACTGTTGGGAGCTGTCCTATGATGGGCGTAGAGGAGCATTCGTTGACATCGAGAGCCCTGTACTGCGCACTGATCGTTACGCTTCTCGTTTCGCCCGCTTTCGGGCAGCAGCAGCCCGCGGGCCCTGCTTCACTGGTGAATCCATTCATCGGAACAGCGCACGGCGGGAACGTCTTTCCCGGTGCGACGGTTCCGTTCGGCATGGTGCAGTTTAGTCCGGAGGCATCGCCGGTGCGCGCCGACCGGCCAATCGCGGCGCCCGGCGGCTATGAGTATCGATCCGTCTCGCTGCGCGGCTTTTCGCTGACCAATGTTGAAGGCTGGGGATGCGGCGGCGGCTCAGGCGACATCCCGGTGATGCCGATCGCCGAGACCGTGCAGCAGTCGCCCTCCGAAGATTTCCGGCGTGCCTATGCAGCCTCGTTCACCCACGCCGACGAGCATGCCGAACCCGGCTACTATCGCGTCGGGCTCGGCAGCGGTATATCAGTCGAGCTGACGGCCTCGACCCGCACGGGCGCGGCAGCTTTTCACTTTCCCGCGGGCAAGCCCGCGTCGCTGCTCGTCCGCACCTCTGACTCGGAAGCAGGCTCGTCCGAGGCGCACACGGTCATCGATCCGCAACAGCGCCTTATCTCCGGCTCGGTACAAAGCGGCAACTTCTGCGGTTACATTAACAAGGAAGACCGTCGGCCCTACTACACGCTGTATTTCGTCGCCAGCCTTGACCAGCCTTTCTCCGCGACGGGCGCCTGGCACGACGCTGCGGTTACGCCCGGCGCGCTAAACGCTGACGGCGGCACCGGTTTCGGCGCAAAGGGCTTCCCGGAGAAAGGCCATGGCTCGGGTGTGTGGGTCAGTTTCGGCCAGGCGCGCGACGTGCATGTGCGCGTCGGCATTTCTTATGTCAGCGCTGCCAATGCGCGCGCCAATCTTGAGGCTGAAGGCGGAAAAGCCGCGCCCTTTGAAACAGTGCGTCAACAGGCCCACGTCGCGTGGGAAAAGCGGCTCGGCCAGATCGAGATAGAAGGCGGAACGCCTGAAGAGCGCACCGTGTTTACGACCGCGCTCTATCACTCGCTTATGACGCCCACCACGGCCAGCGATGCCAATGGTGAGTACGCCGGCATGGACGGGCACAGCCACCATGTTGCCGACCGCCAGCAGGTCCAGTATGCCAACTTCTCAGGCTGGGATGTGTATCGGTCGCAGTTGCAGTTAGTCACCTGGCTCGACCCGAAGATCGGCAGCGACATCGCGCAAAGTCTACTGAACCAGGCCAATCAAAATGGTGGCGCGTGGGACCGGTGGACGCATAACAGCGGGGCGACGCACGTGATGAACGGCGATCCGGCCGCGCCGGCGCTGGCGGACATTTATGCCTTTGGCGGCCGCGAGTTCGACGCCCACGCCGCGCTTGGTTCACTGGTGCATGCGGCGGAGATGCCCAGCGCCGCAGACCTGTCAATGAACGGCTGCCCGGTCGAGTGCGCGGGCGAGCGGCCCGGGCTCGACAAGTGGCTCACCCTGCACTACATCCCGGTCGGCGCGCCGGCGTGGGGACCAGCCGCCGATACGCTTGAGGACGTCACGGCCGAGTTCGGCATCTCCTCGCTGGCGACACGCCTGGGTGAGAACGAGCTGGGCCGCCGCTTCCTCGCGCGCGCACAGTACTGGCACAACATCTGGAATCCGCAGGCCGCGCCCGACGGCGGCTACTTTCAGAACCGCAATGCGGACGGCACCTGGGCGCTGGTCACAGATGACAAACAGAAGACACCGCATGCTTTTACACCGGACACTGAAGACGGCTTTGTAGAAGGTACCGCCGCGCAGTACGTGTGGATGGTGCCCTTCAATGTAAAAGGGCTGTTCGCCGCGATGGGCGGTACGGAGAAAGCAGCAACGCGCCTGGATCGCTTCTTCTACGACGAGCATGGTGCGCCCGCGGTGACCGAAGCCGGCCCGCTGCACGCCGAGCTCGACAACGAGCCCTCGATCGAGTCGCCATGGCTCTACGACTGGGCGGGGCAGCCGTGGAAGACGCAGCAGCTGGTACGGCAGGTGCTCAACACCATCTGGCGCAATGCGCCCGACGGCATCCCCGGCAACGACGATCTGGGCGAAATGTCCTCCTGGGCCGTGTTCGCATCCATGGGCTTCTACCCGGAAATCCCGGGCCGGGCAGAGCTCGTGCTGGGCTCACCATTGTTTCCGGGCATCACCGTGCATCGGGCCGGCGGCGACATTCACATCACAGCGCCCGGCGCCGCGCCCGGCTCTCCTTACGTGACTGCTCTGCGCGTCAACGGGAAAAGCTGGTCGCAGACCTGGCTGCCGGAGTCGTTCGCAACCCAGGGCGGCACCCTGGAGTTCAAACTGGGTACGGCGCCTGACAAGCAGTGGGGCAGCGCGAAAAATGCCGCGCCGCCCTCCTTCGAGTAGCAGGGAAACTGGCCTTGCGGGTAGGCTTATATCTTTACAGTGACGATCCGAGGCGCTCATGGACAGGAATGATTCTGAAGCTTCAGCCGGTCAAAGCCACTCCGCCGTGCCGTTAAGCCCGGTCGAGCCGACGCCTGATGCGATGGTTGCAGAGCCTGCACCGCGTGCGACGGTGCGGCTTGAACACAAGCATCCCCTGGCGATCCGCTGGATGCACTGGATCAACTTTCCCGTCCTGTTCACCATGATATGGAGCGGCCTGCTCATTTACTGGAACGACTCCGACAACGCTTACCGGCATCCCCATGCGGTCTACCGAGTCGGTATCGGCTCGTTCACCCTCTTCCGCTTTTTTCCAAATTGGTTTTGGAAGGCGATGAACGCGCCGTACCACGTGACGCAGGGGCTCGGGTATCACTTTTTCTTCATGTGGATCTTCGCCATAAACGGCATCGTTTACGTGCTCTTCACGATCCTGTCAGGGGAGTGGCGCTTGATCGTCCCGACCCGGAAGAGCCTGGTCGAGGCGATCCAGGTCACGCTTGTTGACCTGCACCTGCGGAAAGGCCTGCCCGCGCAGAAAAAGTACAACGGCGCGCAAAGGATCGCCTACACCAGCACCATCTTAATGGGTGCGGGCAGCCTGCTCACCGGGCTCGCAATCTACAAACCCACCCAGGCCCACTGGACCACGACGCTGCTGGGCGGCTACGAGATGGCGCGGTTGGAACACTTCTGGCTGACCATTGGTTTCTGCGCCTTCTTTGTCGTGCACGTGGCGCAGGTTGTCCTGGCCGGCTGGAATAACTTCCGCAGCATGGTGAGCGGGCGCGAAATCAAGCCGGTCCACGAGCCCTCACTTGAAGCAGAAAGGAAGAGCTGGCGATGAGCGATCCTACGACGAAACATCCGCAGCCGGACGATGCGGCCGTGCACCATGCGTCACGCAGGCACACCCGCCGCAGCTTCGCGATGGCCGCACTCGGCACCGCGGCCGGCTTCGGCTTTTACCGGTGGGTCGGCAGGAGCCACGATGAGGAAATGCAGCCGGAGGTCTTGAGAAAGTCACTCCAGGCCAACGCCAGCCTGTCTCGCGCCATTTTTGACGAGCGGGCACTGGCGCCTACCTACGCGGTGAACCGCTCGGAAAACTTGCGTGTGAACGGCGTATACGGCCTCAAGCAGGATCTGCTGCCGGAGAGCTGGCGCTTGCAGATGGTCGGGGTCGCGCACGACCGGAGCTTGCCGCAGTACGTCGCCGACGTTACAGCGTGGCAGTACCGGTACGTACAGGCGAAAAGCGGAAAGGACAAGGGGCACGACTCCAAGGTGGCTCCCGCGGCAGACACCGCGAAGAAGATGGCGCCTGCACCGATGGTTGGCAGCGCGAAGGTTAAGGAGGACCGCTTTGGCCGCCTGCCGCGCGGCCATGGAGAAGCCGGGGAGAGCAGTTCTACACTCAACGCAGGCACACCCGGGCTGCTGCTCACCATGGACGATATCCTCAAGCTGCCGAAGCGCGAACTGGTGACGCAGTTCAAATGTATCGAGGGCTGGAGCCAGATCGTGCACTGGAGCGGCGTGCGCATGGCCGACCTCATCGAGGCGTATCCTCCGGCGAAGCGGCCCGACGGAACCCTGCCGCGCTACGTCTATATGGAAACACCGGATGGCGATTACTATGTCGGCTTCGACATGGACGTGTGCCGTCACCCGCAGACGCTGCTTGTAACCGGCATGAGCGGCCAGCCGCTGACGCAGCCCCACGGCGCGCCGCTGCGTCTGCACATGCCAACCAAGTATGGCTACAAACAGATCAAGCGCATCGGACTGATCGCCTACACAGACGTGAAACCGGATGATTACTGGACCAGGCTCGGCTACGACTGGTACGCGGGGCTGTAAGTAAGCGATGTAAGCTCTGGATCGAGCGTTTCCGAATAAGAAAAAGTGATGGGTCACACGCGCTATAGGCCCTCTTTATGCGCTGTATTAAACAAGCTGATTCAGTGCTTATTTCGTATGTTCCCGCAAATACGCGTGCTATAAAAAATCAAATCAGTAAAACCTGTGCCGGCGATTGCACTCTGCAGCACTTCATCGTTTTGGCGCGTGTCGCATGTCAACTGAGCAACATTGTTCCTCAGCGTGTCTCGCAGGCATAGTTTTCTGCAGGGTAGCTACGAAGCGCTGAAGGTCTTCGATACTGCGGAGTTCAACGGTCCCAACCTATTTATCAGGAGCAAAAGCGCGGACGTCACAACCGGCACGTTTGGCTCGCCGCGGATGATGCAACTTCGTGTCCGCTTGACCTTCCAGTGGCTTGCCGGAACGCGTTCCCATCCGAACGGATATGTGCTGAAGCCGGCTGATACGACAAGGTGGGCAGCTGGATAACTAAAACCAAACCGAGTACTTAGAGGAGAGTCAATCGAGTGGCAATGAGCAGGCGTAATTTCCTGGAGCGGGTAGGACAGGCGGGTGGCTTCGGTGCGGCGTTTCTCACGATGCAGGGTATGGGGCTGATGCCTGCGGTGCCTGAAGCCCTCGCCTTACCGCCGGCACAACCACGCTCCGGCAAAGGTACAAAAGTCCTGATATTAGGCGGTGGCATCGCCGGACTGGTCTCCGCATACGAGCTGCGTGCGCGCGGATACGAGTGTACCGTACTTGAAGCGCGTGAGCGACCCGGCGGCCGAAACTGGACAGTGCGGAACGGGAACAAGATCGTCTTTATGGATGGCAGCAGCCAGGATTGCACCTGGGATAAAGGCAACTACCAGAACTTCGGGCCGGCAAGGCTTCCGTCCACGCACCGGACCATTCTCGGCTACTGTCGAAAGCTGGGCGTGGAACTGCAGGTAGAGGTCAACACGACGCGGTCCAGCCATTTGCAGAACGATGCCGTGAACGGAGGCAAGCCCTTTGTTCAGCGCCAGGTTATCAACGACACGCGCGGCCATGTAAGCGAGCTGCTGATGAAATGCGTGAACGCGGGCAATCTTGACCAGGACATCTCAACGGAAGATCGCACGCGCATGCTGGACTTCCTGCGTATGTATGGACCGCTCGACTCTGCAGGCAAGTACATTGGCAGCGACCGCGCGGGCTTCGCTGTTGAGCCCGGCGCCGGCGACAAAGCCGGTGTACTCTCGATCCCTGTCGATATGCATACGCTGCTCGAGGCAAACTTCTGGCAGCCCGTGTTGTTTGCAGAAAACTTCGACATGCAGGCCACGATGTTCCAGCCTGTTGGAGGCATGGACCGCATACCATACGCGTTCGCCAAGGCCCTGGGTGACATCGTGCAGTACAACGCGCCCGTCTCGGAAATTCGCAAGACCGGACCAGGTGTCCGGGTTACATACAAGCAGAATGGACAAGTGAAGAGCACCGATGCCGATTACTGCTTCTGCGCCATGCCTCTGACGATCTTGAAGAACACGCCGAATGATTTTGCCGCACCGTACAAGAAAGTGATCGACGAGTGCTCCTATGTCTACGCCTACAAGGTTGCGTGGGAGAGCCGGCGCTTCTGGGAGCAGGATGACAATGTGTACGGCGGGCTCGAGTTTGTCTCCACAGGGCCCAGCCCAATCTGGTTTCCTTCCGCTGGATTACTCACAGAGCGTGGAGTGCTGGTAAGTGGCTACACCAATGAGCGCGGCACACCCTTTGAAAGTCTATCGCTTTCTCAAAAATTCGCCGCGAGCCGCAGCTCGATCGAGCGGCTCCATCCCGGGCACGGCAGGGAGCTTGAAAAACCTATGTACGTGGGTTGGGGCAGAATTCCGTACAACGAGGGCTCGTGGGTCCGAAGCTATGGCCCGGACCAGGAGCGCGCACCGGGACTTAGTGTCACGCAACAGACCGGAGCCAACCGGCACCCCACCGAATCGAAGACCGGCACCAACCCCGGATACGAAACGCTGATCGAGCCGGATGGTCCTATCTACTTCGTAGGTGACCACGTAAGCCACATCGTAGGATGGCAGGAGGGCGCAGCCACCAGCGCGCTGCGGGCCGTGCAGATGCTGGACGATAAAAGGAAGAACGCTCGCGTGGCCTCGCAGCAACCTATGCTGGGCTAAACTCATTTTCACGAGGAAAAGGGAAGATCGAAGATGCTATTCATGAGAAACATTCTGGCAAGTGCCGTGCTTTGTGCAGGCGCTTCCA
Organism: Acidobacteriaceae bacterium; assembly: GCA_965276625.1. Classification (GTDB taxonomy): domain Bacteria; phylum Acidobacteriota; class Terriglobia; order Terriglobales; family Acidobacteriaceae; genus EB88. The sequence continues at coordinate 434,027 of CBDIBB010000001.1, forward strand.
TGGCGCACGGCCAGGTAGTCGTCAAGCATTTGCAGCCGAATGAAAAAAGCCCAATTGCTACCGGTGTGTGGGCAGGCGACACCCTCTATCTCAGCGGCCAGTTGGCCAGTCCGGTAACGCCTGCGGATCCGGCAAAAGGCGCCCTCGCAGTGTACGGCGACACGGAGACACAAGCTACGAGTGCCTTGAACAAAATTCAGACACTGTTGAAAGCGCAAGGGCTGGATACGAAAGACGTTGTCAAGATGACAGTCTTTCTTGCCGGTGATCCAGCCAAAGGGGGCAAGCTTGACTTTGAAGGTTTGCAGGCGGCCTACCTGAAGTTCTTCGGCACCGCAGAGCAGCCCAACAAGCCCGCTCGCAGTGCCGTGCAGGTTGCGGCGCTCGCCGCGCCATGGGCTCTGCTTGAGATAGAGGTAATCGCGGTCCGCGGTAAATAGCCTGGTACGGCAAGCATCCAGGCATCCTCGCCCACTTATAACTCCAAGCACCGCAACGGCTGAGAACTAAAGTTCTCAGCCGTTGCACGTCGAGAGCAGAGCAGGCGTTAGAAGATAATCTTACCTGCCAGCTGCACGTTGAACGGTTCGCCCGGCCCTATACCTGGCGCCCCGCTGTTATTGCGCGTGCTGGTAATCTGCCCGAATGTTCCTGACGAGAGGGTGCTGGTATCAGGGTTCGCCAGGTTGACATGGTTGAAGATATTGAACATCTCGGCCCGCAATTGCAGGCTTACACCCTCGCGGATCGTAGTATTTTTAACGACCGCGGCATCCACACTTGCGAAAGCAGGTCCGCGATAGTTGTTCCTCGCTGAGGTTCCGAACGAGCCTTGCGGGGCTGCAGTAAAGGCGCCGCTCGTGATCCACTGCACAAGGGGGGAGGCGCCGGGAGTGGGCGAAAGCAGTTTGCGCGACAAGCCTGCCTTCGGATCGCCGACCTGATCCGCGCGATCCTGGAACTCGCCCGTGCCGCTGTTGTCCGTGCTTCCGAGTTTCACAGAAAACGGTGTACCTGTAAATGCGGAGACAAAGGCATTGGCCTGCCAGCCGCCGGTCAGCCGCTTGAAACGGTTAGTAAAAGTCGGCATTTCATACACAACATAACCATTGAACGTGTGACGCACATCGAAGTCTGCATTACCGTACTCGGCGTCGGGATTGGCAGAGTCCTGCGGGGCGAAGCCCCGCGTGCCCGAGACCGTGTCCAATGCGTGACCGAACGTATACGATCCTTGCGCCGTCAGACCGTGGAAGTTGCTGGTCCGCAGCATCACTTGTGCCGAGTTATAGTTTGAAGTAGCTTCGCTCTGGACCTCGTTAATCGCGGCGATCTCTTGCGCGTTGGTCACGGCGCCGTTTGTGTAGTATGGGCGGCGGGGCTGCAGAGCGGTAGTTGTTGCCCCAATACCCGGACGCGCCTGGTTGATGTCGATCAATCGAAACAACCTGCGCCCAAGCGACCCGACATAACCTACTTGCAAGATAGTGTTGCGGCTTAGCTGATACTCCGTGTTCAGGTTGAAGTTCTCCACATAGGCTGTGCGGAAGTTAGGATTGATTGTGCTCAACCCGATTGCTGCAGGAATAGTAGCTCCCGAGAAGGGATCGACCCCGGTCGTCCACTGGTAAAGACTCCGGCTCACATTGATGACCGGGGTCGCCCCGGTTGGATTCGCCTGTACCCCGGAGGCGCCCCCATTGCCTGGGCGGTTATCGAAAAAGCCATTGAAGTTCGGAACGTCGAAATAGATACCGTACGTCCCTCGAACCACCATCTTCTGGGCTGCCTTATAGGAGAAGCCGAACCGTGGCGCGTAGTTTGTCAGGTCTTTCTTGTAGATGGTATTGAGCCCCGAGGTGTTCGACAGGAGACCATAAGCATCGGTCCTGGCCGCGCCCGGGCGGAAGTCCGAGATCACTCCGTTTGAGGTAAATGGCCCGTCATACGTGTAGCGCAGCCCGACGTTGAACGTCAGTGACGGCAACACCGTGTACTGGTCCTGAACGAAGGCATCGAACGCTTTCTGGTAAATGCCGCGCCGCAGCACGCCTTGCGTAAAGCTCGAGGAGGAAACGTAGCCCGCAAGATAATCAGCCAGTGCAAGCACGCTGGGTGAGACCGACGTGTCCGTAGCGTAGGAAGTTGCTCCGGCCGGCAGTGCTACTCCAGGCTGGCCTGTACTGCTGTTGATGGCAGTTGCGGTCCCCGTAAAGCTGAAGGTGCCGCGGGTGTTGCGCTGGTACTGCAGGTCCATGTAATTGCGGCGGAACTCGCCACCAAAGCGAATCTGATGCTTGCCGAACGTATAAGTGACAGTGTCGGTAAGATGGCCGGTGTAATCTTTGCGTCCCAGCGGCTGTGTGACCCCCACTTGGTCGAGACCACTGATGTTGATCGTCGGAGCGCCGAAGAGGGAGGGTGAGGTGACCTCCGTATTCAAGCCAAGGGCAGGGATGTTCTGACTGTGATTCTCGTCGTTAAAGGTTTGGTTGAAGACTCCGACCCCGGCAAGTATCTGGTTGGACAGGCGGTCGGTTATAGCCCAGTTATGCACGGCGGTAAAGTTCTGCGTGATATCCGGTGCCACCTGGTAATAGTCGAATATGTTCGTTCCGTTCGCGGCGAACTGCCTGCCCGTGCCTACGAAAGCACGACCTGAAAGGGTTTGTCTTGGCGTAATGGTCCAATCTATTTTACCGATAGCATTGTCGCTGTAGCCGCTCTGCGGACGCGGGTCAAAGTAATTGCCGGTAGCTGCGGGACCCGAGTTCTTGTTCCCCTGGGGCCATAGAGACAGAACACTTAAAGAAAGTGGGTTGACGGCAATGCCGTGCGCCGTCAAGACCCCTGTCGCCGCGTCGACATAGGCGCTTGTCGGTTCAGTCGCTGGAGCGGTGTTCTGGATAAGATACATCTGCCGCTCATACGTCGTGAAGAAGAAAAGCCTGTCCTTGATGATCGGGCCGCCGACAGAGCCGCCAAACTGCTGGTTGCGCAGCGCGGTCTTGGGCTGGTTTGAGAGCAGGAAGGGACTACGCGCCGCGAAAAACTCGTTGCGGTTAAAGTAGTAGGCGGAGCCGTGCAGGTGGTTGGTGCCGGATTTGATCGCCAGCGAAATCAGGCCTCCCCCGTTCCGGCCAACCTCTGCGTTCGCTTGTGTCTGCACAGTGAACTGGTCGATGGCATCGATCGGAATAGTAACTCCGGCGATTGAGCCGACTCCGCCCTGGTTGGCTGCGGCGCTGTTCTGCCAGATGTCGTTGTTATCCGCTCCATCAATCTGCCAGTTATCCTGGTTCGTGCGGGTTCCGTTCAGCGATCCCGCGCCGTTGTAACCGGGCACGACCTTCACAAGCTGTGTAAAGTCTCGCCCGTTGAGTGGGATATTCTGCACCGCCTTGTCATTCACAACAGAGTTGTTGGTTGAAGACACCGTGTCGAGGGTCACAGCCGCGGCGTTCACCTCTACCTGTTCGCTGGATGAAGCGACTGACAGTTTAATCTCAAGCGAGTAGATCTGCCCCGGGCGCACTGAAATCTTATCAATCCTCAGCGGGGCAAAGCCTGGGGAGTCGACAGTGACACTGTATGTGCCGAGAGGCAGGTCCTGCAGGCTGTAATCGCCGGAGCTCGATGAAACCGTATCGCGCTTCAGTCCGGTGTCCGTACCAAGCAGCGTGATCTTTGCGTTTGCGACGACTGCTCCCGTGTTGTCCTGGACCGCGCCCGCGATGCCGCCGCGAAACGTCTGCGCCGTCACGGTATGCGTCATCGCCAGCACTGAGAGAAAGAAGCCGCACTGCGCTGTTTTTGAAGAAAGATTCATCAGTAGTGTTTCCCCTGCAGTCCCTTGAAAGGGACAGTTAAGCCACCTCAATACAGGAGCTCCGCGAGTCACTCAAGGTGAGCGCTGCACCCCTGCAGGTGCGTTAAAGGTTTGTCTGACCGGGTCGACTGGAAAGATGTTCCTCGAACCATAGAGGAGCTTTGGTGGAAAGGCAAGACTAACAGTGGCATGAAGATTTCTTTTATGGGGCGGATAGATTTATTTACTAACAGCTCGCCTCAGCTAGGCAGGCGGGAACTGCACGATAGGCGAAGCTCAGCATGCATCGAAAGACTTCAACCCGGGCAAGCCTCGCGTGCTTCGCAGTTTGGAACAGTAGGGGAAGGTAGAGAATGCCGGCTTGACTAATCGCCCGACCTGCGACCGATTGTCCTTACTAAGTGAGGCGGTTTAAGCAACGCCTGCGGATGCAGCAACACCTCAAGGCTCTCTGCCGCTGGATTCGAGTTCCAACGCCGAGGCTGCTTTTACCCTGGGGCCGTGGTTTTACGTAACCACAAACGTCAGTTGCTTTCAATACTACTGAGCGGCCTTGCCGGATCGAGCATTCGCGACGAGAGCGGTGCCCATCAACGCGAGTTGCAGGAAGATGACCAGGAAAACCCGGCCACCGAGCAGAAGACCGCGAGTACATTTCGGAATCTTTTCATGGGTAGACACGCGGAACAGGCTTACCCTGCAGAATGGCGACGGCACTGCCGGCAGTTCAGTCGCGGACCGCAAGATGGCCACTGCCGGTCATCATCGTGCTTTTCAGACCCAGCCCATCGGCAAGCCGGCTGAGGCGCTTCCAGGCTGCAATTTTGCTGTTTCCCTTCTCCACCCCTAGAATCCACTCATGGATCAGCTCGTCCGCTTCGGCGTCCACCTGCTCGAGGTCTTCTTCTTTACCGGCATCGTCGGCTCCCTCGGCGTCGTGATCGTCTCCGTTATTGGTGACATTCGCGAGCTGCCGAGCCCCGACCTGCCCAGCCCCACGCGATCCGGCAAGGACGAGCCCGCCTGAAAGCCCCCGCCATCTCCAGCTCCCCGGCCGAACCCCGATGACTCCCCCAGTGACCCCAGGTCCAGCCAAAGTCGTTACCGTCGCCGCCCCTCTGTCCGGCTCCTCGGCCCGCGTCCGCATCGTCGTCGCTTCATCTGTCATGCTGACGTTCATTTCCTTCTGGCGGGCGGCCGCCGTCGTGCTCAACGACCTCGGCTCCTCAGCTTTTTACGCGGGCGGTATCGCCGAGCAGTCGGTCGGCAAGTCCGCTCCCTGGCTCATCCTCGCCGTCATGGTCTTCGCCTTTTCCGTGCGCAAGGTCTATGTCGAAAGCTGCTCCATGTTCACCCGCGGCGGCGTTTACCGCGTCGTCAAGGAGGCCCTGGGGGGCACCTTCGCCAAAGTGAGCGTTTCAGCGCTCATGTTCGACTACATCCTGACCGGACCCATCTCCGGCGTCTCCGCGGGCCAGTACATTACCGGCCTGCTCGACGAACTGCTCCAGGTCGGCGCCGTCCACAACTGGCTGCCACCCGCGCTGCTTACCACCCCGCACATGGCCCGCCAGCTCCCGACAAACGCGACCTCCGCCGTCTTCGCCGTCGTCGTCACCGTCTTCTATTGGTGGGAGAACACAAAAGGCATTAAGGAGTCCACCGGCAAAGCTCTTGAGGTCATGAAGATCACCACCGTGATGGTCGTCATCATCCTCGCCTGGGGTCTCATGACGGTTCTCCATAACGGCGCCCACCTGCCCCCTGCGCCCATCCCGTCCAACCTGCACTTTTCGCATGACGCCCTCGGTTTTCTCGCCGGTACCCACCTCGCCTCCACCTTGGGTTTGTTCGGCATCATCATGGCATTCGGCCACTCCGTACTCGCCATGAGCGGCGAAGAAACCCTCGCCCAGGTCAATCGCGAAATCGAGCACCCCAAGCTCAAGAACCTCAAGCGCGCCGCGATGGTCATCGCCATCTACTCCTTCTGCTTCACCGGCCTGGTCTCGCTGCTCGCCGTCATGATCATTCCTGACTCCGTGCGCATCCCGGTCTACCGCGACAACCTCATCTCCGGCGTCGCCATGTACCTCGTGGGCCCGCTCACGCTGCGTATTATCTTCCGCATCTTTGTCGTCGTCGTCGGCTTCCTCATCCTCTCGGGCGCGGTCAATACCTCCATCCTCGGCTCCACCGGCGTTCTCATGCGCATTGCAGAGGACGGCGTGCTCGCTGACTGGTTCCGCAAGCCGCACCGCCGCTTCGGCACCTCCTACCGCATCGTCAACCTCGTCACCGCGCTTCAGCTCTTCACCATTCTCGCCACCCGCGGCAATGTCATCGTGCTAGGTGAGGCTTATGCCTTCGGTGTCATCTGGAGCTTTACCTTCAACGCCCTCGCTATGCTCGTTCTCCGGTTCAAGTACAAGGGCGAGCGCGGCTGGAAGGTGCCTATCAACCTCAGGATCGGCGGCCGCGAAATCCCCCTCGGCCTCCTCTCCGTCTTTCTTGTTCTGCTCTCCACCGCGCTCACCAACCTGCTTACCAAGAGCGTCGCCACCATTTCCGGCATCCTCTTCTCCGTCACCTTCTTCATCATCTTTACCGTCTCTGAGCGGCAGAACGCCCGGCGGCACCAGTTCTCCGCCAAGCAGATGAAGGAGCACTTTCAGCTCGAACACGAAGAAGATATCGGCCGCCAGAACCTTGCCATCAAGCCCGGCGGCGTCCTCGTTACCGTCTCCGACCCCACCCGCGCCGCGGCCCTCAAATGGGCCCTCGCCCGCACCGATACCGATGAGCAGGACGTCGTCGTGCTTCGCGCCCGCATGGTCGGCGCCGGCGGCCCGGAATACCTCGATCCCTCCGAGCAAAGCTTCTCAGAGCACGAGCAGATGCTCTTCACCAAAGCCGTTTCAGTAGCTGAAAGCTTCGGCAAACACATCTCTCTGCTTGTTGTTCCGGCCGCCGATGTTTTCGCAGCCCTCGTGCGTACCGCTATCTCGCTTGAAGTCTCGATGCTCGTCTCGGGCCTTTCGAGCACGATGACCGCCGCCCAGCAAGCCTTTCAGATCGGTCACGCGTGGGAAACCTGCCCCGAGCCCAAGCAGCAGTTCACCTACATCATCGTCACACCGGACGGGCAGGCCCAGAACTTCCATATCGGCCCCCACGCCCCCCAGCTCGGCGGCGACGATGTCCAGCTCGTCCATCGCCTCTGGCTCAACATCAGCCGCGACCCCGGCTTCACCAATGTCCATCACTCAGACATTGTTACGTATGCTCTTACCCGCCTCGCCTCCGACTACGCCCGCGACAAAACCGCCATCCTCACCGATCTGCGCCGCTCCGAGAAGAACCGTGACCTAACCAGCCCGGCCCGCGCAACCGTCCCCGCCGGCACTGGCCAGATGCCCATGCGCACACTGAGAGACAGCGAAAAAGGCGAGGAGTAGCCGGAGCACAAACAGAACAGCAAAACCGCCTGCGCGGCTCGCGGTCCCTTCAGGACGTGTTCTCGTTAAAAGCAACCTCCATCAGCCACCGACGGGGTTGCAGTTGTAAACCCCGAGCAACGCGAGGACCACAACTGGTGGCGCTTGCACATACAACAACAACCCGCCACGAAGTGGCCGCCAGCCGCGCAGGCGGTCTATGCACCAAAAAGCCGGCGAGCCTTTAGCTCACACTCTCCCCCGGCTGCATCTTCAGCACCGCCACCCCCACATTCCCCACGTGCTTTTCCAATTCATCAGGGGTTCCAGTCAACTGCGGCATCGTCCCCCAGTGCAGCGGCAGCACCGTTTCCAGTCCCAGAAACTTCGCCGCCAGCGCTGCCCCGCGCGGGTCCATCGTAAAGTATCCGCCAATCGGCAGCATCCCGAACTTCGGCGAATACAAGTCACGAATCAGCTGCATGTCCGAGAACACATTCGTATCGCCCGCGTGATACAGCACCGGCCCATTCTCGATCGTCAGCACATACCCCGCCGGCTCCCCGCCGTACACAAACGTACCGCCGTCCTGTATCCCTGACGAGTGCCGCGCCTCTGTCATCGTCAGCGTCACATCCTTGTGCGTGTAGCTGCCGCCGTATCCCATTGGGATCGTCTCGCTCACGCCCTTACTCTTGAACCACGCCGCCAGCTCATACATCGCGACCACCGGCGCCCCGGTCTTTTTTGCCACCGGAATCACATCCCCGATATGGTCCGAGTGTCCATGGGTCGCCACGATCAGGTCCAGCTTCTCCGGCAGCGTAAACCCCTTCGGAAACTTTGGGTTCCCTTCAATAAACGGGTCAATCAAAACTGTCGTCCCCGCCGCCGTCTTTACCAGTACCGTTGCATGTCCCAGCCACGTTACTGTCGTTCCCATCAGATCCGTCATCTCTGTATCTCCTCATAAGTTTTCGTGTCTACACAGGCTTTCTGTCTTCTTAGGATGCCGCGGACCAGTGCTATCGCGGATTGCGTCCAGTCACAGCTCCTCCTGCCTGCACCGCACTGCGCGCGCATCCAACCGCCAGCGCCTCAGACCAAACTCACCCCCCCAGGAGTTCCCACCCATGAAAGCAGTGGTCTATCACGGCATCGGCGATGTCCGGCTCGACAGCGTACCCGAGCCCAAACTTAAGAGCCACGAAGATGCCATCGTGCGCATCACCGCGAGCGCCATCTGCGGCACTGACCTCCACTTCATTCGTGGCACCGTACCCGGCATGAAGCCCGGCACGATCCTCGGGCATGAAGCACTCGGCATCGTCGAGGCAGTCGGCAAAGACGTTCGTAACTTTCGTCCAGGCGACCGCGTCATCATCCCGTCCACGGTCGGCTGCGGGCGCTGCAATCCATGCCGCGCCGGGCTGTTCTCGCAGTGTGACCGCGCCAACCCGGCCGGCCCGCTCGGGGGAACCGTTTTCTTTGGCGGTCCTGAGAGCAACGGCGGCCTCGACGGCCTGCAGGCCGAATACGCCCGCGTACCCTATGCCGCGATCACCCTGCTCAAGCTCCCCGAGGAGATCGACGATGACAACGCGATCCTGATGAGCGACATCCTGCCCACATCATGGATGGCCGCGATCATGGCCAACATCAAGCCGTCGAACTCGGTCGCCATCTTCGGCTGCGGACCGGTGGGCCAGCTCGCAATTGCCTGCGCGCAGCACATGGGCGCAGGCCGGATTTTTGCCATCGATGCGGTCCCGTCGCGCCTCGCCGTCGCGCAGGCTCACGGCGCGGAAGCCATCAACTACCTTGAAGAGGATCCGGTCGCGACCCTGCGTATGCTCACCGGAGGCTCCGGTCCGGACTGCGTCATCGACGCGGTAGGCATCGATGCGGCCACCGCTCCAAGCGGTCCCTCTAAGCCGAATCGCGCCACCGGCAAAGCGTTCGGCGAAGAAATGGAACTGCTCGCTCCCAAACTGAGCCGCAAGTACAAGACCGGCGGCGCGCCCTCGCAGGCCCTTCGCTGGGCAGTGGAGTCGGTCGCCAAAGGCGGTCATGTTTCCATTATCGGCGTCTACCCGCTCACCATGAACAGCTTCCCCATCGGCACCGTCATGAACCGCAACCTGACCGTGCGCGCCGG
>CBDIBB010000002.1:0-1420092 GCA_965276625.1 Acidobacteriaceae bacterium
AGCACGACGGTACCAATGCGTTCTGCAATACAACCAACAGGGCGTCATCTTCGTCCACCGACCCCCGGGTGTTGCATCTAACCTTTATTGTCTTGAAGGAATGAGATTATCGAGCTGGCGCCACTTTTCGCGCCTATTAGCCACACGCAGAAATTAAAAGATAGGCGCCTTCTGCTTTAGGACGTGAGGGTAATTGCGGCCAGCAATCATGGTAAACGGCACATTTTCGTCTTCGGCAGCGATCACTATGCAGAACTTTCCCGGATGCAAATGATGTATCAGACACAAATGCGTGCACCTCTGGGCCGCCTCGTGAGACGGCGAGGGCAGTATGATGGCTAGACCGCCTAATGAAGTATGCAGGCTTTGGTGCAAAGTGAGGTGTGGCGTCGAACGCAATGAAAGTAGTGAGGCTGAGGAATCACCATGGGTAGGCCAAGGAGTATTGAAAGCCATTTCGAGGGTGGCCTTGCGACCGCGAGGCTGTCGTGCGCGTAGACCACGGCTCTTTTGCTGCAACTTCAGCAAGGATAAAGCAGATCAAAGTGCAGCGTAAGGCTACCATGTTGGATGTCGCGAGGCTCGCGAATGTGGGAGCTATGACAGTCTCCCGGTTTGTGAGCGGGAAAGCACGTGTGTCCGAAGAATCTAGCAAGCGCATACAGTGGGCGATAGACAAGCTAGAGTACAAGCCCAACGAATTGGCGCGTGCCCTCCGCAACATGACAACTCAGACCATTGGCGTGATCGTCCCAAGCCTCAGTGATCCATTCTTTGCCGTGCTGGCCCACGAAGTGGATCACGTGGCAAAGAGCCATGGCTACTCCGTTATCGTAACTAGCTCGAACGACACTCCAGAGGTCGAGGAGGCCGAAGCGCAGCAGATGCTGCGGCGCCACGTGGCTGGCATGATCCTTATTCCGTCAGCCACTGGATTTTCGTATCTTAATCGTATGCAGTTCCATGGGACACCCGTTGTTACTTTAGGAAGGCCCGCTACGGAGCCATGGTTTGATTCTGTTCTAGTTCAGAATAAAGATGGAGCGAGGTTGGCGGTCGAACACCTGATTCAGCACGGTTACCAGCGGATTTCCTTTCTAGGGCTCCAGCGCGAGTTGTACACGATGAGCGTACGCTACCAAGGTTACCGTGAGGCGATGGGGAACGCCAAGCGCAGCCCTAGTCCGTATGTAGACGTCACCGCGCATACAAACCTTACAGCGGCATTGCGAAAGCTCCTTACACAGAAAAATGCGCCCAACGCTCTTTTTGTGGCAAATATCTCCTTGCTGAAGCGGGTGTTACTGTCTGCCGGTGAAATGAAGTTGAGTATCCCTCAAGACTTAGCAATCGCCAGTTTTGACGATCACGAAATGGCTGACCTCATAAGTCCGAGACCTACCGTTGTACGTCAGCCTACAGTAGAGTTAGGACGCGTAAGCGCTACGCTTTTGTTTGAGAGAATCACTAGCGGATTAATGTCGGAGACAGGTAAGCGCGTGGTCCTACCAGTCGAACTGATCATAAGGCAGTCCTGCGGATGTAGTCCTGAGGCGCGGCCGCATTATCCGGCTTTGCCGCACCTGGAATCATCCAATAGCAGAGTTCCGCCTGCTCACAACTAACTACGACAATGTAGTGAACTTCGGCGTTCTTTCGCCATCCTCCGACGCTCAAGCAGTTGTTGCCAATATCTGAGTGCGCAGTGGGACCAGAAGAGCAACCAGGTGGATGCCTAGACGGCGGCTGGCAATTTACTACATCCATGAAAGCCGGCACAGGTCAGATTGCAAGTTTTGCTCTCAAATGCGAGGGCGGAGGGCTGCCGATGTCCAACGCAAGGGTTGTTTCACAGGCGGGAAGGGTGGCCATCATCACGGGAGCAAGCTCCGGCCTGGGCAGGGCGACGGCTCGCGTACTTGCGGGGGCCGGAATGAAGCTGATAGTGACCGCGCGACGAGCGGACCGGCTGATAGAGTTGGCGGAGCAGGTCAGCGCGCTGGGTGGCGCATGCCTGCCGGTGGTGGGCGACGCCGCAGAACCCTCCATCGCGGAGCAGTGTGTTGCGCTAGCGCAGAAACAGTTCGGCCGTGTCGACGTGCTGGTGAACAACGCCGGAGCCGGCATGTACAAGCAGTTTGTCGACTCCAGCATTGAGGAGTTCGACACGATGATGCGGGCGAATGTTCGCAGCGGCTTCGTTTTCTCACGCTGTGTTGCACCGCACCTTGTCGCACAGCGTTCTGGCGATATCGTGTTTGTGTCCTCCGTGGCTGGCTTGGTTGGTACGCCGAACGAGGCTGTCTACTGTGCGAGCAAGTTTGCGCAGGTCGGACTGGCGCAGTCCTTGGCAGAGGAGCTTCATCCTTTCGGCGTCAAGGTGTGCGTTCTCTGCCCGGGCGGCATGAAGACCGAGTTCGCTCTTGGGCGGGGGCGGACCTCCGAGAGCGTTGAACAGTCCACCATGATGGATCCCGAGGAAACAGCAGCAGCAGTGCTGTTCAGTTGCACGCAACCGCAGAACCTGCGTGTCACCCAGATGACCGTGCGACACATGGGCCGGCAGCGTGAAAGCTAAGTGCGTTGTGCTCGGAGCACGCCTCCAGCCTTCCATTCCAAGCAGCGGTCGAGCGGCGCATCCTAGGCGAGTCGCGGTCGCGCTTCCGCCGCTTGCGATAGAAGTGATGCGGACGCTGGAGCAAGCCCCTCTGCGGAGGCCTGCAGCAGAACCTGACCCGGCTGATCCAGCGCCTGCACATAAACCATTGCCAGACCGCCAAATAGACTGCGGCGCGCTTTCTGCGCTGTTTCCGGTTTGTCAGCCTCCCGACAGCCCGGATCGCCGTTGCCTGCCCCGACGAGGCGCCCTGCTCCCTGCAGCTTGAACTGCACAGGATTGGCCGCGACCGGTACCATGCGGCCTTTGCTGTCCAAAACCTCAACCCGCACGCTGATGAGATCTTCGCGATTGGCCCGCATTGTGAGGCGATTGGGTGTCAGCTTCAGCGTGGCGGCAGGTCCGGTGGTCTCCCGGACGGAGACGAGCATGGTCTTTCCGCCGCGATAGCCGCGCGCTTCGATTCTGCCAAGCTGGTAGGGAACCTTCCACTGCACATGACCCTTGCGTGGCATCGTCTGCCTGCCAACAGACCTACTGTTGACGAACAGTTCGACCTCGTCGAGGTTGGAGTAACACCAGACGTCAATCTCCTGACCCTCTTGGCCGGCCCAGTTCCAGTGGGGAAAAAGGTGCACCACCGGCTCGGCTTGCCACCACGACCGGTAGTAGAAGTAACCGTCCTTGGGGAATCCGCACAGGTCGAGCATGCCCATTGGTGAGCTGATGCCGGTGTTGTCGAAGGGGCTCGGCTCGCCGCGGTAGTCGAAGCCGGTCCAAGCGAAACCGCCGGAAAGGTACTCCCGTTCGTCATACACCGACCACCACCCCTCCGCGCCTAGGGTGTAGGCAGGGTAGTCGGTGTCATAGCCGGTGGCAAAGGCTTTTGCCGCATCCTTTTTGTAGATCCCGCGGGTCGTCCACACACTCGCCGTCTCGGTGCCGATAGTGGGCAAGCTAGGAAATCTGCGATGAAAAGCGTCGATGTTCCTGCCAGTGTCAGCACCACCTCCGCCGCCCGCGCCCGCGTAGTTAAACCCCTGCACGTCGACCACAGAAGTAACGCCTCGGCCCCATCCGCCATTCATCGCGGCAGTAACGGGCCGGCTCGGGTCAAGACGCTTTACGGTCCGCTTCATGGAGGCGACGATGTGAGCACCGACCTGCGAGCTTTGGTCGGGCTCCTCGTTCGCAAGTGACCAAACTATGATGCTCGGGTGGTTGCGGTCGCGTTTGACAAGGCGCTCCAGCTGACTGAGACCCTCGGGTGTGGAGGCCATCATGCGTGTTTCATCCATGACCAGCATGCCGAGGCGGTCGCAGGCGTCGAGAAACTCCGGTGTGGGTGGGTTGTGAGACGTGCGGCAAGCATTGGAGCCGCTTGCCTTAAGCAGCGCGACACGGTCCTGCTGCAACTGGTCGGGTATCGCCGAGCCGACACCCGCATGATCCTGGTGGTTGCAGGTGCCCTTGATTTTGACCGGTTTGTCATTCAAAAAAAAGCCCTTATCGGCGTCAAAACGAATGGCTCGGATACCGAAGGCCGTTTCCACCCGATCCGCGACCCTGCCTCCCGTCTGCACCGTAGTCGCCGCACGGTACAGGTTCGGATCTTCGCAGGACCACAGCGCCGGTGCGTGAACCGTGCCCTGGCTTTGCACCTCGGCACTCTCCCATGGCGCAATCGTCTGGGGCTCGCTGCGCAAGGTGAGTACAGGGGTGCCCGAGGGGTCAGAAACGACGGTGGACAGCGTGACCCTTTTCGGTTCATCCGAGTGGTTGGCGAGCTCTGTCCCCACCGTAATCTGCGCCCCCGTCCGACCGGGTGAAGCTCGAATCCATGTTCCCCACTGCGGGAAGTGTAGCGGGTCGGCAATGGTAAGCCAGACATGCCGGTAGATGCCCGTGCCCTCGTAGAACCAACCCTCCGAAAGGGTCGCGTCGGCGCGGACCGTCAGCTGGTTTGGCTTGCCCTCAATAAGGTAATCCGTGACATCGAACGAGAACGGAGCGTAACCACTGAAGTTGCGGCCAAGGTAGTGGTTATTGAAGAGCACGATTGCGTCGCGAAAAACCCCGTCAAACTCCAAGTGGACGCGTTTATTTTCGGAACCGGCGGGCAGCACGATCTTTCGCCGGTACCAGCCTATGCTGGTAGCCGGGAACTCCCGTCCAACCGGCTTCCGGCCCTCACCGTAGTTCACAAGCTTTGGCTCGGAGCCTTCCATATAAGTCGCGTCGTTGGTGATAAAGGGCAGTTCGACGGCCCAGTCATGCGGCAGGTCCAGCGTGCGCCAGGAGCTATCGTCGAAGTCCTCCTTTCCAACCTCTGCGACGAAGCTGGCTTTTGCAAAGGTCCCCTCGCGGCGCGGCGCGCCATAGCCAAAATCGAGCGCTTGATCGGCCGCATTGCCAAGGTGAAATCGCCAGTCGAAATCTAGAAGGAGTCGCTGTCGCGGGGAGGCCTCAGCGGCGCCGGCAGTTCGCTCGGATGCGGTTATCTCAGCAGACGGCTGCGGAAGATCGCCGGCGAATGCCGCAGAATCGGCTCCAGTCAAAAGCCCCGCTGACGCTGCTAGACCAACCTTGAGTAGTCCACGGCGAGTGTATTCAGACATGCATCTCCCCTAGCGCGAGCTCACGAAGACATCATTGGGGGTCAAGTTGAGTCTTTCCTCCGAGGACAGTTGAAGGTGTGATGTAGGGGTATGGCAACGATTCGGAACAAACTGGGCCAATATGAGTCAAATCGTACTCGCAAAGCGAGCAAACAAGAAGTTTATAACCCTGCGTTTTGATCTTTCCTCGGTTAAGTGGACACAACTGCTAGGCTGAGCGAGCTTAGCGAGGAGTGTCTGATGAGCAGTGGACAGCGCCGCATCTTTCCTGAGGCGTTCAAGCACGAGGCGGTGGCGCGCGTATCGACCAGCGGGCTATCACCTTCGAAGGTAGCCTCGGAGCTGGGTCTGCATGAGACGGTGCTGCGACGCTGGATGCGGCAGTTCACCGCGTCCGGCAGTACCGCGCCCAATCCTCTGCAGCGCATGCAGCCGATTACTCCTTCGCTTGCCGACCTGGCAGCAGAAAACAATCGGCTGCGGAGGGAGAACGAGCGGCTGCGGATGGAGCGGGAGATCTTAAAAACTGTGACCATCTTCGGAGCGGGGGCAAAATGAGGTTCTCTTTTGGGCAGGAAAACAGTTCCACCTGGCCGGTGCGCGTCATGTGCGCTGTGCTGGGGCGCTCGGCCAGCGGCTACTATGCATGGCGCAACCGCGCCGAGAGTAAGCGCATCACCGGCCAACCGGCAGCTGCTTGAAGAGGTACGGAGGATCCATCTGGAGAGCAGCGGCATCTATGGATCCCCGCGCATTCATGCGGTCCTTCGCCGCGCTGCCCAGCCTGTGGGGCGCAGCCGCATCGAGACGCTGAGGCGCTGTGCCGATCTCCGTGGGTTGGGCGACTTAACGCGGCGAGGCCGAACCATCGACAGCCTGCATCGCAGCGCAATCGTTGGACGGCGCAAAAGAAGGCCGTCAAGCAAGCAGCACGCGCGACCTCCTGAAAAGACTGAGCGGTCATCTCCCCAACCGACCGCAGCCATACGCAATGTTTCCTTCGTAGGAGATGCTAACGAGAACCCATCAGCTCGAAACTTCCCGGTCAGGGCGCGCAAGCCGTTTAAGCAGGACTGCCCCGAACGATCTGTGCTGACCGAGCAGGATTTTTTTGAGGCGGGCGAGCTCGAGCAGGGCGAGGAACAGGGCGACCTGGGCTTCGGGTGGGGCGAGATCCTCGAACCAGGGCTCGGTCGAGACGCCGCGGCCGGGCTCGAGTGTGGCGAGACGGTGTTCGAGGGCGGCGAGGATATCCTCGACCGGGTAGCGCTCCGGCAAGACCGCGTTCGAGCCTTGCGCATAAGCTTTGGCGACGGCGAGCGCCCGGCGCGCCGCCAGCAGCGCGTCATGAACGGTCGGCGCGGCAGCCGGGACCGCGGCAAGCGGCTCGGCCTGTCCAGCAAGTGGAGCGCGGTCCTGGTTTCCTGCAACCGCGCCGGACACCATTCCCTTCCCCGGCCCGACGCCTGCTTCCTCCTGGCGGGTGCCGAGCAGCGCGGCCGCTGCATGCAAGGTTTCGTGATCGAGCAGCACGCGCTCGAGCTCTTCGGCCGGGGCCTCCTCCGTGGCAGCATGGGGCAGCATAGACCGGCTCTTGAGCAGCACGAGCCAGGAGGCGGTTTCGATGAACTCGCCGCCGAGCTCGACGTCGGCTTGCTTCGCTTCCCTCAAATAGGCGTCGTACTGGCGGGTGATCGCGGCGATCGGGAGCGCGTCGAGCGGGTAGCGGTTCTGGCGCACGAGCGCGAGCAACAGGTCGAGCGGCCCGTCGTAATGCTCCGCGCCCCGCGCAAATGTCACCGTGATCATGGCAGATTCTGTTCTCCTGGCAGGAGCCGCGCGCGGAAGGCCTCGTAGTTCCCGGCCGCGTCTTCTGTCAGCGCGAGCACGCGGCCGAGCAGTTCTTCGGCCGAGCCGAAGCCGATGGTCAAGATTCCCGGCACGTCATGGGTGATGCCGTGCGGCCACGCAACCTCGTTGCCTGGCCCTGCCCGCGGCGGCGGCGGCGTGATGAGCGCGGCCTTCGACAGCGCTTCGCGCTCGATCGCCGCGAGTTGGTCTTGCAGCTGCCGCTTGCGGGCGATCTCGTGCTGGACGGGTTTGGTCGCGAGGAGGCGATCGAGGGTAGCGAGCAGGCGGTCGCGCGCAATGACGGTGGCGATTCCCGGCCGCGGCTTCTCGATCGTGGCCATGAGCCGGATGGCCTGACGGCGGGAGAAGCCGAAGAGTTGCTCGATCAGGGCGCGGTCGAGCGAGGGGGTCTCGAGCGTGGCCAGCTCGGCGCGGATGGCGGGCAAACGCCGGTGCCAGTGGGGTTGGGCGGCCACGAAGACAGCGTAGCGTGCCAAACTCGTATTGGCACAGTAACGACACAGCATTGAAATTGTTGAAGGATGAGAATAGAACCTTCTCATCCTCTAGAAATGGCTAGGAGCAATTTAGGCAGGGTTTCGGCCCAGGGACACCTTCCCGGGCGTTCCGGTGGGGTTAGAGAAGGGTTTTTGGAGAGCGAGAGCATCGCCGTCAAGCCAAGCGTTGAGAATACCCGGGGGGTTACCTGGGCTCGCTCTGTCCCCGGTTCCCTGCCCGGCCCGGTGCTGGCCCGCGCGCAAGCCTACCTTGCCGCAGTCAATGCGCCTTCGACCCGGCGCGCCTACCGCTCCGACTGGAGCGACTTCGGGCGGTGGTGCGGGAGCTGGGGCGCGGCCTCGCTGCCCGCCGTCCCCGAGACCGTCGCGCTCTACCTCGCGGCCCGGGCCGTCGATCACCGTCCGGCCACGCTCACCCGCCGGCTGACCGCGATCGCGAAGGCCCACGAGGCGGCCGGCTTCTCTTCCCCGGCCACGGTCCAGCACGCCGCGGTCTCCGAGACCCTCAAAGGCATCCGGCGCATCCATGGCACCGCCCAGCGCGGCAAGGCGCCGCTCGTCACCGCCGATCTCCAGAAGATCCTCGCCCACCTCGACCCCGGCCCTCACGGCGACCGCGACCGGGCGCTGCTCTTGGTCGGCTACTGCAGAGGCTTCCGGCGCTCTTGCGGAAGCCGAGAGCGCCTTCCTCTTCGGTTTCGCCTTGGGGCGCGGGTGCCATCACAGGTTCGGGATGGGCGGCTTGCTCCTCAGCGCGACGTGCCACAACGTGCGGGTTATGCACCGGGCAGTTTGTCTCGGTTCAAACGGTGGTGCTTCTCCCTGCGCCTTTGCCAAAGACGACGATTGCAGCCTTCGTGTGGTCGCACGGCGGCTCGGCGTCCATGTTGTCCGGCGTGTCGAGTTCGCGGTACTAGTGTTTCTGCAACGTGCCGGGGTGCTGCTCTTTGGGGCTGCGCCACGCCGTCTCGATGGAGACAAGGTGAGGCCGTGCGGCAAGTTCGCGGTCGATGTGGGCCGTGACTTTGATTTGGTAGCACGGCGCGTCTAGGCACTGGTCGCCCTGCACGTCGCAAAAGAGGCTGGTGTTGAATCCGCTGCGACGGGGACAGGTGACACAAGCTCCGGCGGCGGAGTTGAGGGTGGTGTCTTCACAGTCGAACGGAGCCTCCGCAAGATATAGGTAAGGCCCCCGGCCTCAGACATTCTCTGCGGATCGCTGGAAGTAATCTGAACGCTAGTCCTTGCCAATCCGAGGCACCGTTAGGCTTCTTCGGAGAACGAAACCGATGATCCGGCTCCAAACGGTTCGGATTTGAGGCGTGGGAACAGAAAGATGAATCTGGGAACAATGTGGGAACAATAACTCCTTCCAGGAGCGCTTACAGGGCTTGTGGAGCGACCAAAGCCTTGTAAATACAGGGGTTAGCAAAACGGTCTGTTATGGCATGGAAGAGGTCATCGGTTCGATCCCGATCAGGTCCACCAAATAGTCCTTACAGAACAAAAGATGAATGAAATCAAGCTGTCTCCTTCTGGGAGAGCTTGGTATCGTTCGAGACCAAATTTCCAGACATTTTTACCGAATACTGCTCCACCCGAGGCAGAGCAGCCAGGGGCTGAGTCGGACGGAGTTTCAGCACCTGCTCGATGAGATCTGCAGCACGATCTGGCCCGTCCAGCTGCTGAATAGCTCTCTGCAAAACCTGGGCCGCTGTACGGTATCCGGCATCCTGGAGCACGAGAAGAACTGCTTTGCGAAGCCGGGCCGGGTTTAGTCTGTGCCGTGAAACCACCACGCATGCTCCGCGGGCCCTGAGCCTCGCTGCCACACCGGGCTGGTCGTTGCCGAGGGGCACGGCCACCAACGGCACGCCCTCGGCAAGCGACTCGAGAACGGTGTTCAGGCCGGCATGCGTGATCACCAACGCGGCCCGCTTCAGAATATCCAGTTGAGGAGCAAAGCGCACCACCACCGGATCGCCGGCCAGCTGTCCCAGTCTTGCCGGGTCGAGTCCGCCACCCAGCGAGATCACTAACTGTACATCGAGTCTGGCACAGGCATCTGTGATCGTTTTGAATATGGCTTCCGAACCGTTCTGCAAAGTGCCCAGCGATGCGTAAATGAGGGGGCGTCCGTCGAGGCGTTCCCAGGGAAAGTCGACAGCAGTACGCTGTTGAGCGTGTAAGAACGGCCCGGTATAGTGGAGCCCAGCCGGCTTTGTGCCGCGGATTTTAAACTCCAGTGCTTCAGGCAATTGTGTAATTTGCGCCAAAGGCGATAGCCCATCCTCGGGACGCGTGTGAGGCTTTAATCCCCATGCGATGCGCTGCCGGTTCACGTCTCTGAAGATGGGTGCGGCGATTCGCAAAAGCGAATGAATGGCAACGCGGTTCCGCAAACGGCTGAGCCGATCCTGTCCCGCCGCCCAGCCGAGCCAGAAGGGCGGAAACCGGTCGTCGGGGAGAAGGGGAGGAATCAGGGCGAGGGAGATCCAGGGCAGGCCTAAATGTTCTGCGACGTTACCGGCAAACTCCGCCTCGTCGACCAGCAGCGCTTCAATGTTGGCTGCCCGCACCGCCTCAGGCCCGTCGCGCAGGACCATCCTCGCCGAATTCCTCACCCGCTCCAACGTGAAACGAAACGCAGCGATCCCGTGGAGCCGCGCTAATTGCTCGTCCAGCCTTTTGAGAGTGCCGGGCGGATAATCTTCAGCGCCGATCCGGTGAAACTCAATACCCGCCGCACGTACATTTGCCTCGGTGTCCGCGATCCCGAAGATCACGACCTCGTGGCCTCTCAGCTGCAAGGAATGTGCAAGAGCGGTCATCGGATTGAGATGACCGGTTCCCGGAAAACAAAATGCCCCCAACCTTGCCATAGCCCTCTTCAATCACTCATTGACTTTATGTGCCAGTAAGGGCTGCGACGGAAGTATGTGTCTTAAAGTATTTTCACAATTACTGCGATCCTCTCCAACTTACAGGGCATGCGGCTTTTCTTGACAGAAAAGCCGCGCAGGCTTCTGTGCGCAGGCTTACACCTACTGTAAAGATGCGCTAATCGTGTCTAAGCGCATCCACAGGTGAAAGTTGCCCTGCGCGCCACGCAGGAAGCGCTCCGGCAAGCAGCCCGGCAAACACTGCGATGCCCATCGCCTCGGCAAGAAGCTGCCAATGGATTGATGCCGAAATGAGACTTGCGGTCCGTGGCAAAGCCGCCAGCACCCGCAGAGCACACCACCCTAAAGCAATACCGAGAAATCCCCCGCCCAGTCCGAGTGTGACGGCTTCAATCTCAATGTGGGCTAACACCTGCCATCGGTTCCAACCCAGAGCGCGCAGGATGCCGATCTCCCGGGTGCGCTCGAATACCGACATCGCCATGGTGTTGGCAATTCCCACGATGCCGATGAGGAGGGCGAGCGAAGAGGTGCCCCAGGCGGAGGCGTGGGCCAGTTTCACAAACTGATTGTCGCTGGCGCGCTCCGCCGCGGGAACGGCGCGCATTCCCGGCAGAGCAGCATCGATCTGAGCCTGCGCGTGCTTCATGTATTGGTCCGCAGTTTCGCCTTGAGGCGCCGGGCGCAGCCGAACATCGATCGTCGAGACTTTGCCCTGCAGGCTGCTCAGCTGCTGCAACTGGTCCAGCGGCATAATAACCGCGTCCGCTTCAAGCGTTGAAGCGCCGTGGTAAATGCCCGTTACCGTGAACGGCGTGCCCTGCAGGTCGAGCGTGCTGCCAGGGGCCTTCTTCAGATCACGAGCGAGCATATCGCCGAGCATCACTTCAGGGTGTCCGGCATGAAACCGCCTCCCTGCAAGAATCTGCAGAGAAGCAAACTGAAAGGCATCCTCCTTCCAGCCGTATACAAGCGCATTCACGTCCGGTGTCAGGTCCATCAGATTAAAGATAGTGGGCGACGCCTGCGCCACAACGGGCAAAGCACTCAGCTTTACCGTCGTCGACTCGTCCATTGAAGTATTCAGAAAAGTCCCCTGAATCACGGCAATGTCCGTGCCGCTGCTGGAGTAAATCTTTAACCACTGCTGTTCAAAGGCGCTTGAAAATCCCACCAGGCCCACAAATGCGCCCACCGCCGTTCCGATGCCGGCTAGCGTGAGCAGAGTCCTGAGCCGCCGACGCCGCAGGTTCTTCAAAACAAATCCCGTGAATGACAGTGATATGGCCATGAAGTTGGAATGCGTCCTTTTATTCTTGTGTGAAGAGAGAGCTGCGAGTTTGTCGCGGCGGTGAGATGCGTCAGTTTTTTGGATGCTTCGAGTAAACTTATACTCTGCCGTCACTGGCGAGACAATGAGCTCGACGCTGCTCGCGGGCTATAATCTGTCATATTGCAGCGCGACGCACAGCCACCCGACGGTCATGCTTGCCGGCCCTCTAATCACTCGCGGAATAAGGTCGGTTTTGGCTTGAACAACGAAGAGCTCATCTTGGTTACGGGCGCAACCGGCTTCCTCGGCGTGCAGCTGGTACGCGAGCTTCTGGAGCGGAAGCCGAACGCCGCGCTGGCGCTGCTCATCCGCGACAGTGCCGGGCAATCTGCGCAGCAGCGCGCTGACTCGTTTATCCCCCTGGCACAGCGGTCGCGTGTTCAGGTTTTTTCCGGCGACGTCAGCCAGCCGAACTGCGGGCTCGATCCAACCGCCTACGACCGCCTTTCGTCTGAAACAACCCGAGTCATTCACTCCGCAGCTACAGTGCGGTTTGATCATTCGCTCGACGAGGCACGCCGTATTAACGTCGGGGGCACCCGGCATATTCTCGACTTTGCCGGCGGCGCTCGCCGGCTTCGAAGCTTCGCCTATGTCGGTACAGCCTATGTCGCCGGCGAACGCTCTGGCCTGGTGCGCGAAAATGAGCTGGCCGTGGGCCAGGGCTACCGCAACACCTATGAACAAAGTAAGGCCGAGGCCGAGGCCCTTGTACAGTCGCGGCTCGGCTCCATCCCCGGCGTAATACTGCGGCCCAGCATCATCGTGGGGGACTCGAAAACCGGCGTTACCTCCAGTTTCAAGATGATGTACTGGCCGCTGAAGATCTACGCACGGCGCCTTTGGCGCACTATCCCGGGCTACCCTGACGCAGTCCTCGACATTGTGCCCGTGGATTTTGTCGCCGGCTCCGTCGCGCAGCTCCTTTTTGATGAAGCCGCCCTGGGCCAGACAGTTCACCTGTGTGCCGGACCGCGCGCCAGCGCAACGATCCAGCAAGTTGCCCACCGCGCCATGGAATACTTCAATGGTCCCGAGCCGCGATTCGTCGATCCGAGACTCTTCTACGCCGTGGTGCGGCCGCTCCTGTTTCTCTCTCTCTGGGGACGCAAGCGTCGCGTGCTGCGCGACGGCCAGGCCTACCGGGATTACTTCACAATGCGCATGCAGTTTGACACCGGCAATGCCGAACGTCTTCTGCAGCCCGCCGGGATGAGCCCTCCGCCTGTGCTTGATTATCTCGATCGCCTTTTTCATTACTGCGTGGCCAGTGACTGGGGCCGCAAGCCGTCGGTCCCTGTGCAATGAGCATCCTCCAGCGGTATCAACTCGCGCGGGACCGCAAAATTACGGTCGCTAATCTCGTAGATGAACTGGTTCGCCGGAAAGGTAACTGCGAAGTGGCCATGCACGAAGGCGGCGTCTTTCATCTTTCCGATCTGCACGCGGAAATCTGCTCCATCGATACTTTTCTGCGCCAGGTGATCGGGCTTCGCCCGGGCCAGCCGGTTGCCATCTATCGCAGCAATAACCGGGAATGTTTCCATTGGCTGCTTGCCATCATCCGCGCGGGAGGCATTGCGGTTCCGCTGAATCCGCAGCTCTCCCTTGTTGAAGTACGCCGGATTCTCAGCGAAAGCGGCACGCAAATTCTCGTTACCGACAGAGCGGTATTTGAACGGACCATCGGCGATCGCCAGGCCCTTGCTGTGCACACATGGATACAGGCGGATGAGGAGCAGGAGACGCTCGAAGGATTCCTGCGCGTCTCCGGGACTGATTCCCCGTCACCACCGGTCGCCATTGATCCGGCCGCAACAGTTGCTATCTTTCATACTTCCGGTACCAGCGGATTTCCCAAGGGCGCCGCCTTGTCGAGCAACGCGTTGCTTGGGGCGCGCGCGTCCACAGTGCTCGCTGGGATTGTTCTGGGGCCACGGGATCTTGCGCTCATCGCGTTGCCCTGGTCACACATCATGGCTGTGAGCATCGCGTTGTACGGCCTGATGGCAGGCATCCGCGGATGTTTTCTCGATCGCTTTGATGTTGATGCCGCGCTGGATCTCATCGAGCGGTTTCGCATTACCGCTGTCGTTGGCGTGCCCACCATGTTCAGCCGCCTGGTCAATAGTCATCCCGCACCGGCACGTCTGGCGAGCGTGCGTGTCTGGCTCTCTGCCAGCGACCACCTTCCCTCCGAAGTTCGAGATCGTTTGCGTCAGTTAGGAGCACTCTTCCGGCTGCCCGGTGGCTGGCGTATCCCACCCATTCTGCTGAATGGATACGGCATGGTCGAACTGGGCGGCCTCGCCATGATGGGCATCGAGTTGCCATGGCTGCGCGGCAGTGGGGACCTGTATTTCCCCGTGCCGCCGTTTCGCATTCGGCTGGTCGACGAGAATGGCAAGACCGTGCCTGCAGGGGGAACGGGTGAATGCCAAATTCGCCGCCGCGGCCTCGCCCCGCACTACTGGAAGGACAAGACCGATACGCAGGGCCTGCTTACCGGCGACGGCTGGTTGCGTACAGGCGACCTGGCCACGCGCAATCGTCTTGGATTGATTCGGCTGGTGGGGCGCACAAAGGATGTAATCAAGTCAGGCGGTTACTCGGTGTACGTTCGCGAACTCGAAGAAGCTATTCTGGCCCATCCTGCCGTGGACCGCGCGGTTGCGTTCGGCCTGTCTCACCATGAAAAGGGCGAGATCCCCGTGGCGGCAGTTGAATTGCAGCCAGGTTCCTCTGTGCAGGAAGTCGATCTGCTGGACTGGTGCCGCGGCAATCTCGCGGCGTACAAGGCGCCTCGGCGTATCTGGATTCTCGCCCCAGGCGACCTGCCGCAGAATGACAGCGGAAAGTTTCTTCGTAGGGTGCTGCAGGAGCGATTCTCAGACGCCGATGGCTTGAAGTCGCCGGCTCCCGTTGCTCGCTTGCTTCCGAAGTAGCAGAAGGAGTCTGTTCACGAAGACAGCACAACAACAAGGCCTACGGGTGATCTTCAAATCGGCTGATCTGCTCGGGGCTGAAGTCCTTCATGCTGAGGTTCGCTTTTGTGCTTCCCCGTTCGATAATCAGGACGGTCGATCCGGGGCGGCCATGTATCTTCACTTCTACCTGCCTGGCTGTCCAGACTCCCCCCGATTTGCTCAAACCCAGATATGTGAATTCCTTTACGCTTCCCCCGTTTTTCGGGGTCTTTTCTATATAGACGGGGTAGTCGATCGTGCGATCAAGCCACGTTTGGACCTCGGCATAGTGCGAATGATCGGATCTGCCCGGTGCACTGCTCAGTACATCGCAATCGCGAGCGCCAAACTTTGCACTTTTAAGAAACGTCTCGTGTTGCCAGTAGTACTCCGGCTCAAGAAAATCCTCATAGTTAAAGTCGCTGCCGACTACACTTTCGCCCCACTTCTCAAAGGGCAATGAGGCCGGCTCAGACGCGTGGGGGCTGAAAATCCGGATCGTACTCTGGCCGCCGGGCCGCATTTCGAGCAGGACACTCACGCGCACATCGGCGCGCGTATCCTGGCCCGTACTTCCAGCTGACTTCTTAGGGGGCGTGATCTCCACAAGCTCGCGCAGAACGCCCGGAAACCAGTGCGCCTCGATGGTGATGGCATTGCTGATGCGCTCCCCGGCTGCATCCACCTGCACCAGGCGACCGCTGGCGCGAAAATCAGAAGTCTCGATGCGCTTTCGCGCACCGTCAAGCACCGCCGCCGTATCCGCCGCGTGCGCAGTAATCGCAATAAGCAGCATAGCCGCAGACACTACAGAGGCGAGTCTCATGGCACAATCCTTCCATCATGGATGCGAATGTGACGTGGCGCGGAGTCCGCAATCTCCTCCTCGTGCGTGATGACGATCAACGTCATGCCGCGGGCCTTCTGGATGCCCGTGAGGGTCTCCATGATTCGCGCGGAGTTGGTGCTGTCGAGATTCCCCGTGGGCTCATCTGCCAGCAGGATAGAAGGGTTATTCGCCAGCGCCCGGGCAATCGCTACGCGCTGCCGTTCTCCCCCGGAGAGTTCATTCGGATGCTGGCGCATCCGGTGCTCCAGCCCTACTTCACGCATCAGTGCCTCGGCGCGTTCCGCCCTGTCGCCGGCACCATTTCTCGTAGCCAGCATGGGGGCCTGCACGTTTTCGACAGCACGCAATGTGGGCAGCAGGTAAAAAGATTGGAAGATGAAACCAACATGATGGCAGCGGTAAGCGTCGAGACTGATAGCAGACCCCAGAGGCGCGCCTTGAAAAAGAACAGCTCCGCTGGTGGCCACGTCGAGCCCACCCAGCAAGTGGAGCAGGGTCGATTTACCACTACCGCTGTGCCCGCTGATGGCAACAAATTCGCCGGCGTCGATGGAGAGATCGACACCGCGAAGGGCCTCGATTCGTCCTTCGTCGTAGCTCTTGCGCAGATTGCGTACTTCCAGAATGGGACTAGCCATGTCGGAGCATGCTTGAATGCGTCCTGTCGTATTCGAGAGTGGGGTGCCGGCTATCCTGCAACTGCCGCTGTCTTTATTGCTGAGCTTGACTTCCCAACCACTACCTCTTGATTGCGCGATCGGCTCCTTGCCCAAGCCAGGTCACGTCGCCCACTCTGTACCAGATGCAATATTATTCAATTTAGAGTACCTCAGATTATCACCGGCCGTCGTCAATTGCTTTCTCTGGTTTCGAAGATTATCGAATCCCTTGCAGTCGGGCAATATGACGTTCATCGGCAGCATGGAAGAATGAAATAATTGATTGTTCCTCGTTCGCGGTTTCGGTTCTAATGCACGCACGGAAAGACTCGAAACTCATCAGCTCCATCTCCAAGGAGAGCAGTGCATGATCCGCTTGTTGTGGCTTTTGCTGTTAGGTCCCATTGTCCCGGCTTTGGGATTGCTGTATCAGTGGGTTGGGTCGCGGTATGACCGCAGGCGTTTTCTTCGACTGGGTCGGTTGGTGGACATCGGCGAGCGCCGGCGGTTGTTTATGACGGAGATGGGCGATCGGGGTGGCCCGTCGGTAATCTTCGAGTCGGGTATTGGAGCGACAAGTCAGAACTGGACCAGGATTCAGGAGTCGGTGAGCGAGTTCGCGCACACGGTTTCCTACGATCGGCTGGGGCTGGGTTGGAGCACGCCGGCAGTGTCGGAGCGGATTCCTTCAAAGGTTGTGGAGGAGTTGCGGGCGATGCTGCAGGCTGCCGACATTGCGCCGCCTTACCTGCTGGTGGGGCATTCGTTTGGCGGGCTGGTGGTGCGATATTTCGCGGCCGAATATCCCGACGAGGTGGTGGGCGCGGTGCTGGTGGATGCCATGCGCACCGACGAGTGGCCGCCGGTGGATGAATCGCAGCGCAGGCTGTTGAACCGTGGGGTCCAGCTGACGCAGTGGGGCGTACCGATCGCCTATTCGGGCCTGGCACGACTGACGACCATGTCATTTTTCCGTCGATCAGGCAGGTTTACAAAACTCTTCACACGCGCGACTGGCGGGCACAATGTGCTGGAACGGTTAACGAGCGAGTTGAACAAGATACCGCTGGAAGTGTGGCCGATTGTGGCCGCGCACTGGTCGAGCCCGGCCTTTTTTCGGGGGATGACAGCGCACATCCTGGGAGTTCCGGGAACCGTGACGGAGATGCTGACTGCGACGCCGATCGTGGGCCTGCCGGTGGTGCTGCTGACGCCGGGACATCCAAAAGCGATCTCGGACGCAGATTTGCGGAAGATCGGGCCGGACGCAAAGCAGTTAATCGCAGAGAAGAGTGGGCACTGGTTGCACCTGGACGAGCCGGAGCTGGTCATCGAGCAGATTCGCGAGATGATGACGGTCGTACGCTCCGAGCCCTTCTGCGAAGCGATGATGCAGGAGAGCGTCTCCGCCGATTGACGCCAACGCGGTCCGGCATGCGATTGCACTAAGGACTTGCAAAATCCTTAAGCGCCAGGTCGATCATCGCGTACAAATCCTGTCGGCTCGCTCCTGATTGCGCCTCGACGGCGATGCCGCCGGCAAGGGTCAAAACCAGGCGGGCCATCGTTTTGGGGTTGCAATCACCCGACAGCTTGCCTTCAGTGAGGTCTGCGGAGAAGCGATCCTCCAACCTGAGCCGCAGCGCTTCTCGATGGCCCGAAAGCCACTGCTTCAGCGCGTCATCAGCGTGGATGGAAGGCGAACTGTTCACGACAAGACAGCCTGGCATGTGGTCAGCATCGGTCACAACTTCGGCGTAATGACGAAGAAGCGCTTTTACGCCGAGGCGGCTTGTAGATGCCTGGAATGCCGTTTCGTAGGCCTCTTCCAGCGACGCGATATATCGAGCCACCACCTGGCGAAAGAGTGCCTCTTTGCTCTCAAAAGCGAAATAGAAGCTCGCCGGGCCTATACCGAGCGCACCCGTCAGGTCAGTCAGCGATGTTCTGTCGTAACCCCGCCAGAACAGCCTGGTCGCAGCGCCGATCGCCTCCTCCATGTCGAATGCGCGAGTTCGTCCCATGTATCAATGTCCGTTTCTGGAGCGACCACTCAATAAACCCATTGACGCACCCTATAGATAGTGTAATGATCGCTCTACTAAGCCGCAAGGGAAGGCGCTTCAGATCAGGCGGCACTCAGGGAGATGCAAATGGACATGGGTTCTTTCGCGGATAAGAAGTTTATCGAGATTAAAGGGCGGAAGATGGCCTATATCGATGAGGGCGAAGGCGCGCCGATCGTCTTTCAGCATGGCAACCCGACAAGTTCCTACCTCTGGCGTAAAGTGATGCCGGAATGCGTGGGCCTCGGTCGGCTGATCGCCTGTGACCTGATCGGAATGGGTGACTCCAATAAGCTTCCAAATTCTGGGCCGGACCGATACACCTATGCGGAGCAACGCGAATACCTGTTCGCGCTCTGGGAAGAGTTGGGCTTGAAGCGCGACGTTGTGCTCGTGATCCATGATTGGGGCGCAACCCTCGGTTTCGATTGGGCCTCTCAGTACGCTGATCGGGTACAGGGTATTGCGTATATGGAAGCGGCTCCACTGCCGCTCACCTGGAGCGACTTTCCCGAGGCCGCCCGCGAGGGCTTCAAAGCGTCTCGCACGGAAGCCGGCGAGGACATGGTTCTTCGAGACAACACCTTTGTCGAAGGATTTCTCATCGAAGCTGAGAAGCAGAACCTGTCAGCGGCCGATCAGTCGGAATATCGCCGTCCGTTCCTTAACGCCGGCGAAGACCGCCGTCCGATGCTTACGTGGGCTCGCCAGATCTCTCTTGACGAGTCGCCCGCGAATGTTACAAGGATCGTCTCCGACTTTTCCGAGTGGCTTAAAGACTCGCCGGTACCGAAACTCTGGGTCAGAGGGGACCCGGGCTTCATCGCCAATGGAAGGCTCGCGACATTCTGCGAGAGCTTCAAGAATCAGAATGAAGTCAAAGTAAAGGGCCAACACTTTCTCCAGGAATCGAGCGGGCCGGAGATCGGGAGAGCCGTAGCCGACTTCGTTCGTGCGCTCCGACATCGGCAGTGAAAGCAATCGGTTTCGAGTCACTTACAACCATAATTGCGAGGGAGTTTCAAACGTGGCTCAGCAAAATATCACAAGTGTTCTGATCACCGGCGCCAACGCCGGCATAGGTAAGGAAGTAGCTCGCCAGATGGCATTGCGCAGTGGCGTGGAGCGAGTGTATCTCGCCTGTCGAAACGAGACCAAAGCAAGAGCCGCCAAGCAGGAGTTGGAGCAAAAGACGGGTAAAACCTGTTTCAAAATCATCCTCATGGATGTGTCAGACATCGCCAGTGTACGGTCGGCGATTCGCGGGCTTGATGGTCCAGTGGACGCGCTGGTCATGAACGCCGGCGGCTCCGGCGGCAAAACGCCCCTCGCGCTTACAACAGAAGGGGTGACGCAGATCTTTGCCGGCAACGTGTTAGGCCATGTCGCATTGCTGGAAGGCCTCATCGCGTCGGCGCAACTCACGCAAACTGCAGTCTATCTGGGCAGCGAGGCGGCGCGTGGCTTTCCACAGATGGGCATAAAAAGGCCTGCGCTGCCGACATCTTCCGTGCAGGACTTCGTCGATGTCATCACCGGCAAAGAGTTCGCGGGGAAGAAGTTTAATAGCGCCCTAGCTTATGGCGAGGTGAAGTATGCCGCCGCAATGTGGATGGCGGAGCAGGCTCGCAAGCATCCAGAGCTTCGGCTTCTCACGATCAGCCCTGGAAATACGCAAAGCACCGAGATCGCGAGCTCGATGCCGACGCCTGTGCGAATCTTCATGCAGTACATCCTGATGCCATTCGTTGCGCCGATGCTTGGCCTGGCGCACTCCCTAGAGATAGGAGCCGGTCGGATTGTTGCCGGTCTCACCAATCCGTCCTTCAAGAGCGGAGTTTTCTACGCAAGCGCGGAAAAGAAGCTCACCGGGCCACTCGTAGACCAGAGTGAGATCTTTCCGGATCTGGCGAATCCTGCTTTCCAGCAACATGCCGATGAGGCTGTTCATAACTTCCTGTAAAACGTGATAGACGTTCACTTCGGCGCCTTCACTCTAAGTTGTGAGCAACTCCGGGACGAAGATGTCCTCGCACCTCAATAGGCGCCTGGAGAGACCCTGTTCGAAGTGATAGCGAAGAAAGGTATCCGCGGCCTTGCGATTGGCTTCGAGCCCATAGGGCCACCAGTCCTGACCGAGCACGCGGCGATCCTCTTCAAGCAAGTTGCTGAACCAGGGCACCATGACGGCCATGTTATTAAATATCCGGCCTTTTTCCAGTTGCTGCACCGCGGCGTCTTTGGCCTGGCAAAAGCCCTGGAAGACTGCCATCGCCAGACCAGGATGCTGTGCTTCAAGTTCCTTACGCATCACCACCGTGTGCATGATCGGAAAGATACCGGTCCGGCGAAAATAGTCCTGTTCGACGGACTTAGAGTCAGGGAATAGTCGCGCGACCTTTGACGAACCTTCGAGAACACATTTCGGGATGTCGGCCGAGATGAGCGCATCGATCTCGCCGGCTTCCAGCATCGCCCCAAGGTCAGCACCTCTGGGAGCCTGCGTCACCTCGACGTTGGCAGGATGCGGTTGTGGAACATAATCGATTGGCTTCAGCGGCCAATCGAGGCCGCCGATGACCCAGCGGCACGCCTCCGGTTTTACGCCGAACTCGTCAGAAAGAATGCCCTTTGGCCACACACCGGCGTCATGCCCGTACATTGCGAGTTCACCAATAGCCTTGCCTGCAAGGTCCCCGGGTTTGCGAATGCCGCTTGCCTTGTGGATGTAAATGGCAGAGTGCCGGAAGCAACGATTCGGAAATACCGGGATTGCGAGAAAGGGCGGGTCGTCAAAATCAAGAGTCCGCAGAAAGTACGACATCCCCAACTCCGAAACGTCGTATTTCCGCTCACGGATCATACCTTCAAAAATCTCGGTAACGATTTGCGCGCTGTGGAAAGTACCATCCACACCACTGATCTTCACACTGCCGTCCGCCAGGGCGCGGGTCCTATCGTAATTCCAGAAGGCTAGGTCGAGCTTCAGGTTGCTCATTGCTGTGTTCCTCTCAATGGCTATTTCACAGTGGCCGAGAGTGCGGCCCAGGAACTTTTCAACGTTCACCAATCACAAAGGCGGCATAGTAAATATATTTACTATAAGAGAATGGATGTACATCCGGGACGCCGGGTTGCCGAAAAACCCAGTTTTTGAGATCTCACGGGCACCTCTCAGCACCATCTCAGGTCATTGACGATGAAAAACGATCCCGCCGCAATCCGAAAACTCTTTGAAACCGTCTCGCTTGGCGCCCCGGAAAACGCCGTCGGCTTCGTGCTGTGGCGTGTGGTTCATCGCTATCAGCGGGAGGTTGACCGCTCTCTCGCAGCGCTCGACCTGACACACCTGCAGTTCATGACGCTGACGATGTCCGCGTGGCTGGGCCGCTCAGGTGAGGCAGTTACACAATCAGAGCTGGCGCGTTTCGGCGATATTCAGGCAATGCAGGTCTCGCATATGTTGAAGACATTGGAGAGCAAGGGCTTGATAACACGGCCGCGTAGCGCGTCCGATGTACGTGCCAAGCATATCCAGATTACTGCAGCCGGTTTGAAGCTGCTTCGCCGAGCCCTGCCAGTCGTGATCGATGTGCAACGAAGGTTGTTCGGAGAAGAAGGAAGAGTTGGAAGCAGTCTGCTGAAAGCACTCCTTTTGATCGACTTCGAGCATTCGGATGGCGCAAGATAAACGCCCTGAAGAAATTACTGAACGGTCGTCGTCCCAGTCGCGGGATCGACGCTCCATGGAGCAGGAGCCGGAAGACTCAGCTTCCCGTTGCCGATGTGTAGCGGCATCCAGAGATAGCGCGAGTCCCACAGCGCCTGCGGCTTCCAGATGTCGCCCATGTAGATCACGGACGTTTTCCTGGTCCCTTTCAGTTTGAACACCATGATCGGCTGCGATCCATAGCTGTTGGCCGCGGGCGGCGCAACGTTCTGAAAGCTGGACCATGGCCCATGCAGGCTATGCGCTACAGCATAGACGTCCGGGTTGGGTCGCCAACCGGTCATGTGCGAGCCGATCACGTAGTACCAGTCGCCGAAATGCACAAGCGCGCCGCCTTCCAGTGGCGCCGGCACAAAGCTTGTCTTCTCCGCGATGCCAAGATCGTCTGGAGTAAGTTTCGCGATAAAGAAGCCCCTGGTCGGCCTTGACTCGAAAATAAGGTAAGCAGTGCCGTCATCGTCGACGAACTGGCCGATATCCCGGCTCTCCTGGTCGAGTGGGCGGAAGCTGCGCACAAACTTATATGGTCCGCAGGCAGTGTGGCTAGTAGCGATGCCGACCTGCGCTAATTTGTAACCACCGTCATCGAGGTGGAAATACATCACGAACTGCTTCGTGAGGACGTCGAAGTATACTTTAGGCCGCTCCAGTACCCATTTTGGCCCCAGGTGTTGCGGGTCAGGGAGCACGAGCGCATCGCCGTGACTTGTCCAGCGCACAAGGTCCGGGGAGACATAGCAGGAGACATAACGTTTCGCTGGGTCCTTGCCTTGCGAGCGGTCTTCTCCAAACCAGTAGAACTTACCGGCATGGCGAATCACACCGCCGCCATGCGCTTCTATCTCCGCGCCCTTCGTGTCCCTCCACAAGGCGCCAGGCCGCACCACATCGGCGCCATTCTGAGCAAAGCCGCGAACGCAGCATAGGAAAAGCACTATCAAGGCGGCAGTACGAGCAGGGCTGTAGCAGCGACACATATCTGGCTTTCTTTATTCGTAATGGTTCTGTAGGGATGTAACTGTGGCATCCGGATTGTCTCAAATCATATACCGTGCGGGAACTCCTGCTGAAAGAGTTGCTGCATCCAGGCGCGATGAGCGGTGAGATACCCGGGAAAGCTCTCGGGATGCGCGGGATCGAAGCTAGGTTCAGAGGTCCAGTCCACGCTGGAGTCGGGCGGCGGTTTCTTCTGGGGCTCGGCGTCTGAAGGCGGATTGATGATCTCGCCGAAGTAATGGTTTCCCGTAAAGACGATGTTCTGCGCCGGTCCCCAACCAGGAGCGATCGTGTAGCTGCCGTCCTCCTTGCGTGTAAGGCTATGCCCAAAGGAAAGGCTGCCGGCGACATAGAAGGAGTTATCAGCAAACCTCGCGTTCTTCGACCAGCCATCCCAGTTACTCGCCAGGAATTGCAGATGACGGTCACGGCCCACGTAGAACAAGTTGTCAGCGACCAGCACGTCGTCCGCTCCGCTCAGGTTGATCAACAATCCCCTATCATCGCGACTGATGTTTTCACGCACCATCGTGCCGGTGTTGCCAAGGTTCACCGCCTGGTCGCGCTTGACCGGTGTGCAGATAAGCATAAATCCACCGTCGTTATCATGGCTGTAGTTATGCATAAAATGCGTGTTGCGAGAGTTGTAGTCGGAGTCGAAGCCTTCGCCGTCGCGCGTTCCCTTCGTCTCAAACGCCTCGTTCATCGTGAGCGTGGTATTGTCCGTGCTCCACTGCCAGATGCCGGCGTTGAACCCCGTCGAGCGCTGGTTACAACGCCGAGCCACGTTGCCCTCGACCACCGCGCCGTCCGTGGCCCAGGGCACGATACCATCGCCGCCAATGTCATCCACGTAGTTATCTCTGAGGACCACATGCAGGCTGGGCAACCAGTGCGTACGCGCGATGTTTGAGCTTTCGCCTACGATGCCGGAGCGGTCGACCTTCCACACCACATTGCGCTCGATCACGAGGTCGTCGAAGCGGCTCGGCACCTGCGCTCCGTGAATGCGAAACAGAATGCCGCCGTTATTCTTGTGCGCGTCCAGGCCGTTTACATCGTGTACGTATAAGTCAGCAAGCACGATGTGGTGTGCCGTGCCGTAGTTTTCAAGCAGCACATCGATGCCCCGGCGATCGGCGGCGGCGGCTCCGTGGTTCGTCACCGCCAGGTGATGCAACTCGACCTGCTCCACATTGTGGATCAGCACCGCGTCTGTGACAGTGCCGTCTCCTGCGATCAACGGAAGCGGCCCGTTACCATAGCGGTCGAAAACGATGGGCTGCCCTGCCTTTCCAGAAGCTCCCGGCGCAAGCTGGCCGTGCCAGACTTCTCCGCTGCGAAACAAGACCCGGTCGCCGGGCGCCAAGGCGGCGCGATTGACGCGGTTGAGCGATTGCCACGCGCTCGCGGCCATGGTGCCGTCGTGGGCGTCCGCACCGTGGCTTGCGTCGACATAGTACGTCGCTGCACAGGCAGTCAGCGGGCAAGCGGCGAGGACCGCAAGGAGTAGCAGGCGAAGACGATTTACCATTCGAAACGCGCTCCGAGCTGCCCTTGCCGCGGGTTGCCTGTTGTGTCGGTTACGTGTCCGAAGTAGGCGCTGCCCATGGTCAGGTTCGGGTTTGCATAATAGTGGCGGTTAAATACATTGAAGAACTCCGCTCGCAATGTCAGGCCATAGCGCTGATCGGCGCCAAAACCGAACCGCTTCAGCAGGCTTGCGTCCTCGTCGTTGTACCCCCACGAGTACCAGTTGCTATAAACAACCGGACTGTTGCCCAGCTGTCCATCGGTCGGATTGCTGAAGTTAGCCGGGTTGACAAACAAGCTAGATGAATCGGCGGGGTTGATGAGATCGACTTTCTTGAAGGTGTTCTTGAAGCTGGCGTTCGGGGCCAGATTTGTCCACACGCCGCTCCAGCCGGGGTAATAGTTCTGCGCGCCGACCGCCCCGATCGGAGATCCCGATTGGTAATCGACGATCGCCCCTACCAGCCAGCCGCCTGCCAGAAAGTCTTCCAGGCGGTTCCTGGAGAGAAAGCGTTGGCCGCGGCCAAACGGAAGCTCGTAGTTGACATAGCCTTTGACCTGCTGCGTGGGCTCATAGGTATCAGGGTATGAGGCGTAGTGCTTGTACTGGTACGGATCCTGGTAGCCATTGCTCGAGCTGTACGTGTCGACGAACGCCGAAGATGAGTTGCCGGTGGTGCGCGATCCCGTGTAACTCAGATCCATACTGAGGCCGTTTGCCTGGCGCTTGCTCACCTCGAACACAAATGCCTGGTACTCGGAGGAGCCGAGCGGCGAATTGACGAAGAAGACAGGGCCATACGTGTTCGCTACCTGCGGGTAAGGGTTGATGGCCTGGTAGGCCTCGCCTGCCCATCCGGCATAGGGCAGCGGCAGGCCCGCAGCGGCCGCCGAGCCTGCGTCGTAGATGTAATCCTCCGCATGGCCTGAGTTGTACAGGGAAGAGTACCGCTGCCATGTCGGATAGTTCGTCGGGTTCAGGGCTCCGTCGTGCAGCTTGCGGCCGATGTTGCCGATAAAGCTGGCCTGCAGCACCAGCGTGCGGCCTACCTGGTACTGTACATTGGCATTCCAGTTCTGGGTGTAACCCATGGTCAGCGTATTTGGATCGACCGAGGCCGGTCCATACGGCACATATGGTCCGTTATTGTTGCGAGGCGTAAAGGTGCTGACTCCGGGGTATCCACTGTCCAGGTTGAACTGGTAGCCGTTCGTTAGTGGAGGCGGCAGCACCTGGTTGATAGCCTGGTATCCGGTTGAGGCAGAGTACGGAACGGCGCCGTAGGTGTTGTTACCGAGCGGCACATAGTAGAGCCCGTAGGAGCCGCGAAGGACAAGTTTATCTGTAACCTCATAGCTGGCGCCAATGTGCGGAGAGAACTGCCAGAAGTTTTTATAGGTTTCGAATGTCTGGCCCGGACTAGTGAGGTACTGCATCGATCCGGAGTAGCCGCCGAAATTCGGGCTTTTGGCTGAGGTTGTGAAGTTCGACCAATAACCCTGAATCTCATGCTCGGGCATCGGGATGTCCCAACGCAGCGCAGCGTCGAGCGTTAGCTTCGGCGTCACCTTGATTGCATCTTCCCCAAAGAACCCGTACTCCTTGCGTCGTCCGTACTGATTGAAAGGAGTATCCAGGCTCGCGCTGTAGACATCGCCAAGCAGGAAGTTGGCAAAGCCGAAGCCGGTGACAGACTGGATCGCAGACGATGCCGGGGTGCCGGTCAAATTGCTGAAGTTGAGGTGAAGCTCTCCGCCTTCGGTATCGTCGTTCACGCCCAGTCCGCGCAGTTCGAGGCCTAGCTTTATCTCATGGCGGCCGCGGGTCCAGGTCACCGTATCGTTAAGTATTTCGTTGTATGCGACATACCCGCTCTTGGCTGTGTATGAGCTGCCGATCTGCCCTTCGCCGACGCCATTGATGCTGCCGCCGAAGGTGATAAGTGGAAAGTTCGCAATCGACTGGTCCGCGCCCAGGCCGACCTGCTGCGGCCAATTGGTACTGCCAGCGACGGACGTAAATGGGACTGCCTTGTTCTGGAACCCGTTGAACGTAAGCGAAAGCACATTCAGCAGGTTAGGTGAGACGGTATAGCTATCGCTCAGGCGGTATGCGTTGGCAACCGTGGTCTGCACCGCGCCGGAGGCCAGCGGGCCTCCATCCGTGGACCCTGCCTGCCACAGCCCGTTGCCTGTCACCAGGTTCGCATTGTATCTGGGCCGGAGCGTGTAGATGTAGGACGACGTGATCCTGTTCTTACTCGTAACATCCCAGTCGTACTTGAAGCTGAGCTCCGTCTGGGTGAACTTCGGGTCCCCATTGCGGAGCGACGGATAGTTATTGATGGTCCTGTCGTTGAAGGTCGGCTTGTAATCCTGCGCGTAGACAGAGGCTATCTTCTGCGAAATCGGGCTGATGCGGTTCGCGGGAATTACATTGTTCGGGAAAACGTCGCCGCTGACCGGATCAAAGATCGCTCCCGGGTAGATCGGTTGACCCGCCGGATCGGTACCCACCGGCTTCTGGGTGGTCTGCAGCAGCGCGCTGAAGTCTCCATTCAGGAAGGCAGTGGTCGGTACCGTCTGCGTGCCGTTCGCGGTAGCGAAGTCAGACTGCATGTAGCGCTCAACCGCGCCGAAGATGAACATGTGATTGCGCCAGACGGGCCCTCCGGCACTGCCGCCGTAGTCGAAGTAACGGCTCTTTGGGGTGCGGTATTCCTGGTTATAGGTTGCGCGGTTGGCAGGGTCGGTGCTGTCGTAGTACGAGCGGAAATAGTCGTTGTCCCAGGTGTTGGCATTCAGGAATTCATTCGCCAGAAAGCCGAAGGCGCTGCCATGCACGCTGTTCGTACCGGACTTCAGGCTGAATAGAAACGCACCGCCGCCCGTGCGTCCCGCCTCCGCGCTGATCCCGGACGTATCCACCTGAAACTGGCCCACAGCATCCATGCTCGGTTCCGATTCGCCGATGTGTCCGACCGAGCCGGAATCGCTCGAGGTGCCGTCGATCAACACCTCCTTGCTGAACGCCTGCGAGCCGCCCACGGCGCCTGAATACTCGTTGCCCGTTACCGTCGGCGTAATAGAGAAGGCGAAAGCGGTAATGTCGCGGCCGCCGTTCGCGGTTAGCGGCAGGTCCGTCACCACCTGGCTAGTCAGGTTCGTGCCCAGTTCTGTTTGCGTCTGCAGCTCCGGTGTCGCATTCACAGTTACGGTTTGCGTCTCCGAGCCTACCTGCATGTGCACGTCGATCTGCGCCCGCTGCTGCACCTGGATGGCTACCCCGCTGCGATCGAAGCCCGCGTAGCCGGGCTTATCGTAGTGAATGCTGTACGTGGCGATCGGCAGGTTAGGCAGCGTATAGATGCCGGCGCCATTCGAGACGCTCTTAAACTGCGCGCCGGTCGACGGATTAGTCGCGGTGATCTGCACGCCGGGAACAACGGCGCCGGTACTGTCGGTGATCGTTCCGGTCACGGTGCCGTGATCAACCTGCGCCCATGCGGGCACGGTTGGCACGAGCAGCGCGAACAGCAGTGCGAAGAGCGCGATCAGGAGTACGGGGTTCACGGGACGTCGCTGGTGTAGAGCAGAATCGTTCATGAGATCCTCGTTCGGCCTGGTGCGGATCGTGTACCCGTCATCGAGGCAAGAGGAACAATACTCATCCGGAGAAACGACAGTCATCCGACTAAAGTCTGACGATTTTCGAGCCCCGACGCGACCGCCTACAGGTGAGCCAGACCGCGCTGCAGGGCGGCTATAACAGCCTGCGTACGATCCTGGACATTCAGGCGCTCCAGGATCACGCCGACGTGGCACTTCACCGTTGCTTCCTTAATGCCGAGCGCGATGGCGATCTCACGGTTTGATCGTCCGGCAACCAGCAGCGAAAGCACTTCGCCCTCGCGCGCGCTCAGCTCAGAGCTCGGCGTCCTGCGCGCCAGCACCTGGCTCACCGCACGCGGCAGGTACAGCTCGCCCGCATACACACGGCGAATGGCGTTCAACAAAACGCTGTGCGACATGCCCTTGATGATGTAGCCGCGCGCACCGGCCTGCAGCGCCTGGTGAATGTCTTCATCGCCTTCGTAGGTCGTGAGCACGATCACCCGCGCCTCCGGCTCAACCAGGCGAATGGCGCGAATCGCCTTCGCGCCGCTCATCCCAGGCAGCCGCAGGTCCATCAGCGTAATGTCCGGTTTGTGCGCCGTATGCAGCGCGAGCGCCTCTTCGC
Organism: Acidobacteriaceae bacterium; assembly: GCA_965276625.1. Taxonomy (GTDB): domain Bacteria; phylum Acidobacteriota; class Terriglobia; order Terriglobales; family Acidobacteriaceae; genus EB88. The sequence continues at coordinate 28,881 of CBDIBB010000002.1, forward strand.
CCGTGCGCGCCTGCCCGGCTACCGCCATGTCCAGGCTGGCCTTGATGATCGCCGCAATGCCAATCCGCACCAGCGGGTGATCATCCACGATCAGCAAACGGATCAAGTGCTTCTCTTCAGACCCTCTCGTCATGACGCTCTCCATAAGGAAGCCTCCCGGTTGCTGCACATGCAGCGCGGCAGCCGGAGGCACACCGACGTACCTGCGCCGGGTTCGCTCTCGAGTGAGAGGATTCCGCCAATTCGCTCCGCGCGCTCCCGCATGCCCTGCAGCCCATAGTGGAATGAATCCTGCTCTGCCGAACGCATGTGTCCGCGAAAGCCGATGCCGTCATCCACAATGTGCACGCTCAGGCCATCCCGAGCGAACTGCAGCCGCACATGCACCTGCGCAGCCTGCGCGTGTTGCGCGGCATTGGCCAGCGCTTCCTTCACGATCATGACCACCTCATGCGCGGCGCGCGCTGACACCGCATAGGTTTCGCCGCTGACTTCGCAATGCACCGGCACGCCGGAGCGAATCCCAAACTCCCGCGCCATCGCTTCGACCGCCCTCTCAATCGAGACCAGCTCGCTCCGCAGCGAGCTGTGCCGCAGGTCCCAGACCGCACCGCGGGTCTCTTCGATTGTCAGGGAGACCTGCTGCCGGGCGTGGTCGATCAGTTCATGGCAGAACGCCTTGTCCTCGAAGTCGAGCTTTGAGACGGCTTCAAGCAGCGCCGAAACGCCGGCGCAGTCCTGGATCAGCGTATCGTGCATCTCGCGCGCGAGCCGGTTGCGCTCCTCCAGCACGGCATGGAAGCGGACGGAGACGCGCCGCATACGGAGCCAGTGCGCTGCCGCGAAAACAAGCAGCAGGGCCGCCATGCAGATCAAGGCAAACCACGCTGTCTTGTAAAAATGGGGCCGCTGCGTCAATGTCAGCGAGGTCTCCGCGATCGCGGACGGATTGCCTGCCTCGTACGCCTGAACCTCAAGCCTGTAGGTGCCGGGCCGCAGATTCGTATACGACGCCATGCGACTGGCTGAAGCGTCGTTCCACCCCTGGTCGAAGCCCTGCAACCGATAGCGATAGCGCAGACCCTGCTGCGAGTTCAGCAGAATGGCCGCGAACCCTACCTCTATGCGTGCTGTTCCAGCCCCAAGCTGCACGGCATCGGCAAGCGGCCGCGTCTGCCCGTCCACCACGATTGAATGGATCGCGACAGGAAAGCGGGACGCCCCGCCCCGCCCGCGCCGCGGCGCAAGGATGCGCACCGCCCCCTTGTCACTGGGGAACCAGGCATTCCCATGCCCATCCAGAAAGCCCGCGGGCTGCATGCCGCTGTAAAGCAGGGCTGAACCGAAATCCTGCGCGATGGGATACAGCGTGACCCGGAGCGGCGCATGCCTGCCGCTGCCCGACCCGGCGACGAGCGCGCGCCGGTCGACCCAGGCGACGCCGCCCGGACTACTAAGCCAGAGGTGCCCCGCGCCGTCGTTCAGGACCTGGTAGATGACATTCTCCGGCAATCCCTGTGCCATGGAGTAGCGCGTTATGGATCGGCCCAGAAGCCGATATAGCCCATCGCTGGTGCCGACCCAGATTGCCCCATACTCGTCCTGGGCAAGGCTCCAGATCTTTTCACGGCTGAGCGACTGGGTGGCCGGTTCGCTCAAAAAGCGCCCGTCGCGTAAGTGGCTGAGTCCCCGGCTGGTGCCGATCCACAGGTCGCCGCGCGTATCCTCAAGCAGCGCCGTCACGCTGAAGTAGGCCAGCCCTTGCGGCGTGTTGTAGGCGCGAATGCCGGCTGCCGTGACCTGGCTCACTCCCCCGTCCGTGCCGACCCACATGCTTCCGTCACGCGCCTGCAGCAGCACACGAGGAAAGTTATTCGACATACCATTGCGTACCGCGTACTGGTTCACCTTGCCGTCCGCAAGCCGGAATAGGCCCTCACCATTTGTGCCGACCCACAGCGCGCCTCCCCGGTCGCGCAGCAGCGTGCGTACCCGGGTGCCGGGCGGCAGGCCGGCAAGACCAGCCAATGCCACACGGCTGCCGCGTATGTGGAACAGGTGCGTGGCCGCGCACCACACACTGCCGTCCCTGTCTCCATAAATGGTTTCGAACTGCGCGTCCGCCGCGCCTGGAAACGGAAGAATAGTCACCGGCGAAGCCGTCAGCCGTTCCAGTCCACCCTGGGTGCCGAGCCAGATGTCGCGCTCACCATCCTCAAAAATGGCCAGCACCGAGTTGCTCGGCAGCACGGCAGGCGCGCGAGCGCGTTCAAATCGGCCATCCGCGTAACGCATAACGCCGTCGCCCAGCGTGCCGACCCACAGCGCGCCATCGGAACTCGCGCACAACGTCTGGATCGTCCAACCCGGATTGCCAACCGTCCTGAGCCGGCCCGCGGCGTCGAGAACGCGCATGCCGGAGAGTGTGCCGAACCACACATCAGCCCCGCGGCTCACGATGGCCGTGACCAGGTTGTGATTGGGGCCGCCGGGAAACGCAACCTGCCGCACGGCGCCCAAAGGACTGAGCCGCAGAAGCAACGTGCCGCCGATCCAGAGATTGCCTCGATCGTCCTCGGCAATCGCGCGTACAAATACAGCCGGCACACCGCGGGAACCATCGACCCGCTCGAGATGGTCACCGGACACACGGAATAAGCCTTGATCTCCGCCCGCCCATACGGTGCCGCGATTGTCCTTGAAGAGCACACGAACGAAGCTGTCGTTGCGGCCGTCCACCGTAGGGATCGCGCGAAAAACCCCGGCGCGGTACAGATACAAGCCTCCTCCCTCGGTGCCGACCCACAGCCCGCCGTCGCTTGCCGCCAGCAGGCAGTTGATGCTGCTCTCTTCCAATCCTGGCGTGTTCGCATGGTCAAAGACCACAAACTGTGACCCGTCGAAGCGCAGCAGGCCTCCCTTGGTCCCGATCCATAGATAACCATCCGCCGTCTGTACCAGCGCCTGGACCGTCTGATCCGGCAAGCCGTCCTGCGCCCGCCACATCCTGTGCGTCGCTGAGGAAGACAAGCTGGGCGGCGCTTCGAGTGCACGCAAAACGCACGGTGCCCCGGCCACCAGCAACACCATGGTAGTCACGATCGAAAGCAGCTTTGCCCATCTATCCATAACTGGACCGAATCTACGCAATCCGCATGAACATTGTCATCTGGCCAAGTGGAGTATTGGGTTCGGACCGGGGATGCATACAGCGTTTTAAAATCCCCCGTCGTGACCGTAATCTTGACAATCGCTCACAAAGTGGTGGATATTCCTTTTCGCTTGGGAATGCAGGTCTTCAAGAACGGCAAATCAGCTGAAGCATTTCGGGAGCATTCTGGACGACAAATTTTACGACAGGAAGGAACCGAACATGAAACGCTGTTCGTATCTCAAGTGCACTCTTAGCGCCGCGGCAATATTGGTGGGAGGCGTCCCTTCTCTTCTGCCCGAGACCGTCTTTGCGGCTCCCAACACACCGGCTCCCAACACGTCCACTGAGATCGTCGATCCAACCAATCAGTACCAGACGTTTGTCGGATGGGGTACATCTCTCGCCTGGTTTGCGAACATCCTGGGGGGTGCTCCAGACCCGGTCCGGAACCACTTTGCCGATCTGATCTTCGATCCCATACGAGGTCTCGGCCTCAACATCGCCCGTTATAACATCGGCGGCGGTGAAAATCCGCAGTATCACTCCGAAGGCCTCCGCGCTAACATGCCCGGATATGAAACCCAGCCCGGCGACTGGAACTGGAATGCCGACGCGAATCAGCGATGGTTCCTGCAGGCCTCCAAGACTCGCGGCGCTGACATCTTCGAGGCATTTTCAAACTCTCCACCGTACTGGATGACAAACAGCGGGAGCACCACAGGGGCCGTCGGTTGCGGAGATAATCTCAATCCTGACCACCTGCAGGACTTTTCCGATTACCTCGTTACCGTGACGAACCACTTTCAAACCAGCTGGGGCATTCAGTTCTCTACCCTCGAACCTTTGAATGAGCCAATGGGCACATACTGGTGCTTCGGAGGCTATCAGGAGGGCGCCCACTTCGATGTTGGAGTGCAGGCACAGTCGATCGACTTCGAAGGAGCGGCTTTGCAGGCGCAAGGCCTTCTCACTCGCGTCGCGGCCTCCGATGAAAACACAATCGATCAGGAACTTAGCACATGGACCTCGTTCGGTCCGCAGACCCAGGGCTATGTATCGCAGATCAACACGCATGCCTATGGTGGAACCGAACGCGTCGGGCTGAACTATGCCGCGGTCAACAGCAACAAGGATCTGTGGATGTCGGAATATGGCGATGGCGATATCACAGGACTTTCTATGTCTGAGGACATCCTGGCGGATGTGAATCAAATGCACGCCTCGGCGTGGGTGTACTGGCAGGCCGTCGATGAAGCTGTCGGATGGGGATTCCTGAAAGAGAATCTCGATAATCCAACTCCGGATTACTCATACGCAACCAACGAGAAGTATTACGTGATGGCGAATTACAGCAGGTTTGTCCGTCCCGGGTACAAAGTTATCGCTATCGACAATAACCAGTCTCTCGCGGCCTACAGCGCGGACAAACAGCAACTCGTCATTGTGTCAACAAATAACACAAGCGCCGGGCAAAATCTGACATTCGATTTGTCAAAGTTCGCGAAAGTCGGAAATGTGGCCATCCCGTATCAGACATCGGCCACGGACAATCTTGTCCGACTCTCTCCGCTCCCTGTGGCGCGAGGGCAATTCAGCGCAACGGTTGCTCCCAGCTCGGTGACCACGTTTGTTATCGATCATGTCTTTTATCTCCCGGCGAATCTGTCAGCCGCCGACCCAAGGAACATGGGATCGGGGGACAATCAGTACACCTATTCCGGTTCCTGGACGCCAGCCCATTCTGCCGGTGCTCGATCGTATACAAGCTCCACGGCCGGCGACAGCTATAGCATCCGGTTCACCGGTTCACAGGCCTATCTGGTCGGCGCAAAAGGACCGCATATGGGCATTGTTACGGTCAGCTGGGATGGGAAACAATCCGCAACCGTAGATACGTACTCAAAGAACGAACAAGCCGGGGCGTTGATCTATGCGACTCCGACGCTTCCGAATGGAGAGCACACCGTCACCGTCATCAATACAGGCCTGCTCAATAGTCAGGAGCTTGTATCGCCCCGACCAGCTTCGGGTGCAGCGCCAGAGCTCCCTCAACAACACGGCAATCACAAACCGAACCCGTCGCCCTACGTTACTGCCGATGCCGCGGTCATCGTTCCGAACTCCGCGACTGTTCCGGCCGGGAACCAGGCGCAAAACGGTGACTTTGAAACAGGCGAGCTTACACCGTGGTACGGTCAATGGAACCCGAGCCTTGCGGGCGTGGAAACCACCAATCCTTATGAGGGAAAATACGATGGCTACCTGCATCCGAATAACAGCCAGGACGTCGGGATGCAGCAGGAAATAACAATCCCGCAGGCAGGCTGGTACAGCTTAACCGCTAACTGCGCCACAAACCTGGCCAACGACGTGCAGTTAGGCCTTAACATCAACGGCTCTTCAGTAACAAGCGAAGTCGTGGCAGCAAATGTCGGGTATACGCCGTACACCATCCAGTTTCAAGCGCAGGCTGGCCAGACAGTTTCCGTCTGGTATTACGCGGGCCGGCAAAGTGGATGGGCCACACTCGACAATGTTCAGATTGTAAGTACGTCAGGCCCTGTACCTGAATCTGGAGAGGCGTCCAGGTAACTCCGGGAAGTTATAAAACACTCTGGCCGCCGAGCTTGCCCGCGAAACACATTTCCCTTGGCTGAGGATCAACAATCAGCCAAGGGAAATGACAGCTCCCCCACTCCATCACGCTCAACCCGCCAGCCGCGACGACTCATCCAGCGAAACACCCTTCGTCTCGGGAAACAGGAACAGCGTCAGCACCAGCTGCACCACCATCATCCCTGAGAAGAAGAGAAACGGGTACTGCCCTGCGGCCGAGGCCACCAGGGGAAACAGCGCAGCGACCAGCCCGTTCGTCACCCATAGCGTGAGCGTGCCCAGGCTTTGCCCCCGCTCGCGCACCTCGGGGGGGAAAATCTCACTCAGGTACACCCACACCACCGTCCCCTGCGAGAACGCGAAGAACGCGATGTACGCCACCAACAGCCACAGCAGCGCGCCCCGGTGTGCGCCCGTCGCAAAAATCCGGGAGACGGCAAATAAGCAGCCCGCCATCCCCACCGACCCGACAATCAGCAAAGCCCTGCGCCCAAGGCTGTCGATACACAGCATCGCCAGTAGCGTAAACACCAGGTTTGCAACGCCAATCGCGACCGCCTGCGCACCCGCGCTGGTCGCGCTGAAGCCCGCCTGGGCAAATATATCGTTCAGATAGTAAAGAATCGCGTTGATCCCGGAAAGCTGGTTCAGCGCCCCGATGCTGATCGCAATCCAGATGACCTTGCGGTGCTGCCTGGTGAACAGCGCGTGTTCCCCAACCCGCTGCAGGCGGCGCGGACTCTCCGGGATCCCGAACAACGCGGCAACAAACACCAGCGCCGGCAGCGCCGACGAGCCCAGATCATACCGCCACTCCGCCGCTCCCAGCCGAAAAGCGCCCAACCAGTCATTCGAGGCATACGCCAGCAGAATCCCGATCACGACCGCCAGCTGAAAACACGCCACCAGCCGGCCGCGCCACGTTGGCGGCGCAATTTCAGCAATATACATCGGGCTCAGCACTGACGACCCGCCGATCCCCAGCCCGCCGATCAGTCGAAACACGAGTAGCGCCGGCCAGTTCCAGGCAAGCGCGCAGCCGATCGCCGAGATAAGGTAGAGCACACCCATCCAGCGCAACCCCGCCCGCGGCCCAAGCCGTTCGCTCAGCGGCGAAGCCATTAGTCCGCCGGCAACCGTGCCCCACAATGCGCAGGACACTGTGAGCCCCAGTGTCAGCGATCCGAGATGGAAGGCAGCGGCCATCCCGTGTGTCGCGCCGGCAATCACCGCCGTGTCAAAGCCGAGAAGCAGCCCTCCCAGCGAGACCACGGCCGTGCTGAACAGGACCAGTCTGGAAGCTCTCAACCCGATCACTCCCCCCTTCGCGAAACTTACCGATGATTAGAACATGCACAAACATTCGCTCCAAACGCACGATACAACCCCTACCACTCACCTATCTTGCACAGCCCGCACGAATGCAGTAGGTTGAGAAGGCGCATGTACCCTCCCTTCATCCCGGCACGTAAGCCCCATGCGAGCACCCCCCACCGATGAGCGTACTGGCCATGGACCTCGGCGGCTCCCACGTCGGCTGCGGCATCGTCAAGGGCGGCCGTCTGCTCGCGTCTTCGAGCTTTGCCAGCGACGCGCGCAGTCTCCGCAATATGCTGCCCGTTGCAAAACAGCACTTCCTCGCGCTCGGCCGGCAAACCGGCATCCCCCTTTCCGCTTGCCGAGGTCTGGGCGTCGGCTTTCCCGCTGTTATCGATAGCGAGCAAGGCGAAGTCCTTTCGACACTCGGCAGCAAGTTCGCGGATATGAGCGGCCCTGAGCTATGCTGCTGGAGCCGACAGGAGCTCGGCATACCGATACGGCTCGAAAACGATGCAAAACTCGCCCTGCTCGGCGAGCACCATGCGGGCGCCGCAGCCGGGTTTGAAGATGTCGTGATGGTGACCCTCGGCACAGGTATCGGCGTCGCCGCCATGCTGCAGAACCGGCTCCTGCACAGCCGCATGGGTCAGGCAGGCCTCATGGGCGGTCACCTCTCGGTCCAGCTCCATGGCCGCACCTGCGTCTGCGGCGCCATCGGCTGTGCGGAAGCCGAGGCCTCCACATTCGTGCTGCCCGCTCTCCTGCGCGCGTGGCCCGGAGCCAGCAGCAGCGCACTCGCGCAAACGGTCCCGCTCGATTTCGCCACCCTCTTCCGCTATCACGACGCGGGAGACGTATTTGCCGGTCAGATCCTGCAACACTGCCTGCACGTCTGGTCTGTTCTCACCGTCAATCTCATTCACGCCTACGGCCCGCAGCTCGTCCTGTTCGGCGGCGGCGTCATGCACCGCAGCGAACAGGTTCTGCCCGCCATCCAAAGCTATGTCGAACAGCACTGCTGGCGCACAACCCGCGGCATCGCCGCCATTGAACCCGGACGCTTAGGAACCTCCGCCGCGCTGGTTGGTGCCGAAGCACTCTTTCCACTGGAGGCACAATGACCAGGTACGGTAACTACGATCTCGATCCCGTAACTCAGGTCACGTCGTCAGACGAAGACTGCATCGCCGGCTGGCCAGGTATCCTCAAGCAGCTTGATTTATCTATCTCCTCCGGCGCAACCGTTATAGTATGTCTGGAGTGCTACCCGGGCGTCCTGCTCGATCCTGTATTTACTCAACTTAAGACTAAGTTCCCCAGCGCAACCATCCTTTCCGTCGAAACCGCTTATAAAGAAGCAACGCACCTCCGCAAACAGTTCGAGCCCACACTTACCGCCGACCCTGTCTTCGGCGTCATGCATCCCTGGACCATCGCGGATTACTTCGACCAAACCCGCCTGGCACAGCTCAGAAGCGAAATCGCGGCAACCCGCTCATTCCGCATCCTTATCGGCACCGGCACGACTTATGTGCTCCCGCAACACGACTTACTCATCTACGCGTCTGTCACACGCTGGGAGCTCCAGCGGCGCCAGCGCGCCCACGCCATCGGAAATCTCGGCTTTAATAACTCCGAAAGCGCTGCTTCCCTGCTCTACAAAAACGCGTTTTTTCTCGAATGGAGAGTCGCCGATGTTATCCGGCATTCGGTCTACGCAGAAATAGATTTCTTTATCGACATGGATAATCAGGAATCGCCGCGCATGGTGGCCGGAGCCACGCTCAGGGACGCGGCGACCGCGGTCGTACAGCGGCCCTTCCGCGTTATTCCATTTTTCGATCCCGGCCCCTGGGGCGGCCAGTGGATGAAAGAGCAGTTCCACTTACCCGAGGGTCCGACAAACTACGCCTGGTGCTTTGACTGTGTGCCGGAGGAGAACAGCATCGCCCTCGGCTTCGGCTCGCAGCGCTTCCACTTACCCGCCATTACCTTAGTCCAGCAGCACCCGCAGGAGTTATTGGGGCAAAGTGTGTTTCAACAGTTCGGCGCCGAGTTTCCTATCCGCTTTGACCTGCTCGACACTATGGGCGGCGGAAATCTGTCTTTGCAGGTGCATCCGCTCCGTCAGTACATCCGGCAACATTTCGCCATGCCGTACACACAGGATGAAAGCTATTACATCCTTGAAAGCAGCGAAGCCTCGCACCTGTATCTCGGCACCAGGACCGGCATCGACCCGCAACAGATGCGAAACGATTTTGAAGCCGCAGCAGCAGGCGCCCAACCCTTCCCCGCGGAGCGTTACATCAACATCCTGCCGGCGAAGAAGCACGACCACTTTTCCATCCCGGCCGGTACCGTCCACTGCTCCGGCAGCGATACCGTCGTGCTCGAGATCAGCGCAACCCCCTATATCTTCACATTCAAGTTATGGGACTGGGGGCGCCTCGGCCTCGACGGTCGACCACGTCCCATCCACCTTGAGCACGGCCTCGCCAACATCCAATGGGATCGCGATACCGCCTGGGTTAAAAACGAGTTGCTCAACCAGACCGAGATGTTGAGCGAAGAACCCGGATGGCGCGAGGAGCGAACCGGCCTGCACCGCCTTGAGTTCCTCGAAACCCGCCGCACTTGGTTTACCGCTGTGACCAATCACGATACCAAAGGCAATCTCCACGTGCTGAACCTGGTTGAGGGCGAAGCGGCACTCGTCGAAAGCCCCGACCAAACTTTCCCACCATTTGAAATCCACTACGCCGAAACCTTCATCGTTCCCGCCGCAGTCGGACCCTACACCATTCGCCCTCTGCAGGAAACACAAACGCCGCTGGCAATCCTGAAAGCCTATGTGCGCCCTTAGGCAACACTTACCGAATCACGCCCGGGTAACTGCTATCCCCAGCTTTTCAAATGGCGCAATCGCTTCATCGTTCGCGCCGGAGTCGGTAATCAACTGATTGATTTCGCTCGCCGGACATAGCAGCCATTTACTCACCGCTCCCAGCTTGCTATGGTCCGCAATTGCTACTTTCACCGTCGAATGGTGTACCAGTTTCCGCAGTAACTCTGCCTCGGCCGCATTGGTGCAGGTAAGTCCGTGTACCGCATCCAGTCCGTCTACACCGATAAACATGATGTCGGCGAATAACATCTCGGTAGCCTGGTTGGCGATCGGTCCCACCAGCGTAAACCAGTTCCCACGCAGGTGTCCGCCGGTCACAATCACGTCGATATCCTTGCGGTTACTCAGCTCCATCGCCACGTTCACGGTGTTTGTAATAATCGTGATCCCGCTCAGCGGCTTCAAACTGCGCACCACCTCCGTGGCGGTCGTGCCTCCGCTCAACGCGACCGTCTGCCCGGTGTGGACCAGCAGCGCCGCCGCCCGTGCGATGCGTCGTTTTTCCTCGGCGAAACTGCTCACCTTGTCCTGAAACGACACGTCGTTGCGAAACGGTTCGTAGAACAGCGGCCCGATCGGCACCGCGCCGCCTCGCACCCGTTTCAGCAGGGACCGCTCTTCCAGGTCCTCCAGGTCACGGCGGATCGTCGCAATCGAGGCGCCAAGTGATTCACACAACTCGTCGATCGATACGAGCCCCGCCTCCTGCAACTGATGGAGAATCTGCTCCTGCCGCGCAACAAGGTTGTCCGTTTTTCCTGGCATACAGCCGAGAATACCAAACGCATTTTCGCTTTTACCCTGACCATATCCCACCATGCGCTCACACGATGTGACGCAATGCGCTGCTTTCCGCATTGTGTGGTGAGCAGCCGGTGCGCTAGCATCCAGCTACAAGAGACCGGCGGCGAAATGGAGACCCAAATTGAAGCGTCGAGAGTTCCTTAAATCGGCAGCACTCACCGCAGCCGCATCCGCGACGACAGCCCAACTCCCGCACGCCGCCTTCGGCCAACAGACAGAAGATCAGGACGTTAAGCAGGTACTCGTCGTCTTCAAGTGCCACCTGGATGTCGGCTTCACCGACACCCAGGCCAACGTAATGCGCACCTACTTCAAGCGGTATTATCCCCAGGCCATCGCCACCGCCGAGCAGCTGCGGCAAAGCGGCGACGACCGCTACGTCTGGACCACCGGCTCCTGGCTTCTCTACGAGTACCTCGAGCAGGCAAGCAGCGCAGAGCGTCAGCGGATGGAGCAGGCCGTCATCGCAGGCGACATCGCCTACCATGCGCTGCCGTTCAGCTGGCAGACCGAAATGCTCAGCCGTTCGAGCATTGAAGGCAATCTCGGCCTCGCCACCGCACTCGATGCCCGCTTCGGCCACAAGACCATCGCCGGTAAAATGACCGACGTCCCCTGCCACTCGCGCGGGCTGGTCTCCCCGCTCGCCGCCGGCGGCATCCGCCTTCTCGACATCGGCGTGAACGCGGCTAGCACACCGCCCGATGTGCCTGACATCTTCCTCTGGAAAGATCCCGATGGCTCCTCGATCGCCGTGCTCTATCACAAATACGACTACGGCAGCACCCTCCGGGTACCCGGCTCGAACCTCGCTGTCTCTGTCAACGTGCGCGGCGACAACTCCGGCCCGCACACCCCCGAGGAGATCGCGGCCATCTACGCTCAGCTACGCCGGCAGTTCCCGAACGCGCAGGTACACGCGGCCGGCTTAAACCAGGTCGCGCTCGCGATGGAACCAGCCCGCGCCGGCTTCCCCATCGTGACCCAGGAGATCGGCGATACCTGGATCTACGGCACGCCGAGCGACCCCTACAAAGTCGCGCGCTTCCGCGAAATCTCCCGCCTGCGCGAGGAGTGGCTGGCCGACAAACGATTCGCCACAGGCGATGCGACAGATCGCCAGCTGCTTCGCCGCCTCACGCTCGCCGTCGAGCACACCTGGGGCACCGACACCAAGCGCTACATCGACCACCAGCACTACGCCCCCGTCGACCTGGCGAAGTATCTTGACACCCCCGGCTACAAAGTCATGGAGCACAGCTGGCAGGAAAAACGCGACGACATCGACGCCGGCATCGCGAACCTGCCCGCGCCGCTGCAGACCGAAGCCAAGCAGCGCCTCGCCGCGATCAAAGTCAAGGCCCCCAGCCACGACGACATGCACCCGGCAGACGCGAAACACTCCATCCGCGCCGCCCACTTTGAAGTAGCGCTAGACCCGAAAACCGGCGCCATCCAGCAGCTGCTGAACCGCAAAACAAAGCAGGCCTGGGCCTCCCCCGATCACCCCCTGGCCCTCTTCAGCTACCAGACGCTCGACGCGGCCGACTACACCGCGTTTCTCGCCGCCTACGTCCGCAGCAAGGAATCCTGGGCACCGCAGGACTTCGGCAAGCCAAACATCGACAAGCTCCAGGCTGAGTCGCGCAGCTGGCAGCCCACCCTACGGCAGATGTGGGTCGAGGAAACACAACAGCACCATCGCATCCTTGCCCAGCTCGCCATCGACGATCCCGCGAGCCTCGCGCGCGGCCTCGTCGCCTGGCCGCAAACCATGTACCTCGAGCTCACCCTGCCCAAGGCTGACCCGGTCGTCCAGATCTGCTTCTACGCGCTCGGCAAAGCGCCCAATCGCATGCCGGAAGCCATGTGGCTTACCTTCGCGCCCCAAACCGCCGGCAATCCGGCCTGGGGCCTCGAGAAAGTCAACCAGCCGGTCTCCCCGCTTGACGTGGTGCAGGGCGGCGGCCGCCGCATGCACGCCGTCACCAACACCTTTACCTGCCACGACGGCCCGCACACCCTCGCAATCGAGACCCTCGACGCGCCCGTACTCGCCTTCGCACCGCAATCTCCGCTCAACTTCAGCGAAAACCTGCCTGACCTGACGAAAGGCGTCCACGTCAGCCTCTTTAACAACGCCTGGGGCACCAACTATCCGCAATGGGCAGGCGGCGACTGGATGTACCGCTTCCGACTCCAGGGCTGACGCCGCTTTTCCCGATCGCAACCGGGATCACGACCGCACTCGTGCCAAACGAGCGCAGGGCCTTGCTACGTCACGTGACGCTCGCAGCGCTCACATACTTACCTACCGATTGTTCGCAGCAATCACAACTCATGCTTTTAAAGTTGACATTCGCTCATTTCAAAGCATACCTTTCGATTGCCCTGGAATGGAAGACGAGAGCGACAGGAAAGGCCTCCTCCGCCCGCAGTCCTCTCGCCAGTCCCCAGGCAGGCAGTTCCCCAGGAGGTCGCCATGTCTTTTCGCTTTTCCAGCCTTTTAGCCGGCTTAGACCGGCCCAGATACGTCATAGCGTCTGTCCCCTTAGCGCTCTCGTGTTGCTTCCTGCTCATCGCCTCCTCCGCGCACGCCCAGGTTGATGCCGGCAGCATCACCGGCACGGTCAAGGACTCGAGCGGTGCGGTCGTCGAAGGCGCAGCCATCACCCTCACCAACACGGCTACCGGCGTCGCCGCGACCGCCACCTCTAATGGAACCGGCAGCTACGTGTTCAGCGGCGTCAAGCCCGGCACCTACTCCATCCAGGCCCAGCGACCTGGCTTTCAACGCTTTCAAACAACGGGCATCCAGTCCCACGTGCAGCAAAACCTCACCATCGATATCCCGCTCACCACCGGCAGCGTCGCGCAGGAGATGAAAGTCACTGCCGCCGCTCCCTTGCTGCAGGCGCAGGATGCCTCCATAGGCCAGACCATCACCGGGGAAGAAGTCAACGACCTGCCGCTCTCCGGGCGCAACTGGGTGTCGCTGGCGCAGCTCTCCGCAGGCGTTACCACCACCAGCGGCGGCACAACCGGCAGCGCCCTGTTCGTGACCAACGGCGTCAACTTCTGGCAGAACGACATCCGGCTCGACGGCATTGACGACAATGAAGAAGTGTATGGAGGTACGCAGTTTGGCACCAATGCGGCGTTCACGCCCCCGCCCGATGCCATCCAGGAGTTCAAACTGCAGACCGGTGACTTCAACGCCGAGTTCGGCCACTCCACCGGGTCGGTCGTCAACGCCGTAATCAAGTCCGGCACCAACTCTCTCCACGGCAACTTCTGGGAGTACATCCGCAACACGGCCTTCAACGCGAACGATTACTTCGCGAACCACTTCCCGACCGCAGCCGAGCGTGTGCGTCCCGCCTACCACCAGAACCAGTTCGGCGGCACCATCGGCGGCCCGGTGTATATCCCGAAGGTCTACGACGGCAAGGACAAAACCTTCTTCTTCTTCGACTACCAGGGAACGCAGATCGTCACGCCGAACAACAGCTCGTCGTATGTGCCGACCCTCGGCATGCGAAACAGCAACTTCACCAATTTCCAGGACTTCTTCACCCTCGCCAGCGGGACCAACACCGATGCCCTGGGCCGCAAGTTCCCCCTCGGCACCTTCCTCGACCCCGCAACCACGCGCACCGTACAAGCCGGCGCCGTCGACCAGATCACCGGACTTGCCAACACATCGAAAACTCCCATTGCAGTCCGCGACCCCTTCTACACCGGCGGCAGCCTCGCCGGCAAAACCGACTACACGACATCCCAGCAGTACCTCAATCAGCTGCCCGCAAACCGCCTCGACCCCAACGCCATCAAGCTGCTGTCGCTCTACCCGCTGCCCACCCCGGGAGTCACGGGCCGCATTAACTACGTCACCTTCCCCAAGTTCACCGAAGACATCAAACAATACGACGTCCGCATCGACCAGAACTTCAGCCAGAGGGACATCCTCTTCGGGGTCTTCGACTGGAGCCACACGGTCTACACCACGCCGCCCAACCTACCCGGCCTCGCCGAAGGGCAGAACTTCGGAGCCGGCAACACCGAGGCGCCGCGCTACGCCATCGCCCTCGGCTACACCCACGTCTTTACCCCGAACCTCACCAACGAAATCCACGCCGGCTGGAGCCACAGCATCGAGCGCATCGTCCCCTTTGAGGCCAACACCCTCGGCATCCCCGATCAGTACGGCATTGGCGGCGTACCGCAGTCCCCGGGCAACGGCGGCCTGCCGCAGATCAACATTTCCGGCTTTACCGGCCTCGGTGTCGCAGGCTACGAGCCCACCTTGGAAACAACCACCGACATCGAAATCACCGACAACGTCACCAAGGTCCAGGGCGCGCATAACTTCAAAATGGGCGGCCAGATCGACGACATCCGCGCGAACATCATCCAGCCGCCCAATCCCAAAGGCAGCTTCACCTTCAACGGCCAGTACTCCGATGTGCCGAACCAGAGCGCCGGGTACAACGGCGTTGCGGACATGCTGCTCATCCCGTCCGCATCGACGGTCCCCGGTGGTATCTCGAATCTCGGCGGCGTCAGCAGCTACGGCGCGTCCAATTACTCTGAGGACAAGGACCAGCGCTATTACATCGGCCTTTACTTCCAGGACGACTGGAAGGCCACGCCGAACCTTACGCTGAACTTAGGCATCCGCTGGGACCACTACACCCCCTATGCCGAGCCAGATGGCCGCCAGGCGAACTTCATCCAGCCCGGAGGCAACGGCCCTACCGGCACCTACTACACCTCGCAGAAAGGCTGCCAGGTTCCGCGCTCCGCCAGCTTCAATGCCCTGCTGGCCGGCTATGGCATCAACGTGGACTGCAACGCGGGCAATGCAACCGGCAACGCGCAAAACCTTAACTTCGCGCCGCGTCTCGGCTTTGCCTATCGCGCAACCCCCCGTATCGCGATCCGCGGCGGCTACGGCATAGCTTACGGAGCGCTCGATAACATCGGCTTCGGCGGCACACTCGGAACCAACTATCCCTTCTCGTACACTGTCGGCTTCAACAGCGTGAACTCGCAGACCCCGCTGACCATTCCCACCGGCCAGACTGCTACATTTGAGAACGCACTGTCCGCGCAGAACCTTCAGGATCCATCCAACATCAGCGGCGCAGGCATTGGCCTGAACGGGCGCGAGTACAACTTCCAGACTCCCTACACGCAGACCTTCAACTTAACTGTCCAGGACCAGTTCACCAACCACGATTCTGTCCAGGTAGCCTACGTCGCCGACGTCGGCCGTCACCTCGACAGCACCGGCAGCCATAACTCCCCCTCCGCGATCCTGCCGCCTGGCACCAGCATCTACGATCCCACCGTGCCCGGGCACATACCGTTTCCGCAGTTCTCCCCGAACTCCGCATTCCAGACGACCGACGGTACCAGCAGCTATAACTCGCTGCAAGCCACCTACCAGCACCAGCTAAGTGCCGGGTTGTCCGTGCTCGCCAACTACACCTATGCCAAATGCCTCACCGACCAGCGAACCATCTCCGGCGGCTCACCCGGCCTGCGTGCCGAGTGGCTCCCCGGCTTCGGCATCCGCGGCGATTACGGCCTGTGCGACAGCGATACGGCGCAGGTCACGCACGTCTCCGGTACCTACAACCTGCCGTTCGGGCGCGGCCAGGAGTTGTTTAATACCGACAGCCGCCTGCTTGATGAATTCATCGGCGGATGGGTCACGAACTACATCATTACCCACCAGACCGGCCAGTCCTTCAACATCAACTGCCCGCGCGCCACCACATCCGACTTCGGCTGCTTCGCTAACACAGTGCCGGGGCAGAGCCTCTACGCCGGTCCCCACAACGCAACCCGGTGGCTTAACCCGAAAGCCTTCGCGCAGCCGCCGCTCGCAACCCAGGCCGGCCAAACCGACTTCTCTCCTCTTGGCGGCGCACCCCAGCAGGCGCGCGGACCGGCCTTTAGCAACGTCGACTTTTCACTGTTCAAGAACTTCTCCATCCGCGAACGGTTCACGCTCCAGTTCCGCGCCGAAGCCTTCAACCTCCTCAACTCCACCAGCTTCGGAACACCGACCAACCTCGACTTCACCAACACCTCGAACTTTAGCCAGATCACCTACTCGCGCAACAATGCCCGGCTGGGTCAGTTCGCGCTGAAACTTAGCTATTAGGCAATGTGCCCGATGCACACCAACTCCGCTCCTCTTTGTTGGTTCGCTTGGTTCTGGGATCAGTCACCTGCCCTGACCGCGCAGAAATAGACTCGTGTGTTCAACGAACAGCTCCGGATACTGAAACAGCGAACCATGAGCGGCATCCGGGTAAAGAATGAGCTGTGCATTCGGTAAATGCTGCTCAAGGTAGAAGGAGTTGACCGTGTAGAAGATGATGTCGGACTTCCCGCCGACCACCAGCACCGGCGCCTTGATGTCCTTCAGGTAGGCAAAGCGCTCCCCGACCGGCTTTCCCCACTCCTGAAGAGCAGCAAACTGTGCGGGCTGCACCTTCTCACTGATTGTTATGTCACGGCCCTCCACGCGGGCATCCCTGCGCTTTAGAAACGCGCGTCCGGCAGCCTGACTCTCAGGCGACGCATTAAAGAAGCCGTCGATCCAGAAGTCGTCAAGGTTCCCGTACTTGTTCGTAAAGATCACCTGTGATTCCGGTGTGAATGGTATGCCGTCCCCGTTGCGCGGGCCGCTGCCGACGAGCACGAGCTTGCGCACCAGGTCTGGCCGCTGCATGGCGACGTTCTGCGCAATCATTGAACCGATCGAGAAACCAAGCACGTCAACCGTGCAAAGGCCGAGCGCATCGATAAAGATGCCCACACCCTCGGCCATTCCTGCGAAATTAGTCGGAACTTCTCCGGTAGAACTGGCGACGCCCGCGTTGTTGAAAAGGATCACTTCGCGGTGCTGCGCGAAACCGTCGGTAACAGACGGGTCCCAGCTATCCATGTTGCCGAGGATGTGCGGAATAAAGACAAGAGGTGTACCTTGCTTCTTGCCGAAGCGTCGATAAGCGAAGCGAACTTCGTCGGCTTTGACAAACTGGGTAGGTGCCGTGTGATGCGTGTCATGGCTCATATCATCCGTCCTTGAGATTTCGTGGTTAGATAATTAAACAGAAATGCTCTAAATGCCCGCGCCCCCCGACACCATCAGGGTCACGCCCGTGATCCAACGGGCATCATCGGATGCCAGGAACAGTACCGGCAGAGCAATGTCATCCGGAAGACCTGCGCGTCCGAGAGGAGTCATCGCCACCATCTGGTCCTCAAAAGCATTGCCTGCCATACCCGCTGTGTGAAGACCCTCGGTGATTACAAGGCCAGGGTTCACAGCATTCACACGGATCTTTCGCGCCCCGAGTTCCTTGGCTAGGGTTTTCGTGATGGTGTCGACGGCACCCTTGGTTCCGGCGTACACAGATGCTGTCGGCGGAGCCATGGTGCTCACGACAGAGCCGATGTTGACGATGCTTCCACCCGTCTCAGGAAAGAGCGGAAGAGCAGTCTTCGTCACCATCAGGAGACCAAGAACGTTAGTATTGAACTGGCGCGCGAATTCGTCCGATGTCACACTGGTAATGGGTGCGAACGCGTACACACCGGCATTGTTCACGAGGATATCGACCTTGCTGTAAGCTTTCGCCGTCTGCTCGAACAGAGAGGTAACATCGCTCTCTACGGCAACACTCGCTTGTATCGCGATGGCCTTCCCGCCTGACTTCGCGATCTCTGCGACAACTGTGTCCGCACCCTTCTTGTCGGAGGCATAATTGACAATAACTGAGGCACCTTCTGCAGCAAGTTGCCTCGCAATCGCCGCGCCGATACCTTTGGATGCCCCTGTTACCACTGCACTTTTACCTGTTAACTTACCCATAATCTTTCTCTTTTCTGTCTTCCGAAGTTGATCGCTTCACTTCGATACGGAACAGTTCGTATCGTTATTACATGAACATAAGATACGCGTCGTATCGCCGCCGATGCATAATAAAGCTAAGTATTTTCATGATTCATCGGAAGGGTGAAATGAGCGAAGCAGCCGCACACGCACCGAAAGGGGGCCGACCCAGGAGCGAACAACTCCATCAGGCCATGCTGAAAGCAGCTCTTGACCTCGTTCTGGAGGTCGGATTTCGTAGCGTCAGCATCGAAGGGATTGCCGCAAAGTCAGGAGTCGGGAAGACGACCCTCTATCGCAGGTGGCCGAACAAAGCCGCCGTCGTCATGGAAGCATTCATCGGACTGCTGGGTCCTGCTTCCCGCTTCCCAGACCACGCACAGGCGACAGAACGATTGAGGCTGCAAATGCAGATAACAGCGAAGGCCTTTCGCGGCAGGGTTGGCGCTTTAGTGAGAGCTCTCATGGCCGAAGCTCAATACGATCCCGAGCTGGCAAAGGCATTTCGGGAGAATTGGACCATTCCGCGGCGGAAGCTCGTCAGTGAAATACTGGTGGAAGCCGTCAGACAGGGTGGAGTGCGGGCTGATATCGACATGGAAGCGGCAATCGATGCGTTCTATGCTCCTATCTACTATCGGCTGCAAATGGGGACAGGAACTATTTCGGAGGTTTACGTCGACAGTATCTTTCAACAAGCTATGCAAGGACAGAGGAAAACATAATCTTGACACAATTGAAGCCGCCAATCGCGGCAGAAATGAGTTCCAGCCTCCACTCACTTTAACTCGCTCCCGAGCCGCACTTATCTAAGGCGAATTAACGCGCATCTATAGTAACTCCGTCTCGCTGCAGATCGGCGACTGCCCCTTGCCGCGCCTCCTGTGCAGCCTGCAGGCCAGCCTCCGCACTCGCGACCCGGGCCTTCGCTTCCAGGTCGCGCGACTCCTCCACATCCACATCCTGCCGCGGAACAAGCCCCGGATTCTTCTGCAAAACATCCTCAATGCGGCCATACGACAGGTGCGCGATGCCGGCCGCCGCATTCGCGCCTGCCAGCGACCCTTGCGCGATTGAGATGTTAGCCTGTGCCGCCCGCCAAAGCCCCCGCGCTCTTCCAAGCTCATCCTGCAACTCAGGCACATCCAGCGTTGCCAGTAACTGGCCCCGCCGCACCCGGTCTTTTATGTCGACGTAGATCGCTTTTGCATAGCCGGCCACCTTTGCCATCACAGCGACATTTTGGTACGGAGTAAACTCTGCTGTCAGCACAATGTCATTCGAAAGGTCCGCAGAGGCAGCGCGGACGACGGGAACCACCGGGGCCGGCGAGCCATCCCCATTCGTGGCAATCTCATGCCGGCAACCGCTCGTAAGCAGCAGTGCGCCCAGGATAAAAGCTCCAATGCAGAAAGATGCGCGCGTCAATTCAACCGTCCTGTGGCATAGTCCAGCGCTGCGCGGCGGGATAGATAGGCGTAGTTGGCGTCGGCGGTGCTTATCTCGGCGGAGGTCTCGTTCAGCTGAGCTTCGTTCAGCTCCACGATACTGCCCAGCCCGGCATCATATCGTGCCTGCGCCAGGGCGGAGCGCTTCGCGACTTTGCGAAACAAGGCGCGCGGTAACCGCGATGCTCTGGAACGCCTCCTGCGCGGCATACGATGCATTCCGCACCTGCTCGGAGACTTCAAGCTGCTGTTCGCTGACCTCCCGTGCGCGGGCCCCCGCTTCAAGCGAAGCCTCGGCCTGCTCTGCATGGAACAGGCCGCCATTGAACACCGGGATCTGCAGGTTGAAACCGGCAGCCGCGTAATCGCCCTGCAGAATGTGATCGTGGAAGGGAATCTGCCCCGCGGCCCCGAGCGCGCGCAGTACCGGATAACTCAAGCGCCCCTGCGCCTTCGCGAAACTATCAGCTGCCTGCTGCTCGGCACGGTCGGCCTGCAGATCGGCTCGTTGTCGTCGCTCTTCGTCGAGCAGCCCGGTGGAATCCGCAGGCAGTGGAGCAGGTAATGCCTCAGGCGCAAGCGCCTGCGCGATTGGCTGAGGACTCCCCACCGCCGTAGCTAAAGTGGCTCGCTGTTGCTCCACGAGTGAACGAGCTCTCACCACCGCCAGTTCCGCCTGGCTTTCAAGCACGCCGGCAAAATTCACATCGAGCGCGCTCACCTTGAGGGCAGCTCCGGGTTGCAGCAATGTCTTGTTCTCCCTCTACAGCAATGGCTAACGTGAAGCGCTCTGGGTCGGCATTACGACCTCTTCCAGCAGCGCATTGGAATGCGCGTGGATCTCGGGCGTGTGCCGCGTTGAGCTCAGGACGATCGTTGGCGCTCCGTCCCCGCCGATGGAGTTGCGGAAGGCATCATCCGGCATCCCGTACAGCCCGCATGCCGAAGCTGAAAAAATGCCCATCGCCTGCTCCGTATAGCTGCCGTTGCAACCGTCGCCGGCGATCAGGTGCGCGTACACAAAGCCACCGTGAAGGTACCCGACAACATCGCCGCTCGAGGAGCGCACCGGCTTCTGCCAGGGAACAACCTGGTCTCCCCCCACCTGCGTGGTTGTATGGTCCGGGTCAATGTCCGTGGCGAGCGGCTTCGCGGTGTCCCAGCTTGCGAGATGGTCTGCCTGGGCCCGCAGCGTGGCATGCAGCGGAATTGCCGTGCCCCAGTCATCTACGGCATCGAATGAAATAGCAAGCACCCCCGGTTTCTGATGCGCATACGGAGTTCTGTCGAAGATGAAAGGCTCTGCTTCCAGAACATGGCCTGTTACTAACGCACCAGCCGGAATACTTCTGCCGTTCAGTCGCACCGTAGCGGTCGTCCTCGCCTGCACAATCTCTCCGGCATGGACCGTTTTTGATGACACCGTATGGGAAAACACGACAGGCAGGGTGGTCTGCGCGGGCAGCGCAACCGGCGCACCTGCTGCAGGTACCGACAAAACAGCTTGTAGAAAAAACATTGTCGCAAACATACGCAGCACTCCAGACGCTGATAACTTGTCTGGTGGTAAGTTCATCATCGATGCCACATACATGCCGCTGACATTTTCCTTACATCTGCCTCCTTCACTTGCGAGCGCACGTCGCCTGCGAAATCATGGCGCTGGAGGTGGAGCGTGACGACGCGCCGTATTCTTCTGGTCGATGACGAGCCAAAGCTGACGGAAGCGATCGCGCGCGCCATACCTCCAGCCGAGTTCACAGCCTCTATCGCCGCCACGGCGGAAGACGCATTCTTTCTTCTGCACAAGCACAGCTTCGACCTGGTGGTGCTCGACATCTCACTGCCCCAGCGCAGCGGGTTGGAACTGTTGCGGCAGCTGCGGGCAGAAGACAGCAGGATACCGGTGCTGCTGCTGACATCTCACAACGAGCCCGATGATCGCGTCCGTGGCCTGGATGCAGGCGCGGACGACTACCTAGGGAAACCGTTCTCGCTTCCGGAACTCATCGCCCGTGTTCGCGCGCTCCTGCGCAGAAGTTCTCCGGTCCTGTCCCGAAATCCACACTCGCGGTAGGCGATCTCCGCATAGATGTAAACACGCGAGTCGCTACGCGCGCCGGGGTGCGACTTGAGATTACCGCGCGTGAGTTCGATCTCCTCGTCTATCTGGCTAGGCACGAAGGCCACGTCGTATCTCGTGAAATGCTGGCGCAAAACGTGTGGCACGAAACTGCCCGCTTCACCCCAATCAACAATGTCATCGACGTCCAGATTGCGCGGTTGCGACGCAAGCTCGACGAGCCATTCTCAAACCGGCTGCTGCACACGGTTCGAGGTGTCGGCTTCACGCTGCGGGAGGATAAAGAGTGACTCTCCCCATCCGCACACGCCTCACCATCTGGTACACAAGCGTGTTCTTCCTGCTGCTTGGCGTCTATGTCGCGGCAGTGCTTGCCTTTCAGTACGAGCAACTGCGAGACCAGATTTATCGCGATGAAGTGCAGGAGACCGAAGCCGTCGAAGGATTGTTGTACTTCACCAGCGACGGCCAACTCCATCTGCATGACGAGTATTACTCGCATGCCCAATCGAGGCTGCTGGTCGACCGGCTCCTGGAGATACACGACCTACAAGGTAACGTGCTGTTTCGAAATAACTCGCTTGGGACCCGCGAACTGGGCAGGATGGGCCTGGTTATTAATGAATTGCTGGAGAGACTTCAACAAGCCTTCAGCCAGCTACAGCGTTTTACCGCTGATGTCGCGCATGAGTTGCGCACACCGCTCACTGCGCTTCGCGCCCTCGGAGAAGAGGCACTTACAACTGCACCCGACCGGTCCGCGCCCGAGTCGGCGATCGTGATCAGTAACATGCTTGAAGAAGCAGAACGACTCACCCAGATCATTGATGGCTTGCTCCTGCTGTCCCGCGCGGAGATCGGTTCGCCTACTCTCGCAGCCACCTCCTTTCGTTTGACCGAAATCGTGGACGAAGTTATCGCATTACTCGACGTTCTCCTCGAGGAGCGTGGGATTGCGGTGCACACCGGGAGCACCGGCGAGAGTAATGGGATCATTCGCGCCGACAGGGTGCTGATTCGCAGCGCACTGCTGAACGTCTTTCACAATTCTGTCAAATATTCGCGGCCTCACAGCACTATCAGGGGTGCTGTGTGCCCAGAAGCACATCGCCGGGCAGCACGTTCAGGAAGTCTGCATCGAGGATCAGGGCCCGGGTCTTGCCTCCGGCGAGCACGCGCGCATCTTCGAACGTTTCTATCGTGGCTCCGCGCAATCCGATAACATCGGCGCCGGCCTCAGGCTCTCCATCGCCAGGCTCGCCGTGGAACATAGCGGCGGAACGATCTTTGCCGACGAAAGCTACACCGGTGGGCTCCGCTGCTGCCTCAGCCTGCCGATTGCAACAGCAGCCCTGGAGCCGCCACCGTAAATCGGAAGACAAACAATCAGGCCGGCTATGACAATCATTAACTTACCACCAAGCCAACGGCGAACAGCGAACGGCTCCGGAACATAAGTTCCGGAGCCGTTCGCCGTTACCACCACTGCATTGCTGTTTAGAACTGCAGCTTCAGCTGGAACTCCGTAGACCGCGGACCGCCCGCATCGAACGTGCCGGCCCCTCGTGAAACACGGTTCTGGTTCTTCACCGTGAAGTCATTCGGCCCATTGACGTAGTTCGACGAACCTTTGAGAACGTCCGTGGTATTCAGCAATGTGCCGTTCGGATCAGTGTAGTTACCCAGGTTGGCGACGTTGTAGATAGCGACCCCGGGCAGCAGCGTAAATGCTTCCGAGATAGCGTGGATGTGGATCGGGTAGGAAGCGCTCGCATCGATCTGGCGGAACGGCGGATTGGTGATCGCTTTGTTCTGCGGCAGGTTGGCGATCGGCTGCAGCACGCCTCCAAGGGCCCGCATCTGCGCGGCTGTTACTAATCCGCTGTTTACCAGTGTCTGCCCGGCGGGCGAGAACTGGTTCGCATACGTGCCGTTGTAGTTGTTGATTGCCGACTGCAGGTTGCCGCCATTGTAGGTCCGCATATACGAACCCGGATTGGTGTCGGGCAGCAGGTGCTGACCGCGGTTTCCATCGCCGATCGCGTCCGAGGTAAAGATCTGCCCGGCAGCTCCCGACGTGTTATCGAGCAGGAGGTTCGATGGCGGCGCCGAATAGATATGACCGATCAGGCCAATCTGTAACCCGTGTACTGCCGTGATGGAGCCCCCGAATGAAATGGTATTCCGGTGATCCATGCTGGCGTATCCGTTGTACTTGGTCGGGTTGTTGTAGTCCCACGCACTTGAACCGAAGAACTGGTCCGACCCGGAGCTGCTGGTCGTCACCGTGCGTCCGAGCGAGTAGCTCGCCTCAAAGTTAGAGTCGGCGATTCCACGCATCGGGTGCGTCTTCTGTTCACGCAGGTTTACCTGCAGTGCGTCATAGCCGGAGCGCCCCGCCGGGAAGGCGAAGAAGCCGTTGCCGACCGCCGCGTTCTGACCTGGAAATGCCGCCCCTGTGTCCGGCGTCCTGCCATTCAGCGATGCCGGCGAACCGCCCAGCACCACGTTGCCGGAGTCCAGCCCCGTACCTGAAAGATCCTGAATCGTCAGTCCGCCGCCGCCCGGGTGCAGGCCAGGGCATGAAATCGTCGCCTCATCCAATCCCTCCACACCGCAGGCCGTCAACGCAGCCGTAATCGCATTCTGCGCCGCCGTCTTGTTCAGGAATCGCGCATCCCCGACATGGTTCGCGTCGATCGTCTGCGCGACGTGCACGGTTGCCGTGTGCAGGTAGCTCACCGTCACCAGCGTGCCCTTGCCCAACTGCTGCTGCAGACTGAAGTTCACCTGCGTCGAGTAAGGCGTCTTATAGTTCGGCGAGTACGCTGCGTCGCCGCGGGGAATCTGCAGCGTGTTTCCAATGAAGCTTCCATTGGCGGCTGCTCCAGCCTGTGTCGATGCCTGTTGCAGCTCTGCCTGCACCCCGGCGATCTTCGCGGCTGAAGTAGCCAGCGGCTCCGCGCAGATAGACTGCAGCGACTGGCCCATGTAAGAGGTAACAGGAGTAGTCTGCCCCGGCAGGTTGACCGAGTATGTTCCGCCGCACAGCGGTACATCGTAGTTATTAAACAGCCCGGTCGCGAGCTTGAATGGCGTATCGAACTGCACGGCGTTGAACACGGTGTTTTCGCGGAAGATACCAATGCTACCGCTCACCACCGTCTTGCCGGAAGTGCCTGGCGTGAAAGCGAAACCAAGCTGCGGGTTAAAGTCGTAGTTCGGCTGGTTGATGCGAGCCCCAAGCCCCGGTCCAAACTGGTCCAGGATCAACTGGTTCCCGCTGCATGGCGGCGGCGTTGAAAAGTTTGCCGTGTTAATTGCCGAGCAGGGGATCGGGGCGATGGCGTTGTCAGTCCGCCCGGTGTCGCGCTCATAGCGCACGCCATAGTTCACCAGCAGCTTCGGCGACAGCTTCCATGAGTCGCCGATGTATGCCCCCACACGGTAATCCTGCGAACCGCCGGCCGGTGCGCCGAACGACGGCATGTTGGTGTAGTACCCCAGCCCATTCCCGAGCGCTACGCCGGCTGATGCGTTGTAGCTGGCGAGAATGTTCGTCGGGTCACTCCCGATGAGTGATGCGGCGTTCACCGTAATGTCAGGGGCCAGGCCATTGAACGATGCAAAGCCGCCCTGCAGAATATCGTTCAGGCTTGCTCCGTAAGTCAGTGTGTGCCGGCCTTTCGTCCACGTTCCGTCATACCGCAGCTGCTTGTCAGACTGGTAAGTCGCCTGCGGTGCCAGGCCGTTCGGGCCCGTGTAAAGCCCCTGCGTGTCATACTCGATCAGCGCTCCCGGCTGGGCCACGTACACGCCCGGGCCGGTCGCATCGCCGATCAGGTTATGGAACTTTTCATACGAAGAGCGGATCGAATGCGTAAATTTTCCCGTTACAAAATCCGCGCCGCCCGCGATCCCCGGCGTATTATCCCGGTTGGCATAGATATCGTAAGAGTTGTTTCCGCTGGTCACTGCCGAGTTGACATCGTAGTTAATGCGCGCAAACAGGTGGATGCCAAAGGGCGCGTTGTAGTCCAGCCGTCCGGTCGAGTATGTCTCCCGGTAAGGCGCCGGCACATTGGGGTTAGCCGTACCAATCGAGCCCTGGAAAAGCGTTCCCAGCTGCACCGGGCTCGACTCATCCTGCTTGATCCGCTCCGCGTTCGCGAAAAAGAACAGCTTGTCCGTCAGGATTGGCCCGCCAATGCTGCCGCCGAACTGGTTGCGCTGGAACGGCGCATTTTGCCCCTCAACCGTTGCAAACCCCGCGTTATTATCCTGGAAGTTATAGAACGCCTCGCCATGAAACTTGTTCGTGCCCGCGCGCGTGGACACCAGCACCTGTCCGGATGCGCCGATCTCGCCCTGTACCCCGTTGTTCGCGCGCGTCACCTGGAACTCGCCGATCGCTCCCTGCGACACGTTGAAGATCGTCGTTCCGACCGTCTCGTCGGTAATGTCCTGCCCGTCCAGCAGAATGCGCGTCGTGCGTCCCGAGCCGCCGTTAAACCCAATCGCGGAGTAGCCCGCCTTGGTCGGGTCGAAGCTCTGGCCGCTCTGCAGCTGCACCCCCGGCTCCAGCTGTGCCAGGTCCAGGAAGTTGCGTCCATTGATCGGCAGAGTGTCAATCTGTTTGGTGGTGATCACGTTCGAAACGCTGCTCTGCTCGGTGTTCACCTGCACCGAGCCCGCGTTGACCTCAACCTGCTCCGTGCTCGCACCAACCTGCAGCTTGAAGTTACCGTTGGTGACGGAGCCCGTCCTCACAACCGTGGTCACCGTCAGCGTCGAATAGCCCGGGGCCGTGACAAGAACCTGAAACTCGCCCGGATTCACCGGGCCAATCGTATACAGCCCCGAGCCGTCCGTCGTCAGGACGCGCTTATAACCGGTCTGGGGGCTCGTCACCGTAACCTGCGCGTGCGGTACAACGGCGCCGGAGTTGTCAGTAATCGTTCCCTGGATCGAACCGCCGTTCACAGAAACTGCCTGTGCGTGCAGTGGCGGAGTTGTGCCTCCGAAGCCAAACATCAGCGAGCCGGCCAGCGTAGCCGCGCCAGCCCTGTGCCTTAGTGAACCACCAGTCAGCCGCGATACCCGCCGGCGCGCAAAACCCTGCATTGAAGCTCCTCGAAGAAGAACTAGTCTCGTTTGCATAAGGTCAAAGCAATTACGGTGCCAAATGCTAAAACGTTGCAATTGCCTACAAAACGCGCTTCAACTGCATCGGTAAATCCGCTCTTGACTCTGTGTCTATGAAAAATAGAAAACTGAAAATCTGCGATTGTGTACAGAAGCCCACAATCGTAGGCGCAGACCAGGTTCCCGAGCCGTCGAATCGCCTACCGCATACCGCGCCGAAACTGCGCCGGATGCTACAATCAGGCCTTGTATGGCGGCTATAGTTCAGTGGCAGAACGCCGGTCTGTGGATCCGGATGTCGTGGGTTCAATCCCCACTAGCCGCCCCAAATGTCTGCTAAGGTTTACCTCGGCTGCTCCGGCTGGGCCTACAAAAGCTGGCGGCCCGGCTTCTATCCCGCCACCACTCCCCTCAAGAATCTCCTGGATGCCTACGCCGAGCGGCTGAATACCGTCGAAGTCAACTACACGTTCCGCTCGCTGCCTTCAGAGAGCACATCGGCCAACTGGCTCGCGAAAACGCCGCCTCATTTCCGCTTCGCATTCAAGGCTCCCCAACGCATCACGCACATGCTCCGTCTGCGTAATGCCGATGAGTCCCTGCAAAGTTTCGCTCGCGCCTTGCAGCCCATCGCTGCTGCCGGACGTCTCGGCCCCGTCCTCTTTCAGCTCCCGCCCCGCTTTCCGTCTGACCCTGCGCTGCTCAGCGACTTCCTCACGCTGACCGCACCGCTCGGCCTGCACACCGCATGGGAGTTCCGCGACTCATCCTGGTTCACCGATGCGATTTATGCAGTTCTCGCTGCAAACAACGCCGTGCTGTGCGCCGCCGAAAGCGATACCCTGCGCTCGCCGGACCTCGCGCTCGACCCCGCGCTTCGCGTGTTCCGTCTCCGCCGCTCCACCTACTCCGCCGCCGAGCTCGAAGCCCTGTCTCAGCACTTCGCCGAGCTCGCCCGCGCAGGCGCCAACGTCTACGCCTTCTTCATGCACGAGGAAGCGCCCGACGGTCCCCTGCGAGCCGCCCAGGTTCTGTCGCAGATTCCCAGCGAGCTGCGCGGATGAAGCCGTTGGAAAGTACAGCCTGGCTGCGACCGTTTACTCCCCGCCACGGCATGGCGAACCCCCACATCCAGACCATCGCCGGCAACTTCCTGCGCAGAGATGACCCGCCGCTCCCCGCGCCCGAGGAGCTCATCGTCCAGGTCGAGCCGGCCCACCAGTCCACCGCTGCAAACGAGCAGCCCGTCCACGTCCCCGCCTCATCCCTCCTGTGCCTCTGCCACTGGCAGCCCCATCCCGCGCGCACTCAGAGCCTCACCGTGGTGCTTGTTCATGGACTTGAGGGCTCCGCCGACTCCGGCTACGTCCTTGGCAATACGGCGCGGCTCTGGGCCGTCGGCTGCAACATCGTCCGCATGAACATGCGCTCCTGCGGCGGCTCCGACGCCCTGGCCCCCACCATCTATCACTCCGGCCGCTCTGAAGATATCGCCTCGGTCGTCGACGCGCTGATCCACCGGCACGACGCGTCCCGCATCGCGCTCGCCGGCTACTCCATGGGCGCCAACCTCGTGCTCAAGTACACAGGCGAGCACGCCCACCTCCCTGCCGCCTTGAAAGCGGTCATCGGCGTCTCTCCGCTCATGGACCTCGCCCCCTCCTCCGCCGCCCTGCATCACTGGACCAACCGCCTCTATGAGCAGCGCTTTCTTCGCGCCATGAAGCGCCGCCTGCGCCGCAAGGCGCTTCTCTTCCCCGAGCTTTACCAGTCGCTCGAGCAGGAGGGCGTCTACCGCCGCATTCGCACCATGCGCGATTTCGACGGCGAAATCGTCGCCCGCTTCGGCGGCTTCCGCGATGCCGACGACTACTATGAGCAGGTCCGCTCCTCCCGCTACGCCGGCAGCTTCCGCATCCCCACCCTCATCCTCCACGCCGCCGACGACCCCTTTATCCGCACCCTCCCCGAAACACGTGCCGCTCTCCTCGCTAATCCCTCCGTGCAATACGTTGAAACCGACCGCGGCGGCCACTGCGCCTTCCTCGCTGAGCCCGGAGACTCCGACCGCTGGGCCGAGGACACACTCGCCCGATGGCTCGCGAGCGGTTTCCCCGTTTGATCGCCGACTGGTCCGTCGAGATCAGCGACCAGGGGCCCTCCATCGATGTCCCCTGGTCCGGCTGGATCGACCTCTCGCAGCAATCCGAGCTCGCCCGCAGCCTCGACGAGGTCCGCGCCTGGCCCGAACTGCTGCCCATACTCGCCGTCGCAAACGGCCCGCACACCCTCTCCTCCAAGCTCGACGTCTTCCCCGTCGTCCGGGAAGATGTCGACCCTGAGCTCGCTGAAGCCGGCGAATCCGAGACCAGCTTCGGACTCGGCAGCTACATCGACCTCCTCACGCCTCGACTTCATACCTTCACACCTTTCGAGCACCTCGCCCGCGAGATCGCCCAGGCTCTCCAGGCAATCCACCTGCCCCTCGGCTGCGCGGAGATCGTGGTCCGCCCGGCGCACCTGTTCGACACCCCCGCATTCGGCTGGACCCTTTACGCCATGGGCTTCGGTCCCTCCCAGGACGAGGCGCGCGGCTGCTGGGCGAGAGCCGCTATGATGGTCGTGTCGGTGAGCACCGGGTGCATCTCCCGATACATCGCCGACCACCCTGAACTCAACCCCGCGTAAACGGGCGAGTAGCTCAATCGGATAGAGCACCGGCCTTCTAAGCCGGGGGTTGCAGGTTCGATCCCTGCCTCGCCTACCATCCAGACGCCCCTCCTGTACGCAGTCAGAACACCTGCACCCGGGGCACGGTACGCCACCCTGCCCATAGCCGCGACCACCGCGACGCCGCGCGCGCAGCCGGTACGGCCCGTTGTGCCTTCACAAACTGAATCGCTGCCTCGACAGACTTACGACGCCTCCAGCGCTCCCGCGCAGCTTCCCAGATCGCGTCTTCGGCCTTCCCGGTTGCATCCCCCACCAGCTCAAGGCCGCCGTCCCGCAGTTCCAGCGACAGATCCTGGAGCATATGGACCGCCTCGAGCGTCGCTTCCAAATCGCCTGCCGGGTTCAGCGACAGGTAGCAGGCCGCGCTTACCAGCAGCGCAAATGCTCGCAGCTCCGTGTACTCCGGCTCAGGCTGTGCCTCGGCGACCTGCACCCTGCGCACCGGGGGCAATCCCGTCGCCAGGGCTGTGCCCGGCCCCAGCGAGCGCTCCCGGCGGTTTATCGCTAAAGATTGCAGCGGGCCGGGCAGTGTGGAAAGGATGCTCATATTCTCAAGCGGCTTGGTCAGCGTATTCATCGTGTCCCATTGTCTTCCTGAAGAGGTTTGTAGGACCACTATCGACGGCTGAGCCGAAATGTTCAGGAGCTATACGCAAAAAGAAAGTGACCCGAGTGCAGAAACGGGAATGCCTGCTGCATGTTTCCCAATCTGGATCTCACCCGTGCCGTCCGGGGGCGCCCAAACCATGCCGCAAAGCCGCCAGCCCCAGAAAACCGAGCCCCAGGGCGCACACACCCGGCCAGCCCGCATGTTGCCAGGCCAGCGACCCCGCAGCCGACCCCGCTGAGCCGAACGCGAAATAAATCATCATGTACACCGTGTTGATCCGTCCCCGCGCGTTCACGTCGATGCCGAAAATGCGCGTCTGGTTCGCGATCTGGTTCGCCTGCGCCCCTCCATCCAGTAGCACCACGCCTGCCACCAGCCCCAGCAGGTGGTAGCCAAAGAGCCATAGCCCCGCAAACGCCAGCCCCTGCACCAACAGCGCCCAGTTCATCACCGCGCGGGTTCCATGCCTGTCAGCCAGACGACCGGCAAACGGAGCCACCAGCGCACCCGTCGCGCCCAGGATGCCGAACGCCCCCGCAACGCCCGCGCCCAGATTGTAGTGGGGCGAGCCGAGCAGAAACACCAGTGTCGTCCAGAACGCTGAGAACGCCGCAAACACCAGTCCGCCGACCACCGCCGACTCTCGTAGCAGCGCCTCGCCCGCGACCATCGTCCACAGCGAGCGCAGCGCGTGGCCATACCCCACAGGACGTTTCGGCGGCAGCCTGGGGAAACTGCGCAGCAGCAGCGGCGCAAACAGCAGGTTGAGTCCGGCGCCCACGAAAAACACAGCCCGCCAGCCGAACCACGAACCCAGCGCCCCCGAGAAACTGCGCGCCAGCAGGATGCCCAGCAGCAGTCCTGTCATCACGGTGCCGATCGCTCGGCCCCGGTCCTCGTCCGGAACCAGCTCCGGCGCAATCGGCACAGCCACGTGCGTCACCGCCGCAGTCAGCCCGGTCACGACACTCGCCGCCAGCAGCACCGCGAAGCTCGGCGCCAGCGCCGTCACCAGCATGGACGCGGCAACCGCGGCAAACAACCGCACCATCAGGCCGCGCCGCTCCACCACATCACCCAGCGGAACAAACAGCAGGATCCCCAGCGCATAGCCGATCTGGGTGGCGACCGCGACCTCGCCGATCTGCGCCGGGGCCACATGCAGGTCGCGCCCCATTTCAAGCAGCAGCGGCTGGTTGTAATAGATATTCGAAACGCCGACGCCGCACGCAAGGCTCAACAGCAGCAGCATGCGCCGCGGGTGCGGCGGCAACTCGGTACGCTGCGGTTCAAGCCCTTGCTGGGTTGGGATTTGTGTCTGGATCAAGGGACCATCGCGCCGGTCGCCGGCCCGGCAGCACCCACCAAGGCCCGTCCGTGCTCAACGATGGCGTCGACCAGCGCCTCGAAATCGTCGAGCCGCGAGCGATGGTTCGTGTTCGCCACCCGTATCGCAAACACGCCGCTCGCGAGTGTCGTCCCGCTCACCACAAACCTTCCACTCTCCTGCAGCGCGACGACAATGCTCCGATTCAACGCGTCAATTGCAACTCCATCGGTTGCAGACTCGGCAGGCTGGTAGCGGAAGCACACGATGTTTGCCGTGCGGGGCGCCGCCAGTTCCAGCTCCGGGTGCTCTCGTACCAGTTGTTCCAGGTGGGCAGCCTGCTCCATGTTCTGTTCAATCAGCCGCCCATGCTTCTCCAGGCCGTGTACAGAAAGCTGCATCCACACGCGCAGCGCCTTGAAGCCGCGCGTTTGCTCAATGCCACGGTCGGAAAATGAGATGTCGCCGGCCATCATGCCGTGTGCGGTGCGCTCCATGTAAGCCGCCTCCGTACGGAACGCGGCATGGTGCGCCTCGCTGTCGCGTACCAGCAGGCAGCCGGTTTCAAACGGCAGGTACATCCACTTGTGCAGGTCGAAGGCGACCGAATCCGCGGCTTCCATGCCCGCGACCAAACCCCGATGCAGAGGCGATAATTTCAGCAGCGCGCCAATTGCCCCATCGACGTGCATCCACAGATTTTCCTCGCGGCACAAGTCGCGGATAGCTTCGAGATCGTCAAACGCGCCGGTGTTTACTGTACCGGCATTAGCGATCACGGCGAAGGGCGCGTGACCATCGGCGCGGTCACGAACGAGTTGCGTCCGCAATGCGGGTATTGGCAATCGGCCGTGGGCATCAGCAATGATCAAACGCAATGAGCGGCTTCCGAAACCAAGCAGCTCCATCGCCTTTTGCGCCCAGCCATGCGTTTCGCTCGAAGCGTAAACCACCATGCGCGGTCGGCCGCTCAGGCCTTCTTGGCGAACATCAAAGCCGGCCTTTGCACTGCGAGCCACCGCAAGGCCCAGCAGATTCGCCATCGTCGCGCCGCTGGTCAGCAAACCGCTCGGGCCCGTACTTGAGCCCGGCTCGCGCATCTGGAGCGCTTCGGCGAGCCAGCGCAAAACCGTTTCTTCCATCACGATCGGAGCCGAGTTGCCGCTGCCCACATAGGCATTCGCCGCGGAAGCGACCATGTCCGCCAGCATCGCAACCGGGGTGCCCTGCCCGCGCACCCAGCCCCACGCGCGCGGGTGCCGGTTGGCGCTCGTGTACGGCAGCACCCGGCTCGCCACCTCTGCGTACACCGCCCCGAGTGAACGCTCGCCCATGGGCGCGGGTGTACTTTCAAGCGCCTGCTGCATAGCGGCAGGCATGGGCTGCCACGCCGCACTCGCGCGCAAACCACGCAAACCGTGCAGGGTGTCCGCGAGAATCCGGTGCGCCTCTTCGCTAAACACGTCCCACTCGCCTGCACTCCGCGGGTCAAGCGAAATCTCGTCGGCCGCTGCATCAGCTGCGGTCACTTCCCGTAGCTTCACAGCGTCCTTGTCATGACTCATACAATCCGCTCGTGCTGGTATCCGGCAGCCGTCAGCGCTTCCCGCATCTGCTCGATATGCTCGATTCCGCGCGTCTCCAGCGTCACGTCGATCACGGTGTTCCCCAGGTTCACGCCGTAGTATGCGCGGTCGTACGAGGTCTCGACGATGTTCGCTTTTGCGTCCGCCAGGATGCGCGTCATCCCGTGCAGCGCGCCGGGCCGGTCCGTCAGGTGGATCCGCAGCCTGGTTCGCCGTCCATCCTTCACCAGTCCACGCTCGATCATCATCGCGAGCAGGCTCACATCGATGTTCCCGCCGCACACCAGCACCGCCGTCCGCTGCGGGCGACCCGACCGGCTCAGTGATGTCTTGTGCTGCAGCAGCGCCGCCAGCGCCACCGCGCCAGCGCCTTCCGCCAGCGTCTTCTCGCTTTCCAGCAGCACCAGGATCGCCTGCGCGATCTC
Organism: Acidobacteriaceae bacterium; assembly: GCA_965276625.1. GTDB lineage: Bacteria > Acidobacteriota > Terriglobia > Terriglobales > Acidobacteriaceae > EB88. The sequence goes on from CBDIBB010000002.1 coordinate 62,955, forward strand.
CTCCTCGTCAACCGTCACAATCTCATCCACGTAGCGCTCCACCAGCGGATACGTCAGCGACCCGGCGCGCCGCACCGCGATGCCGTCCGCGATGGTCGCCGCAGCCGGCAGCGTCAAGGGGCCGCCGCTTTCGAGCGCGCGCAGCATCGAAGGCAGCCGCTCCGTCTGCACCCCGATCACCCGCACCGCCGGCTGCATCTCCTTCAAGGCACAGGCCACGCCGCTGATCAGTCCGCCGCCGCCGATCGGCACCACGATCGCTTCCAGGTCCGGCACCTGCTCCAGCAGCTCCAGGCCGATGCTTCCCTGCCCCGCAATTACCGCCGCATCGTCGAACGGATGCAGGAACTTGAGCCCGTACTCTTCCCCCTGCCGCAGCGCTTCGGCATAGGCTTCGTCGTAGTTCGCGCCGTGCAGCACCACCTCGGCCCCAAACCCCGTTGTCGCCGAAACCTTCACCAGCGGCGTCATCTCCGGCATCACGATGCGCGCGCGCATCCCGTGCGCCGCCGCATGGTACGCGACAGCCTGGGCATGGTTGCCTGCACTGGCGGCAATGACGCCCCGCGCCTTCTCTTCATCGGTAAGCGTCAGGATGCGGTTCAGCGCCCCGCGTTCCTTGAAGGCCCCGGTACGCTGCAGGTTGTCGAGCTTGAGGAAGACGCTCTGCCCGGTCAGCGCCGAGAGCGCAACCGAGTGCGGCGCCGGCGTGCAATAAATGTTGCCGCGGATACGCTCGCGCGCAGCCTGCACATCAGCCAGCGTAATGGCGAGTTCAGCAGGAGAGACTAGAGCGCTCGTAGGCATGGCTCTAGTCTCACTCAAGATGCCGCTCCACGCAAAATCGCACCCGCGCCTTAGCTGCTAGACCGCCTGCACGACGGCATGCGGCTCATCCGGTGCAATTCGGTAGCCTCGCACACCGTAGAAAATGACGAACAGATAGCACAGGAAAGGAACAATCAAGGAGTGATGGATCCCGAACCGGTCAGCCGAACGCCCCATGATGAACGAGAAAACGCCCGCACCGACGATCGCCTGCACCAGTAGACCCGAACCGCGCCCGGTGAGCGGGCCTAGCTCGGCAACGCCAAGGGTAAAGATGGTCGGGAACATGATGGAGTTGAATAGTCCCACGCAAAGGATTGCGACCATAGCTGTATGGCCCGTGGTGAGCAGCGAGCAAAGCACGGTAAGGGCAGCCCCGACACCAGCCCAGGCAAGTAGCTTGTGGGGCGCCACGCGCTGCATCAGCGCCGAACCGGCAAAGCGTCCGATCGCCATGCCTAACCAGAAGAGCGTCACCAGTTTTGCTGCTGTCTCCAGCGGCAAGTTGCCGATCTTGGGATCAGCCAGGTATTTGGCCATAAAACTTCCAACACTCACCTCGGCGCCGCAATAGACGAAGATACCGATTGCACCAAGGTAGAGGTGCGGGTGATTCCATACACTGTCCTGCTTGATGTTCAGATTCGCCGGGCGGAAGTCGCGTGTGATTTCCAAACGTGGAAAGCGGTAAAAGGCGATCGCAAGAGCCAGCACAATGATGACCGCGGCAATACCGAGATACGGCAGCTGGACACTCGAAACCAGGTGGCTGCGATACGTCGTCAGGGCGGCCCCACCGGTTGGTATGCTGCTACTCGCTGCACTCGCACCGCCGAGGATGAGCATGGCGCCGACATAGGGCGCGGCCACGTCCCCGAGTGTGTTGAAAGCCTGGGTCAGGTTCAAACGGGTCGACGCTGTTTCCGGCGGCCCCAGAACCGTAACATACGGGTTCGCGGCAACCTGCAGCGCCGTAATGCCGGCCGCGAGGACCACTTCGGCTACAAGGAAGAATGGGTACGAGGCTGCTTTCGCTGCGGGAATGACCAGGAGTGCGCCGATTCCCATGGCAATCAGCCCCACGACCATCGTGCGCTGGTAGCCGATCCATTCCACTAACTTGCTGGATGGCTGCGCGAAAAAGAAATACGATCCAAAGAAGGCGATCTGTACGTACGAGGCCTTTCCATAGCTCAGACCGAAAACGGACTGCAGGTGCGGGATCAGAATGTCATTCAGTACTGTACAAAACCCCCATATGAAGAACAGCGTCGTGACCATCGCCATCGCGCTGTAGTTAGTCGTACCGGGGGAAGAACTGCCGACAGCCCTGCTGTTTCCTACGCTTGTGATCGCCATCCGGGTGTACTGCTTTCTACTGCGGCCGCCAATACGCCACAGACCAAGGGTCGTTCTCCCCGCCGCATTTCAGCGCAGGCGGAGCAAACCGTCCCTGATGCTACATGATCAAGGCACATTTCCGCATCGGCTTCTTGCCTTCGCCGGTACCTTTCGGCACCCGTAGCCCGCACCCCTACCCACCCGTTTCGCCCCGGCGCTGAAACTTTTCCTATCCTGCCCCGTCCACACGTCAGCCAACGCCTCCTCACGGCACGACCAGAAGAGAAGGAGTACCCGCCATGCCGCGCTCCCGCAACCGTTTCCGGCTTCGTGACGCGCTCCTGTGCGCCGCGCTCGCCCTGCCCGCCGCCCCAGCTCTCGCGCAAAACGCCGCCCCTGCCGCCAGCGCGGCACCGGCCCCGCGCATCCTCGGCTCCGTCACCGCCATCAGCGCCGACTCGGTCACCGTCCACCAGGAGGGCCCCGACGGCGCCGACACCGTCGTCGCCATCACCCCCCAGACCCGCCTGCTCAAGACCGTGCCCGGCGCCAAAAGCCTCAAAGACGCCACCCCCATCCAGCTCACCGACCTCGCCGTCGGCGATCGCGTCCTCGTCCGCCCCGGCCCCGGCGGCGACCCCACCCACCCCAGCGCCGCCATCCTCGTCGCCATGAAGCAGGGCGACATCAGCCAGGCCCACGAGCAGCAGACCGCCGACTGGCAGCGCAACGGCGTCGCCGGCATCGTGCAGGCAGCCGACCCCGCCTCCGGAACCATCACTCTGCGGCCCCAGCCCGGAGCCGCCCCCACCACCATCCAGACCTCCGCCGCCACCGACATTCGCCGCTACGCGCCAGACTCCACCGCCTTTGCCGACACCCGCAAGTCCGCCCTCGCGGACATCCACCCCGGTGACCAGCTGCGCGCTCGCGGCACCAAAGACGCGTCCAACTCCTCGGTCGACGCGAGCGAAGTCGTCGCCGGCAGCTTTCAGAACATCGCCGGCACCGTGCTGAGCGCCGACGCGGCCACGGCCACCCTCACCCTCAACGACCTCGCCACCAAAAAGCCCGTCACGCTCCACCTTGAAGCCACCGCGCAGCTCCGCAAGCTGCCCCCGGAGGCAGCCGAGCGTATCGCTGGGCGCGAAGCCCGCCATGAAGCCGGCGCCGCAGCAGCAGCGCCCGCCGCAGAAGCAGCCCAACCCCGCAGCCACACGGGCGACATGGCCGGCCTGCTCCAGCACGCACCCACCATCACGCTCGCCGACCTTAAGAAGGGTGACGCCGTCATGGTCGTCGCCAGCGGGCCCGGCGCAACCCAGCGCGTCGCCCTTACCGTGGTCGCCGGCGTCGAGCCCCTCCTGCAAGCCTCACCCTCTGCCAGCGCCGGGCTTTTCTCCGCGTCGTGGAACCTCGGCGGCGGCGGCGCCGACGCTTCGGGCGGCGAGGGCGGACCGCAACGTTAAACTTGAACAGATAAAGATCTGCTTCCATTCGCAGGCTGGCACGTCCAACCAGCTGCAAACTGGAATCGCTCCCATCGAATTACCCTGACTCTATGCACCACACTGGAGCCCTGTGAAACGGAATCACCTCGCGCTGTCCACTCTCTTCTGCCTCCTCGCCGCCGTGCCGGCACCCTCCCTGCTGGCGCAGGCATCGGTTGCCCCCGCGCCCCTGAGCCAGTCGAACGGACCCACCGGCAGTCTGCGCGGCGAGGTCGCTGACCCCTCAGGCGCCGTCATCCCCGGCGCAACCGTCAGCGTGACCGACACCCAGGGCCACACCGTCGCCACCGGCACCTCCGGCCCTGACGGCAGCTACTCCATCACCGGCATCCCCTCCGGCAGCTACGTGCTCCTGGTCACCGCGCAGGGCTTCGGCGCGCTTACCTCCCGCGCCTTCACCATCTCGCCCGGCGCCGCGCGCCAGTACAGCCCCACCCTCATCATCCAGGTCCAGCAGCAAAACGTGCAGGTCAACTCCGACACCCCCACCGTCTCCGTCGATCCCGACGCCAACGCCAACAGCATCACCATCAAAGGCAAGGACCTCGACGCGCTCTCCGATGACCCGGACGAGCTATCGAACGAGCTCACCGCCCTCGCCGGCCCAGCTGCCGGCCCCTCCGGCGGACAGATCTATATCGACGGCTTTACCGCCGGCCAGCTCCCGCCAAAGTCCGCCATCCGCGAAATCCGCGTCAACCAGAACCCCTACGGCGCCCAGTTCGACAAGCTCGGCTTCGGACGGGTCGAAATCTTCACCAAGCCCGGCACTGACAAGTTCCACGGTGACTTCTACGGACAGGGCAACGCGCGCCAGTTCAACACCGGCAATCCCTTCGACAAAAACCAGCTGCCCGACTACGACAGCTACCAGTACGAAGCCACGCTGAGCGGCCCCATCAACAAAGACGCTTCCTTCTTCTTCACCGGGCAGCACCGCAGCGTTCAGGATGACTCCATCATCAGCACCTACCGACTGGCCGGCGAAAACAACGGCAACTTCGCCAAAGGAATCTTCAACACGCCCGGCGACTACGACCCGTCGCTGTTCAGCGACGCGCTCTTTACACCGCAGAGCCGAACTAATATCAGCCCTCGCGTTGACCTTCAGCTCGGCCAGAAAAACTCTCTCACCATTCGCTACCAGTACCTCTCGAACACGCTCAACAACCAGGGTGTCGGCCAGAACTCTCTCAGTTCGCAGGCCTACAACTCCACATCAAGCGAGAACACGGTTCAGATCAGCCATACCCTGGTCTACGGCCCGCGCGTCATTACAGAAACCCACCTGCAGCTGCTTTTCGACCACTCCTCGCAAACCCCGTCGAACACCACGCCTCAGGTGCAGGTCCAGGGGAATGAGACCTTCGGCGGCCAGGGCGAACAGTTCATCAGCGATCGCGCCATTCACTATGAGGTCTCCAACCTCACCGAGCTGGCCCTGCACAACCACTCCATCTCGCTCGGCGGCCGCCTGCGCGCGGAGCGCGACGCCAACTCCGCCAACTCAAGCTTCAATGGTCTGTTCACCTTCGGCGCGCGGGCCTGCTCCACCACCACCGGCTGCCCCACCAACGGTGCGGCCAACCCGTGCAACCTGGGCGGCGCAGGCTGCACCACGATCGATGCTCTCCAGTCCTACGCCGCCACCCTGCAGGGGCAGCAGAATGCCCAGTCCTTTCAGCAGATCCAGGCCGCGGGCGGCGGTCCGGCACAGCTCGTCTACGTCACCGGCAATCCGAAAGCCGTCGCGACCATCGCCGACGGCGCCCTTTTCTATCAGGACGACTGGAAATACAAACCCAACCTGACCCTCTCCTACGGCCTTCGCTGGGAGTCTCAATCTGATATCCATGACCACAGCGACTGGGCGCCCCGGCTTGCGATCAATTACGGATTGACGCGCCACGGAAAACCCACCAAAGACGTGATTCGTGTCGGTTTCGGTTACTTCTACGACCGCTTTGGCGACACCCAGGTCCTTCAGGCGGCGCGCGTCAACGGCATCGTGCAGAAGGAAACCGTGCTGCAGAATCCAACCTGCTACTTCCCCGACGGACTGCCTGACACCGCAACCCTGCAAGCCTCGTGCGACGGAAGCGGCGCCTCTACTGTCTCCGGCAATGGCGGCAGCAGCAGCGCGCCCGCGATCTACCAGATCAACCCCAACCTGCATACTGCGGCAAACATTCAGGACTCCATCGGGATCGATCACCAGCTCACCAAAAGCACCACCCTCTCGCTCACCTACATCCATTCGCACGGCACGCACGCCTACAACACCATCAATGCCAACGCCCCTTACTCCCCGACCTACAACCCGGCTCTTGGGAACGTCTACCAGTACTTCTCTGAGGGTGTCTATAACCAGAACCAGCTCTTCCTCAACTTCCACACCAAGATCAGCAACTCGCTTTCAGCCTTCGGTTTTTACGGCCTCAGCTTTGCCAATGGCGACGTAAACGGCGTCAGCAGCAATCCGTCGAACTCCACTAACCTGAAGGCCGATTACGGTCGTGAGGGCTTCAACACCCGCAACCGGCTGTTTCTGGTCGGCAGCTACTCCGCGCCGCACTACTTCCGCTTTTCTCCCTTTGTCGTAGCAGCGTCAGGCGAACCCTTCAACATCACCATCTCCCAGGACCAGAACGGCGACTCCTTCTTCAATGACCGCCCCTCATTCGCCGCAGCCGGAACCGCCGGCTCCACCACGAACAGTTATGGCACCTTCAACACCAATCCCACGACCGGCGCCATTCCCATACCGGTCAACTACGGCAATGGCCCTAGTCTTTTCACCTTCAACCTGCGGGTTAGCAAAACCTGGGGCTTCGGCCCGCGTCTTGTCTCTGAGAAAGCTGCAGGCGGTCCGCCGCCACCTCCGGGCGGCCACGGCGGTGGACCCCATGGCGGTGGCGGCGGTCACGGCGGCGGTGGACCCTTCGGCAATGACGGCAATACCGGCCGCCGCTATAACCTGACGTTCAACGCCCAGGCGCTCAATCTGTTCAACATCATCAATCTCGCACCGCCGAACGGCGTTCTGGGTTCGCGGCTGTTCAATGTCTCGAACGAGCTTGCCGGCCAGATTTACTCCTCCGGCTCCGCGGCTCGACGCGTCTTTGTTCAGGCTAGATTCACTTTCTAGAGCATTTTCACTCTTGGTGTGGAGGCCCGAATACTCGCTCCAGTGGCTTTTCCCAACGGAAAAGCCACGCGCACATCTGCCGGCCTCTCTACGTGTGGAGTGAAAATGCTCTAACGTTTTCATGCCGGCACACACGGTCGATTGACTCCACCCGCATCCGCTCGTAGTCTCAAGACATGCGATTCTTCTCCGTTTTAGTCTGCTGTCCGCGCACCGGTCTCCGCTGGTGAGCTGAAGACAACGCATCCCGTTTCGCGACCTCTTCATCGGCCCACCCGGCAAAGCACCACAGCCAGGTGGGCCTTCGCATTTCTACCCTCCACAAGCCCAAGAGGAACCATGCCAGACCCAACCCCGAGCACCCCGCCCAAGGAAACCAAGGCCCAGCGCATGGAGCGCCTCAAGCGCGACAAGAACCCATGGGAGGTCTTCGACGAAGTGCGCCAGTTCGCTCGCGAAGGTCGCGGCAGCGTCCTGCCGGAGTGGGCCTCCACCTACTTCAAGTGGTGGGGTGTCTACACCCAGGGCGACGGCGCAGGCGTCACCGGCGGCAAAGCCGGCGAAGGGTTCGCGAGCGACTACTTCATGATGCGCATCGGCGCACCCGCGGGGCAGCTCACCTCGGCCCAGCTCCGCGTCATTGCGGACCTCACCCGCCGGCACGCGCGCAATATCGCCGACATCACCGTCCGCCAGAACATCCAGCTGCACTGGCTCACCATCGAGTCGCTCCCCGAAGTCGTCGATGCGCTTGAGAAGGTGGGCCTGTCGCCCAAGGGCGCGTGCGGCGACGTGGTTCGCAATGTAACCGGCTGCCCGCTCGCCGGCATCGATGGGCACGAGCTTTTCGATGCCTCACAGGTCGCCGTGCAGGTCGCGGAAGAGCTGATCGGCAATGCCGCTTTCTATAATCTGCCGCGCAAGTTCAAGATCTCCGTCACCGGCTGCCCGCTCTGGTGCTCGTACCCGGAGATCAACGACATCGGCCTCACCGCAACCATGCGCGGCGCCGAGGAAGGCTTCACCATCCGCGTCGGCGGCGGCCTGTCCAGCGACCCGCACCTCGCCGTCAAACTCGACGCCTGGATACCGAAAGACCAGGCCTTCACCGTCACCCGGATCATCACTGAAATCTTCCGCGACCAGCAGGGTCTGCGGGAAAGCCGCGACCGTGCCCGCCTCAAACACCTGTTCCTGAAGGAAGGCTGGACCGCCGAAAGCTTCCTCGCGGAGGTAGAGCGTCGCCTCGGCTCGCCGCTCGAAGCATCTGTGCCGGAGACAGTGCCCGATGACGTTCTCCGCGATCACGTCGGCATCCATCCGCAGAAGCAGCCCGGCCTCAGCTACGTCGGTGCATCGGTTTTGCGCGGACGCCTTACCGGGCAGCAGCTTGCCGAGGCAGCAGACCTCGCTGAGCGCTACGGCTCGGGCCACCTGCGCACCACCGTCGGGCAGAACCTGCTCTTCGTCAACATTGAGAGCACACGCGCCGGCGAGCTGGCTGCTGAAATCGCCCGCATCGGCTTCCAGGTCGAGGGCTCGCAGTTCTGGCGCGGCGCCGTCGCCTGCACCGGCACCGAGTTCTGCAAGCTCGCGCTGACAGAGACCAAGGGCTTCACGCGATGGCTCGTCGATGAGCTCGAGGAACGCGTCCCCGGCTTCGACCAGCAGCTCCGCCTCCACGTCACCGGCTGCCCCAACAGCTGCGGCCAGCACTGGATAGCCGACATCGGCATTGAAGGCAAAAAAATCAAGCAGGATGGCAAGCTGGTCGACGCCTACTATTTCTGCGTCGGCGGCTCCGTCGGCCGGTACGCCGGCACCGCTCGCCCCGTCGGCTATCGCATCCCCGCAACCGAGGTGCCGGACGCCATCGAGCGCCTGCTCAAAACCTACCAGGGCACCCGCGCCGGCGAGGGCGAAAATCTGCGCGCCTACTTCGCCCGCCACTCCAACGAGGAGCTTCGCGCACAACTCGCCGGCGAGCTTGTCGAAGCCGTAGCCCGCGACACCAGCGCGGGCCCCGCGCCCGGGACAGACGCATGAGTCTTCTGCCCATCTTCCTCAAGCTCGATGGCCGAAAAGCCCTCGTCGTCGGGGCCGGCGAGGTGGCGACCGGCAAGATTGAAGGCCTCGTCGCCGCCGGCGCCGCCGTCACCGTCATCGCCCCCTGGGCGAAGCCGGAGATTGAGCGCCTCGCCCACCGCGGCGCCATCACCTGGCACCCGCGCCCATTCCTCGACACCGACATCGCAGGCCATTTTGTAACCATTGCAGGCACAGATAAGCCGGAGGTCAACCAGCACGTCTATCGCGTCTGCCGCGACGCCGGCATCCTGTGCAACGCCGTCGACGACATCCCCTACTGCGACTTCTACTACGGCTCTGTCGTCAGCCGAGGCGACCTGCAGATCGCCATCTCCACCGCCGGCGAAAGCCCTTCGCTCGCCCAGCGTCTCCGCCGCGAGATCGATGCCATTCTCCCCCACGACCTCGGCCCCTGGCTCCACAGCCTCGGCAGTCTGCGTCGCGAGGTCCTCCTGGCCCACCCCGCGACAGAAGGCCGCAAACATCTCCTCGCCACCCTCGCCCAGCGCCCGGTTTGCGAAGCCGCCGCGTGCCCGTCCCGCGCTCTTGCCCTCCCCGCAGCTCCTGCACCAACTCCCCGCACTACACCGCAGCCTGCATCTGCAACAGCTACGGGCACAGTTTGGCTGGTCGGCGCAGGCCCCGGCGATCCTGACCTCCTCACGGTCAAAGCCTCCCGCCTCATCGCGACCGCCGGCCTCCTGCTCCACGACGACCTCGTCCCCGAACCCATCCTCGAAATGGCCCCGCCCTCCGCCGAGCTCGTCAATGTCGGCAAGCGCTGCGGCCGAGCCGCCATCACCCAGAATGAAATCCACGCGCTCATGATCGCGGCAGCCCGCGCCGGGCGCAATGTCGTCCGCCTCAAAAGCGGCGACCCACTTCTTTTTGGACGCGCCGGCGAAGAGATCGACGCCCTCCGCGCCGCGAACGTCCCCTTCACCGTCGTGCCCGGCATCACCGCCGCCTCCGCCGCCGCAGCAGCTATGCCCTGCTCCCTGACGGACCGCCGCAGCGCATCCAGCATCCTGCTCAGCACCGCGCACCACGCGCCGGACGAGCCCCCACACACTGACCCCACCCGCATCGTCTACATGCCCGGTCGCGACCTCACCGGCATCGCGCGGGAGTGGCGCGCTGCAGGCCTGCCCGCCAGCTATCCATGTGTGCTCGTCTCCCACGCCGGCAGGCCCGGCCAGCAGGTCACCCGCACCACCCTCGGGCTGCTCCATGTCACCAGTCCGGGCCACGCGCCCGTCCTGCTCATGGGCGGCGAAGTCTTTGCCGAGCGCCACGTATCCGCACCCCAGGAAGACATCCTAGCCGCCCTCCCCCAGCGCTCCGCACCCCAGCCCGCGTCTCAGCAATAAGAAAGGGCCGCGCTCGCGGCCCTTCTGTAACAGCAGACGATCTTAATTCACAGCCAGCACCGCCACCCCAACCCCAGGCAGCGTCAGATATCCATCCTCGATCCGGATCGCAGCATCCGACGCCAGCAGCAGCGTCACACCCTCATCCAGCCCCGCCGAGTACCCCTCCTCGTCCAGCGTAAACACCACCACGATGCCGCCACGCTGCATGCTGAACCAGCGGTCGTCTTCGTCGAAGTCCACGTCCACCTGCTCCAGCACTCCATCCGTCAGCTCGCGCTTCGATTTCCGCAGCGCGATCAGCTTCTGGTACCACTCCAGCATGTCCGCATGCGCCGGCTCGTTCACTTCCTCCCACTTCAGCTTAGAGGCCTCAAACGTCGACGTATGCTGCGGGTCCGGTATCTCATCCGGCTCCCATCCAAAGGCCGCAAACTCCTTCTTGCGTCCTTCCGATACCAGCCCAGCCAGTTCCCTGTCCTCGTGGTCCGTAAAGTACTGGAACGGCGTACTCGCTGCCCACTCTTCTCCCTGGAACAGCATCGGCAAAAATGGAGAAAGAATTGTAACCGCCGCTGCTATCTTTGCGCGCGGCACATCCGTCAGGTGCACCAGCCGCTCACCCTTCGCGCGATTTCCAACCTGATCGTGATTCTGCGAGTAGCCGCAGAAGTGCCATCCCGGCAGATTCTGCACCGGGCGCCCATGCACCCGCTCGCGGAATTCTGAGTACTCACCGTCATACACAAAAGCCTGCGTCAGCGCCTTGCCCAGGTCCGCAAACTCGCCAAAGTCCGCATAGTAGCCGCTGGTGTCGCCGGTCAGCAGCGACACCAGCGCGTGGTGAAAGTCGTCGCTCCACTGCGTGTCGAATCCATACCCATTCGCTTCCTTCGGCCGCACCAGGCGCGGATCGTTCAGGTCGCTCTCCGCGATCATCACGTACGAGCGGCCGGTCTCCGCCTGCAACGCATGGACTTCCGTATTGATCTGCTCCATGAAGTTGATCGCGGAACGATCCACATAAGCGTGTACCGCATCCAGCCTCAGCCCATCCATGTGGTAATCCCGCAGCCACATCAACGCGTTATCGCAGAAGAACCGCCGCACCTCGAACGACCCCGCATCCTCCAGGTTCACCGCGTCGCCCCACGGCGTCTTGTGTACCTCCGTGAAGTACGGCCCGAAGCTGCCGACATAATTGCCTGACGGCCCAAAGTGGTTATAGACCACGTCCATCACGACCGCGAGGTCCTTGCCATGCGCCGCATCCACCAGTCGCTTTAATCCATCCACGCCGCCATACGCGCTGTGTGGCGCAAACAGGTCCACCCCGTCGTATCCCCATCCATTCGTACCCGGAAACTCCGCGAACGGCAGCAGCTCGATATGCGTCACGCCAAGCTCGCGCAGGTAGTCGAGCTTCTCAATCGCCGCGTCACACGTGCCTTTCGGCGTAAAGGTACCGATGTGCAACTCGTATAGAATCGCGCTCTGGAATGCCTTCGCGTGGAAGCCGGCATCCGTCCATTCGAACGCCGCATGGTCCACCACGCGCGACGGGCCATTCACCCCCTGCGGCTGAAACGCTGATCGCGGGTCGGGCAGTTCCAGCTTCTCACCGTTCAGCAGGAAAACGTAATCGGTGCCCGGGCCTGCTTCTTCCACGCGCGCGCCCCACCAGCCGTCCCCTTGCTTCTCCAGCGGGTGCTCCCGGCCGTCAATCTTCACCAATGCCTGTTCTGCCTTGGGCGCCCACACTTTGAAGCTATGCATTTTCTGTTAGTTCTCCTTGACCTGTTTGGATGCCTTCTTGCCCCGTTTGCCGGCTTTCTTGTTGCCTTTGCCCGCAACAGTATCGGAAGGGTGGGGGTCAAGCTCCGGCGTGGCGCTCGCCCGCGGCGCAGTGGGCACTTCCATTCGCGCGTGGCGGTGGTGCCTGGCCCGCGTCTCCCTGTCGTCCCCTGCGACATCGAAAATTGCATTGACCATCGCGATATGGGAGAACGCCTGGGGAAAGTTGCCGACCTGTCGCTGCGCCGCGGTGTCGTACTCTTCTGAAAGCAGGCCGAGATCATTGCGAAGCGCCAGCAGCCTGTTCAGCAGCTTTTCCGCGTCCGCCTGCCGCCCGATCATCTTCAGGCAGCTCACCATCCAGAATGAGCACGCCAGGAACGCGCCCTCGCCGTGCGGCAGGCCGTCTGCCGATTTGCTCGTGTCATAGCGCAGCAGCAAACCGTCTCGCATCAGCTTCGCTTCAATCGCCTCGATCGTGCTCTTCACACGCGGGTCTGTCGCCGGCAGAAAACCGACACTCGGCATCAGCAGCAGCGACGAGTCCAGCTGGCTGCCTCCGTATGTCTGGGTAAAGGCACCCAGCTTTTTGTTGAACCCCTTCGCGCACACCTCCGCGTGGACCTGGTCGCGCGCGCTGCGCCATTTTTCAAACGGCGCGTCGCTGCCCGTGTGCTCTGCGATTGAAATCGCACGGTCCAGCGCCACCCACACCATCATCTTCGAATAGGTAAACTGCTGCGGCCCGCTGCGCGTCTCCCATATCCCCTGGTCCGGCTCCTGCCATACCGTCAGCAAATGATCGATCAGTAACCGTTGCAGGTGCAGATCGATCGCGCGCGGCATCTTTATCCCGGCCCCGGCATGGAAAAACGCATCCATCACCTCGCCGTAAATGTCCAGCTGCAGCTGCTCAGCTGCGGCATTGCCAACGCGCACCGGCTTTGAGTTCTCATAGCCCGCAAGCCACGGAACCTCCCACTCCAGCAGCTGCCGCTCGCCCGCAATGCCGTACATAATCTGCACCTGCTCCGGGCTGCCGGCAATCGCGCGCAGCAACCAGTCCTGCCACGCTTCGGCCTCCTTGTAGAAGCCTCCATTCATCAGCGCCAGTAGTGTAAAGGTTGAGTCGCGCAGCCAGCAGTAGCGGTAGTCCCAGTTGCGCGGTCCGCCCAGCGCCTCCGGCAGTGATGTCGTCACCGCTGCAACCACGCCTCCGGTAGGCCGATAAGTCAGCGCCTTCAGCGTGATAATCGAGCGCTGCACAGCCTCGGTATACGGGCCGGCCGGGGTGCACTTCGCCGCCCACTGGCTCCAGTACCGCTGCGCTTGCTCCAGCTTTTTGTCGGGATCAATAGGCGCCGGTTCCGCCTCAGCCGAGCGGCCGTAGGACAGCACCATCCACACATGCTCGCCCTCGTTCACCATGAAGTTGCTCTCGGTCTTCTGGTCGCGTCCCTGTGTTTCCAGTGCCGTACGCAGAACCATCATGTGCGGCCCGGCAATCGCGCGCACCGCATGCTGCTCGCTGGTCACCCACGGAATCGACCGCCCGTAATCGAAGCGGATGATGAGCTCCATGTGCATCGCGGCGCGGCCCTCGATGCACTCCACCTTCCGCGCGATATGCGAGTGGTCGTCGCGCAAGGGCATAAAGTCGGTCACGCGCACCACATCTTCGCCGCGTGTCCATGTCGTTTCCATCACCAGCGTCTGCGGCAGGTAGCGCCAGGTCGCCTCCCACGCGTCCTCGCCTTTGCCCGGCGCTGCCGGCGCAAGCAGCCAGCGGCCGTTGTCTTTATCCCCCAGCAGCGCCGCGAAGCACGCGTCCGCCCCGAAGTCGGGCCAGCACAGCCAGTCAATCGATCCGTCTTTCCCGACCAGCGCCGCTGTCTCGCAGTCGCCGATAATGCCGTAGTCCTCAATCCGGAGCGCCATGTCTACTGCTCGTGGTACGAGCGCGAAAGCCCGCCGTCAATCGTGAACGTTGAGCCCGTGATATACGACGCTTCGTCCGAGGCAAGAAACGACACCAGCCCGGAAATATCGCCGACCGTCCCCATGTGGCCCAGCGGGATATTCTTTCGCAGCGCGTCCAGCTTGGCCTCATCGTGCAGAAGGCTGCTGTTGATCGGCGTCTTCACCGCGCCCGGTGCCACGTTGTTGATCGTGATGCCCAGCGGCCCCAGCTCCACGCACAGGTCGCGCATCATCATGCGCATGCCGCCCTTGCTCATGCAGTACGTCGCAAAACCGGGAAACGCCATATCCTCATGCACTGAGCTGATATTGATAATCCGGCCCTTCTTCTTCGCATCGCGAAGCCTGCGCACAAACGTCTGCGCCATAAAAAACGGGCCCTTTAAATTCACGTCGAGCACCTTGTCGTAATCGGCCTCCGTCACATCCCAGAAGTCTGCTTTCTTCTCCATGCCGGCATTATTCACCAGAATGTCGCAGCTGCCGTACTCCGCATACGCCCGGCTCACCAGCGCATCGATCTGGTCCGCGCGGGTTACATCCGCCTGGAAGCTCAGCGCCGTACCGCCTGCCTCTGTAATCGTCGCGACCGTCTGCTTCGCGCCTTCATCGCTGCCGATGTAGTCCACCACCACCTTCGCCCCGTCCTTCGCCAGACGAATCGCAATATTCTGCCCGATACCCGACCCGGCGCCGGTCACAATCGCTACCCGGCCATCAAGAAAACCCATACTATCTGCTCCTGCCCTGCCGGAAACGTCACGGCTTTGTGTCAGCAATTTGATGCAACAGGAGGGCGAATGTGGGCACAACCTCAATGAACTGATGATGAAAGTAAAAAAATGCACGCCCCGAGCATCGCAAGGGCCACAAACGCCACGCACCAGCTTGGAAACAAGGACACGCCACGAAGTGGCCGCAAGCCGCGCAGTCGGTTCTGATGCACGCCCCCGAGCATCGCGAGGGCCACAGACGCCACGCACCAGCATGGAAACGAGAACACGCCACGAAGTGGCTCACTCCCACTCGATCGTGCCGGGCGGTTTCGAGGTGATGTCATACACCACGCGGTTGATCCCGTGCACTTCGTTCACGATGCGGTTCGAGATACGGCCCAGCACCTCGTACGGCAGCTGCACCCAGTCCGCCGTCATGCCGTCTTCCGAGTGCACCGCGCGAATCGCACAGGTCGCCGCATACGTCCGCTGGTCGCCCATTACGCCGACACTCTTGACCGGCAGCAGCACTGCGAACGCCTGCCAGATCGACCGGTACAGCCCCGCCGCCTTGATCTCGTCGACCACGATCTCATCGGCTTCCTGCAGGATCGCGACCCGCTCCGGCGTCACCTCGCCCAGGATGCGGACCGCCAGCCCTGGCCCCGGGAACGGCTGCCGTCCCAGGATGTCCTCGGGCATGCCCATATCCCGGCCGATGCGCCGGACCTCATCCTTGAAAAGATCACGAAGAGGTTCGATGAGTTTCAGCTTCATCGTCTCCGGCAGGCCACCCACATTGTGGTGGCTCTTGATCGTCTGCGACGGCCCTTTGACTGACGACGACTCGATCACATCGGGATAGAGCGTGCCCTGCACCAGCCACTCCACGCCGCCCGTCGTCTCGGCAATGCGCGACGCCTCTTCGTCGAAGACCTCGATGAACTCGCGGCCAATCGCCTTGCGCTTCGCCTCCGGATCGCTCACGCCCGCCAGCTTCGCCAGGAACCGCTCGCGCGCATCGACCGCCACCAGGTTCAGCCCCAGCTTGCCCCGCAGATTCTCCTGCACCTTGCGGAACTCGTCCTTGCGCAGCACCCCGTTATCCACGAACACGCACGTCAGCCGGTCGCCGATCGCGCGGTGTACCAGCACCGCCGCTACCGATGAATCGACCCCGCCCGAGATCGCGCAGATCGCATGGCCCGTCCCGACGCGCGCGCGCACCGCGGCTGTCGTCTCCTCGATAAAGTGCTGCGGCGTCCAGTCCGCCGCCACCCCGCAGATATCCAGCACGAACGACCGCAGCAGGTCCATCCCCTGCTTGGTGTGCTGCACCTCCGGGTGAAACTGCACGGCCCAGATCCTCCGCCGCGGGTCCGCGATCCCAGCCAGCGCATTCGGCGTCTTCGCCGTCATATGGAAGCCCGCCGGCAGTTCCAGCGCCTCGTCCCCGTGCGACATCCAGACCTTCAGCGTCGGCGGCAGTCCCGCGAACAACGCCGTCTCCGGGTCGACGAGCGAAACTTCCGCGTCGCCGTACTCACGCCTTGCCGCCGGCCGCACCTTGCCGCCCATGTGGTGCACGATGAACTGCAGCCCGTAGCAGATGCCCAGCACCGGCAGCCCGAGGTGCAGCATCGCCGGGTCCGCCTTCGGCGCGTCGGCGTCATAAACAGAAGAGGGGCCACCGGACAGGATGATTCCCCGCGGCTGCAGCGCCTGGATCTCGGCAAGCGAAGCCGTACACGGCAGCACCGCCGAAAAGACATTGAGCTCGCGAATACGCCGCGCAATCAGCTGCGTGTACTGCGAGCCGAAATCGAGGATAACGATGGAAGAAGAGACGCCGGTGTCCACCCGTTCAGTCTAAAGCCTTGCCTTGACTGGAAACGTACCTGCTCAAAGCGCATCGACCGGAGCAGCCCTCAACGACCGCACCACACCAATCATCGTAAACAGAATTCCGAGTTTCGCGGCATCAGCGGCGACCAGTGGCAGGAGGGAAAGCACGGACCAGCAGAGGATCGACGTCCAGCGACTATCAAAGGGAGCGGGGAAGAGAGTACACACCACCACGATGAGAAACAAAATAAACCGGGCACGCCTCGCCGCTTTGCGGGCAGAGTTCGCCTGCGGTGCGGCGGAGCCGTGATATAACCGCCATGCCTCAGCGTAAGCCTTTGCGAACGGAAGCGGCTCCAGCAACCCGATCGCCATCGAGAGCGTGAGACACCGTGCGACACGCGGCCAAACCAGGGCCAGCGCCACAGTGCCGGCAATCACGATCGCTACGTAGAGGAGCAGGTTGGGCGAGTCGCCCCGCAGCGCGAGCCTCGAGGCCAACCACAGCAGGGCGGCCCATGCCCCCAGAACCGTGCATGCGAGGCAAACGCGGAGCGCCTCACAAGCCGCCAGCAGGAAGGGTCGGCGAAGCAGCCGGCGATCGTACCGGGCCAAAACGGCCGTGCGCCCCCAGGCGAATGCACAGACCCAGCAAAACAGCATTAGCGGCGCCAATCCAAGCACCGCCCGCTCTACCAACGGCTCCAGGACCCCAAACGCGGCCGTAGCCGTGGCGGCAACCTGAGCAGGGTGCTGCATTACTGTGTCAGGGGTGACAGTGAGAATGCCATCGACCTGCAAAGCGGGCAGCGTTGCCGTCCAGATGCGCCAGCCATCGTAGGCAGCGAGCGCCAGCAGGCAGCCCCCGCAGGACCAGCGCCACAACAGTTCGCGCAGGAGCAGTTCCGGCCGCTGCCGGAGGTCCGAAAAGAGCGCGACCTCGCGAACCGGAGGCACTGCGGAAGAACTGCCCATTGGCGCTCCCGTCAACGAACCACCAGGTTCACCAGCTTGCCCGGCACGACGATCATCTTGACAACTTGCCTGCCGGCCATCGCAGCCTGAATCTTTTCATCGCCGAGCGCCGCTTCGCGCACCGCCGGCTCACCGGAGCCGGCCGTCAGCCGCACCACCGTGCGCAGCTTGCCGTTGATCTGCACAGGAATCTCCATCTCCGCCTCCCGCGCCAGCGCCTCATCAAAACGGGGCCATGAAGTCCGAAGGATGCCTGCGCCTCCCATCTGCGACCACAGCTCACTCGACAGGTACGGCGCAAATGGCGCCAGCAACAGCACCAGGCTGCGCAGCACATGCTTCGTCACCGCGGGCGCAATCGCACCCGAAACGAACGCATCGTCCGCCGCGGTCAGCGTGTTCAGCAGCTCCATAATCGCCGCGATGCAGGTGTTGAAGTGCCACCGGTCATTAAAGTCCTCGGTGATCTTGCGGATGGTCTGGTGCAGCTTTCGCAGCACATCCTGTGCCGCCGGGCTGCCTGCCTCCGCCGCGAACTCATCCGGCGCGCCAGCCGCGGATGGCGCATGGCGCGTCACGAACCGGTACACCTTGGACAGAAACCGTGAGACCCCGGCGACGCCATCTTCCTGCCACTCCAGGTCGCGATCCGGCGTCGTCGCAAACAGCGAGTACATCCGCGTCGCATCCGCCCCATAGCGCGCGATCATCTCGTCGGGCGAAACCACGTTGCCCTTCGACTTCGACATGCGAGTGCCATTCTTCAGCACCATGCCCTGGGTGAACAGCCGGTCCACCGGCTCCCCGTTTGCGATCAGCCCTATATCGCGCATCACCTTCGTCCAGAAGCGCGAGTAGATCAGGTGCAGGATCGCGTGCTCGACACCGCCGATATACTGATCGATCGGAAACCAGTACGCGGCTATTTCTTTTGAAAACGGCGCGCGCGTATTTCGAGGATCCGTATAGCGATAGAAGTACCAGCTCGAATCGACAAAGGTGTCCATGGTGTCGGTCTCGCGCCGCGCCGCGCCGCCGCACTTCGGGCAGGTCGCGTTCACAAAATCCGGCACCTGCGCCAGCGGCGAACCGCCCTGCTGCGTAATTGTAATGTTCTCCGGCAGGAGCACCGGCAACTGGTCCTCCGGCACCGGCACAATCCCGCACACCGCGCAGTACAGCATCGGGATCGGCGTGCCCCAATACCGCTGCCGGCTTACGCCCCAGTCCTTAAGCCGATACGTCACCGTAGCCCGCCCAAACCCGCCGCGCTCTGCCTCCACGCTCAGCTGCTCGCGCGCGACAGCACAGTCCAGCCCACTCCACGGGCCGGAGTTCACCAACACCGCGCCTTCCTCAGAGTCCGCAACGATCGGCAGTACGTTGTCCGCGCCCGGCACCTCGACCACCGCGCGCACCGGCAGCCCGTACTTTCCGGCAAACTCCCAGTCGCGCTCATCATGCGCCGGCACGCTCATGATCGCGCCAGTCCCGTAATCCGCCAGGATGTAATTGGCAATCCAGACCGGCAGCAGCTCTTTCGTAAACGGATTGCGCGCATAGTGCCCGGTAAACGCCCCATGCTTCTCCATCACAGCCATGTCGCCGGCCTCGCGCGCCGCCCTCTGCTGCTCCAGCATCGCATCGACCTCGGCCCGTAGCGCAGGGTCGGCCTGTGCCCAGCCGAGCACTAACGCATGCTCCGGCGCCAGTTGCACACTCGTCGCGCCATAGATCGTGTCAACCCGCGTCGTAAACACCGCAATCTTTTCGCCGGTCAGCGCAACCCCATCGCCCGGCAAAATCGCCTTGCCTTCGTCCGCCTTCCCGGGAGACACTGCCCGTCCCCCCGCCACCACGGCGAACTCCAGCTCAGCCCCATCGCTGCGGCCCACCCAATTGCGCTGCATGGTGCGGACTTTCTCCGGCCACTCCCCCAGCCCGTCCAGCCCATCCAGCAACTCCTGCGCGTAATCGCTCGTGCGCAGAAACCACTGCTCCAGGTTGCGCAGCTCCACAATCTGCTCGTCATGCCGCCAGCAGCAGCCGTTCACGACCTGCTCGTTTGCCAGCACGGTCGCGCACAATGGGCACCAGTTCACCTTGCTCTGCTTGCGATACGCCAGCCCGCGCTCGAACATGCGGATAAAAAACCACTGGTTCCAGCGGTAGTAATCCGGCAGGCAGGTTGTGATCTCGTTGCGCCAGTCAAAAGCAAAGCCCAGTCGTTGAAACTGCCGCTTCATGGCGGCGATGTTGTTGAGCGTCCACTCGCGTGGCGGCGTATTGTTTTTGATGGCCGCATTCTCAGCCGGCAGCCCGAACGCGTCCCAGCCCATGGGGTGCAGCACGTTGTAGCCCTGCATCCACTTATAGCGCGCCAGCGCATCGCCAATTGCGTAGTTGCGCACATGGCCCATGTGCAGCTGGCCTGAGGGGTACGGCAGCATTTCAAGTACGTAATACTTCGGCTTGCCGGCCTGTCCGGGTTTCGGGGGCGGCTCAGCCGCGTACAGCTCCGGGTCGGCAGCCCAGCGCTCGGCCCATTTTGCTTCGATCTCCGCGGGACTGTAGCGTGCGTCCCGTTCCGTGTTTTCTGTTACCGATGCGTCTTCCATAGGAGCACTCATTCTACTTGGCAGTCTTTTCGCCCAGTGCAGCCAGCCCTTGCAGGGCGCGCACGTTCTTTTCAATATCGCCCGGCTCATCCACTGGCGTTTCAGCGATAAAGGCGCAGTGGGCGAAGCGAGGGTCGTTCAGCAGCCGCCGGAACGGCCCTGCGCCAATCATTCCTTCGCCGATATGCTCGTGCCGGTCGAGCTTCGAGCCGCGCGCGGCTTTCGCGTCGTTGGTGTGCCATACCCGCACATGCTCCGCGCCGATCGTGTTCTCAATCTGCTGCACGGTGTCCTGCCAGCCGCTTTCGCTCACGATGTCGTACCCGGCGACGTGGGTGTGGCAGGTGTCGAGGCACACGCCGACCGGCAGATGGCGGCGCAGCAGCTCAACCAGTTCCGCCACCTGCTCAAAACTGCCGCCCAGCGAATGCTCTGACCCGGCCGTGTTCTCGATCAGCAGGCGAAACGGCTTACCGGCAAAGTCCAGTCCGTCCACCGCCTTTTCAATCCCGAGCGCTGCCCTTCGCAACCCCTCGTCGCGGGTCAGGCCCTTCCATGAGCCGGGGTGCAGCACCAGGAACTCCGCGCCCAGCGCCATCGCACGCTCCACTTCGCCGCGAAACGCGATCTCCGACTTCTCGAGCACGTCCTGGGTCTGGGAGGCGAGATTGATCAGGTAGTTCGCATGCACGACGGCCGGACCGATGTCGTGTTGGGTCCGCAGCGCCAACATCTTCGCCGCGACATCCGGCGCAACCGGGGCGGCGCGCCAGGTGCGCGGGCTCGACGTGAAAATCTGAAACGTGTTGGCGCCCACGGCCTGTGCCCGCTCCGCGGCGGTATGCGCGCCGCCCGCGGTGGACAGGTGGATGCCGATTCTCTTGATCCTGCCTGGCGTACTCATCCTTCCCATTTTAGAGGCTGCCCGGCAGTGTGCCAGCCGGACGGCGTGTAGAGTTGGGAAGGATTGAAGACCGCATGACCACGCTTGTTACCGCCGCACGGCTCCTGCTTCCCGATGGCCCTGTCGCCGACCCGGTTCTTGTTCTCGAAGACGATCTTCTCGTCTCCTTCTCGACCCGGTCCGCGCAGCCTTTGCCTCGGCATACCGTACACCACGACTACCCCGGCGCCACCCTTGCACCGGCCTACTTCGACGTGCACACGCACGGCTGCCGCGGCCGTGACGTGATGGAAGCGACGCCCGAAGCCTTCAGGATCATCGGCAGCTTTCTGGCCACGCGGGGCGTCGGCGCGTTTCTGCCGACCACCATCTCCGCGCCCAAAGATGCGACCCTGCGCTCGCTGGCCGGCCTCGCAAAGCTGCTGGCCGCCCCCGCCGTGCCCGGCCATGCGCGCCCGCTCGGCATCCACCTTGAAGGTCCCTTCCTGTCACACGCCAAGCGCGGCGCGCACCCCACCCGCGACCTGCTGAAGCCATCGGTCTCGTTTTTCGACGCCATGTGGGAGGCCGCCGAAGGCCGAGTGACCCTGATGACGATTGCACCCGAGCTGCCGGGGGCGCTCGACCTGATCGCCCATGCCACCGGGCGGGGGGTACGCATCTCAATCGGCCATAGCGACGGGCTTGCGGCGGACGCCATCGCTGCCGTACACGAGGGCGCTGTCTCTGCCACGCACACGTTCAACGCCATGCACCGGCTTGATCATCGGGAGCCCGGCATCCTTGGCGCGGTGCTCTCGACCGATTCGCTCTATGCCGAGCTGATCTGCGACGGCATCCACGTCGATCCGTCGATGGTGCAGCTGTTTTCCCGAGCCAAGCCTGCTGACCGCGCCATCCTGATCACCGATGCGATGAGCGCTGCCGGCATGCCCGACGGCAGCTACAAACTGGGCGAGCTGGACGTCCGCGTCACGGGCGGCCGCGCGATTCTGGGGGAAAATACGCTGGCCGGTTCCACCCTGACGATGGACGCGGCTGTTCAGAATTACATGCGGTTCGCCGGTGTGCCGCTTCACCAGGCGGTACAGGCTGCGACGGCAAACCCGTCCGAAATGGCGCAGGTCGCTTCCTCTACGGGTGGACTTGAGGTGGGCCGACGTGCGGACCTCAACGTACTCGCACCGGATGGCGCGCTCCAGGCGACCTATCTCGGCGGCAAGCGGGTACAACAAGCCTAGCGAGCATCCCTGAGCGCGGGCGATAGGACGGTCGAGCTGCCATCGACGGGCGGATGCTCCAGCCCGAGAATGTCCGTAATAAACGGGTACACATTGATATTTTCAAACGGCTTGAGCTGCACACCCCGGCGCACATCCGGGCCTTCCGCATAAAAGATTGCGCGCATCTCGGGAAACTGTTGCGGGTCGAAGCCATGGGAACCCGCATTCGGCGCGTGATCCGGCCTGCCCGCGTCCGGCGCATGCGCGCGAATCGCAACCGGCTCGTTAGACACGATAACCGGGTCGCCTTCCCGCGCATTCGCGTCGTAATGCAGCTCTTTCGGCACATTCTGCCGGCGATACACCTTGAAGTTCGCATCCGCTATCTTCAGCTGCTCGTAGGCCTTCTGCGCATCGGCGTCAGAGTTGGCGTACAGCAGCGAGCCTGCCGTTGTGAATTTGCTTAGATCGGCATATTTGTCGAGGTTGATCCACGGACCCTGTTCCTTAATCATGCCGTGGTCGCTCACCACCACCAGGTCGACGGGCAGGTGCAGCGCGGCCAGGCCGGTGCGGAGCTTGCCAACCATGCTGTCGACTTCGACGACCGCGGCCCGGGTCTGCGGGCTGTCCGGGCCGTACTCGTGCCCGGCATGGTCGACGTCGGCGTAGTAGAGCGTGATGAAGTGCGGCCGGTCGGCCTCGGGCAGCTTCAGCCAGTCTAAAACCTGGTCCACGCGGGCCGCGTTCGGAAATTTGTCGCTGTAATGCAGGTAATACGATGGGCGCACACCGCCGATCGCCGCCTCAGACCCGGGCCAGAAAAAGCAGGCGGCGCGCATCCCCTGCTGCTCCGCCAGTACCCACAACGGCGTACCGCCGTACCAGCTTCCATCCCCGCTCGATGCCGGATCGTTGAAGCTGTAGCGGCGGGTGTGGTCCTCGTTGTAAAAGGTCATCGCCACAATCCCGTGGTGCTCAGGATATAGGCCCGTAACCAGCGTGTAGTGGTTGGGGAAGGTGACGGACGGGTAGGCGGGGATCATGCCCTGTGGGGCGCTTGCGCCGTGTGAGGCGATTGAGAGCAGGTTCTTCGCGCCATATTTCTTCGCATAATCCCAGCGGAAGCCGTCGAGCGAAACCAGCACGACATAGTGTTTCTGCTGCTGGAGCAGTGCGTTCGGGCCGTGGTCGACGTGGATGACAGGGTCGCCCGCGGCGGGAGTTTGCGCCTGCGAGAGGGGCCAGGCGAGCGACAACACGAGAAGCAGGAGACACAGCCGTTTCCATCTGACCGCCATAGCGGAACCTCCAGTTCCCCTGGTTTGCCTAGTGCGAGAGCAGTCCGGCGGCAGCGACCGCCAGGCCGGCAACGCCGAAGACCATCCCCAGCAGCCAGTACACGCGGACACGTGTCAGCAGCGTAATGGAGGTGACGACGAGACCAATTTCAAGCAACGCCTCAGATAAGTCGTACTTGCCGGCTTTCCGCTCCGCGATTTCGACCTTCTCCTCATATTGGCGCGCCACTTCCTGCTCCTGCGCGAGATCGCCCACCCATTTGGCCATGTGCGCCTTGTAGCTTGCGATGGTCGCTTCGGCGGCCTTATTGTCGCGCTGGGCTATGCCGCTCAGCAGGTCTGTCGCGAGCTGGGTGTCGTTCTGGCGGATCTTCTTTGCCTGGTAGAGGTTCCACTGGTCGCTCGCACGCGCCTGCATCAGCACGGCCTCGGTGTGCGTCCTGTGGCCCAGCACCGT
Source organism: Acidobacteriaceae bacterium (assembly GCA_965276625.1). Lineage (GTDB taxonomy): Bacteria > Acidobacteriota > Terriglobia > Terriglobales > Acidobacteriaceae > EB88. The sequence goes on from CBDIBB010000002.1 coordinate 87,054, forward strand.
TACGATCGCGACCAGCACGGCGATGACGGCCATGCTGAAGCTCACGTGCTTCAGACTGCGGCCGTGCTCTTCGTGTTCTGCTTCACCGCGGCCGTGCTCGTGCTGCTCATGCAGTTCCTGTACCTCGTTCGCTTCCATATGCCTCCACCGCCTCGCGTCGGCGCAGATTTATTCTAAGGCCCGGCTATGAACAGGAGCAGCAGCAATGTTGGGCGCAAAAAATAAGGCGCCGGACACGAAGTCCCGGCGCCTTTCGGTGAAAATCGGGTGGTACGGGCTATTTGATATTGCCGTTCAACCCCATCGGGAAGAACACCCCGGGTGTCGGAGTCGAACCGGTGCTGCCGTACACGACGTTGAGGACCTGCGTGGTCGTGCGCGAGAAAGCAATCGCGTTCGCATCCGCATCGACGATCGAGGCCACCGTGATATTGCCGCCCGATACCGTGCCTGGGCCGATATCGTCGGTGTTAGTCCCGTCCAGTTTGGCACGGGCCGCCGCGATCATGTTCGCGGCGGTTACCGCCGCGGCGCCGGTCCGGTACAGCTGTGTCCGGATGCTGCCCGCGTGGTATGCCTCAACCGCGAGAATGCCCGCTGCCTTATCCAGGTAGGTTTTATCAGTGATAAGCCCCGCCGCCCCGTGGTAAGCCGTAACGCCTACATCCTCGAAGATGAACGCGCCAAGCAGGAAGCTCAGCTCGGTTCCATCGAACGGGTCGAACGTGTTGCCGAGACCGGCCGCCATGGCCAGCGTGTTGAAGCTGTTCATGAGGTCGATATTCGGCATCGATACCGCGACATTGGCGTTATTCGCATTAAGCGCGCCGCGAAGGAAGTTGACATGATTCAACTCGTCAGTCGCGGTCTCCATGGCATAGGCCTGGAGTTGCGGCGTGGTGAAGTTGACCTTCGTGTTCCCGCTCTTGATGGTGACGGTTCCTGCGGACGATCCAAGGCTGTTCGCAGGGATCGGGCCGCCGTTGACGGCATACGAGTAGAACTGCGCTTCGAGATATTCGAGGTTGAGAGCGAAGTTGAGAATATCGGCATCGGTCGGTGCCGATGCAGACTGCGCGGAGGCGCCGCGGGTAAGTGCCAGGCCGGCCAAGGCCGCGCCGCCCATCAGCAGCGCTGAACGGCGGCTGCTCTTCGCACTTATTTCCTGCTGATCAAGTTCCAGAACATTTTCCATAACTTCTCCTTGTGCGTGGTGCTCTTAGGAAGCCGACGCTTTAATGTTGCCGTTCAGCCCGTTCGGGAAGAAGCCGCCCTTCGATACCACGCCAGCAGTGGCGTTGAGGTAAACGATGTGCAGCACCTGGTCCGTCGTGCGGTCGTAAGCGATGGAGTTGCTGTCGGACGCGACGATTGCGCCTGCAGAAGGAGGAGTTTCCGCCATACCGCTCGCACCCGAAGTACCCGTGACCGATGCGCTGGCCGCGCCGCGGAGAGCCGAGATCTGGTCGGCATAGGTCAGGTAAGGATCGCCCGCATACGCAAGGATCGTCCGGATTTCAGCGGCATGGTAGGCCTCGGTCGCGAGGATACCGGCTGCCGCCGCCAAGTACGTCTTGCTGGTGATCAGCGGAGCCGCGCCGTGGTATGCCGTGACGCCTACATCTTCAAATACGAATGCTCCGACGACGAAGCTGTAGTCATCGGCAAACGGATTGAAGGTCGGACCGATATTGGCAGCCATCGCAGCCGCATTGAAGGAGTTGGTCAGGTCGATAGCCGGGCATGGCACCGCAAGTGAGCCGAGCGCGCTGCGGAGGAACCGCACATGCAGCAGCTCGTCGTTGGCGATTTCCATGGCGTACTGCTGGATCGCCGGAATCTTGAATGAGACCTGCGAGCCGCCCGTGGTTGCGCCGGCTCCCGAGCCCATATCGGCAGCGGTCAGGCCGGTGCCGGTCGCCGCGAAGAGATAGTACTGAGCCTCAAGATATTCGAGGTTCAGCGCAAAGTTCAGAATGTCCGTGTCGCTGCTCGCCGACGGCGCGCTGGTGGTAGTGGGAGACGTCGTAGTCGAGCTGCTGCCGCCGCCGCATCCTGCAGCCAGGGTAAGCGCAGCGGTGGTCCCGACGCCCGCACCCACGCCGGCAATGAACTTGCGGCGTGAGACTTTGTTCCTCATGATTGTTTCGAGTTTGTCCATAGCCATCTCTTGAGCCTTCTCTTCAACTGGTGCGATGATGTCGCGCCGTTGTTTGTGAAACGTTCCCAGCCTACCTTTGGATTCGCTCGTATGAAAAGAAAAGGCGGCCAGAAATGGCCGCCTTGCTAACCTTAAGTAACGAGACCCGCAGTGGTTTTATTTCCACAGGCAGGCAACCCATGATTTCAGCCTGGCGAGCCCGCCAGTAGAATTGGCATCGTCGGTGTTACAGATCCGCCGGCGTTCTCAATCGTGATGCCGAAAGCCTTTGCCGCAATCGCTCCCTGCACCGGCGGCATCAGTACACTCGCGGCGCCACGCTCATCGGGCGCGAACGTTCCAACAGGCACAGGCTTGCTTCCATCCGCGGGGATGATCCACAACTCGTAAACCTTCTGCGGCTTGAGCGGCGCCAGGTTGCTCGCCAGCAGTAGCAGTGTTCCGCTCTTCGGCTCGTAGGTGGCACGTGCCGCCGGCGTCGCCGCTGCTTTCGGAATGGTGAGGCTAACGTGCACGGCGTGTGGATCAGTCAGTGCGTGCAGTACTCGCTGTGCATGACTCGCGCTCTCCCGCACCGCCGCCGTCTGCGCCGACTCGTTCGTCAACGCGGCACGCAAAGCATCGCGGTCCTGCTTCAGCCCGAAGGTGACGAACAGGATTGCAGCCGCGGCAGCCCAGCCGATCCATGCCAGCACGCGGCTTGCACTGCCTGCGCCACTCCGCGAGCTGCCCGGCTCGACTGCTACCGGACCCGCCTTCACGTCTGCCGCCTGCGCTGCTCCCGCAGCGCCGGCAGAATCGCCGATTTCGAGCTTCGCCATGAAGCGCTCGCGCGCCCCTGCCGGTAGGTTGACCGGTTCGACCGTAAGCGCGTACACGCCCAGATCTTTCCGCACCTGCTGCAGTTCTTCCCGGCACTCCGGGCACTCGTGCAGGTGCTGCCTTACCGTCGCAGCCTCACGCTCGCTGAGCAGCAGCAGCGCGAACATGGCGAGATCGTCTATATCGATATGTCCGTTCCCGTTCATGCCTGGGCTGCCTTTCTCAGCGTCAGGACTGCTCGCCTGAGCCGCGTTTTGATGGTGCCAAGTGGGCTATGCAGCCGCTCCGCGATTTCGGAGTGGCTGAGCCCGTCAAAAAATGCCAGATGCAGCACCGTCTGCTGATCTTCCGGCAGGTCGTGCATCATGGTGCGCGCGCGGTCCAGCAGCAGGTTGTGCTCTGACTCCGCCGCTACATCCACTTTCGATAACAGCACCACATCGTCCGGAGACTCGGAGTGGCGACGCCGGCGCAGCTGGTCGATGGCACGGTTCCGTGCCAGCACGGCAAACCAGCCCGCGAGTGTTGCATTCTCTGTCTCCATGACCGGAGGTTTACGCCAGATGCGCAGAAACGTGTCCTGCATTACGTCTTCTGCAGCGGATGGGTCGCCCAAAACCCGCAGTGCCACCGCGTACACAATGGAGGAGTGCCGGTCGAACAGTGTCACCATCGCCTGCTGATCTCCACCATGAATACGGCTCAGCAGGCTGCCGTCATCATCGGTTGCGCCCTGCCTTGTCAGCTCTCTATTCATAACAACGCACCACGCTGCAGATTGGACTTCACCTTCTTCAAGTTTTCTGCCCCTGGCCACTTTTTTGGACCGGTATGGCCCGAAAGGTGCAGACCAAGCCTACACCCGAGACACCCACAATCGCGACTTCGATTTACAGGTTGGGCGCGAATCGGCTGACTCACCTTACTGTTTTCCATCCTGCGGAAACGAGTGCAGGACCGTACCTACAGCGTTCGACATGGCGTAGCCGTTGCGCTGGTCCTCGTTGATCGCCCAGAACATGGCCCCCTTGAACGCCGGGTAGCCGCCCGGCTGTTGCAGCCGGTAGGCCGCACCGGGGTAGCTGCGCCCCTCGGTAAGCGCGCGCAGGGCAGCCTCAATCTCCGGGATGGCGGTATAGTTGCGCGCGGAGGTCGGCGTGGCCGGCAGGCCTACCGCGACCTTCCCGGCAGGGATCGGCGGGAAGAAAGCCTGCGCGCTGCCCCCGACCGGGAAGCCGTGCAGCAGCAGTTCGGTCATGGCGACGTGGTAATCGGTATGGCCCGGCAGATAGTAGTTTCCGTCCAGCCCTTCAAGCGGCGGCGTGTTGTAGTCCTGCGCGTCCACGAACGAGAGGATGTCCCTGGTGCCGTAAATGACCGGCAGAAACGACCCGAACTGGCCCGCGTAGTTCTGCATCCCGGCCTGCGTCTGCGCATCTTCCGGCACCTCCGCCACCATGAACCCCGGCCCGAACTGCCGGCGTAAGGCGTGCATCGCGTCGATCAGATTCACGATTGAAGGCGTTGTCGGTTTGCGAAAGTCCGTGTCGCCGGCATCGAGAATCAGCGACGGCGTCTCGATATCGAGGTCGACTCCATCGAAGCCGTACTGCGCGACGATCGCAGCGACCGAACTGATGAAGTTTTGCCGGTCCTCACTCGTTTTGAGCGTGACCACGGCCCCGCCGCCTCCGAGCGAGATCAGGACCTTTCTACCCTGGTGCTGCAGGTAAGCCACGTCCGCCTTAAGCGCGGCGACGCTCATCCCCGGCGGCGGCACGAACCGCAGCCGGCTGGTGGAGCCCGGCACAGGCCCGGCGAACGTCACGATCACGACATCCCACTGCGGCGAAACGTCTCGCAGCGGAAAGGTCTCCTTTGCCGAGCCGTACCCTTCCCAGTAGCCGATCAGCGCATGCCCGTTTGCGTGGCGCGGGTTCGGCAGGGGGTGCCCGGCGACTATGGTAGGGGACTGCGAGCGGTCCCGGCAGGGTTTTGCCGGCCCCGTCAGCGCGTGCGTGTCCGGGAAGCTGTACGCGCCGCGGTATGTGTCGGCATTTGCGACCTGCATAAACCAGGGAAGGAGCGCCGCGTTTTCCAGATGATATGTCGTTCCCTTCACCGCGACGGCTGTCGCATTCGGCAGCTCACCGCCGTCAGTCGGCTGGGCGAACAGGTACGCGCTTCCCTCCTCGCTCCCACCGCACCCCAGGTTTTGAGGCGGCGTGCGCCACGCCGGAAAAGTGTTGGCCTGTACGCCGTGCAGCGGATCGTTCATCCACTCCGCCAGCTGCTGCGTGAGGCCCTGCACATCCGCCACGCGCGGCAGCACCCCTGCATCCATGTAGGAGGCCACCACAAACGCCTGCCCCGTGCCGCCCACCGTGCCGTGCGTGCCCAGCGAGCAGCAGACAGTCGCATCGTTCAGGGAGTACCAGGCCACGTTCTTCGCCAGCCCGATCGCAAGGCCGTTAGCCGCGCCCGGCGGAAGCCGCTTCAGCATCTCCTCCTGTACGAACTGCAGGTCTACCACCGCGAGCGTCTTGCCTGTGCGCTTGGAGGTCAGCAGGTAGCCGCGGTCCGGCGGAATCGTGATCCGCATCGCGGGCGCGACCTTCGGCTGGCCCAGCAGGGTGTGCCAGTCGCCGGCCCCGGCTTTGAAAAACGCGGCCCGCTGCACCGCGTCGCCATACTGGGTAACACCGGTTGCAAAGGCATACGGCCTGAAGATCGGCGACTCCACAACCGTGTCAACCGCTGCGCCCGGCTCCAGCACCTTTCCCGCACCGCGACCGGGCTGCTGGAATGAAAGCGAAAGCGGAACCAGGACGGTTGAAATGGTCGTGGTGCCGCCCTGCTCCGGTGCCCGGCCCGCTATGTGAACGGAATAGACCTTGCCTGCCGTGGTGAATGATCGCGTAAAGGTTGGCACCGAGGGGGCCTGCCGCGGTGCGGCAAGCGCGGGCTGCCCTGCGAACGGAATGCTGAGCAGCAGGAGTGCCGCTGGTAAGAACCGGGCGATCAACATGAAAACCACTCTAAATGGGCGCACCGGCTTATTGGAGTTCCAGCCGCGCGCGCGGTTGATCTCTGCTGAAAGCGTAGACTTTTGATATGCGACAGAATGACGGTTCCCTGGGTCCCTATAACGGCTCATACAACGTCCTGAACGGCGGGAGGGTTACCGGGCAGGTCGACACTGCCTCGCGTTTGCTTGGCAAGGTGCTCGGCATGGTGAGCATCGCCTTCCTGTTCACTGCTGGCGGCAGTTATCTTTCGCTCTCTATCCCGCCCGGCATCGCGCTGCTAATTATGGTGCTCAACTTTGGCACCCTGTTCGCAATCCGCGCGACACGCGCGAATCAGGCGCGGCAAATGACACTGCTGTACACCTTTGCCTTTCTAGAGGGCATCGGGCTTGGCCCGACCATTCAGCACTACCTGGGGCACGGCGGCTCACACCTGGTAGGCACCGCAGCCATGACCACCGGCATCGGCATGGCCATGCTGGGCACCCTCGCGTATGCCATCTCTGTCAATTACCGCAAGGTGCAGGCCATCGGGAGTGTTCTGCTGATCGGCGTCATCGTGCTGATGCTTGCCACGCTGTTCTTTCACTTCGTGCAGCCCACCACCCTGGACTGGCTGGTACTTGGCGTGTTTTCCATCCTGACGGTCGGCGACTTTGCCCGGGTGCGTGCGGGCGGCGGCGGCGCGACAGCGGTAGAACTCGCGCTCTCTATCTTTCTCGATGGTCTGAATATTTTCCTCGCGGTTCTCAACCTGTTCGGCAATCGCAGCGACGACTAAGAACATTACGCGGAAACATAGCGTCGGGGCCGGGTTTCCACCGGCCCCGGTTTCCGTCAGGACGCTCTACCCGGTAGCAGTTTCATTTCCTTTGGATCCCAGTGGATAATCGCGTCCTGCTCGTAGCTGAGGTTGCTGAGTAACGCGGCGCCAGCGGCGCGAAAGCCGAAGACCGCGTCCTCGGTGACCGGCTTGCGCGACCGCACGGCAGCGAAAAAAGTTTTGAAATGGTCGTAGCTGTCACTGTAGTGCGGGGGCGCCGTAAACCGCTCGTAAGTGCTCGTGGGGCTGCCTTCCGGGAATTTCGCAGGGTACTTGCGCCGGTATGCTTCGATTGTGCTCTTCTGCATTGCATCGGTAAAAGTGCTGACGGTATAACCGGGTTCCTGTTCCCGCGGGCTTCGGCTCAGGATCACCGAATTGCCGGCAATTTCCATTGTGCCTTCCGACCCGGTAAAAACCAGCCCTTCACTTTCTTCGCCGCCATCGATGAAATTGACGCGGAGGCTCAGGTTGAACCCTGCCGGGTAGTCGAACAGCGCCAGCATGACATCCGGCACATCGCGTCCATCTTTCCAGAACCGCAACCCACCGGTCGCCATGGCGCGCGTCGGCCCCAGCGCCCCGGTCACAAAGTGCGTCCCGCTGAACAGGTGAACGAACAGATCGCCGGCAACGCCACTGCCATATGCCTTCCATTTGCGCCACTGGAAGAAGCGCTCCGCGTTGAAAGGTATCTGCGGTGCGGTGCCAAGAAAGCGCGGCCAGTCGCAGGTTGTGGGGCTGGCATCGAGCGGTACGGTGTAGTTCCACGCGCCGATCGATGAATTGCGGTCCCACCGTGCCGTTACCATGTTCAACGTGCCGATGGAGCCCGCGGCCAGCAACTCTTTTGCTTTCGCATAGACCACTGAACTGACGCGCTGGCTGCCCACCTGCAGAATGCGGCGCGTCGTTCGCGCCGCTTCGATCATCTCGGGGCCATCGGCATAGAGATGGATCATCGGCTTTTCGCAGTACACATCCTTACCGGCCTGCATGGCGTCGATCGCGGCCTGCTTGTGCCAGTGGTCCGGCGTGGCAATGATCACGGCATCGATATCCTTGCGCGCCAGGATTTCGCGATAGTCGCGCGTGGTGAAGATATCCGCGCCCCACAGCTCCTTGCTGTGGTCAAGCCTCCCCTGGTAGCAGTCTGCTACCGCAAGCAGCTTGACGCCCGGCACCTGCAGCGCCACCTTCGTGTCGGACTGTCCCTGCCCGCCCGCGCCGATAAGCGCGATCTGCAGGTTGCCGTTTTTTGCAGATGTCTGCGCGCCGGTCTCCTCTGTCGCAGCCAGCAGGTGCAGGTGCGGCCCGATTAGCGACTCTGCCGTCACCATCCCTGCCGCCTTCAGGAACCCTCTGCGATTCGACTCGATCATGCCTCTCCTTGCCACCGGTTGTTACTGCTTCGGCGGTCCATCCTGCTGTTGCACGACGCTGCCCTCATCCGGGAACGGCCATGCCTTGTTCAGCAGCAGCTGCTGCTCCCGCGTTGCATTGGGAACACGGTTGATCTTCAAATTCTCGAAGAAGAAAACACCGGTTTTGCCGGCCGTTGCCACATCCACATCGCCGTCGCCGTCAAGGTCCTGCGCGATGAACTGAGTGCCCGCGCCAGCTACCCCGTTGACCGAAATGGCGTGGCGCGAAAACTTCGCGGTCTTGCGGTCAATCTTGTAGTAGTACACAACCAGCGGATCATACGAGCCCGGGTCATGCCCGGAGTGTCCTCGGTAGCGTTTGCCCGCAAGTAGTTCCGGCTCGCCATCGCTATCCAGATCAACCAGCTTGAGCGCGTGGATCTGTGAGTACGACTCGTCGATGGTGTGCTTCACCCAGCGTCGGGTGCTGCCTTCGCCCTGCTGCTCCAGCCAGTACAGGCCGTAGCTGTGGCCTTCGCCATAGATGATGTCGAGCTTGCCGTCGCCGTTCACGTCGTAGCCGATGATGGGAAACCCGGCATCGCCCAGCTTCCAGTCACCATGCCACTCCCACTTGTCATGGTCGGCGTCGATGTTCCTGAACCAGCCAAACGGCGTCAGGATGTCAGCTTTCCCATCGCCATCCACGTCGGCAACGCCAGTGCCGTGGCCATCCTGCGTGGTATCTCCTACGTGGTGAACCTTCGGCTGCGGTCCGGAAAAATCGACCCACAGAATGCCCGAGTGGTTGTAGTGCGCAAGGATGATGTCGGGTTTTCCGTCGCCGTTGATGTCTGCCTCGGCTCCGCCTTCGGTGTCGTAGCTATCGGTAACGAGGTGCGGCTGCCACAACCCTCCGGCATGTCCCGGATTCTGAAACCACCACAGACCGTTCACCATCCATCCGGTCGTCACAACATCGGGAGCGCCGTCATGATTCACGTCGACTGTCCACTCTCCGCTGTCGGAGACGAACTCGTTCAGGATGCCGACCTTGCGGTATTGATGCTGCTTCCACTCGCCGCCGGATGCGCCGGGGTTCTCGTACCAATATGCTCCGCTCAACAGATCGGGCCTGCCGTCGCCGTTCATGTCGAGCGTGGTGATCGCCTCAGCATGATCGGTGCCGAGTTGGTGGGCGAAGAAGTTGAGCTGCGGTGTGCCGTCAGGGCCTTCGCCGGGTATTGTCCTGCGGTCGCTCTGTGCGTGAACAAGACACGCTGTGAGCACTGGCGCGAGCAACAGGGCGAGAGCAACACCGTTTGACCTCTTCAAGCCGGCACCTCGTTTCCATTCGTGTGCGATGGAAACGATTCTAACTGTCCGCGCAATCATTCGGCCAGTCTGCCAAACGCGATAGGGAGAAACGCAGCGAAGAGCTTACGCGCGCAGCAGGTACAGGATGTATCCGGCGGCGCTGGCGCCGAGGACCGGTCCCAAGATCGGCACCCAGGCATATGCCCAGTCCGAGTTCGTCTTCCCGGGGATCGGAAGCAGCGCATGCGCGATACGCGGGCCGAAGTCACGCGCCGGGTTGATGGCGTATCCCGTTGTGCCACCGAGGGACAGCCCGATACCCCACACCAGGCAGCTCACAAGATATGGACTGAGCCCGGCTGCCGCGCCGCTTGAGAGCACCAGCTTCGAGCTGATCCCGCCCGCTACAAGCACCAGGACGAACGTTGCGATTGCTTCAGAAAGAAGATTGAAAGGGTAGTTGCGGATGGCCGGGGCTGTGCAGAAGATGCCTCGCTTGATCTCCGCATCCTCCGTGACTTTCCAATGCGGGTAATAGAAAAGCCACACCAGCACCGCCCCGCAGAAGCCGCCGGTAAACTGTGCAACTGCATAGGGCAGCAGCTTCGAAAAGTCATGATTCTGGATAGCAAACGCGAGCGTAATGATCGGGTTGAGGTGGCCGTCTTTACTGCCGAAAAGAAGCGCCGTAAAGATGCCGCACAGCACTGCGAAAGCCCACCCGGTGGTGACGACGATCCAACCGGAGTTCTCAGCCTTGCTGCGCTTGAGGTTGACGGCGGCAACAACGCCGTCTCCAAGCAGCATCATGATCATCGTGCCCATAAACTCGCCTAGCATAGGGGACCGCATGTATGGCTACTCTCCTGATCTAGTGGACCGCATTGAGGTTCTTATGCCGCCGTGTGCGTTTTCGCTTCCGCCGGTTCATCGGTAATGGTCTTTTCGAGCGTGTACCGGGCCGCCAGCTCATTGAATGCGCGGACCTGCGCTTCCTCCCAAGCCTTGTCCCTTCCCAATTCGCGGGCCATCAGTGAAGCGACGGCCGGCGCCATCGCGATCGCGGCGCGCGCGTTGAGGAAAAGCGCGCGCGTCCTGCGCGCAAGCGCATCCTCTACGGTCCGAGACATTTCTTCACGCGCTGCCCACACGATTTCCGCCGCGATATACGGCAGATCGGGGTGCAGCTGCCGCGCAAACTCCGGCGATTCACCCGCCAGCGTGCGAATCTTCTCGGCATCCGATCCATAGACAAACAGCGGCTCCTGCAGACTCGTCTTCTCAACATAACCGTGGATGCGAAGGTCCTTAGTAACGCATGCATTGTCGCTTAGCTTGCCAAGTGTTATCGCATGATTGACCGCATCTTCAGCCATGTGGCGATAGGTGGTCCACTTACCGCCTACGATGGTGAGCAGTCCCGATGGATCGATCTGGATCGTATGATCGCGCGACAATGAGGAGGTCTTGCTCGAATCCGATCCTGCGGCTTTTACCAGCGGGCGAATGCCGACGTACACGCTCAGTACGTCCTCGCGGGTGGGCTTTCGGCTCAGGTACTCACTCGCTGTTTCAAGAATGAACTCAATCTCCTTCTCGAACGGAAGTGGCTCATAGGATTCTCTCTCAATCGGCGTATCCGTCGTTCCTAAAACGGTGTGCTCGTGCCAGGGAATCGCGAATAGCACTCGTCCGTCGCTTGTATGCGGCACCATGATGGCGGCATTTCCGCGCAGGAAGGACTTATCGAGCACGAGGTGGACCCCTTGGCTTGGCGCGACCATGGCCGTCGCCTGCTCATCGCCCATGCGGCGTATCTCATCTGTAAAAATGCCTGTTGCATTTACCACGACGCGCGCCCGTATTTCAAAGCGCTCACCGCTTTCACTGTCAGTTGCGGCGACACCATCGACGAAGCCGTCTTCTCCTTTCAGCAGCGCGGTGACCGCCGCATAGTTGAGTACAGTCGCGCCGTGATCGACAGCTGTTTCAATGAGCTGGATCAACAGACGCGCATCATCAAACTGGCCGTCGTGGTACACAACGCCGCCGCGCAATCCGTCCTGCCGCAGCGTGGGAATACGTTCCAGCGTTTCTTCCCGCGAGAGAACACTGGACTTGCCGAACCCGTACTTACCGGCAAGCAGATCGTACACCTTCATGCCGATGCCGTAGAACGGCGCCTCCCACCATGAGTAGTTCGGCACGACAAACTGAAGGTCGTGCACAAGGTGAGGCGCATTCTGAAGCAGAATTCCGCGCTCCTTCAATGCTTCCATCACCAGCGATACATTGCCCTGCTCAAGATAGCGCACACCGCCGTGCACCAGTTTGGTGCTGCGGCTGGATGTCGCCTTTGCGAAGTCTTCGCGCTCCAGCAGCAGGACGGAGAAACCTCGGCTTGCCGCGTCAACCGCTACGCCTGCACCGGTTGCGCCGCCGCCGATTACGATGACATCCCATGGCTTGCTGAAATTGTTGCGCTCCCGCACTCGCTGTAGCATCTCGTCGCGATTCATGCTCGCTCCTCTTTCTGTTTAGCTTCATCGCTGGGCACGTTCCATCCACCTGCCCGCTTTACGGCGTCCTGCCACTTAGCCTGGCGCGCGTTCATTTCCTTGCGATCTGCCTTCGGTTCGAAGATTGTATCTTCGCCGCGCAGTTTAGCAATTTCATCCGTGCTGCTCCAGAAGTTCACAGCGAGCCCGGCCAGGTATGCAGCGCCGAGCGCTGTTGTTTCCAGCACCGCGGGCCTTCGCACCGGCAACTGCAGCAGGTCTGCCTGGAACTGCATTAGCAGATCATTCGCCGCTGCGCCACCGTCTACGCGCAGTTCGCGAAACGGCTGCCGTGTATCTTTATCCATTGCGTGCAGCACATCGGCGACTTGGAACGCGATACTTTCGGTCGCAGCGCGCGCGATGTGGCCAATCTGCGTACTGCGCTGTATGCCGATGATCATCCCGCTGGCGTATGGATCCCAGTGCGGCGCACCTAACCCGGTAAACGCCGGAACGAATACTACGCCTTCAGTCGAATCGACAGAAGCCGCGACACTCTCAACATCCGGTGAAGATGAGAAAAACCGCATGTTATCGCGAAGCCACTGCACCACTGCTCCGCCGACAAATATGCTGCCTTCAAGTGCATACTCCAGCTTCTTATTCACACTGCACGTTAATGTGGTGATCAGACGCTCCCGCGATAAGGTAAAGCTGGAGCCGATATGCTGCAGCAGAAAGCATCCGGTACCGTAGGTGTTTTTCGCGTCGCCTGGAGAAACGCAGAGCTGTCCGAAGAGCGCGGACTGCTGGTCGCCGGCTATACCGGCGATCTGGACCTCGCCCAGCCCGAGCGATGTCGTGACCTGGCCTACAACTTCGCTCGACCAGACGATCTCCGGCAGCATGCTTTCGGGGATGTTCAGGAGTTTCAGCAGGTCTGTGTCCCAGCGATCCTGCACGATGTTGTACAGCAGACTGCGGCTTGCATTGGTACGATCAGTAATATGCCGCTTGCCGCTGGTCAGGTTCCACACGAGCCAGCTGTCAACAGTGCCGAACGCCAGTTTGCCCTGCTCTGCCTGCTCGCGCGCGCCGGAAACATTGTCCAGGATCCAGGCGATCTTGGTTCCGGAGAAGTATGGGTCAATTAACAGACCAGTTTTCTGGCGGATAGTATCTTCCGCGCCATCCTCGGCGAGTTTTGTGCAAAGCGGCGCTCCGCGACGGTCCTGCCAGACGATAGCATTGTAAACAGGCTTACCCGTTTCGCGATTCCACACGATGGTCGTTTCGCGCTGATTCGTAATGCCCAGCGCAACGACATCCCTTGGACGCACCGTTGCCTTGCCGAGGACCTCGACAGCGGAAGTAAGCTGCGAAGTCAGGATGTCGTAGGGGTCGTGTTCTACCCAGCCGGTGTCGGGATAGATTTGTTTGAATTCATGCTGGGCCACTCCGACGATCTTACCGTCGTGGTCGAAGAGAATTGCGCGAGAACTCGTGGTTCCCTGGTCGAGAGCGAGGACGTACTGCATGTTGAATCGGATGCTTGTTTACAGATTTAAGTCTTCAGCACATCAGCGCGCGCATACTTAAAAGCGCGCGATCAATGCGACCCCGCCGACAAGCAGAACAGCCCCCAAGGTGCGCCACAGATTGATCGGGTGCTGGTCCATGCGGAAGAGCCCGAAGTGATCGATGAGCAGGGACGCGATTAGTGACGCGGTCACGGTAAATCCCATGAACGGCCCCGCTCCGACCTTATTGACGAGCGTGAGACCGGCATACACCTGCACGGCGCCCACCAGTCCGCCAATCACTGCCCACCACGGCATGGCCTCAAGGCTTTTCACGGAAGGCAAAGGATGGGGCATGATGAAGAATGCGGCGATAAAGAAAAAGGTGATCAGCGCGAACGACACTGCTGATGCAAGCCATGGGTTGACCATGGATTGTTTCAACTGTCCATTCATAGCTGCGCCGCAAGCCTGCAAGGCACCGCCTACGATAATGAACGGGTAGATCCAGCCTGTCTTCATACGAGCAGCCTCTATTGTTTTCGCAATGGATGTTTAACGTTGAAAAGCCGTGTAAGTCAGGATAGCTCCACCCAAAGCGGCGATGAGTGCCGCCGGCATCGCGAGCGCGCCTGCCTTGAGAAAGTCCGGGAAGCTTACCTCAAGCTGCTCCTTACGAAGCGCGATAAGCCAGAGAATTGTAGCGAGCGAACCGGTGACTGAAAGATTCGGGCCCAGGTCGACCCCAATGAGCACAGCGTTTGTCGTTAGCTCTCTTGCGTGTGCCGATTGGATGGTGGCGCCGGCGATAAGACCGAGCGGAAGATTGTTCACCAGGTTATTGGAAACTGCGACAACGAAGCCGGCGACCAGCGCTCCCACGGCAGGCGCCAGGTGCTCGTCCCACGTGAGCGCAGCCTGCATGATGCGTAAGGCGCCGGCATTCTGCACGGCATCCACCAGCACGAAAAGGCCGGCAACCAGCGCAAGGGTAGACCAGCTGATCTCCTTCACCAGCCTGAGCGGATTGGCCTTCGCCTTGATGGAAACGACGGCCGTAAGAGCGATCGCGGATAGACACGTGGGCAGGCCGAGATCCTGCTTGAACGACGAAGCTGCAAGCAGCACGGCGACTACGAATCCAAGCCCGGCAAGCACCAGCTTTCCTGTCGTGCGGAGCGAAGTTTCCTCGATCTCGCTTGAGAAACATGCCTGCAGGTCCCTGCGGAAATACAGGCGCAACACCCCGTAGGTGACCGCGATCGAAAGCAGCGAAGGCACCCCGAAGGAAAGCAGCCAGTGACCCAGCGACGGCATGCCGGTACGAAACACTACCAGGTTCGCCGGGTTCGAAATGGGCAACACAAACGACGCGGCATTCGCAATCATGGCGCAGGCGAAGAGGTATGGAAGCGGAGCTGCCCTGGCCTTGCGAATGACAGAGAGAATGGCCGGCGTAAGCACGACTGCCGTTGCGTCATTCGACATGCAGATGGTGACCAGCGTTCCGGCAGCGTAAATCAGCGTGAAGAGCCTGGTGCAGGAGCCGCCGGACCGCGTGACCGCGGCAGAGGAAAGCCAGTCGAACACGCCGTGCTCGCGCGCCAGCTCTGACAGAAGCATCATGCCTATCAGGAACAGGTAAACGTCTGAACCTTCAGCGACTGCTTTCCCCGCCAGCTTGAGTGGGATAAGCCGGAGCGCGACGAGCAGCACCGCGCCCGAAGCAATCCACCAGACTTCGGGGATGTTCCGAGGCCGTACAAGCATCAGCAGCACGCTGACGGCAACAATGGAGATAAGGACAATGTGCGCTGCGCTCGCGGGCATCACTTACCAATTTCTCCCATTTTCATTGGGGCCCAACTGTGTGCCGAGCAGCCGCGCTCCGCCCACGGTTCGATCGCGTTCTCCATAAAAGGCGGCACGGTGTCGAGTGATTTGGTCATGCTTCTGCTCCCCGGGCAGGCAGGTTGGGTAGAGTATTGTCCGCGGGTGCGCCTGGAAGAGTTTCCGGCACGGCAAGTAACAGCAGCAGGAAAGCGATAGCGGCAACGCCGCCGAGAGTCAGAAACGAAGCCCGGTATCCCGAGCGGACCATGATCATGCCGCCGATTGTGGTGCTGAAGGCGGCGCCTAGCCCCACTGCGGTTGCAAGCGCTCCCTGCACCAGGTTGAAGCGCCCGGTGCCGCGGGTACGGTCGGCTACCACCAGGATTGATACAACGCCGAAGATGGAGTTGGCCACGCCGTCGAGGACCTGCACACCGATCAGCGCGCCCTTCTGGTGCAGCACCGTGTACAGCAGGGCACGCAGCGGAAGCACGCCAAAGCCGACAAGCAGCAGGAGCTTGCGGCCATGCTGGTTGGCGATGCGGCCAACCGCTGCGGCGGAAACCATGATGACGACCTGCGTCACAGCAATGCAGGCAGACATGAACGGCGCTGCGGCGCGAACAGACCCGTGGGCCAGCAGCTCACCTAGCTGCGGCAGCATGGCGGCGTTCGCCAGGTGGAAGAGAAACGCACACACCAGGAAGAGCAGCAGCACACGATCCTGCAGCAACAGCTTTAGACTTGCGAAGAACCCTTTTCTCGCCTCGGGCCGGTCAAAGCCGCCATCCGCAAGCGGCGCACTGATGTCCTTGTCACGTATCCCAAGTACGGAAATGATCGTGGGCACGGTAAGCGCTGCTGCCATGAAAAAAATCGCACGGTTACCGTATAGGTGGCTGATAAGTGCGATGGCGCCGGCGGCGGCGACGTTTCCTGCTGAGTTAAAGCCCTGGTTGCGCCCGAACTGGCGATCGAACAGCTTGACGCCCACCAGCCCCATGGTGATGGCAGCCAGCGTAGGACCCAGGAATGGCCCCGTCGCACCGATCATGACCTGCGCCGCATAGACCGCCCATGACTTAGTGGTAAGCGCGAGCAGCAAAGCTCCGGCTGCAAGCGCTACGGTCGCTATGGCCAGCAGGAGTCGCTTGCGATGGAGCCGGTCAATCAGGGCGCCTGCGGGCGTCTGGAACAGCACCGTGAGCAGCCCGGCGAGCGTCAGCACTCGTCCAACCTGCCCTGCCTGCCAGCCGGACGCAGCCAGGTAAGCAGCGATAAACGGGCCGAGGCCGGTCTGCACATCGGCGAGGAAGAAGTTTGTCGCCTCGAGGCAGTGCAGGCTGCGCCGCTTCGGCGCAGCTGTCTCCCTATTTATCGGTGACTGGTTCACATCAGTCCTGTGCAACGTGCAGCGTTCGCGTGCAAGCCTTTTTTCAGGCGCCAGGTAAGTGCAGCTCTTAACGTTTGTACACGTTGAACGCGATATTTGCAGGCGTATACCGGTTTTACTTGGGCAGTTTCTCTCCCTTCAGCGCTGCAATGCGGCAGTACCTCCAGCCAGGATGGCGCCCTGCCGGTGGATGCAGTGGGCGGCGGCGGCTGTGCAGGCCACTAACTCCGCCTCCGCCGGACGACAGTTCTAGTCCCGTAAGGGCACGCCTCCTGCGGAACGGTCGCAGGCCCCTGTATGAAAAGCTGCAGCAGCTGGGTATCGCCGACTAAGCAGGCTTATTTCATTAAACCTTAGTGCCGCCTCCGGTACTTCACTGCGAACTCATACCCCGCGGGCGGAGGATACAAGTCTGCGATCAGCCGCAGGCGATCTGCAAGCGCCGGCGCGGCCAGCAGCGGATACTCGCGCTCCCGCAGGTCGGCATACTCCAGGTCGATGGCCAGCGACAACATATAGATAGCCAGCGTGTCGGCCAGTGCCGCGGCAAAAAACCGGCTCTGCTGCTCTTCCGCGGCTTTCGGCAAGGTACCCGCAGCGGCCCCGTCCTTCTGGCCGCCGCGCGCCAGCTCGACGGCCTGTTTCCGGGCCTCGTACGCATCCTGCGAGGTTTCACCGCGCACCTCGGCCAGCGCCTGCTGCCACAGCAGCGCGGTAAATCGCGCCGGCAGTGCTGTGCCGGCCTCAGCCAGCCTGTCCACAAACTGGTGCCCCACGTTGATGAACAGCTCAAATGCCAGCGCAAACCGGTCCTGCATCAGCCGCGTCGAGATAAACGTGTAGCTAGACCCATCGACGGGAACCGTGCGGTGGCAGGTCGCCCGGTCCGCCAGCTCCTCGGTGTGTACGCGCGCAATTTCAGTGTCGCGCGCATGCGCGGTCTCGCCGATAGCGAGCGGGACGAAAACGAAAGCGCTGCCGGGAATCCCGGCAGCAACCGCGGCGGGTACCGCTTCAACGATGCGCTGCAGCGTGTCGCCCGTGGTCTCAAGCTCGCCGAATACGCCGTAGCGGAGTGTGTTGCGGGCGCTCGCGAGCGTGGTGGCGCGGACGGCTTCAACCGCCGGAAGCAGGTCGCGCTGTGCAGGGATAGCCATGCGTTGATTCTAGCTGAGGCGAGGTTTTGGTGATTCGGTCTGAAGTCTCTGATCCGGGATTGCATCGGCTGGCATAAACTGGCCGGGCCGCAAGATTGACGTTGACCCGAGGATTGGACGCCATCGCCATGAAGAGCAAGTCTGCTGCCGGTTTGTATCTCCTGCTGATCGTCGTGGCCGCGATCAGCATGGTCTACTACATTGCCGGCGCCGTTGCGTTGCGGGCAGAGTTCTTCCACGCCAGCCATTATGTCCGCGATCCGTTTAACACCCGGAGCGACGGGGCAACTCTTACACAGCTTCGCAAAGAAGCGACCGCTGCTGGGCTTGTGGATGGGGATGTGCTTCTGGCGTTCAACGGCGAGCCGTTCACCGGTTATGCCCAGATTCACGCGCTGTTGGGGCGTACGAAGCCAGGTAAGACAATCGAGGTTTCGGTTCGGACGCCTTCCGGAATGATACGACGGGTGCAGGTTCACGTGGCGGCCCGCGAGGGCCCGGATTTTTCCGTTTGGGGCTACATTGCGTTTCTCACCCCAGTCCTGGGTGTGCCGCTGCTTGGTCTTATCGTCGGATACTGGGTGGTTGTCGGCCGCCCGCGCGATCTGAATGCCTGGCTGGTGCTTCTCCTGCTGGCAACTCCCGAGACGCTCTTCGGAAACCTTGATTGGCAGTTCTGGCCGATGCCGTGGTACATGTTACTCGGCTTATGGAACATGCTTGTGGATATTTTCCTTTTCCCGGCGCTGCTGTGGTTCGGTTTTCTATTTCCTGAACGATGGAGAGTGGACCTTCGTTTTCCCTGGTTCAAATACGCCATTTTGGCGGTGTCAGGTTGTTCTTTTGTTTATAACTTCGGTGTATTTGTAGCGCAAGACTTTGATGTCCAGGTCATCCGCTCTTCCATTCCCGCGCAAGTCTGGGCCGATCGAGCGGTCGCGTGGCTCAATGCGATCTGTATCCTGCTGTTTCTGGCGGCGCTGTTCGATAAACTGCGTTCAGCCTCAACTGCGGATGCACGGCGGCGCCTGCGAGTACTGGCTATTGGAAGCGGCCTGTCCCTCGGCCCGCTGCTTATCATCTTTGCTGTGGTGCCGTGGTTCGGGATGGACCCGCATCACGGGAACTGGTTCAGCGCTGTTATTCCATTGATAGCGCTTTTTCCGTTGACCCTTGCTTATGTTCTGATCGTGCAGCGGGCCATGGATGTTCGCATCCTGCTGCGGATGGGGACTAAATATCTGCTTGCCCGCGCCACATTGCTCACTCTTGAATTGATAATCGTTGCATTTGTCGTTTTGCGCTTCATTGTTCCGATGATGCGGCGCAATGAACATCCTGTCCTGAGCTTGATTCTGATTGCGCTCTGCACTGGCGCACTGTTGCAAATCCTTACCTTGCGGGGCAGCCTTAGCCAGCGCCTGCAACGCCGGCTTGACCGGAGATTTTTTCGCGAAGCCTATGACAGCGAGCTTGTTCTCAGCGAGTTGTCTGATCAGGTCCGTCAGCTCACGGACAGAAGTGTCCTTGTCGACACGGTCCTGCGGCGCATCTCAGAGGTTTTGCACGTTCCCTACGTCGCCATCCTGCTGCGCGGCAGCACTGAATTCCATCTTCAGCAAGCACTTGGCATGGAGTTTGCCGGGATTGTGTCGCTCGCGGAGGGGTCGGCGACCGTGCAGAACCTGATGCGGACGAACCAGCCTGCAACCGTGTACCGCGACCGCCCGGAAGATTGGTTTACAGGCGCAGGAACGGACGAGAAAACCTTTCTACGTGAGATGAATGCCGAGCTGCTGCTGCCGCTGCCGGGGCGCGCTCGCCTGATCGGACTGATGGCGCTTGGGCCAAAAAAGTCGGAAGAAGCTTACACCCCAACGGACTTACGTACGTTGCAATCCGTCGCCGCGCAAACCGGACTGACACTCGAAGTTGCTGAGCTGGTCCGCACGCTTGCGGACCAGGCAGCACTCCGCGAGCGGATGAATCGAGAGATAGAGATTGCTCGCGAAGTGCAACAGCGACTGTTTCCGCAGCGTATTCCTGCGGTTGATGGAGTTAGCCTGGCGGGAATGTGTCGCCCGGCGTCGGAGGTAGGTGGTGATTACTACGATTTTATTGAGCTGTAAAATGGCCATCTCGGCTTTGCGATCGGCGATATTTCAGGAAAGGGAATATCGGCGGCACTGCTGATGGCGAGCCTGCGGGCTTCGCTGCGCGGCTTGATCCTTGATAGCCCCGGCGACCTGGCGAAGATGATGCAAAACATGAACCGTCTCGTCTACGAAGCTTCATCGAGTAGCCGCTATGCAACGTTCTTCTTCGCTACGTATGACCCCCAGACGCGCGAACTCCGCTATGTCAACGCAGGCCATAATCCGCCCCTGTTAGTTCGGCGGAATGCAGTAGAGATTGAGCGACTTGAGGCTTGTGGCCCGGTTATCGGGCTACTCCCGTTTACCTGGTATGAAACTAAGCACTTGATTCTAGGGGCCGGCGATTTACTGATTGCGTACACCGACGGAATCAGCGAGGCGATGACCGCCGAAGATGAAGAGTGGGGTGAAAAGCGAATGCTTGAAGCGGCACCGCAACGCGACCCTGCTTCGGCAGCAGAGATTCTCGCGAATATCTTCCGCGCGGCGGATGAGTTTACTGCCGGAGCCGAACAGCATGATGACATGACATTGCTTGTGATGAAACTTGTGAAGAAGTGAACGCTGCAAGTGGGTCAATACAGCCGTGCTTTGAGATTACCTGCGAGGAAAGCCGGCGAGGGCTCTACACTTATTTTTAAAGGTCAGGAGAACTTATGCAGATAGCGGAGCAGAGATCGATTGCGGAGCTGATCGGGCTTGAGGAGCAGTATGGCGCGCACAACTACCATCCGCTCGACGTGGTGATTGAGCGGGCCCAGGGCTCGTGGCTGACTGCTGTGGACGGGCGGCGCTACCTGGATTTTCTTGCTGCGTACTCGGCGGTAAACCAGGGACACTGTCATCCGGCCATCCTGAAGGCGATGGTTGAGCAGGCGCAGCGGGTGACGCTGACCTCGCGCGCGTTCCGCAATGACCAGCTGCCGCTTCTGCTTGAAGACCTGCATGCGCTGACCGGTTTTGAGATGGCGCTGCCGATGAACACCGGCGTGGAGGCGGTGGAGACGGCACTGAAGGTTGCCCGCAAGTGGGGCGTGACGGTGAAGAAGATTCCTGACGGCGAGGCTGAGATTCTTGTCTGCGAGAACAACTTCCATGGGCGCACGATTGCGGTGGTTGGTTTCTCGACCGAGCCGCAGTACAAGGCGGGGTTCGGGCCGTTTGCGGGCGGGTTCCGTGCGGTGCCGTTTGGGGATGCGGAGGCGCTGCGCTCGGCGATTACGGAGAAGACCTGCGCGTTTCTGGTCGAGCCGATTCAGGGCGAGGCCGGGATAATCGTGCCGCCGGATGGCTACCTGCGCGAGGCGGCGGCGATTTGCCGTGAGCGCGGTGTGCTGCTGATCGCGGATGAGATCCAGTCGGGGCTTGGGCGGACCGGGCGGTTTTTCGCGTTTGAGCACGACGGAATTCGGCCGGATGTGGCGATTGTCGGCAAGGCGCTGTCGGGCGGGTTTTACCCGGTTTCGGCGGTGTTGTCGTCGCGGGCAATTTTGGGGGTTCTGCGGCCTGGCGACCATGGGAGCACGTTTGGCGGTAACCCTCTGGCGTGTGCCGTTGCGCGGGCGGCGCTGAAAGTGATCACAGAAGAGCGGTTGCCGGAGCGCTCGGCCGAGTTGGGGGCGTATGCGCTCGAGCGTTTACGCGGGCTGAAGAGCTCGAAGGTGGTCGAGGTACGCGGGCGTGGTTTGTGGATCGGGATTGAACTGAACACCGAGGCGCGGCCACTTTGCGAGCAGCTGCAAGAGCGCGGGGTGCTGTGCAAGGAGACCCACGCGACGGTGATTCGCTTGGCGCCGCCGCTGGTGATTTCGCGCGAGGATTTGGAGTGGGGACTAGGGGAGATCGAGGCTGTGCTGGGGGAGTGAGCCGGTATTTATGAAGGGCATGGGCGGGAAATCTACGGATTTCGCCGCTTTTGTCTGTCTTGGGATAGGGGTCGCATCTGAAAGAGCAGGAATGGAGCGTGCGATGAAGGTGCTGATGGTGGGGGCGACGGGGAAGTTTGCCGGGATGGTGGTGCCGGAGTTGGTGAAGCGCGGGGCGACGGTGCGTGCGCTGGTGCGGAGTGAGGACAAGGTGGAAGCAGCGCGGAAGCAGGGCGCGGCGGAGGCTGCGATCGGCGACCTGCACGACGAGGCAAGCCTGCGGCGGGCAGCTGAGGGAGTGGATGGGGTGTTCCACATTGGGCCGGCGTTTGCGCCGGATGAGGCGGAGATGGGAGTGCGGCTGGTGGAGGCGGCCAAGGCGGCTGGGGTGCGCAAGTTCTGCTTCTCGGGGGTGATTCATCCGTCGCTTTCGAAAATGCGGAATCATAAGGCGAAGCTGCCGGTGGAAGAGGCGCTGTATGAGTCCGGAATGGACTTTACGGTGCTGCAGCCGACGATGTTTATGCAAAACCTCGAGGCCGGCTGGAAGAAGGTGGCGGCGACGGGCAAGTTCGGGCTGCCGTTTTCAAAGCGCGCGAAGGTGTCGTATGTGGACTATCGCGATGTGGCCGAGGCTGCGGCGCTGGCGTTGACCGGCGACACGCTGGCGTACGGGACGTTTGAGCTGTGCGCGCCGGGGATGGTGGACCGGGTAGAGATGGCGGCGATGATGAGCGAGGCGCTGGGTAAGCCGGTCGAGGCGGCGGAGCCTGCGTTTGCCGAGTGGGCGGAGAAGGCCGGGATTCCGGACGGGCCTATGCGGGAGGGGATGGAGACGATGTATGCGGATTATGACCGGTTCGGGTTTCCGGGTGGGAATGGGTTGGTGTTGAAAGCGGTGCTGGGGCGGCAGGCGCGTGGGTTGCGGGAGTTTTTCGGGGAGTTGGCGGGGCGGTAGATGGAGGTGTGCTGCGGATTGGCTTAGTAAGGTCTGCGAGATAGGCGCTCTATTCGGCCCGATAGTCAGTCGGCAAGTGACGTGTCAGGTCGCGACTGTCGTGGAGGATGCGTGCGACTACCAGACCGGCTAAGCCGGGACGGTAGAGGATGAAATGCCTGGGAGCTTTGACGCGTTTGCCTTCGACGCTGCTTCGGCTGAAAGCCAGATGGTAGGTGCGGGCACCTTCGGCCAGCTCAGGCCGCGGCTGGTTGCCGGGCCGAGTTGGATTGGTCTCGATGTCGCGTAGCGCCTGAATCAGCAAAGCACGATATCGGGCTGTCGCAGCGGCGCCGAACTTGTCGAGACTCCAGAGAAAAATGTCTCGGATGTCCTGGCGGGCGGCGGGAGAAAGAACCACTCGCGGGTTTTGCGGCCTAGCCACGCCGATGTTCGGCTGCCAGTTCCTCGCCGGTGCTGTCGATGAAGGCCGCCAGATCGTCTATCGAGCGAAACTCAACGTCTTCACCGCGATCAATAGCCGCAAAGCCGTCCTGGGCAGCTGAGCGGAGCCATTCCAGCCTGGCATTGTCCTCAGCCTCACGCTGTTCGAGCAATCTCAGCCCCTCGCGCACAATCTCGCTGGCGTTGCTGAAACGACCGGAGTTTATGCTGGCCTCTATGAAGCTGTTGAAGTGCTCGGTCAGATTCACGTTGCGCTTCGGCATGGGTTGCACCCTGTGTCCAGCGTAGACGCTGTTGGCAGTTTTTGCCAGTCTGCCGTAGGGCAACGGTTGTGGGCTGGCGCCTGAACGTGGCCGAGCTTTCGGCACTCGAAGACGGGTAGGTCGGAACGGTTAGCATCGAGTCGATGTGGAGCGCGGGACGAGGATGGTGCTCCGGATTAAGGTTATAAGAACATGAAGAGTGCTGGTTTTGTGGGTCCCACATCTCAAAAAGCGAGATGGGGCACCCGGCAAACAGCTTGAACCACCCGCCCAACCGCAAGACTTCGGGATATATTAGGATAATGATTGAATCCTTAACCATTGACGGCTACCGGAAGTTAAAACACTTCAAAATCAATGGCTTAAAACAATTGAATCTCCTCGTTGGTTCAAACAATAGCGGAAAGAGCTCAGTTCTTGAGGCTCTTTGCATTCTCATTTCTCGCGGCAGCCCTGAATCCATGTGGCAAATGTCAGAGGGAAGAAGCGAGATGCTTGTCGAAGAACGAGCGAGCTCAAGAACTCGGTTCATGGACGTGTCGCACCTGTTTCACATGCATAACATGCAGCTAGGGTCAGAGTTCCTTATTGAAAGCGATGGAACAGGGTCATCTAATAGGCAGCTAAAGGTGTCGGTAGATGAATACAGCCCAACTGACACTGCACCCATTCCATTCGACCCTGAAGATGCTGCGTCATCCGCGCTCGCTCTCCGAATAGACGGTCGTCCTACTCCCGATCTCAATTTGATTCCTCTAAGCGCAAAGGGCGGAATAATCCCACCTTCCCTCAGTTACCAGCGTAGGCTGCTTAGAAGGACGGAATCTCGCGAGTTCGTTAAAGATGTACCTGTTCAATTCGTTACTACGCGCTCTCTAGATATCCGAACGTTATCAACTCTTTGGAATAGCATGATGCTTACACCGGACGAGGATCGAGTCCTAACAGCGTTGAGGATTCTGGAACCTGCAATAGAAAGAATCGCGCTCCAATCTGACGGGGAGCCGAGCTACCTGACGAGTCGCAGTCGAGGCGGCTTTATAGTTAGATTGAAAGAGCATGAAACCCCTGTTCCGATCGGGAGTATGGGCGAGGGTGTCTGGCGCATGCTCGCAATCGCCATAGCTATATCGCAATGCAGCGGGGGCGTGTTATTGATAGATGAAGTCGATACCGGCCTACACTATAGCGTCATGACTGCTCTTTGGAAGATGATTATAGGCGCTTCGAATGAACTCGACGTACAGGTCTTTGCGACTACCCATAGTTATGATTGCGTTCGAAGCTTAGGTCGGGTATCCGCTGCCGATTCAAGTTTCACAGATAATGTATCTCTACATCGAATTGATGCATCAATGCCTGGACCTACAACCTATAACGAGCTAGAGCTTGAGGTCGCTTCCGAGAATGGAATCGAGGTGCGATAGTCTTGGCAACTGAGAATCCAAATTGCTTAATTGTCGAAGGGGACACTGATCTGCATTGCATACAGTCCCTTATGAAGTGTCATATGACGTGGCCCGAAGATGAGAGCAAGCGTCCCGTGCAGATCGTAAAAGGGGGAGGGGTAAATGCAATACTTAAAGCAGGGTATCTTACTGCCCAATTTAAGGTGCGCTATCTCAAAAGACTGGGAGTTATTCTAGATAGCGATGGCTCCCCCGAGGCACGCTTCAAGAGCGTAAAAAGCTTACTCTCGAGCATTATGCCGGATTTTCCTGCCGTTCTGGATAGTAACGGTCTCATCACTTCAGATCAAAATGGTAAGAAGTTTGGTCTTTGGGTGATGCCAGACAATGTCGAGAATGGAACGTTAGAAACTTTTCTAAAGCACTTAGTTCCATCGCACTCGAGGGAACTTTGGGAACTTGCTGCTTCTTCTACCAATGAAAGTAGAGCTAAGGGAGCCTCTTACAAGGATTCTCAGAAAGAAAAGGCGGAACTACACACGTGGCTCTCATGGCATGATGCGCCTGGACAAGGTCCTGGGCGGGCATTGACGAACAGGGTTCTTCATCCCGATTCGTCGTACGCGGAGTCATTCGTGAAGTGGTTCAGAACCCTATACGAGGTTTAAGCGTTAGGCCTGCTCATACTCACCGCCGAAGGCTAGGTTTTCAAACCTCGTGCACTTGCTCAAGTAAGCCAAATGCACCGACCCCGTCGGGCCGTTTCTTTGTTTGGCGATGATGATTTCTGCCTTCCCCTCGGTTTCGGGATCGGGTTGGCCGTTTTCGTCTTTGTTGTAGTAGCTTTCGCGGTGGATGAAGGCGACGACGTCGGCGTCCTGCTCGATGGAGCCCGACTCGCGGAGGTCGGACAGCATGGGTTTTTTGTCGCCTCCTCTTTGCTCGCTGGCTCGGGAGAGCTGGCTCAGGGCGATCACCGGGACGTCGAGTTCTTTGGCCAGGGCCTTGAGGCCTCGGCTGACTGCTGATACTTCCTGGGTGCGGTTTTCGTAGCCTTTTTTGCCGGGGGCGCCGCCGGCTCCTCCGGTCATGAGCTGCAGGTAGTCGATGACGATGAGGTCGAGCTTGCCATGCATCTGGCGGAGGCGGCGGGCCTTGGCGCGCATTTCCGTGAGGGAGATGCCGGGGGTGTCATCGATGAAGAGCTGGGCCTCAGTGAGGCGTTCGAGGGCTTCGGTCAGCTTTTCCTGGTCTTCGCGGGAGGTGTAGCCCTTCTGGATCTTTTGCTGGTCGACCAGCGCTTCGGATGCGAGCATGCGGCGAAGCAGCGACTCCTTCGACATTTCAAGCGAGAAGACGGCGACGACCGCGGCGCTGCGGATGGCGGCGTTCTGCGCGATGTTGATGGCCCAGGCGGTTTTGCCCATGGACGGGCGGGCGGCGATGATGATGAGCTCGGACTTCTGGAGACCGGAGGTCATGCGGTCGAACTCGGTGAAGTGGGTTTCAAGGCCGGTGACCTCGCGGCTGCCCTCGGCGAAGAGCTGGTCGATGGAGCCGAACGACCCGCGGACGATCTCGGGGATGCTGGCGAAGCCGCGCTGGACGCCGTGCTCGGTGACTTCGAGCAGCTTGGACTCGGCGGAATTGAGGACATCGAGCGCGTCGTCGCCCTGGTCGGCGGCCTGGGTGATGGCCTCGGAGCAGACAAGAATGAGTTGGCGGAGCAGGCTCTTGTCCTTGACGATGCGGACGTACTCGTCGATGGAGACGCGGCGCGGCAGGTTCTCGGTTAGCGATGCGAGGTAGGCGACGCCGCCGATGGCCTCAATCTCCTTGTACTTGGAGAGGATGTCGCGGAGGGTGATGTAGTCGACCGCGCGGCCGCCGTCGATAAGCTCGGCCATGCGCATGAAGATGCGACGGTGGGAGTCGAGGGCGAAGTCGGAGGTGGAGATGCGCTCGGCAGCTTCGTTGTAGCTGTGGTTGTCGAGCAGGATGGCGCCGAGGATGGAGCGCTCGGCGTCAATGGCGGCAGGGAGGCCGCGCTCGAACTGGATGTTGGGTGTAGTCGCCATACTCGTAGAGACAAGGTACCCCGGTTGAAGGGCACCGGGGTACCTTGTCCCTGAGGATGTTGCGGAAAACGCGGCAAAACCGCCTGCGCGGCTGGCGGGCGCTCACGCGCCTTTTTACTCGCCACTTCGTGGCGGATTGCAGGAGGAGTAGCTGGGATGGCCCTCCCGGTGGTCGGGATACGAGGTGGCTTGGGGTAATACGGCTCTTGTGATTCCTACTTCTTAGAGGCAAGAAGTGAGGCACTCACCTGCTGTGCTTGTTACACCCTCTATCCTGCACCCTGCTTCCTGCTTCCTTTCTACACGCCGAAGAGGGAGTAATCAGGGCGATCGCCCAGGTTCTTATGGCGGTAAGCACGGTAGATGGCGCGGTCCTTGAGGAAAAAGACGCCGGGGAGCTGGGTTGGGTCTTCCTTGCCCGGGGAGCCGGCTCCGTAGCGCCAGAGTGCTCGTTTTATGAGATTGAGGTAGGCAGAGGCGCCGAAAAAGTGGGGCAGGACGGTGGACTTGAGCAGGTGGAACTCGCGGGCGGTGTAGAGCTTCATTTCCGGGTCGGATACGCGATCGACGCTGCCGAGGCCGCGCTTTTCAAAGAAGGGGCGGGCGCGTTCGGGCGAGCCCATGTGGACGAAGACGACCCGGACGCCGCGCTTATCGATCTCGGGCTTGGCGCGCGCGACGTCGTGGATGGTTTCGCGGCAGAAGGAGTCGCCGAAGTGACGGAGAAAGATGAGCATCATGGGCTTCTCATCGAGGAGATTGAGAAGGGACTGGCCGTTTTCAACGTGGGTGCGAGCGAGGAGAGCGACGAGTTCCGGGTCGGGCGGAAGCACGCCTGGGGTTGAGATTTTGCGGGGCGTGGTTCCTGGTACTGGTTTCATGCCGTTTTCTCCCGAAGCTCAACTGGTGCCTGCAACACCCTAGGATAGAGGGGTTTTCGCGTGTCTGCACGAACGTGAGTAATATAAACAGTACGCATGCGTTGTGTTCTTATCATTCTTTCTGCCGCTTTGATGCTGGTCCCTGCCGGGTTTGGGCAGGAGCAGACCGGACAGGGAATCCTTAAGCAGTTTCAGCATATCGAGGACTCGTGGAGTATCGCGCTGGTGAACAAGGACCAGTATGCGATGGAGAACCTGCTGGCGCCGGCGTTTGTGGATGTTTCGGCGGCCGGGGCGGTGAGCACGCGGAACCAGACCATCTCAGACGCGCTGGCCGGACTGCCGGAGCCTATTCTGTCGATTGAACAGAAGGTCGTGAATGTGCGGGTGATCAGCGATGTGGCCGTGGTGGAAGGCACGTATGTGCTGCACCTGAAAGAGCAGGAGCGGACGCGAGACGAGCGCGGGATCTTTACGCATGTGTACCAGCGGGCGCACAACGAGTGGAGCTGCATCAGTGCGCAGCGAACCGCGGTAGTCGACCAGGTGGATGGCGGCAGAACTTCAAACGCGGCCCGGGCTGAGAAGAAGTCTGGGGCTACGTTGCCGTTCCATATCCCGCTTCTGCACAAGGGTTCGCAGCCGGCAACGCCGGAGCAGACACCGCTGACAACCAGCAATCCGCCACAGTAGGGTTATGCGGCCGACGATTGCGGAGATTCGGCTCGGGTCTCTTGTTCAAAACTACAAATTACTGGAAGAGAACGTGCGGGCGCACGCGGGCAAGGCTGCGGGCCTGATCGCGGTGGTGAAGGCAAATGCCTATGGGCATGGGCTGGCGCTGTGCGGGCGAGCGCTTGGGGAGGCGGGCGCGCCGTGGCTGGGGGTGACCTCGGTCGAGGAGGCACTGGCGCTGCGGGCGGTGCTGGGGAAGCTGCAGGCCCGGGTGCTGGTGATGTCGGGCTTCTTCCCGGGTGAGGAAGGCGCGGTGCTGCAGAACGGGCTGACGCCGCAGGTGTGGGAGTGGTACCACCTGGGGCTACTGGACGCGGCTGCTCGGCGGATGGGGTTGCCGGCGCGATCGGTGGCGGTACACCTGGAGATTGATACAGGGATGAGCCGGCAGGGGGTGGCGCCTGGTGAGGCGCTTGCCGCCTTGGTGCGCGGGGCCCGGTTTGAGCACGACTCACCGGTGTTTGTGGAAGGGGTGCTGACACACTTTTCATCACCTGAGATGCCAGGAAATGGCGTGATGGCCGGGCAGGTTCGCCGGCTGAGCGAGGCGTTGAAGCAGCTGCTGGAGGCTGGGATAAGGCCGCGCTGGGTGCATGCGGGCAACTCGGCCAATGCTTCGCTTGGGGTGGAGCTGGAATCGCTGGCCGGTGTGGCTCGCAGAACAGGGGCAGAGCTGATAGTACGGCCGGGACTGGCGCTGTACGGGATCGGCTTCGAGACGCCTCGGCTGCAACCGGTGATGCGGTGGCGGACCGAGGTTGTGTCTCTGCGGGAGGTTGGGGCAGGCGTGGCGGTTGGGTATAACGAGACGTTTATCGCGGAGAGACCGATGCGGCTGGCATTGCTGCCGGTGGGGTATGCGGACGGGCTGAACCGACTGCTGTCGAATCGCGGGAGTGTGCTGGTGCAGGGGCAGAGGGCGCCGATGGTGGGGCGGATCTCGATGGACCAGACGGTGGTGGATGTATCGGCCATTGCCGGGGTGACGCTGGGGGACGAGGCGGTGCTGCTTGGGTCGCAGGGCGGCCTAGAGATTACCGCGGGCGAGCTGGCAAACCTTTGTGGGACGATTCCGTATGAGGTGGTATGTGGGGTGGGGGCGCGGGTTCCTCGGGTGGCGATTTAGCTGCACGGCGTTCATTCTGCAATAGGAGTTGCGAAAGCAGGTATGCGTTACCGGTCGCTTCAGGGCATCCTGATGCTGATCGCTTTACCGGCATAGTGAACTTGTTTGAAGTCTCCGGAAGGCTCTGGTCCGGACCCTTTTCCCACGCCGACAACGGTTACATGGAATGTTCTGTCGCTTCTCATGCCCGGATAGGCTCCGCGGCGTGCTTCGAACTGAAGAGTACGGTTGGCATCGTTCCATTGGATCGGCGTTACTGCATATTGCCCCTTTTCATAGGCGTAGGTATCGCCCTGGTCGTCGTACAGATTGAAACTGCCATTGGCGCCCGGATAGATGCGCAGCTCGATCGGAGCGCCCGGATCCTGTCCGGCGTACTCGCTCGCAGGGCCAAGCGGCAGGATCGCTCCTGCCCGCACGTACAGCGGGATGCGCGCGAGCGGCGCATCGGCCAGAATGCGCTGGCCGCCAGGCAGCTGCTTGCCGGTCCAGAAGTCAAACCAGGCGGGGGCCAGGGGCAGGTAGAGGGAGCGCGTGACCGCGCCTGGCGTCGTTATCGGATTGACAAGGATGGCAGGACCGAACATGAATTGATCGCCGATGTCGCGGACGTTCTCGTCGGTGCGCCAGTCCATCACCAGCGGCCGCTGCACGGTGTAGTCCTCGTGCGTCACCTTCCAGGCGAGCGAGTAGGTATAGGGAAGAAGACGCGAGCGCAGCCTGTCATATTCAATCAGCGTGGGAGTCTGTGCGCCATAGGAGAATACTTCGTTGGCGCTGCGGTGGCCGTGTGTACGCATGATGGGACAGAAGGTTCCGAACTCAAACCAGCGCGTGTACAGCTCCTGATATTCGAGGTTGTTCGGCTCGTCCGGAAAGGGCGACGTGTAGCCGGCGATGTCCGTGGTCCAGTAGGGCATACCGGAGAGAGCGAAGTTAAGCCCCGCTGCGATCTGACGTCGCAGTGTTGGAAAGGTGCCAAAGATATCCCCCGACCATTCGACGGTTGCATTGCGCTGCTGACCGGCAAAGGCCGAACGCGTCAGAATGAAGGCGCGCTTCTTGCTGGTTGCCTGACGCCAGTGATCGTAAATATTGCCGGTGTGCATTAACGGGAAGATGTTGAGGTAGCGTGCGCCGGGGCCGATGGCGAGCTGCTTGTCGGCGAGGATCGCGTCATTTTCGCCCTTCCAGGTTTCCGGCTCGGAGCTATCCAGCCAGAAGCCGTCCCAGCCCTGCGCGAACAGCTTGCCGATAAGGTGATCCCAGTAGAGGTCGCGTGCTTTCGGGTTCGTCGGATCGTAGTCCGGAGTTCCCGGAATGAGTAGATGCTGCGCGTTCATGGCGCGATAGGTCTCGGAGGCGGGGTCGAGCACGGCCCAAGCAGAGATGATGGCGTGGACGTGCTCGCGATGTAGCTCGTCGAGTGCGCCGGGAACGTCGGGATGCGGCTTCAGATAAGCGTCCGTATACTCCGGGTCGCCCTGGCGCTTCCACCAGAACCAGTCCTGCACGATGACATCGAGCGGCACATGCCGGGAACGATATTCTCCGGCGATGTCGAGCAACTGCTGTGCCGAAGTGTAACGGTCCTTGGATTGAATAAAGCCGTAGGCCCACTGGCCGAACATTGGCGCATGGCCGGTGAGCTCGCGGTAGTGGTGGACGACGGTGTCCATCTCCGGACCGTAGAAGAAGTAGTAATCGACTCCGGCCGCGGCGTCGGCGCTTAACTTGATCTCCCGGGCGAAGCGGTCGTCGAAGATGGAGCGAGAGGCGGTGTTCCAAAGGATGCCGTAGCCGTTGGTCGAGAGCAGGAGCGGTACGGCGATGTCGCTGTTCGCCTGGGCAAGTTCCACGACGCTTCCCCGATAGTTGAAGACGCCGCTCTGGTGCTGGCCGAGGCCGTATAAACCTTCAAGCAGTTCCGGCGAAAAGCGGTCTGTGACCTGATAGAGCGGCTGGCCACCGATGGAGACGGGCTGGTAACGGCGCGGATTGTTGTCGCTCTCCTGGAGCAGCACCTTGCCCGTGGCGTCCTGCATGTGGAGCGCACGAGTAGCGAGATTCATGGAGACGGTGAGCTGTGCATTGCGAATCTGCGTCTGCCCCGGAGTCGGTTCAAAGCTGGTCTGTGCCGGGCTGCAAGGAGTGACTATCCAAGGTTCGGGGCCAGGAGATACATTGCTTGTTGAAGGTCTCGCCATCACATGCACGACGCCAGCGCCGCAGAAGACAACTTCCACCGTTTCGCGATCGTTTTGAAATCGAGCGCCCCCTGCAATGGCTTCGGCCTTCATGGGCATGACGGATTCGAGCTGCGTCGTTTCGCTTGCGGAGGGTGCCTGCGCTCCAGCGCTCGCTGTGCTGCCAATACAGACTCCAATGGCCAACAAGCCGCCGAGGGATGCTATGCATACATGTCGAGCCGAAGCAGCCAAGTAATCCTCCAAAATAGTGCGTTTGTGAGCGTACTAGGTTGGAAGAATGTATGTCGATTGAAAGTCGAGGGAACGCAGCTATGATGACAGTCGCTCGCCTGCTTGCGATTTTCCTTTGCATGTTGGGAGGCGCGTACGCGGCTCACGGGCAAGGCTCCACGGTGATCTTTGAGGAACCTGCATTTCCGGTTGTCGACTCCACGGCTGTTTCGGCACAGGCACTGCAACAGGGGTTCCCTGGAGCGAGAGCCGTAAATGCGGCGCAGCTGGGCAGCGCATTAGCTGACCAGGCGACTGCGCTGCTCGTGATGCCGTATGGGTCAGCATTCCCAGAGGCTGCATGGGCCGGCATTCTTCGTTATCTGGAACGCGGCGGCGACCTGATCGCGCTTGGAGGAAAGCCGTTTACCCGGGCGGCATTTCAAACCAGCCAAGGCTGGCAGTTGAGGCCGCCAAGCGTCGCGTTTTCGCTTGAGCTCTTCATCGCCGATTACCAGCAGACCGATGGGTCGCCGAATCTTGCTTTTAAAGCGAACACCGATGTGCAACCGATGCTTCCCGCGTTCGATCTCCACTGAATCCAGTTAGCTGATTCCGTACTTGCAGCACCAGCGAACACAACGCAGGATGATCTCAACGGGAAAAGCGCCGACGCGTAAACATCCCACTGCGGCGGCCCCAATGCGGATCTCCCAGCCATCCTTGATGCGATACGGCGCAAGCAGCGCTGAAAAGCGATGCTTCATAGTGCGGCGGCATAGCCCAAAAGGAGTACTTGAAAAGCACTCCTTGGAATGATGCCATTTCAATTGACCCCACCCTATAGTGCAGCAGGCACGATCAGACGGCGTTGATAGAACAAAGAATCATTGAACTGCGACCGCTGAATTTCTTCTTACTTCTGAGTGTGAGGCTAAACGTGAACTACATTCGTCTTTCTTTGCTATCAGGGCTCCTGTTATCCACCACTTGTTTAATGGCGCAGGAGTTCACGGGGAACGTGACAGATCCAAGCGGGGCTGTCGTCACCAGGGCCACGATAACTGCACATAATGTGGACACCAACGTGAATACCACGGCGGTGACGACGAAGGCAGGGGACTACACGATTCCTTACCTGAAAACAGGAAACTATACAGTGTCCGTTCAGGCACGAGGATTTGACACTGACGTCCATACGGGAATCAATCTGCAAGTAGCGGAAACGGCGACCGTGAACTTTAAGCTAAAGGTCGGGAGCAGCTCGGAGACGGTGACCGTTAACAGCGATCCCCTTATCGACTTTGGAAACGCCGATGCCGGTGAGGTCGTCGAGAATACGCGGGTAACCGAGCTGCCTCTCAACGGCCGCGATCCCGGCATGCTATCGATTCTTACCGCCGGCGTGACCTGGAATCAGGGTGCTACTCAGTACCAGCGCCCGTTTGACGACACGCAGGCCAACACCGCCATTAACGGAGGCGGCTCAGGCAACGTAGAGCTGATGCTGGACGGGGTCTCGAATGAAGCATCCTCGCTGAACAACACTGGCAATGCACATATTGCGTATGTTCCGCCCGTAGATTCGGTGCAGGAATTCAAGATTGTAACGAACGCTTATGACGCGCAATTCGGACGCAACTCGGGCGGCGTTGAGGATGTGATTCTTAAGTCGGGCACCAACACACTGCATGGAGACATCTACGAATACGCCCGGCGAACCTTCCTCGATGCCAATACCTGGCAAAACGACTACAACATCGCTAACGCGCAGCCGGGTCAGGATGTGTCACAGTTCAGCACCCAGCAACATAAGCTGGATCAATATGGTGCCGAATTAGACGGCCCGGTTTTTATACCCAAGTTCTACGATGGACGAAATAAGTCATTCTTTACGGCGCAGTATGAGAACTGGAATGAGGTCGAGCCGAATACCATAACCGAGTCAGTGCCAGACCCAGCTTGGCTTACGGGCGACTTTCGCAACCTCGTTTACTACACCGGTACGCAGTATGCCCCAATCAGCCTTCTCGACCCGGAGAATATCTCGCAAGACGCGAATGGAACGTATGTGCGTGTTCCATTCGGATTGAATGACTCCGTCAATCCAACCTCCGCCGCGAACGTTATTCCAACGTCACGCATCAATCCCGTTGCACAGAAGATACTATCCTTTTATCCCGCACCGAACACCAGAACAGCCGCGGGATCCAATCCCTTTGCGGATAACTACACGGTCGCCGCTCAGGACACCGATCGTTATCGCAATGCGCTCGGAAAATGGGATCAGAACTTTTCGCCCAACGACCGTTTCAGCCTCCATTATGGCTACTGGGAGCGGGTTGAGATTCGCAGCACGAACGGCTTTAACAATGCAGCGGCCGACGGCCAGTTGCCTCATGGAGAGCGCAGCCACACGTTCACTGTTGAAGAGACCCACACTGTAAGCCCCACTTTCCTTATCGACTTGCGTGCCAACGTCTCGGTAAGGGCTGACTATTCCATCGGAGGACCGCCTTACGATCCGACCGGGCTTGGGTGGTCGCCCGGCCAGGTGGCCGCAATGGGAACCGCAGCCGCACATGAGTTTCCTTACATTCAGCTCAGCGAATTTGCATCTCTGGGCACGAACAGCAATTCGCAGACCGTCAGCAATTCTCTCGCCTTGTTTCCGTCCTTTACCTGGATCAAAGGCAAACACACCATTCACGCCGGGCTGGACGCTCGCTTCCAGCAATCCGGAAACGACAAAGTTGGCGGCGGGAACAATCTGTTTGTCGATCGCACGTGGACCCAGACCAAATGCGGTAGCTGCGGTTCCTGGGACCCCGCCAGCGGGAATTCCATCGCGTCTTTCCTTCTGGGCAATGTGACCTCAGGCTCCACCACAATTAACCCGACTACCTATTGGACCCAGCATTACTGGGCTCCGTTTTTTCAGGACGATTGGAAGGTCACGAAGAACTTGACGTTAAACCTGGGAGTGCGCTGGGACTTTGTGCCGGGTCAGGTCGAGCGGCATAACGAGGGCAATTACGGATTCGACACCACGGCAGTAAACCCCATCAACTCCCAGGTTTCCGTTCCCGGATACAACCAGATTCTGGGTGGAGTGACTTATCTTGGAGCCAACGGCAGTCCCCGCGCAGTCTATGCTTTGACGAAAACCAACATTCAGCCGCGCTTTGGTTTGGCTTACGCCGTGAACGATAAAATGGTGCTTCGCGCCGGGTTTGGGGAATCGTTCAGAAGCCCGCAACTTGCAGGATCCTCATATGGTTACAGCGCCACCACCAACTACCAGGCGAGCGATCCTACTCGTCCCGGCAGCACCTACCCGAATCTTGCAAACCCTATTAGCAATCTGTACTCATCTGTGATTCAACCCAGCGGATCGTCGCTTGGAATGTTGGAGCAGCTGGGACCACAGAATACGAATACATTTTTTCTGAATCCGCAGTACAAGATCCCGAGCTTCTGGACCTATTCAGTGGGCCTGGAGGAGCAGTTCCTCAGGAGCGACACGGTAAGTATCTCTTATGTTGGAAGCCGCCTTTACAATGGTGACAGCAGTGATAATGTGAACCATCAGAGTGCGACCGCCTATGCCCCGTGCAATCCGGCTTTGGGCGGCAGGTACGAAGTCTGCGATAACAACAACCCCACCAATCCATTTCTGGGAGTGAACGGTTTTCAGGGAACGAGCTACTATAACTCGACTACCATTAATGCTCTCAATTTCACTCGTCCATTCCCTGAGTTCGGAGACATCACGGAGTACCAGCAAAACGACGCGCGCACCTGGTACAACTCCCTCCAGGTCACAGGTGCTCATAAGTGGAACAATTCTCTCACCCTGCATGGCACGTGGACCTGGTCAAAGCTGATGGATGCGGGTGGGTTTGCGGATACGATCTATCGCGTTCCATCGAGAACTCTGGACGCAACGGATCGAACACACCGCATTACACTTTCCGGCGTCTATCTTCTTCCGGTTGGCCGCGGGCGCAGTTTCCTTGGCCATGCGAACCGCATTGTAGATGGCGCGATCGGCGGATGGGAGTTGGGAAGCCTTTACGTTTACCAAACGGGCACACCGTGGAGTATACCGGGCGGCACGAATTATCTGAGCAGTGCTTACGTCAAGCCGCACATCCAGACAGATGATGGATTTATCCGTCTCGTGTCGCCATGCGGAGAACAGTATCAGGAAAACGGAGGGCAGTACTCTCTCGTGCCGCTGCCATATGACAATGACAGCACCTGCAGACAGCCAAACTTCCTGCAAGTACCCAGGTACGGAGAGACTATGAACACTGAGTCCACCGGCATTCGTATTCCCAGGAGTCACCAATTCGACGTTAATCTTTCAAAGAATTTCGCAATAGTGGAGCGAGCCCAGCTACAGGTGCGCCTCGAGGCCTTCAATGTGCTGAACCATCCGCTGTGGTCGGAGAACCCGGATAGCAACACCAATGACTCCACGTTCGGACTGATCGAGAGAGGACCGTCTGGGCAGAGCAATTTGCCTCGTCAAGTTCAACTTTCAGCAAAGGTGAGCTGGTAGGACAATCAGACATTGCCCCCATGCTGGACATGCTCACACGACCTTCGGCCGCCTCGAACGCGGTCAGGGATCCGAACGACCCTTTCCTGTGTTCTACGGATTGTTTCTCGTAGACTCCTGAGCGCCAGGCGTTTTTTGCATCGAGTGCTTCACAGTACAATCTACGGCATGACATTTAACCAGACACCGCGCACTCTTGCCACACAGGACCCTGAGATTGCCGCCGCTTTATCGGCTGAGGGAGCTCGGCAGCATGAAGGGCTGGAGATGATTGCCTCGGAGAACTTTGTCTCCGAGGCGGTGCTTGAGGCGGCGGGGTCGGTGCTAACCAATAAGTATGCAGAGGGCTATCCCGGGAAGCGGTATTACGGGGGGTGCGAGTATGCGGATGTGGTCGAGACGCTGGCGCGGGAGCGGGCAAAGGAGCTGTTTAGTGCGGCGTATGTGAATGTGCAGCCGCACTCCGGCTCGCAGGCAAATGCTGCCGTGATGATGGCGTTGCTGGAGCCGGGGGACACGATCCTCGGGCTCGACCTGGCACATGGCGGGCACCTGACGCATGGGCACAAGCTCAACTTCTCCGGCAAGCTGTATCGCGTGGCGAGCTACGGCGTGTCGCGTCAAAGCGAGACGATCGATTATGACGAGCTGCAGGCAATTGCGGAGCGGGAGCGGCCGAAGCTGCTGATCGGCGGCGGCAGCGCATACCCGCGGCAGTTCGACTTTGCGCGGATGCGGGCGATTGCGGACAAGGTTGGCGCGAAGCTGATGATCGACATGGCGCACTTCGCAGGGCTGGTAGCCGGGGGGGCGCATCCCTCGCCGGTGCCGTTTGCGGATGTGGTAACGACCACGACACATAAGACGCTGCGGGGGCCTAGGTCAGGGCTGATTCTGGTTGGGACTAAATATGCCGAGGAGTACGGGAAGGCGATTGACCGGTGCGTGTTTCCTGGACAGCAGGGTGGGCCGCTGATGCACATTGTCGCGGCGAAGGCGGTTGCGTTTAAGGAAGCGCTCGCGCCGGAGTTCCGCATATATGCAACACAGATTGTGGCAAATGCGAAAGCGCTGGCCGAGGCGTTAAAAAAACACGGGTTTCGACTGATCAGCGGCGGGACCGATACGCACGTGGTGCTGGTGGATGTGTTTGAGCGAGGGATGCTGGGATCGGAGGCGGAGATGGCGCTGGGCGACGCGGGGATCACAGTGAACAAGAACGCGATTCCGTTCGACACGAACCCTCCGATGAAGCCCTCGGGTATTCGGATCGGGACGCCGGCGATGACAACGCGTGGGATGTGCGAAGTAGAAATGCGCGTGGTTGCCGGGTGGATTGCGGAGGCGCTGGACGGACGCGCGGACGCTACGGCGCTGCAGCGGATCAAGGGGCAGGTATGGGAGTTGGCGGAGCAATTTCCACTGTATACGCAGCGTCGGGCGGAGGATTCTCGGGAGGCAGGCATATCGGGAAATTTGACCACTACTCGGCCCCTTGCGGAACAGAGTGCTGAAACAGGTCGATGACGGACGCGTACTTGGATTTGAGCTGATTGAGATCGGCCATCGTGTTCGCGTGCCCTTCTGTGATTGAGCTGGAATGTTAGATAATGCGGGACAGGAAGCCCTCAGCGAGCCCGGCGAGGCCTGGGCCAGATGATGCTTGCACAGGTAGCTGGCCTGAGCCCTGCGACAGGTGTGACATGAGCAAGGGAAGCGCAGTTGCGAGGGCAATCTTAGCGAGTTCAGGGGATATGCCGACGTGCTGCGCGATGGATTGCAGCGCGCCTGTGCCAAGTCCCTGCTCTACCTGTTGAGGCTGCACGGGTTGCGCCTGCGAGCTACCGGGCTGCGTTGTGAGCCATGAGTCGACATGCTGACCCATGCCGTTCTGACGAAACTGGTCGAGTATGCCAGAAAGTCCGCCGGGTTGCTGGCCCGCATGCTGAATGAAGGCCTGCGCCACAGAGGCATGCTGGTCAGATGTTGGCTGCTGGCCAGCATTGCCGGAACTTTGGCCGGTGAGATTGCTGAGGGTTTGGAACAGGCTCATAAAGATTTCCTTATTACGGCAAAAAGTGATGTGACTGGGGTGTGTCATAGGTTGGATGTGTGGAAACGCGCTGAAAGAAGTCACAAACGGCAATCATTGTGCTATCGCGCACCGGCGCCAGGCGAGTGGGGCTGCCCGATTGATAAGCAAATGCCGTACACTGAGACGTTTGCAGGGCGAACTAGAGCAGTTGGGAGAGGGTAGATGGCGACCGATGTAGTGATGCCGCAGATGGGCGAGTCGATCTTTGAGGGAACAGTGACGAAATGGCTGAAGAAGCCGGGCGATTCCGTGGAGCGCGACGAGCCGTTGTTCGAGATTTCAACGGATAAGGTAGATGCTGAGATTCCCTCGCCGGTGGCTGGAACGCTGCAGGAGATCAAGGTTGAAGCAGGCGCAACCGTGCAGGTAAATGCTGTAGTAGCGGTCATTGGCGAAGCGGCCGGCGCTGCCGACGAAGTATCTGCGCCAGCACCAGTGAAGGCTGATTCTGTCCCTGCCGAGCCTGAGAAAACAGGGGGTGCGATAGAGGACGGAGCAAGTGCAGGCGATTCGATCGAAGTGGTGATGCCGCAGATGGGCGAGTCGATCTTCGAGGGCACGATTACCAAGTGGCTCAAAAAGCTGGGCGACAAGGTTGAGCGTGATGAGCCGCTCTTCGAGATTTCCACAGACAAGGTTGATGCAGAGATCCCTGCGCCAGTAGCAGGCATATTGCAGGAGATACGAGCAGAAGCCGGCGCCACCGTGCAGGTGAACACCACTGTCGCGTTGATAGGCGCATCGACGGCCGGAACTGCCGTAACACAGCCGGCTAAAGGTGCTCCGCCGGCGATCGAAGGCAAACCGTCACCGGTTCCCACCGGGGCCACGACCGGGGCAAGAACACATGCTGTCCCGGAGGAGACTGGCAACAAGCTTCGCTCCTCACCGCTTGTGCGGAAGATGGCCAAGGAGCACGATCTCGACTTGCAGCAGATCACGGGAAGCGGATCCGCCGGCAGAATAACCAAGGAAGATGTGCTTGGCTACATCGATAAGGGAGCAGCCACAAAGGCCCCGGTACCCGCTGCAGTTCCTGTGGCCAAAGCGGCTCCGGTCGCGGCGCCTCCAACGACTGGAGCGCTCGCAGGGCAGGTTGTGCCGATGACGAGAATGCGATCAATTATCGCGCAACGCATGGTTGAGTCAAAGCATACGAATGCTCATGTGCACACGGTCTTCAAGATAGACATGACGAGGATTGTCCGGCTTCGCGAGAAGGAAAGGAACAAATATGAGCAGCGGAATAGCGTAAAGCTCACGTACATGCCCTTTATCGCTCGTGCTGTTACGGCTACCCTGCGCAAGATGCCAATCATAAATGCATCCATTGAGGGCGACACGATACGCTATCATGGCAACGTCAATCTGGGCATTGCGGTAGCACTGGAGTGGGGTTTGATAGTACCCGTCATCAAACAGGCAGAAGAGCGCAGCTTCCTTGGCGTGGCGCGGGCAATCGCCGATCTAGCAGAGCGGGCACGCGGCAAGAAGTTGAAGCCAGATGAGGTAGGTACAAGCACGTTCACGCTTACGAATGCGGGCATTTATGGCGAGCAGTTCGGCACTCCGGTTATCAACATGCCGGAGAGCGCAATCCTCGGTATAGGAGGTTTGTTTAAAGAACCTGCTGTTGTTACCGACGAACTTGGCACCGATTCGATCGCCATTCGCCATGTCATACACCTGACGCTTGGGTTCGACCACCGGATTATCGACGGCTCGGATGCTGGCAAGTTTATGGCAGAGGTAAAGCGGTATCTTGAAGGTTGGAATGAAGACATCGGCTGACTTCGAGATTGCCATTGCCAGTGACAATTCGTGTGCCTCTGTGAGCGTTTACAGCAGATGCACACGGAATGTTGTGCAATTGGCAAACAAAGCTATGCTATACAATCGAAGATGACCGCCTCGCCAT
The DNA here is from genome assembly GCA_965276625.1 of Acidobacteriaceae bacterium. GTDB lineage: Bacteria > Acidobacteriota > Terriglobia > Terriglobales > Acidobacteriaceae > EB88. Next base: position 127,889 of record CBDIBB010000002.1, read on the forward strand.
TTAGAAAGGGTTACAAATCTGCTTTTGATTTAGAGTTCAGCCATCGCCGCCAGCACGCGTTCGACAGCTTGTTCAGGAGTGCTTCCAGTCGCGGACAAATGCCCCATCTTTCGACTCTTGCGTGGCTGGTGCTTCTCGTATAGGTGAAGTCTCACACCAGGAATTGATAACGCCCGATCGAAACGGGGCTCGCGGACAAGCCACAGGTCGCCAAGAAGGTTCGCGATTGCAGCAGGACGAAGGATATCTACCTCACCCAGCGGCAACCCGCAAATCGCGCGGATCGCCTGCTCGAATTGGCTCGTAACACAAGCCCGCTCGCTGGCGTGATAACTGTTGTGCGGGCGGGGAGCCATTTCGTTCACCAGAAGTTGTCCATCCAGAGCCAAGAACATCTCAACAGCGAGCACACCTTCGAGCTTTAGCGCGTCAGCAATCTTGAGTGCCAAAGCTTGAGCCTTGCTCTCTAGGGCCGAGTCGATAGACGAGGGCATGACGCTCCAAACTAGTATTTGACTTTCATGATGATTGCGGGCTGAAGGAAATGCGCGCACCTCTCCGTGCGGCGAGCGCGCAACCAGAACTGAGATCTCCATTTGCAGCGGAACCGCTTGCTCGGCAACACAAAGTTGGCCGCCCAACAAGTTCCAGACCGCTTCAATTTCAGCCGCATCACCTCGCGTCACGCGCGCTTGACCACGACCGTCATATCCACCGCGAGCACTCTTTATAAAAAGATTGGATCCAAGCCGCCGAACCGCGGCAAAGAGTTCCTCCAGAGAGCTAACTTTTGCAAAAGGCGCAACAGGAAGTTGGTGGCTGATCAGCCACTGCTTCTGCACTGTCCGGTCCTGAATGATTTGCATGGTTTGTAACCCAGGGCGTACCGGCGCAAAACGTTGTGCAGCTTCTAGGCATTCTGGCGCGATTTGTTCGATTTCTAAAGTCACAACATCACACCCACGCGCGAGATTCGCAGCGACTCTCGCGTCATCCCACGAGCCCTCAAAACAGCTGTCCACGATGAACCGTGCCGGGCATGACGGATCAGGATCCATCACTTGTACGCGATATCCAAGCGAGCGCGCCGCCATAGCCATCATTCGACCTAGTTGCCCACCACCCAGGATACCGATCGTTGCACCTGGCAGGATCGGATGAGTCATTGCGGCAACTCCTGCGCCAGAACTTCTTCCCTGCGGGCATCACGCCACAGTTGTAATCTACCCTGGAGACCCGCGTCATTAACGGCTAAGATTTGCGCCGCCAAAAGAGCAGCATTCGCCGCTCCCGGCCTGCCGATCGCAAGCGTTCCCACAGGCACCCCTCGCGGCATCTGCACGATAGAAAGGAGTGAATCTAGACCATTCAACTGTGTTGCTGCTATTGGCACACCCAAGACCGGCAGCATTGTCTTTGCGGCGAGCATTCCAGGCAGATGTGCTGCTCCACCCGCTCCCGCGATTACCACTCGCAGACCACGTTCTGCTGCAGAGGATGCATATTTAAAAAGCAGGTCAGGCGTCCGATGCGCCGAAACAATGCGCGCTTCAAAAGCAATATCGAAGTATTCAAGCAATTCCGTTGCCGCCGACATCACTTCGAAGTCACTCTTGCTGCCCATCACTACGCCGATCAAGACCTCGCCCATATCCACATTATAGTTCCGGAGAATGCCACTCCGCGAAAGCTTCTTCACTTGCATGAAGTGGCACTCTCAAGACGGTTTACAGCTTTATGCCAAGGCTCTGGGAAAAGTTGACGAGCGCAGGCCATACCGCTCTGAAATCTGTAATGGTCTCTACGTCCAGTGAAATATTCAGCGGGGTGGCAACAGCCTCGCTCAACGTACTGAGTGCTGTCTCAGTCGCGCCAAGCAGAACACCGAGCGCTGCAATGACCACAGGCTCCAGCTTTGTCGAGATAGCCTGAGCATTCGTCAGAAACTTAAGCACGTCTGTTGCTGCCACTTCAATCCCATGTTCCATGTTGACAAGAATATTCGCCATCGTTTTCTCCTTGGTTGACTACTTGGTAGTAGCCTTTCCGTCGATATCAGCCGGCAAGTCATGCAGCAGCCCTGCACGATCCAGATTGGCTGCGAGTAAATGCGCGAAGCGATAGAACCACTGATACCTCGGGCTGCTTCTCGCATCCGGCACATTCATTCCTCCGACTGCTGCGGAAAATACCCACAACGCCACGATCCCCCGCAAGAACGAGTGAGATCCTTCCGGGTAGAAAAATTCGCAAAGTGCTGTATGCATCGAACTCCCTTACATGGGCACATTGATAAACACTGCTGCCGAAAAAAGCGAGTAGTTCGGCGGAATTGCACCGTCATACATTCGCAAATAGTATTGTTCCACTGGCGCCGCTCGCGCAATTGTGATGTTTTGCGCCCCCGTCCGCAGTACCAAATCCGAATCAATACCAGGACCGAAAGTGTTATCCCGGCGCCGAACTTCAAAGCCTCCATTAGTCGGCGCACTTACGCCAGCCGACAGTACGATCTGAGTCTTAGTGACGTTTGTCACTGTCATGCCACTCAGGTTTAGCAGCGCCGAACTTGCCAATGTAGGCATCTCCGGCAACACAGCGTCGGCCGGTACACTCGAAGAGAGCACAATGGAAAGACTTTCTGCCCAATCATTTGCAAAAGTAACCTTATACTCAACCGATTCAGGCACGCTTGCTGCCAGCGTCAGCTGAGATTTTCTGACAATCGCGTCGACAGTTTCCTGGGTGGCGCCCGCGCTTAGTTCAAGCATATCTCCGGGCCATATGTCCGGAGATAATTGCAGCGTCGAGCGAGTGTAGGTGCCTTTTACTGCGGCAGATTGACTGCTTGCAATAGCAAGTATGGCAGTTGCTGCATTGTCGCAATCGATGCTGCTCCAGGCTGCTGGTTCGCTTACCGAACCTATCCACATGGAAGTCAGTGGAACTTGACCATCCTGCGAGGATGACGCAGCACGCCGAGCAATCGCCCTCCCTCTAGCCCTGTAGTTCACGTAAATAAATGTGTCCGCCGCTGGTATGTTCGAAGGATAGAAAGCCAGCGAACCGACCATGCTTACGCTACATGCGCCTCCATCAATCGCCGATGCTATGAACTGAGGTGCAGGCGCCGAGCCAGACATTGAGATTGCCAACGACATTGGCGCAGACTGGCTACAACGCACTCCCTTCATGCTGCAATTCAGGCTTCCGCTGTCCAGCAGCCCAAGCGTACAGACTGCTGGTATGGAAGGGAGTGATCCAGAATACAAGATCGCAGGCGCACCCGGCATTCCACTTGTAACGTCCTGAATTTCAAATTCTAGCAATCCTCCACTAGATATAAGCCCCCCCCTATTGACTTCCAGCCGGTCGCATCAAGATAGAAGTAGGACTGCCGGGTTCTCTCCATTTCAGGGCAGGATACGCGCAACCGCAAAGTGTAGAGATGGTTCGGAACCAACCGGAAAGCAGAGCCGGCTATAGCACCGTTGATGATCGCCGAAATCGAAACACCATTCTGAGATGTGCTGACCGCAAAGCCGCAAAAACAGTTCGCTGCCGCTATTACTCCGGCATACAGCCCTAGGATAAATCCAGCGCTCCCGTTTGCCACCTGAACGCCAGTCGCCTCCAGCGTTAGCGAGCCGCCCAACTCAATCTCCTGGATTAATCCCACCGTTGTCTCTGCTTCTCTCCCCGCTCCGCCGAGGCAAGTAAGTCCTGCGGCAGTTAGCGCAAGGTTTGCTCCTGCGTCAACAGTCTTCCACAGTCTAGGGTTCAAGCTTGTTCCCTGAAACGAGTCAGCGATCATAGTCTTTTGCGTCGATGCGGGCGAGAAGGGCTGTTCCGACAGCAAAAACGAAGTCGTCACCCCGTCTCCTTGGAAAACTTCCGTCACATATGCCGTGGCCTCTTCTCTTCCGCAGACCGTTACATCATTTGCTAGCCAGCGCAGATCCCCCACCGTTGATGATCCGAATACCAGCCCCGGATCATCAGCGCAAACCGAGTGAACGGTATTGCCCAGCGTTGATACTTCCACCGCTCCCGCTATGCTCCTGTACGCGCTGCCGGTGTTTGCCGCCAATTCTCCCGCAGCCTCTGACCAGCGCGCACCGGGAACAACCTCGAAGCGGCTTGAGCCTGAAAGCTGGGACGGTATTGAGACGGACAGCTCTGATGTTGCCAGAACTTCGGACAGGGCAGCCCAATCCTGTTGCGCGGAAAGACCGCTAAGCAGCGCCCGATTAGTCGAAACATCTAGATCGATAAGAAGTTCGTCACTCACACAGGTAAGTCGAGTAGTCAGGAAAACTCCTTGATCCGTCTGCCTTCCCGCATAAAATTGTGGCTGCACAGCAACGTACCCGGTGAATAGCACAACCTCGGATTCTGCAATCACATGCACTCGGCCGTGCAGAGAGGGCTGCGGCAGGTCGTTCGTTCCAAACACTAAGTCAAATGTGCAGAACGATGGCTTGTTCAGTTCTCTTACAATAGTTGCAGCGCTGCCAAACTGCACGCTCGTCGAATAATCGATGCTGCCGTTCCCGTCGAAGTTATCGATAAGTATCTGCATTTGGTTGAGTCCTTTTAAATGTATGTAGCTGGAGCTGGCAGAAAGCTCCGGTAGCAAACCACTTGTTGTCCGTCATTTGGATCAATCACCGACAAAGCGCGGAACTTGGCAGTCGTTTGCACCATCAGGAACGAGACGCCGAGCGGGCTTTCTGTTTCTGCCGAACTCGTGCAGATTTGCAGTCGCGGATAATGGAAAAACAACTTCTCTCCTTGAACTCCCTCGTACAGGAAAAGCGCCGACCATTCCTGAAAAAAAGAACCTCCTTCCCGATCGACAAAGCCGGAAAGCTGCTGCAGCTTCATTGATTCAGTCGGTGTGCCTGCAAGTAGAGGCGACGCGAGTCGTAGGCCGCCATCGCTGGCGATTGAACTCACTCTCGCTACATTGAACGACACACGGCGAACATAGTCAGGGTCGCCTCCGACAGCTGCGGAGTTTTGTACATAAGCACCGCTCACCGCTGAACCAACAAATCCAACCTGAGCAGCGTAGTCCACGTCGACGACAACTAAACTGCCTGCTTGGGGAGCAGGCGTCATCGTTTGTGCAAGGTAAAGCTCTGTAGCCGTCGAGTTCGCAAGCAACGGCACCGCAGCTTGAGCCTTCGCTCCTGAGCCAATCGGAGCAGCGCTCACGGGAGCAGCTAGCACGTTCATATGCTCAGAACTCGACGCTAGCGCCATGGTCAGCTTATTCCAGGTCGTGAACCGGAAGCTCACGGTGGCCGCAATACTTTGGCGAGTCTGCAGGCGCACCGTCGCCGGCAGACCGGTACTCACTCCCGCAATAACCGTGTCCGCGCCTCTCGTAAAGCTTTCTACCCATCCCAAATCCATCCAGGGCGCCAGCGGAGCAGAGCAGTTCCAGCTTCCACTCTGTGCTGGATCGAAAATCGTAGGTGTGCTGGTTACACGATCAACCGGCGCAAAGAACGCTCGCGTTCGCCTCGCAACCAGCGGCATCGACATCGGCGTGATCGTGCTCACAGTGCTCATAACTCCCCCGGCTCCTCAAACGCGAACACTCCGACTTTCGCTACACGCAAAAGCCTGCTCCTTTGCACCTGCACTGCTCCTAGCACCGGCTCACTCCAGAACACTTGGGTTTGCATCGTTGCTGCAGGCGTCACCGTATAGCACCGTTTCTGGGCACACATTGGCTGCAATATGTCGAGGAGTTCTCGATCCATCTCAGTCATTGCGCGCCCACGGTCTAGCCCTGCCGTCCCCTGGCTTCCAGCGGTAGCGTAGTGCACCTCACACACCAGGCTGGCAAGCGCATTTGGGAGGTTCTCAATCGCACCCGCCTCTGCCCATCTCAACGTGAAAACATCGCTCAATATCTCCGCAACGGGTGCTTCAGTTTCTTCCACCACAATGCCTGGACGTGTTACCGCTCGAATCGCAAGACTCCTAGCCGGGTTCAACACCGCGAGGCGATCTCGTAATGCTATGTAAAACGTGTCTTTTGCATTCTGCATTGTTTGGTCCTCAACTTTCTGGCGTTATAGACTGCGACTCCGCTGCCCGCAGCAAAAGTCGATAAACCATCGGTTCGCCAAGCCCTGCGGAACTTGCCCACTCCTCAACCAGCAGGTTCAGCCCTGTCACAATGACGCCAGCTACTTGTGCAAAAAGCGCATCCGCCGAACTGAGTTGCAAAAGGCTTACCTGCTGCGAAACGGCTGAAGCCGATATGAGCAACTCGTACTTGGCAGGCGCGCCCTCAACCATCGTCGGCCTCGACCGTCGGAAGACAACCGGCGAAACCGATAACGACTGAAAATTGGGCACGTTGATCCCGAGTTGTGCAGCATCGCTTGAGTCACCCGTAGCTGGCGGCAGCAGAAAGACTGCGCTGTACCCCCCTGTAGCCCTCAGCATGGCGTCTGCTATTCGCCGTCCGCCTTCGCTCGGATTTCGTACGCTAAAGTCGCTCATCCCTCACCCCAGTCGATTCGCGACCCACGGCCGCAAAAGTGTCTTCACAGTGCCGTCCACCATCTGGTCCGAGAAGTACTGCACCTGCATCATGTCCACTCGACTCGACTTCACATTCATGCCGGACGTACTCTGAGCATTCTTTACAATGAGTGCGCACGCGCTTTTCACTGCATCCGGAATCACCGTAAGGCCTGCTGTATAAGTCACAGACACTTCGTTAAACGGCAATCCCAGTAGGCTGGTCGGCAGTGTTAATCCGCCGTTGGCGGTCCAATCGATCGTCGTCGGGTCCACCGTTATCCAGCTCCCCGGCAGCGAAAAAGCTGTCCACATCTCCTGCATTTCTAGAAAAAGTCGCTCACCTCGACGAGGGCGCGCATACCTTGCTTCCACAGTTACAAATGGCAGCACAGCCGGCGCCATGGCCACCAGCGGCAGGTAACTCAACTGCAAGCTCTGCGAACCCTCAGCCAGACGCATTCTCTCCGTGTACTGCGTCACCAACAAACTTTCTCGGCGGCAGTACTTCTCCATCAGCGCCGAAGCCACCGTGACCCAGTCATCCGTCGTATCGGGCGCCAGCCCATAGCTCTCGTACTCGGTCGGTTGTAGATAGCCCATGCATCCTCCCAGCTTTGCTCTAAAAGCAAATGGGCCGCCTTGGTTTGGGCAGCCCACTCCCTCACTCATCATTGTCTAGCGGTCGACCAGTACCTGCGCGTGCGCATAGCTCGCACCCTTCACGACCATGCCGCCGAACTTCGCCACCACATACTGCGAAGCCAGAGAGCCAGGCAGTCCCAGCTGGAAAATGCGTGCACCCGGATCTCCCAGCCAGTGATACTCGACCATGTCTTCCGTCACGATGTAAGCCGGAAGCACCGCCGAACCCGATCCCGGCGTTCCCGTGTAACTCAGCGTCCAGTCCGGGATCAGTGGCAGCTCACCCGCCTGTGTCGACAGCGTCTTCACCGTCAATCCGGCCGAGACTTCCTTCGAGTTCAGCACCACGTTGAACTCGCTCTTCATCTCGCGATCCAGAAGGTCTAGCAGCACCGGATTCGCATAAATCGCGGTCGGCCTAACCTCGAAACTCGAGTTCGCCACCATCTGCGCTACCGTCGACTTCAGGCCGTCCGTAATCGAAGCACCGGTACCGATCGTCACCGAGTTCCCGCCCGCCGCAATCTGCTGCGCCGCACCGAAGTACTGCGCGGTCGTCGGCGTCGTCAGCGAAGTGTCCGAGCCATTCCACAGCGCCACATCATGCGATCGCAGCACGCCGTCCACGGTGTCTAACAGGTCCTTCGCCTGCAGGTAGGCAAACTGCTTCTGCTGCACACCCAGTTCCATATCAAACAGGTTGTACGACAACTGCGCCACAATCGCCTTCAGCGGAACCGAGCGCTCTACCCGCGACGGTGTCACCACCGGCGCCGCTATGTTACGCGGATCCACAAAACCCGCCGAGCCGGGCGAAGGAATCGCGGTCTCTTCAAAGAACCGTGACGGGTGACCGGTCGCCGGAACCTGCCGAATCCGCTGCCCGAACGCGCCGCGACGCCGAACGATGTCTGTGATCTCGCTCTGGTACAGCGGCACTTCGATCGCGCCAGGTCCTATGTAATCAGCAGCCGAGTGGATCTCCAGAAAATTCGCTTTCATCTGTTTCTCTCCATGCCCAGCAAGGGCGGTTCGTCTTACGCCTGATCCGCAAGCCGGTCGCCCGGCATCCGAAACTCAATCAGCAGTTCCCCGTCTCACTCCAGGCGTCGTCCTGGGTGGCGTCTTTGCAGCTCAGACAGAGTCCGGGTCCGCTGTTTCCACCTAAAGCGTCAGCGTTCCGGTTCGCATCATCTGCGACTTCACCGCAATCCGCTGCTCCACGCTCAACCCAGCCAGCGCCGCATCCAGGCTCTGGACATCGATAGAATCCCCTGCGTCGATCCCCTGCTTCGCCAGCAGTTGCACCGTCGCCGCCGGCAGCGTCTTCCGTGCCGCCACCCGGCTCTCGGCAATCGGCCCGGCTGCTTGCAGCATTGCCAGCGACTGCTCGGCCTCTGCCAGTCGTCGCTCCAAGTCCATCTCTCGGCGTGTGCTGTCCAGGTTTGTATCCACGGCAGCGGTAATCTTCTCCACCTGACCGCGCTGCGCGTTTTCGCACTGTTCCAGCCTCGCGACCAACCGCTCCATGGCGGCACTCAGTTCCTGCATTACCTCGCTCACCTCTATGTCCATAACGCCCCGTGTCCTTTCTGTGTCAAACCCGTCTCACAACCAATGCCGTTACAGATAGACGCCGCCAGGCTTCCCGTCCGACAGCGGTTTCGCTGTAGTCGGAACGCCGTTCCCCGGTATGCCGCCTTATCCCGCAGCAGCACCGCCGCCCCGGTAAACATCGCCCGCGTTACCATCCACACATCGGCCAGCATGTCTTCCACCTGCGCGTCCGCCAACTCGTAAGCTCATGCCCATTGTTCCCGGCCGGCCCGTCTCCAACTGCTTCACCACTTCTGGAAAATCTCGCCCGTACACATACCCCGCCACACGCAGTTCGCGACCCACCACGTCCGCCTCCGTGATCAGCCCGCACTTTCGCCGCACGTCATGTCCGTCATAGGTCGGGGTAAAGCCAATAGCCATGCCAAGCAGCGAAGGTAGCGCTTCTCGCGCCGCCTTCGCCGCCAGTACCACCCGGTGTCCCTTCGCGCCCGACGGCGGCCGCGTACTCGGTTCGTCCACCGTTGTCAGCACACCCTCAAACGGAATCCTGTTTGGGTGGCCCGCTACAACCGGCACCTGCATCGCCATTGCATCTATTCGCATCCCGCCTCCTGGCATGCTGTTCCTGCTCTCTGCTGGCCCATTTGCTCCCGATCTCCATGTCATTCTGAGCGGCGTCTCCACGCTGCCAAGACAGGTCGAAAAATCTTCTTCTACTTGCCTGCGATACGCCCTCTCAAATAACCAGACCTACTCCGGGGGGCGCCCGTTCTCACCCCCTGTGTGCAATGGTTTTTGCAGCGGATTCAGCCCACGCATTGCGCGCACCTCGTCTACCGTCAGCACCCCCGCTGCCAGTAGCGCCGTCTGCATCTGCACCATCTCCAGTTCGTCCGGGGCTTCCAGTTCGTTAAATACGAACTCGAACTCTCGCCAACCCAACCGCTTCGCAAACAAATCTCTCGTGATGTGCTCACATACCAAGCGTGCCAGCGGCACAACCGCACTTCGAAATAATTCGTCACTCTGTGCATCTGAGGTCGACCGGTTCACATCCTGCTCCAACCCCAGTACCATCGGCGGCACACCAAATGCATTCGCCACCATCCGGATCAGGAACTGCTGCCAGCTCAGCCGCAAATCCGCATCTGTACCCGCCGCGAATCGCAACACCTGCGGTTGCTGTTCCGTACTCAGGATCGGCACGCGTCCCGTGCCCTCCACCTCGTCCTGCCACCACCGCACCACTCGGTCGTGCTGCTCAGGCGTCGTTTCGTTCATCCAAAGCGCATACTGCATCACCGCATTGCTCGCCAACTTGCCCGCAAACCGGTGCGCGCCCAGAAAGCTGTTGATCGTCTCGAACGCTACCTCCAGTGGCCCCAGCCCGAACGGCGTGTGTGTCCGCGGATTCATACGCAGGTACATCAACTCGTCGTCTGCCAGCAAAATCTGCCCGCCCACCCCACCCAGCCCGTTGTCGGAAAGTCCCGCTCCACCACCGCTCGCAAGCCCTGTCAATTGCGCCCATCTCGGCGACTCCGGCCTTCCATCCCACTTCGGGTTCATCTGGATCGTCGCGCCATCCACCGGCCACAACGAAAACGGTCGCTCCGGGTCGCCTGTCAACTCCATCTCGATCGCGCCGAACCCGCCCACCAGCGCATCTTCCAGCACCTGCTCCAGCAGCGAGCGGAACGAGTCGCTCGCGTTCGGCTCTTCCAACGAAAACCGCAGCGCCGCCAGCTTAGCGTCAAGGTCCTCAACATCCTCCACCCGCACCGTTCGCTTCAGCCGAACCTGCCAGTCCAGGCACGCGATCCGATCCTTGATCACGTTGATTGCGCGCCGCGCTACCGGCGTCTCCGCAAACCGCCGCAAACTCGCCGGCGTCACCTTCGGCAGCGTACGCTGCACACCGCTGTATGGCTGCAGCAGCGCAGGCAACGCGGCCGACTTCCGCTTCGCCACCACCTCCGCCTCCGCCGCCTGCTCGACTGCGCGCGATGCCACAGCCCCACCCCACATCTTCTTCACCACATCCGCAACCGTCATCGCGCCGCCTCCATAACTACCTGCAAAAACAAAAGCGGTATGACCCTCGGGAGGCCATACCGCTTTTACTTTCCAATTTTCAAGACCGCCTGCGCGGCTGGCGGTCACTTCGTGACACATACTCGTTTTCCGCGCCACCACAAATAGGCGTGGCCCTCGCGTTGTTCGGGATCGTCCATGCCGAATGACATGAAGGTCACTAAGTCAATGCTACCGGAACCGGAACAAATGCTGTGCCATATCGTTCCTAAAAAGCTCAAAATAAAACCAAAGCAAAACCGCTGCTCCCAGTTATGGAGCCATATCCGAAGACGAGAAACTTGGGGCAAACAATTCACGGGCCCACGTGCCCAAAATCTCAGCGTGCGATTCGGGCCAAACACCACTAAGTCAATCCTATCAATCCAACCACAAATGCTGTGCCACGTGCACTGATAAAAGATGTCGAGGTATCCAAACCCCTTTATGGACGACGAGCAAGCAAAGTCTCATTAAGGTAAACGTCGCGCATCCGCAATGCGGAGCTCAGGGCTCAATCCAACTTCGCGACGCTTGTCTTTCCTTGCATTTCTCTCTTTTGAGCGAAGTCCTTGCCATAATTCCGCCGAGCCGATCGCCCTGTGTTTCCCGGCGTTGTCGTCGCTTCGTGAAAGCCATAGCAACCATGACTTATCGATCGGTCCGTAAGGTTTTGCGGGCCTCCCTGTGATTGTCCTCGGCACCTTCTGGATCCCGCTCCGAGCAACAACATCTGAGACGCACTAAGCATCATCACGCGCTCACCTTACATACACCCGAACATCCTGGCGCAACGCTGAATCCTTCCGTGTCGCACCCCTCGCATTAGCCTCTCCAATCTTAGCCCCGCAACATCTCCCGTCGCGCAGTCTCCGCCATCCTCGGCATATCTGTCGTAGTCATCACCCGAATTGCCTGCGCCTCCATCGTTTCCACCGCAAACCGGTACCGCGCCACATCTTCTTCGACATCAACGCCGGAAATTTCCCGCAAGGGCTCCACCACAGCCGTCATCTCCAGCGTCGCGCCCTCAATCCGCGCCACGCCTTCCCTGATCGCCGGCATTGAGAACGCCAGCACCTTCGTCAACTCCGTCTCACCCTCCAGCGACACCGCGTGAAACATCCGGATCACCCCATTTGGCCTGTACCCGCAGTCAATCCGCAGCGGATCCCCCGCCCGCGTATACGCTGAAGCCGCAATCCGCTTCCGCATTAACTCCCAAACTCCGGCCTTCTCAAACCCGCTTCGCATTGACGCTAGTATCTTCGCGCGTCCGCTCCTCTGCCGCGTACTCTCCCGCTTGCGCGGCTCCACATATACCCGCATCAGGCTTTCGATCTCCGCAGCCATCGACTCCGCCAGGCACCCCTTCGGCTCTGTCACCTGCAGCAGGTTCGAAAACGAGTCCTCGATCACCTCCAGCACCGGCTTCACCCCCGCTTGCTCGCCCTCCAGCAGTCGCCCCCGCAACTCGCTCTCGAGCGCCTCAAGCATCGCCGTATCCGCCTCCGGGTCCACGCAGCGCACACGTGCCCAGTCTCGCGTGAACCGCAGCACCGGCGCATTCACCACACCGGCAGCCGCCGCTTCCCGCAGCAGCACGCCAATGTTTACGAACTCGTTCTTCACCGCATCCGGCACATACCGGATCAGAAAGAACTCGCACTGTTTCCGTCCATTCATATCTTCTTTCCAGGGTGAAGGGGTCTAAAAGGAGTGTAGGTTGCAGGGTGCAGGGTGTAATAGGCTTGACGCTAAAAAATAAAATCTACCGGGCATCCGCCCTCGTCTTTAGCATAGAGGCTTAAAGCGTGCCCCGTGCAATCGCTCAGTACTCCTTGCCACACTACAACATGCACACACAAGCCTGTTAACCACTCCACCCTCAAGCCCGCTACACCCTTCACCCTTCTCACATCGTCCATTCCGGCTCTACAAACAGTCTCCGCATCACCTCAGCCTCACCCCTCAACCAATTCGGGAAAGGCTGCCTGCTCGACTCCCGAAACGACCCAATCAACTCCGGCACCCGCGCCCGCCGATGCAGCAATCGTTCCACCAGCGCTTCCATCTCGCTGATCGCGCCGCCATACCACTCCGGCGGCACCGCCTCAGCAATCTCCCACACCGCTTGCGCCTCCAGTTTCTCCAGCCGGGCCATCCACGGCTCAAAACTCTGCCATCCACGTACCGTCTCGTACACCAGGTTCCGCGCATACACACCGCGCAGCGGAGCATCCACCAGCACCCAATCTCCCGCATGGAAGCAATACCCCTGATCAATAAACGTCGCTTCGTACCGCCTCTGTCGTGGCCGTTTATGGAACACCGCCTGCCGTCCGTTCGCGTTACACGTCCACTTGTCCAGCACCAGCATTCCGGCAAACTCTTCCAGGTTTTTCACCTCGGCCAGCTGCGCCTCCGGCAGGTAATCCACCGTCTGTCCCGGCATCAGCCCGCCCACCAGCCGCGACCCAAACTGCAGTCCCGCAAGGCACCGCTCCTCGACCCCACCTGGCCCCGCGACTAATAGCTCCCGCGTATTCTCAACCAGCCACTCCGACACATCCACCACATCGCAGTGCGGAACAGTCAGCCCAAGAGCACCCGCAAGTTTCGTCGCAAAATACTCATTCGCCAGCACCCGCAAATGCTGCGGATTATTCTGAAACTTCACCACATACGCGTGCCCATCCGAGCCCAGCATCAGGTGGCTCTCCGCCCCGCCCCGCATCTTTCGAATCTGCTGCAACGCTGTTACCGCCAAGGTCAGGCCTTTCGTGGAAGGGTTGAAAAAAAGGGCGAGGGTGAAGGGTTGGAGAAGTAATCAGGAATCAGGACAGCCGCGAACGTCAAACAATTCACCAGCTATCGGCACGCGATCCGCCTCAAAAAAAGTTGCGACAAGTCTCCTGTGCCCGCACAAACAGAGCTCGATGCATCCCGGCTTCGTCGACCCCGACACCCAGGCACCCGCGCCGCGCACCCTGCTTCCTCATTCCTGCCCCACCTGTTCCCTGCTTCCTCAAACCCCTAGAAGCAGTCTCATAAACCCGCAACGCCAGAAGAGTCACCCATGAGACCCGCCGCCGAAGCGGGGCTCACACTCTCCATCGAAGCCACAACAGCACATATGAGACCGCTTCTAGCCTCTCCGCAACAGCTCCGGACGCACCGCCTGCGCCATCGCCATGGCCATCACGCAGTCATCATGCAACCCGCTCTGCGCGCCACTTCGCCCATTCGCCAGTCGCACAAAACTCCTGCACTCCCGCAGCAGCCGCTCACTCTGGAATAGCTCCGGCTCCTCCACCAGCAAAGCCCCAAGCCCCGCCAACATCCTCGGTCGCGACGCCGACGTCGTCAGCCAACCTTCCTGTCCAGTACGACTCCCGCTCTGCCGATAAATCCTTCGCTCATCCATCATGCCGCCCAGGTGCGCCAGCACCCCGGACCCATGATTATTCCGCTCCACTACCACTTGCGCCAAGTTGTACTCTCGGTGCAGCAACACCACCTGCTGCGCTAACTCCAGCACCGGCAGCTTCATCCGTAGTTCTGCACATTGTAGCCCGCTCGCAATCTCCACCACCTGCGCCACGGAGTAGTCGCCGCCCGCGCTCCCACCCGCCGTATCCACCGCGATCAGGTATTTCCGCTCCGCGACCGCCGGCAGCCATACCAGCAGCGCCCCATTTTTTCTCTGCTCTCGCGGCGCCCCCAGCTCCAGCAGCCGCGCATCAATCGCCTTCGTGTCGAACACGCAATCCCCGCTCGCCTGGAAGCAGCTCTCCGCATCCTCTGCGAACTCCTGCGCCGCCAACTCCCGGTATCCCGCCTTCAGCTCCCGCCTAAACCCGATCTGCTCCAGGGTCAGCCCCTGCGCCTCGCAGAGCTGCTGCTCCTCGTCCCGCAGCCCGTCTTCCGCTACCGCGTCTGCTACATATGATTCCTCCCACCACCACGGGAAAAAATGCCGCACCGTCCTTGTCTCCTCCGCCCGCTGCCACTCCTCCCAGAAGCACCCTTGCGCCCCCATCGGGGTCGACTCCAGCACCAGTTCCCCATTCGGCGCCAATGCCGCCCGAAGTCCCTGCAGCACGGCGCTCGCATCCCCAGGCCACCGCGCAACTTCTGAACAGTGCAGGTTCGTAATCGTCAACCCGCGCCCCGCGTTCACATCTCCCGCGCTCTCCACCCTGAACCCCGAATCCAGCAACGGAAAATACATCTCCCGCGCATTCGCCCGCGAGGCTTTAAGCGCTCCCTCCCGCAAAAACTCCGGCAGCAGCGCCAAAAAGCGGTGCGCCATTCCGAAAATTGCCTCCGCCGCCTCCTGCGTATGCGCCACCTGCACGCTCAGCGTCCCCGGCACCGTAATGGTCTTTAAAAACAGCCGCGCCGACACCCACGTACTTATTCCCATCTGCCGCGCTTTCAGCACCACATTCCGCTGCCCGCGCCGTTCCTCAAACTCCCGCTGCGCCCGGTTCGGCACCAGAGGAATTACCCGCCCATCCCGCCCCCGCACCTTCAGCAGACTCCCCGCCAGAAACGACCCCACCGTCCGCCCCCCCAGACGCTCCGGACGCGCATCCAGCATCTCCCCATACCGCACCAGCTCGTCCACATCCCCCTGCACACTCATCCCTGCCCCCAACCCTCAGCCGCCGTTCACCACACCACTCGCCCGCACCGTCGTCGCCTCCGCCTCGGCCCGCTCCAGGTCCCCCGCCGCCGCCTTCGCACCATGGTTCTTCTGGAACAGATCCAGCATCCGGCTCACCACCACCCCCACAAACTCGTGCTTGCGCGCCATCAGGGCCGTATCGCTCGAAATCGTCTCGTCCTCCTGCCCGCCAAGCGCCACATTCGCCGCCATATCCACCGCAATCAGCACCCGGATAAAATACCCTTCGCGCTTCACCTGCGACTCCTGCATCTCCGTCTGCACCCCACTCAACGGCATCACAACTGGCATCGCTTTTCCCCTTTTTTAATAACCATTACAGGTACAAAACCAGCCCCGGCATCGACGGGGCGGCAGGCCTCGCTGCAGCTGCCGCCCCCGCATCACCACCCCGCCTGTACGGCTAGTACGCGTACCAGTTGTTGTCGGGTCCGCATACCAACGACCGTTTGCCCGCGCTCCCAATCACCAGCGTTCCCGCACTTACCCCCTGATAATTAATCACTTGCGAACTCACCGTTCCCAGCGTCACCGCGTTCGCTGACGTATCCGCCTTCACCACCGTCAGCTCCAGACCCGTCGGCGCCGCCTTATCCGGCATCGCCGTGTAACAACTCGGCAGCGTAATCGCCTGCGCCCCACCGCTCGCATTCGCAATCACATTCTTATTCGCTGTCGTCAGTGAAAGCGTCGCTGCCGTATTGATCACCGTCGACAACGCCAGCCCACCCTGCGACTTGATCGTCCCCTGGTACGTGATATTGAAGAACGGCATCTGTCCCGCGATATGCCCGTCGAACAGGTCGCCCTCGTACCCCGTGTACTCCTGCGCGCTATAAGCCGAGTAAGTCGAAGCCCCGGCCTTAGGCGCCGCCCACACCGCCGCTACCGCTCCGTTTCCCGGAGCATTGTTGCTCGCTCCGCCCCCGCTGAACCCCGTAGTCGTCGCCGGCTCCAGCGCCTGGTAGTAGTTCCCGCAACCGGTTAGGTGGTGTACGCTCGCAAAGTTCGGCGGAACCCCGCTCGCACTCGCATAATTAATCCAGTTCACGCTGCTCGACATCCCCAGGCAGCCCACATCCGCGATCTCCAGCCCATTCGTCACCGTGCTTGCTACATTTGCGAAATTCGCCGATGGAAAGCTCGTGTACTCCGGCCACTGCACATGCCCGCCATGCACCTCCACCCCATTCGCTCCGATGTAAAATGCCGACACCGCCGGCGAATCCGCATACGTATCCGTCCACACCGTCCCCGCGCCCCCCGTGTCGTAAATCACATAGTTCGTTGCGTACGAGGCATTCGCCGCAGAACCTGAAGCAGCAGTATTCGAGCAGGGCGCCGTCGCGCACGTATACGGATACCCGAACCCATGGATCCCGTATCCGATATTGCCCGTCCCCTCGTTCCACAACGCCGCCGTCAGCGCATTCCGCACCAGGATCGTGTGCATCACGCTGTCAATCGCCGTCTTCTGCAAATGGATTCCGTACGCCGGCCGCGAAGCCGGGCTGAATGCCCCGGAACTGTAACTCACCGTCACATTCCGCAGCAGCGAATTCATCTGGTGCGTGCCGGATCCCTCACCCAGCAGCAGTCCCTCCGCCGTCGTATCGTTCACCGTTACGTTATCGACCAGCATCCCGCGCGCCCACTGAAATTCGAACCCGTGCGTCGCATTCTTTCCCGCCAGGATGTTTAGGTCCTTGAACGTGCAACCCTCAGTCAGCACCGCATTGCCCAGGTAAAACACATCTCCGCCCAGCCCTGCGGTGACAGTAACCGTGGTAGCGACAGAACTCACATCCGCCCCCACCGTCGTCCCCGCCGACCCGATCACACTCACGCACGCGCCGTTCACCGGTTCGTTCAGCGTCGCCGTCACCGGGTACACGCCCGGTCCCAGCCATATCGTCTGGTTCCGGCCACTTGCTGTCGCCATCGCGGCCGCAGCCGTCCACGCCGCGTTCAGCGTCGTGTACGTCGTGCCATCCACCGTCACCGTCTTGTTCACTGTAGCTGCCGTCAATGCACCTGCAATCGTTGCAGCACCGGCTACATTCACCGTGCTTCCAAACGTTGCCGGCACATACGCGGCCAGCGTCCCCGTCCCGTTCTTCCCCCATACTTTGAAAAGGTCGGTCCAGTTCGATCCGTTCCAGCTGTCATACTCAATGCCCCCGCCATACCCCGTCCCTGCTCCGCCCACGTTCCCCGGGCCGCCTCCATTGCAAAAGCGGTTCTGGATATGCGCCCCATCCGTCAAAGGCGTGTCGAACAGGCAGTACAGGTTCTGGAACTGCAGCCCGTTCATAAACTGCCCATACTGCTGGTATGGCCCAAACAGCGACGTGTGCTTGTGGAACGCGCCGCGCAGCGAATCCCACAGCTCCTCTCCGCCTGGCATCGTCAGTGTCACGTCCGCGGGTACTCCCGTGCTGTACAGCGGCGCAAACAGCTTACTCCCGCCCGTCGCTCCGCTTATGTCCACCTGCACACCTGCCGTCTGGTACACCGTCGCACTCTGGCCCTCCACGTACTCCGGGTTGTTCGGCCCCTCTATCTGCACCAGTGCCCGGTGCGCCGCCGCCACCATACCGATCGCCGGGTTTCCCGTCGCGTTGAACATCTCCATATGCCGCATCGTCAGCAGCCCCGCTGCCCCGGTCAACGGGTCGTTCGGATCCTGCAACGGTGCGTACAGGCCCACTTGGTTCGTTGCCGGCGTCGCCGTCGGGTTCTCCACGTCGGCCATATTGCCCACTACAATCTCCGCGCACACATTCGTGTTCGCCTGGTTGCAGCCCACCTGCCATCCGCTACCGCTCTGCGGCCCCTGTATCTGGTTGATGTGCACAGTGTCCAGTTCCACCGAGGGGTTCGCCTGCGCGTACTCCTCCACCACCGTCCCTGCCGGCCACTGCGTCCCCGCCGGTGCCGAGCCTCCCGCGTGCCGACCGCTCGGCTGGATGTGCAGCACCCCGTCCGGCGTAAAGCCCTCTGCATTTACAATCTCGAATTGGTTTTGATTCAGCCCGCTCACATAGGCTGAAGGCGCCGTGCTCGCCCGATTAAAATCCTGCGGCAGCAGTACATATGGGTAGTAGTCCCCGTTATTCTGCAGCGCATCGCTCGTCAGCCCAAAGAACTGCGGCATCCACGACGCATCATGCACGTTCACCGATACGCCGCTCCCGCTCAGCACCCCGGTCAGGTACGTCTGCTCGCCCGCCCCGCCAATCATGTACGCCCGGTTGATCGAGGGCACCTGGCCCTGGTAGTACGGGTCCTCATGGTAAAAGTTCTGGAACCGGATCACCGTGCCCGCCCACACCTTCACGCCTGAAATCATATTCGTCGACTTCACCGACCCGCCGATAAAGCTCACATTCACCGCCTTGTCGATATCAATCGACCCGTGCGGGTCCGGGTAAATTACCGTCGGGTTCGCCGTCGTTCCCGGTGCCGCGTATACCCCGTTCGTGCAGTTCACGCTGTAACAGTAGTGGTTCACGATCGGCGTTCCGCTCGCCCCGTCCGCCGTCTGCCCCGCCTCCACCACGTGCGTGTTGTAGAAGTAGTCTTCGTTCGAGTCGCCGCTCATGATCATCGGCCACCGCACCTGGTAAAACGAAAGGTCGTAGCCCACCACCCGCTCCGACGCCCCGTTCATCTGCAGCCCGCGGCCCCCATGGTTGAAGAAATGCACATTCCGCAGGTTGAAAAATCCCGAGTTCAGTTCCAGCAGCGATCCGCCCGTCGCCTTACCCGTCCCCTCAAGCGTCAGGTTCTCGAGGCCGCCATAGCAGTAGTAGGTCGTACACCCCTGCGCCTGGTACACGGTAAGCAGGCTGGCTGTCGCGTTCGTTTCCTGCAGAATCGTCCCGTCCTTGCTGTCCCCTTCCACCTGCAGCATGTTCGGTATCCGCAGCGTTCCGTTAATCTTGTAATGGCCCGCCGGCAGATACACCACCGGGTACGTGGCCTCGCCAGAGGGCGAGCTGCTCATCGCAAACGCAATCGCTGCCTGCAGCGCCGCGGTCGAATCCCTCTTGCCCGTCGCATCCGCACCGCCCGCAAAGTCCGTGCTCCGCACATCCACCTTCGGCAGCTTCGAGATCTGGTTCGCAATCCCCAGCGTTCCCGTCACGATCCCGCCCGCCAGCGGCACCGCCGTCGCCACCTGCCCATCCACGTAGTGCTTGTCCGCGGCCTGCAGCGCGGACGCCGGATCCCCGATCAAGCTCAGCGGCCCCGTCATCGCTGCACCCACTAACGGCACATAATTCAATGAAGTCGGTGCCAGCGTACTCACCAGGTTGTCCACATAGCTCTTGCTCACACTCTGCACCGCTACCATTGAGGGCTGCAGCTGCGCCCGCACACTGGCAATGCTCGCCGTCGCCGCCGCCGGAACCGTCCAGTACTCACGGCTTACCTGACTCCCTGCCGCGCCCGTCAGGTGATACACCACCGTGTAGTAGCTTCCACCCGGGCTCGCTCCCACGTTCGGCGCCAGGCTTACGGAGGCAAACCCATCCGCGCCCACCATCACCGTCGTCGTCCCCGCCGCTACCGCTTGGTTATTCGCCGTAACAAAAGCCGGCCAGCTCACCAGCAGTGTCCCCTGCGCCGGCTTGCCGTCCGCCCGATACACCGTGCCCTGCACCGTCGTCGTCGCCACCTGCGCCCGCACCGCCCCACCCGCCAGCAGCAACCCCGCTATCACCACCTGCGCCCGCGCAAGTTTCCTCATCCATTCGCCCCGGTTCTTCATCTGCTCTCCAAGTCGTTGCTGGCCCGCAAAAAAAACAGCCGCCCCCGCCTCATCACCAGGCAAGGACGGCTCAAAAACACCACACTCCAAACACACCGAATCAATCCAAACCGCCATCCTGAGCGAAGCCACAGGAGCCACATTCCCATTCACCGCGAAATCAACCCGAAAACATCAGGGGCCCGCGTCTCAAGTTTTGGACGCAGGCCCTCCACGCCTCTTCAGCACTCAACCAGCCAACAGGTCACAGCTCCCTGCGCCCTGCGCCCTGCTTCCTGCTTTTCACCCTGCCTTTGCTTCCTGCCCCTCACCCAAGCTCATCCTTCAGCAGCTTGGCCAGTGTCATCTTCACCCGCGCCCCTTCCGAGCCTTTCTTCGGCATCGCATCCTCCACAACTCCCCACAGCCACTTCGTATGGTTCAGACTTCCTTCCTTCGCCTTGGCCACCTGCGCCCGCACAATATGGGGGAGCGCCTCAACCATCTGCGCCCGCACCTCGTTATCCAGATCCCGCCCCTTGCAGCGTGTCCGTACCTTGGTCTTGCGAGGCATCCCCGGCCCGCGTCCCAATGCCAAACACTCCGCCTTCCCCTGCTCGTTCGTCTTTGCCTTCACGTGCACCACCCAGAGAAAAACAGTCCAGAGAAACAAAAAAGGAAGCACCTTGCGGCGCTCCCCTCCAAAAAAGTGTTCCCTGAATCTAAGACTAGCAATCCGCCGGAATTAATGTGCAACCCCGCTATATCGTCAGCCTCGGGCGTCACCCACCCGCCGCAGCCGCAAGCTGTTCATCACCACGCTCACTGAGCTCAAAGCCATCGCCGCACTCGCCACCACCGGGCTCAGCAGCACATGGAATCCCGGATACAGCACCCCCGCCGCCAGCGGAACCGCCAACACGTTATACCCGAGCGCCCAGCCAAGATTCTGCCGCATAATCTTTCCCGAGCGCCGCGCCAGCACCAGCGCATCGCCTACCGTCCGCAGGTCCGCGCGCAACAGCGTCACGTCGCTCGCACTCACCGCGATTTCCGTCCCCCCGCTCATCGCCATGCCCACATCCGCCAGCGCCAGCGCCGGCGCATCGTTGATCCCGTCGCCGACCATCAGCACGCGCAGCCCTTCTCCTTGCAGCCGCCGCACCGCATCCAGCTTTCCCGCGGGCAGCACCCCGGCAATCACATCGCCCGGCGCAATCCCAAGCTGCCCTGCGACGGCCCGCGCAGTCGCCGGCACATCCCCCGTCAGCAGCAGCACACGCAGCCCGTCGCGCTGCAATGCCGCCACCGCATCCTTGCTCCCCACCCGCACCGGGTCGCTCGCACCCAGCAGCCCCGCCGCGACCCCATTGATCGCCACCCACAGCGGAGTCGCCCCAAACTCCGCAAGCTGCTCGGCATCAGCGACAAATTTCGCGGCAAAGCCAGCTCCCTCGCGCTCCATCAGCGCCGCGTTCCCAGCCACCACACGGACACCGTCAACCAGCGCCTCGGCCCCAAGCCCCGCATGCGCCCTGAACCCGCTCACCGCCCTGCCGTCCACCGCAACGCCACGGGATTCAGCAAACCGCAGCACCGCTCCGGCAAGCGGATGCTCACTCACATGCTCCAGCGCCGCCACGGCTGCAAGCACCGCCTCTTCACTCCATCCACCTGCAACTGCGAATGATGTAATCGCCGGCCTTCCATCCGTAACGGTCCCGGTCTTGTCCAGCACCGCCGTATCCACCGTACGCAGCCGTTCCAGCGCCTCACCGCTGCGGAACAGCAGGCCCATCTGTGCTCCGCGACCGGTCGCCACCATCAGCGCCGCCGGTACCGCCAATCCCATCGCACACGGGCACGCAATCACCAGCACCGCCACCGCCGCCGCAAACGCGTGAGGCACAGCCAGCGCCCCCCCCTGCAGCCAGCCACACCGCGAAGGTCACCAGCGCAATCGCCACAATCACCGGCACAAATATCCGGCTCACCCGGTCAGCCAGCCGCTGCATCGGCGCCCGTCCGCCCTGCGCATCCCGCAGCAGCTTCACAATCTCCGCCAGTGCCCCCTCTCCGGCACGGTGTGAAACCCGCACCCAGAGCGCCCCGGTACGCGTCACCGTGCCACCCGTCACCCGTCCGCCCGCTACCTTCTCCACCGGCATCGGTTCACCCGTCAGCATGGACTCGTCCACAGCCGAGCTGCCCTCCACCACCTCGCCATCCAGCGGCACACGGCCGCCCGGACGCACCAGCACCACATCCCCCGGCGCCAGCTCTCGCAGCCCCACGCTCTCAACCGAACCGTCCGCAAGTACGCGATCCGCCATCGTTGGCGAAAGCGCCAGCAGCCCCCGCAGCGCCGACACCGTCTGCCGCTTCGCCCGCGCCTCCAGCACATTGCCAAGCAACACAAATCCCAGAATCAGCAGCGCGGCGTCATAGTACACATCCGCGGGCACCCCGCGCGCCGCGAACCACCCCGGCACGCACGTCACCACGGCCGAGTAAACAAACGCCGTCCCCGTCCCCAGCGCCACCAACGTGCTCATATCGGCATTGCCATGCCGCAGCCCTGCCCAGGCCTTCACAAAAAAGCGCCCCCCGGCAGTCCCAAGCAGCACTGCCGTCAACACCAGCAGCATCAGCCGCAGCCACTCCGCCGGAACCCTGAAAAGCCACGGCGCAATCCCACTCGCAAAGCGCACACCTTCCATCACAAGCGGTGCAAACGGATCCGAAACACCCGCCGTAGCCGGGAGCGTCGTCGTTCCGGCCATCAGGGGCAGCGAAAGCGCCATGGCCACCGCGCCGCTCAGCAGGCTTAGCCCTGCCTGTAGCCGCAGCAGCCGGTAGCCCAGCTCCGCTTTGCGATCAGCTTGCTCAGCAGCCTCTGCTTCATCAAACGAGGTATCCGGCAGCTCCGCATCATACCCGCTCGCCCGAACCGTCTCGATCAGCCGTTCGACCGTGGTCACCGCCGGGTCATAGCGAACAGCCGCCTCGTGCAGCAGCAGGTTTACCTTCGCATCCACCACGCCGGCATCCGCGTTCAGGCGCTTTTCCACAAAGCTCTGGCATGCCGCGCAGCTCATCCCTTTCACCGCGAAGCTGACCGTCGCGGCGATAGGAGCCAACCCGCCGTCAGCCTTCTCCACGAATCCCCGTCACCGTAAACCCGGCATCCGCAACCGCCTCCCGCAGCCCCGCCTCGATCCCCGGCTCGGCCATCACCTTCGCCTCTCCTATCTCCACCGAGTGCACCCTCGCCCCCTTCACCCCTGCAAGCGCCTGGGCTACGCGGCGCACGCATGCGTCGCAATGCATTCCGTCAATCGTGAGAACCTGCACGTGAAAACCGGTCATTTTATGACTCCCCAGCCCGAATTTGCCGCTCCTGAAGCCAGCAGGATCGCAACAGCGGCAATTACGATCCATAACCTCTTAGAGCCACTTTCCAGCCCATCCGCGAACACTCCACCTATAAAAAGAAGCACAAAAGGGAGCGCCCAGAACACGCTCACCGGTCCGGCCGCTAGTCCTGCCACGGCAATCACCGCCGCCGCCAGCAGAGGCGCCGTGTTCCCGAAGTAGCGCGACCTCCCTGATCCAATCCAAAGCACCAGCGCCGCCAGCCCAGCCGGCGCAAGTGCCGCTGTCCCACGCCATTCACTGTGAAGATTCACGGTTCCCAGGAACAGATTGTGCAGCATCGCAAGCCGGCGAAGCCCGCCGCCCGCCCCCGCAGCAGTGATCCAGAGCGCGAAAAGGCCCGGCAGTAACCGTCGCCGGCCTTCCACCAGGTACAACATGGCTGCCAGTGACAATCCCAGCCCGATCGCGCAGGCATGCGGCGCGACCAGCGCCGTAAAACCGCACAATCCCGCCATCAGCAGGATGCGCGGCGCCCATTTACGTCGCGGCCCCTGCAGCGCATGTGCCACGCCTACCGCCGTGTACAGCATCGCGAACAGCCCGGGCGCAGCCCCCGCGCCTGCCCCCAGTCCGCTCGCTGAAGCTGCCATCGGCCCGGCCACCAGTAAACTGAGCGACACCAGCGCCCCTGCTGCGCCTACCTGCCGATGCGCGACCCACCAAAGGCACCCGCCCAATGACAGCATCGCGATAGACCCCAGCGCGTGCGCCACGGGATAAGCCGCATGAAGACCAACCCACGCAAGCCGCGCAGCAAGGCACCCCAGCAAAACCGCCGCAAGCAGCCGAGGCGGTATCCGCGGCTTTGCCATGGCGCATAGCGAGCCCCTCACCGGCAGCCGGGCAAGCGTCTCGTCACGCGCCGCCGGCACGGCTAGCTTCGCAACCGGCCGCCAAGCGCGCCCACGGCCGCCTGAATGCCGTGCGCCCAGCCCTGCAGCTCTTCCTCGCGCAGCGTACGGTCGTTCGACTGAAAAACAGCCCGCAACAACAGCGAGTACTCGCCGCCCGGCACCCGTACTCCGGTCGGATCACGACGGATCTCGCCCGGTTCAAACCTTAGCAGCTCAGCAATTTGCAGCTTCGCCAGCGACTCTGCCACTACGCTGTACGGCACCTGCTCCGGCAGCAGAAACGAAAAGTCGCGGCGCACCGGCTGGAACCGCGAAAGCTCCCTCGGCAACGGGTGCCGCAGTCCCAGCCCGAGCAACCGATCTACCCGCAGCTCCCCGAGCACCACCGCAGTCTTCAACTTGCGGCGAGCAGCCTCGTCCGGATGCAGCTGCCCGAAGAAGCCGATGGTCGCTCCGTCCATCACCAGCCGCGCCGAGCGGCCTGGGTGCAGCCAGCTCGGCATCAGCCCACTTTCCGGAGCGAACCGATCAAAATAGTGCAGCCGGGAGGTAAACCGCGCCGCCAACGCCTCCACCACGCCCTTGACCGCGAAAAAGTCCACCGCCGTCTCATGGAGCGCTCCGATGGCACCAAACGCCAGCGATTGCCTCTCCTCGACCCGCTCGGTCGCCGTCGGCCCCGAGCCTGAAAACACGGTACCCAGCTCGAACAGCGCCGCGTCCTCGACCCCGCGATGCAGGTTATGCGCCAGCATCGTCAACATGCCCGGAACCAGCGATGGGCGCAGCATCCCGGCCTCCTCGCTGAGCGGATTCTCCATCGGGACCGCAGTGCCGGGCTGCGGCGAAAACAGCGCCGCATCACTCTCCGAAGCGAACGTGCTCGAGATCGCCTCTGACCAGCCCGCCCCAAGCAACACCCGGCGCACCACGCGCAGCGCCGCCGCCTGCGGCAGTTCGCGCACACTCCCGGAAAAAGCCGGCAGCGTGTTGCAGAAGCGGTTGTAGCCGTAAACCCGCGCTATCTCTTCCAGCAGGTCGATTTCGCGTTCCACATCCAGCCGCCACGACGGAAGCGTCACAGAGAAGCCGTCTCCTGCGAAAATTGCATTCTCCGGCGCCTCAACAGCTCGCGAAGGGTCAGGCGAACTAACTTCAGAGGGGTCAAAGAAAGAATCCAGGATTGAAGGAGTCCACCCTTCCGAAACAGGTTGAGCCGAAACGTCACAGCCAAGCCCCCGCAGGATCGCGCTTGCTTCCTCGGCTGCAATACCCTCCGGCGCATCGGTTGGGCCCAGAATCCGTCGTACTTCGCTCATATGAAGGCGCACAGCCGGCCGTCCGATCGTGCGGGCTTCCGCCGCAGGCTGCCGAATATCCACGAACGGACCCCAGACCACCCCCCCCGCAGCAAGGATCAGCCGGCTCACCAGCGCCGAAGCCGCAGACGCGGCGTCAAAATCTGCCCCACGCTCAAAGCGGTGCGAGGCATCGGTGTGCAGTCCATGCCGGCGCGACGACCGCCGAACCGACGCCGGATCAAACCATGCCGCTTCCACCAGCACGTTCTTCGTTCCGGGCGTAATCATCGAGTCCCACCCGCCCATCACGCCTGCGATGCCGAGCGCCTTGCGCTCGTCCGCGATCACCAGGTCCTCCGGGTGCAGCGTCCGCTCGACCCCATCGAGCGTCCGCAGCGTTTCACCCGCGCGCGCCCGCCGCACCACAATCCCGCCATCCAGCGTGTCGAGGTCGAACGCGTGGGTCGGCTGGCCGATCGCCTGCGTCACATAGTTGGTCGCATCTACCGCGTTCGAGATTTGCTTCTGCTCAAGCAGCCCGAACCGGCGCGCCACTTCACCCTGCGAAGGCGCGATCGCGATCCCGCGCAGCACCCGCGCCGTGAACCGCCCGCACAACTCCGGCGCCTCCACCCGCACCGGGAACGCCTCACCCGACTGGTCTCCCGGCAGCGACAAGTCGAGCGGCGCGAGCGGCAGCCCGTAAATTACCGCCGCCTCCCGCGCGATGCCGTAGTGATTCATCGCATCCACCCGGTTGGTCGTGATGTCCATCTCGAACAACGAGCCGGCGCCCGGGTCGTGCTGCGCCGTCAAGTCGAACACCCCTTCGACCGCGATTCCACGTAACGTCAGCGCCTCGGCAAGGTCGGCGTCAGAGGCGGCGAGGCCGGGCAGGTAGGAACGGAGCCACTCCGTCAGGACTTTCACTTCTTTTCTGCTCCTCTTCGCTTCGGCAAGCTCATGCGAACTGCTCCAGAAAACGTGCATCCCCGCTGTAAAGCAGGCCAATGTCGGTAATGCCGTACTTCATCATCGCGATGCGGTCGACGCCCATCCCAAACGCGAAGCCGGAGATCTTCGCCGAGTCGTACGCCGGCTGCTTGCCCTGTACCGCGCGAAACACCTGCGGGTGCACCATGCCGCATCCCAGCAGCTCAATCCATCCGGAGTGCTTGCACTTACGACAGCCCTTGCCGCCACAGAACGGGCACGAAATCTGCACATCCGCGCTCGGCTCCGTAAACGGAAAAAACGACGGAAAAAAGCGCGTACGCACCTGCGGGCCGAAAAACTCGCGCATGGCGTGATCAAGCGTCCCCTTCAGGTCGGCAAAAGTGATATTCGTGTCCACGCAAAGGCCCTCAATCTGGTGGAAGACCGGCGAATGCGTCGCGTCGGCAGCGTCGTTGCGATGCACCTTGCCGGGGATGACTAGCCGGATCGGCGGCGCCTCCCGCTCCATCGACCGGATCTGCACGGGCGAGGTGTGCGTGCGCATCAGCAGGCGCTCGCGCCCGGGCTTGCGCTCCTGGTTGGCGATGACAAGGGTGTCTTGGGTGTCGCGCGCGGGGTGGCCGGGCGGAAAATTCAGCGCTTCAAAGTTGTAGAAATCGGTTTCGACCTCGGGGCCGTCGGCGACCGAGTAGCCCATCCGCTCGAAGACCGCGACCATGTCGTGCATGGTTTTGATTAGCGGGTGTTCGGCGCCGAGCGCGGGCTGCCTGCCCGGAAGCGTGATATCGACCGATTCCGAGGCAAGCGTCGACGCGCTCCCCCGGCCCGCAAGCGTGTCGAGCGCCTGTTCGATTGCGGCCTTCAGCTCGTTGAAGCGCTGCCCCACGGTGCGTTTGGCCTCGGGCGGCGCAGCCTTCAGCCAAGCCTCTGACAACAGCTTGAGCCTGCCCTGCTTGCGCCCCAGCCACTGCAGGCGAAACGCTTCCGCGGCCTCATCGGAGCCAAGCGTGGCGGTCGCCGCATCAACCTCACGGTGAAGCGCGCCGAACGCCTGGTCCAGTGCGTGCTGGTCGTAGTTTTCGAGAGGGACCGCGCCTTTGCCCGTGTCCGGCTGCGCGACAGATGCGTCCTGGTTCATACAGGCCAGAATAGCGCAGTGGGCCCATCCGCGTAGGCCCGCGCAAACGAGGGTGCGTTATACTTGCAGGACCCGGTGAAAGTGCCCGGGTGGCCTGTCAGGCAGGAATTGGGGTGTATTCAAATTGGCAGAGGTTCGCGTGCAGGAAGGCGAGCCGCTTGAAAATGCACTGCGGCGCTTCAAGCGCAAAGTGCAGACCGAGGACATCATCAAGGAAGTGAAGCGTCACAGCTTCTACTTGAAACCCGGTGAAAAACGCCGCGTGAAAGAAGCGCTGGCGCGCAAGCGGAATCGCAAGAAGGCTAGAAAAGAAGCAGATTAATTCGCACGACAACAGAAAAGCCCGATGCGCAAGCATTGGGCTTTTCTGCTGTTGCACTTGTTCAGCTAGGTTAGAAGACGAGCTTAGCCCACAGGCGCACGTTTCTAGCTCCGCCCAATGCCTGGTTGTTGACATCATATCGAGCATTGGATTTGTTTAGAAAACTCGACGTGCCGACATCCAGCAGGTTAACGTCAAGCAATCCTGCATTGTTGTGATTGCTGATATCCTGCGCTTCGGCGCGAAGAACAAGGGAACCTCTGTCGAAGTGCAGGAAGCCGGTAGGGATCGATTTTTCTGCCGCAAAATTATGGATCTGCAGCCCAGGATTTTCATAGCTGTTTCGACCTATCGACTGACCTAGATACTGCGGGCCACTGTAGATAAGCCAGTGAGCGCTGCCTGGATTAAGGCCTACAAGCGCACCCGTACTATTATTGACAGCCAGGTCGTAGTATTGACCTGCAACGCCGGGGT
The DNA here is from genome assembly GCA_965276625.1 of Acidobacteriaceae bacterium. Lineage (GTDB taxonomy): Bacteria > Acidobacteriota > Terriglobia > Terriglobales > Acidobacteriaceae > EB88. The sequence continues at coordinate 156,649 of CBDIBB010000002.1, forward strand.
TACCTGCTGCGTCCGTAACATAGGAACCATCTATTCCGACGGAGGAGAATGGAGCCGCACGATTGGACAGGATCGGTCGATCATTTGCCGTGCTGCCATCCCCGTTCGCATCGATACCCGAGAAGTTTACGGTGCTATACGCTCCAGATTGGAATCTTTCTTCACCGGAAAAGCTCCAGTGGCGAGTAAGAGCGCTCAAAACCTTGTCGGAGAAGCCATTGCTCGAGTGCATCCCGGCAGGCGAGTAAACATAAGCAATCGACGCATAGTGGCGGTGGTCATAGGCTGACGGTCCATAGTCCTGACCGCGACCGCCCGGCGCTAGGTTCGCTGTGTAAGAAGTTGGGCTGGAACTGGTAGTGAATACCTCAGAGCCGTCGTCCAGCGTTTTGCTGTAGACGTAGGAACCTTGTATCTGGAGGCCATGGTTAAAGTTATGATTTACGCCAACTTCTAGTCCATGGTAAATAGAATCGGCAAAGTTACCGCGTGCAATGACAGCTCCACGGGATGGGTCCAGCCGCTCTCCCGTTGTCGGAGTGAAGTAGTTGTACTGCTGGTTGGCGTACAACTTCAGGCCCCGATTGCCCACATAGTTGATCGAGAATTGAATAGCTCCCGGGAGAGCGCGCTCAATGCCCAGGTTCCACTCATAGCTGTAAGGGCTTACGAAGTTATTGACAACGCTCTCAACCGAGGCGAGCGGATTGAGAGTATCGCTGATGTTTCCAAGCTGCTGTAAGGCATTCGGGAGACCGTTGCCCGTAGTCTGTGTCTGCGTACCAGCCACAGAGTTTGGCGAACTCTGTGCAGAGTTATCGGTAATGTTTGTGAAATCGGAGTCGAAGAAGATCCCAAATCCGCCGCGAAGCACGGTCTTACCATCGGCGAACATTCCCGCATGCGGGTTGTACGAGAAGCCCACGCGAGGCGCTATGTTGTTCGCATCAGCCGGGATTTTATAAACAGTGTCGATCGGCGCGTACGGGTTGTAAGGATCGAGCGCCGGGTACTTGAGTGCGTTCTCCGGGTTAGTGAAGTAGTCGTATCGAAAGCCCAGGTTCACGGTCAAATCCGGTGAGACCTTGATATCATCCTGGCCGAAGACTCCAGACCTCCAGCTATGGGGGTCAAGCCGCGTACTGCCAAATGTCAGCGTCGCGGCGCCGGACGGTCCAAGCTGATTCAGCAGGTAATTGCCGAGGGAACTGACGCCAGTACCACCATCAGTGAAAGCGAACCCTCCATGCAGGTTCTGACTTACTACGTCCTCTTCGATACGCCGACCGATGTCCGCACCGACGCGAATCGTGTTACGGCCGACAGTCCAGGAAATCGTGTCTTGGAACTGGTATTGGTCCTCGGATCGACCCTGCGGGAAGTTCTGGTCGAAACCAAGCTCCGAGATACCGGTTCGGCTGCTAAAGGAAATATTGGGAGCAGTAAACAGCGGGTTGGCTATCGCCGACGGCGATGCCGCGAACAAAAAGGAGATTCGAGTCTCCGCAGCTCGGAATTCGTTCAGCAAAGTGGAGGAAAATACATGCGTCCATGTGCCCTGGCCGAGCTCTGATGGACCGCCCTGGATCGTGTCAAAACCCGGCAGTGCGGTCCCGTTATTGAAAAAGTCAGGACTCAGGGACGCGCGATCATGGAGATACCGAACGGAAAATGTGTCGGCGGAGCGAGGAATGAAATCAATCTTGTAAGTCCATTGCGTATCCGGGCTGCTCTCCGGCTCTGAAGGCCGCAGGAATCGAGAAATGGACACCGAGCACCCCGGCTGGCTGGCCGGGCATGCTGCCCCGAGCGGCGCCGTCGTCACGGGAAGTCCCTGCGGCGTAAAAGTAGTCAGATAAGAGCCATTATCGAGATACGGCAAAAGGGTTTGGGCATTCGCGTTGCCGCCGCTTGCGAGTTGCTGCAGCAAGGGGTAGCCGGTCTGATCTGGAAGTTCAACAAACGAAGCCTGCTCTTGCCCGTAATAGCGAGTCCATTGGCCCGCGCCAAAGGCAAACAACTTGTCCTTAATGATTGGTCCACCCGCTGTAAAACCATACTGATGCTGGTCGTAGCGGGTAATTGGCTGATCCGTCTGCCGAAGCTGACCATCGCGGGCGTTCAGGCCTGAGCCAGAGTAAAGCTCGTATGCGCTGCCGTGAAAGGTGTTCGTGCCGCTTCGGGTAATAAGGTTAACAACGCCACCGCTTGCACGGCCAAACTCAGCAGGAGGATTGTGCGTGTAGACCACCTCATCCGAATACATGCCCGGGATGTCGGGCTGAACTGCCTGACCGCCGATACTCGCATCGTTAATCTCCTGGCCGTCCACCAGGAAGTTATTAGAGCGAGGACGCGCGCCACTGACCTGAATGGCTTGACCATTCGAGAACCCGGAGTTGCTGACGACTTGCACCCCCGGCACGTCCAACGCGAGTTCGATCGGGTTGAGCGAGAAGATAGGTAGCTTGTTCAGCGAATCTCCACCAATGGAGCTGGCCAGGGATGCATTTTCCGTATCCAGAGTAGCCTGCTCACCCTGCACCTGCACGGTCTCGCTCACCTGGCCCGGAGAAAGCACCGGGTCGTACGAGGTAACCTGTGTCGGCGTAACGTTCAGCCCCGTGAGATCGAACTGCTGGAAACCGGCGCTCTCGACATGGACTGAATAGCGACCGGGGTTGATGCCGTCGGCGCGGTAAGAGCCCGTGCTTTCCGACTGAAGCGTTCGCTTCTCCCCATTGTCCTCATTCGTGATAGTGACAGTCGCATGGGCGATAACAGCTCCACTCTTATCACGAACAACGCCGGCCAGGATGCCCTTACTGGTCTGAGCAAATGAAGACGAGGCAAGAACACTTGAGGCGAAAAGGACAATTGCTATCGAAGGCTGATACCGGCGCAATGAAGTCTCCTTGGAACGCAACAGGATGACTGGTGCTGGTGCAATTTACTTGCCATTCACTAAAACAGCTTCATTTCACAGAAATATCGCATTTTTTTCACGTGCCAAGCAGCGCAGGCTACCACAACTACATACGGCTGCTACCAAAAAATGCGGGAGTATCCGCAATTTCATATCGCTAATATCTGTTCAGGAAGCCGAAACCTGCATAACGTGTGAATTCGCCAGGATAGATCGGCATCTCTCCTGGCCGAAGGTCCCGATTAAGCCTTGCTGGTAGCCGGCTTTCCGGGGTCAAGCGGGGCGGCCTGTATGGACGTTTTGGAGGAACTATCGGCGTGTGACTCGGTAGACTCCGGCTTTGCCGTTTTTACCTTCTTCGCCTCGTGGCTCGCCAACAGCGCTTCCAGCTGTGCGAGCAAATCGTGGGTGTTCATGGGCTTGACCAGCATTTTGTCAGCGCCCTCGTCCTCCCACTCTGAGCCGGGCAGCGGAAACGCGGTCAGCATCGCTACCGCAGGCCGATACGTAGCCTTTTTCACGGCTTCCACCACCTCAAGCCCCGCACTTTCGCTCTCCATCCGCATGTCGGTTATGACCATGTCGTATGTATGGTTCCGAATCTTCGAGCGGCCTTCACGGGCCGAGGCGGCAGTCTCCACTTCGTAGCCGCTGATTTCAAGCACCGCCTTCAACGTCAGCAGGATCGTGAGTTCGTCGTCTACGAGCAGAATGCGGCGCTTCGGTGGCATCATCTTCCCCTTCGTCCCGCTTCCCGATCGGGCAACTGGACAGAAATCCGATTTTAGCAGGACAGGGCGCGGCCATGTTGCGAACCGACGCCACCGTAAACTGGGTCCATGCAGCGTTACTTCGTCCACAACTTCGGCTGCCGCGCGAGCGCTGCTGACGGCGATGCCATCGCAAGCTCGCTCGACCGGGCAGGCGCGGCGCCGGCCGGCTCGCGAGAGACAGCGGACGTGGTCGTGGTGAATACCTGCGCGGTCACGGCGGAGGCCGAACGCAGCGCCCGCGCGCTGATCCGGCGGGTCCAGCGTGAAAACCCGGCGGCGCGCATCGTCGTCACCGGATGCTATGCCCAGCGTGCCCCGGATGAGCTGCGAGCTTTGCCCGGCATCCATGCCATCGTCGGCAACAGTCACAAAACTGCGGTGGCGAGAATGGCTCTCGATGTACCTGAAACTCCGAAGCAGCCCGTGGAACCGAGCGGCTTCGTGCCCCTGGCAAACCTCTCAGCAACGGTGCATGCGCCGTTCCCGGTGCGCTGGATCGCGGGCGAGCATGGCGAAGAAATTGCGCTGCCTCTGACGCTCGCCGCCCAGCGGACCCGACCCATCCTCAAGGTGCAGGATGGCTGCGGGAATCGCTGCTCGTTCTGCGTCATTCCGGAAACCCGAGGTCCCAGCCGCTCCGTACCGCTCGGCGAGGCATTGCTGGCGGCACGCAACTTCGCGGCCAGCGGCGGGCAGGAGCTGGTGCTTTCCGGCATCAACCTGGGCCGGTGGGGCCGCGACCTCAGCCCTGCGCGAACGCTGCCCGAGCTGCTGCGGGCGCTACTTGAGGAAACGTCGCTCCCGCGTTTGCGTATCTCCTCGGTGGAACCAATGGACTGGAGCGACGAACTGCTGGCCTTGCTCGCCCGCTACGGCCGGGGCGAGCATCCACGCTTGGCGCCGCATGCCCATCTCCCTCTGCAGTCCGGGTCAGACGCGATCCTGCGGCACATGCACCGTCGCTACCGGCCCTGGCACTACGAGCAGAAGGTGCGGGCGCTGCGGGCGGCACTGCCCGACGCCGCTATCGGCGCGGACGTCATGGTGGGCTTTCCGGGCGAAACAAACGAACTTTTCGATGAGAGCTACGCTTTTATCGCCGGGCTGCCGCTCACCTACCTGCACCTGTTTCCGTTCTCGGCGCGGCCCGGGACCTCGGCCGAGGCGCTGCACCGGGCAGCGCCCGTGCCTGCAGGCATCGTCCGGAAGCGGATGCAGGCACTCGAAGCGTTGGGCGCGGCGAAACAGCGAGCGTTTGCCGAAAGCTTTGTCGGGCGCAGCCTTTCGGCGGTCACGCTGCGGGATGGGACCGCCCTAACATCGAATTTTCTGGAAGTCGATTTGGTGCAAACGCTGCCGGCCAACCGGCTCCTGGCGGTTCAAATCGCATCTCTATACGTAGAGGCACGAGGGAAGTCGGTCAGGCTTGAAGGCGTTCCCGAAATACCGGCAGCCACAATGCAATAAACTTAGCGCTTTCAGCACGGTGATATGCTTTATAGAGAGGCAGTACGCCTCGTATTCAGGCGGAGGAAGTCATCGATAAACGTTCGGCCAAGCAGTTCATTCGGATCAACGATAAGATCCGTGCGCGCGAAGTGCGTGTGATCGACGAGAACGGCGAGCAGTTTGGGATCATGGCCCCTTTCGAGGCGCTTAAGATTGCCCGTGAGCGCGGGCTTGATCTCGTGGAAGTTTCGCCCAATGCTGCACCGCCCGTCTGCCGCATTCAAGACTACGGTAAGTTCCTGTACGAAAAGGACAAGAGCGACCGCGCCGCACGCAAAAAGCAGAAGATCATTGTCATCAAGGAAGTTAAGTTCTCTGTCACTGTCGACGAGCATGACTACCAGACGAAGAAAAATCAGGCTGTCCGCTTCCTGAGTGAAGGCGACAAGGTCAAGGCCAGCCTTCGCTTCCGAGGGCGCCAGATGGCCCATCGCGATCTGGGCTACAACATTATCCAGCGCCTGATCGCCGATATTGGAGACACCGGTATGGTCGAGTTTATGCCGCGCATGGAAGGCACCACGCTGCACGCGATTCTCGCGCCAGGCAAAAGAATCCTGGCTGAGAAAGAAGCAGCGGCGAAAAAGGCAGCAGTCTCTGCTGCGCCGACCCCTCCAGTACTAGCTGCGGAACCCGCTCCTTCAACATTTCACTAATTTCAGGCAGTCTGAGATGTGGGACGCAGGGCGCCGGCATCGGCGCCCTGCGTTTTTCCGTGGAAGTCGATCCGGAGTCGCAGTGCAGCCAGGCCTCTTGGTTGTTGTCCAAACTGTTCATGTAGACTTCGTTTGCGACTCGACTTCCGGAGACGCGTTGACCGGAGGGTATGTTGGTTCGCTCGCTCGTGCTGCTTATGATGGAGACGGAACAGCCGGAAGGTCTTTCCGCACGCAAGCTAATTGTCGAAACAGCCAAGCACAACGTGCTGACGGCCTACACCAGAAAATCCGGCCTCGACCTGCTGTATCGCTTCCCGGCGGTGGACGCGGTGCTGGTGCACGGTCTGCTGCCCCACTGCGAAGATCTGATTGCTGAAGTCCGGCGCGTCTCTCCGCAGATGCCGGTGATTGTCGCTACACCCTCGGCTGAACGTGACTATGCCGGCGCGACCTTTGTCATTCCCAGCCATGAGCCACAGGCGCTGCTCGACCTGCTGGCGAAGGGGTTTGGCGCTTCGCTCGAAAATTAATCCCCCCGCCTGTAAACGGCGCAGCCTTGGCGGCGAGTGAATGGGCCGGGTTTCACCGCCGGCAGGCTGTGTATACTGGCAGATGTCGCACCCAGCAAGATTCCAAGCAGGAAACCCATGCCTAAACTAAAGACCCACAAGGGCGCCGCCAAGCGCTTCAAGAAGACCGGCACCGGCAAGATCAAGCGCGGTCAATCGAAGATGCGCCATATTCTTACGTCGAAGGAGACCAAGACCAAGCGCAAGCTCGCACATGGAGCGCTGGTTTCAGACGCCGACTACAAGAAGGTAGCCCGGATGATCCCCTACGCCTGAGTCCGTTCAAAAAAACGAGGGAGGCGCACTGTCTGCGCCGACCCCGGGCCATTTGAAACAGCCCGAGAGACTCAAGGTACGAGCGTGTGAAGAGGTAGACCTACCTCCAGCCGCGAACCATGACAAGCCGTAAAAAAGGAGCCTGACTATGCCACGCGTAAAACGTGGAACAAAACGCAACGCCCGCCGCAAAAAAATCCTGAAACGCGCGAGCGGATATTTTCTTACCAAGTCAAAGCTGTACCAGGCAGCCCAGGAAGCTGTCGAGCGCGGCCTGAAATTTGCCTACAGCGGCCGCAAGCAGAAGAAGCGACAGTATCGCTCACTCTGGATCGTGCGCATCAATGCCGCGGCAAAGATTAATGGCATCTCCTACTCGCAACTGATCCACGGCCTTAAAATCGCGAGCATCGATCTTGACCGCAAGATACTGGCTGACATGGCTGTGCGTGATGAGCAGGGCTTTGCCGCACTGGTTGGGCAGGCAAAGACCGCTCTCGGATCGGTCGCAAAAACCGCGCAAGCTTGACCGAGCTATCAGCAAAGCGCGTCCTCCGGGGCGCGTTTTTTTTGTGCCCGCCATTACCTCCCGTCAATAGAGTTGCACCACTGCACAACACCCGGCACACCGCATCGCATCCCCTACAGAGAGGGCAATCATGGCAAATGACGACAGGGCAGTAAAGAATCTTATTGCGGTGCTGCGCGACGGAGAAAAAGGTTTTCAGGATCTCGGCGAGCACCTGAAAGCGCCGCAGCACAAAACCTTTTTTCTTGAAGAGTCGCGTGTTCGCGGCTCGTATGCGGCAGAACTGGAACGGACCGTGAATCGGGTGACGGACGCCGATGTGCATGAAACCGGCACCACCGGCGGTGCATTGCACCGCACATGGGGGGACCTGAAAGCGAAGCTGGGCGGAGGCGACCACGCACTGCTTGAGACCGCCGAACAGGGCGAAGACGCAGCCAAGAAGGCCTATCAAGAAGCACTGGATGACGTCGCAGTTTCCGACACGGTTCGCTCATTGATCGCACAGCAGGCGGAGCACGTACGTCAGTCGCACGACAAAGTAAGAGCGTTCCGCGACGCGACGAGCTGAAATATCAACGTCGCAGCAAACAGAGGCGCGCCATTGTGGCGCGCCTCTTTATGTAAGCGCAACCTGTTCTCGACTCAACAGTGGATAATGCAGGCATGATTCGTTCGTATAGCGGCCATATGCCCGTCTTTCCGCAGAGCTGCTACATCGACCCGTCCGCGCAGGTGATCGGAGATGTGGTGCTGGGCGAGCAGGCAAGTGTCTGGATGAATGCGGTCGTCCGCGGCGATGTCCATTCCATCCGCATCGGCGCTCGCTCAAACGTGCAGGACTGTGCCGTCCTACACGGGATGCGCCATCTGTACCCGGTGCATGTCGGTGAGGGTGTCTCGATCGGCCATAATGCCGCGGTGCACGGCTGCGTGGTCGAGGACAACTGCCTGATCGGCATAGGCGCAATCGTGCTGAACAATGCGCGCATTGGAGAGGGCTCGATCATCGCCGCCGGTGCTGTGATTCCAGAAGGATTGATGATTCCGCCGCGCTCGCTTGTGACCGGAGTGCCGGGACGCGTTCGCCGGACGACCACTGATGCGGATCTCAACTTGATCCGAATGTATGCGAGCAACTATCTGGACTACTCGGCGCAGTACCTGCGTGAACAGGCAGGCCAGTAGCTACTGGTTCGCGTTGTGCGCGGCCCACACGCCCCAGATAATCGCGATGGGATGCAGGGCGACCAGGCCCCAGCCCAGCGTCGGAATACCGATCGCGACATAGAGAACCAGCATGATGATGGCACCGGGAATCGTGCTGTACAGCATGCCGAACGGCCCGAAGAAGACGGTGAGAACCAGTGCGAGGATCGTGCTCTTGCGCTGCGGCATGGGCGTACGCCCCTCCTGTTTAGGCTTCCCTTCGAGAGATGGCCGCCGCGCCCGCCGGGTTGCCGCAAGCGAGTGTTCGGCGAAGTAACCCCTGTTAAACTGACGGTTACACCGATGAGCACTTTGAAAGCAGTACGGGGCACGCGCGATCTGCTGCCGCCTGAAACCGAGCTCTGGAACCGCGTCGAAGCTACAGCCCGGCGGGTTTTCGCGCGCTATAATTTCAGCGAAATTCGTACGCCCATCTTCGAAGACACGCAGCTGTTCGCCCGCGGTATCGGTGAAGAAACTGATGTTGTTGCCAAGGAAATGTACACCTGGGAGGACCGCGCCCGGGCTGCGAGCGAAAAGGCGCAATCGCTGACGCTGCGACCTGAGAATACGGCCGGCGTGGTCCGCGCCTACATCGAGCACAAGCTGGGAGAGACCGGGCTGCTGCAGAAGCTGTATTACATGGGCCCGCAGTTCCGGCGCGAGCGCCCGCAGAAGGGCCGCTATCGCCAGTTTTTTCAGATCGGCGCGGAAGTGATCGGGCCGGTTACCGCCGGCTCCGAAAGCCCGCTGCGCGATGCCGAAGTGCTGGAGATGCTGGCGACGCTGCTCGGCGAGCTTGGCATCGAAGGCTGGCGGCTCGCGATCAATTCAGTCGGTTCGTCCGCGGATCGGCCCCGGTATGTCGCGGCTTTACGTGAGGCGTTGAAGGACATGGCGCCAACGATGTGCGAGGACTGCCGGCGCCGCGCTGATACGAATCCGCTGCGGGTGCTGGACTGCAAGGTTCCCGAAGACCAGCCGAAGATCGATGCACTGCCGAAGATTGCGGACTTTCTGGACGAGACCTCGACTGCCCACTTTTCAGCGGTTCGAGCGGCACTCGATGCGTGCGACGTAGCGTACACGGTTGACCCGCGCCTGGTGCGGGGGCTGGACTACTACACGCGCACGACCTTCGAGTTTACGCACGACGCGGGCCTCGGCACGCAGAATGCGCTGCTGGGCGGCGGACGGTATGACGGCCTGTCAGAGATGCTGGGCGGTCCAAGAGCGCCGGGGATCGGGTTTGCCATCGGCTTGGACAGGCTGGTGCTGACGCTGCAGTCGCAGGCTGCCGGTGTCGCGGCTGGCGTCAAAGCAGACGTGTTTATCGCCCCGATCGGCGAGGCGCAGAACCCCGCCGCATTGAAGCTGGCCAAGGAACTGCGGGCAAAAGGTTTGCGCGTCGAGCTCGGGGATGGCAGTTGGCGGGTGAAGAAGGCATTTGAGGTTGGCGACAAGCTCGCGAAGAAGATCGTGCTGTTGGGAGAAGATGAGAGCGCGAGCGGCGTGTTGACGGTGAAGGATTTCGCGAGCGGCGAGCAAACTAAAGTTCCGCGGCAGGAACTGGCAAGCGGAACATTGGACGGACGCCGCAGCTTACCGGCGGGTACCATGGATGGATTGGAGGGAAAGGAAACCGCATGGATATCAGGCTAATGTCAGATTCGGTCGCCTCGATCCAGAAAGCGCCGGAAGAGTTCCTGACTCCCTCGTTCCGCGAACTCCGCACCGAGACCCATGCCGACATCGATCAGTTGCTCGGCGACGTCGAAGCGCTGCGCTCGGATATCGCGCAACTTCGCGGCGAATCCACGCAGTCCCGGCAAGAAGCCGACGCGCACTTTGCACGGGTGCGCGGCGAAATCTCTCAGGTCCGCTCAGAGGCGCAGCAGTTCCGTGCAGAAACAGCTGCGAATTTCGCGCAGGTGCGCGAGGATATCTCCGGCCTGCGTGGCGAAATTTCCGGCCTGCACGATAAGGTTTATGGCCTGAGCGGTGAAGTGAACAGCCTACGCTCTGCCATGGAACGTGGGTTCGCGGAGATCGGCGCCAAGCTCGACCTGCAGGCAGATGTGCAGCGCTTAAAAGAACAGGTCGCCTCGCTCCAGGCCGGCCAGCAGACTCGCGCGCTTGAGACCCACTGATCAGGAATCCGGCGCCGCGCCGCCCGTCCGTCCAGGACTAAGGAAAACGAACTTTGCTTGACCACTTAGGAACACTTGAACGCACCAATACCTGCGGCGCACTGCGCGCGGCAGACGCCGGCAAGGAAGTCGTGCTGCTCGGCTGGGTCAATCGCCGGCGCGACCACGGCAACCTCATTTTCCTCGACCTGCGCGACCGCTACGGCATCACGCAAATCGTGCTCGACAAGGACATCTGCCCTGAAGGCCACGCCAAGGCCGAGCACGTGCGACCCGAGTATGTCGTGGCAGCCCTCGGTACTGTGCGTTTGCGCGGTGAGGGTGCGACCAACCCGAATATGCCAACCGGCGAAATCGAAATCGTCGCGAAGGAACTGCGGGTGCTCAACGACGCGAAGCTGGCGCCCTTCTCTCCCGCCGAAGGCGCCATTGCGAACGAAGAGGTCCGCCTGAAGTACCGCTACATCGACCTGCGCCGCGCCGAGATGCAGCGCAACTTCGAGGTGCGGCACAAGGTCGCGCTCGCGGTGCGGCAATACCTTTCAGGCGAAGGCTTTTACGAGGTGGAGACGCCGTTTATGACGCGTTCGACCCCGGAGGGTGCCCGTGACTATCTTGTACCGAGCCGGGTGCATGGCGGCGAGTTCTACGCGCTGCCCCAGTCGCCGCAACTGTTCAAGCAGATCCTGATGATCTCCGGCTTTGACCGCTACTTCCAGATCGCGCGCTGCTTCCGCGATGAGGACCTGCGCGCCGACCGCCAGCCGGAGTTCACGCAGATCGACCTCGAAATGACGTTTCCACAGCAGGAAACAATCTTCCGCACGGTCGAGGGTTTCCTTTCGGCAGCGTTCGCAGCCGTTGGTATTACGCTGCCGACGCCCTTCCCGCAGATCACCTATGACGAGTCGATGCGCCGCTTCGGCATCGACAAACCCGACCTGCGCCTGCCCGGCCTGACCGATGTAAAGAACGTCTTCTCGGCGGAAGAGCTGGCGACACTCGCCATCGCTGGCGACCTGCCGGTCGTCGCGCTGCGGATCCCCAGGGTGGGAGAGCTCTCCCGCAAGGAGCGCGACGAAAATAAGCCGCTGTTTGACAGTCGCAAGGGCGCGGTGAAGTATATCGACGACCTCAAGCGCCTGGAGAAGGGCTTCCCGGACGCCGTTATGAAAATTCGCACGCTTGCCGAGGCTGCTTCCGATGATCTGCTCGTCATCGTTGCCGGAGACGCCACGGCTCCCGCGCGCGGCTCCAATACTAAGTCCGGAGGTCGGCTCTCCGAGCGCGAGATCGCGGTCTACTCCGCCGCCGGCAACTTCCGCGTGGAGCTCGCGAAAAAGTACGCGGACCGCCACGGCGCGTTCGCGGTAACCGATGCCGTGGTCTACGCCCCGGAGCGGCTGACCGGCAAGATTGATGGCAGCGCCGCTTTCCTGCCGATCTGGGTCACGGACTTCCCGATGTTCGAGCAGGATGCGGATACCGGGCGCTGGCTGCCCTCGCACCACCCGTTCACCTCGCCGCACGAGGGCGACATGGACCGGCTTACCAGCGATCCGGCATCGGTTCGTGCGCGCTACTATGACGTCGCTATGAACGGAATCGAGCTCGGCTCAGGCTCGATCCGTATCCACCGCAAGGATGTGCAGGCGAAGATCTTCGAGGCGCTGGGCATGGACGAGGAAGAGGCGAAGGCCCGCTTCGGCTTCTTCCTGGAGGCGCTCGAGTACGGCACGCCGCCGCACGGCGGCATCGCACTTGGTCTCGACCGGATCGTGATGATCCTGGCCGGGGCCGGCAGCCTGCGCGAGGTGATCGCGTTCCCAAAGACCGCGAAAGCTATCGACCTGATGGTCGACGCACCGACGCCGGTCAGCGATATGCAACTGCGGGAGTTGCATATCAGGACCGTGCTGAAAAGTTAGGCCGTCAGCATCGTGTGGAGCTGGAGGACAGTCTTCCAGTTCCGCATCGTGGGGTTGCCGGGCATAGAAGGCGCGGTAACCGCGAGCGCGAGCTTTGACCGGCCTACGCCATGCGGCAGCAGCAGGAACAGTTCGCGCGCTTGCGCGACAAGTTGCTCTTCACCAGCGCACCGTGCCATAAGCGCTTGCAGTACTGCGGGAGCAAGCGGCTCCGCAAGAAAAACCGCGTGAAGCATCGCGATGTCCGATCCCTCTCCTGCAAAAGGGTTGCGCTTGACTGCGGCGTCCAGCTCCGCCAAGCCTCGCAGCACGACGGGAATCGGAAATCCAAAGCGCAGGGTGAGCGCTGCGGCGATGCTGTCTTCCGCCAGCCTAGGCCCGGCGGTACATACAATATTTCCGCTCTGGATATAAGTCGCAACGTCAGTGCATCCGAGCTGCTCGACAAATAGCCGGCGTAGGTCGGCCATCGGCACCACGTGCCGGCCGCCCACGTTGATGCCGCGCAGCAGCACCAGCACGCGCTCGCCCGGCACCGGCATGGCTACTTGCGGCGTCCCCATTTATAGACCACGCCAACCGCGCCAAAAAACTCGTTCTGCCCAATAGCCGAGTAACGCGTGGGCTGGTAGTCGCCCGTAAATCGGACAGCAAGTTTCGGGGTCAGCTTGTAGTCGCCCCAGCCGCCGATTGCGTAAGCCGAAGCCAGTTGGCTGTTGTAAACGCCTACCTGGAAAGGCTGTATGCCCGTACCTTTAAAGCCGCTGTCAAACGAACCGTAGGTGCCCCCGACAAGCACATGCATGCCTGCGGTGTACTTAGGCGACTGGTACAGGCGGAACGATGGGCCGAACAGGAACAGGTGCTCGGACATGGAGGAGGTTGCCGGCAGCTGGGCTGACGCACCCGCATTATTGTAGGTGTAGGTCGGGATGTCGTAGTTGCCGTACAGTCCGCGAGCCGTAGCTTCCAGGCCGAACAGGGTGCCGAACCAGCCTGTCACGGAACCCTGCCAGCCCACCAGGTTAGTGGCGCGCACCTGGTGCGCATAGCCCGGGTTGAAGTGGGAGTATGCGGCGCCGCCCGAAATATCGAAGCGCTCAGTCTCGGAAACGCCGCTGACCGCGGGAGCCGTAGCGGTAACCTGGGCGTGGAGCGTGAAAGCAGAAAGAACGCAGGCGGCAAGAAGGGCCGGGCGCAGGAAAAAGTTCCGAAACGTCAACGCATATCTCCTGAAGAAAGCGCGCCGGGTGGCGGCGGCTGCTGCCGGGCGTTCGGGCAGCACAGCATTCAGAATACCGCGCCGGGGCGATTCGCGCCGAGGACAACGGAGCATCGCACCCGGCGGCCTGGCGGAAATGCCCTAATTCATCCAGCTGCGGTCGTTGGGATCGCGACTGCCCGGCGGTGAGCCCGGCGGCTGCGGTCCGGAGGTCGGTCGGCCAGTGTCGGGATCGACATAGCGACCTTCGCTGTCGAAGTGCACGTCCCGGTTCTGCTTGCGCATGTACACTTCAAACTTTTTCGCGGCATTGCGCCGCTTCCAGCGGTAATAGTCGTTGCGCATGTTGAAGTATTTCTGGCCGGTGGCAGCGGTAAAACCCCGACGGGGCGCGCCTTTGATATACAGGTAGCCGGCCAGTGCGCCGCCCAGTTGAGCCAGCGCGTAGACCCGGTTTTCGCCGAACATCTGGGCCAGGGCAAACAGCATGTAGATGGCGACCAGGTACTTCGCCTTCATGGTAATGGGCAGCGGAAACAGCGTGAACTGGAGGTCGCCGTAAAGCACGGCGAAGGCGATCAGCAGCCCGAAGATGCCGCCAAACGCGCCGGTGATCCCGGCCGTGTGCAGTCCGCCGCTCTGGGCCGTGGCAAAGGCCAGCGCCACGGCGGTAAGCCCGGCGCCCAGTACCGCCACAAAGTACAGTTCGCCGACCCATCGGGCACCGTGGTTTGCTTCAAGAAACGCGCCGAGAAACCACAGCGAAAGCAGCTCAAGCGCTGTCCCGAGCAGCCCCACGTGTAGAAAGCAGTAGGTAAGCAGCTGCCAGACGTAGCCGTGCGCCGCCAGCGCCGGGGTAAGCGAGAACAGCGCCGTCAGCTGGGCCGCGAGCAGCGGAGCGGCAAGGTGCAGCAGAAGAAAAACGAAGTAAATCCCGATGTTCCAGACGATCAGCGTTCGCGTAAAACCGCGAAAGTCGGGGAAGGCGAGCATTCCACTGGAACGGAAGGACGGCGGCATATGCAGGTATTGTCGCAGGTTCCGGGCGCGGGCCGCTGCGGCGGCGATGCTTTATCGCACCGGGTAAGGCACGACGGCGTAGCTGGCGTGCCCTTCGGGATCAAGCGCGCGAATGCCGAAGATCACGTTGTCCTTCGATATGGGTAGGGTCGCGGTATTGCCGGAGCCGAACTTTGAGGCATCCGCGAAGAACTGCCAGTCGGGTGAAGCCAGTTCCCGCCAGAGGATCTGGTAGCGTGTGTCCGCCGGAGCGCCCACCCCGGGCTGCCACTTCAGAATTGAATTGTTGTCGAGATTACTGGTCACGACCTTCACATCAGTGGGCGGAGGCGGCGCGGCAGCCAGCGTTGCCAGCGCTGCCGCGTTGAGCTGCGCGACCCGGGCGACGTAGTCCATATCGACATACTGGATCAGGTCGCCGAACTGCACGCCATTCTCCACGCGCACTTCCTGGTGCTGGTGGTTGAAGTCCTCCCTCCACTCCGTAAACCGAACCGCCGCGAAACCCTGCGCGTTGAAGGAAGTATGGTCACCGCCGCGCAAAAAGCGGTCGCGGCGAAACTCGAGCACCGGGTGGAAGTAGGCAGCCTTGTCGCCGGTTCCGGCAGACGGCGCGGCCCCGTTGCCGAAATACGTCGAGTCAATGCCGGTGATGGCGCGAGCCAGTTCGCGCGAGGGTGAGTCGCTCTCGTAACCGAGCCCCGCGATCTGCTTCACCTGCTCAGGCGTGGCCGTGGACGGGATACCTTCAGAGAACAGGCGCACGGCCTGCTTGTCCTGCCCCTGTTCGCCGGGCGTCGTGTTGCCGCCGACGATGTCGTTGTTCAGCGCGGCCTCGACGTCGACGCCCTGGCTCTTGAGGAAAGTTGCGAGATGTCGACTGCCGTTTAAGCCCTGCTCCTCGCCCGCGACCGCCGCGAAAATGATGGTTGCCGGAAAGTGCAGCTTCGCAAGTGCGCGGGCTGATTCAAGCGAAACGGCTACGCCGGATGCGTCGTCGTTCGCGCCCGGGGCGTCGTGGGTCGTGTTCTCAACATCGTTCACACGCGAGTCGTAATGGCCCGTGACCAGCACCGTCCGGCTGCCCTGGGCCGCGTCTGTCCCCTTGAGCACGGCATAGACGTTGGTGATGGTGGTCGGCACCGGGATGCGGCTCATAGGCTGCTCGGTAAAAGTGTCGCGCTTGACCTCAAGGCAGCCTCCACAGGTCTTGCTGATGGCGGTGTACTGCGCAAAAAGCCAGTCAGAGGCGGCGGCCGCGCCGGTATGCGGCGGCAGGTTAGGGGTCATCGTCGACAACGTGGAGCGATTCTTAAACGCGACGAGCGCGGCGATGTCCCGTCGAACTGCTTCAGCGGAAATACTGTGCAGGGCTGCCTCGATTTTCGCGTCCGCCGGTAACCCGGCGATCGGCGCGCCACTGGCATCCAGATCGCGGGTTCCGCCGTCAGAAAGGGGGTGTGCAGCCAAACCCCTCCCGCTTGCAGCGACAAGGAGGAGCAGGGTGGAGGCGGCGCGCAGCGATACCTGGATTTTCTGCATCGTAAAGAGTCTCCTGGAGAGCGCCTGGCGCATCTCTAGCCTGAAACAGGGGTTTGTCTTGAATCGAAGGCAAGCCGGAGTGAACATCCGCAATCCGACAGCAATGGCCCGGTCGCTGTCGTTCACAACGTTATACCCCACCATCTATTTCGGAGGAACACATGCTTTGCCCTGAATGTGACAGCGCTCTGGATATCGACACCGAAGATATCGAAGAAGGCGATTCGGTTACGTGCGACGAGTGCGGCACCGAGTTTGAAATCGTGGCGACGGAGCCGCTTGAGCTGGCGCGGGCAGACGAGGAGATTGACGAAGACGAGCCGCAGATGGGCAACGAAGAAGAGTAATGTAGAGAACGATGCGTGAACAAACAACGGCACCGTTGAGACACTGGTATGCGAGAGCACCCGGCCTTGCACTTTCCCTGATTCTATGCGGCGGCACGGCAGGGATGCTCGTCTCTGCTGCTCCCAGTGCTGAGGCACAGACAGCGGCGAAGACAATCGAAGGCAAGGTGCTGGCGACAGGCGTCACACCGTTGCCGGGCAGCATTGTGTACCTGCAGGACCAGAAGACCAACGTGGTCAAGACGTTCATTGCCACCGCAGATGGAAGCTACCGCTTCGGACAGCTCCCGGCCGATACCGATTACAAAATCTGGGCCCGCTACAAGGACGAGCAGAGCAAGAATAAACTCATCAGCTCATTCGACACGAAACTGAAAGTAACGATCGACTTCCACATCGGCAAATAGAGCTACTTTTATGCAGAAAATAGGCGTCACCCTCTTCAGGGTGACGCCTATTTTCAGTACTATGCGGTTACTTGTCGCGCTTCCAGTTCATCAGGTCGCCGAGCGTGGTGGTCGAGCTTGAGACGGGAGGCTTGTAGGCTTCCACGTCCGCGCGGCTGCCTTCTTCGCCAACCGCACGAAGACTGAGGCCGACCTTTTTCTCTTCCGGGTTCATCTTGATGATCTTGAACTCGTGCTCCTGCCCTGCTTCCAGGTTGACCGGCGAGCCCTGCCCATCGGTCGCTTCCGATACGTGGCAGAGACCTTCCACGCCTTCCGCGATCTCAATAAACGCCCCGAACTGCGCAGTGCGCAGCACCTTGCCATGAACGACATCGCCTGCCCGGTGCTGGGCAAAGAAGGTCTCCCAGACATCAGGTTCCAGCTGTTTGATCCCGAGCGACAGACGGCGGTTCTCCGGCTCAACGCCCAGAACCACGGCGCGCAGCTTTTCGCCCTTCTTCAGGACTTCAGACGGGTGCTTGATGCGCTTGGTCCAGCTCAGGTTCGAGACGTGTACCAGGCCATCGATGCCATCTTCAATCTCGATGAAGGCGCCGAAGTCGGTGAGATTGCGGACGCGGCCTTCAACGACAGCACCGGTCGGGTAGCGATCGGAAAGGTTCTCCCACGGATTTTCAAGCAGCTGCTTCATGCCAAGCGAAATACGACGGTCGCTCGGGTTGACGCTGATCACGATGGTTTCCGCTTCGTCGCCCGGCTTCAGCATCTTCGACGGGTGCTTCATGCGCTTGGACCAGGTCATTTCCGAGACGTGGACCAAGCCTTCAATGCCCTGCTCCAGCTCGACGAACGCGCCGTAGTCGGTGACCGACAGAACACGGCCGCGGACGCGGGCGCCCACCGGATAGCGCTCGACAGCATCGAGCCACGGGTCAGGCGTCAGCTGCTTGAAGCCCAGCGAAACGCGCTGCTTATCCTTGTCGAACTTGAGGACTTTGACCTGGATCTCGTCAGCGACATTCACCAGGTCGCGCGGATGCGTCAGGCGGCCCCAGCTCATGTCGGTGATGTGCAGCAGGCCATCGATGCCGCCCATATCAACAAAGGCGCCGTAGTCGGTAAGGTTTTTGACCACGCCGGTCAGGACCGAGCCCTCTTCCAGATGCTCAAGCGTCTCGCCGCGCTTGGCGGTCTGCTCTTCTTCGAGCAGTTCCTTACGCGAAACCACGACATTGCCGCGTTTCTTGTTCAGCTTAATGATGCGGACCTGGATCTGGGTGCCGATGTAGGCATCCAGGTTGCGGACCGGGCGAATCTCCAGCTGTGAGCCGGGCAGGAACGCCTTGATGCCTACGTCGACGGTAACGCCGCCTTTGACGCGGCCAAGGACCGTACCTGTGACCGGGGTCTTGTCGTTCGCGGCCTTTTCAATCACATCCCACACACGGTGGCGCAGGGCCTTGTCGTAGCTCAGCAGGAAGCCGCCTTCAGCTTCTTCGCGCTCGATGACCACTTCAACAGAGTCGCCGGGGTTGAGCTTGGACACGCCATTGGCATCGAGAACCTGCTCCAGCGGAATGCGGCCTTCGCTCTTGAGGCCTACATCGACGACGACGTCCTTGTCCGTGAGTTTAACCACGGTGCCGGTCACGATGTTGTCGTCAAACTGCTGGGAAGCGGCTTCCGCGGCCTGCTCGCGATCGAAGCTTTCAAGCGCGGCGGCAAAGTCGGTAAAGTCGTCGCTCTCGCCTGCGTTTTCGTCGGAACCGGGAGACGAAGACTGCGCGGTTGCTGTGTGCACGACGGCAGCAGCGTCCGTGTTGGGGGTGGATTCGATCGGCTGAGCTTCAGACTCAGTCGCGGCGGTTTCAAGGGTAGGGGTTTCGAGTTCGGTGTTCAGAGGAGTGCTCTCGGAGTATGTGGGATTTGGGGCGTCGGCCATGACTTGTCGGTTCCGGGGGTAAAGCGGGTAGAGCGGGTGCAGTACGTTGCCGCGCTGCTCATCACGTCCGGCTGCTCTAAGTGTTTAGATACAGGACAGGACCGTCCGGATGCTGCAATTGCCGCCTGTGCCTGCCAGGTGCCGGGGGAAGGCGAGGGGAACCGCTGGAGAGCGATTCAGGCTCGGGGTCGTACCGGAAGAAGGAAGACGTGCAGGCCGAGCTCTCGCAGTTGGGCTCGTGATGATGGGCGGTCAAGCCCACTACCGAGATGATAGGGGCGGCGTCAAGGGGTGTCAATCAGTGTTCTCCCGATATCGCTCGATCTAAACCGCATGTTCACATACAGCCGCCCTATTCGCTGCAGACACGCAGAATGGCCTCGCCGAATTTGCCGACTTTCGCCGGGCCGAGACCGGCCACGGTCAGCAGGTCATCTTCCGACCGTGGACGATCTTCCGCAATCGCGCGCAGGGTGCGATCAGTGAAGACGCAGAAGGCAGGCTGCCCGAGCTTTTGCGCTTCCGACTTGCGCCAGGCCCGCAGGCGGTCTTCAATCTTCGCCGCCTCGCCCGTCAGCGGCTGGTCGGACTTCCCTGCCGCGCCGCGACGACCGGCTGCCTTACGCGACGGCTTGCCGGCTGCCGATGCCGCGGCGCTCCCGCTGAGCTCGCGCATCACGACAAACTCCGCATCGCGGTCGCTGAAGCTCGCGCCCTCATGGGTCAGGCTGGCCTTGCGGTACGGGATCGTGCGGCCATCTTTCTCAAAACTGGCTTCATCGATGCGCAGGAAGCCAGCCATCGCGAGTGCACCGAGCAGGTCCTCAAACGTATCGCGCGGCATGCCGTTTTTCGCGCACAGCTCACTGTGGAGCTTGCCGGTAGACTTCGAGCCGCCGCCGTAGCCGGAGCCGCCGAGCGCGGCCATGACGGTATGCGCCAGCCGCAGCTCCGACGCGTCGAGCGGCCGGGAGGTTTGCGTGAGCGAAGCGCCCGGGGCGCACACGTCGCAGATACCGCAGCCCTCGGAGCCGTCTTCTGTATCGCCGAAGTGACGCACCAGCTGCACCATGCGGCACTCGCCGGACTCCGCAAAGCGAATCACCCGCTCCAGCTGCGAGCCGCGATGGGTGCTCTGCGCCAGGTAGGGCTTACGCCAGCGGTCATGCCCGCGCGTCACAAAGCCCTCATAATCAAGTACCGCGCCGCCATGGATCAGCAGTTTTTCAAGCGCCTTGTCGAGTTCATCCTGCTCAAGGCGCATGCGGGCCTTCTTGAGCAGCTCCGGCAGTTCTTCGCGATGGGCCGGTTCCTCGGTCAAGACGCGAAAGACAGCGTCCAGCCGCTCGACCGGCGGATAGTCCCGCTCGAAGAAGAAGTCATGCTGTTTGCGGTCGGCGAAGGAGTGCATCAGGATGGTGCGCGAAGGCTCGCCATCGCGGCCTGCGCGGCCAATCTCCTGGTAGTAGCCCTCGAGTGTCGACGGCAGCGCGGTATGGATCACGGTGCGTACGTCGGCCTTGTCGATCCCCATGCCGAACGCTACGGTCGCGACCACGATCTCAAGCTCGCTGCCGAGAAACGCCCGCTGTACGCGTTCCCGGTGCTCCGGGTCGAGCCCGGCATGGTAGGCGGCGGCGCGGAATGACCGGCTCAGCTCGCCGGCCAGCATCTCCGCCTCCTTGCGCGTGGGCGCATACACGATCGCGGGTCGAGCGCCGGGGTCTGCGAGCAGCTCCGCCGCAAAGGCCGAGCGCTTCGCCTTGGGCACCTCGACAACTTCGATCGCGAGATTGTCGCGCCGGAAACCGTGGATGAACACCGCAGGCTCGCGCCCTTCATCGCCAAGGCCGAGCTGAGCCACGATATCGTCCTGTACCTGCGTGGTGGCGGTTGCGGTAAGCGCGATCACGGGCGATGGCCGCAGGCTGCGCAGGTGCTGACCGAGCGTGCGATAGTCCGGCCGAAAGTCATGCCCCCACTGCGAGATGCAATGCGCTTCATCAATGGCGATCAAGCCCGGCTTGCGCTTCGCCAGCATCTCCGGGAAACCCGGCACGCGCAACCGCTCCGGCGCGATAAACAGGAAGTCCAGCGAGCCGTCCAGGTACCCTCGGCAGGCTTCTCGCGCGGCATCGCGGGACAAGCCGGAGTGGATGCGCGCCACGTTGAGACCGAGCGCGGCGAGCTTCGCTGCCTGGTCGTCCATGAGCGCGATGAGCGGCGAAATCACCAGCGCCGTGCCGCCGCGCGCAAGCGCAGGCAGCTGGTAGCAGAGGGACTTGCCGGCGCCGGTGGGCATGACCAGGAGCACGTCCGCGCCATCGACCGCCGCACGGCACACTGCTTCCTGGTTCGCGCGAAAGGCGCGGAAACCGAACCGCTGCTCCAGAATGGAATGAAGCGGCAAGGTGCTGGATTGTGCTGCAGGCATGGGGCAAGTATAAGGCGGCGCCTCCACTACCTGAAGCTCCGAACGGTGGATAAGCCGCGCCGCCGGTAATCGCGCTCTATACTCGCCGCATGGAGCACCTGTGGACCCCCTGGCGGTACAGCTACATCACCGGAGAAAAGGCGGCGGCGGAGCGGGAAGGCGAGGCGCCGGAGCATCGCAAGGGAGTACCGCCCGAGCTGCGGGCATGGCCCGGCGACCTGGACTGCGTGTTCTGCAACCTGCTGGCTTCAACCGATTACGCCATCGCGCATGGAATGCCGGCCCATGACGCCGAGCGCGCGGCCCTGCTGGTGTGCCGGGGTGAGCGGGTGTTCGTGTGCCTCAACCGCTTCCCGTACAACTCCGGCCACGTGATGGTGGTGCCGTACGAGCATGGCCCGTCGCTCGCCGGGCTGCCGCCTGCAACCGCCGCGGAGCTGATGGAGTGGGCGCAGCGGGCCGAGCAGGCGCTTGGCGCGACCTACCGGCCCGACGGCTACAACCTGGGCCTGAACCTTGGCGCGGCCGCGGGCGCCGGCGTCGCCGGACACCTGCACCTGCACGCGGTGCCGCGCTGGATCGGGGACACGAGCTTCCTGACCAGCCTGGGCGAGACCCGCACTCTGCCGGAGGCCTTGCCCGTGACATGGTCGCGGCTGCGCAAAGCCTTCACGCTGAAGGGCGGCTAAACCGAAGCGCACACAGCAGGGGACAGGATTATCCTTGCTGAAGAGACGGAAAGCTGATGGGAGGCGTTATGGCAACAACCGCAGTTCCCGCAATGATCCCGACGATAACGATAGAGGAGTACCTGAGTGGCCCGGTTCCCGACCCGGATGTTGAGTTCGTCGACGGCGAGATGAAGGAGAAGCCAGTGGTCATGTCGATTCACGGACGCCTGCAGTTCATTATCGGCGCATGGTTTGAGCGCCACATTGACGAGTGGGGCGTTCTGTCAGCTTTTGGATGCGCACGCGAGTCGCGCCCAACCAGGTGCGCCTGCCCGATGTAGTTGTTGGTGCCGCGAAAGCATGGCCCGAAACCCTGGTCGACCCGCCTTTGATCGTCATGGAAATCCTGTCGCCATCCGAGAGCTTTACCGAGCTTTCTAAAAAACTGCGCGACTACGGACGCATGGGTATCCCGAATATCTGGGTCATCGACCCGCAGACACGGCGAGCCTGAGTCAGCTCGGGCGCTTCGTTGACTGAGACTGTGAGATTCGCAGTAGAAAACACGCCAATCTACCTTGATTTGACCGAAACGTTCGCGCGTTACGACAAGTTCCGCTGAAGTCAGGGGCTCGTGCCACGCATCCTAACTGCGGAAGAACGAGGAAAACATCATGAGCGAGATTCATCCGCACGACAGTAGTCAGCACTCGTTGGACAAGAAGCCTGTCCACGAGAACCACACTTCCAGCGCACAGGCCGCGCCCACGAGTGTTGAGCCGGTGGCGCCGCAGGACACACAGGCCGCGGGCGCATCGAAAGGCGAGCAGGAGAAGCTGCTGCACGGCAATGTAAGCGGGTCAGAACAAAAGGGCGCCGCTGAGAAGGCAAGCGACATGGCCGGAGAACAGCCGGGCGGCACAGCAGGGGTGCACTCGACCGGCAGCCACACAGGGTCAACCGGTGGGCAGAAGCAGTAATTCCAATGTCCGCTAGTTCACTGGGTCAGCGGGCATGACGAAATATTGCCAGGGGCTTACTGGAACAAACCTTCTTCCTCAATCGCATTCGCAGCACCCGGCGGCAATGATTCCTGCATTGTGCCGGGGACATCCACCCCGGCCATATCGGTCAGATCCTTCGGTAGCTGCTTGCTTGCCTTCGCTCCCAAAGTGCGCAGCATCTCCACCTGGCGAATCGCATTTCCTTTGCCGCGCGCGAGCTTGCTGTAGGCGCTGTCATAAGATTTTTGCGCGTCCTGCAGCTTGTTGCCGACTTCGGTGAGGTCTTTCGTAAACGCGACAAATTTGTCGTACAGCTCACCGCCCCGATCCACGATCTCCTGTACATTGCTGCGCTGGCGTTCCTGCCGCCACAGGTGGGCCACTGTTCGCACCACAAACAGCAGTGTGCTGGGGCTCACCAGCAGAACGTTCTTGTCCCATCCCTCCTGCCAAAGGGCTCCATCCCTAGTAATGGCCAGCAGAAATGCCGGCTCGATGGGCACGAACATCACGACGAAGTCCATGCTTTCGAGCTGATACAGGCCTGGGTAGTTGCGGCTGGAAAGTTCCCTGATGTGCGAACGCACGGACCCGACGTGCTTCGTGAGCGAGGCTGCGCGGGAGGTTTCGTCTTCGCAATCACAATACGCGCTGTAATCCACGAGCGAGACCTTGGCGTCGATGACGAGATGACGGCCGCCGGGCAGGTTGAGGATCACATCCGGCCGCGCGCGAGAGCTCTCAGCGCCCGCCATGCTGGTCTGTACGCGGTACTCGTGATCGCGGCGCAATCCCGACTTCTCGAGCATCTGCTCCAGTACAAATTCGCCCCAGTCGCCCTGGGTCTTTGACGAGCCCTTAAGCGCGCGCACCAGGTTGCTAGCCTCAGAGGAAAGTTGCTGGTTCAGCTCTTTCAGGTCACCAATCTGCTGCTTTAGTTCTTCCCTGCCGCGAATGCCGTCGTCGCGCAATGCCTCGACCCGCTGCTGAAAGTCGCCGAGCCGCTCCTTCAAAGGGTTGAGCAGAGTGCCTAGACTTGTTTCATTTTCCTCGCGGAAGCGCTGAGACTTTTCCCGGAAGATATCCGCGGCGAGCACCTTGAACTGGTTTCCCAGCTTTTCCTCAGCGTCGGCAAGCAGCTTCAGCTTCTTTTCCGTTTCGGCGGTCTCGATCTCAATCTGCTTGCGGGCACCTTCGAGCGAGGCGCTGGTCGTCCTGAGCTCCTTTTGCAGGGTGAGGGTCAGGTCTTCCGCAGCGGCGAGGCGGTCGCGCATTTCCCGCAGCTGATCGGCACGGGAACGGCCTTCTGCCTCGGCAGCAGCGAGGGCCGACTCGGCGCTCGCCCGCGCGTCAGCAGCAGAGACCACTTGGCTGCGAACCGATGTGATTTCGCCGGCGACCCGTTCCCGCTCGCGCTCAGCAGACAGAGAGCGCTCCTGCGCTAGGGCAGAAGCCTGCCTCTCCTCCGCGAGCAGTCGCTCGGCTTCCAGGCGATCGCCGGCCCGGGCGGACTGGGAGGCCTGCGCGCCGGCACTTCGCCCGAAAAGAAACCCGGCCAGCGCACCAGCCACAAGAGCAACGAACAGAAACAGCAAAGAGGACATAAAGCGAGTGTGCCACCATGCGGGAAGAAAAGGCGAATCAGCAGCCGAATACCGCATCGGCGGGCCTTCAGGACGCATCTCTTTACACTGCCCTGTACCGCCGGTAGACTTGGAGTTTCGGGGCGGGCGGGGTTGTGTGCCTTGAGTAAGTGGACGCACCAGGAACAAACAAACGAGGAGACAGGCATGGCGGCGGTTGAAGAGAAGGTTAAGCAGATCATCGTTGAGCAGTTGCAGGTAGATGAGGCAGAGGTAACGCCCAGCGCATCGTTCCAGGAAGACCTGGGCGCTGACTCGCTCGACGTGGTTGAGCTCGTCATGCAGTTTGAAGAAGCATTCGACCTCGAGATTCCGGACGAAGACGCGGAGAAGATCAAGACCGTGAAGGACGCGACGGAGTACATCGAGAAACACGCGAAAGGCGGCAAGTAGTTTTGCCCTGGCAGCCACGGAGAGTCGTCGTAACCGGCGTAGGGATGGTCTGCGCGAACGGCAATACCGCGCCGGAGGTCTGGAGTAATCTGGAGGCTGGACGCAGTGGCATCGCGCCGATCACGGCGTTCGATACCACCGGGTTCTCCGTGACCTTTGCCGGCGAGGTAAAGGGCTTCGACCCTTTGAAGTTCGTCGACAAGAAGGAATCGCGCAAAATGTCGCGGTTTATTCACCTTGGCGTTGCGGCGGCAGCCGAGGCGGTTGCCAGCTCCGGCCTTGAAATCACCGACGCCATTTCGGAGCAGGTCGGGGTGCACATCGGCTCGGGCATCGGCGGCTTCGACATTATTGAGCGTGAGCATGCCGCGTTTCTTCAGGGCGGCCAGCGCAAGATCTCGCCCTTCTTCATCCCGGCAACGATCGCCAATCTCGCCGCAGGCCACGTGTCTATCCTGCACAACGCCAAAGGTCCCAACCAGACTGCCTCAACTGCCTGCACCTCCGGCGCGCACTCCATCGGCGACTCCTTCAGAATCATCGAGCGGGGCGATGCGGACGCGATGATCGCAGGCGGTGCTGAAGCCGCGATTACACCGATGTCTGTCGGTGGCTTCGCGTCGATGCGGGCACTTTCGACGCGGAACGACGATCCCGCGGGCGCCTGCCGCCCCTGGGACAAGGACCGAGACGGTTTTGTCGTCGGTGAAGGCGCGGGCGTCCTGGTCCTTGAAGCGCTCGAGTTCGCCCAGGCGCGCGGCGCGAAGATTCTCGCGGAAGTAGTCGGTTACGGGATGAGCGGCGACGCGTTCCACATCACCGGAATGGCTCCGGAGGGTGACGGCTGTCGGCGGGCCATGCAGGCCTCATTGAAAGTGGCCGGGCTGCGCCCTGACCAGATCGCCTACCTGAATGCCCACGCCACCAGCACGCCGCTGGGCGACGCGAGCGAGAGCGCGGCGATCGGTAATCTTTTCGGCGAGCATGCCCAGAACCATACTTTGCGTATCAGCTCAACTAAGTCCATGACCGGCCACCTGCTGGGTGGGGCCGGCGGACTTGAAGCAGGCATCACGGTCTACGCGCTGCTGAACCAGACAGCGCCCCCGACCATCAACCTGCACACACCGGATGAAGGCTGCACGTTGAACTATGTCGCGAACCGGTCCGAGAAGATTCCAATGGAATATGCCCTTTCAAACTCCTTCGGCTTCGGCGGAACGAATGCCTCACTTGTCTTCCGTCGCTGGAACGGCTAAATCTCTGAGGACGTGAAAAAAGGAAGGCCTGAGCGCCTTCCTTTTTCACGCTCTGTCGAAAGTTCAGGCGAGAGCCGCCCCCATCAGGATAATGAGCAGTACCCAGCCCACAACGACTGCGGCAGCTTTGCCCCGGCTGACCTTTGCCAGGATGGAGCACCCGATCACCAGCAGGACCAGCTGCCAGATGAGAAACACGTCCACCCAGGTAAGCATCGAGAGCGCCCAGTGCGGCATACCCGAACCCTGGAGGTAGAAAGCCGGATTGCTGCCGACCGGGTTGCTGATCTGAAAGGTATCGGTGCCGACGCCGACGATAAGCAGCAGGCTCGCGAGCAGCAGTTTGAGCACCTGCGGCAGGCTTGCATACAGGTACAGCGCAAACAGCGGACCGAAACGCGCATGACCGCCCTGGACGAAGTTGAGAGTGGCGAGCAGAATCGCGGCGATCACCAGCGCGAAGAGTACCGGCCCCAGTACCAGCCCGATATAGGTCGAAATACGCGTGATGCGTGTAACCAGCACCATCTGCTGCGCCTGCTGCGCGGCAGGCACCTGGTCCATACGGGCCTGCTGCTTGGGCGAATTGGCAATGGCATTGCGTGAGACCGTATCCCAACTGACCCGGTTGCCGAC
Source organism: Acidobacteriaceae bacterium (assembly GCA_965276625.1). GTDB lineage: Bacteria > Acidobacteriota > Terriglobia > Terriglobales > Acidobacteriaceae > EB88. The sequence continues at coordinate 183,700 of CBDIBB010000002.1, forward strand.
TGTCACGGCGAAACCAAGGCTTACGAGCGCGATCAGCACGTAGGGCATCCACCAGCTTTTGCCCGATCCCAACTGGGAAAACGCCCGGACCGGCGCAGTAAACGTAAGGAAAACCAGCTGGAGAGCGCCTGGTGCCGCCCCGTCGTCGTTCAGAGAGTTCCCTTGATCTGCAACAGAGATCACGCGCTTGCCCCCGCAGTTTGAATCTTTGCGGGCAGTCTAATTGGATTGCCATGCTTATGCCAGTAAAAATCGACGGCTACTGACTCAGGAAGCAGCAAAAGGGCGCTCTCGCGAGCACCCTTCTCAGTTCAGCTGACAGCGACTACTTTTCCGCGGGCTCCAACATGCTCTTGTGCATAGCAGACTGCACCCCTTCCGGCACAATCCCCATCATGGCACCCTCCAGCTTGGTCTTCAGCGATGCAGAATAGACATGCTCATCCCCTGCGAAGAGCGCCTTCAGTCCTTGGCGCGCTACCTCGTCCGGCTCGCTGTCCTTCTTGCCTTCAGTGCCGACCTTGGTATCGGCAACCCCGGCGTTGTTGAAGAAGTTAGTATCGACCGGCCCGGGTTGCAGCGCAGTGACCGTCACGCCTGAATCCTTCAGCTCGTACCGAAGATTCTTCGCGAATTGCATCACGAATGCTTTGGAAGCGCCGTAGACCGCCTCGCCCGGCGTGATCATTTCACTAGCAATGGATGCCGTGAACAGAATGCGTCCCTGACCCCGGCCAACCATGTGCTTCACCACGTGCTTGGCGATCTGTACCGTGGACGCGCAGTTAACGCCGACAATCTCGAGTTCCTGATCGAGCGGAGTCTCCGTGAAATCACCGCCAACACCGAGACCCGCGTTGATGCAGGCCACGTCGAGCGGGCGACCGGCAGCTTCCACCAAGTTCCAAACATCCACATTCGCCTGGGGCTTGCTCAGGTCGCCTGTGAACGGGGTAATTTCAACGCCATGCGCCTTAAAGTCTGCCGCTGCTTTCGCAACCAAATCCTGTTGCTTGCCGGCGATAATGAGATTGTATCCCTGCTGCGCCAGCTGTAAAGCAAGTTGATAGCCGATGCCGTTGGATGCACCGGTGACTAATGCCAAACCTTTACCTGCCATATGTTGCTCCTCAATCCTGATTCCTAAGCTTTAGGATGCTTGAGACGGAACGACGTAAAAACAAAGCCCGCTTTCGTATTGAAGTTACTCTGCCAGTTTCCGTTCGGCAGCCTGGTCGCCACGTACTCACCCGGAATGACCTGGAAACGACGGCTTGGGTCAGCTCTAATGTTCATACCGACAGTGTTTTAGGGCCTGTTCACAAAAAGAGAGCCGGCCCGCCGGAAAGGTTGGCAAACGCAGGCAAAGGCGCGGAAGCTCCGCGCCTTTACTTTACTGCCTTACGTTTGCCGGCGAACAGACTTGCTGCTTACTGTAACAATGGCGGTATGTCATCCTTCAGCTCTTCCGGCGGAATCACCACTGCCGCCGCGACCTTGTCTTCCTGATCGAGATTGAGCAGCTTGACTCCCTGGGTCGAGCGGCCCGCAGCACGGATCGTCTTGGTATCAATGCGGATGATCTTGCCGTACTGCGAGATGACCATCAGCTCCGACGTTTCATCGACCAGCTGAATGGCGTTGACCGTGCCGTTCTTCGTGCTCGTCTTCAGGTTAATGACGCCCTTGCCGCCACGAGTCTGCAGGCGGTAAGCGTCGACATCGGTACGCTTGCCAAACCCGTTTGACGTCACGGTCAGGATGAGGGAAGCATTCTGCGCGCCGGCCTGGTCCTTGGTGCGCTCGGCTGGGGTGACCGCGAGACCGACCACGTAGTCCTTTTTCTGCAGATCGATGCCGCGGACTCCGTATGCCGGACGACCCATGGAGCGGACGTCATTCTCAGAGAAGCGGATCGCGAGCCCCTCATGCGTAGCCAGGAAGATAAGCTGGTTGCCGTCGGTCAGGCTTACCCCGATCAGCTCGTCGTCATCATCGATACCAATAGCGATTATGCCGCGGGCCATGACGTTGCAGAAGTCCTTCAGCGGCGTCTTTTTTACGGTGCCCTTGCGCGTCGCGAAGAAGATGTACTTGCCTTCTTCTTCAAGGTTGCGCACAGCTAGGATGTTGCGCACCTGCTCGCCCGGCTGCAGGTTCAGCAGGCTCGCCATCGACTTGCCCTTGCCCGCCGCGCTGACGTCAGGAATCTCATATACCTTGAGCCAGTACACGCGGCCTGTGTTGGTAAAGCACAGCAGATACGCATGTGTGGAGTTGACGATGAGCTGCTGCACAAAGTCTTCTTCCCGCGTCTTCATACCGATGCGCCCGGTGCCGCCGCGCCGCTGCTGCCGGTAGATGGAGATGGGCGTGCGCTTGAGGTACTGTGAGTGCGAAACCGTCACCGCGACCTGCTCATCGGCAATCAGGTCTTCAAGCTGCAGCTCCGCGGTTTCGTCCAGGATCTGTGTGCGCCGTGCATCGCCGTACTGGTCGCGCACTGTCTCCAGTTCCTTGACGATGACCGCGCGCAGCTTGGTTTCGCTTGCAAGGATCGACTCGTACTCCGCGATATTCGCTCGCACTTCGCCAAGCTCGCGCAGCAGCTCGTCGATCGAGATCTGCGTCAGGCGATAGAGCTGCAGTTCGAGGATCGCGTCGATCTGGCGAAAGCTGAGCACAAGCGTCGCCGGCAGAATGGTGACGCCATCGGAGAGATACTTTGCCGGGTCGAGCGTGACGCCTTCAATCGCGTTGCCGCGAACGGTGACGGTGCGTCCGGAGAAGAACTGAAACAGGTTTTCGCGCGCGTCCGCCCGCGAACTGGAACCGCGAATGATGCGAATGACGTTATCCAGGTGGTCGAGCGCGATCTGGTATCCAAGCAGGATATGCTCGCGATCACGCGCCTTGCGCAGCAGAAACGCAGTACGACGGCGCACCACATCGACGCGATGGTCAATGAAGTGGCGAATCGCGTCATGCAGCGCCAGCTCGCGTGGCTGGTTGTTGACCACCGCGAGAAAAATCATGCTGAAGCTTTCCTGCATCTGCGAGTGCTTGTAAAGCTGGTTCAGTACGATCTGGGGCTCCGCGCCACGCTTCAGTCCGATGACGATCCGCATACCGTCCCGGTCACTCTCATCGCGGAAATTTTCCTTATCGATGTCAGTGATGATTTCTTCGCGATATAACTCGGCGATGCGTTCGATCAGTTTCGTCTTATTGACCTGGTACGGGATCTCCGTAACGACAATCGCCTGACGGCCACCCGCAATTTGCTCGATAGCTGCCTTGGCGCGCATCAGGAAGCGTCCACGACCGGTGCGGTAGGCGTTCGCGATACCGCTCTTGCCGTAGATGAAGCCGCCGGTCGGGAAGTCCGGCCCCTGCACATGCTCGAGCACCTCGGCAAGGCCGCCGTGCGGCTTATTCACGAGCGCGATCGTCGCGTTCACTACCTCGGTCAGATTGTGCGGTGGAATGTTCGTGGCCATGCCGACCGCGATGCCGTTCGACCCGTTCACAATCAGGTTCGGAATGCGCGCGGGCAGCACCGCGGGCTCAAGCGTCGACTCGTCGTAGTTCGGGACGAAGTCGACCGTTTCCATATCGATGTCGGCCAGCATTTCGGACGTGATTTTGGCCATCTTCGACTCGGTGTACCGCATCGCCGCAGGCGGGTCGCCGTCGATCGAGCCGAAGTTTCCCTGGCCGTCGACCAGCGGATAGCGGAGCGAGAAAGGCTGCGCCATGCGCACCATCGTGTCGTAGATCGAGGCGTCGCCGTGCGGGTGGTAGTTGCCCATCACGTGGCCCACCACCTTGGCGCATTTGGTGTATTTCTTGTTGGGCTGCAGCCCCATGTCGTGCATGCCGTACAGCACGCGCCGATGCACCGGCTTCAGGCCGTCGCGCACCTCGGGCAGCGCGCGCCCGATAATGACGGACATGGAGTAGTCGAGATACGAGCGGCGCATCTCATCTTCAATGTTGATGGAGATGAGCGAAGCAGCGCCGGGAGCGCCCGGTGCATTGATGCCGGTAGGGTTTTCTCCACCGTTGCCATTCGCGTCATCGCCAAGAGGAAGCTGGGAGTTCTGATCGTCTGCCATAGGGTATGTCGCATCCGGATGGGGCACATGCGGCCTGTCAACAGGTCGCTTTGCGTCGTGCGGATACTTCTTCTATTCTAACCGGCCCACAGGCGCTCTGCCGGGTTGGAGGTAGGTTGCGGAGCGATTGATTCCACTTGACTTGTTCCCGGCGACTGGGCCGATTTGGCTCAATGTGCATAGGACGATTTCAGCCCGCTTTCGCAGCCCCGGCAAAGCCCGCGCTATACTTTTATCTGGAGATTTCCCTATGTCGACAGCTCCGCAGGTGCATGCGAGCGAGCACGAACAGGCAGATGACTTTGGCGCGCTCGAAGAGCGCGTGCTACGGATGGTGGAACTGGTTCGCGCGGAACGCCGCGAGCGCCAGAAGGCCGAGGAAACAGCCGCTACGTTGCAGCAACTGCTGGACGAGCAGGGGACGCAGCTGCAGCGCTCTGAAGAAGAGGCGCGCACGCTGGGGCGAGAACGCGACCAGGTCCGCGGCCGCGTGGAACGACTGCTGCGTCAGCTTGACGACGTCGAGGGATAGGCGGCATGAGCGCGCAAAACACCCGCAGCGAAGGCGAGTTCGTCACCGTCTCCATCTATGATCAGACCTATCACCTGCGCGGGCACAACCCCGCGTACATCGAGCGGTTGGCAGCCCTGGTGGACGGCAAGATGCGCGCGGTCGCGTCTCACGGGACCACCGTCGATTCGCTGCGTGTCGCCGTGCTCTCCGCTCTGAACATCGCGGACGAGTTGTCGATGGCGCAATCCCGCCTGGATACAGTCACGGGGACAGAGGAAAGCACGCGGAGTCGCGCTCATTCGCTGAATGGCCTGCTCGACGAAGTGCTGGAAGACCGTCGCCGCACAGGCTGACTCATGCAGCGTTTCTGCAACTTGCCAGGGTCTCGGCGCGTCTTATGAAAAGTACTTACTTTGGTGTAGGCGGCATGGGCTTGCCAACAGGCGCTTCTGCCGCTAGCATCCGAACAGCATGACTGGCCTGCAAAGCAGGTATGTCTGGTCAAGCCGGTTGAACCTATAATTCATTGAACAAGGGAGCTCGACTCGACAATCGGCTCGGTGCGCAGTGTCCGCCAGTTCGGAATGCCTAAAGAGCCGCGGAGAGTTCCCACCGTCTTAGGACGGGTTCACCGGCAAGCCAGCGTACGGCCCCGCGGGTCAGTTGTGCCTTCTCCTTGCCCTTAACACGTCAGGGCCCTCGTGTTTCCTTCCCTACATATCTTCTCTTTCTCGCTTTCACTGCAGGGCTTGCTGCTGGGCTGCGGTGTGCTTGCCGCCTTTGCTACGGCCGAGCGGCTGGCGACGCGGCTCCGGTTGCCTCCCGACCGAATCTGGACCGCGGCGCTTCTCGCAGGCGTTTCTCTGTTCGTCGGTGAGCGACTGCTGCTGTTCGTGCAGGGCTGGCGCGACTTCCTGGCTCATCCACTGTGGATGCTCGGGCTGCTCACGGTGCGGGACGAGCGCTTCTTCTACGCCGGTGCGGTGTTGGCCGTGCTGGTCTGCGGAGCTTACCTGCTTGCCCACCGCATCCCGCTGCGCCGCGCGGCTGACTGCCTGCTGCCCGCGCTTGGGCTTATGCTGGCTTTCGTGCATGCCGACTATTTTGCCGCGGGCGCTGAACCGGGGCGCGTCACAACGGCACACTGGGGTGTGGTGTCGACCAATCGCGTGGCACACGCACTGTATGGCACGCCTCTGCATGTGCCGCTGATTCCGGTCGCGGCCTGGGCAGCGGCAGGCTATGCTCTGGTCACGCTGGCGGCAGTTGCCGCAGCTGTTCGCGGAAGGTCCGCGTCCGGGCTCTTTCTACTTGAAGCAGGCTTGCTCACGGTACTGCTCGGGCAGTTCGCGCTCCACTGGGCCGGCGAGCCGATGGTATTTGGGGTGTTTACCTGGGCGCAGAGCGCGGGCATCCTCAGCACCGTTGCCGGTGCTGGTCTGCTGGTCAAAAGCTAGAACAATTCTCTCGTAGCTACCAGATCACAGGAATGGCTTTCGATTTGCGGATGGCTTTGTCTCTGGTCACCAGTGAAGCGTGATGCTCGAGTGCCGTGGCTCCGATAAGGCGATCCATCGGATCAGCAGGGTAAGCTGAAGGAAGCTCAACCGCCAGTCGCGCGATAGAAGCCGTAATCGGCAGCACAATAAAACGAGCTTCCACTTCCGCGAGAAATGCCTCGAGCGAGTTTTTTATGGAGATCCTTTTATTACGGACGAGCCACGCAAGTTCGTAGAGCGTGATACCGGAGATGGCAACCCCGCTGTCTTTCCTCGCCGCTATAATCGATTCTGTAGCAGCTTTCGACAAAACTCTCGGGTCCGCGGCAAGCCAGATAACGACACAGGTGTCAGCCACAATCACTTTAGGCGCTTCCACTCTCCATGCGGAATCGCAGGAGATTCGACATCTCCGTGAATCTCAAGTTTGCCTGCATAAAATCCGAAAATGTTGTCCTTCTCTTCATCTACCGGAATGAGGCGTGCAACTGGTTTGCCATTCTTTGTGATCAGCACGGCCTCGCGCCTGGCCTGCACCTGGTCCATGATCGCAAGACATTTGGCCTTGAATGCTCCCGCTGCTATCGTCTGCATATTGCGCCTCACTATGGTCATCATACCATGGTCATCATTGCTTATCTGTGAATCCAATGGAATAACCTGTTGCGAGAGTTAGAGCGGTTTCGCTCAAATTACGATTACACGACTGAAAACCTGACTACATCACCTGCTCGGCAAACCGCTCCATCTCTTCCATTTGCGGCGACATCTGTAACAGCACCAGGTCGCATCCCGCCTGCTCGAACGCGGCAATCTGCTCTTTCAGCTGGTCGGGGGTGCCGACGAGACCGGAACGCAGTCCGCGGTTCGAAACCGAGTAATCTTCAAGCGAGACTTTCTGCTCCAGCTGCGAGCCGGCGATCCACTGCTGGTAGTTTTTGTAGCCCTGCGCCGACTGCTGCACGTCCGTGGTGCGAATCACTTCCTTTTGGGCGGCTTCTGCCGTGTCGCGCACGATCGCGTAACCGGCTACGCCGAACACCATTGGCCCTAGCCCGGTGCGCTCCCGACGTTCGCGCATGTCGGCAATTTTGCGGCCCACGGTCGCGGGTGAGTCGCCATGCATCAGGTAGGCGTCACACTTGCCGGCGATCAGGTTTTTCGCAGTCTCGGACTCGCCCCCGGCATAGAGTGTGGGCCTCGGCTTGCTGACCGGCTTCGGCGAAAGAACATTGTCGGCTACGTTGTAGTATTTGCCGGTGTAGGAGAAGTTCTGCTGACTCCAGCAGCCGTTCAGCACATCAAGCCACTCGTTCGTGCGCGCGTACCGGTCATCGTGCTTGTCGAAATGGAGGCCGTACTTCGTGGCCTCATCCGCCCACCAGCTTGAAACGACATTCAGTGTCAGGCGGCCGTTTGAGATGTGATCGATGTTCGCAGCCTGCTTTGCGAGCAGCGCCGGGTTATGGAACGTGGGCCGCACCGCAACCATCAGCTCCAGCTTTTCAGTCACAGCGGCAAGCGCCGCGGCAGTCGACCAGGCATCGAGCGACGGCGCTTCGACGCCCTTGATGTCGTTCAGGTTGAGCTCGGCGATCAACGAAAGGTCGTAGCCGAGCTGTTCTGCCCGTTGCGCGAGCCGGCGCACATAACTCCAGCTCGCTTCCATCTTTTCATCTTCTACATTCCGCAGCCAGCCGCCGAAGACCGGCATCCAGAAGCCATAACGCATCAGCGCACCCCTGCTGTCTGCCCGATGCCGAGGGCGACATCGTTCTCGACGTGCCACTGCGAGGCATTGGCCTTCGCGGCTTCGACGCGAAGCCAGTCCACCAGGCGAAGGAACGGGTCGAACCCAACGACGCGTTCGCCATCCGCTACGAAGTTCGACAGTGCGTTGATGTCGTAGTAGAGCGGCACGGCTTCTTCGCCATCGCGATCGTCAAGCATGTATTCGACCCCGCCCAGCTCCACCCCGGCCGCGGCCATGATGCGCTCAACCTCCGCGACGACCGTCGCAGGCGGCTCATACCCTTCCACGCGAATACCCGACTTCAGCGAGTCGAGCGCGCAGGCTGCCCGGTCCAGGTCCACGCCGCCGGTCGTGCGGCAGATATCAGCAGGGCACAGGTCGAACGTCTCGCCGGTCGTGTGCACCTTGATCGCGTATAGAAACTTGCCATCAAGCACTTCGCAGCGAACGATAAAGCCGCCCTGCGCCGGGATAAACTCCTGCACCAGCGCAGTCGAATCGAGCCCGAACAGCAACTCGCCGGCGTCTGCCGATGCCGCCAGCTGCTCAGGCGAATCGAACCGCTTGACACCGGCGCCTGAGCCCCCGATGTTCGGCTTCACCACGACCGGAAAACGCAGCCCTTCGGCCGCGGCCGCCGCCTGTTCCGGACGATGGATCACGCGGGCCCTGGGGTACGCAATACCGAGGCTGTCGAGCAGCGACAGCTGCGACGCCTTCGAGAGCTCGGAGCGAAACGCTTTGGAGCCATTGATGACGCGAACCCCTCGCGACTCCAGGTGGTCGAGGTAGCCGAGCGTGTAAAAGATGGTGTCGCCATGCTCGCGGTTCCACGCCGAAGGGCTCATGCGGTTGACCACCAGCGCATACTGCTGCTCCGGCCTGTCCTCGATGTTGTAGCGATGCGTCGTCGCATCGAGCTTAACGAACGGGATGGAGCGGCGCTCGAGCTCGGCAAAGAGCGGCTTGAACCAGTGCGGCTGCTCGTAATAAATGGCGATGGGCTTGGGCATAGGCGATGCCTCCTGTGCGGCGCGACTACGGGAAGGTAGTGAAAACAAATAAGGCAGACAGCAGAAGCCGCCCGAAATCTGCTGGGCGGCTTCTGCTGGAATGCGGCGGCCTACGCTTCCGGCGCGTCGCTCTTGATCATGACTTTGACGTGCGCCGTGACTTCGCGGTGCAGCTTTACGGGTACGTGGAACTCTCCAAGCTGCCGCAGCGGCTCAGGCAGGTGGATCTTGCGGCGGTCGGTGACATAGCCCTGCGCTTCAAGCGCCTGGGCGATGTCGGACGAGGTGACGGAGCCAAACAGCTGCTCGTTCTCGCCGACCTTGCGGGTGAACTCCAGGCTCAGCGCATCGTACTGCGCCACTAACTGCTCGGCTTCGCCTTTTTCACGCGCCGAACGGCGGATCGCCGACTCCTTCATCTGCTCGATGACGGCCTTATTCGCCGCGGTCGCCTGCATCGCAAGCTTGTGCGGCAGCAGGTAGTTCCGACCAAAACCATCGGCGACCTTGACAACGTCGCCGCGGTGGCCAAGATGGTCCACATCTTCCTTCAGGATGACTTCCATGCGCTTCTTCTCCAGAACCAAAAATGGGCTTGTTTAGTAGCGAGCGGCAAACGGCAGCAACGCAATATTGCGTGCCTGCTTGATGGCGCGGGTAAGCCGTCGCTGGTGTGTCGTGCATACCCCGGTCAGACGGCGAGGCGTGATCTTGCCGCGCTCGGCGACAAACTGCTGCAGCAGGCGCACGTCGCGGTACGGAATGGCTTCAATCTTCTCGACGCAGAACTTGCAAACCTTCTTGCGACGGAAGAACTTGCGGCCGCCGCCACCACCGGGGCGCGGCGGGCGAGGACCACCCGGACCGCCTCCGCCGGGACCTGAGCTGCTGGGACGGGGATTGTCGCTCGGGGTCGCAGCGCCTGCGGGCGCCTCTGCGCGGGGGGTTGCTGTTGTTTCGTCTGCCATGGATCGGTTCCCTTCCTGCCGGCTGGTCAGCGCGGCGATCGTTCTGCTTGCTCAGGTTGCTAGGCCAGGGCCGGCGTTTCCGCTGCCGCGGGGGCCGGTGCTGTTGCGGCGGGTGCTGCCGGTGTGGGTTCCGTGCTCGCGGCAGGCTGCGCGCTACGCTTGACCTTGCCGGCCCGGAGAGCCTTGACCTTGTCCAGCCGCTTCTCTTCCTCATCCATGCGCACCGTGAGGAACTTGATGACCGGCTCGGAAACACGGAGACGGCGCTCAAGCTCGGCCACCAGCTTGCCATCGGCATCGATGGTCAGCAGGACAAAATTGCCGTCGTTGAACTTGCGCACGGTATAGGCCAGCTTGCGGCGGCCCATCTTCTCAATCGAGCGGATGTTCCCGCCGCCCGAGGTCACGGTGGTCTCGAACCCTGAGACCAGCTTATCGACATCCTCTTCCGCCACGTCGGGACGGACGATAAACATCACTTCGTAGAAACGTCCTGCTGCTTCTGCCATACTTGCCCTCGCTCCAGGCCCGCGCTTCCGCCGGACCACCTTAAGTATTGCTGTTCGCCGCCAACACTCCCGAGGCTCAGCCGGGGGGATGCTCACGCGGGTTGATCCTGTTCATCGCGGCTGCCACCCCTTCGGTGGCAATCACCGCGACTGCTTCGGCTGCGCGATCAAGTGCCTCGCCAAGCAGCCCCAGTTCCATGCGGCGCATTGGCTGCAGCAGGTACTCTGCGCCGCGCCGCCCTTTGCCCAACTCCCCGTCCGGCCCAACGCCGATCCGGATCCGTGCCCACTTCTCCGTGCCCAGCAGCGCATTGATGCTCTTTGCGCCGTTGTGTCCACCGGAGGACCCGCCGGGTCGTACCCGGACAGTTCCCAGCGGCAGGGCCAGCTCGTCGTACACCACCACCAGCTCTCGCGCGGGGTCCAGCTGCAACTCCCGCACCAGCGCCGCGACCGACTCGCCGCTCAGATTCATCCAGGTTTCCGGCTTCGCCAGCATCAGCTCGCGGCCACCTACCTGGACCTTCCCGGTCAACGCCTTGCCTCGCCGGTTCGCGATCGGCACTCCGGCTGCTGCAGCGATCCGGTCAATCGCCAGGAATCCCGCATTGTGCGGCGTCCACTGGTACTCCGGGCCAGGATTGCCCAACCCGACGACCAGCAGCATTCAGACTCCCCCTTACTTCTTGGGCACTTCGGCTGCGGGCGCCGCCCCTGCTTCGCCCTTGCCCTTCTTCGCCACTTCCGGTTCTTCCGCCGCGGCCAAGGCTTCCGTGGTCTCGACCTCTTCCTTCACCAGCGAAACGTGGGCCACGGTCGCTTCTTCATCGGTGATGAACTTGAACTTGCCGCCGTGCGGCAGGTCCGACACGCGAATGACATCGCCAATCTTCAGCGCGGTGACATCCACCTCGATCGACGAAGGAATATCGCCCGGCAGGCACTCGATCTCGACCTCGCGCAGCACCTGGTCCAGCACGCCATTTTCGTTTTTGACGCCGAAGGCGATGCCCGTCAGCACGATCGGCACTTCCGCATGCATGGCCTTGTCGAGCGCGATGCGCTTCAGGTCGACATGGATCAGGCGGTCCTTGATCGGCTCGAACTGCCAGTCGACGATCATCGCCTTGGCCTTTGTGCCCGAAACATTGAGGTCGAAGATCGTGTTGTGCCCGGACTCCGAGTGCAGAATGCGCAGCATCTGCTTCGGGTCGAGCTCGACCGCAACCGGGGCTTCCTTCGCGCCGTAGATCACACCCGGCAGCTTGCCGGCCACGCGCACCCGACGAGCCGCGTTTTTGTTGAACTTGCCTTCACGTGCGACCGCATCCACTACTTCAGCTGTTGCCATGCTGCTTCCTTCTTTCTTTCGGGCACAGCCGCCCTCGTACTGAGCGGACCCTGCTCCCTTTGCTCGGCGCCTGCCTGCCGTCCGGTTTAGCCGAACAGCGTGCTGACGCTGGTTTCCATGTGGATGCTCTCGATTGCCGCGCCCAGCAGGCCGGAAATCGTGCGCACCGTGATCTTCGGCTCAGCCCGCGCCGCATCCGAAAGCGGGATGGAGTCGCTGACGACCAGTTCCTTCAGCCGGGAGTTGGCGATCCGCTCGACCGCCGGCCCGGACAATACCGCGTGCGATGCACACGCATACACCGCTACTGCACCCTGCGCCAGCAGGGCATCCACCGTCTTGACCAGCGTGCCGGCCGTATCCACGATGTCGTCAATGATCAGGCAGGTTTGCCCGCGTACATCGCCGATCACGTGCATGACCTCCGTCACGTTAATGTCGGTGCGCCGCTTGTCCACAATGGCCAGCGGAGCACCCATCTTGGTCGCGAAAAACCGCGCCCGCTCCACCCCGCCCGCATCCGGCGAAACCACTGTCAGGTTCGGCAGCTTGAGTTCGCGGAAGTAGCTCACCATCACCGGACTGGCAAACAGGTGATCGACCGGGATCGAGAAAAAGCCCTGGATCTGCGCCGCGTGGAGGTCCATAAACAGTCCACGATTCGCCCCAGCCGTCGTCAACAGGTCAGCGACCAGCTTGGACGAGATGGCGACGCGCGGACGGTCCTTGCGGTCCTGCCGGGCGTAGCCGTAGTACGGAACCACCACGGTAATGCGCCCGGCGGAGGCACGCTTCAACGCGTCAATCATGATCAGCAGCTCCACCAGGTGGCGATCCACCGGATTCGAGGTAGGCTGCACAACGAAAACATCGGCTCCCCGCACGTTCTCGAGAAGCTGAAAGTGCATTTCACCATCCGCGAAGCGCTGGATGCGGGTTTCTCCAAGCGAGACCCCGATATGACGGCAGATATCGGCCGCAAGTTCGGGGTTGGCGCTACCGGAAAAGATCCTGAACCGCTTGTCTTCTCGAAGACGGGAGCCTCGCTTCCGCTCGGCCAGCTTTTGACTGCCGTGTCCATCACGCGCGTGGTTTTCCGTCGCGTGCGTTCCGTCTTCCTGCTTCACAAGCTCTTCTGCATCCTGCTTCACGTTCCACCCCATCGCAAGGCTGTTTTTCCCTGCTTGCCGGCTTCGGCGCTCCGTTGCTTTCATGGTCGGGCTTGTTTTCCCGACCTTCCGCTATCGTGCTCAAACTGGCTGGGCGACTAGGATTCGAACCTAGACAAAGTGCGTCAAAGGCACTTGACCTACCATTAGTCGATCGCCCAAAAAACCTGCCCGCCCGGTTCTGCGGGGCTGTCCTCTCTGCCACTCCTTCGCTGCTCGCGCGAAACTAGTCTTCGCGGATGATCATGCCGGCCCAGTAGTCCGCCCGCCCGAGAGTACGGGTACGCAGGCTGCGAACACCAAGCCTGTTAAGTCGCGCTACTGCCGCTGCTGCCGCCCGGCCATCAGAGTACAGCCCGAATACGGCTGACCCCGAGCCTGAAAGCGCAGCGCACACTGCCTGCTCGCCGGAGGTTTGGCCTGCGAGCACACGCTTGATTTGATCGAGAAAGGGATGCTGCCGGAAAACGACTTCTTCAAAGTCGTTTAGGAGTATCCCGGTCTGGACAAGCGAGGAAAGCAGGGTTCCCGCAAGGCCCTGGCTCCGACTCGTCGGAAACAGGACACCGGTTGCGTGCTCCTCGCAATATGCAGATGCGAGAGCTCGACTCAACCTGCTTAGTCTATCGGTCATCCCGTCCGGAGTCAAACCCAGGGCCGCCTGCCCCGCGTCCCAGGCGCGAAACGCCGCCGGCGTCGAAACACCTGTATTCGGGAGCGCCATTACGGCTTCCCATGCGCCGTTCGAGTCCCCTTGTGGCAGGTTCGCCGACAAACCCAAACGTCCGGCATCCCGATTCTGCGCTGTGGAGTCCAGGCCGCCAAGATCGTCCAGCGGCACCACCTGCTCACCGCGCCCCAGCCCCAGTACGGTGCCGCCCAACAGAAACAGCGGCACATCGGAACCCACCTCTGCTGCGAGCCTCAGACGCTCGGCCCCCGGCAGCGGCGCCACGGTCCCGGCCTGCGCCAGCAATCGTTCAAGCCCGATCAGCGCTGCCGCGGCATTTGCCGAGCCCGCGCCCATGCCGCCCTGCACCGGGAGCCGTTTCTCAATGTGCACCCGCACGCCCAGTTCGGCGCGATCAGGCACTGCAAGGGCACGCTCCAGCATCTTCCAAACCGTGTTCCGCCGGTCCAGCGGCAGGCGCGCGTCGTTTGCAGAAAGCGAAATGCCCGGCCGCGCTAGCAGTTCCACCCGCACCAGGTCATGCGCCGCAAGCGTCTGATACACGGTTGTCAGCGCGTGGAAACCGTCGGCACGAGCAGGTCCGATGGCCAGACCCAGGTTGATCTTGCTGTAGGAGCGAAGAGTAATGCGCATCGGCCTAAGTGTATGGCCGTTCAGCAGAAAGCGCTCAACCCGGAAGCGGCAGTGTGCAGGTAAATGCAGGAGGAGTTGTTCGGCACCGCCTTACGCACGCTCCTCAGTCTGGTTCGCCACTGCCGCCCCACTCTTGACCACCGCGAACCGTTCTTTAAAGCGATTGATCGGCATCTCGAAATAATGGAAAGAGAGCCACGCGATGCCGGCCGTGATCAGGAATGACATGATGGAGGTCGCCACGGGGTAATTTATGGCATACCGGAACCGGGGAGCCGCGATCAACGGGTAGAACAGGATGAAAAGGATCAGATAATGGAACACGTACAGGCCGTAGCTCATCTGACCCAGTCGGATGAATAATCGCCACTTTTTTAAGTCCGCGTTGAGGAAGCTCAGGAACAAACACACGCTTCCCGTCAAACCGCATGCGAAGCGCTCCACCAGGAGGAATGGGGTATCGGGCTGGGAGCTCGCGTGATCCAGGGTATGACCGGCGTAGCAAAACGCAGCGGCCGCCACGCACAGAAGACAGAGTCTGCCGCCCGCGCCCATCTTCCAGGTTCTTTGGTGAAGCGCAAGAGCGAGTAGCGTTCCCGCCCCGAAAAACTGGAAGTTGACCAGGCTGTTCTCCCAAGTAGGGCGACCATGCCGGCCGAGATAAATGAGCGTCGGATACGCCGCAAGGATCGCGAGTACACCTACGCACGTGAGAGCAACTCGACCGCCCCAGCGGATAAGCAGTGGAATGCCGGCATAGAACTGCTCTTCAATGGATAAGCTCCAAAGCACGGTCAGGCCGCTTGTCGGCCAGCCATGGGCGGCGATCCAAAAGTTGCCTAGTAGAAATGTGAACCATAACGCCGCGGAAGCCGGAAACCTCCAGGCATGCACAAAATGCCCAAGCAGAACGCCGAGGCCAAGCGCCGCGAAGTAGAGCGGCCAGATGCGTAGAAGCCTTCGCAAAAAGAACCGCCCTACATGGACAGTTCCCGAACGCTCTCGTTCACGCAACAAAAGCTCAGTAATGAGATACGCGCTTAAAACAAAAAACACACTGACCCCGAAGCCGCCGGCCTGCTGCAGCAGCCCAAAATGCGGAATGCCTTTCGGAGTCGGCATGTGGTGCAGAAACACCATCATGAACGCGGTAAACCGCAGGACATCGAGTTCAGGTTTGTAAAAAGCTCTTTCTCTGGTCACCAGAGCTCCAGTTGCGAGTGGAGGTGTGTTTGTAAACATCCTATAGCAGCATGAACGAGACGCTGGCTCATATCCTGTTGGCGCTGGAAGAGCGACTTTTAGACCCGGATGTTAGCAAACAACCGAAAGCGGTAGCCGCGATGCTGGCGGAAGACTTTCGGGAGTTTGGCAAGAGCGGGCGCCTGTACGACCGGGAGAGCATCCTCGCGCTGCTCGCCGCAGAGGTGCCGCAGCCGATTGCCGTGGAAGAGTTCAGGGCACAACTGCTGGGTTCGGAAGCCGCTCTGGCCACGTATGTCAGCCGAGCCGCCGACGGCAAACAGGCGCGGCGCAGTTCAGTCTGGGTGTACCGGGAAGGACGCTGGCAGATGCTCTTTCACCAGGGAACCTCGATCTGATGTTCGAGCAAACTGCCGTTCAGCGGATACACGACTGAAAGGACGATTATGTCGGTGAGCCGGCTTCTGTACGGAAATGAGAAGATAGCGGAGGAACTCTTCCTGCCCACATGCTCAAAGCCATCTCCACTCACGTCTTCCTGCGCTCGCGCCTGCATCCCGGCCTGCTCGACAGCCTGGCACGCACCGGCGCCGAAGGCATCGAGATCTTCGCGTCGCGCCAGCACTTTGATTACACCGAACGAGTCGCCGTACGCGAGATCGCCGACTGGTTTCGCGCGAGCCAGATCGTGCCCTTCTCCATGCACGCGCCCCTGTTCAGCGACTACGACAACGGCCGAGGCGGTGAGCCGTCCGTCAACGTTGTCCACCAGGATAAGTCACGGCGCATCGACGCCATGGACGAGGTGAAGCGGGCGCTTGAAGCCGCCGAGCAGATTCCTTTCAAGTACCTGGTGCTGCATCTGGGCGACCGTGGCGATAGCTGGAACCCGCGCACCCTTGAAAACGCACTGACCGCGCTTGAACACCTGCAGACCTATGCGCGTCCACTTGGGGTAACGCTGCTGGTTGAGAATATTCAAAACGAGGTCACGACGCCGGCACACCTCATGGAGATCCTGAGCGTCGGGCATCTCGACACACTCGGTGTGTGCCTCGATGTTGGCCATGCGCATCTTGCCGATGGCGTGGGGGCTGCCATCGCCACACTGGGCGACCGCCTACGCTCCTCCCATCTCCACGACAACCATGCCGATCGCGATGCACACCTGTGGCCCGGCGAGGGCACGATTGATTTCACTCAGGCGCTTGAAAGCCTGGAGCAGGCAAAGCAGGGCCCTGCGGGGGTGCTTGAGATTCACTACTCTTACGGAGCCGACGTGCCGCAAGTGATCGAATCAGCACGGGCCTCCTTTGCAATGTTTGATGGTGCTGCAGGAAAGGACATTCCCAATGGCCGATGAGACGCCAGCCACATCGTCAGTTACAGAATCGCCGGTGACGACGATCGCATCACTCGGCAGCTTTGAAGGGCAGAGCGTTACCCTGCGGGGATGGCTCTACAACCTGCGCGAAAGCGGCAAGCTGCTGTTCCCTATTTTTCGCGACGGCTCCGGCACAATCCAGGGCATCGTGCCCAAAGCTGCCGTATCGACCGAAGTATTTGAGACGATCAAGGGGCTTACGCAGGAGTCGAGCGTGACCGTGCGCGGCAAGGTGCGGGCCGACAAGCGCGCTCCCGGCGGGTACGAGCTTGATGTCGAAGGTATTGAAGTGATCCAACGCGTGCCGGAAGACGTACCCTTCCCTATTTCGCTCAAGGAACACGGGGTCGACTTCCTAATGGAGAACCGGCATCTCTGGATTCGCACACCTCGGCAGTCGGCAATCCTGCGTATTCGCGCGGAGATCATCAAGGCGGCACGCGACTTTCTTGACGAGCAGGGCTTCACGCTGACCGACCCTCCCATCCTGACGCCGGCTGCCTGCGAAGGCACCAGCACGCTGTTCCCGGTCGAGTATTTCGGAGAGGAAGCATTCCTGACGCAGTCCGGCCAGCTCTATATCGAGAGCACCGCGCTTGCGCTGGGCAAGGTCTATTCATTCGGACCGACCTTCCGCGCAGAGAAATCGAAAACACGACGGCACCTGACTGAGTTCTGGATGGTAGAGCCGGAAATGACGTACGCCGGGCTTGACGAACTGATGGAACTAGCGGAAAACTTCATCAGCTTTATCGTGGATCGGGTACTGACGCGTCGCCGTACCGACCTGGTACTCACCGGCCGAGATGTTGCGAAGCTCGAAACTATAAAAGCGCCCTTTCCCCGCCTGCGTTATGACGAAGCGGTACGGATGCTGAACGAGGCACATGCGAACGGCCTGCTCGAACAGCCGTTTGCGTACGGCAACGACTTTGGCTCGCCCGACGAAACCTATCTCTCGTCCCAGTTCGACCGTCCCGTAATGGTGCATCGTTATCCCGCGGCGGTGAAGGCTTTTTACATGCAACCCGACCCGGCCGATCCGCAGTTTGCACTCTGTGTTGACGTGCTTGCGCCTGAAGGATACGGCGAGATTATCGGCGGTTCGGAACGCATCGCCAGCTACGATCTGCTGAAGCAGCGCATCGAGGAGCATAACCTTCCGCTCGATGCTTTTCAGTGGTACCTGGACCTGCGGCGGTACGGTTCCGTGCAGCACGCCGGGTTTGGCATGGGCATCGAGCGTGCCGTCGCCTGGATCTGCGGACTCGACCACGTGCGCGAAACCATCCCGTTCGCCCGCACACTCAACCGCATGTATCCGTAACAGTGCATGGCACGTAAAAGGCCGGTCGCTATGCGCCCGGCCATTTACGTTGCCGCCACAGCCTGCCTCGCTACTGCTGCGTGGTTAGGCTTACTTTGGTCGTATGGGCGATGCTTCCACTTGTCATCGTCACCGTTAGGTCATACGTAACGGGACCGGCGTTCTTGCTGTTCCAGGCGGCACCGGACGCGAATCCGCACCCCGTCAGAAAACCGGCACCTGCAAGGCTGCCGATCGCGACCAGCAGCAGGAGAGTTAATCCGCGGCCGGTTTTACGCAGCCGGCGCGAGGCGGCGAGGGGCAAAAGAACCAGCGCAAGTGCTGCTTTCCCCATGTCCTCGCCAAGGTCGCGCTTGCTAACGCTCACGGGGGCAGTCGCGCTACCCGCCGCCGTTTGCACGGTCAGGGTAACGGTTTGTGCTCCGCTGTTCTGTGCAAGCGTCGCCGGGGAGAAGACGGCGGTGGCTCCCGCGGGCAGACCTGTCACCGAGAAGGTGACCAGGCCCGGGTAAACTCCGCCATTGCCTGGATTCGCCTGAAGCGCGAACACTGCCTTGGTACCGACCTGAGTCGTGATGCTCTGCATCCCGACGCTCGGCGCCACCCAGAAGTCTGTCGTGACGGGCGCCACCGGCAGCGCGTCAGAGGAGCTGGGCAGAAAGTTCGTGTCTCCCTGATACACGGCCATCACCTGGTTGGCCGAGTTCTCCTGCACCTGGCTCGTTGCGAAGCTGGCGATACCACCCTGCAAGATCGCCTCTCCCAGCATCGCCTTACCGTTGAAGAACCGGACCGAACCGCCCGGGACGCCGCTGGTCGAGGGCTGCACCTGTGCCTGCAACTGGATCGATCCGTCGTTCGCCGCTGTGTTGGTGGGCCGGGAAAGCGTGATGGTTGTACCTGCTTTTGTAACTGTCAGAACTCCAGGACCTGCAGTGATCGCGTAATTTGCAATGTTAGATCCAGTCACCGTCGCGATAACTGGATACTGACCGGGAGCGTCGGTAACACCGGCTGCTGTTGTGTAGACAACAGTGATGGCATCCCCGTTGACGACACCGGAGAGTGTGCCGGCAAGCGCCGGGTTGGGCGCGCCGTACGGGCGTGCTGCACTCGCGGCGGTTGCCGCCAGAGGCGCAGGCAGGACAGTGAGATGTCCAGGATGGTAAACAGGCGTGTAGCTGCCCAGATTAGTGCCCTGAATAACAGGCGTCACCGTATAGGTTCCGGCAGATGATTGTGGCGTTGCGTCTGTTGTGAACGTTTCGGTAAAGCTGTCTCCGTTGCTCGCTCCCGTTACATTGCCGGTAAACGAGGGGTTCGAAGCGCCGTAGACACGTGTCACATCGACAACGGAGGCGCTCAGCGGAGCCGCCGTAATCGTGAGAACACCCTTTGCTGCAGAGACCACGTAATTTCCAATGGCCTGGCCCGTTGCTGACGGGGTGACGCTGTACGTCCCCGGTGCGGAGGATTGTGTCGCGTCGGCCGAGAAGGTTTCCTGGACCGCATCTGTAGGCAGAGCACCCGTCATGGTTCCGGTGAACGGTGGGTCGACTGCGCCGTACGCACGTGTTTTACTGTCTGCGCTGATCGATAGCGTTGCCTGGGTGATCGTCAGCATACCGTTTGTAATCGTGGGCTTGTAATTCGAGAGTGCAGCCCCGACAGGCGACGGAATGATCGGGTATGTCGAAACCGGCGAAGACTGCGTCGCTGTTGTGGTGAACGCTTCCGTGAACGTGTCACCGTTGACATTGCCTGTTACTTTGCCGGTAAATGTCGGGTTGGGAGTTCCATAGATGCGTGTCAAGTTATCCGCCGAAACCATAAGCGCCGCCGGATTTACAGTCAGGGTGCCGTTCTTGACTACCGGGCTGTAGTTCGCAGCTGCCGTACCCGAGATGGAAGGCACGATGGGGTAGCTCCCGACAGGCGAACCCGCAATTGCCTGCGTACTGAAGGTCTCCACGAGCTGGTCGTCGCTCAGTGCTCCCGGCATGGTCCCGGTGAACTGCGGGTTTGCTGTGCCGTAGGTGCGCGACGCATCATTCGCTTGAAGAGTGAGCAATGCCGCAGTTATCTGGATCGTTGCCTGCCCGGAAGCTTTGTTCATCGTGTTATTGGGAGGCGTAAAGTTGGCGTTAATCGTGAAGGTGCCAAGAGAAGGTGGAAGATAGGACTGGTTCGCGATCCCGCCACTTACCTCTTGCATTCCAAATCCACCAGTCTGGTCGGCAAAGGTGACGGTCCCGCCCGTTACCGAAACTTGTGTCGCACTATCAGTGACTAACGCCTTGACCAACACTGGATTTCCATAAATTGCCGTCGGTGGTACAGAGAGCGACAGCAGCGTTGCTGAAGGCTCCGCCGTTAACGGTGTTGTGCTGGAAACGCTTGCAGCGTAGATGCTGTCTCCTGGATAGCTCACGTTGATCAGATGAGTACCTGTGCCTGCAGGCGAAACGCCGCTAACCTTTGCGGTAGCTGTTTGCGCCAGATGTGTCAGAAAAACGACCGCCTGGCCGTTTGCATCATTTGCATCGTTGGCCACGGCAACGTCCGCCAGGCCATCTCCGTTAAAGTCGCCGGCAATCACCTCCTGCGGGTAGCCCCCATTGGGTGTCGCTGTCGGTGCGGCGAAGGTTCCGTCGCCATTGCCCAGCAGTACCGCTACAGTCGAGTTACCCGAGTTGAGAACTGTGAGGTCTGCTTTGCCGTCGCCGTTGAAGTCCGCAAGCGCCACCGAGGCTGGAGCATTGCCTGGAGTAAGCTTTGGCGCTGCGGTAAAGGTTCCGTCGCCATTTCCAAGCAGCACCGTCGCCGTATTGTCGCCGTAGTTGCTCACGGCCAGATCGGCCTTACCATCCCCGTTGAAATCTCCTGAGGCGATAGAGCTGGGATTGGTACCGGATTGCGGCTCGACCGTCATCGGCGTAAATGTTCCGTCACCGTTGCCAAGCAGTACAGTCAGATTGCCGCTGTCCCAGTTGGCGACAACCATGTCCATCTTGCCATCCCCGTTCAGATCCGCTAGCGCCAGCCCCACTGGGCCACCGGAATCCTGCACGTCACGCGCTGCTGTGAACGTTCCGTCACCGTTGCCAAGCCACACTGTCACAGTCTCACCGCTGTAATTAGGCACCGCTAGATCGGCGTTGCCGTCATTATTGAAATCTCCAATCGATACGCCCTGCGGAAGGCTTCCGGTCGCCAGAACAGGCCCCGCGATGAAGGTTCCATCTCCTTTGCCTAGCAGTACCGTCACCGTATTTTCATTCACACTGACAACAGCCAGGTCTGGCTTTCCGTCGCCATTGAAATCCCCAGTAGTAAGAAATGTTGGAAATGCCCCCGAACTCGCACTCGGGGCCGTTTTGAACGTTCCGTCCCCATTGCCAAGCAAGACGGTTAGTGAACTTTGGTGAATGTTAGTCACAGCAAGGTCAAGATGGCCGTCCCCATTGAAGTCGGCGGCTGTGACCGAGTAGGCGTCATCGCCATTCGATTTCCAAGAGTTAAGTAGGTTGAGCGTAGTCGCCCCAACTCCGAGCGGCGCGGTCCCCAGCACTTGGTTCGCATTACTCGTATCGACGAAAGACACTGTGCCGCTTGGCACCGTTGACGCTGACCCGGCCACACTCGCAGTGAGCGTGTAGTTGCCTGCATCTCCGCTCGATGTGATAGTAGCTGCTGTCGCAAAGTCTCCGGTCACATCGAGCACAGTTTCGCTCGAGGTGCTTGCCGCAGTGTTGTTCGTACCGGTAAAGACCGCCTTGTAGTTGTGTGTTCCGATGCCCGGAACAAACGTCAACACTGCCGATCCGGCACTCGTTAGCTGTGCCGTGCCTAGAAGATGGATATCCGTACAGTAAGTCGCTGCCGCATCGCAGAAGTTCACCTGACCTATCTTTACTGGAGCGGAAGCAGCAACGGCTGCCGTCAGGGTCACAGCTGTCCCTTGGGCGACCTGCGAAGCGGACAGAGCAAGCGTTGTCGCGGTAGTTGCCGAAGCAGGAGCTGCGTATATCGTAGGAGACGCCAGCAACGCTGCCAAAAGAATGTAAATACCCGAAAAACCCTGTTTGCTTCGGGCGAAATCGAATGCGACGCTGCTTACCGACCGTTTTCTCAAGCTCATATGTTCCTCAAGGCAGTACGGATTGAATGGCAAACGCGAGAGTTCTGCTCTTTATGCCGCGTGTGCGAATCCATCCGCAGTATCGGCAGCCGCTCGCTTCGCATCCATGGCAAACTTCACTTTTTCAACACCGTTGGCCCCCCGTGGACTGAAATGAACCAGCATCCCGAAACAGGAATCACGCTTGCACATGGTTTCTCCTGCTCAAGGCCGCCAGGCCTCACGTGCACGGCTACTATCAAAAGCAGCATGAAGAAACTACGCGTAGGTATCCTTTTCGGCGGACGGAGCGGCGAGCATGAGGTTTCGCTGCTTTCCGCCGCTTCCGTTCTTGCTGCGATCGATCGCAGCAAGTACGAAATCATCCCTATCGGCATCACCAGGCAGGGCGCGTGGGTTACCGCTGCCGAGGCCGAGAAGCTGCTGGCGGAACCCGCAGCCCCTCAAGCAGAAACCCCGGCGCTCCGAGCCGGCGATCCCCGACAGACGTCTGCGGCCGCGGTGCTGGCCAGGGGCGAAGCTGCCGTCATGCCTCCGCAACCGGGCGCCGGGCTGATCCCGTTCGAAACCTCGGGCGCTCCACACACCGAGGCCATGCGGCTTGACGTCGTGCTCCCGATTCTCCATGGCACCTTTGGCGAAGACGGCACTATCCAGGGCCTGCTGGAGCTCGCGGGCATTCCCTACGCCGGTTCCGGCGTCCTGGGCTCCGCTGCAGGCATGGATAAGGACGTGATGAAGCGGCTGTTCGCCTCGGCAAAGCTGCCCATTCCAAAGCACGTCACGCTGCTGCGCTCGGCCTGGCAGGCGAGCCCGCGCAAAGCCGTTGCCGCTGTCGAAAGCGAGCTCAAATATCCGCTCTTCGTCAAACCGGCGAACGGCGGTTCCTCCGTCGGCATCAGCAAGGCGCACGACCGCAAGGAGCTGACAACGGCGCTATCCCTGGCTGCCCGCTACGATCGCAAGCTGGTGGTGGAGCAGGCTATCGGCGGCGGTCGCAAGGGGACCGGCAAGGCGCGCGAACTCGAGGTCGCGGTGCTCGGCAATGACAAGCCCGAGGCGTCCGTCGTGGGTGAAATCGTGCCCGTCAAGGAGTTCTACGACTACGAGGCCAAGTACCTGAGCGAAGGTTCCGAACTGGTGCTCCCGGCAAAGCTCACGAAGCAGCAGTCAAAACAGCTGCGCGCCATGGCCATCCAGGCATTTCAGGCCTGCGACTGCGCCGGCCTCGCGCGCGTCGACTTCCTCATGGAGCCGGGCCCCTCCGGCCGCATCTACCTCAACGAGATCAACACGCTGCCGGGCTTTACCGCCATCAGCATGTATCCCAAGCTGTGGGCGGCCAGCGGCGTCCCCTACCCCGAGCTGATCGACCGGCTCATTGCGCTCGCGCTTGAGCGCGCCGGCGAGCGCGCCTCCACGACCTACAGCCTTTCCGCGCCGGATACCCTGCAGACCGCGGGAACCGGAAGCAGCCCGGGGGTGTCTAAGCAAAAGGAAACACGCAGGAGGCCGGCCCGCACATGACCCTGCTCGACGCACCACGCTACGACGCGCACCGCGCGCGCCTCATCCGCAACAGCATTCTCGCGACGCTCGGCGCTGTGATCCTGCTTGCCGTGCTCTGCGTCGTCTTCTGGGACTGGCCGCAGCAGCACCGCGTCAACCATTTCTTTTCGCTGGTGGAAAAGGGCGATATGCCCGATGCGTTTGCCTACTGGACCAACGATCCCGAATGGAAGCAGCACGCCGATCGCTACACCGGCTACACGTTCAACGACTTCAAGAAAGACTGGGGACCGTCGAGCGATTATGGGGTCATCCACACGCACAAAATCGACATCACCAAGACCGTCGGCAATGGCGTCGTCATGGGGGTCAACATCAACGGCGGCAAAACGCCCTTGTTCCTCCGCGTCGATCACAAAACGAAGGAAATCGGCTTTTCCCCCGTCGAGCTCTACGTCGGCCCGGATTAAAGTTCCTTCATCCCCAGCGAGATAAAAAGAGCGCAGCCCGCAGGCCGCGCTCTTTTTGTTTAGCCCTTCGCGCTCACCTGGAGCGAGGCGCGCGTACTCCTGGCCGCACCCGTCATGTGCCGCAGTGCTGCGCGCACCTCGGGCCAGCCGCGGGTCTTCAGCCCGCAATCCGGGTTCACCCAGAGCTGCCTGGGCTGGATCACCGCGGCAGCGCTCCGCAGCATCTCTTCCATCTCAGCCTGCGGCGGAACACGCGGCGAGTGGATATCCCACACCCCTGGTCCGATCCCGTTCGGGTAAGCGGCCCGGCTGAACGCGTGCAGCAGCTCGCCCCTGGACCGCGCGGACTCCATCGAGATCACATCCGCATCGAGCGCGGCGATCGAGGGCAGGATCGACTCGAACTCGCAATAGCACATATGCGTGTGGATCTGCGTGCTCTCGTTCACGCCTGAGGTAGCGAGCCGGAAGGCATCGACCGCCCACTCCAGGTAGCTGTCCCAACCGCTTTTGCGCAGCGGCAGCCCTTCGCGAAGCGCAGGCTCGTCGAGCTGGATGGCGCGAATGCCGGCTGCTTCCAGGTCTCGCACCTCATCGCGCAGCGCCAGCGCAATCTGCCGCGCGACTTCACTGCGCGCGATGTCATCGCGCACGAACGACCATTGCAGGATCGTCACAGGGCCGGTCAGCATGCCTTTTACCGGGTGCTCTGTCTGCGACTGCGCGAACGTGCTCCAGCGGACCGTCATGGCTGCCGGACGCGACACATCGCCGTAGATCATCGGCGGCTTCACGCAGCGTGAGCCGTAGCTCTGTACCCAACCGTTCTGCGTAAACGCAAAGCCGCGCAACTGCTCGCCGAAGTACTCCACCATATCGTTGCGCTCGAACTCGCCATGCACCAGCAGGTCCAGCCCGGCTTCCTCCTGCTCCCGCAGGCAGCGCACCGTTTCCTCTTCGAGAAACTTGTCGTACTCCACCTGCGACAGCTTGCCGGCACGCCATGCCGCGCGCGCCTTACGCACCTCCGCCGTTTGCGGAAACGACCCGATCGTCGTCGTCGGCAGCAACGGCAGATAGAGCGACCCGGCCTGCGCTTTCGCCCGTTGCGCATACGGCGCGGCGCGCCTGTAATCCTCAGGGGTCAACCCCTGCAGCGCTGCCCGAACCGCGATGTTGCTGCTCGACTCGGCAGCTGCGCGCGAAGCGATCGCCGCGCGATTCGTCGCATGCTCTTCCGGCGTTTTATCCGCCCCGTGAGCAAGCGCTCGCAGCTCCGCCAGCTTCTGCACGGCGAACGCCATCCAGGAGCGCACGTCTGCCGCAAGCCTGGTCTCCCCCGCGGCATCGACCGGCACGTGCAACAGTGAGCACGAGGGCGCGAGCACCACGCGCCCGGCACCCAGCGCCTCGACAGCCTGATCGATCAACGCGCGGCTGCGGTCGAAGTCATTCACCCAGATGTTGCGGCCATCGACCAGCCCGAGCGAGAGCGACTGCTGCGGATTGACCAGCGGCAGCGCGGCGGCAAGCTGCTCCGGCGCGCGCACCAGGTCCAGGTGTACGCTCGCCACCGGCAGTGCGAACGCCAGCGGCAGGTTCTCCTCAAGAGCGGCAAAGTAAGTGGTGAGGTGCAGCGGCAGCCCTGCCTGCGCCAGATCCGCAAAGGCTTCGCGGTAGCGATCAGCACAGCCCGCGGGCAGGTCGAGCGCTAGGCACGGCTCGTCGATCTGCACGCTTGCCGCTCCGGCAGCTTTCAGCGCGCTCAGCAGGTCGCGGTAAGCGGCCAGCAGCCTCGGCAGCAACGACCAGCTGTCGAAGCCCTCATCGACCGGCTTGCCCAACAGCAGCAGTGAGCAGGGCCCGAGCAGAACCGGGCGTGTGTCGATGCCGAGGGCCTTCGCCTCGAGAAACTCGTCAACAGCCTTGGCTGGAGCAGCCTTGAAGCCAAGCCCTGCCGACCACTCCGGGACCAGGTAGTGGTAGTTGGTATCGAACCACTTCGTCATCTCCATGGCCGTCTGTTCCTGGCTGTTGCGGGCCATGGCAAAGTACCGCTGCAGGCTTACCGGGCCGGCGCCGAAGCGCTCCGGCGTCGCGCCAACAGCCACCAGCATATCGAGCACATGGTCGTACAATGAGAAATCGTTCGAGGGGATGTTCGTAATCCCGGCAGACTGCTGCAGCTGCCAGTGCCGGGCGCGCAGTTCACGGGCCGGCGCCTGTAGTTCGTCTTCGGTGCGCTCTCCGCGCCAGGATGCTTCGAGCGCGAACTTCAGCTCACGCGCGGCGCCCATTCTTGGAAAGCCAAGTGCGCTGGTTTGTAACAATATTTGTGGCATATACAGGTTCCTTGTATGGCAAGCGGTGCATCCGAAGGAACCACCCGTGCGCAGGCTGCTCTCCTCGCGCGCAACCATGCGCGCGGCAAAGAACAGCATCGAGCCCGGCGCTCACTCCACGAAGCGCAAGTCTCCCCAGGCGCACACCCGCAGCATCTGCGTTGGCGGCGAGCAGGCCGGTATTCGGACTTTGGGCGGCCTACCGGCGAACCGCTTCCCACCCCTTGCCGAGGCAGTGCGTGAGGCGTTGTAGCCTCGTGTCGCGTTCGTTCCCATCACCGCTGCGGGACAGTGCCGGATGTGCGCCGGCTTCCCGTTTAACGGCGCTCGTAGGCGCCGCACCTGCACAGGTCGAGTGTAGCGTAACGCCGGCGTTATTGCGTCGCAGCCGAAACGGCTGCAATTTTCGCCGCCGCCAGTTTCTTCGCCGCTTCAAGAGCATCCGCAGCCGGAACGGCAACATCGGGGATCACGCCGGTGCCCTCCCAGTCCGTCTTGGTGATTGGGTTGATGGGTCGTCCACCGGGAACTCCGAGGACGAAATGGTCGTCGATGCGCACGCCGCCTACAGGGTGTGCGCCGCCGCCTGTCGTTTCACCGACAATGGTCGCTCGCTTTTGCGTCTTCAGGTCGTTCGTAAACTCTTCACCGCCTGAAAAAGTGCTGTGCGAAGTCAACACAAACGCCGGTTGGGTGCCTAGCCGCGAGCCCGGCACGTAGGGTAGCGTCCAGTACTGCGTGGTCGAGTCATCGCGCCGATAGTAGAGATCGTTCAGGTGCGTATGGTTGTCAAACAGATAGCTCGCCAGAAACTGCACCATGGCTGGATCGCCGCCGTGATTATCGCGAAGGTCGAAGACAATAGCGTCGACGTGCGCCAGAAAGCCCATCGCAGCGACTACAGTCGCGCCGCACATATCGGGCGGAGGAAAGGCATCAAATTTTACGTATCCGATGTTGCCCGGCAACACTTCCACCTTCTCAAAGGTGCAGTTGTCATGCTCCATCTGTTTCCGGAAACGCGCCTGATCAGCAGCGTCGGGATGGCTCAGGTCCTGCGGTAGCTTGTAGGGCGCGTAGTCCACGAACAGGTGATGGTCATGACTGACGGCCTGCAATTGTTCCACCAGCATCGCGGCGAAAACGCCTCCGCTCGTCACGTTATCGTACGTGCCGTTCTTTTCATTCGCCAGGAGCATCGCGTCCATCTTCTGGGCGCCGTCCACGTAGATGTACCCCTCGTTTAAGGCTTTGATAATCCCTGCGATCACCCGGTGCCGCTCCGCTGCGTCGAGTCGACTGTCGTCGATTGAAGTTCCCGGCGGAATCAGCCGAACACTCAAGCTCTTGACCGTCGCGGGCTTAACGTCATTCACCTGCATCGTCCCAAAAGCGACCTTCGGGCTCAGCTTTTCCTTGACGCGGAAGGTGATTAAGCTCGGCTCGCTCCGCTCGATCGAAAGCAGGTCCAGGCCACCGGTGCTCGCCTGGAAGCCAGCCGAAGTAGGAAAGGAAGGAGCAGGATCGAATTGTTGATTAAAGGCCGCAAGCCGCGCCGCATCCCTGCTGTTGAAGGCATCGAGCCACGCTTGCAGAGTATGGCCGGCCGGTGTGTCCGGAATCACAGGAGCGGAGAACGCGCGCGCCCCTGGAAGCAGGCATGCTCCCAGTACACCAGCCAGACATACCGAACGCGCAAGACCCCTCCAGATCGCTGCCCCGCTGCTGCATCCGCCCCATTGCGACATAATATTCACTCCTTACAGATATCGTTGAACCAGCGTTCTCTCCGTATCTAGCCTTTAAGTCCGAGGAATATCATGCTAAAAACCTCGCAAGGGAGAATAGTTCTGCGTTATGGTCCAATTCGTGCGTTCCTCACGGCTTATGCATTCGGCAGGCATCAACACAGAAGAAACTGCGGTGCGCGACGACCTTGACATGAAAATCCTCGGCGCACTGATCGAAAACAGCAGGATCAGTTACCGGGATTTGGGGAAAATTGTCCATCTGAGCGCAAACGCTACTGCCGAGCGCGTGCATCGGCTGCAAGCGCTCGGTGTCATTCGCGGCTTCACCACGGAGATCTCGCCGGCTTCTTTGGGTCTGCACCTCCAGGCTTACATTGACATCAAGCTACAGCCGGGTACGAGCATGGCGGTTTTTGAAAAACGCCTACGCAAGATCGACGGCGTCCGTGAGGCATTTGCTCTGACCGGGTCCTTCGATGTGCGCCTGCGCGTCGACTGCAGAGATCCAATGCAGCTCGGCAGGTTCATTGAGCAGCTCCGAGCGGCAGGCGGCATCCAGCAGACGTGCAGCTCGGTCATCAGCCAGGAGTTGCGGATTATGAAGTAACTCCAGGCGGCCGGAGTGGTTCAGCCGTGTACCAGCCAGTCATACTGCTCGTCTGACAGCGGCACGACAGAAAGCCGGAACTGCCGGAAAAGGATCGAGCCTGCGAACACACCGGCCTCCCGCATCTCCGCAAGCGCCCGGGGCTTCTTCAGGCGCTTACCCGGCTTGATGCGCACCACCGGGTTCTTTTTGTCGCTCGGGTCGACCGATACAACCGAGGCCGTTCCCACGACCTCCCTGCCAACGTTCGAGTGATAGATCACCAGCTTTTCACCCTTGTGCATGGCGGCGAGATAGTTGAGCGCCTGCGCGTTCTTGATGCCGTCCCACACCGTCTCGCCGTCGCGCAGCAGGTTGTCGTAGGAGTACTTGTCGGGTTCACTCTTTAACAGGTAAGGCATGTGCGTTTCCTCCGCTGCATTCAGCGCAGCCCGACAATCTCGCCCTCCGCGTCCACATCGATCCCGCTCGCGCGCGAGCTCTTCGGCAGGCCCGGCATCAGCATCATGTTGCCCGCGATCAGCACCACGAACCCCGCTCCGGCAGAAAGCGCGGCGTTGTTGATCCTGAGGCGCCAGCCCACGGGCGCGCCGGCCAGCTTCGGGTCGTCTGAGAGTGAGTACTGCGTCTTCGCAATGCACACCGGGATGCCGCCGAAACCCCACTTCGCAAACCGTGCGAGCTGGGCGCGCGCAGCATCTGAAAAGTCCACGCCCTCCGCCCCATAAACTTTCGTGGCAACCGCTGCTACCTTCTCCTCAAGTGAGCTCTCAAGCGCATACGTGGGCGTAAGTTTCGGCGCGGGCCCATCGGTCGCGGCCAGCACGGCCCGGGCCAGGTCTGCCGCGCCCTCGGCGCCGCGGGTAAACGCCTCCGTAAAGGCATTCGGCAGCCCGTTCCCATCGCACCAGGCCTTCAGTCGCGCCAGCTCTCCCT
This sequence comes from Acidobacteriaceae bacterium, assembly GCA_965276625.1. GTDB lineage: Bacteria > Acidobacteriota > Terriglobia > Terriglobales > Acidobacteriaceae > EB88. The sequence goes on from CBDIBB010000002.1 coordinate 213,588, forward strand.
CCGTGTCTTTGGGGAAGTGATTGATAGCAATGACGACCGGCAACCCGAAGCCGCGCAGGATGGAAACATGCTTCGCAAGGTTGGCGAAGCCGCGCTCCAGGTCGTCTTTACCTGCTTCCTCCGGCATCGCCTGCCCCTGGTTCTTCAGGCTCTGCGCTGTCGTCACCAGCACCGCCGCGGCAGGCTCGATCCCGGACACCCGCGTCACGATGTCCATGTACTTTTCCAGGCCGAGATCGGACGCAAAGCCACACTCGTTGACCGCGTAGTCGGCCAGCCGCAGCCCAATCTCCTGCGAAACGATGCTTGACGTTCCGTGCGCGATATTCGCGAACGGCCCCGCATGCACAAACGCGGGGGTGCCCTCGCTGGTCTGCACCAGGTTCGGCTCAATCGCTTCGGCAAGCAGCGCCATCATCGGCCCCACTGCTTCGAGATCGCGCGCGCGCACCGGCTCACCCGCTTTGGTTTCCGCCACGATGATGGCGCCCAGGCGCTCGCGCAGGTCCTCGCGGTCGCGCGCCAGCGCCACGATCGCCATGATCTCGGACGCCGCGGTAATCACAAAGCCGGCCCCCTGGTTTGATCCTTCCCGCGCCGCTGTGCCGTCTTTCTTCAGACCGGCAACATTGGTGGTAATGCGCCGCAGTCCGCGGTCGTTCATGTCGAGCGCGCGCGGCCACGTCACCGTCGCCGGGTCAATCCGCAGATCGTTGCCGTGGAAAATGTGTGCATCGAGCAGCGCGGCAAGCAGGTTGTGCGCCGAGGTAATGGCGTGGAAATCGCCGTGAAAGTGCAGGTTGATCTTCTCGCTCGGTTCGACCTGCGAGCGCCCTCCGCCCGCCGCGCCGCCCTTCATCCCGAAGACAGGCCCCAACGAGGGCTCGCGCGAGGTCAGCACCACGCGCTTGCCGGTGCCGCGCAGCACGTACTCCAGCCCCTGCGTCAGGCCGATCGAGGTCACGGTCTTGCCTTCGCCCGAAACAGTCGGCGTGGTCGCGGTGACCAGGATGAGCTTGCCTTTGCGCGGAAAAGCCGGGTCGTCCAGCAGCCCCAGCTTGACCTTGCCGCCATACCGGCCTACCTGTTCGAAATACCGCTCGGGCACGCCGAGCTTCGCTGCCACTTCGGCAATCGGGAGCAACTGGGTCTTCATCTATTCACTCACTTTCTCTTCTATTGATCGCGCTGCCAAGGCCGTGCGTGTCGTGCCGAGGCTTGCGGTGTCTTCCACGTTCAACGCGCTCAGCGCGCGGTCGATCTGGCGCAGCAGCCCGCCCAGCACCCTGCCGGGGCCAACCTCGATCCAGTACACCGGCGCAAAGCCGTCGCGCAGCGCCTCCATTGACTCGACCCAGCGCACCGCGCCCGTTACCTGCCGCACCAACGATTCGCGCAGCACTTCGGCGTTTGTCTCCGCGCGGGCCAGCACGTTCGGGATCACCGGAACCTGCGCGTCCGTGAACTCGAGCCCGGCAAGCAGCGGGGCGAGGCGGTCCTGCGCCGGCTGCATTAGCGCGCAGTGGAACGGCGCGCTTACCGGCAGCGCCACCACGCGCTTTGCGCCGGCTGCTTTCGCCAACGCCCCCGCGCGTTCCACCCCGTCTACCGTTCCCGAGATCACGATCTGCGCCGGCGCATTGATGTTCGCCGCCGAAACGACCTGGCCGGTCTCCTCCGCAGCCTTCGCACAGGCTTCGGCTACAGCCTGTGCCGCAAGCCCCAGCACCGCGGCCATCGCGCCTTTGCCTGCCGGCACCGCCTCCTGCATGTAGGTTCCGCGCGCATGCACGGCGCGCACCGCGTCGGCGAACCCGAGCGACCCTGCCGATACCAGCGCCGCATATTCCCCCAGCGAGTGGCCCGCGACAACCGAGGGCACGATGCCCTCGGCGCGCAGCACACGGTCCGCCGCAACCGAAACGGTCACGATCGCCGGCTGAGTAAAGGCCGTCAGCCTTAGCTGGTCCTCCGGCCCCTCGAAACACAGCCTGCTCAGTGAGAAACCCAGCGCCTCGTCCGCCTCCTCAAAAACAGCGCGCGCCTGCGGAAAGTTGTCCTTGAGATCGCGGCCCATGCCCACAACCTGTGAGCCCTGGCCTGGAAAAAGAAATGCGAGTGATTGCGTACTCATGCCCTTCCATCTGAAACGATTGCACCCTCGCGTGCAAGCCGCGCTTATGCTTTGGGGCAGCCGCGCGCATGCCATAGTGCGCCTTCGAGCGGATCGACCGCCGTGCCCTGCACCACGATCCCAGGAAAGCGCTCGCGAAGGGCCCCGTGCATGGCACTGTAGACCTCCTCGATATTCGCCAGGATGCCGCCGACAAAAGCCACCTTGGGCGGCCCCACCAACGGTGCCATGCCGCGCTCAAAGTGCTCCATCTTGCGGATTACCGAGGTGACCAGCCCTGCGAGGTCCCGCCCTGCCCGCGCAAGCACTGCGGCGGCAACAGCGTCGCCCGCCCGTGCGGCTTCGACGACGACAGGCACCAGCAGTGCCGAGGCAAACCCCGGCGCATTTGCCGCGCCGATCATGTCATCCCGCGTTTCAAGCTGCAGAGCATCGAGCGCGCGGCCCAGCAGCGCCGGTAAGTCCGTTCGCGAAGCCGCCATCTGGCTGCCGTCGAGACCGATCGAATCAGCCGACGACGGCGGCGCCTCATCGATCGCGCGAAAACACGCCCGCAGCGCCTCCGTGCCGATCCAGTGGCCGGAGCCCTCATCGGCCAGCGCCGGACCCCAGCCGCCCGTGTGCGCCATCTCGCCCGTGCTCGCCCGGCCCACGATATTTGAGCCCGTGCCCGCAATCGCGAGCACGCCCCGCCTGCCCCGGAACGCCGCATCGAGCGCGATCACCTCATCGCCCAGCAGCAGCAACTCGCCACCGACCGCCTCGGCAAAGGCCCCGCGCATCCATTCTGTAACGACCGGCGCCGATACACCAGAAGTACCGATGCAGGTCCGTGTCACCTGCCCTTGAACCGGTTGCCCGAGCCGCGCGAGCAGTTGCCGCAGACTGCTAGCCGCTTCCGCAGGCAGCACACGTAGAGTCTTAATGCTGCCGGCCGTGGCACGCGCCAGCACTCTTTCCTCATTGGCCAGAACAGCCGAGGTCTTCGTTCCACCAACATCCAACGCAAGGTACAGAGCCATAGCCCCAGTATGCCCTCCGCCTGCATCCCAATCCTGAAAGGTACGCTCTTCGGCGCATACCTAAAGAGAGGAACCCTTACGATGAAGACCGTTTCGACGCTTGTCCTGTCCGCCTCGCTTCTGCTGCCTGTCGCGGTGATCGCTGCCCAGAGTGGGCAGGACCCGAACGCCCCGGCACAGAATGCCGCGACCCTGAACAAAGAAGCGCAGCATAACAAAATGCACGAAAACTCTGCAAAAGCACAGGAAAAGCGCAGCAAAAACGCGAGCAAAGCAGACGCGAAGGCAGCAAAGAAGGAACGCAAGGTCGAAAAAGACCAGCAGAAGGCAGCGGACGCCAATGCCGCCGCACGCCCTCAGTAAGCGGGGTGACAACGAGCAAAAAGGCCGCGAATTCGGCCTTTTTGCTGGAATCTTAACTTGAGTGGGCCAGTTCCGCCTCGATCCGCCGGTTCACTCCGCCCTGCGCGAACTCCGCGGCAACCCGGATCCCGTTGCGAATGGCGACGTCATTCGACGATCCATGCCCCACGATGCACACGCCCTGAACCCCCAGCAGCGGCGTTCCACCGTACTCGGATGGGTCCATCTTGCGCTTGAACGTCGAGAAAGCCTTGCGTGAAAGCAGCGCTCCCACCTGTGCGGTTACGGTGCGCCGCAGCGAATCCTTCAGCATGTCGCGCACCAGCCGACTCAACCCCTCGCTGGTCTTCAGCGCCACATTCCCGACAAATCCGTCACAGACGATGACATCCGCATGCCCGTTGTAAATGTCACGGCCTTCCACGTTGCCGATAAAGTGCAGCGGGAGGGCCTTCAGCAGCGGAAACGCTTCCCCGGTAAGCTCGTTGCCCTTGCCTTCTTCTTCGCCGATCGAGAGCAGCCCGACGCGCGGCCGCTTGATTTTAAGCACGGACCGGGAATACAGCTCGCCCATCACGGCAAACTGGACAAGATTCTGCGGCCGGCAGTCGACATTGGCGCCCACATCCAGCAGCACGCAGGGGGTACCGGCGGAGGTCGGCAGCACCACGGCAAGCGCCGGGCGGTCGACCCCGGGCAGCGCGCCCAGCACCATTTTCGCGGTTGCCATGGCAGCACCGGTATTGCCCGCGGTCAGAAAACCGGCGGCGCGACCCTCGCGCACCAGCTTCAGGCCCACACGCATGGAACTATCCTTCTTGTTGCGGACAGCCTGCGCGGCTTTCTCGCCCATGGCGATATGCTGGCTTGCGTGGACCACCTCGATCGGCAGTTTTTCGCCGCGCAGGGCATCACGCAGGAGGGGCTGGAGGCGGTCTTCAGGGCCGACAAGAAACACACGGACCGGGAGTTCGCGGGCAGCCTGGATAGCCCCGCAGATCTCAGGTTCCGGCGCCTTGTCGGCACCCATGGCATCGACGGCGATGTCGGTCAACATTCTGATTTGAGAGACGCTTAGCTTGCTTCCTTGGTTTCGAGCACAGCGCGCCCCTTGTACGTACCGCACTTGGCACAGGCGCGATGCGGCAGCTTGCGCTCATGGCAGTTCGGGCACTCGGAGAGACCGGTAGCAGTCAGAAAATCATGGGCGCGGCGCTTGGAAGAGCGGGCCTTGGAGTGGCGGCGTTTCGGGTTAGGCACGGCAAAATCCTTTCGACAATCCAGCAGCGGTCCACGCCCGCGACTCGTCCCCTTAAATCAGGGCCGGCTTAGCGCAAACGGCCAGGCTGGGCAAATATTCAGGAGGTCTTGATCTTGCTGCGAAGGTCTCCGAGAGCTGACCACCGCGGGTCCGCAGGCGCTTCCTCGCAGGAGCAGGGATCAGTATTCCGATTGGCCCCACAACGCGGGCAGATTCCTTTGCAGTCCTCACGGCAAAGCGTCCGGGCGGGGAGGGACAGGAGCACCTGCTCCCGCAGAACGTCTTCAAGCACAAGACTACCGTCCTGATAATAGCCGATTTCCGTCTCGGATGCCCCGATCGAGTGCTCCCGGATGTCCGAATCCACTCCAACCGGCCGGTACAGTACGTCATATTCATTCTTCAACGTGTAATCGACAGCATCCAGGCAACGGGCGCACGGCACCTCGAAATGGCCCCGGTACGTTCCGCGGACCCGGATATCCTGCACGATATCGCGTGGCCCGCGGTGCTCTTCAAGCAGCTCGGCAACGCCCTCGGCCTGCAGAGGGCCATGCTGCTTTACCTCGCCGCCGAATTCGATCGCATCCGGCGGAAACGAGGTGTTATACGGCAGTGCTTCGCGCTCAAGATCGGTAACGGTGATCAACATAGGGCGCCTCGGGGGTGCTGCACAGTCTTCTTCCAGCCTAAGGCGCGCGCAGGCGCGGGTCAAACCGGTTTGCCTACGCGCTCTTTTCCGGCGCTTTCAGCACCTTGCCCTCGAAATACGAGCTGTTCGCCATGTGGCACGCAGCAGCCGTATGGTGACCGAAGACAACGTCTTCAACCGGCGGTTTGCGGGTACGCACCGAGTGGAAAAAGTTCGTCAGGTGCGGGTGCAGGTCGTCCCAGCTCGGCCCGTGCCATACCGACACCTCGTCCAGCGGATGCGCGTCCAGCTCCGGGTCGTGCTCCGCGTGCCACTGCTTTTCGTAAGCGGCGTGCATGGCGGCAGGCCAGCCGTTCAGCCCGTAGTCCGGCGAGCGATCGATCCCGAGCTGCGGCGTCAGGATCACCGAGTTATTCGTCACCTCAATAATGCCGTGCGACCCCATAACCCTCGTCACCTCCGGCGTCTCTGTTCCGATCGTCAGGCGCACTGAAACCGGAACGTGGCCGTAGGTAAAGGTGGTCATCTGCACATCCGGCATGTTGCGCCCGTCTTTCCAGCGGTAAATGCCGCCGACCGAGTACGCCTGGTCCGGCACGGCATTGATCCCGGTGGTGAACTGCATACCGGTCAGCAGGTGAACCATCAGGTCGCCCGCCATCCCGGTGCCGTACTCGTGGAAACAGCGCCAGCGCGAGAAATCGATCGCATTGAAGGGCTTCTTCGGCACCGTGCCCTGCCAGGTCTCCCAGTCGAGCGTCGCGGGCGACAAATCGGGCAGCACCGGGTACTCCCACGCGCCGCCGGGCGAGTTGCGCCCCAGCTGCAGCTCGACCTGCAGCAGGTCGCCGATCGCGCCCGCATCAAATAGCGACTTCGCCTTGAGGAACAGCTGCGACGACACCCGCTGCGACCCCACCTGCACAAAGTTCCTGCCGCCCCGCACGGCGCGCACCATGGCCTCGCCGTCGGCAATGGTGTGCGACATGGGCTTTTCGCAGTACACGTCCTTGCCCGCGGCCAGCGCATCGACCGTGATCTGCTTGTGCCAGTGATCGGGTACCGCGACGATCACCGCCTCAATTTTCCTGTCATCAAGAATCTCGTGGTAACGCCGGGTCGTGCGGATATCGCTGCCCGCGATCTCACGCGCCAGGGTATGCCGCCCGTCGTACAGGTCGGCTGCGGCAACGCACTTGCCGGTGGGCAGGGTAACGGCTGCCCGCAAAAGCGATGACCCCTGGATCCCGACGCCGATCGAGGCAAAACGAACCGGCTCACCCGCGGGCGCCGCAGGCTCCTGTGCGGCCAGCGTAAAGTGCCGCCCGGGCGCTACGGCCGCCAGCGTGAGAGCGCTGCCAACCTGCAAAAAGCTCCTGCGCGAGTATTGCGGCATGGTCCCACTCCTTTTCCTGTCGGCGACCACTATAAAACAGCCGGGTAACGACTGACGCGGAAGCCGATTTCCACGCCTCGCGTAAAAGCGCTTCGCCCGCACGCTCGGCTGCGATATGTTCGGCGCATGGCTTCTTTCCGCATCGCCCGCAGCCGGTGTGCCGCGTCGCTCGCCTTCCCTCTCGTCCTGGTCCTGTTTTCTGCCACCGTGCGCGCGCAGGACCACCCGGACACGCCCCCGGCCAAAGCCTCGACACCCGCGCCCGATACAAAAGACGCGAAGCCCGACGCGCTGCCGACGCTGCCGGCAGACGCCTCCACCGCGCAAACCATCACCGTCAACGGCAAAACGCTGCACTACACCGCGACCGTCGGCGTCATCCCGGTCTACGGCCGGACCGACCCGGCAAAGCCCGAGACAAAGACCGGCGAAGTCGTCGTGACCTCCTACACCCTGGATGGAGCCGGCGACCGTAGCGCCGCAGCCGGCAGCATAGACCGTCCGGTGACCTTCGCCATGAACGGCGGCCCCGGCGCGTCCTCCGTCTACCTGAACTTCGGCGCGATCGGACCGAAGCACATCCAGTTCGCCGAGCAGGGCGACAGCCCCTCCGACCAGCCGAAGCTTACGGATAATCCCGGCACCTGGCTGCCCTTCTCCGACCTCGTCTTCATCGACCCCATCGGCACCGGCTTCTCGCGTTCGCTCGTCTCCACGGCCGAAACCAAAAAGCTGTTCTACTCGACCACTCCCGATATCGAGTACCTGTCCCATGTCGTCTACGACTGGCTGGTCAAGAACGGTCGCCTGCAGTCGCGCAAGTACCTGATCGGCGAAAGCTACGGAGGCTACCGGGGGCCACGCGTCACCCATTACCTGCAATCGCAGCTCGGCGTCGCTATGAACGGCGTGGTGCTGGTGTCGCCCTACCTGAACCCCTGGATCGACAGCAATGGCGAAATCTCCCCGCTGCCCTGGATGATGAGCCTGCCGCCGATCGTCGCCGCGCACCTGGAGCGCGAGCACCAGCTCACCCCGGAAGCAATGGCCGGCGTGATCGCCTACACCCGCGGCCAGTATGTGACCGACCTGCTGGCCGGCCGCTCCGACCCGGAAGCGACGCCGCGCCTGGTGAAAAAGGTGACCGAGATGACCGGGCTCGACCCGGAGTTCGTCAAGCACTCCGGCGGACGCATTGAGATCGCAGCCTACCTGCGCGAGGTGCATCGCGAGAAGGGTGAAATCGGCTCGGTTTACGACTCGAATGTCACCTCGCCGGACCCGTATCCGTTCTCGCCCGACCAGCAGTCGAACGACCCAATTCTCGAAGCGATCATCGCGCCCACCACGTCCGCGATGGTCGACTGGGTGACGCGCGTCGTCGGCTGGAAGACCACTGCGCCGTACCATGCGCTCTCCTACGAGGTGAATGAGCAGTGGGACCGCGATAAGGTGCTCGAAAAAGGCTCGACCGGAGACCTGCGCGAAGCCGTTGCCGCCGACCCCAAGCTGCGGGTGCTGATCGCCCACGGCTGGGACGACCTGAGCTGCCCGTTCATGGGCTCGGTGCTGACGGTCGACGAAATGCCGCTGATGGGCGATCCGGCACGGGTAGCCGTGCACGAGTACCCCGGCGGCCATATGTTCTACACGCGACCTGAAAGCCAGGCGGCGTTTCTCAAGGATGTGGAGACGATGGTGGCGGCGCACTGAGGGTGGGCGGGTTCAGAGAGATCCGTTGGCCTATCTTCGGCGTAAAAGCCTAGACTAAGTTCAGAGGAAATATGGCCGCCATCGGGACAGCTATCAGCCTTGAGGAGTACCTACGCACCGGCTACCGTCCGGATGTGGAGTATATCGATGGTCAGCTCAAGGAGAAACCTGTGCCGGAGTTCCTGCATGGAATTGTGCAAGCGGTCCTGGCCAGTTGGTTTCGGGATCATCGGAAAGAGTGGAACACCGTCGTTGCGGTCGAGACCAGGACGAAGGTAGATGACAATCACGTGCGTCTTCCCGATGTAGTCGTGGTGTGCAAAGGCGAGGGGGCTCGAGGGGCGCTGGTAAAAGCGCCTCTTGTCGCCATCGAAGTTCTGTCTCCGTCCGATAGCTATGCCGACCTGCGGGAGCGCGCCGCCGATCTCCGCACGATGGGCACGGAAAATGTATGGCTGCTCGATCCGGCACGCCGCACCGCCGAGGTCTGGACCGGAACGCACTGGCAACCGGTGGAAGGCGATCGACTTGCAGCAGTAAACGCCCCGGTTTTTCTTGATCTCGCATGGCTTTGGAAGGAAGTGAGCGAGGAATTGGACGTGGCAGAGCCATGAATCGTCTTCCGCTTTGCATGTGCGTGGTGGCTTTTGCTTCTCTTCTGGCGGCGCAAACACCCGCACCCAAACTCGTAGAACAAAACGGCCACCACGCCCTGCTCGTCGACGGCTCCCCGTACCTCGTGCTCGGCGCGCAGATCAACAACTCCAGCAGCTGGCCTGATGTGCTGCCGCAGGTGTGGCCGGCGCTTGAGGCCATGCACGTCAACACCGCCGAAGCGCCCGTCTACTGGGAGCAGATCGAGCCGAAGCCCGGCACCTTCGACTGGACCAATGTCGACGCCCTGCTCGACGGCGCCCGCGCGCACAAGCTGCACCTGATCCTGCTATGGTTCGGCACCTGGAAGAACGGCAATGACCATTACGTGCCCGACTGGGTCAAGAACGACCCGCAGCACTATCCGCGCATGCTCAACAGCTACGGAACGCCGCTCGACGATCTTTCAGCCAACGCCCCGGCCAACATGGAGGCCGACCGCGCTGCGTTTACCGCGCTGATGCACCACCTCGCCGAGCGCGACGGCGCCGAGCACACCGTGCTGATGATGCAGGTCGAGAACGAGTCGGGCGGTATCGGTTCCGTGCGCGACTATTCGTCGGCAGCGAACAAGCAGTTCGCCGGAGACGTCCCGCAGGACTTGGTCCGGGCGCTCGGGAAGAAACCGGGAACCTGGGCCGAGGTCTTCCCCGGCAATGCCGATGAGGCATTCCAGGCCTGGTCGCAGGCGCGCTACATCAACGCCATCGCCGAGGCAGGCAAGCAGGCGTTCACCATTCCGATGTACTGCAACGTGTGGCTCGCGTATCCGCCGGCGCAGCTGCCGGAGCGCCACATCGCCATCCCGGGTATCGGCTATCCCTCGGGCGGCCCGGTCGAGACCATGCTGCCGCTGTGGAAGATCGCCGCCCCCGCCATCGACATCATCGGCCCCGATATGTACGACAGCCATGCCGATCTTTACCTGCACACCCTCGACACCTACGCCCGCAGCGACAATCCGCTCTGGATCCCGGAGACCGGTTCGAGCGATGCGTTTGCGCCCTACTTCTTCGCCGCTCTGGGCCGCGGCGCTATCGGCTTTTCTCCTTTCGGCGTGGACTGGACAGGCTGGACCTTCCCACAGGGAACGGTTCCCACCGCCCATGCCGAAAATTATGCCCTGCTCGGGTCAATGGACCGCACCGTCGCCAAGCTGAACTACGCTGGGCAGCTCCAGACCGCAATTGAAGCCGCCGGCGGCGTGGATCAGGCCCTGCACTTTCCCGTATCGACCGGTTCAGGCGCAATTCCGGAGAATCGTGTATCGCTTGCGAATGCAACCGTGCCTCTTACCGAAGCAGGCACACCCGCAACCCGCAAAGCCGATGCTGCGGGCGACTGGGTGGCCGAGGTCCGCTTCGGCTTTCCCCAGCGCGACGGCGAGCCCGCGCCTGGCACCAAGAACCATGACGGACGCATGCTGGTCGCACAACTCGGGCCGAACCAGTTCCTGCTCACCGGCATCGGCGGCAGCGTCTTCTTCCACCGCCCCGGCTACCTGACCGGCATTCGCATGCAGATCCTGCGCGCTGAAGAGGGCTACTACACACCTTACGGCACCCCGGGCGCGCCGGAAGCCTGGCACATGACCCGCATCCTGAACGGCGACCAGACCGACCGAGGCATCATTTTCCCCGGAGACACCGACCGAAAGGGCACATCCGTTTCGAGCAATTCCGCCGGGCACCCGCTGGCTGTTCGAATTACTTTAGGCCGCTTTTAGAGCAGCCTGCGCCACTCATCGTCAAGGAAAAGCCGAATCCCGGCCACTCCGGCCGCCCCGGCGCGCATGCACTCCCCGGCATTTGCGGCGGTTACGCCGCCCAGCGCAAACACCGGTACCGGGCCGGCGGCCGCGCAGGCTTCTTCCAGGTCGCTGAGCCCGGTGCCCGCGCGTATCTCTACACCCTGCACAACCTTGCCGAACACCGGTCCCCAGAGCACCACATCGGCTCCCCCGGCCTGTGCCGCTGCCACCTCCGGCAGCGTGTGGCAGCTTACCGAAACACAGGCACCGGCCCGTCGGGCAGCTTCGATACTCTCAGCGCTCGCGCCGCCCGTCAGGTGCATCCCATCGACCCCACAGTCCAGGGCAAGCGCCGCAGGGAGGCCGTTCACCACCAGGCGTATATTGCCCCCCGCAGCGCGAACAGCCGCTGCAAGCCGCCGAGCCAGCCTGGCAAGCGTCGCTTCGGCCAGGTCCTTCTCTCGCACCTGCACCCAGGGCACGCCGGCCCGGGCCCAGGCGTCTGCCTGCGTACAAAGCGCTGCCTCCAGGTCGCCGGAGGCAGCGGCTAAGAGGGAGCGGTCTGTAATGGCGTAAAGCTTCATCGTCCGCTCTATCCCAACGGAAAAGCTCCGCCAAAGCGGAGCTTTTCTGTCCTTAAAGTGGCACTGTTTACCGGTACGTCCGCTGGTAGGTACGGGTCATGCGGTCATGCCAGCCCAGCTTGTCCTCGTCGAGGAGCGCCCACAACATGCCGAGGCCGAGCGGCAGCAGCGCCAGCGCGGTCGCCGGAATGCGGTTCTGCAGGTCCTTGCGGCTCGGGTTTTCGTCCGCGAAGGTGCACAGCGCGATGCGCGCATAGCGCATGCCCGGGGTGCTGCCACCGCCATGCGTCATAAACAGCCAGCCGTAGAACGCGCCAAGCACACCCAGCACCAGGAAGCTGATCGCGAGCGCTCCCTTGCCAGCTGGCGGATGCACCGTGCACGATGCAAATACCAGCATTGACAGCAGAAAACAGCCGAACACGATGCCCGCATCGACCAGGGCCGCCATCATGCGGTCGCCGATCGGCGCCAGCTCGTTCAAGGCAGGCTCGGTTTCGACGGAGTAGCCGTACTCCGGCCGACGGGCTTCCTTCGCCACGGGCTCGGTCGCGGCCTCGGGCTGCGGATGCTCCCCGAGCCGTATCGCGCCCCAGCCGCTTTGCGGCTGTTTTACCGTCTCGGTGCCGAAATGAAACGTTCCGCGTCTCCGCGGCTCGTTCTCTTCGCCGTTGCTGGGTCGTTCTCTCGCCATTCCGTTGTCATCACCGTCCGAAAACTCGGTCTGCGTCCGATGGGATGCAGCGCGCGCTGCTTCCCGATACTCCATGCTATCCGCTTGGAGCAAATCCCTTCCGTCTGCCTGCTCTACCTCAAAGATGCGCAGAGACCCGCCTGGTGATTCCTGCTCGAACAACGGACCTTCCGCCAGGCGCGGCCGCTGCTTGCGCGGAGCGACCAGCTCGCGGGGAAACTCGATCAGCTTCGCGGGCAGCCCCTGCGCCGCGGGCACCACCGCTTCAGCAAACGCGTCTACCAGCGTAAGGGCACGCTCGGGCGCAGGCGCGCGCGGCGGCACGGCAAAGCGCGCCGGCAGCGGCTCGTGGTGCTCGATCGTCGAAGCGGACGGAGCCTGGGGAAACATCGGCGCGGCGTCGCGAGGATCGCCCGTAAAAAATGGATCGTCGAACACGCCGCCGCTCGTCGGCTCGGGCGCGACAGCTGCCGTTTTCGGCTCCGCCAGCTCCCACTCGGCCAGCACGGCCTGCGCGACGGCATGTGCCTCGAGCGCCGACTCGGCTGCGACCGCGGCCGCCGACGCGCTGGCCGCCAGCAGTTCCTGGTAGGAGGGCGCGGCACTGTAGCGCGCCGCCACACGCGCAGCCACACTTGAAGCCGGGGTGTCCGCACCGGAAGCGCGCGAACGCTCCATGCGCGAAGCAGTTTCGCCCTTGCGCTCGCGATTTTCCTCGCGGTGCTTTTGGAGACGCGCGTTCAGCTCCGACTTCCACGCGGTTGTCTGGGAATCGGTATCGGGGTCTGTGTTGGCGGAGTGCAGCAGGGTTGCAGGTGTGCTCACGGAAAAGCCCTTCTTCCTTCTTTATGCCGCGTAAAACGCCGCATAAGCGCAAAATACGCCATGGTAGCGAGGGGAAAGAAAGGGCGCGGAGAAAGACAAGGTTCCACTGAGCCACCCGCAGGGCGGTTGGCAACGGCGGTCAACGATGTCTGAGCCAGAGCGATGCGGCTTCCCGGTCTGCCGGCGGTCCTGAGCGTTTGCTATGCTGAGGAAGCCTGCTGCAATGAAAACCCGCACAACTTGGTGTATCACGCTGTTTTTGCTCTGTCACCCCGCCCTGCACGCGTTGGGGGTGACGAAAAAGCTACCTCCGGGTACGCTCCTTGCAGTAGCCGGCCTGCCCGGGCAAAGTGAGCCGCAGCAAACCACTCCACAGCAGGCAAAACCCACGCTCCAGCAGCCGGACGATCCCTCTCCTGCAGGCGACACACCGCTTACTCCATCGTTCGACCCGGCTTTCTCGCCGACCCCGGATTTCTTCCCGCCGACCATCGCCCCCGCGCCTGAACCTGCTGACGACCTGCCCCTGCCGCCGCCTGCGCTGCCGGTCATCGTACCTGCCAGCGAGGTCGTCGACACCGGCATGGCCATCCCTATCGACGCTCCGCCCGCAGGCACGCCGGTCCACATCGAGGCCACGAAGCAAGGCAAGGCAGGCGATGTCTACACGCTCGACGGCGACATCCTGATCCTTTACAAGAGCTACCGCATCCGCGCCGACCATGCGACCTACAACACCGCTACCTCGATCGTGACGGCCAACGGCCATGTCACCGTGGACGGCGGCCCGTCGGATGAGCATCTCGTGGCCGACCACGGCACCATGAATCTGGACTCGCATACGGCCCACTACTACGACGCCACCGGCACAATCGGGGTGCGCTCGGTCACACACGACCGCTTCGTGTTTACCGCGCCCAACCCCTTCGCGCTGACCGGCAGGGAGGTTCTGCAGCTCGGGCCGGGGCGGTACCAGGTGCTGGAAGGCACCATGACCAGCTGCCGCCTGCCCGACCCCGACTGGCGCCTGCTCGCGCAGAACATCCTGATCGACAACGACGTCGCGCACGCCCGCGCCGCCACCTTCACGCTGTTCCACGTGCCGCTTTTCTACCTGCCGTACGCCTCGCACCCCCTCGTGCAGGAGCATCGGCAGACCGGCGTCCTGCTTCCGATCTTCGGCAACGACACGCAGAAAGGCTTCATCCTCGGCGATTCGGTCTATGTCGTGCTGGGCCGCAGCGCCGACGCCACGGTCGGGTCGGAGTATTTCTCCCGTCGCGGCTTCTCCCCCTTCGGACAGGTGCGGTACCGCGGCCGCGGAGAAAACTTCGCCTCCGGACGGTTCCGTGCCCTGTTTGACCGGCTGCCCGGCACCCAGAACCAGGGCGGCGTCGACATCGTCGCCGCTGGACGGCGCATTCTCGACGAGCACACCCGCGCCGCCGCCGATATCGAGTACCTGTCCTCCTACATCTACCGGCAGGCGTTTGAGGAGAACTACTCCGCCGCTATCAACTCCGAGGTCAAGTCCGACGCTTACATTACCCGCGAGTCGAACGGGCTCGCGGCGTCCGGGCGGTTCGACCGGTACCAGAACTTCGTGAGCGATGCGCCGGGCGATGAAGTCCGGGTGCTGCATACCCCGGAGCTGCACCTGGACGCACTCGACCGACCGCTGGGCAGGCTGCCGGTGCTGTGGGGCGGCGAGGCTTCGGCCGATGCCCTGTCCCGCTCCGAGCCGGGCTTCCAGACCAGTCGCCTGCTGCCCCGGCTTGACCTCTACCCGCACCTGGCGATTCCCCTGAGCGGCGGCGGCTGGACCCTTCGCGGCGAAGCCGGCGTACGCGACACCTTCTACGGCAAGAGCCAGTCCCCGGGCCTGCCCGGCAACGTGCCGACAGCGGAGCGCGGCCAGAGCCTGAACCGCGCCGCATTCACCGGCGAAGTCTCCCTGCGTCCGCCTGTGCTGGAGCGGGACTTCGCCGCCCCTGCCGTCCGGCACCTGCTCGGGGGCGAGCTGCGCCACACCATCGAGCCGGAACTGAGCTACCGTTATGTGACCGGTGTTCACCACTTCGCCAACACCCTGCGCTTCGACCAGACCGATACGCTGGCCGATACCAACGAGCTTGAGTACGGGCTTACCCAGCGGCTCTTTCTGCGCCACCTGCACACCCATCCCTGCAAGGGCGACGAAGCCCTTGGCCCCAGCGATACCTGCGGAGGCGGCACGACGGAGGCTCTTACCTGGACCGTGGCGCAGCGCCATTACTTCAACCCGGACTTCGGCGGCGCCGTCGTACCCGGCCAACGCAACGTCTTCGACACCACGCTCAATTTCACCGGCGTCGCCTTTGTCGAAGGACCGCGAAGCAGCTCGCCCGTCATCTCCCGCCTGCGCCTGCGGACCACGACCGCTACGGACCTCGAGTGGGACCTCGATTACGACGTCCGCAGCGGGCGCCTCGAGGCGAGCAACCTGTTCGCGTCGTATCGCCTGCACAGCTACTTCTTTTCACTCGGCGATGCGCGCCTGTTCAATATCGTCCCTGCCGGGACGGCCCTGCCCGACGCTCCCAGCCCGAACGCAACCACCGGCACCGGACAGTCCACGTTCAACCAGCTGCACCTGGCCGCGGTTTACGGCTCGCCCACCAAGCACGGGCTCTCCGCCGGCGCCAACATCGGCTACGACTTCGTCCTCAACCAGACGCAGTACCTCGGCATCCAGGGCGGCTACAACCGCGACTGCTGCGGCCTGTCGTTTGAAATGCGTCGCTACTCCCTCGGCGTGGTGCGCGACGATACCCAGTACCTGTTCTCGTTTACTCTCGCGGGCGTCGGTTCCGCCGGTTCACTCACCCCGGTTACCCGCGTCTACTAAGCCGCTCTTAGGCCGCTCGGCTCATCCAACAGGATGAGTAGTTCAAATGGCCATGGAAATGCGCGCTCTCGGACAATCGGCACTGCAGGTGACACCGCTCATGCTGGGCGGCAACGTCTTTGGATGGACTGCGGATGAGCAGACCTCGTTCCGCATTCTCGACCGCTTCGTGGAGGCCGGCGGCAACTTCATCGACACCGCCGATGTCTACTCAGGCTGGGCCGAGGGCCACCAGGGCGGCGAGTCCGAAACGATCCTGGGCAGGTGGTTCAAGCAGAGCGGCAAGCGCGACAAGGTCGTTCTCGCGACCAAGGTCGGCATGGATATGGGCGATGGCAAGACAGGCCTGCGGCCGGAGTACATCCACCAGGCGGTCGAAGCCTCGCTGCAGCGGCTGCAGACCGACCGCATCGACCTGTACCAGTCGCACAAGGACGACGCGGATACTCCCTTGGCCGACACGCTCGGCGCCTATGCCGAGCTCATCGCCGCGGGCAAAGTACGCGTCATCGGCGCGTCGAATTACAAGGCCGACCGGCTGCGCGAAGCGCTTGAAATGTCGAGCAGCCTGGGGCTGCCCCGCTATGAAAGCCTGCAGCCCCACTACAACATGCTTGAACGCTCGAATTATGAAGACACCCTGGAGCCGGTCGTACAGGAGTTCGGCATCGGCGTCGTGCCCTATTTCGCGCTCGCCGCCGGTTTCCTGACCGGCAAGTACCGCTCCCAGGCAGACGTCGAAGGCAAGGCGCGCGGCAAAATGGTCGGCAAATACGCAAACGAGCAGGGTTTCAGCGTGTTAAAGGCCCTGGACGAAGTCGCGAAGGAGACCGGCAGCAACCCGACACAGGTCGCGCTTGCATGGCTGATGGCGCAGCCGAGCATCACAGCGCCAATCGCCAGCGCCACCAGCCTCGACCAGCTCGAAGACCTGATTAAATCGACGGAGCTGAAGCTATCAACGGCTGCGATGGATAAACTGAACGCGGCGAGCAGGCAGTGTGTTGCTGCGTAAATAATCAGCTTTCACCTAAAATGTATATATATCCGGTATATACTTGGGCAATGAAAATCCTCGTGGACATTCCGGATAGCCAGCTCCAAAGTCTGAACAACCTGTCGAAGGCGAGGAAGTCTTCCCGTTCGGCGTTGGTTCGGAATGCGGTGGACGCATACCTGGCGACGCAGCAGAGGCCCATGAGCGACTTCATCGGCCTATGGGCGCGAGCCACCGAACCGGCTCCCGAGGGGCTTGGCATACTGGACGGGATGGAGTACCAGGACAAACTGCGCTCCGAGTGGTAAACCTGCTCGTTCTTCTCGACACCAATGTGCTGATCCATGTCTTACGCGGCAGCCGGCAGAGTGCGACCGACCTCTTGGACGGCGCACTGCCCGGCACGCTGGCCATCAGCACCATCACCTGGATGGAAGTACTGATCGGCGTTCCGCCGGATGCGGAAGCCTCCACGCGGCTTTTTCTTGACCAGTTCGATCGTATTGAGATCGGCCGCGAGATCTCCGACAAGGCGGTCCAGATCCGTAGAGCCACAAAGCTCAAACTGCCCGACACAATCATCTACGCAACTGCCCTGGTCTCGAATCGCACGCTTGTCACCTACAACACCCGCGATTTCCCTCCCGGCACCCCTTCTGTCCACACTCCGTCCTCATAACGCGAGGAATGGCCCGGTGCGATAATCAAGCAATCGCACCCGAGAGGCTTCCCGACCCTTTGTCCAGCTATCGCTTTCTCCCCGCCTGCCTGCTGTCCGCGCTGCTTTGTCTCGCACCGATCGCCGGCTGCCGTGCACAGGCCCCTGCCGGTGCCCAGTTGACACCACAGCAGCAACGCCGTGTAGCCCTGCTGGTGCGCTCCCAGCTGAGCGTTCCACCGGACTGGGAGGTCGCGCCCGGCGTTCGCGCTTCGAGCGATGTGCCCGGATACGACACCCTGCCCATCGAGTTCTACCCGGCGGCCGACCCGACCCACCGCGAACCCATCGACTTCCTCATCTCGAAAGACGGTAAGACGCTCGCGCGGCTGGCCAAGTACGACCTCACCACGATCTCTGGCATGGACGTGCCGACGGAAGGCCGCCCGGTGCGCGGCAACAAGGATGCGAAGGTCGAAATCGTGAACTTCGACGACCTGGAATGCCCGTATTGCGCCCGCATGCACGCGGAGCTGTTCCCGCAGACACTCGACCACTACAAAGGTCTCGTCAGGATCGTGTACAAGGACGACCCGCTAGTGGAGATCCACCCCTGGGCGCTGCACGCCTCAGTCGACGCCAACTGCCTGGCCGCGCAGAACGGCAATGCCTACTGGAACTACGTCGATTACCTCCACACCCACGGCGACGACATTACGGGGCCCGACCGCGATGTCGCCAAATCGACCGCGATGCTCGATAAAGTGGCCCGGGATGAAGGCGCGCGCGGTTCGGTTGCCGGTGCCCACGGGTCGATCGACAAGGCAAAGCTCGACGCCTGCCTCACCAAGCAGGATGATTCCGCTGTTCGCGCCTCCATGAAGGAAGCCGAAGGGCTCAAAATTGATGGCACGCCGACCCTCTTCATCGACGGCGAGCGCCTGTCCGGAGCGCAGCCCCTGCCGGTGCTGTGGTCGGCGATTGACCGCGCGCTGCGAGCCCAGGGGATCACGCCTCCGCCGGAGCCGTCTGCGACAGCACCGCCGCCCGCGCCCGCAGGCGGCACACAGTAAGAGCAGACGCCCTGCGGCTTGCGCCCGTTTAGCGCTGTGGCGCTGCACGGGTCCGCCCGGTATTCTGAGAGTTGCAGCAGCGACGCGCGCTGCGCAGAGGAGTCATGGTGTCATCTGGTCGTTCATCGCACGCGCGGCAACGCCGCCTTTCTGCATTCGGCGCTTCGGCGCTGCTCGGGGTCACGCTCATCCTCGCCGGCTGCAGCCATTCCCACGGCGCGGACGTCGTCGCGAAGGTCAATGGCAAGCCGATCTTTGCTAAGGACGTGCAGGCGCTCTATGAGAACTCACTCGGCGCCAACCAGCAAAAGCCGTCGAAGGAGCAGGCGGACATCGTCCGCCTCAGCATCGTTCGGCAGCTCGTGGATGAGGAGATCCTCGCGCAGCGCGCGGGCAAGCTCAACCTGGTCGCAACCGACGAGGAAGTCGACGGCCAGGTAAATGAAATGAAGGCGCCGTTCACTCAGGAACAGTTCAACCAGCAGCTGGCCCAGAAGCACCTGAGCCTTGATGACCTGCGCCGCGATATACGCCGCGCGAAGACGACTGAGAAGCTCTTCAACAAGGAAATCAACTCCAAAATCAACATCACGGATGAGGATATTTCCTCCTTTTACAACGCGCATAAAGCGGACTACAACCTCAACGAGCCGCAGTACCACCTTGCCCAGATCGTGGTCACGTCCAGCCCGGCGCCTCCCGGGCAGAACAACGGCGTAGGCAACCTGCAGAACAGCAAGGCCACGAACGACGCCGAGGCGAAGAAGAAGATCGAAATGCTGCACAACCGCCTGCAGAGCGGTGAGGACTTTGGTACGCTTGCGGCCAACTTTTCCGAGCGGGCCGACAATGCCTCGAGCGGCGGCGATATGGGCTTTTTCCCGGAGTCGCAGCTCAAGAGTGATATGGCGGTTTACGATGCGATCGCTCGGATTACCCCCGGCCAGATCACGGACGTGCTGCCGCTGCTCGATCCCTCCACCCACAAGCCTCTCGGCTACTCCATTTACCGGCTCCTCGACAAGGAAGCCGCCGGTCAGCGTGAGCTCAACGATCCACGCGTCCAGCAATCAATCCGGCAGCAGCTGAGGGAGACCCGGGCACAGCTGCTGAAAAACGCCTATATCGAAGTGCTGCGCGACCGCGCCCACGTCGACAACTACTTCGCGGAAGACATCTTCAAAAACGGCGTGCAGTAGCGCGTCGACGGCAGTCTCGATGGAGGGACCATGCGCTTCGGCATCCTGGGGTTCGGACACCATGCGGCAAAGCGCCTGATGCCTGCTTTTCGCGGCGCGCAGACTGCCAGGCTCGAAGGCTTGTGGCGGCGCGACCCGGCGAAGGCAGCGGAGAATGCCAGGCAGTTCGCGATTTCCAGCGTGTTCTCATCCGCCGAAGAGCTCTGCGCGTCTCCCCACATCGATGCCGTGTTCGTGGCATCGCCGGACGCGCTGCATCGCGACCACGTGCTGCTCGCGCTGGCGCACGGCAAGCCTGTGTTGTGCGAAAAACCACTCGCGATGAACGCCGGGGAAGCAGAAGAGATGCTGCGCGCCGCGGAAAAAGCCGGCGTTCTGTTCGGCGTAGCCCAGAATATGCGCTACAACCTGGCTATCGACCTGATGCGCCGATGGATTCAGGAAGGCCGCATCGGCAGGCCGCAGCTGGCGCACGCGCAGTTCTGCTACGAAACGTCAAAGAGCCCGCGCGCCTGGATCAACGACCCGTCGCTCGCGCTCGGCGGTCCGATCGGCGACGTCGGCATCCACTGCATCGATGCGCTTTGCTACGTCCTGGGTGACCCAGTCGCCTCCGTCAGCACTCTGGCCCACCGGGACGCGGCCTCGGGCGCGGTCGAGTCCCATGCCATCGTGAGCCTCCGGTTCGACTCAGGCGCGCTGGGCGCCGTGACCACAACGACCCGGGCCGCCTATAGATCGCTGATCGAGATTGTCGGCGAGAAAGGCTCCCTGACCTGCGAAGACGCCATGACCGTCGATCACCCTGTTTCGCTCGTTCAGCGCGAGGGCGGCCGTGTCGTGCTGGAACAGCCTGTGTCGAACGCCGATGCCTTCTCGCGCATGCTTGATGGCTTTGCGGCCGCGGCAAACGGCGCCGCGGAGGCATTTCGGGCGACTGCCGCTGACGGTGTCGTGAACCAGCGGGTCCTTGACGCGGCATACCGCTCCTGGCAGACGGGCGTGGTTGTCTCGATCCCGAGTAGCCACGCGGGCTGAAAAGACAGCTGCCATCCGCGGTATGGCGGAACTCGCTTGTGTCGTGGATACACCTGCTCGCGAGCCGCAGGCCGGAGACACTCAGCTCAACGAAGAAAACCCCCGACGCATGCCGGGGGTTTTAACTTCACAGCGAAAAGCCTTACTTGGTGTTGTCGAGCACGATGCCGCCGTTGGTCGACTTTTCCTTCTGGATCTCGTTGGCCTTCCGGGCTCCCATAGCCTTGTTGAACCAGTCTTCCGCCTGGGCGATATCGGCCTTCTGTGCGTCTGCGTTTCCGCAGTCCACGTCGGCTTTCCGGCGATAAGTAAGGTTCAGGTAAGTCATCGCGTCATCGTAGGACGGGCGAAGCTCGACAGCCTTGTGCAGGTATTGCAGCCCTTCATCGACCAAATCGCTATTGTCCTTCTTGATCGCGGCGCACGCGGCCTTGGGCATTTTCACATTACCCTTGTCGTCGTTCGTCACACCGGCTGCCGCCAAGTCCTTCACGGCATTTTTGTAGGCAGCCTTCCAATCAATGGCGCCGATGGTATAGGGCGCTTCCGGATCCTTCGGATCGGCCGCTATGACCTTCTTCTGCCATTCCTTCGCCTGGTCGGGTTTATCGGTGCTGAAGTATAGCCCGGCAATTCCTTTGAGGCTGGTAACGTCATTCGGACTCTCTTTGAGAACCTTCTTGTAGCTGTCGATTGCCAGTTGGGCCTTCTTCAGGTTATCCGGGGTGGAGAGATCAGGCACCACCTGCTGGGCATATGCCGTGGCAAGAAAGATGCGTGTCATCGGATAAGTCGGGTCTAGGTTGACCGCGTTCTGAAAGTGGTTGATGGCCTCTTCATACTTGGTAGCCTTGTAGGCCTCGACACCCTTGTTCAGCTGATCGCGGGCTTCCAGGCGCTTGCACCCGGTCGAAAGGACCAGCAGCGACAACGCCGCTACAGCCAGCACCGGAACACGTGCGATTCGATTCATTCTGTCTCTCATCTCCTTCGATCAGCAGGGCGGCCCTGACTTTGGTGCAGAACAACAATCAGCATACGTCTGCGGAGTGATTGTAATCCGTTTGAGCCCGGGTGCAACGTCTGGGGAAAGACACCCGGCGGAAATGGTCTCTTGGAACTGTTAAGTGACGCGAAGCGGACTACTGACCCGCTTCGATCTTGGGGGTGATGAGGCCGATATGATCGACACCTACTGCCTTCGCAATGTCGACGATCTGCGCCACGCTCTGGAAGTTCAGGTCCGCATCACCTTTGACAAACATCACCTTCTCGGCGCGAACCGAATAGATCTGGGTCAAGCGGTTTTGCAGATCCTGAAAGGCGACCTGGTCCTGGTTGATTTTGTAGGTTGGCAGGCCGGACGCGCCACCCAGTACCTGGACGACGATTGTCTTGTCATTCGGCTGCTCGTTGTGTGTCTTCGGCGGCTGCGGCACCATGGCATCCAGACCATGGGGCGTTACCGGCACGATCACCATGAAGATGATCAGCAGCACCAGCAACACATCGATCATCGGAGTTACGTTGATTTCGGCGTTGAGCCCTCCCGGGCCACTGCCGCTTCCCATTGCCATAGAGCGGTTCCTCGCTTCATTAAAAAGAGCCGGTAATCATGGTGCCTGGCAGCTACATCCCGCTGGGCGCGCCCGGGGGGCCGTGCTGGTCCGTCAACAGTCCTACCTCTTCCACTCCAGAGGTACGGACCGCATCGATCGCATCTTCAACCGAGCCGTAATGCGCCCGCGCGTCCGCGCGGAAGTAGACTACCTTGTTCGGCTTATCCTGCAGACGTTCTGTAACAGCAGCGCCAATCTGGTCGAGCGAAATCTGATTCTGCCCCAGGTAAACCTTGCTGTCCCGCGTTACCGCAATGACAACCGCATCTTCCTTGCTGGCATCTTCCATTGCGATCGCGTTCTTCGAGTTCACCAGCGTCACCGTCACCTTGTTGGTGAGCATCGGCGTGATAACCATGAAGATGATCAGGAGCACCAGCATGACGTCCACCATGGGGGTGACGTTGATGTTGGAGTTAACCTTTTTTCCTTCGTCCCGCTTAACAATTCCCATGTCTCGTGTCTCCCTCAGCGTGGCAGGCCAGGGGAGTGTTCGCCTCTCGGCGTACTCCCCTCGCCACCATGCAGGATGAGGCCGTGGTTAGCGGCGATTCTGCTTGAGGAAGTAGTCAACCAGCTCGCTGGCCGAGTTGTCCATTTCAACGTCAAACGCCTCAACCTTGTTGGTGAAGTAGTTGAACGTCATAACGGCCGGGATAGCGACGAGCAGACCGAACGCTGTGGTGACCAGCGCTTCTGAAATACCGGAAGCAACGGCGCCGATACCAGGCGTCTTCTGTACGGCGATCTCCTGGAAGGCCTTGAGGATACCGGCAACCGTTCCGAATAGTCCGACGAACGGCGCCGTCGAACCGATGGTTGCCAGACCGCCCAGACCACGCTTCAGCTTCGCATGCACGATCGCCTCAGAGCGCTCGAGAGCGCGCTTCGACGATTCCACCTGCTCAACCGTCACAGCACCGCCACCATAGGTGCGGAACTCCTGCAGGCCAGCGGTGACAACTTCCGCAAGGTGCGACTTCTTGTTGCGATCGGCGATCTTGATTGCCTCGTCCAGCTTGTTCTCACGCAGGGCGCCGGCGACGCGGGGAGCAAACTCGCGCGACTGCTTGCGAGCTGCCGCGAAATACAGCCAGCGGTCGATCATGACGGCCAGCGACCAGATCGACATGATGAACAGCACAGCCACGACGGCGAGGGCTACAGGGCCCATGTTGTGCGCGAGTTCGATCGGGGAAAAACCGACCGTGGGGGCTGCTGTCTGATCCTGGAACCAGAATCCGAGTGTGGCCGGGTTTGCTGCGAGCTGAGAAAGGTGAGCGAGAATCACTAGAATCATCCCTCCTGGGGATCGTGCCGCTGGGGTTGCTGCTTCTAAACCGAAGTTATACAGGAATCCGGTGCCGCTGGCTTCTCTGCCTGAAGGGCCTGCGCAGGCAGGCTGTTCCATTTCGGGAACCCCTGCCTGCTGAACTGTTGAAACTCAGCCGCCGAGCGTAAAGGTGACGTTGACCTGGGTCTGCACCTCGACCGGCTCGCCGTTCAGAAGATAGGGCTTGTACTTCCATTGCTTCACGGCATCTTCCGCCGCGCCGGCCAGCATCTGCGGACCGCTCACCAGTTTGAGATTCGTAATGAGTCCGGTCTTCGAAATCGTGGCCGACAACACCACGGTTCCCTGAATACGCGCTGCCTTGGCGATCGCCGGATAGGTCGGCTCGGGCTTCGACAGGATGTTGCCCGCCATCACGCCCGACGACACGGCAATCTTTTTCGGCGTGGCCGCCTTGACGGCAACAGCCGGACCGGTACCCATGCCGCCCAGGATCCCATTGCCTGCGCCCGGGTCACCGGCGCCGCCCAGCACGCCGACAGCCTGTGGTGGCGGCGGCGTATCCGGCGCAACCTTGATGACCTTCGGAATCTTGGTCGGCGCCTGCATCTCGTCCATCATGTGCACAGGCTGCACATGCACCACCTGCGGCGGTGGCGGCGGCGGTGGCGGAGGCGGCGGTGGCGGCGGCGCGACAAGCATCGTCGTCATCGCGGAGTGCGGCAGCGCCTCAGGATTGAGCAAGGGAATCAAGATCAGAGCCGCTACTACACCACTCCAGAAAACAATTCCGGCGAAGCTGTAGTACTTGCTCTTGGTCTTGAGCTTGCCGCCCGATTCCATCATTGAATCTTCAAACATAGCGGACCTCGGAGATGAGAGCGAAACTTTGTTGGAAAGATAGACACCAGAGACGGTGGGTTTTGTTCCCGACTTTTTCCTGGTTTATTTCGGTAGCTGCGGCGCCCTGAATGGCAGCGCTCTTTGTGTGCGAGTGATGCGGTTGTATCACAGACGGTATACGACTGAAAACAGCAGGGGCTGCCTCGCTTTCGCGAGCAGCCCTTCTCTCTACGCCTTCGCGCGCCGCGAGGCAGGCAGCGCCGCCGCGCGTGCCGAGCCTGCTCGACGCTCCTGCCAGGCCACCAGCATCGGCGCCGCCACCGCGATCGAGGAGTAGGTGCCGATAAGTATCCCGACCACCAGCGCGAACGAGAAATTGTGCAGCACCTCGCCCCCGAACAGGAACAGCGACAGCGCCGTCAGAAACGTCAGTCCCGAGGTCAGCACCGTCCGGCTCAGCGTCTGGTTAATGGAGCGGTTCACCACGTCGGCCAGCGGCTCACGCCGCGCCTGGCGCAGGTTTTCGCGGATCCGGTCGAACACCACGATGGTGTCGTTCATCGAGTAGCCGATGAGCGTGAGAATCGCCGCGATCACCGTCAGCGAGACTTCCTTGTCCAGCAGCGAGAACGCGCCGATCGTGATCAGCGTGTCGTGGAACACGGCCACCACCGCGGCCACCCCGTAGATCAGCTCGAAACGGAACCACAGGTAGACCAGCATGCCCAGCAGCGAGTACAAGGTCGCGAGCAGCGCCTGCTTTTTGAGTTGCGCGCCAACCTGCGGGCCGACGATCTCGACGCTCCGCACATTGAAACCTGAAAGGTACGCGCCACGCTCAAGCGCGGCGACGACCGGCGCATCGGCGACCCCCTGAATGCTGCCGATCGAGCGCAGCAGCCCTCCCTGGGTCGTATCGCGAAAACTCTGAATCGCCTCGGCCTGCGCGAGGTACTTCGCTGAAGCGTCATCCCCGGCCTGCAGGTGCTCGGGGTTTGCCTGCTCCAGGAAGGCGGCGAGCGAGGCGCGCCCTGCCGTATCGAGGTCGAGCTTGCCCGCGGACGCCTGTGCGCCGGTGGGGGCGTAGTACCGTTCCAGCGCGCCGATGATGGAGGCTCGGCCTGCATCGAGAGCGGATTCGCTGGTCGTATTCTGCGCCAGTGTTACCAGCACCTCGTGGTTCGAGGCTGGGCCGTAGGGAACGATGCGCGCATCCTTGAGGCCGGCATGATCGGCGGCGGCGCGCAGGCGATCCGTGTTCGGCGCCGCATCGAAGCGAAGCCGCACCACGGTGCCGCCCTTGAAGTCGACATCGAGCGGCAGGTGGTGCCAGAAGATGAGCGACAGGATACCGGCGACGCTGAATACGAGCGAGAAACTGAGGAAGTACCACTTCTTCCCCAGCCAGTTGATCTTCGGGTTCTGGAACAGTTCCATGTCGTCCTGCTTCTGATTCTTTTTTGCTGCGTTTAGCCGCGCGTTTTCACGGTCTTGATGACAAGCTGCTCGACGAGGAACGACGCCGCAGCCAGCGCCATACCCGCGGCAAACACCAGCACGCCCCGCCCTGCTGTCGATGCGTCGATTCCCACATATTTCTGAGTGCTCATATCGAGATGGCCTGTCCCCGCGCGCGGCGGTTTACGTTGGCGTCAAAGATCGTCCGCGAAACGAAGACCGCGGTAAAGATATTTGCGAAAAGGCCAAAGGTGAGCGTAATGGCAAAGCCCTTAACCGGGCCCGAGCCGAAGATGAACAGGATGGCCGCCGAGACAATCGTCGTGACGTGGGTATCGACAATCGTTGTCCACGCATGCGCGAAGCCCTGGTCGACGGAAGCGGCAGCGCTCTTGCCCGCGCGCATCTCCTCGCGAATCCGCTCGAAGATCAGCACATTCGAGTCCACACCCATGCCGATCGTCAGGATCACGCCCGCTATCCCCGGCAGCGTAAGCACCGCATGGGAAAAGCCCATGAAGCCGAGCAGGATGACCAGGTTGAGGATCAGCGCGAGATCCGCGTTGATGCCCGCGCCGCGGTAGTACACCAGCATGAACACCATTACGGCCAGCATCCCGACCACTGACGCGAGCACGCCCTGCCGGATCGAGTCCGCGCCGAGCGATGGTCCGACCGAGCTCTCCTGCAGGTAGTGGATCGAAGCCGGCAGCGCACCGGTACGCAGCAGCATAGAGAGGTCCGTGGCCTGCTGCTTGTCCATGGAGCCGCCCGAGATGGTGCCGGTGTCGCGGATCTGGTCGTGAATGTTCGCGACTTCCTGGATCTTGTTGTCGAGCACCACGGCCAGGCCCTTGCCCTTGTTCTGCTCGGTAAAGTCCGCGAAGTGGTTCCCGGCCGCGGTCGTCAGGTAGAAGGTGACTTCCGGCTCGTTCGTGTTCTGGTTAGTGCCGGCCTGCGCGTCGCGAATATCCGTGCCCGCGACCTCGGCCGTGCGCTTCAGCAGGTACACCTGGTCGCTCGAACCCGCGCTTGAAGCACCGGGCGCCGCATGCACCATCTCCTGGTCAAACGGCATCGTGCCGCCCAGCGACTGGCGCGCCGCATCTTCGGTCGGGAACGGGCCGCCTGTCACCAGGTGAATCTCAAGCCGCGCGGTCGACTGGATCACGTCCTTCACCCGCGAGGGATCGTCGATACCGGGCAGTTCAACGAGGATCTGGTTCGAGCCGACGTTGTACTCCTGCACCACGGGCTCCGACACGCCAAGCTTGTTGACCCGATTGCTGATAACTTCGATCGCCTGCTCGACCGTGTTGCTCTTCATCTCGGAGATGACGCTCGGCTTCATTGCGGCGATCAGCATGCCGTTGTTGTCGCTGAACTCGTACTGCTGGCCGTAGTGGGGGTCGAGCGCGCTGCGCGCCGCGCTCATCTTGTCCGCGCTGATCCCGGCAAACTGGATTGTCGCCGGCTGCGCCGCATTCGGCTTCGAGCCGGTCGCGGTGATGCCGGCGGTGCCCAGGTCGGTCTGCATCCGCACCAGGTCAGAGTCAGTCTGGGCGCTGATTGCTTCATCGACCATCACCTGCAGAATCAGGTGGGTGCCGCCGCTCAGGTCAAGGCCCAGGTGGATGCGTTTGAGCAGCGCAGTCTTGAGCGCCGAAGGCGTAACGCCGTGGGGAATGCCGAATATCCCGAAGATAAAGATGAGCAGCGTGGCGAGGATGAGCAGGAGGCGGGTGCCGGGTTTGTTTCGCATACGCTTGGGTCGCAGTAGCCGGGGGCTACTTCTTCTCCTCTTCCGTGGTCACGCTGGCAATCGCCGTGCGCACCACTTCGAGCTTGATATTGTCGGGCGCGACGCGGATGTGGAGCGCGTCCTCGCGCAGGGCAATCACAATGCCGCGAATGCCGCCCGTGGTGGTGATCCGGTCGCCGGGCTTCAGGTCGTTGAGCATCTTCTGCCAGACCTGCTGCTTCTTCTGGTTCGGCCGCATCAGCAGGAAGTAGAAAACGACCGGGATCAGGATGAGGGGAAGAATCGAGCCGACACCCTGGGGCAGCGCGTAGGCAAACAAGGCGAAAAGAGGGGTCAAGGCGGTTCCTTCAAAGGTTCCCCGGAGGCCGCCATAGCGGGTGAGCCGGGGAGAGGGTGCAAGACGGATCGGTTGCGGCAACGACGCGGCCCGGCGTGCAAGACGTGCAGACACACGAAGGCCGCCGAACTGCGCCCAAACCCTAGAATGGCCGAGGCCGAGGAGGGTGTCAAGGTCAGCAACGCCGCGCCAGGGCCCAGCGGGTCCGCGCGCCTATGCTTGTCCTGCCCTGAAAGTGTCAGGCGCGGCTTACGTCGCGACCCCGGAGATAGCAGCCAATAAGCAACCGAATAGCCCTGTTCCCGGCTGTACGTTACCTGCGTTCCTGGAGTGCGGCCTGTTTCATGGTTAACATGCGTGTATCTCGACAGTAAGTAAACGGTTCATAGAAGCCGTTCCTTCTTACCCGTCCCTCTGGACCAGCCAATGCTCCGGAGCCGGGTACGCCCTGCTGTAAATGCCTGCTGTCCGTCTTTCGGCGTTCCCCCGCTCGCGTCACCCCCGACAGGCTGAGGCAGGTCCATGATGATGCAGTTTCTTTTGAGGTTCGGTGTCCTTTCCCTTCTCGCGTTCTCCACTCTTTTTCCTGCGCTCTTCGCACAGACATCCGGGCAGTTGCCGGTCTTCAACGTCGCCTCGTACGGCGCCTCCGGTAGGGCGAGCCTTGCCCTGTGCTCCGGTGTCGCGGGTACCAGGACGCTTACCTCCTGCTCCCTCGATCCATCGGCCTACAAGGTAGGCCAGGGTCTTGTGATCCAGGGTCAGGGCGCTCCCACAAAAGATGCAGCCGTTGCCGCGGCGCCCGTGGTCACCCGGGAGCTGAACTTCCCGTTCTTCGGCTTTCATTCCTATTGCTATGTCGTCAGCACGGCTGACCCGCTTGAAGGAATCAGCGCCCCCAGCCCGCAGGCCTGCGAAAGTTACGAGCCCGACCTCTCCTACTCGAACTACAACACGCTGACCACGACCGGGCCAACCCCCGGGCCATCGGTCGCCTACCTCTGGTACGTCTCGAAGGATGGCGCCCCGTTTCAGCTGTTCCGGGTCACCGCCTTCAACAGCAGCGCGCAGGACATGGGAGAGCTGCCGGGCACACGCGGCGGCTGGCCGAACAACCTGCCCGCGAATAACCCGAATATCGCGAAAAACGAGGACTTCTTCACCTACGTCACCGCCGTGAATGGAAACCAGCTGACCGTCGCCGACGCCCTGCCTGTCTCCTTCCATAATGCCTACCTGGACACCGACGATACCCGCTCCGTGCAGAGCACCATTGACGCGGCAGTCGCTGCAGGCGGCGGCACCATCCAGTTCAACGACGGCAACTACGTGCTGCGTCGCCCGGCCTTCGCCTCCAACTCGACCTCTCCGGTCTTCTCGCCCGCGATCGGCACCGAGGTCTGGTCCAACCCGTACACCTATCTGAGCGTGTCCAACAGCGCGACCGGCAATCTGCACTTCCAGGGCACCGCGAAGACGCAGCTGGTTACCCCGCCCGATCACGGGGGCGCCGCTTCCCTGATCGCCCTCGGCTACCAGGGCCGGCCTGACTACCAGTCGAAAGGCCTGTTCAAGATCGCGGAAGTCGCGAAGGGCGCGACGCAGGTATCTATCACCGGCTCACCGTCCGGGGAGGCGCCTCTGCAGGCGGGGGACGACATCTGGCTCTACTCGGGCTCATTCTCCGGGCAGCCCTGCTCCCCGACCAACGGGACCTCCGGCGACTGTCACTTCTCCGAGCTCAACACCGTGGCGGCGACTGATGGCGCAGGCCACGTCACGCTCACCTATCCCGCGTCGAAACGCTACTACGATGACGGCAGCAGCTCCTTCGGCCTGGTCAGGATGGCGCGCTGCCTGCACGATGTCTCAATCGAGCAGATGACCATCAACACGTCTAACCCGGTCATCGCCACGGGGCAGGTTTACGGTCTCAACATCAATAACGTCCTGGTCCTCGGCTTCCTGAACGGAGGAGCCTTCGGCGCAGGGTTCAAGCGCGATGTGACCATCCAGAATACGGAGTGGGGACTCGGCACGGGCGATGCCTCGTACGGCTCAACCGTCGAACTGGACCAGTTGACGAACTTCACGATGAAAAACGATATCGTCGTGGGCTACTCCGCCGTGGGGTCTGAAGCGCCGAAGCTTTCGTCACGCATTTACGCGACGGAAGGTTCCTCGCAGCTCACCTTCGTCAACAACACCTTCTACAGCGTTTCGCTGATGGCGGACCAGACGACGGATGTTGTGGTGTCGAACAATCACTTTAACAACGCGCTGGTGCAGGTCGGCGCCTCCTACGGCAACAACCAGTACAACTACGGCGCCAGTCACGACCTGTCCTTCGACTCGTTCGACTCGCAGGCCTCGGTCGACATCGAAAGCAATACCTTCACGGACGACGCGACCTTTATTCCGACTGCCGTCCTGAGTACCGGCAACTTCCTCTCCGCGACCATCGCCAACAACACCTTCAACTACGGCGGCGGCCGCTCCATCCCGATCCTGACGGCATACTCCGGCAACGTCACCGGCAATACCTTCAACATCACCGGAACGACCGGTTCGACCGCAATCGCGATCGTGCCGGACCAGAGCGCCGATACACCGGCGAGCGCGATCCGGGTCAGCGGCAACACGATTACCGCAGCCAGCGTCGCAGCCGGCATTGCGGTGCCTGACCCGGGCTTCACCGACACCGCGCCGCTCTGTATCCAGAACAACACGTTCAACATCAAGAGCGGACCAACCCTGACTGTCGCGAACCCGGGCAGCGTCAACCAGAGCTGCCCGCAGTAACACCCTCCGCAGGCCTGGGGCTGCTTGCCGCAAGCTCCAGGCGCACTTTTCGCATCGTTTCGAGATAGAAAGCGAGGTTATGCACTGAGTTCAGCGTCGCGGCCAGCGGCTCACCGCTCGCGAACAGGTGCCGCAGGTACGCGCGCGTGTACCGCGCACACACGGGGCACGCGCACTCCGGGTCGGCAGGCCCCTGGTCCTCGGCAAAGCAGCGGTTTTTGATGTTCAGCCGGCCTTCGGAGGTAAACAACAGCCCGTGCCGCCCGGCGCGCGTCGGCAGCACACAGTCCATCATGTCCACGCCCATGCGCGCATACGTGCGGATCTCCTCCGGGTAGCCCACGCCCATCACGTAGCGCGGTTTGTCCTTCGGCAGGTAGGGCAGCGTCGCCGCGATGATCTCGAGCGTCTTCTCGCGCGGCTCGCCCACGGCCAGTCCCCCGATCGCATAACCATCGAAGTCCATCTCCACCATGCGCTCGGCGGCCTCGCGACGCAGCGCCTGGTACATGCCGCCCTGCACAATACCGAATAGGCTCGGCCGCTCGCCCGGATCGACCACAGGAGCAGGCCAGCGGGCCGCCCCCTGCCCGGATACACCAGGTGCGCCATGTGCGCCTGTTACACCCTGAACCCTTGACCCTTCACCCTGCCCTCCCCACCACGGCACCTCATGCTGATGCGCTCCCCAGTAAGCGAGCGAGCGCGCAGCCCAGCGCATCGTCAACTCGAGCGAGGCACGCGCGCGCGACTCCTCCGCCGGATACTCCAGGCACTCATCGAATGCCATCGCGATATCCGACCCCAGCGCCAGCTGCACCGCCATGGAGTGCTCCGGCGTAAACATATGCTTTGAGCCGTCGAGGTGCGAGCTGAAGCGGACGCCGTCTTCGGTGATCTTCCGCAGGCTCGCGAGCGAAAACACCTGGTAACCGCCGGAGTCCGTCAAAAGCGGACGGTTCCAGCTCATAAACCGGTGAAGCCCGCCCAGGCGGCGAATCGCCTCATGCCCCGGCCGCAGGTACAGGTGGTAGGTATTGCCCAGGATGATGCTCGCGCCCGACTGCTCGCCGGCCGCTTCGGCCTCGCGCGCGCCCAGTGTTTCAAGCAAATCCTGCGGCACCGCCTTGACCGTGGCGGCCGTGCCCACCGGCATAAACACCGGCGTGTCCACGACGCCGTGCGGCAGGTGCATCCGTCCCCGTCGCCCGCCTGCCGGGGTCTCCGCCCGCACCTCGAACTTCAATGCCATTGCATCAGTCTAGCGGCGCCTCTCCCAGCGCTCTTCATGCCGATCGTCCCGCGAAAGTACGTCGCGGATCGCCCCGGTCTCCGGGTCGTGCTCAAAAACCAGCCGGCTGGTGCTGCCGCTCGGGAAGAAGAACGTGTTCGCGTTCTCCGGCAGCAGCTCCGCCACCTCGCCGATCCGGTTGCGCTGGAACAGCGCGTCGCCCTCCCGAAACACCGTGATCTCAAGCACGCCGTTGTCCTCGTACTCGCCCGTATACGCGTCGTAAACGGCGGGGTTTACCCTCGCAGGCACCGGGTGTACCGGCACCAGGATCCGCTCAAAGGCCGGCGCCAGCTTCGCATCCGACGTGAGCGAATGCGAGAGCAGCCAGTGCGGCAGCTCCGAGTTGGCATACGCCTTCTCCCACACGTTGTGCTTCACGCCCGCGTACTCGCTCAGCCGCACATGGCCGTCGGCGGTCTTCAGCGCGTCGTACATCAGCGCGCTCTGCCGCGGGCTTACCACCGGGTCTTCAGCGCCGTGGAACATCCATACCGGCTCCCTGCGCAGCACGCGCGCATACTCCTCCGGCAAAGTCGTCTGCTCGCTCCAGCGCGACGGCTGGTACGACCAGAAGATGCCGCCGCAGACCGGCGCGATGGCGGCGAACACGTGGGGGTTATCGCGCGCAAGCTCCCAGGTGCCGTAGCCGCCCAGCGATAGGCCGGTCAGGTAGGTGCGGTCCGGGTCGCCGTTAAACTCGTGCTCCTCCACCCGCAGCGCGGCCATCGCCATCTGCATCATGTCGGGGTCAGTCCAGTGATGGTGGCTGAAGGGCACCTGCGGCATAACCACCACGAAAGGCCAGCGCTCCGGGTGAACCCGCAGCGCGGCAGGCAAGCCGATCTGCGTCTCGTCGAGCCCCTCGCTGCCCCGCTCGCCCGAGCCGTGCAGAAACAGGATGACCGGCCATTTCACGGCCTTGTTCCAGTTCTCCGGCAGGTACACGACATAGCGGTGCGCCACGCCGTTTACAACAATCGTGCGATCGAGAAAGCCGGTGTCCTGCGGGTGCTTCGCAGCCCACAGCGGCGCGGCAAACAGGGCCGCGAGCACAGGGAGTACAAGCCAAACACGTGCATTGCGGAGCATGGCGCAAGCATAGCAAGCCGCGGGCGGCTTGCGAAGACGGCACGCTCCCCGGGCCGCTCAACGTTCCGCGATCGACTGCCCGGAGCAGGTGCTAACTCTCAAGCTCTTCCTGCAGCGCGGCCAGGGTCCGGCTGAGCTCTTTATCGCCACGGCGCTGGTCTTCAATCTTTCCGATCGAGTGCATCACCGTCGTGTGGTGCTTGTTGCCGAACTGCCGCCCGATCTCAGGCAGGCTCGCCTGCGTCATCTGCTTCGCGAGATACATGGCGATCTGCCTCGGCACCACCACTTTCCGCGAGTTGTTGCGCTCCTTCAGCTCGGCTACGCCTTTCATCGCGAAGTGCGTCGCCACCGCCCGCTGAATTGCGTCGATCGTGACCTTGCGCACCTGCGTGTCGATGAACTGCTTGAGACACAGCTGGGCCACGCTCACCGACATCTCCATCTCATGCAGCTTGCACCAGGCGAACAGCCGTGTCAGCGCCCCTTCGAGCTCACGCACATTCGTTTTCACGTTTGAGGCCACAAACAGCGCAACATCGGTCGGCAGCTCGCGCTCTTCGATCTCGGCCTTTTTCTGCAGGATCGCCACCCGCGTCTCCAGATCGGGCGGCTGGATATCGGCGACCAGGCCCCACTCAAACCGCGAGCGCAAACGATCCTCGATATCTACCGAGTCCTTGCGGACAAACTCCTTCGGCGGCCGGTCGCTCGCGATCACGATCTGCTTCAGGCTCTCGTGCAGCGCGTTGAAAGTGTGGAAGAACTCTTCCTGCGTCCGCTCCTTGCCGGCCAGGAACTGGATGTCATCGATCAGCAGCAGGTCGACCGAACGGTACTTGTCGCGGAAGCTCGTCATCTTGTCGTAGCGGAGCGAGTTGATCATTTCGTTCGTGAACTTCTCGCTCGACACGTAGCAGATGGCCGCGTTCGGCTGGCGGCGCTTCATCTCGTGGCCGATGGCCTGCATCAGGTGCGTCTTGCCCATGCCCACGCCACCGTACAGGAACAGCGGGTTATAGGCCTTCGCCGGCGATTCGGCGACGGCCGCCGCAGCGGCCCTTGCGAACTGGTTCCCCGCGCCCGCGACGAATGCGTCGAAGGTGTAGCGCGGGTTGAGCTGCGCGGCGGAGTTCCAGTCGAAGCGCCCCTGCTGCGGAGCGCCCGCCCCGCCGGCATGATTCGCCGGCGCCGCTCCGTTCCGGCCTGACGCGATGTCGGCCCGACTTGCCTGGATGTCGACCCGGCCGCCGACTTCGCGGCCTGCGCCCTGTAACACAGCGTCGTCGACATCGCTGCTGCGCTCCCGCACGCCGCCGCGGTTGTCGCGCCGATCGTCGCGCGTCGACACCGGGGGGAACTTCCCCTCATCGCCATCCTCGGCATGCGTCGCTTCATCCGGAACTACGAAGTCGACCCGCTCGTAGGGCAGGCGGAGTGTATCGAGCGCTTCGCCGATCAGGTCCCCGTAGCGGTCGCCGATGTTCTGAAACCGCGCTGCCGGCACCCGCACAATCAGCACGTTTCCATCGGTATGGCTGAACAGCGTGGGCTTGAACCACGTCTCATACGCCTGCCGGTTGATCTTTTTCTGGAGCGCGCCAAGGATGCGAACCCATGGGTTCAACGGAGCGACAGGTGCGGAGGGATAAAAGCTCATTCCAGATAAGTCCTTACCAGCAAAATCAAAGGCATCCGGCGAATCCGGAAACAGTCGCGCGGCAAATGGGTCATCGCCCCTTCACATGCTCGAAAGGGCTGAAAAGCAAACACGAATCGAATTGTGGAACGAAGCAGAATGGCGCCGGCTGCAGCCCTTGAAATAATTGGATTGCAGCAACCATGGATCGTTCGAAGCGAGGCTCAGACTAGCACAGTCCCGATGGGGTTTGGGCCTTGTTTTCCTGCCCTTCCTGTGCTGCCGCCTCGATTGCACAAGCCGTGGTGAAACCGCGTGAAACACGCGTGATACGCTGCTTTTTCGTCACACGGAAGAACCGAAAAACCTTGGCAGTTGCGGGAAGACGGCGTACCATCCTCGCCGGGTCGGAACCACGACGCTTGTCGCCGGGACCATCCACCGGAGAATTAGCTTTCGCTTTTCATCAAGGACAGGGCCGGCTCGAGCCGGGTTCAGCAGAAAAAGTACGCTATACTCAAGGTTCGTCAACCTCGACCCCAGGCCTGCCTGTGTGCGGGTACCAGTCGAGTGAAGGAGCTCCTCACACCATGCCAAAGCGTACTTTTCAGCCAAACCGCCGTCACCGTGCTAAGACCCACGGTTTCCGCACCCGTATGAAGACCAAGAGTGGCGCTGCCGTTCTGAACCGTCGCCGTGCCAAGGGTCGCCACAAGATCGCTGTTTCCGCCGGCTTCCGCGACTAGCTCCGCCCAGGCGCAGTGTATGCGTCCGCGCCATGCCTCAGCCCTTCCGCACTGTCCGCCTTCGCAAGCATGCTGATTACGGCTTGGTCTACGGAGCAAGCCGCAAGAGCCAGAGCGCATCGCTCAGCTACTTCTACCGGCAGCACACCGGCGATTCATCCAGTCAGCCAACCGGCGCCCGCTTCGGCATCACAGTGCCGCGCGCGCTGGGTGGCGCTGTGCTGCGCAATCGCCTCAAGCGGCGTATCCGCGTGGTCGCCCGCGCAGCGCTCCACCTTTTGCCGGCAAATGTCGATGTTGTCCTCCACCCCCGGCCTGAGGCGGCGACGATCGACTTTCCCCGACTCGAGCGCGAGATCGAGGCAGTCTTCCGCACTGTGACCCAGCGTCTCGCTTCCAGCGCGGTCAACACGCCGCTCCCGCGCAGACCGCGATCCGGCGCTTCCGGCCCGGCGCAGCCGTCGAAGAAGAAGCGCCCATGACGACTAATTCAAACTACAGCGGCAGGCTGCTCGACCTCCTGTTCACCGGCTACAAGCGTGTGCTTGGCCCCGCCATCCATGCCGTTTCGCCGGTGCGCGGCGGCTGCCCCTACCAGCCCACCTGTTCGGAGTACGCAGTGTTGGCCTGCGCGGAGCACGGCTTTTTTCGCGGCGGCGCCATGGCTGCCTGGCGCCTGTTGCGCTGCAATCCCTTCTCCCACGGCGGATGGGACCCGGTCCCGCCCGCAAGAAAGCGGCACAACACCGTGTAGCGCTTTTGCGTATGTTCCCCGTGCGCCGCTTCCACGCAGGTACCATAGAGATGCGTGGCGCCTGCGCTTCCATAATCAGGACCTTCTCCACCACTAGGACGAACCACCCTTGGCAGAATTCAAGAATCCGACCCAGCAAAGCGCAGGCGGCCCCGGCTCACCGGGCGGCGGCAGCAGCTCTCTCCTCCTGTACTTCTCGCTTTTTCTCCTCGTCTTCCTGGGCCTGCAGTACTATCGACAGAAGACAGCGCCCCCGCCAAAACCTGCTCAGCAGCATGCCGCAGCCCCGGCACCCGCGACAGCGATGCCCCCAAGTCCCACCCCCGCGCCTGCGCCTGCCGACGGCGCTACCGCGGCCGCAGTACAAGCCTCGGCAGCGACAAACATCGTGGTTGAGAACAATCTGTACAGGATCACCTTCTCCAACCGCGGCGGCGAAGCGACCTCCTGGATCCTCAAGAACAACAAAAAGTCCTACCAGGGCAAGCCGCTCGACCTGGTGAACAAGCAAGCCTCGGCCAAGTTCGGGCAGCCTCTCTCGCTTTACACCTACCAGCCCGCGCTGACCGGGCAACTCGCGTCCGCGCTCTACGTTCCTTCGGATACAGCGCCCAAGCTCAGCGCCCCCGGCACGCTTACCTACACCTACGCCGCGAACGGTCTTGAGGTGAAGAAGACCTTCACCTTCGACAACACCTACGTGATCCGCGCGCAGGTATCGGTGACGCAGAACGGCTCGCCGGTCGCCGCCGCGCTCGCCTGGCCCTCCGGCTTCGGCGACCAGGACACACTGCCCCAGTACGCCGGTGCAAGCGTAGATGTCAGCGAAAACGGCAAGTTCGACCAGGTCGACATCAAGAAGGTCTCCGGCGGCGACACCCTGCGCGGCAACTACGACTGGCTCGGCGTCTCTGACCTTTACTTCGCCGCGATCTTCCTGCCCGATCACCCTGCCAACGCCAGCTTCATCACCCTGCACAATGCCATCCCGCTGCCTCGCAACCCGAAAAAGGCTAACGACCACGAGATGACAAACGCTCCCGTGCTGGGCGCTGCCGCACTTAACACGAATGGTGTGCTCGACACGCGGCTCTTCGTCGGGCCCAAGTCGCTGGAAGCGCTTTCAGCCGTAAAAGGGACCGATGGCGGCCCCAGCCTCGACAAGGTCGTAAGTTTCGGCTGGTCGACAATCATCGCGAAGCCCTTGTTCCTGCTGCTGCGCTGGCTGCACACCCACATCATCGGCAACTGGGGCTGGTCCATCCTCATCCTCACGGTGCTGCTCAGCTTGCTTACGCTGCCCTCACGCGTATACATGATGCGCTCGTCGCTCAAAATGCAGCGCATCCAGCCGCAGATGGACGCCATCAAGCAGCGCTACGCCAAGTACAAGGCGACCGACCCCAAGCGGCAGGAGATGAACCAGGAAGTCTTCAAGCTGCAGAAGGAGAACGGCGTCAATATGTTCGGCAGCTGCCTGCCCATGCTCATCCAGTGGCCGCTGCTGTTTGCCTTCTACCGCATGCTGTCCAACGTTATTGAGCTGCGCCAGGCGCACTTTCTCTGGATCCCGGACCTCAGCGCGCCCGACCCGCTCCACCTGCTGCCCATCTTCTTCGTCGCCTCCATGTTCCTGGTGCAGTGGCTCACGCCTTCGCC
This sequence comes from Acidobacteriaceae bacterium, assembly GCA_965276625.1. Classification (GTDB taxonomy): domain Bacteria; phylum Acidobacteriota; class Terriglobia; order Terriglobales; family Acidobacteriaceae; genus EB88. The sequence goes on from CBDIBB010000002.1 coordinate 251,784, forward strand.
GGGCGTCGACCCCCAGCAGCAGCGCATGATGGCTATCACCATGCCCGCGGTCTTCGGCTTTATGACCTGGTCGATTGGCGCCGGGCTGGCGCTTTATTGGGCCGCCTCCAACCTGCTCAGCATTGCGATCCAACTGGTCATCAACAAGACCTCGATGGGCCGCGAGATGCGCGAGATCGCCCTGCGGCGCGCGGCGAAGAAGAACGGTAAAACCATCAACGCAAAGATCATGAGCCCGCGAAGATAAAAGCGTTTGCTGCGGCCGCTTGCAGCCTGTGTAACCAAAGACACGCCGCGAAGCGGCTGCCGTCCGCGCAGGCGGTTTGCCCGGTTGTAAACTGGTGCAGTGCCGATCGACGATTACCAATCTGCCGCCCAGTCCATCAACGAGTTCCTGAAGCTGCTGACCACCACCGGCCGCCTGCGCCTGCGCTACCGCATCGTAGCCGGGGCAGGCGCCGCCGATCCCGATGGCCTGGAATCCCGCGAGATTTATGTCGAGTTCTCCGGGCCGGACACCCCGCTGCTCATCGACCGTAACGGCGAGCTGCTGCGGGCCATGGAGCACGTCGCCGCCAAGCTCATCCGCCTCGAAAGCGAGGAGCACGACAAGGTTTCTTTCGACGCTGACAACTTCAAGGCGCTGCGTGCAAGCGAGCTGCGGCTCCGCGCCGAAACCGCGGTCGAAACTGTTCTGCGCACCGGGCAGCCCTTCGCCTTTCCCCCTTCAAACTCGCGCGAGCGACGCCTGCTTCACCTCTCCTTCCGCGCATTCGCCGAGGTCGAGACCGAATCCGTGGGCGAAGGCGCAGGCCGTATGCTGGTCGTTTTTCCCACAGGGTTTGACCGCGCCGGCTACACGCCGCCTCCCGCGCCGGCGCAGACGTTCAGGCGAACAGGCGATCGCGGCGACAGGCGCGGCGGCGGACGGCGTTGATGCACCTCTCGCTCCATGGCTGACGAGCAGCAGCGCGAAACCATCGTTGCCATCGCCACGCCGCCCGGGCGCGGCGGCATCGGCATCGTCCGTCTGAGCGGACCCCAGGCCCTCTCGCTGGCCACACCGCTGCTCCGCCGCTTGAGCGGTCCGCTCCAGCCTGCGCGCGCTCACTTCTGCTCCCTCGTCGAGCCGGTAACCGCGGAAAAGCTCGACGAAGCCGTCGTAACGTACTTTGAGGCGCCCCGCTCCTATACCGGGGAAGATGTCGTCGAAATCGCAGCCCACGGCTCGCCCGTGCTGCTCGACCATGTGCTGCGCCTGCTGCTTGCAGCAGGCGCGCGCCTCGCGGCGCCCGGCGAGTTTACCGAGCGGGCTTTCCTTTCCGGACGCATCGACCTCACCCAGGCCGAGGCGGTGCGCGACCTGATTGACGCGCAGACACTGCTGCAGGCCCAGCTTGCCGCCCGGCAGCTGGGCGGCGCGCTCTCGCGGCTGGTCACTCCGCTCAAGCAGGCACTCGTCGCGCTGATCGCCACGCTTGAAGCAGGCATCGACTTCGCGGAAGATGACACCCCGGTTCTCAGCGATGTCGCCGTCCAGTCGCAGCTCGGAGCCATCCACTCTGCCTTGGCATCGCTGGAAAAATCCTTCGCCCAGGGGCGTCTCGTCAGCGAAGGCATCACGCTCGCCATCGTCGGCCGTCCCAACGCGGGCAAGAGCTCACTGTTCAACTGCCTGCTGCAACGCGAGCGCGCCATCGTTACGGCTGAACCCGGAACCACGCGCGATACCGTGCAGGAGCAGCTCTCGCTCGACGGCATCCCGGTCGAGCTGATTGATACCGCCGGCCTGCGCGAAGCCGCCGGCGAAGCCGAACGCGCCGGCATTCTTCGCTCGCGCGAAGCGCTTGCCGACGCCGGTCTCATCCTGCTGGTGCTCGACAGTAACGAACAATTGAACCGCGAAGAGGAACAGCTGCTACAAGCCGCGAAAGGCCGCCGCCTGCTGATCGCGCTCAACAAGTGCGACCTGCTGGAGCAGTCAACGCTTTTATCTGTAACCACTGCAGGCACACAACAGGTACCTCCTGCAACAGCCGGCCTTGCGCAACTCCACGGACAGCTCAGCGCACTCGCACCCGCGGCGCAGGTTCTCATGGTCTCGGCCCTTACCGGCGAAGGTGTTGAAGATTTACGCGCGGCCATGGCGCACTGTGCAGGCGGCGGTCAAACCATCGCGCCTGACTCTGCCCTGCTGACCAACCTCCGCCAGCACACAGCTGTAGCCCTGGCACTCGAAGCGATCGAAACAGCCCGGCAAGCGTCCGACAACAGCCTCCCCCACGAATTGCTGCTGCTCGACCTATACCGCGCCCTCGCCGCCCTTGACGAACTCACCGGCTCCACCACGCCGGATGATGTCCTGAACCTCATCTTCTCCACCTTCTGCATCGGCAAGTAACAGCGACTCCTCCCGCATCCGTGACAGTCCAGAAGTACAAGTAAAATCCAGCAAATAGCACCAATTCCTGTCCCCGCCCATCCCCTGCGATCCGATGCTAGCCAAGCAAATCTTTGTCCACCGTGATGTACACTAGCCTCGTGGTCAACCAAAATGGCCAGCGGTGGACAGTCCTTGGGGTAGACATGGCTCTGACTGAGATCGCACTCAGACACAAATTAACGGAGGTGAAGGCGCTCCAGCAGGCCGTCACCCCGACACGGAAGACCATTAGCGATGGTCGTGGTTTGTTTCTGGAAGTGATGCCGACGGGCGCTGCATCCTGGCGATACCGCTATCAGCTCCGAGGCAAGACGGAGAAGGTATCCATCGGGCCCTATCCGCTGGTGGGCTTGAAGGAAGCACGCATAAAGCGGGATGAGTTCGCGGCCGACGCGTTTCGCGGTGAGTCGCCTGCACAACAGAAGCAGCTCCAGAAAGTGGCTCTTGCAACGGCGACGACGATGGCTGAATTCTGCGAACGCTATTACGAGGAAGTTATTGTGAAGTGTCGCAAAGACGCCAAGCAGATGCGCCGCTACCTGGAGAAGGAGATCTACCCCTCATTTGGCAGCAAGCCGCTTCGAGAGGTGACAGTCCAGGAAGTACAGCGCCTGGTCTACCGAAAGCGCGACAACGGCTTTCCTTCGTCTGCAGCCCAGATACGTAATTTGTTGAAGCGCATCTTCGACTACGCGCTGAATTGCGGGCTCCTTCAGGCCAACCCAGTCCTCATGACGAAAACCAGATTCATCACGCAGGCCCGGCCGCGCACACGCTCGCTGTCTCCCGATGAGATCAGGGTTTATCTCGCGGTTTTGGCGCGAGCAAACATTCGGCGGCAGTTCAAAGTGAGTCTACAGATCATCCTGCTCACCCTTGTTCGTAAGTCCGAGCTTCTTCATGCGCGTTGGGAGCACATCGACTTCAAGACGGGAGAGTGGACGATCCCGGAAGCGAATTCCAAGACTGGCAAGCCGCACATTGTTTATTTGAGCCGCCAGACGCACGTGATGTTCGAGGAACTGAAAGAACTCTCCATGGACTCCGAACTGGTTTTACCAGGGCGAGGAAGCTTGACCCGTCCTTTCGCTTCGAATGCCCTGAACAAAGCTCTGGACGGGATCAATTTCCCGATTCCTCCCTTTACAATTCACGATCTTCGACGCACGGGATCGACTCTTCTGCATGAGCAGGGTTTCCCTTCAGACGTTGTCGAGAAAGCCCTGAACCACTCGATTGGCGGAATCCGAGGCGTTTACAACCGAGCCCAGTACGGCAAACAGCGCAAAGACATGCTCCAGGCTTGGGCAAATTATGTCCAGGAGCAGGCAGGAGGGCATTGGGATGGCATTCGGTAGATCTAAGCGGGTGGAAGCTCCGGCGTGGTTCGAGCTGCAGCGATATGAGCGCCTTTGTTTAAAGAGCAGTGCCGATTGGCTCTTGCAGCTGGGTTTCAGAAGAGATTTGCGGCGAGTCCTGCAACTGGTGTTCTCGGGGGGTGAGACTGCGGAACAGTTAGGGGTTCATCACCTTGCGGTGGAGTTCGTCTCCAAAGCCTGGGCGATGGTTCGTGAAGACCCAATTATCGACCTGCGGAGGCTTGAGCAGCACTTTCCTGAGACGTTGCCCTATTTTCCCAGTCTTAGCGTTCTCCTGGAAAGACAGCCGCGAAATCACATGGCTGTCCACCCCACTACGGTTGGGGAACTCTACCAGGCTGAGTTAATGCTTCATCGGGAGTTCCGCTCTATAGGAGAGAGCCATCTAGAAAGTGTCGAGAAGATGTCTGGTCCCCTCGAATTCGGTACCGAATCGGCGCTGAGACTCGATAGCATTTTGAAAATGAAGCGGGTTGTCTATCGCAAGCTCGAGGTTGAGTCAGGAGACGAAACCATAGAAGCGCTTGATCTTCCCTTGTTCGCCCCTTCTGTCGTCCTGTCCTCTTCGGTGTTGTTTACCGTGAACCGGCTTCTGCCTGACAAGCTCCTTATGCGGCAGTTCAAAGAGGCACTCGGGCGAAGCAGAAAGCATCTGTCAACGATAGAGGGCGACCCCCCACAGTTGGCCAGCGACCCAGCTGAGCATTGGCATGAAATCCAACTAATCCCATACCTGGATCTCACAACTGCACTGCTATTTCCGGATGCGCGCAAGCTGTCACGATCGGAGATCGCGGCCTTGCTTTGGTCAAACGGCTCAACAGCGAGCAAACCGCCGAGCAAACCGCGAGATACGAGAAAGTCCGGGGCGAGTGGCACAGCACGTAGGCTGAAGCTTTGGGGTCCAGAAGACGTTGAGGACAAACTCGAGCCCAATGCTGATGAGCTCATGTCCGAGCACAGTTCGTCCTTCATGGTTTTGGAGGCAAGAGCTGCTGAGGAACTGGCAGAACACTCGAAAGATCCTTCTCCGTCAAAACGGATGGAAAAGACCCTGACTCTGGCGCGCACCAGAAACACAAGAAAAAGAACGACTTAGCTGGCGGGATAAAGAAAATCGCAAAGCTCCGTTGTCTGGGCTGCTTCTTCGTTGGACTCTGGCCATGGGTTTCCGGAGGAATCCAAACGTGGCCAAGAAGCTCCTGCGCCTTCCTGCTGTGAAAGAAAAGACCGGCCTCTCCCGCAGCACCATCTACGCAAGAATCGCTGCCGGCACGTTCCCTCGGCCGCTTGATCTAGGTCCCAATACGCGTGCCTGGCTTCTGAGCGACGTGGATAGCTGGATCGACGGTCGCATCGCTGCCTCCCGTCACCTTCAGGAGCGTGTTTCGTGCTGAAGTTAGCGGTTTCAAATCAGCGTGGCGGTGCGTCCAAAACCACCACCGTTGCAACCCTTGGCTGGTGTTTCGCCGAGCGGGGGATGCGTGTGCTGGTGGTTGACGCAGACCCACAAGGGTCTCTCGCTGTTGTCCTCGGCTTACGCCCGACTCTCTTCCTGAGTGACCTGTTGATCGATCGACTGGCATTGCGTGAGTGCGTTGTGTCGCCCAAGTCCGGTTTCGACATAGTCTGCGGCAACCGCCACACCACCGACGCTGAGTCGCGCGCTCTCACCGTACCGGGAAGCGAATACGTGTTCCAGCATTTGCTTGCGGACGAGGAAAAGCACTACGACGTGATTCTTATCGACGTTGCTCCCTCGATCAGCTTGTTTCAAACCTGCGCGATGGTGTACGCGCAACGTGTCTTGGTGCCCGTGGATATGGACATCCTCAGCGTCCAAGGGGCGACCTCCACAATCCAGGCGTGCGAGACGCTTAACCGCATGCTGGAGCGTGGCCTGGACATTCGTCCTGTCGGGATCCTGCCAGTGAAGATGAACCGTCGCCTAGCAGTGACGGACATCGTGCTTTCCACGCTCCAGTCAATCTCCGAACGCCTCAACGTACCTCTCTTCGAAGCGATCCGTACGGACCAGTCAGTTGTAAAGGCAGGTCTGGAGCGCCAATTTTTGGGCCTTTATGACCCGAAATCAAAAGCTTTGGAGGATTACGGCATCGCTGCAGATGTCCTGCTGTCCACGCTCTCTCGACCCAAGGAGGGTATCTTGCGTGGCTAAACAAACAAAATCACTCAGTAAAGTCCTCGATTGGGAAGCACTGGCTTCTGCTCCCAACACGCACGGGGCTTTCTCGTTCTTGAAGACTGCCGCGGAAGTAATCAATATTCAGGATGCGCCATTCCACAAGTCTTCAGTTCTGGGAACGACCGGACCCGCTGTCATTGGACAGGTGCCCACGCCTGCTGCGGATGCCAGTCCTCTCGCCGGACACGAACAAGCCAGAGGCGCTGCGAGCGATATGGACACTGGGGTCTATATGGACACAGTGGCCGGTATGTCCACAGTGGCCGCTTTGAACGGCAATGCGGGAAAGGGGGGTGCCCTCGATTCGCGGACAGAGAGCGAGAGTCGTGGAAAGTTCAACCGCGACGCGAAACCGCTCAAATGCAGAACCGTGCAGGATGCACACACCCTTGGGGAAACGGTCTTGTACTCGCTTCTCTGGTCGACAGCAAAACAGGAAACAGACGAAACCAAGATCCTCCAACTCGGTTGGCGACAGATGGCTAAACTCCGAAAAGGCATGGGGGACAAGTTTTGTAAGCGCAATGTTGGCGGCCTCATCCGCAAGCTAGCGATGGATTGCATTTGCCCTGAGAACATCTACAAGCGCGAAGCCAGAATCTACCGCCTCCACTCATTCAAGAACATCCTGGTACGAAGAAAGGCCGCTGGCTACGAATGGGTGACGCGCGACAAGAGGCGAGCCTTTGTCCAGGAAGATGGGACTCCCTTTCCCGATCCGCAAACCTCAGAGATCCAAGACGGCGATACGGACACAGTGTCCATATCGACCACAGTGGACACTTACCCATCGAGCTATCCGGACACAGTGGTCTTGAATACCCCAGGGACTGTGGTCATCAAGGCCCCAGGGACTGGGGTCTTGAAGTCCCCTCCTTTAGTAAGTTCTTTAGGAACTACAGAGGAAGAGATACCGACGACGACGACGGAAGTAGATTCCATCGTGACGGCTCTTGCCGCCGTAGTCGAGTTCCCAGATGTGAGAGCCGCCGTCTCCTTGCTCACTGCCTGTCGTGCAGCCTGCCCAGACGCGACCACTGAGGAGATCATCGCAGTCACTCGGGAGAAAGCATTTGCTGCACGTGCCAGGCGCGACGTTCGCAACCCCATGGGCTTTCTTCTCAGGACAGTGCCAATCGTGTTTGAGGGTTCAGGAATTAAGAGCTATCGCAGGATTGTCGCTGCTGAGGCCGAATCAGCGAGGCAAGCTGAGGCCGAACGTAAGCGCAACGAAGTCGAAATGACCGAGTACTTCTCCCTACAAAGGGAACGGCTGCTAACTCAACTTTCCGACATGACCCTGACAGAGAAGAGCCGCGCTGACATTCGCAGGCGAGTCGGCGAATTCGACTCGTACCTAAAAAGGTTCGGCGGCGCAGAGTTGCATACCGAAAGTTGCTGACGTGAGCAGATCAACGCAATCGCGAATGCTGTTCGATTTCTCAGGTACTACGTGACGAGATCGAGAGAGTTCAACGCAAGCCAACATTCCAGTGAGGTTCTGATATGGCCAAGAGAATCCGAAAGTTTTCGATGGTAAACACGAGGCTGTCTGTGCAGCGCGGTCCGGATGGAAAGCTTTACTACCGTTTGAGCGCTCCACCCAAACTGCCCGTCTCGCCGAGACGAAGGAAGGTCGGCAGAACAGGGAAGAAGTTATCCGTACTTCTTCTCTGGATTTTGACCGGTTGTCATTCCGCCCCACCGTCAGAGATCGTCCGGCAAGTTGAGCTTGCTGACTCGGGAGATGTCAGGCAGGTTCCAGTCGAGTCCCTGATGAACTTTTTCGATCACCATGCCCGACTGGCAGTGCGGGTAGAAGCCCTCTGTGCTCCCAAGCGAAGTGTGGGGGATGCCACTTGGAAGATCAGCGACGAAGGCAAGGTATGCCAAGCGGTTGCGAGTCGAGATCGAGTTCAGTACCTCCAAGCTCTGGAGGCGATGAAGCGTATGGACACGAAAGATGGCGACCAGGGCGCAGCAGCAAATATTGAGAAAGCTGAAGGGAAATAGCCCTATGAAAATCTTACGAAGCAAAGTCGCCTTTGTTCTCCTCGGGCTTTCATCCTTGGTTGCGGTGAAGTCTGCCTTGGCCCAGACCGATCCTCAGGGTATGCTGCAGATTTTCGCGGATGCGTCGGTGAATTGGCAGAATGCCATCTTTCCCTACGGGCTCAACCTTTTTAAGCTCTTAGCAGCCGTAGACTTCGCGTGGACCTGCATCACCGTCGCACTCGAAAAGTCTGACTTTCAGTCTCTGATCGCCACAATCATCAAGAAACTGATGACGATTGGGATGTTCTACGCGTTGCTCGTCTTTGCTCCGACGTGGTTTCCCAAGATCATCCAGAGCTTTGTGCAGATGGGTGGTGCCGCATCCGGCACACCAACCCCTCTTGATCCTTCCGGGGTCTTTCGAACGGGGACGACAATCGCGGGCACGCTTCTAAGTGCAGCTTCAAGTACGACGTCGTTGCTGACAAGCTTTTCAACCAGCATTGCGCTGCTCTTCGCTGCTGTGGTCATTCTTGTCGCGTACAGCGCTATTACCGTTCACTTCATGCTCGCAATGATCGAATCGTACCTTGTGATCGGCGCAGGCTACATCTTCCTGGGTTTTGGCGGTTCTCGTTGGACTGCTCCCTATGCAGAGAAGTACGTGAGCCAGGTCGTTAGCGTAGGTGCTCGGCTCATGGTGTTCTACCTGGTGATCGGGCTGGGCCAACAGTTCGCCACTCAGTGGATCGCAGATTCGCAAGTCGCGGCTACCGGAGCAAGCGCAAATCTCTCTTTATCCTGGACTCTTGCTGCTCAGGTTGCGATGTACGCTGTGATCTGCTGGACGCTACCAAAGCTGGTGAGCAACGTGATTGGCGGGACACTATCGGCCAGCGGAGGAGATGCGATTGCAATGGGCGTAGCTGCTGGAACAGCGGCCATTTCGGGTGCGGCGATGCTCTCAGGAGTCGGTGCGCCGGCTGCGGCTGCTGGTGGGGCCTCTGCTGTCTCCAGCGTTGCGAGCGCTGCAGGAGCTGCGAGCGCTGCAACTGGTGCCGCTAGTGTCGGAGCCGCCAGCACTGCCGCTGGAGCTGGCGTCCTGAGTAGCGGAGCTGCAATGGGTGCAGGGAGCAGTAGTCTCGCTTCTGCTGCGTCGGTCTCGGGGGGAGCAGGTTCAGGAGTTGGTTCCGCTTCGACATCTCGGGCGGGAGGAGCGGTTCAGCCGCCTCCTCCCGCGGCAACGGGTAAGCTCCCAGCCGGCTCCTCAGGGTCGAGATTCTCGCCAGCAGGTGAAAGGGTGTATCAGCCTCCACCACCAGCAATTGAGCTGAGTCGGGCCCGGGATGGCTTGAACAAGGCTAAGAACCTCATTCAAGGCGTCCATGGAAGTCTTCCTTCAGATGCTGCAGTAAGCTCTGCACCGGGTCTCAACATCGGTCACTCAGCCGAATGAGCACTGTTAGTTGCTTGGGACTTCTCGTCTTCTCAGCAAAGCGCTTGTTGACGAGAGTCGTCGATACGGAGATGACGCGGTGTTGCAGTGATCAGAGTAGTCGTTGAAGACACGGTCCATACATCTAAGGGAGCTTGGACAGGGACACTGCCCATTCGTGCGTGGCGATCGCGAGTACCATCGACCATTTATGCGTAAGCACAACCGCGCATCGACCCGACGTGTCGCCATCCTGATGAGCGCTGTGCCTTTGTATCCTTGTCAGCAAGGCGAAGCGGAGGGGAAACATGAGAGCGATCTTCATACGGCATGGACAGAGCACCGGGAATGCCGGCATCCCGTGTGATGACCTCGCGCTTTTGGAACTCACCCAAAAGGGCTGGCTTCAGGCAGAAGAGGTGGCTGCAAATTGGAACCAGGAGCCAAGCCTGATTGTGACTTCGCCCTACCTGCGAGCGGAGCAGACCTCGCGGCCCACGTTGCGACGGTTCCCGAAGGCCCCAGTTGAAGTCTGGCCCATACAAGAATTCACCTACCTCCAGCCAAGTCGTTGGAATGGGACTCTGAGCGTTGACAGAATGCCGTTTATCGAGCAGTACTGGGGAGCGGCAGACCCTGAGTTCTGTGATGGTGAGGGAGCTGAGAGCTTCGATCGCCTGTTGTCTCGTGTAAGGGCTGCTTTGACACGCTTGGAGTGGCTCCCTGCAAGTGCGCTGGTCTACCTCTTCAGTCACGGTCAGTTCATTCAAGCGGCGAGATCTCTCATAAGGGACCCAACGCAAACGGGTGAAGAGAGGATGCTAGAGTTCTGGAAACCTGGCGTCCCTGCCATCGGGAATGCTGAACTACTCTCCCTGGAGTGCCATGGCGGGGACTGGCGCGAGACATAATAAGACGTCGCCGCTGACTCCAGAGCAGGTCAGGGCAGGGTGCGTCCTTGTCGGCCCGAATAACCCAACCCCGAGACCCTAGAGCTATCACCTTGCCCAGTAAGAAGCGATGGGATCATAGCCGAACAAGGGGAGCAAACGTAGGACGTACATCGGACACACGCAGGACACAAGGGAGTACAACCAACCACTTTTCAATGGTCATCCCGCTTGGGAAGTCGGTCTGCTCAGATGAAATCCTTCAGCGACGGTGTGTCATTGTGTTCGATGACGCGGGCGGGTTTGGGCCTGATTATTCTCTCGGCATTCTCGACTGGTGGGCCGTTCTGCGATCTTACTTGGCCCTCTGTTGTTCTGTCTGGTGGAGAAGATCGACGTTCCACGGCTGATTCGATTGGCGTCTGCGGTTCGACTCGAGCCAAACATTTGGCGGTCTTCGCGCGGGCGCGGAACAGAAACGTACCAAAGGATTTCGCGTTGATCTCTAAACCAGCGAGTCTCAACTCCGCAAGGATTTCTGGATAGGTTCGGCGTTGTCGAAGCGATTCCTCAATTTGGGGGAGGAGTCGCGTCACTACCTCAGTCAACGTCGTTGGCTCACTGGCGTTGAGCTTGTCCAGGCGTTGTGCGGCGATCACTACAGCGTCTTTCTTCAAACCCTAGCTCCCGTCATAGCGGTTCCGAACACTTCCAAGGACAGCACTTATACACGTTTCGTACAGAGGCAATACAAATATTGCACGTTTAGCGCTTCTCGGGCGGCGTTTATCACGACACTTCTACAAGATTTGTACAAAGAAGGGGCAGCTTGGAGGTGGATGCAAACAGGTGAAAGGGTAGTGGAACATAAAGGAGTTGACGCGAATGCGTAGCAAAGTGACCCTAACCAGTTTGTTTACAAAGGTTTAGAGCGCGTCAAGTTTCTAACGACTTGACGCGAATTCGCGTCAACTTTCGGAGAGCGGAGATGGCAGCTACTCCTCAGTAAAAGCGAGATTATGATGCATATACGCTCTGCGTTATCCATCATGACCTGGAACTGGCAACAATCCGACTGGCCCCACTTCACCTGGGATCGTGACGCCCTATCGCGTCAGGAGCAAGCATTCTTACTGAGTGGGGGAGTTCTAGTCGGAGCGGCGAAACACCTCAGCCCCGAGGACTGGGACCAGGTCCGTGTCGAGGCCATGAGTGAAGAAGCCATGACGACCTCTGAAATCGAAGGGGAGATGCTGAATCGTGCCAGCGTTCAATCCTCCATCCAACGTCAGCTTGGTTTGGCTATCGACTCGCACAAGGTGCTGCCCAGGGAGCAGGGCATTTCGGAACTCATGGTCAGCCTGTACAGCAATATCGAACAGCCTCTCTCCGCAGAGATGCTGTTCGAGTGGCATCGCATGGTTATGGCTGGAAGGAGTGACGTCGCCGCGCTTGGCAGCTTTCGCACGAGTGCCGAGCCCATGCAGGTCGTCTCAGGAGCAACGTACGCGCCGAAGGTTCACTTTGAAGCTCCTCCATCCACCCATGTGTCCGGGGAGATGAGCCAGTTTCTCGCCTGGTTCGAACGGACCTCGCCGAGTGGAGCGGAGCCGCTACCGGCAATGACGCGTGCCGGCGTTGCTCACCTTTACTTTGAGTCGATCCATCCTTTTGAAGATGGCAACGGAAGGATCGGGCGGACGATTGCCGAAAAAGCTCTCGTTCAAGGGCTGGGCAAGCCGATCTTTGTCGGTTTGGCACACGGGATTCTGGCTCACCATCGTGATTACTACGACGCCCTCGAGACGGCAAACAAACACAATGAACTCTCACGCTGGCTTGCCTGGTTCGCCGCGATCACGCTTGAGGCGCAAACGAGCACCATTGCGATGGTCGAGTTTCTAGTCGAGAAGACCAAAGTGCTCGACCGCTTACGGGGCAAGATCAACCCACGGCAGACCAAAGCCCTACTCAGGATGTTCAAAGAAGGCACCAGAGGCTTCGCAGGCGGCATGAGCGCAGGCAAGTACAGCACGATCACGGCCGCCTCTTCCGCGACGGCTACCCGGGATCTGAACGAGCTGGTCGCGCTGGAGGCGCTGACCCGTCATGGCGAACTGAAGCACACCCGCTACCGACTTCGTCTCGCGACCGCTGTTTCGGACGGCTGAAAGGACGCGGACCGCAGAGCGCGATCGCCACCTCCGCGCACAGGCCTACATCAGCTAACGGCAAGCTTCTTCTCTGCACCCGATCCTGCGGCGTACCGGTAAAGCGTCTGTCGGCTGATTCCCAGTTCGCTTGCAAGCGCGGTCTTTGATTCACCAATGGCAACACGCCGGCGCAGCTCCTCGGCTTGGTTTGGGCTTAGCGAATGCTTTCGGCCGGTGTACGCCCCTTCCCGCAGCTTCGCCAGAGTGATACCTTCCCGTTGACGTTCGCGGATCAGGTCGCGCTCAAATTGGGCAAAGGCCCCCATAACGCTAAGCAGCAGATGAGACATCGGTGAATCCTGCCCGGTGAAGGTCAGGTTCTCCTTCTCGAAACGCACGTGAACGCCCCGATCCGTGAAGCCCAGAACAATCTTGCGAAGGTCATCTAGGTTGCGAGCGAGTCGGTCCATCGCATGACAGACGACAGTATCGCCATCGCGAACGTATTCGGTGAGCTGCTGAAGTTGTGGCCGGTGCATATCCTTGCCGGACGCCTTATCGACGAAGCGCTTGTCCAGGGCCATGCCTTCCAGTTGCCGCAGCTCTTTCTGGTCAAGCGCGCTTACGCGCAGATAGCCGACAGTCTGCCCAGCACGCCGCTTCGCCTTTGTCACGTTAGGTTCTTTGGCCTTCACCATCTTGTGTCACACTATCAGAACAGGCATCCTTGTGGAACGCGATTCTGTCACACGAGCCGTGTCTCGCAGGGGTATACCCCAGTGACACTATGCCACGGGCAGGAATTATATTGGATCTGAGTGATAATTCGGAATCGCGGAGATGAACATGGACGAGCAGATTCCGTATGACAAGGTAAGAATTCTTTGCGATCACCTAACCGAGCGTACAGCCACCCTCTTCTTGGGTGCAGGCGTCAATGCGGGCATCGTTTCACCGGAAGGTGTGACCTGCCCTCTCGGAGGGGAGCTTAGCGCATGGATATGCAATGATCTGCTGAAAAGTCCAGAAACCGTCGTCCCCTTGGACGAAGCAGCGGAGATGGCTCGCCACAGTATTGGCGAGCGGGCTTTCAATGATTATCTCTTTGACAAGTTCAAAGGATTTAAAGCTGGGGCCGTTCATCTCGGATTGGTTCAGCTCCCATGGGACAAGATCTACACCACGAACTTCGACCTGCTTCTCGAGCAGGCAGCTATGGAAGGACTCGTTCCATCTGCTGGTCCCCTTGTGGTTGTGGAGAGCACTGCCGCCGATGTCTCTGTCCTCTCGGAAGAGGACATTCCCTACTACAAGTTGCATGGCAGTTTAGACATCGCCAATACCCAAGCGGGCAAACTGATCCTTACCCAGCAGGACTACCGAGAGTACGAGAAGTACAAGAGGCCCCTTTTCAAACGACTCAAGACCGATCTTGAGAGTCGTAGCTTCTTGTTTTTAGGGTACTCACTGACCGACTCCAATTTTCGTGAAGTGCTCGACGGGTGCAGGGAGGAACTCGGAGCGCAGACCTTGCCACTCAGTTACGCCGTTGTGAAACAGTTCAGCTCTATCCAGCAGCAATATTGGCGCGATAAGTACAACATTGAACTGATAGCCGCTGATGCTGTGAGTTTCGTAACTTTGTTGAAAGACACATGGATCGCTGAACGATGCGAAGTTGTTCCTTTGCTGCAGCGCAAGGGTTCCGAATTCCTTCGGATCGAGGGAAACAACAGGTTCCAAAGAGTGGGAGACTCCTTCTATCTGCTCAGGACAACGGATTGCACCGGGCAAAGCAATCCTAGTGCTTTTTTTCGTGGAGGGGAACCCACATGGGCGGATATCCGCGACCGGGTTCCTGCGCAAAGAGACCTCTATGGAACATTAGTGGATAGTCTGATCCCTGAGTTCATCGATACAAACATGGACCCCAGCGCTTACGTGATTACAGGGCCTGCAGGAACTGGCAAAACAACATTGCTCTACACCTTAGCCTACGATCTTGTAGCAGGCCTTCAAGGCGCAGTATTGATACATATTCCTGGAACACCACTCGACGCGAGAATCATCGCTCCTCTAAGAGCTTGTTGAACAAGCCCTTCGTTTGACGAGATTGGTGGGTTTGAGCGGGCTGTTTTGGTGTGGGCCGGGTTCTGTGAGGCTCGGGCGGGGGTGGCTGCGGGGTCGATTCGAGTGGGAGGGAGTGCTGGTTTGAGCACTCACCGGGGTTTTGGGGCGCAGTGCGGCTGCGGGACTTACGCGGTTTGGGCGGCGAGCAGTCGTGGAAGGCGCAGCAGGTTGTGGGCGGCGCAGCTGAAGACGAAGATCCAGTCCACCTTTGCCAGCCCTCGAAGCTTGACCTGGCGCAGGGGTCCGGTCTGCTTGAGCCAGCCGAAGGTTTTCTCGATAAGCCATCGCCGGCTCAGGCTGTGTGCATAGCCTGGATGCCGGGTGGTGCGGCGATCAAGGTTCGAGCGACGTCCCTTGTCGTTCTTCTGCACATGCACGGTGACGTTCAACTCGCGGGCAGTGCAGACGAACTCACGCGCGTCGTAGGCTTTATCGGCTCCCACCGTGATGCGCTTGGCGCGCCTCTTCTGTTGCTCGTACAACATCAGCAGAGCGGCATCGCGCTCGGCATGTCCGTCCGCAGTAGTGGCCATGGCGGCAGCGATCAGGCCGTTGCGGTTCTCCACCAGCGCATGGCCCAGATATGCCAGCTTCGACTCCTTGCCGTAGCTCTTCTTATAAAGCCGGGCGTCCGGATCGGTGGTCGACTGGTGGGTGTCGTTCGAGCGCGTCTGCCCGTGGAAGTTGGTACCGTCGCCATCATCGCTGCCGTCCTTCTTGCGGAAGCTCTTCTGCGAGGCCCACGCCTGGACCAGCGTGCCATCCACAGTGAAGTGCTCGTCGCTCATGAAGCGCTGCGCCTGCCTGTTCACTTCGGCGAAGAAGCGCTGCGCCACCTCGGAGTTCAGCAGACGGGCGCGGTTCTTCGAAAACACGGCATGGTTCCACACCGCGTCATCCATGCCCAGGCCAACGAACCAGCGGAACAGCAGGTTGTACTCCAACTGCTCGACCAGTTGCCGCTCCGAGCGCACCGAGTAAAACGCCTGCAGCAGCAGCGCACGCAACACATACTCCGGCGCGATGGATGGCCGCCCGGAGGCCGAGTACAGCCGATCAATCTCCACGCTCAGGCTCCGCAGAACCACGTCCGTCAACCGCCGAATCTCGCGCAACGGATGGTCCCCAGGCACACGCTGCTCCAGCGTCACACAACTAAATATCTCCACCTGCCGCCGCTCGTCTCCACGCATACTCCAAAGACGATCCATCGCTGTGAAACGCCACATGCGGAGAGTATTTCAACAAGCTCCTAATAGACGAAAAAGAACCACGCAGGTTTGCTGTTGTCGTCCGGTACGCTTCTGAACAGTTTCGCGAGCTGGCCATTTTCTATGAGGACGTGCTTCAAAGAAAATTGCCCGTCACATTGTTGTTAGAGGATCGGACCAATCAGTGGCATGTAGCCCGATCCTTATACAAGTCCAGGTTCAATCCGGCAGAGTTTAGTCTTTCGTCTTTATCATTCGAGGAGATCAATGCGGTACTTGACGTGTTGTCAACGCATGGCTGTTTGGCTCGTCTCACCGGCCTTGGACGAGATGAGCAGGTCAGCCACTTCAACGACCTAGCCAGCGAAGATCTCTTGGTAGCTCTACGTGAACTCACCTCAGAGGGCCGCTTCGATCAGATCGTTAGAGACGAATACGACAAAATTCCCTCGGCCATCGCCAAACGCGCCTATGTCTACGTTGCGGCAATCGGCCAGCTTGATCTTGCGGTAAGGTACGAAACAATCATCAGGATTCTTGGCTTGCGAACTGAACAACTTGCGCAGGAGCTGCTGAACCCGACTGAGGGGATCTTGATCACTGGCGAGGATACTGGATCATCTCGCCACAACATAGGTTTCAGACTACGTGCTCGCCATCCCATCATAGCCTCCATCATCTTTGCTCTCGCCGCCGAGGATGATACGAGCAAGTTCGAAGCTATAAACAGCATCATGTCTGAGTTAGACCCAGGGTTCCCCGAAGACATGCGTCTTCTCAATCAGATCATGAGGCGCAGAGAGCTGGTGAACACCCTTGCTTCGCATGCGATGCGTAGGGCGGTGTTCGAACGTTTGGAAGCAATTCTTCCTGGTGATCCTTACGTTTGGCAACACCGGTCCATACTTGAGCGCGACATGCAGGACCACGACCGCGCCGTCCATTATGCTCGTCTAGCCTTGAAAGAGCTGCCAACCAATCCAGCGTTCGCTAACACCTTAGGCTTTGCTTTGGAGGCATCAGCCAGAAACACAGAGGACTCCTTGATGTATCAAGGACTGCTCAGCGAAGCAACCAAGCTGTTCGAAGAAGGAATGAAACGTGATCCTAAGGAACCCTTCAACTACTTAGGTCAGTTGAATGTGTTACGGCAAAAAATCTCCCGCGAGAAGAACATCGGGGCCAAGAACGTTTTAACTGCTACCTCCTTAGCATTACTGATGGAAGGATATGAGGAAACAGGGGAGTCCGAAATGCTAGCGGGGGAATTAGGCCGCGTGCGAACACAACTGGGCTCGCCGGGAGAAGGCATCACAATCGTCACTGAGGCCTTGGAGCGGAAGCCGGGTGACACAAGACTGAGGGATCTGCTCATACGGTTTGTAGTGGATTCAGGAGATCACGAGCGAGCGAAGACGATAGCGATTGAAGGCGCGCGCCTCAATCCCACCAACTGGCGTGTCCAGCGCTGGCTGGCAAGGTTGCGACAGATGGGTACAGAGAACATCAACGCCGTGAGAGGCCACTACGAAGCCGCAACACGTCACCATAAAGGCGATGTTGCTTTGATGGTTGAGCATGCGGCCTATCTATTTCGAAAGCTCTTGCTACCCGAAGCGAATGTTGTGTTTTCGGAAGTGAAAAGTCTTTCTATCAGCACTCAGGAGCGAAGGATTATCCGAGAACGTTGGAAGAATGAAGAAGAGACGCCTCGCATCTTCACTGGTCGTGTGGAGAGATACTCAGGGGCTAGGGGTACTATTCTTGCGATACCAGAGAACTTTCGTGCATCGTTTTGGCGCACAGAGGGGCCTGGTGCTCCGGCCGAGAATGATTCTGTTCGCTTCTCTGTAGGATTCAGCGCTCAAGGTGCGGAGGCAAAAATCATGAAAGTCCGTGTTGCAGGTCGCCTAATGCCGCGCTGATGAGTGTTCTCTGCTTGAGGCGCACGTTGTTTATAGATGTCCTGACCCCAGCTTTTTGAATGGTTAGATAATCGTGAAATCTTTGATTGTGATGTGTACCGGATTACTCTTGTTGTGCTCTGCCTCGGACCTGCTGGCACAAAAATACTACGTGAAGATTGTCGATAGAAAAGATAACGAGACCGACTACTCCTACGTGGTGCCTAGCTATTCCAACTCTCACTCTGATTCGAGTGCCAATTGCAATGCGACAAACACAAACATCAACTGCAATGGATCTACGACGACTAACGGCTACAGCACTCCTGCACATCAGGTGTCGTTCCATGTCCGTGGAGCGACTTTCATGCTCCTGCTTCCGGATGGCAGAGCTGCAGTTGTGAACTGTGAAAGCAAGTTTGCGGAACGGATGGCCGGGCGTGCTGGAAATAACAGAGATTGCCGGATGCCTTTAGTGGACAATATCCAAGCAGAGTTCAAAGGTGACAAAGCAAAGTTGGAATGGGTTGTCAGCTTGGATGGCAAGAAGACGCAATCTGAAACCTACAAGGTATTAGCCGTCATGGATAAGCCTGCGACCTCCCCATAGGTAGTGTCAGTGGGCGTTACGCTGGCCAGTAAATCTTTTTAAGAGGCAGAAGAACACGGGTCTCTGCATCCATGTTGTCGTAATGCTCCATCACTGACTTGCCTAAGCCGTCCAGATCCAAAAGGGCAAGATGATGATTGGCCCTCTCAGCCTCGTAACGGGCTTCTCGTGTGAAGCCGCCTGTCGAAACGTATAAACCGTTGTCCTTCTGCCGCAACCCTCCTAAGAAGGCCCTAACGTCTGGAGCGCCGATAGTGCCTTTCCTGTGCTTCACCTCGACCAAAATACGAGGTTCCTGAAAACCAAAACCATCAGGAGATGCAACGATATCGCGGCCTCGGTCTGCACCTGGAGCTGATACCTGCGTTTTGTAACCCATAGCTCTCAGAAGGCCTGCAACAAGTTCCTGCATTTCGTCCCACTCAAGCCGGACAATCCTATCCTGCAGAAACTCCAGTGCTTTCTGCTCGATATCTCTTCGAATGTCTAACTCGGCTGCGATCGCCTCTGTGGTTTCCGGGAGAGGGGCTTCGCTCAGTACGTCAGTTGTTTCCGTCGGCACGTGGCCTGCCAACCGGGTTAATATTTCCTCGGCTGCGTCGTCAGAAATGCAAAAGATGGTGGCAATCGAGCCAAGTGAGTTCTTCGTCTGAGGCGTCAGGACGTCCCTGCTTACCTCTTTGTCCCAACGCACTGCCTTGGTGTGCCGCAGTTCCTCATCAGCAAGAGCGTTGTATACGTAGTCGCCGACCACCGTTCCTACTCGATATATGCGGGTAGCAGGTTCGTACATCAAAACTGTGCTTCCCTGCACCAACTCTGCCCGGAAACGAAAGATCTGACCCGTCGCATTCGCGACTTGCAGCCGATTGTAATCTCTGAACTCTGCAGAGACCAGAGCTGAAATCTCTTCTCGCGTATGAACTTCTGCCAGGCTTCCGATCCTTCCCCACCCAATAGCTGTAATGGCCTGAGAGACAAACTCCGAAGCGTAAATAGCGGCTTTTCCTGCACGTACCATCCAGACCTTGCTCATTGTGATTAGCCTTTTGCTGCTCGCTGATTCGGATTTGACAGTAGACACGTTTAGGGCTCGGTTTGGGAACTGCTTGCTCTCGTGCTATTAAGTTCAAGAAGTCGGGTTAGAAGCTCTTGCTTGTTCAGACTCAGCGGCCACCCGTAAGCAGTGAAGACAGCTTTATTCAATGTGCTATGCGCTGCACGAAGCCACTCAGGCATCTTGTTGTACAAAGCCGTCAAGGTGCGGGTTTTCAGATCTTCATTTGAAGCACCAGACGGATTTAGCCACGCATCTCGAAGCCGTGTTAGCTCTCTTGAAGACTCCGCAATCGCAAACAAATGCGGGTTGCTCCCTTCACTGGGTTCATGACCCGGTGCCCATGGAAACGGAAATGTATCGAACACTGACCTGGGCGTATAACGGAAGCCACTCTCGACTTCCCTGACCTGAGTACCCTGAGATCGGGACCAGACTTCGTGAGCATCAGAACTCAAAACTCCCATAAAATAATCATCCTCTCGCGTGACGACAACCAACGCAGAGTCAGGCACTATACCTGCGTCCAGCCAGACGAAAAAGCGATGCTTAGAATGGCGAGCGGTCGCGGCGAAGCGCCGCTTTGTAGATAGCTGGCGTCTAAATCCAGGCCGCGATTCGGCATGTATCCACCAGCGGTCCCGATGATTGGAGCGCCTGAGATCAGCGCGACCCGGCATCACATGCTTCTTGATGTATTCAAATGGCATTTCATACAGAGAGGCCTGCTCCATTGCCATGTCCACCCCGAAGTCTATGATGTACATGTTTCGAGACCGGTGGGTTACGTCGAAGGCATTTGCCCAAGGATGGACGACGTCCGAATTGGGTTTCCCATTTACGTTCACGGGAGCACTGAGCATTTTGCGTGCAACCGTTTCATCGATATTGAAGGGACCACCTTTCTGCGTCCCTATAAAGCAGAGGTTTTCGTTCTCCAACAAAGGTACTGCTGCTGTGCTGTTTGCTCCTGCGGTGAGATTGGAATGGATCTCCTCGACAACCTCTCCGTTCAACTGGTGAACGGTCTCTGCACCTGAGTCAAATCCAATCATTGAAACATGCACCATTGCACCATTCAACGTCCAGTTACGGTCTGAATATGCCCAAAAGATGTCGCCGGTTTCCTTTATGCGCTCCAGAACAACGCGATTCAGGCCGCCTCTAATTCCCTGCGTCGCCAGCAAACCGCACCGTCGGACTGGACCCGTCTCCACCATGTGCCTTGCCTTCTCAAACCAATATGTGACGAGATCGGCCCCTCCAGGAACGCGCCCCTCATAAATCTTTCGTAGATCATCCACGTAGGTGATATGCGGATCATTATTTAGCTCACGACGCATCAGCTTGTCCCCTAGGAAGGGCGGATTGCCGATGATAACGTCAACCACCGGCCATGCCGGTTCGTATGGCTGATTGTCTTGGTCGTATCGCAAAATCGCATCGTCGTGCTCGATATTGCCTAGACGTTGAAGGATCGGCTCTCGGTCTTCGTGGATCGAATGTTCATGTCTCCACTGGAGAAAGCCAATCCAGACCACTACCGACGCTAACTCGTGAGCGTAGAACTCTGTTTCGATACCAAACAGTTGCGAAGGCGACACCATCGCAGGAACAACTAACGAAATCCTTTGTTCGGCAGCAAAGCGTGTTGCTTCAAGCCACAAATCCAGCATCCGCCGCAACGCAAGGTATAGAAAGTTGCCCGACCCGCATGCTGGATCGAGGACTCGCAGCGTCGTGAGCTCGTGAATCCAATCAGCCAACAGCTTCTCAGATCGGAGGTCTGTGCGTATACGCGCTTGGCGACTTGTGCGAGCGGCTTCCTCAGCTCGCTCCACGGTTAGCGCTTCGATCACTTCGAGACGAACGTTAGCCCATCGTGCTTCGAGAGGCTTCATTAGTACAGGTTCGATTAGGAGGAGAATATCTTCGGCGCTTGTGTAATGCGCTCCGATAAGTGATCGGCGTGCCGGATCTAGCGAACGCTCGAACAGCGTTCCGAAGATAGCCGGGGCGATGTGTGACCAATCATAGTTTTTCGAAACATCCCACAAGATGCCTAGATCTGTACTGTCCAGTTGAACTACGGAGGAACTGTCGAACAGGCCGCCATTGAAATATTTGACCGTGTGTTCCCCGAAAATGCCATCCGCTTGACTCATGGCCTCAAAGAGCAGGCTAAGTTTTCGTAGGAAGCGCTTCGGATTATGACGGTCGCTGACGATTAGGCTGCGAAACACCTTGTTTGGGAGTAGGCCGATAGAGTCAGCAAAGAAACAAAAAAGCAGGCGCATTAGGAAATGCGCTACGTCCTGCCGACTCGCCCCTAAATTGCGGTCCTCTAATTCGAGTCGTTCAGCCAGCCTACTAAACAGCTTCGCGGCGTCTTGAGTGACTTGGGCGTCCGTACGATCAGGCCGAAGCACGTTGTAGTCAGCGAATAGGGCACGGAGGACCGTCAACGGCGGGAGAGGACAAGTAGCCGTAACTACATTCCGATTCAAATCATCAAGGTTGAAGGCGTAGACACGCTTCGATGTCGCGGTGAAGTTCGTATGGATTTCGAAACGGTCAAGATCACAGACCACAAGCAAAGGTGGATTGCCGAGGTCTTCCCTGTAGTCGTTCAGTTGTTCATATGCTTTGGCGAGGTTCTTGTGCTTGCCTTTGTACTCCCAGGCAAAGTGATCTCGGAGCCACACGTCAGCAAAGCCCTTGCCGCCTTTTGTCTTACCAACCGGTTTTTCAAACGCATACCGCTCCCCAATTGAGTCGCTGGCTGCAGGATGGTCTTCGCCGAGCAAATCGCAAAGGTCTATGAAGTGCGACTGGGCTCCGCTACGCTCGGACTGAGAGTTTAGCTTCCATCTTTGAACGTATTCGGCTAATGACAGGGACATGGATTACCCAAGTTTACAGACTCTTACTACTTTGCCCGCGCCTTTGGAAGTTCATCCCACCGCGTAGTCCATCGCGGCGAGCGATACTCCGCTCTGAGCTTCCAGGCGGCGTCCTTCGGCCCAGCACCGAGGATACGGACGGTATCGCGCCCGAGGGTGGCATTGAGCTTGTCCATGATCTTCCAGGCTTGCTCCCTGCGATCACGGTCCAGTTCGCCCCAGAGCGCCGGTTGCCGGATGGTTTCGGGCAGCAGCTCCGTAATCATGACGCCGCACTTCGAGTAGCGGAAGCCGTCTCGCCAGAGCCGTTCGCCCAGGCGCACGGCGAGGGCGACCACTTCCCCGGTGTCGTTGGTCGTTTCCCCGAACCTTGCGGAGGCTCCATTGGAGTAAAAGGGATCGTTGTTGAAGGTGCTGGTGTGAATGAAGACGAAGATGCTTTCGGCGGCAACCTTGTAGCGGCGCATCTTCTCCGCTGCGTGGGTGGCGTAGCTTGCGATGGCCTCACGCATAGGCTGCCAGGAGGTGACAGGAGCGCCGAAGCTGCGCGTGACAGCGATTCCCTTCCGCGTCGGTTCCATCAGTTCCAGGGGCAGGCAGGAGATGCCGCGCAGCTCGTAGACGGTGCGGCCACCCGTCACGGTCATCAGCGCCCGGCGTCGTCAGGGTTCAGTGCCGCGAGATCGGCGGCCGTCTGGACTCCCAGCTTGGCGAGCTTTGCCGCCGATGCTCCCCCGATGCCCCAGACTTCATCGACGGGCACCGTGGACAGCAGCTCGGCGCGGACCGAAGCGGAGCGCAAATCACAGACGCCCGCGTACTGCGGTCGCTTCTTTGCAATGAAGTTAGCCACCTTCGCTAGTGTCTTCGTCGGTGCGATGCCAATGCACGTCGGGATGCCCACCCAGCGATGAACGCGGTCGCGCAGCTCACGCGCAAGAGGCTCCACTTCCCTCTCGCCGAACTCGCCCAGGTTCAGGAAGCTTTCATCTATGGAGTAAGTCTCAATGGTGGGCACCATCGACAGCAGAGTAGAAGTGACTTTCTCAGACAAGCTCCCGTACAACGCGTAATTGCTTGAGAAGACCGCTATGTTTTCGCGCTTGATGATGTCCCGTATCTTGAACACGGGGTCTCCCATTGCCACCCAAGGTCGCGCTTCTCAGTTATGTGGAATGGCAGAAGAGTCGTTGTTGTCCACGGCCTTGACCACGATACTCGTAGCCATCCTTGACAATCGGTGTTTTCTACGCGCTGAGCACTTCTCCACCTTCTGCATCGGCAAGTAAGGGCCGTTCCGGCGCGACCGTTCGCGTCACGGCAGTGTGCCACACACATTTCTTTATGCACCCAGATCAGGCTGGCTGTACAAAACAGATTACTGTATACGCAATTGTGGGCAAGGACAACCCTCAGATTGCCTATTGACGGTAGTCTTGCTTCGCATTTACTTCAATAGCCTTAGTTCATGCGAAAGACCGTTTTCTCGCTACAGCTGATTCCTTTCCGGAGGGGCCATGCCCTGTTTACAAAAGAGAACTGCCCTGCGCTTGCTCGTCAGCCTGCTGTTGCTGTGCGCCGCTCTGCCTGCTCTGGCGCAGTTTTCGAGTAGTGTGCAGGGCAATGTGGCCGATCCGTCCAGCGCCTCCGTGCCGAATGCGATTATCACGCTCACAAACACCGAGACCAAAGTCGCGCAATCCGGGAAGAGCGATGCGGCCGGCGTCTACCGGTTTGTGAGCCTGGCGCCCGGTCCTTATGACATTACGGTCACGGCGCAAGGCTTCAGCACCACGACGAACCACTTTGTGCTGCAGACCGCGCAGAACCTCGATGTGCCGCTGAAACTCGCGGTCGGTAACGTGGCCACCACAGTGCAGGTGAGCACCCAGGCGCCGCTGCTCGATACGTCAGACAGTCGGAACCAGTTCACCATCAGCTCGGAGGACCTTGAGGAGCTGCCGCTGCCCAATCGCAATCCTACCGGGCTGATCGGCATTACGCCGGGTGTGGTAAACGGGCTCGGCGCGCAAGGCAACATCAATTACTCTCCGGAAAACTTCATTGACGCCAGCGCCAACGGACGCGGCGAAAACGGAAACGTGTACATCGTGGACGGCCTCGATGCCACCAGCAACATCCGTCCCGGCGTGTTGAACCTGACACCCAACGGCGACATCGTCGCCGAGGAAAGCGTCCAGGTAAATACCTACGACGTGGGCTACGCGCGCGGCGGCGGCATCCAGACCAATATCACCACCAAGTCCGGTACGCAGAAGTTTCACGGTTACGCCAGCGATCTTTTTACCTATCAGAACTGGAACTCTCGCGGTGAGTTCGGTCCGACGCATGCGGCCGTACCTAACCTGCCTCCCGAGCACACCAATAACTCCTCCTTCGGCGTCGGCGGACCAATTTTACCCAAGCAGAAGCTATTTTTCTTTGCATTCCTGCAGCCTTATCACAACGAAGGCTCGAACTACGGCAACACCTACTACGAAGATCCCGCATTCGTCGCTTTCGCCAACCAGGTACAACCAAACAACCCGGAAACCGCGCTGTTCTCCAAATATCCGATCAAGAACGTCGTTTTTTCCGGCGTCAACAGCACCGCGTCCCAGCTTCTGGGCAGCCAGAACATCGCCGGCAACAGCGGCTGCGGCACCCCCAGCACGGATAACATCCCCTGTGGCACTCCGGTCGTCGACGTCGGCGAGTTCAACAACGTCGGGTACAATCACTCAAAGCAGTATGGCCTACGTATCGATAAGTACTTCAGCAAAGACCGTCTGTACGGGAACTTCATCCGCAATACCGAGACGACGCTCGGCTCCAACCCACGGCCGGCTTTCAACACGACAAGCCAGTACTTCGGTTTCTCCATTCAGGTCAACGAGACCCACACCTTTAACGCCAATACGTTGAACGAAGTCACCTTCGCATCCAACCGGATTGAAGGTATAGCGCCTAACTCCGGGACCTTCGACGTGCCGATCGTAAACGTGACCGGCATCGACGGCTTCGGCGACGGTTTTGCCGATGGCGATTACATCCAGGTGGGCTATCACTGGCGTGACGTGTTCACGCATATCGTCGGCTCGCACGATCTTCAGTTCGGTTACGACGGCTGGCACGGCCAGGACCACGCCGTTTTCCAGGGCGCCTATGCGCAGCCTACCTTCTCCTTCACCAACGTGATCGATCTGATCAATGACAATCCCTACACCGAGGGCGGCCTGTCCTATAACATCACCACCGGCCAGCCGGAACCCGGCAACTATAACGATACGGTGACAACCTTTGGCTTTTTCGCGCAGGACACGTGGAAGGCGACGAAACATCTGACGGTGACGTACGGCTTGCGTTACGACAACTTCGGCAACCCCTCTCCTGCCCTTGCGACCACCATTGCCTCCCCATTTGTTCTCGGTTCCGGCTCGACCCTGAACGAGCAGGTTGCCAACGGGTCTATCCGCATACAAAAGCAGACCCTGAATCATGACCTGAACTGGAACTTCAATCCGCGCATCGGCGCGGCCTGGGATCCCACAGGCAGCGGGAAATGGAAAATCTCGGGAGGCTTCGGCATCTACGACGACCAGATACTGCTGGGTAACATCGCCGACCCGATTAAGGGCAACCCGCCGAACTGGACGCTGCCGACGTTTTATAACAACGGTTCCACGGCAGCTCCGATCTTCAGTTACGGTACACAGAACACCTACCCTTTCGGATTTGTCTATCCTAAATTTGGCGGCGAGCCGTTAGACGCGAAGGGCGGACTGGTCGGCTCGGAGATCGCAGTAGCCAACGTAGCAGTGGATGCGCACACGCCTAAGTCCTATAACTGGTCGGCAACCCTTGAGCACGCGCTCAACCAGCATCTGGTCGCCGAGGTCTTCTACTCCGGGTCGCACAGCGGCGGCATCCTGATGGGCGGCGGCGGCCAGGGCGCCAACCAGTTCGGCTACGACCTCAACCATTACCAGGGAGATTTGACTCAGCATATAAACTGCGCGAGCTCAGGCAGGTGTACCGGTACCTACACGGGCCTCAACACCAGCTTCGGTGCGATCGCTCTAGCCTACAACGTTGCACGCGCCAACTACGAAGGCTTTGTCGCCGCTCTGAAAGGCCGCCTGGGTGACCACACCTTTGTGACCGCGTCCTACACGCGCTCTATCTCTAAAGACGACGAGAGCATCTTCGCCCCGGATTTTGACCAGAATCGCTTCTACGGCAACTCACCTTACGACATCCCCAACCGCTTCTCGCTCGGCGCCAACTACGATTTTCCCGGCATCGACTTGAGCAACGCCTTCGTCAAACGACTTACCGGCGGCTGGAACCTGGGCGGCGTCGTCACGCTCCAGTCCGGAGCCCCGGTCGTGATCACCACGGGTAATCCCTTCGATGCCCAGCTCGTCAACCCCGCGCTTACGGCCACGGTCTCCAACCTCGCATACCGCCCGGACAGCGGCGACTTCGACGCCAACGGTTATAACTACGACTTCCCCAACGTCGATCCCCGCTACCGCATCCATACCAGCCGTGCCGCCTACAAAGCGGGCGTCTTCCCTTCCTGCATCGCCACCACGGGATCGAACCTCAACAACTGCGGGCCGTTCACGTTCCCCGCTTTCGGACAGCAGGGCAATGAAACCGTAAATGCTCAGTTCCGCAATCCCGGCTACGCCGATACCGACCTCACCCTCAAGAAAAACACCAGCATCATTGAGGGCGTTAATCTGGAGCTCTTTGTGGAGGGCATCAATGCCTTTAATCGCGTCAACCTGAGCGGCATTGACGCCAACGGTGCGGATTCCACTTTCGGTCGGGTCACTGCCAACGGTCAGGTCCGTTATCTCCTGATTGGCGCGACAGCCCGTTTCTGATGCAGCTGTTGTGAAGCAAAGGGCAGCCTTTTTCGGCAGAGACACCGAGGCCGCCTGTGAGAAGCTGAAGCGTATGGGACGACCCTGCGCCTATGCCCTTCCGGTACTTCGTTACGGCGTGGCCTTCGGCTGCCTTCTACCGGCCGGTATGTGCGTCGCCGTCGCGGCGCAGGGGCCGGTCGACGAGCAGGTGGCACAAGTCAGCGCTGCGCTGCGCGCCGGCGATGCCGCCTCGGCCGCGCAGCTTGCCGCACACGCCTTGCAGCAGTCACCGCAGGACATGCGCCTGTTTACGCTCGAGGGGATCGCCGAAGCGCAGATGCATCAGCAGGCGGCGGCGCTCGAGGCCTTTCGCTCGGCGCTGCGTATCTCTCCCAACTATCTGCCTGCGCTTGAAGCGGCCGCGCAGATGACCTACAAACAGGACGCTGTTACAGCGAAACCGTATCTTGAAAGCATCCTGCGTCTGCAGCCTGAAGATGCGACCGCGCACGCCATGCTGGGCGTCGCCGACTATCGCGCGCGAGACTGTGACGGCGCGGTTACGAATTTTCATGACGCACAGGCGCTGCTCGCGAGCCAGCCCCAGGCACTGTTTGAATACGGCACCTGCCTCGGCGTCACCGGGCACTACAGCGAAGCGATTCCGGTTCTCGACCAGGCGCGACAGCTTGACCCGTCCAACCCGTTAATTACTTATAATCTGGCGCTTGACCAGTGGCGCTCCGGCAGCGCGGCCGAAGCGCTCGCAACCATCACTCCGCTGACGACACAGGCTGACCCTGCAACCGATGCCCTGACCCTCGCCGCGGAAATCCACGAAGCCCAGGGAGCGACGCAGCCGGCGATCGATCTGCTGCGGCGCGCCATTCAACTTCATCCCGACGAAGAGCTGCCGTATCTCACCTTTGCCGACCTCTCCCTGAACCACGCATCGTTCCAGGTCGGGGTGGATATGCTGAACCTGGGGCTGGCCCGCAGGCCCGGCGACGCCGCCTTCTATCTCTATCGCGGCGTGCTGCTCTGCAGACTTGGGCAGACCGCGAAAGGAATTGCCGACTTTACCACGGCCAACCGGCTGGACCCGAGGCTGTCGTTTACCGGCGTCGCGGAAGGAGTGGCCGAGTCGCAGGCGCATGACCTGCCGCAGGCGATTGCGACCTTTCGCGCGCAGGCTGCTGCACATCCCGGCGATGCGCTGACACAGTACCTGCTGGCCGAGGCACTGTCAGAGCAGGGCGCGCCGGCAGGGAGCGCGGAGGCGACCGAAGAGCTGCATGCCGCCGAGCGCGCTGTGGCGCTCGACCCGGCATCGGCACAGGCGCACGACCTGCTCGCCACCATCTATCTTGAAGACAATAAACCGAGTCAGGCCACCGCACAATGCAATGCCGCGCTCAAGGTCAACCCTGACGATCAGGCGGCCCTGTACCACCTCATCCTCGCCGACCGCCGTACACAGAATGCGGCCGAGATTCCGGGGCTGGTGAAGCGGCTGATGCAGGCGCGCGACGCGGAGAAGAAACAGCAGGCTTCGTCGGCCGGGCGCTCGCGGTTGGTGGAGCAGGTTCCTCAGAAGTAGCCCGAACCAAATCGCGGCGTCCATCTCAATCATCAGCAGCCACGGCAGGTCGAAGCCCCCGGCCATCCACGCTTAGATCCACACCTTCGAATCCACCTTGTGCTTGTGTCCGTAGGCTGCATTCCGGGCAGGCACTGTAATGCCGGCGCCGGCCTTCGGCGTCACGATCGCCGGCGTCGGCGGAGATGCCGTATGGGTATTGCCGCTGGCTGTTTTGGCTCCTGAGCTGGTGGTCGCCCCGGGGGCATAGTCAACATCGTGCTGCCCCGGATACTCAGGCGGCGGGCCAACCCGGTTCATGCGCGCGTAGTTCGGTATCGCCAGCATGGACGAACCGTCCTGCCATTTACCGGTAATCACCATAACACCGCCAAGTAAATCGGGACGCCATTCTGTCGTGAGCGCAGCGTCGCTAAGCTGCTGCTCAATATCCTGGTTATCCGCTGTCTCAACGTTGTAGACCAGCGGGCCATACCGAAAGGCTGCATCGCCGAGGTCGGCCTTGATCCGCGCATCCGCTGCTATGCGCTGAGGCTGTAGCGGAAGCTCCACCTCGATGGTGTCTCCCGCGTGCCATTTGCGGGTGATCACCGCATATCCCTTCTCGATCTGCGGCTCCATCACTTTTCCATTCACCGCCAGCCTGGTCATGCCTTCCACCTGCGGCGTCTCTGTATACAGCTTGCTTGTCCGGCGGTTTGGAACGCGGACGTACACAGAAAAAGTCTTTGACTGCCGGGGATTTACCGTTATGGCCACGGCACCCTTCCAGGGGTAATCGGTTTTCTGAACCATCTCGACATCCGTTCCGGCAATCCTGCCCACCTTGATGCGGCTGCCGATAAACATATTGACGTATATCGCCTCTTTGTCCTTCACATAAGCCCACGTCGGTACCATCAGCAGTGTGCGCGAGATGTTACCCACGCAGCACGGACACACATGCCACCGTGCGCGCTCGGTGTTGACCAGGGGGTTGGTGTAGCAATAGCTCTTACCCTCGAGATCAATCCCGCCCAGCAGAGCGTTATACATGGTCTCCTCGTATAGGTCGGCGAACTTCGCGTCGTGATAGGCAAGGTTAAGTTTGTACTGAAAGAACACCAGGCCGCAGCTCGAACAGGATTCGCAATACGAGTTATTCCGCAGCGAGTAATTCGGCCCAAAGCCTTCCGAGGTCTCCCCGCTGCCGATTCCGCCGGTCAGATAATACTTGCGGTTCACCATGTTGTCCCAAAGTGACAACACCGCGCTCTGGTAGTCACGATCGCCCGTTTCCGCGGCGATATCGGCCATGCCGGAGTAGAAGTAAGTGGCCCGCACGGCATGGCCTACAGCCTCGTACTGCTTGCCGGGCGGCAAGTGACTTTGATCGTACTCAGACCCGCCTCGGCGTGAGTCCAATAGAAACTTCGCAAGCACGATGTAGGCGTCACCGCGACCATTCCCTTCCTGGTCGTTCACAAAACGGCCGAAGCGCACCAGGGCCTGCTCCATCTCCTGATGGCCGTCGAACCAGGGCTTCTTTCCGACGCCGATATTCGCTACCCAGCAGTCCGCCAGCTTTTTGGCTCCGTTGTACAGGCGCAGATCCTTGCCGCCGGTCAGCGTGTAGTGATTGATCGCGGACTCGATGAAGTAGCCGGAGACGTAGCCCTCATGGTTGCCGCGGTGGTCCGGCGACCAGCGCTCCGGCCAATCCTTGCGATCGGCCAGGATATACGCCGTCTGCAGATAGCCATCAGGCATCTGCGCTGCCAGGATAATTGGGATCCAGCGCTCCAGCGTGGCGCGCATGTGTTCCTGGGCCGCGAGAATCTCAGGGTCGCTCTGGGCGTCGACCATCAGCGCGATGCACATGGACTCGACCGTCTGGTGCACCCATGCGTTTGAAAAGACGTAGCCCTTTTGACGGGCGTGCGGTTCGCCGCGGTTCGCCTTACCCGCTTCGATAAAGTTATCGATCCCGCCATCGCCCTGCCCGGCCGGGATATCCGTGCGCTCGCAGTAATCGATGCAGTGCGGAATCCAGTTCACGATGAGTGCCCTGGCACGGGCGTTCCAAAGCGGACTATCGATCGAGTAGGGCGTGGTATACACGACATCCAGCCGCTGCCGGGGCGGGTCGGGCTCCGCGTGGACCCCAAGGGTCGAGTGGCTCTCCCCACTTTGCCCCGCACCGGCCAACTGGAGCACATACTCTCCCGGCGCGGAGAAGGTCGCCGTTGTCACCGCGGCCGCAGAGTCAGCAAAAGTGACCGCGCCCGGTCCCGAGAGCCTGGTCCAGCCATAGGTATTGCCAGGGGCGTCCTGAAGCCAGACCGCACTGCCCATCAGATAAGTTTTACCGCCCAGCACGACAGAGCGGTCGATGCCCGCCTGCACCACCGGCGGCAGAACAGGAGCCGCGCCGGTGTTGTACACGCGCCACTCCAAGATGCCGGCAGGGTGATGGCCTTCCGGTACGACCTCCAGACGCAACTTGTCTGTTTGCACCTCATCGAAGGAAGTCAGGTTGAAGGTGTTCCCGGCGATCCCCATTCCGCGCGCGTTGTTTACTGGAACAAAGTCGCTGCCGTTCCAGTACAGGATGCGGTAGGACGCCGGCGCTTGCATCTGCCGCCAGCCGCTGCCCGGGGGCGCATTAGGCCGGGGCTTGTCGATGGCCCAGTACACATCGACCTTGCTGATCGGGATAGGCCGACTCCACATATATTGCACCCACTCCGGGGATCCCTCCTCGTTCGCGTCATGCCAGATAGCATAGGTGCCGTGCTGGCGGTCGCTGGAGTCGGCCGGCGAAAATCCATCGTTTAAAGCGGAGATCTTGTTCTCGCTGGTAATGGTTAAACTGGTCGGGATTGCGACCTTCGCGAGGTTAAGCCCGCTCTCACCGTCACCCTGACCGAACGCCTTCGAGCCGTCCAGACCCGCCGCAACAGCTGTACCCGCAATGCCCGCAAGAAAGCTCCTGCGGCTCACGCTGGACTGCAAGACACTGTGACGAGACATCATGCGTGAAGCATCCTGGCTAAGCTTCTGATCCTTCGACATACCTACCGCCTCTTTCATCACGATTGCCACTGCAGACTTTTATAAGACGCGTTTGGCTGCACAAAGGTGGGGTGTGCCATGCACAATACCTGCTCCGGCCGGCTTCACGGTTCAGTACCGCCAGCATGACGATAATCGGTCACACCGCTTGCGTATCCGGGAAGTGGTCGGGGGAACGCGACAACCGGCAGGGAGCACTGCTTCTGAATGTCTTGACAAGCCCTCAGCATCGTTCCTAGTATTCCTCCGTGGGAAGGTTTCCACAAGTTGACAGCTCTTCAGACGAGATGACAGCGGCCCCAAAGACTTCAGCATGGTTCCCGGTTGTCTCGCTCCTCCAAGGAGTTGTTGCCAACGTGCTGCCGATCAAATCAATTGGGGATGTCTGCATGAGAAAACCAGGCTGGAGAAAGTGGTCGTTTCTTCTCGCACTTTATGGAGCGGCTACCTGTTCCTTGTTCATTCATCCTGCTCCCGCCATCGCACAGACAGCGACAGGCGAAATGACTATCACGGTGACTGATTCATCCGGGGCAGCGGTTCCAGGTGCCCAGGTAAAGATCATCGGCACAGACACCGGGGCTTCGGTCCGTTCACTTTCCTCCAACGCCAGTGGTCTAGCAGATATTCCACTCCTGCAACCCGGTCGTTACACAACGATCATCACTGCGCCAGGGTTCAAAGTCTTTACGCGCTCAGCAGTAAGTGTTTCCGTGGGCAATATCGTCGATCTCCATATTGCTTTGCAGGTCGGCGCCAATTCACAAAGTGTTGTTGTGACCGGGGATGCTCCGCTTGTGGAAGACAAGTCGGAGGTCATCGCGCAGGTCATTCAGTCGAAACAGTTGCTCAGCCTGCCGTTGAATGGGCGCAATTATCTGGATGCTGCGAACCTTTCGCCTGGCGTCGTGCCAACCGCTGCGGGCCGCGACAACACCTTCAGTGCTTTCGGAAATTCCGGGCTGCAGAACTCCTTTCTCCTCGATGGAACCAGGAACGTGAACTAAATCCGAGGCCTGGACAATCACACGCGGGATATGGTGCGACCGCCGCTGGACGCGCTGAGTGAGTTCACGGTGCAGACCAGCAACTTCTCCGCTGAGTATGGTGCGGCGGCGGGCGCAGTCATCAACGCAATCACTCGAAGCGGAACAAACACAGTTCACGGGTCAGCCTACGACCTTCCAGAACAGCGCTCTCGACGCGGCCAACTATTTCTCTCCGACCAAACCGCTGCTGGTACGCAATCAGTATGGCGGGTCGCTTGGCGGGCCCATCATTCGCGACCACGCCTGGCTGTTCGGCGCCTATGAGGGCATCCACCAGCGAACCGAGACGCCCACAACGACTACGGTGCCGACTGCGCTTGAACGCACCGGAGATTTCGCTGAGAGTATCAACCCTGCGACCGGCCAATCGCTCATCGTCTATGATCCGAGCACAACCATGGTGAACGGGGCGACGGCAAACCGTACCGCTTTCGCCAATGACACCATACCGCTCTCCAGACTCGATCCTGTTACCCAGGCGCTCGCCGCCCTTTACCCTCTACCAAATGACGGGGGAAACAGGTATGTACGCAACGTGCCTAACCGGCAGGATAATAAGAATGGAGTTGTTCGCGGCGATGTGCAGATATCTACCAACGATAGTATCTTCGCCCGTTACTCACGCCAGAGCAATGAGACCTCGGAGGATGCAACACTGCCCGCTCCCGCGCAAGACCCGGGAACCCAGTCGGTGGATTCGGACGGAGTCGGCTTTGGTTATACCCATATTTTCAGCTCTACCCTCGTCAATGAATTCCGGTTTGGCTACACCGGCATCACCATTGACTCTACCGGAACCAATCCACGCAATGAAGTCATCCCAGGAAGCCTTGACCCGGCCATAAACGAGGGAACCCCGCTCTTTAACGTATCTTCCTTCGCTGGCCTCGGCGCGGAGGCGATCAGCACCTCCCCGATACGGAAGTCCTCCGGGGTGTGGGACTGGTCGGACAACCTTTCAAAGACACTGGGAAAACACAACCTGAAGGTAGGAGGCGAAGTTCTCTGGATCCTCCCTTCCACGTTCAGCGCTTCCAATGGACGCAGCATATTCGGCTTCACGGGAGTTTTCACGCAAAACCCTGCTTCTCGCGGCACGACTGGGAGTGGCCTGGCCGATCTTCTCCTCGGCGATGCCGCTACTCTCACCACGGGCACGGTTGCACAGAACGAAGAACGAGGTTGGTACTACGGCGTGTACGCGACCGACCAGTGGACGGCCACGCGAAACCTGACCCTGGATTATGGACTTCGCTATGAGTACACGACGCCCTATATCGAGACGCAGAACCGCATGGCCAACTTTATCCTGGACCCGGGAGTCCCCTCTTTGGTCAGCTCATATTCTCTGGCGACCCCAGGCTTCCTCGGTCCCTCATCGATCCGGATCGGAACAACTTTGCTCCGCGTCTGGGTTTCGCTTATCGTGTTCCCCACGTCAACAATCTCAGCGTTCGCGGATCGTTCGGCCTCTTCTACGGTCAGGATGAGGGTACGGGCGTGACCAATCGGCTTACCAGCAACCCACCCTTCTTCGGCTACGGTTCGCAGACCATCAGCAGTGACCAGCTCAATCCAGCAACCGGCTTTATCCTCAACCCCGGGGTCCCGATCAATCGGCCCACACCTGTTTCGGTGGCAAACTTTACTCTTGTTCCGTCTGCAACTTCGCGTCTAACAAGCTGGCCCACGCACTTGCAAATGCAGTATGTGGAGCAGTGGAACCTGAGTGTGCAGAAACAGCTCCCCTATAACATTCTCTTCGAAGCCACCTACGTGGGGAACCACGGCGTCCATCTCATTGGTATCGGGCAAGGGAATCAACCCATCATCTTGAACGCAACGCCGGTAAACTCGCGCCGCCCGCTGGCGCAATACACGGATGCACCGGTGACCCAGGTCGGAGACTGGAATGGAAGCAACTACAACGGCTTGGCTGTGAAGCTTGAACGGCGCTACAGCAACGGATTTCAGCTTTTGACCTCACTCACCTATGGGCACTCGCTGGACCTCCAGAATGAGGCCCTTGATCTTTGCGATACCTGCGGTGCCGGGGACACGATTCAGAACAACTACGATCACGGTGCAAACTACGGAAATGCCGATAACGATGTGCGTTTCCGCTATGTGCTGTCGGGCGTGGTTGAGCTTCCATTTGGCTATGGCAAGGCTTACCTAAATCGTGGAGTCACGGCGGACATTGTCGGAGGATGGGCACTATCGCCTATCTACACGTATCAGACCGGCAACTACTTCACACCCGCCTTGAACTATGACGCCGCAAACGCCGGTACGATCACCCTTCCCGACCGAGTCTGCAACGGCAACACCGGCGGCGGCCCCCTCATGCATTACTTTGATACAAGCTGCTTCCTGGCGCCTCCCTCCTACACTTTTGGCAACGCCGGGAGGAACATCCTGAAGGGCCCTCCTGGGAACCAACTCAATCTGAGCCTGCAGCGTGATTTCCCTCTGAACCGTCTTCACGGGGCGATTCTGAACATGAGGCTGGATGCATTCGACATCTTTAACCATCCTCAATTTGGAAACCCTGGCAACACCGTCGGGAACGCGTTATATGGCGTCATTTCCTCGGCTGGAGCCCCACGGCAGGTTCAGGTTGCCGCAAGTTTAAGCTTTTAGCACCGCAAAAAAGAACGATCCTCCTCTCGATAACTAACCAGGCGGGTTCTTCACCCAGGACAGAAAATATCTAAGACTTCGGAGATAGTATGGACAGGCGTAAATTCATGGCTCTCTTACCCTCAGGCGTAGCGGCTTGCAGCTTTGCATCCGCTTTCGCTTCGTCATCGCCAGGTAATGTGATACCCACCTTAGCCGTTCCATCCTCTCGACACGGCGAGAGAAGGAGTGGGCATCCTCCGAATATCGTCGTAATGATCTGCGATGACCTGGGCTACGGAGACCTCGGCTGCTACGGTTCGACAATACCTACGCCAAATCTTGATGCCATGGCCGCCGGCGGCATGCAATTTACACACTATAACTCGGCTCATCCCATTTGCTCAGCCTCCAGGGCTGCGCTGCTTACCGGGCGTTATGGCCTGCGCATGAACACGTCCGGGGCGTTCGGCCCGAACTCCCCGGCGGGAACATCGCTTGATGAAACGCTCCTCTCCAACCTGTTTCACGATAAGGGCTATCACACTAAGGCCATCGGAAAATGGCATCTGGGGAAAAAGCCCGAATACCTGCCCACCAGCCGAGGATTTGACTCGTTTCTCGGTGTTCCTTATAGCGATGACTTCGAACCGCTTCCGATGTTCCGCGATGAGAAAATTATCGAGGAGCATACCGAGCGGGATCTTCTGACACCACGCTACACGGAGGAGGCATTGCGCTTTCTTGATGAGCGCGACGATACCCCATTCTTCATGTACCTGGCGTTTTCCTATCCTCATGACCCTGCGAGAGCCTCAGCGCGCTTCCGCGGAAAGACCGGGCTGGGAGACTATGGCGATTCGGTTGCCGAAATTGACTGGAGCGCTGGTGAAGTGATGCGCGCCGTAGAGAAGAAGGGCCTCAGCAACGATACCCTGATCATATTTACCAGCGATCATGGACCCTGGTATCAGGGCAGCCCCGGATTGCTGCGCGGCAGGAAGGCTTCATCGTTTGAAGGTGGATTCCGCGTGCCCTTCATTGCGAAGTGGCCTGGACAGATAGCTGCCGGGAAAGTTATCGACACGTGGTGCTCCTCTCTCGATGTGTTGCCTACTTTGTCCAAAATATGCGACTTGTCTCTCCCTCACAATCCCCTGGACGGCATCGATATTTCGCAGATCTTTGTGGACCACAAAAAGACCTTTTCTCGCAAGCCGCTGCTCTATTTCTCCGCGATAGGAGGTCACGGATTGGACGTACACTGTGTCCGTAACAACGAATGGAAGCTGCGCGTAGCCCAGGGAATTAAAGGCGAGGTTTATATCAATGACCGAACCACCGGAGCCAGGGCCAGCGCATGGCTGATACGTCCCGAACTATACAATCTCTCCCTGGACCCGGCAGAAAGCTACGATGTAGCGGAATATCATCCGGAAATCGTGGCCGAACTTACAAAGAGTCTCGAAGAGCAGATGCCGTCGTTTCCTCCAGACGTCGTAAGTGCATACGCAGCTTTGAAGGAGAACAAAGCAGATATCAGTACTCCTCCCGGAGCTTCCCCAAGGCCATACAAAGCCCCGAACCCGAGTTGGTCCTGGGAACCAAAGGATCGCCGATGGAGTTCAGCCGAGAATGACTGATGTCGCCTTTGGGCCCGCATAGAACGATTCTTCAATCCGGCATGGCGGCCCTCAAGGAAGTTAGGATTTCGATGCGCTATCGAAACGACGGATGTA
Organism: Acidobacteriaceae bacterium; assembly: GCA_965276625.1. Classification (GTDB taxonomy): domain Bacteria; phylum Acidobacteriota; class Terriglobia; order Terriglobales; family Acidobacteriaceae; genus EB88. Next base: position 289,041 of record CBDIBB010000002.1, read on the forward strand.
AGTCTTCGCGGAATCCGCCATGGTCAGCACTGCCGCGCCGAGCATGATGCAATCCTTCACGATCAGCCTGCCCGCTCCGGAAAGGTAAGGAAAACCATGGTGGGGATCGCCAAGAGCAGGCACCCAGGCCTCGGGCGTCGTCACCAGGAACGAAAGCGTTGTAAGAGACATCAGAACAAGCAGTCCGCTGCCGAGTGCCGAGGCTTGCGGCAGCACCGGATAAAGAGCGATCAGCAGGCCCAGGGTTACGATAATGACGCCGAGGCCATAGGAAACAGGATAGGTGTTATTAGACTGCTGCCATGCCCGGTTTGCCGGCTTCACCTCACCTTCTTTGTTCATATGCTGACGATACTCCGGTGCAGGATAGTGATACACAAAGCTGGCGATCGGACTATTGGCAACCAGTGGAACGATGCCGTCAGCTTCATAGCTGGCAAACTTGAGGCCTCCGATCCAAAGAAGAACGATCACCAGTCCTACGCGGAGAAGGCCCATCCCAAACCGATCGAAGCCTGCTGCAAATGTAAAGATACGGACAAACAAGCGATTGCTTCCTGCTACCGAGTGACGGGTCATACGAACTCCTTAATTGCTGTGGTTTGCGATTGCGAGAAAGTCGGGCCGAGATGAAAGCCCGGCGTCTGGTCGATACTTAGTTTCCGAACCGCCTTATAGTCGGTCATTAGGGAAAGCGGAGTTGGCGATGAGGTCGCAGAAGTTTGGGCTCTTGTAACCTGGGATGAAGCGTTCGCAGACATCGGCCTTAACCGTTCCCCACGTACTGCCGGGCTTGTGTGCGAACCCTCCGAGAAAGGCTTGAACGATACCTTGCTTAAAGTCGACGCGGGGGTATGCTGCGACTATCTCGTTCCGTAAATCTGCTGGAAACCTATCCATCCCTTCGCCCAGCACATCGAGCCCTACTCCCGTGAATAGTAGCGCTACCTCCGGCCGCATGTACCGCGTCACACCGGGAGTTGTATGAAGCGCAATCGCCTCCCATGCTGTCTGCGCCTTTTCCTCCGGAATGTCGTGCGCGATCAGAAACTGCCGTACAGCGTTCGCACCGTCGACTTCAAAGCGCTCTGTCTCGCTTGAGTACTCCGTGAGAAGACCCAGGTCGTGGAAGGCTGCACTCACGTACAGAAGCTCAGGATCGAAGGCCAGCTTTTGCTGCCTGCCTTGCTGCGCCGCGAATAAGAAGACGCGGTTAGAGTGGTTGTAGAGAAGCTCGGTAGAGTATGCGCGCAGGATGTCGTGCGCTTCTTTCGCAAGCTTCGTATCGGGAATCTGGACTGTCGTGGTTGACCTGTGCATCAGGCGCCTCCGTTCAATTGCTTACAGGAGCAACATTAGGCCGAGTGGGCAGCCGTCGCCACGACATGGATACAGCAATTTAGGACAGCACCTTGACTAAGTGCCGCTAGAATTGCGGAATGCGAAAAGTCGTCATCGTCGGTCCTCCGCCCGTGCAGATTCTCGATGTAACGGGCCCTCTTGAAGTGTTTTCCAATGCACCCGGATATGAAGTGCAGCTGGGGAATCCGGGACGGGACAGATGCCTACAGACAAACCGGGGAGTGTCCCTGACAGGCGCAACGCCGATTCAGGAGATTACCGGGCCTATCGATACGCTCATCATTACCGGCGGCCCGGGAGCCGAGACGAGTGTTTACGACGACAGCTTCACCTCGTGGATTGCAGAAGCGGCTGCAAGGTCTCGACGCGTGGCTTCTATCTGCACCGGTGCGTTCCTGTTAGGAGCCGCCGGCCTGCTCAATAACAAGGAAGCCGTAACGCATTGGGCTTTCTGTGATCAGCTCGCGAAGGAGTTTTCAAAGGTGATCGTACGGCCGGAGCCGATCTATCTCAGGGACGGCTCCATCTACACTTCCGCGGGGATTACAGCGGGAATCGACCTATGCCTTGCGCTCGTTGAAGAAGACCATGGACATCAGGTAGCCCTGAATGTAGCCAGGTTTCTGGTGATGTTCCTGGTTCGTCCCGGCGGACAGGCGCAGTATAGTCACATGCTTCTGCGACAGGCCGTTACTTCCAGGCCCCTGCGAGAGCTGCAGGTCTGGATGCTCGAAAATCTGCGTGACGATCTCACCGTTGAAAAACTCGCCGATCGGCTAGGCATGAGCGCGAGACAGTTCACGCGCGTGTGCCTACGCGAAACGAAGATGAATCCGGGCCAGTTCGTCGACCGCATGCGCGTCGAAGCCTCGCAACAGATGATCGACAGCTCCTCCATGGGCCTCAAAGAGATCGCCGACGCCTCCGGCTTCCAATCCGCGGATTCCATGCGCCGTACCTTTCTGCGAGTGCTCGGCGTCAGCGCTGCCGACTACGCAACCCGCTTCAACCGACAACCCAGGTCTGCATAGCGATTAAAGTGCAGCAGGTCCGACGAAGCGCCAGGTGAGCGCCAGGCGGCCCGCACCTTGTATCGAGCACCCGTCACACTTCATGTTGCCGGGTCAAGAAAGCTCACGTACTCTCTAGCCATCTGCCATGCCAAGCCAAACCGCCTTTTCGAAAATCAACCGATTCGCCGGGTTTACAACGAGACTACGGATACCTGGTGGTTCTCTGTCGTCGACGTCATCAAGACCCTCACCCAGCAGCCTAGTTCCCGAAAAGCAGGTACTTACTGGAAAGTGCTCAAGAATCGGCTGGCAAAAGAGGGCAGTCAACTGGTTACATTTTGTAACCAGTTGAAATTAACTGCAGAAGATGGTAGAGAGCGCCTCGCCGACTGTGCGACCGCCGAAACGCTCCTACGCCTCGTTCAATCTGTTCCCAGCCCAAAGGCAGAGCCTATCAAAGCATGGCTCGCCAGGGTAGGCTATGAGCGCATGCAGGAGCTCGCTGATCCTTCGCTCTCGATCGACAGAGCCCGAGACGTCTACAAGAAGCAGGGCCGGAGCGATAAATAGATCGCCCAGCGAATGACAGGGCAGGAAACCCGCAACAAACTAACCGACTACTGGGCTGCCAACGATGTCAAGGCGGGGCAGGAGTTCGCCATTCTCACCAATCTCATTCACGAGGAGTGGACCGGCCTTTCCGTCAGTGACCACAAGCAACTCAAAAAGCTGAAGTCTCACAACCTACGCGACCACATGAGCGAGGCAGAACTTATCTTCACTGCTCTGGCCGAGCTATCTACCCGCCAGGTTGCTGAAACAACGATTGCCAAAGGCATGCCTCAGAACAAAAAAGCTGCTCGAACAGGGGGCGGCATTGCGAAACGAGCGCGCCTTGAACTCGAAAGCCAGACCGGGCGCAAGGTCGTATCAGGCGAAAATTACCTCCCTCCACCCGTCGAACCCAGAAAACGACTGAAGGGTTGATCTGGTTCTCCACAAATTCGTCAGTCGATTCAGAACACGGCACCCGACCTACCGCGTTCCAGTCTCCGTCCACAGAAATGCCAGCTCGTCCGTCTCATCCGCGATGAGCTGCGTCAGCGACACGCCCGAACTATGGCCGCCGCTGAGACTGTAGTGCAGCAGGATCGGCCGATCGCCGCCGTTTGCCGCCTGCACCCGCGCCGTCATCTTGCGCGCATGCAGCGGCGCTACGCGCGTATCGCTGTCGCCGGTAAAGAACATGATCGCCGGATACTTCGTCCCCGGGTGCACGTTCTGGTAAGGCGAGTACTTCCGCAGGTAATCGAAATCAGCCGTATCGTCAGCGCTGCCATACTCCGTCGTCCACAACCGTCCAAACTCGAAATGCTGGTAGCGCAGCATGTCCAGCAGGGGATATCCGCACCAGATCGCGCCCCACAGCTCTGGCCGCTGGGTCATGGATGCGCCCATCAGCAGGCCCCCGTTCGAGCGCCCCCGGATCGCGAAGTGTTTCGGGGATGTGTAACCGTTTTTGATCAGATAGTCTGCCGCTGCAAACCAGTCGTCGAACACGTTCTGCTTCTTCTCGAACATCGCAGCTTTGTGCCACGATTCTCCATACTCATCGCCGCCGCGCAGGTTCGGCAGCGCGAACCAGCCTCCCTGCTCCAGCCACCATGCATATTCCGGGTTCCACGCCGGCTGCTCCGCCAGATCGAAGCCGCCGTATCCGGTCATCAGCAGCCGCTCCGTCCCATCTCGCTTCAGGCCTTTTTTACCCACGATGAACATGGGGACACGCGTCCCATCCTTCGACAAATAAAACACCTGGCGCACGTCGTAGTCAGTCGAGTCGAACGGCACAGCAGGCCGGAAGAACACGTCTGTCTTGCCGGTACGCACGTCGTAGTGGTAAATGGTCGGCGGCAGATTGAACGACTGGAAGCTGTAGAACGCCTCCGGCGACCCCGGCCGGCCGCTCACGCGCGAACCCGTCCCGATGCCGGGGTACGTCAGCATCCCGACCTGCTGGCCGTCGAGCGTATCGATCGAGGTCTCGGTCTTCACATCGTGCAGACGCTCGACAAATAGCCTTCCGCCCACGATCGAGAAACCCTCAATCACATCCTTGCCTTCCGGTACCACCGTCTTCCACGCCGTGGGTGCGTCGCCCGGCTGCAGCGTTACGATCCTGCTGTTGGGCGCCTCGTAGTCAGTGCGCAGAAAGAAGCGGTCATTCGCCTCCTCCGCCGCCATGTGCGCTTCTACCCCGTACACCAGCGGCACAAAGTCACTCCCCGGCTTGCGCAGGTCCCTGACCAGGATGTCCTGCCGTGTCGCCGGCACCCCGCGCGAAATCGACAGCATCAGCCAGTGATTGTCATCGGAGAGGCTCGCGCCGATCAGCGCCATCTCGCCCAGCGCCTCGCCCCGGTACTGCTTGCCGAACAGCAGTGTGTCCTGGTCGAGCGGCGTACCAAAGGCGTGATAGTTGACCGTTGTCCCCTCGTGTGAGAAGCGCGCGTAGTACAAGCCCTTGCCATCGGGCGCCAGCGCCACGCCGGAGTAGCGCGCGCTCGGCAGCACGTCCAGGTACTCATCCTCCTGGTCCACGCGCAGCACATGGTAGCTGCCCTCATCGGCGCCCCCGTGCCGCACCTCGTACACCAGCAGCTGCCCGTCGTCCGATACATCCGCGATCGCTACCGACGTGTTCGCATCGCCCAGCTTCGCCGGGTTTACCAGCCTGGTCTCTTCGGCATGCAATCCCTCGCGCACGTAAATCGATGCCTGGTTCTCGCTTGCCAGGCGCTTCTGGTAAAAGTAGCGCCCGCTGCGAACCGTAGGCGTCGTCTCCTCGTCCACCTTTTGCAAACGGCCAAGCGCCGCGGTGATCGACGCGCGGTCCTTGATCTGCGCCAGGTAGCTCTGCGTGTACTTATTCTGCTCGGTGATCCAGGCGCGGGTCTCGGGGCTCTGCTGGTCCTCCAGCCACGCGTACGGGTCTTCGACCGCGTGGCCGCCAATCTGCTCCGTGCTGCTATGCACGGCCGTCACAGGGGGCGCCGGCAGCGTGATCCCGTCGCCTCCATGCACCACCGCGTGTGATGTGGCTTGCAGGGGGCCGGTCTGCGCGTTCGCAGCGCCGGTAGCGAAAAGGACGGCGGCAAGGGTCGCGAGCATTTGAAAACGTAAGCCGTGCATTCGTTCGAAAGGCCTCCCGGCGAGCTTGAGCATTTTCACTTCACTTTCAAAGAGACAGGCAGATGTGCTCGTAGCTTTCCCGTCAGGAAATGCCACAGGAGTGAGCATTCCGGCCTGTGCACCGAGAGTGAAAAGAGAGTGAAACTGCTCTCAGCACCATCCTAGTGCTCTTCCTCATCTATTTCGAATAGAAACGCTCATGAGCGCACCCTGCGTCCCGGAACGCACTTCAAGTCCCGCTCTGGGCCTGAGAAACACCTCAGTCACCAAAAAACTTTGCTGAATCGCCAAAGATGAGGCTCGCTGTTCTACGTTTGGCTCATGTTTCCGCAAAGAATCAAGATTCGGCTCGCCGCTTTGTTGCTGGTTGCGCTTGCCGCGGCGCCACTCGCCGGCGCCGCGGACGTTGAGAAGAAACCGAAACCGCCAAAGCCTTCGCGGGTCCACACTGTCAATCTTGGCGGCGTCCGCAAGGTGCCTTATTCAAGCGAGGGCGATCCCGCCGGCGCGCTCCCGGGCGAGGCTGAGCTCAGGGTGCGCCCCCTGGTCGTCGACAGCCGCGTCAAGGACTGGACCACCGGCGACACCCACGACATAACCGAGAGGTCTTTCGCGGTACGCCGCGCAATCCGCCTGAACGACGCACTACCTACGGACAAGACCGAGCACTGGGTCTGGCAGCGTGGACCCTGGATCCTGGTCGACCGCACCGCCGGCCACAGCACCCCGATCAAACTGCCGGACTACGACCCCTCCGTCTCCGGGGTAAGCTGGTTCCGCGATTACGCCGCCTACTGCGGCCTCACCTCGACAGGCAGGCAGCTTTACGCCGTGGTCGCCCAGGTCGGCGCGCGCAAGCCGTTGATTGTGAAAAAGCTGGGCCCCTGGGAGGCTTCGGCTCCCCACTCCGCGCCACCCTGCGCAGCGGCTACATGGCAGCGCGAGCCTTTACGCATCACCTTTCAGCAGGCCGGCGCGCAGCCCGCCTCATTTGACCTGGTGCGCTCCTCCGCCGTGCTCGTTGAAGAGGGTGACAGCGACGAAGCCGCATCAACCGCCGACCCCGGCACGAAGACCCAGTAAAGTCGCCATGCCATGGGCCTAATATGAAGAGATGGAAGCGATGGAAGAGCTGCTGCGCGACGCGGAACGGGCCCACGGACACCTGTGCGCCGGGCAGATTCTCGGTGTGCGAATGGCCATGCTGGGCTGTGCCCGGCTGGGTATCGCGGAGCCGCGCGGCGCGGACCGTAAGCGCCTGGTGACCTTCGTTGAGATCGATCGCTGCGCCACCGATGCGATCGGCGTCGTGACCGGCTGCCGGCTCGGCAAGCGCGCGCTCAAGCTGCGCGACTGGGGCAAGATGGCAGCCACTTTCGTCGATCTGGCCGACGGACGCGCGGTGCGGATTGCCGCGAATGAAAGCTCGAAACAGCGGGCACGCGAGCTGTTTCCGGAGATCGAAAACAAGAATCAGCAGCAGATGCGCGCGTATCGAGACATGCCGGACGACGAGTTGTTTACCGAGCAGTGGGTGACGGTGCCACTCGATGCGAAGGAGTTCCCAGGCTACAAGGGCGAGCGGATTGCCTGCGCGGAGTGCGGAGAAGGCATCTCCTACGAGCGCTGGGTCGAGCGCGACGGTCGCAGACTTTGCCACGGATGTGCCGCTCCAGGGGAGCGTTACTATCGCGTTTTGACGTCAAAAATGGTCGATTTTGACGCACTTTTGCGCGTAAAGAACAGCGAAAAAACGGATGTTCCACGCTGTGATTGCCCCTGAAATAAGCCTGCTGAAAGTTGCCGGCCCGTGGCGTACAAATGCCACGCCTTGTGGGCGTGGCATCGGATAAGTCGCGATCCGGTAGGGCACTCCAGTCAGGAACGGTGAAGCAGCGCGCGGTCCTCGGCATCCGGTTGCATCCTGGCGGCCAGCGCGGGCAGTCCCCACACCAGGCCGACGACCAGCCCGGTCGAAAGCACGTCGTTTCGGTAGAACGGCAGAGCGGCCGCGTAGCAGGCTTCAAGACCAGCCATGGTGTGCGGATACCAGGACGTTGGTGACGCCCATACCGCATAGTTGCTGACGGCGAAGAACGAGGTGGGCGCCAGCAACGCGGCCGCCGTGGTTCGCGCAAAGCCGGGCTGCCCGCGTAGCAGCCGGAAGCCCAGCACTATCACCAGCGCGTACCACGCCCAGGTCAGCAGGTACTGGCTTACGTGGAAGGCATAGCCGTAGACGACGTGGGTCAGGTACCAGTCGCCCAGCGCCAGCAGCGCCACCGGCACAACAGCAGAGACAAGCGAGCGGCGCGCTCCCCATACCAGCAGAGAGGCACCGACCGCGGTGAAGTTCCACCAGGGATGGGGGAGCACATGGCTGGCCAGTGCAACAACAAGTAGAAGAATTGGAAGCAAGTGGCTCCTCCGGTTCCGCGCGAGCGCGATATCTTTTATTCTGGGTGACGGGGGCGGCGGGGTCAAGCGGCGGGCTCGGCCGGCTGGACAAGGGCAACGGTGGGCTGCCCGCTGCCTACACGCCGCGCGATGATTCGGATGGTCGCGACGACCGGCACCGAGATCAGCGCGCCGACGACACCGGCAAGCTCGCCCCCTGCAAGCACGGCGAAGATCTGCAGCAAGGGATTGATTTCAAGCGACTTGCCCATAATGCGCGGGGCGCTTACATAATCCTGGATAAGGCGCCACACCCCGAGGAACACCACCAGCCAGATCGCGTGCGGGTACCCGGCGAGCACGGAGATGGTCAGGATCGAGACTGCGGCAACCGCGGGCCCGACGACGGGGATGAACTCGAGGAAACCGGCGATGGGAGCGAGAATCATCGCGTACGGCACCCCCATGAGGCTCAACACCAGGGAATACGACACCAGCGTGAGGCCGGCGAGCGTGATCTGCGCGCGAATATAGCTCCCCAGCATGACGTTGATATCGTCAAGTAATCCACGGATCAGCCCGCGCTCGGTCTGTGAGCGGCCAAGCTCGACCGCGCCCTCCGCGATCTCATAACCCTGGCGGAGGAAGAACAGGCTGAGAATCGGGATAATGACAAGCCACCAGATGTGCTGCGCGGGTTGCGCGACCTTCGATCCAAGCACCTTGCCGTAGCCCAGAATTTCCATCCGGTGGCTGACAAGAAAGTTCTGTATCTGCTGAATTACGGCCGGCTTGAGGTGGTGCGCCTGGCCAAACTCCTGTACCAACTGGCCCGAGGCAAGCCGGTCGAGCAGTGACGGCAGGCTCAGCGTCAGCTCGCGGCTCTCCTTGCCCAGGCTCGGCCCCGCGATGAACCCTACCGCGACAAGCAGCCCGATCAACACTGCGTATACGACGAGGATCGCCCGTCCACGACCCCGCAACGGCCGCTGCAGCTTGCCGACCAAAGGCGCGAGGAAATAGGCAAACAGGATCGCGAAAAGGAAGAGCGTCAACGTCTCACGGGCCGCCCGTAAGAATGCCAGCACGATGACGATAAGCAGGGTCGTCGTCAGGACACGCGCGGTTTTCGCATCCCAGATCTGGTTCAGGAACGTTGGTTCAGGATAGGTTTTCTCATGCCCGGGGGCGTTCTCGTCGTGCACGATCATGGGAGCCTCGGGGCCGGGCCAATTGAACACATGGCGACCTCGCGGCCGCCATGGGAAGAATACACAGATCGGCCGGCTATTGAACCGACTACTTGTTCAGGTCCGAGATCGTGTCGCTGACCGCATGCGCTGCCTGGCCGGCCGCGTCCTTGATTCTGCCGCCTGCTTCGTCCATGTAACCTTCTGACTCGGTCTGTTCGTCGCCGGTCACCTTGCCAAAGCCCTGCTTCAGTTTGCCGCCCAGGACATTGCCCATGCCGCCTGCGCGCTTCCTCGTTCCCCACTGGCCCATGCGGCCGCTCACGTCGTCCAGGTCATCGGCCCCGCTGGTCGCGCGGGTTCCATACCCTTGGTCCGTCAGTAGAACATAGGCCGCGGCACCGAGGCAGGTCACACCGAGAATCCACATAAACTTGCTCATAATTCGTCACACTCCGTGAGCATTAAGGATGCGGGACACGGCTGACGAGATGGCCGGGAGAACCGGCCCGGCTCACGGCCCCGGCTGCCGGCGCCCGTTCATCCACTGCCCCAGGACCTGACCATTGGCGCCGATCACGGCGAACGCGCTGAGCGCGCCTCCCGTGCCGCCCTCGCGAATCCCGAGCGACTCCGGTGCGAACCTTAGGTCGCGGAACACGACCGTGTGCGCACCGGCCGGCAGCGCAGCTTCACCGGGCGGCGCGATGGCGCCGATATCCTCCGTCAGCGGCCAGCTCGACCAATCCCCATACACGCGCCCGAGATAGCTCGCTTTCGCTGCCGATACAGACGGGGTAACCGGCGGCTTGGTGACGGTGCTGCCCGGGGTCAGCTGCTCTTCCCGGGTATGCGCCGTCGCAAGCTGGTAGTCGTCGGCGGTCTCGGCAAGCATGTGCCAGGTGAACGGGTCGGCCATCGAAGGCTCCGCGGCGACCCGCAGCAGCGGCTGCCGGGTCGCGCTGCCGGCCTGCTCGGTCATCTGAATGGCGTGGGCATGCTCGGCATTACGCAGCGCATACAGCAGGCAGACGCCGGTCAGGGCGGCGATGGCCCAGCCACGGCCGCGCAGCTGTCCACGGGGGCGCCGACGCATCTCGCCCTCCACCAGGCCCAGCAGAGCAGGCATGGCAAGGCCCAGTAGCAGGCACGCAAACAACACCGGATCGAAGATGAAAACGATGCTCCACGCATGCCAGTGCGGGCTGAACGGAAAGAACGGCCGAAGGCCGTAGTTGTTGGTAAAGTCCAGCAGCAGGTGGCTCAGGTCAGCCAGCAGCGCCAGCAGCCATACCCAGCCCCAGCGCACCGGCTGCAGCGGGGGCTTTTTGCCCAGCCTGCCCAGCGCTTTGGCAACGCACCACACAATACCGGTAACCGCCAGCGCCATGAATGGAGCGCCCAGCAAAGTGTGCGTAATGCCTCTGTGATGGCAGAACCCCATCACCGGGCCGCCGAAGGATGCGACCACATCGATGTCCGGCGCCTCGGCAGCGAGTGTCATGGCCAGCGTGGCGTACGCGGTTTTCCGATTGCAACCGGCGCGCCCCAGGCAGGCGCCGGTCAGGAAGTGGGTGACAGGTTCCATGTAGCCTGTTTACCAGATAGACCGGTAAACAGGCTTGGTAAACCGCCTGCGCGGCTGGCGGCCACTTCATGGTGTGTGCTCGTTTCCATGCGGATGCAGGCCTTTGCGGCCCTCACGTTGTTCGAGGAGCAGCTTTGTTATTTCGCTCGGACGCCTACGATCACCAGTCCCAGACCGGCTACCAGAGAAACGGTGCTGAGCAAGGGCGAGATCGGCAGTGTCTTGGTCTGCTGGTGCGAAACCTGCACAGGCCCCATGTCCACGTCCTTTTTCTGGTGCGTGAAGCTGACACCCCCGACCGCAAAACCAACGATACCCAGAACGATAAGCAGAATGCCGACGATTGTGGCCGCTTTCATGTGCGTCTTCCTTTACAGCGAGAATGAATGAACGGCTTGAGAGTAGCAGGCGTATTGCGGAAGACGCACCCCTGGCGCGGGAAAAAGTTACGGACCGTGCCTTACGGCGAGTGGAGAGTCGCGGCGCCTTCGCGCGCGCCGGTATTATGCAGTTCTGGAGAGCAGGTCAGCGCGCATGACGAAGTCCCCGACCAAACACGCTCCACGCGCCCGGCTGGACAAGCTGCTTACCGAGCTGCGCCACCATGAGTACCAGTACTACGTGATGGACGCGCCGGAGATCGACGACGCCCGGTACGACGCGCTGATGCGCGAGCTGCAGGCGATCGAGACGGAGCACCCGGAGTGGATTACACCCGGCTCGCCGAGCCAACGCGTGGGCGGCAAAGCCGCTGAGGGTTTCAGCAAGGTCGCGCACTCCCGGCCCATGCTCTCGCTCGATAACGTGAACAGCGAAGCGGAGCTGCGCGAGTGGGACCGGCGCGTCCGCGAGCTCGCAGGCGCGTCCGCAATCATCAGCTACGTGTGCGAGTACAAACTCGACGGGCTTTCGATGGCACTCCACTACAGCGACGGAGCGAGCGGCGGCAACGCGCACCTGGAGCGCGGGCTGACGCGCGGCGACGGCTCAGTCGGCGAAGATGTGACGGGGAACGTGCGGACGATCAAGTCGGTGCCGCTGGTCATCGATGCGGCGCGCATGAAAGAGGCGGGACTGCCGGAGAGCTTTGAGGTGCGCGGCGAAGTGGTGATGCCGCTCTCCGGCTTTTTGAAAATGAACGAAGAGCGCGAGGCGCTGGGGCAGGCTCCAGCGGCCAACCCGCGCAACGCGGCGGCCGGCACCATCCGCACCCTTGAGCCGAACATTGTGGCGCAGCGCCGCCTCGACTTTTACGGCTATTTCGCGCTGAACGCAGGCGGCGATCCGCTGTTCGCTACGCAAACCGAGGCACTGGATGCACTGACCGCCGCTGGTTTCCGCGTCAACCCGCATCGCGAAGCGATCACCACCATTGACAAGCTGCTGGCGTTTGTCGAGCGCGCGGAAACAAATCGTAGCAGTCTCGGTTACGAAATAGACGGTGTCGTCATCAAGCTCGATTCGGCAGCGCTGCAGCGGCGCCTCGGCTATACCGGCAAGGCCCCGCGCTGGGCTGTCGCTTACAAATTCGCGGCGCGGTTTGCAGTGACCGGTGTTGAGGACATCAAGGTGCAGGTGGGGCGTACGGGCAAGCTGACGCCGGTCGCCGTGCTCGCGCCGGTTTCGATCGGCGGCATTACCGTTACGCGCGCAACGCTGCACAATGCGGACGAGATAGAGCGCCTGGGCCTGCTGGTCGGCGACTCAGTACGTGTCGAACGCGGCGGCGATGTAATTCCAAAGGTAGTCGAGGTAGTTACAGATAAGGAGCATCCGCGCGGTACGCGGCATTTCGAGTTCCCCGCGCACTGCCCCGTCTGCGGTGCCGAGGTGAAGCGCACACCGGGCGAGGCGGACCACCGCTGCGTAAACGCCACCTGCCCGGCACGCGTCGCGGGCAGCCTGCTGCACTTTGCCTCGCGCGGCGTGATGAATATTGAGGGTCTCGGCGAGGCCGTGGTGACGCAGCTGCTTGAGCGCGGGCTGGTACACTCCGTCGCCGACATCTACCTGCTCGACGAGGCGAAGCTGCTCTCGCTCGAGCGCATCGGGAAAAAGACCGCGGACGCGCTGCTGGCCGAGATCGCAAAGTCACGAACAGCGCCGCTCTACCGCGTGCTCTTCGGCCTGGGCATACGGTTTGTGGGCGAGCGCACGGCAGAGCTGCTGGCCGACGAGTTCGGCTCAATGGACGCGCTCATGGACGCGCCGCAGGAGGAGCTCGAACGCGTGAATGAAGTGGGCCCGCGCGTTTCCGAGAGCATCCGCGAGTTTTTTTCGGAGGCGGAGAATCGCACGCTTGTCGAAGCACTGCGCGCAGCCGGCCTGCAGTTTACCGCGAAGAAGCGCGAGCGCACGACCGAGCTTGCCGGGCTCTCGCTGGTGCTGACCGGCACGCTGCCCACGTTGACCCGTGAGCAGGCGAAAGCGAAGATTGAGAGCGCGGGCGGCAAGGTCGCGGGCTCGGTAAGTAAGAAGACGAGCTATGTGGTCGCGGGCGACGAAGCAGGCTCAAAGCTCGACAAGGCCCGGCAACTAGGGGTCGCGGTGTTGGATGAAGCGGGGTTGCTGGCGCTGCTGGACGGGAGCGCCGAGAAGGCGCCGTGACCCGTGTTTGTCAACATGATTGCTGTTGAAGATGAGTGCACGGACGCCGTCACCTGCTAGCCTTTACTTCGTGAGCGACGCGACCCAATCCCCGCTGCTGGAAGCCCCCGCCCAGATCCCCGCCGACGTCCGCGCGGAGGCCGATGCGGAGGCCCTGGATCAGCGCACCGGCAACCGCCTGAACATGAAGCTGGTGATTGCGCTCATGATGTTTCACGCGCTCGCGATCGCGGCGCTGTTCTTCTTTCGCTGGTCGTCGCTCGCGGTCGCAGCGGTGCTGTGGGTGCTGGCGCAGAACATCGGCATCGGCATGAGCTACCACCGGCAGCTTACCCATCGCGGCTACCTGACGCCCCGCTGGGTCGAGTACGCGATGGCCGTTTGCGCCACGCTCGCGCTTGAGGGCGGTCCGCTGTTCTGGGTTGCGGTGCACAGGCTGCACCACCAGGTAACGGACAAGCCGGGCGACCCGCACTCTCCGCGCGACGGCGCGTGGTGGTCGCATATGGGCTGGATGCTCTGGGGGCGCCTGCACAACCACGACCCATTACTCGAGCGCTACGTACCTGATCTCAACCGGCAGCCTTTTTACTACTGGCTTAGCCGCTTGCACTGGGTGCCAGTCACACTTGTCGGCGTCGGACTGCTGTTCGCGGGCGGGCTGTCCGGCGGCATTTACTCACGCGGTGTGTCATGGGTGCTGTGGGGTATCTTTCTGCGCGTGACCGTGGGCCTGCATGTTACATGGCTGGTTAACTCGGCGACACATATGTGGGGCTCGCGGCGGTTCGCCACGCGCGACGACTCGCGCAACAACTGGTGGGTCGCGCTGCTTTCAGGCGGCGAGGGCTGGCACAACAATCACCATGCTTTGCCTGTCTCCGCGCGGCACGGCATGGCCTGGTATGAGCTCGACGTCAATTACTGGGGTATCCGCCTGCTCGGGCTGCTGGGGCTCGCGAAAAAGATCAAGGTGCAGGGTCCGGACCGCCGGCCTGAAGCGGAAGCGGGCGCAGCCACGACGCGGATTCTCCATAACTGACTTAACTGGTAAGCCGCTTCTCGACCAGTGCGAGCAGCGTCCGCGCATCCCTCGGCGCATATACCTTCACATCGTTGTCAAAGTAAACGAACACATCGCGCTGCCTGCGTACCCGGGCGGCGTGTGCGCTTGCTTTGTCGCCGTCGGGCGACTCATGCCCTTTAGCCCACGCGGTAATGCGCTTCGCCCAACCGGCCAGCGCTTCGTCTGAGTAACCGCTGGTATACAGCTGCTCCGACCCGTGCAGGCGACAGTACGCGAAGTCCGCCGTAAGGTCCATCAGGCGCGGCCACTCCACTGTATCCGCACACACCAGCGCGACGTTGTATCGGCGCAGCAGCGCAACAAACGCCTCGGACACAAAGCTGTTATTGCGTATCTCGACAGCATGGCGAACTGCCCGCCGCTTCACCTCGCCTATCCCGGTCCACGCGCGTTTATCCAGCCGCCGGTCGTGCTGTTCCGCGAGATTTGAGGCCGCGAGCGTGTCATGCGGCAGCAGTTTGAGAAAGCCCTCGAACCGCTCCGGTTCAAACGCGAAGTTCGGTGGAAATTGCCATAGGATCGGTCCCAGCTTCGCGCCCAGCCGCAATAGTCCTGACGCGAAGAAGTTCGCGAGCGCGGCGTCTATCTCGCGCAGGCGCAGGGTGTGCGTAATGTACCGCGAACCTTTGATTGAAAAGATGAAGTCATCCGGCGTTTCGGCAGCCCACTTATCGAAGCTCGCAGGCTTCTGTAGCGAGTAGAACGTACCGTTTACTTCGATCGTTGGAACCTGCTCGGCGGCGAAATGCAGTTCATCTTTCTGCCGCAGCTTCTCAGGGTAGAACTTGCCGCGCCAGGGCGGATAGCTCCAGCCCGAAATACCGATGCGTACGCTGCCGGCCACGGCTGCGCCGCCTATGCTCGCGTGTGGTGGTCGCCCCACACTTCAGACAGCATGGTGGCAGCCGTGGCAGCCGACATACGCGTCACCTTACGGCTTAGACTACGTTCGTTGAAATATACGAAGGCGCTGGTCGCAGCAAATAATGCTCCAAGGGCCACCAATAACTTGTTCATGAGTATCTCCTTACGAAGCTTTTTATTTCATTGAAAGCGCCGCACGACTAACCGCGCGGCGCTTCATTTAGCGACTATGCTTACTTCGCCACCAGCCGCTCGAACCCGTCCTTGATATGCTCGACCGCTCCTTTGGCGGTCCCGTTCGCCTGCTCCTTCTGGCCGAAGGTGTCGGGACGCCCGAAGCCCAGCTTAGGCTCATCGCCCAGCGGCTTCGCGATAAATGTCGAGAACTTGCCATGACCGTCGGGGGCCGTTCCACTGGTCCACGGCTGGTCGGCCTGCGTGCCCACGCCTTCTGTCGCCGTGATGAAGAAGTTGTAAGCGTACTCGCCATTTTCTTCCGATTGCGGAAAGCTGTTCGGGATCGGCAGGTGCGACGGCCCGAGCTCTTCAATGACCGCAAGCCACTGCTGCTGATGCATGGTGTCGCGCGCGATCATGAAAGAGAGCATGTCTCTCATACCTGCGTCGTCGGTAGCGGCGTACAGGCGGCACGCGAGAGCGCGGCCGGTAGACTCCGCCGCCACGTTGCAATACATATCCGCCGCGATGTTACCGCTCGCATAAATATGCGACATATCAAACGGTACACCGTTCGCATTGACCGGCATCGCCGATAAGCCGGATGACAGTATATGCCGCGGGTTCATGCCGCCGAGGATCGCGTTCACGATCGGGTCCTTCGCCGCACCATCCTGGAACGATACCGGTGCGTCCTGAAGGTTGAGCGCAACCGCGGTAGCCAGCATCTCAATGTGCGACATTTCTTCGGTCGCGGTGTTCATCAGCATGTCCCGATACTTTACCGGGCCGCGCGAACCCCAGGCCTGAAAGAAGTACTGCATGCACACGCGGATCTCACCTTCAATCCCGCCGATCGCCTGCTGCAGAAACTTGGCATACAGCGGGTTGGGCTTTTCGACGCGGACGGGATACTGCAATTTCTTATCGGTGTAAAACATGGGAACTCCTGGGGACGAGCTGCCGGCAACGGCAGGCTGGGGGAGGGTATTTTAAAGTGCATCAAGGCTGCCGAGCGACCGCGGCTGCAACATGGGATGGTGTCCCCCCTGGGGCGTGATGCCACGCGTAACACTTATGTATTGCAGCGAACGGGCGGTTCAGCGCGCATGACAATCGCCTGGGACACTACAATGAACGCCGACAGGAGCACTCCAATCATGCATCGCTTTGCAGCCCTCGTTTTCGCAGCGGCCTTCATCCTCGCCGCGCCCGCCCAGCTCCTGGCGCAAGCCGCCGTGTCTGAGCAGGCAACGCTCGATACCCGCGCCGCCGGTACGCCGTTTCCCCACTTTTGGGAGCAGATGTTCGGCTCCGGCCGCGCCGTCCTTTCCCTGCGCGACGACTACCGCAAGGACATCGCGACCGTGAAGCAGGCCACCGGCTTCAAGTACGTCCGCTTTCATGCCATTCTCGATGACGACATCGGCGTGTACGACGAGGATAAGAACGGCAACCCCGTCTACAACTGGAGCTACATCGACCAGATCTACGACGGTCTGCTGGCTGAGGGCGTCAAGCCGTATGTCGAGATATCCTTCATGCCGAAGAAGCTCGCCGCGCGGCTCGATTATCACGCGTTCTGGTACAAGCAGATCGTTTCTCCGCCGAAGGATTACGCGAAGTGGAATGCGCTGATGACCGCGTTCGCCAACCACCTGATTGAGCGCTACGGCATCGACGAAGTGGCGCAGTGGTACTTCGAGGTGTGGAACGAGCCCAACATCGACTTCTGGACCGGGCGGCCCGCGCAGCAAACCTACTTCGAGCTGTATGACAACACCGCGCGCGCGATCAAGGCCGTCAACCCGCGCCTTCGCATCGGCGGCCCTTCCACCGCGCAGGCCGCCTGGGTCGATGCGATGATCGCCCATGCCGCGAAGAACCATGTCCCGCTTGACTTTGTCTCGACCCACGTCTACGGCAACGACGTAGCCGCGGACATTTTCCCCAATCTCGAGCCAGCAAAGCGCCCGGTCGTGCCTCCGCACCAGATGGTCGCTGCCGCCGTCGCGAAGGTACACCAGCAGATCCTGCACTCCGCCATGCCGCAGCTTCCGCTCATCTGGAGCGAGTTCAACGCGACCTACGCCAATGAGCAGTCCATCACCGACTCCATTTACATGGGCCCCTGGATGGCCGATACCATCCGCCAGGTCGATGGCGAGGTGCAGCTGATGAGCTACTGGTCGTTCTCCGACGTGTTTGAAGAGCAGGGCGTCGTCAAGACCCCGTTCTACGGCGGCTACGGCCTTATCGCCGAGCGCGACATCCCGAAGCCCGCGCTGCTGGTTTTCTCCCTGCTGCACACCCTCGGCGACACGCGCCTGCCCATGCAGGCGAAAGACATGCTCGCGACAAAGCGCGCCGACGGCACGCTCGTCTTCGCCGCGTGGAACATGGCCGAGCCGCCGGGCTCGCATGTCGCCGCCAAGACCATCACCCTGAGCCTGCGGGGTGTGCGCGCAGGCGCGACCGCGTCGGTACGCCGGGTCGACGCCGAGCATGGCGACACGCTCGACGCCTGGAAGCAGATGGGCTCGCCCGCCTACCCGTCGCTCGCGCAGATCGCCGCATTGAAAAAGGTGGGCACACTCGGCGAGAAGGAACCGCTCCCGATCACCGGCGGCAAGCTGACCTTGAACATCCCTTCGAGCGGGCTTGCTGTCGTGGAGGTGGCGCCGTAGAACGCTATCCCGCGCGCATTAAAGCGCTCGCAGTGCTCGCTCGATCGCCTGCTTGCGCGCTGTCAGCCGGACATACCGCTCTTCATCGCCCAGGCGGTAAGATTCCGCCATCTCGTGCTTGATGGCGCGCTCTTCACGCTCCAGCGCGGTACATTCAAGCGAGTGCAGCGCCGCCTGCGTCTCGGCCACCGTCGCTGCCTTGCCCTCCGTCAGCAACACCTGCGCCAGCAGCATCCGCTCCGCGCCCTCGGGCAGTGCGTCCATCGGCTCTGTCGCGGGCGCCCGCTCCAGCAGCATTCTCAGCGTCCGCTCCCCGGCCAGGCCAGTAAAGTGCTCCGGCGAGGCCTCGACCGCCTTTGCCACCAGCGCAAAAACCGGGCCGCCTGCTTCAGACGCCGCGGCCCGCAGAAGCTCCTTCTCCGCATCGCTGAGCTTCGGACCCGGCGACTGCATCGCCTGCCGACGGCCGGCGGCAGCCTGCCGCAGCTCATCGCGCACCAGCGCCGAGTCAATGCCCAGCCGATGCGCCGCGTCGTTCGCGAACTCCTCACGCCCAATCGCGTTCGGCATCCTGCGGATATGCGGCAGCAGGTAGTTGAGCGCCTGGATCTTGCCCTCGGCGGTCTGCGGGTACAGCTGCCGGGCGCGGTCCAGCAAATAATCCGAGTGGCGCCGCGCCGCGCGCACCGCCGCCGTATACGCCGCCAAGCCTTTCTCGCGAACATACCGGTCCGGGTCCAGCCCGTCCTCGAGCGTCACCACCCGCACCTCGAACCCCTCCTCAGTCAACAGCGCAATGGACTTCTCCGCCGCATTGGCCCCTGCCGTATCCGGGTCGAAGTTCACGATCACCCGCTTGGTATACCGCCCCAGCAAACGAACCTGCGCCTCGGTAAACGCCGTCCCGCTGGTCGCCAACACGTTGGCTATGCCCGCGAGCGAAACGGAGATACAGTCCATCTGCCCCTCAACCAGCAGCGCGAAGTTGAGCTGGCGAATCGGCTGCCGCGCCCTGTCCAGGTTGAACAGCACATTGCCCTTTGAGTACAGCGGCGTCTCCGGCGAGTTCAGGTACTTCGGCCCCGCCTTTTCCCCGCTCTCGAGCGCCCGCGCCGTAAACGCGATCACCCGTCCACCCTCGTTCGCGATCGGAAACGTAATTCGCTTGCGGAAGCGCGGATAGAGCGGGCCTTGCCCACCGTCTTCCTGCTCCTTCGAGGTAAACAGCCCCGCCATCCGCAGCAGCTTCGTCAAATCCCCGCCCTGCTCGGGTTTCGCGGCTCGCTCCAGCCACTGCCGCAGCGCTGATGACGAGTCCGGCGCGTAACCAATCCGAAACTTCGCAATGCCTTCAGCTGAAAGCCCACGACCGGCCAGGTACTCGCGCGCGCCCGCGCCTTCAGCCGTCTTCAGCTGCTCCTCGAAGAACGCGCTGGCCTGCTCGTGCAGCTCGATCAGGCGGCCCCGCTCGCGGTGCTCCGCCGCCTCGGCCGGAGAGGCAAACTCCCGCTTCGGCAGTGGAATCCCCATCTTTACGGCGACAATCTTCACCGATTCCGGGAACGAGACGTTCTCAATCTTCTGGACAAACGTAAACACGTCGCCCGACACGCCGCACCCGAAACAGTGGTAAAACTGCCGCGCCGCATGCACCGAGAACGACGGCGATTTTTCCGAGTGGAACGGGCACAGACCCGACCAGTTCTGCGCGCCGGCCTTACGCAGGCGCACATGCTCGCCGACAATCTTTACGATGTCAGCTTGCGCCTTTACGAGTTGGGCAAAATCATCGGCCACGGCTGTTCCAGTTTATCGGGGTGCTATCAGGCTATCTGTGCAGGACACAATGTAGGCCGGCTCATCACGCTCAGCATTATCGTGTATTATTAAGTATTATGAGCATGCAAACTGTCAGCTTTCGCGCTTCCTCTGAGAAAATCGCCGCTCTCGACCAGATTGCCGCGGGCTACCAGCGCGACCGAACTTTCCTCATCAACGAAGCTATCGACAACTACGTTGCCCTGCAGGAGCACCGCGACCGCCTGACGCTTGAGGCAATGGCCAGCGTGGATGCGGGCTTCTCCGTGGCTCAGGCTGATGTCGAGGCATGGGCAAACAGTCTTGGCAGCGACAATCCTCTTCCTCTACCTCAAGCGACCCGCCGCGTGAAGTAAGCCGGAATGACAACCGAATGGTCCCCCGAAGCGCTGCTGGATGTCTCACGGCTTTATGACTTTCTCGCCCCTGTAGCAGAGCCGGCAGCGCAACGACTTGTGCAGGCACTTGCGTCTGCCCCCAGGCGCCTCGAACAGCACCCTCGATTGGGCGCGCGTGTTTCGACATACAAAACGCGAGAAATCCGCAGGCTGATCATCAACGGTTACGAACTACGTTATGAAATACGCGGCGATGAACTGCTCATCCTCCGCATCTGGAACGCCCGCGAAGACCGCTAGCGGTCCGGCAGAACCACCTCACCCCACCAAAGCCTCTTCCGCCATGTGCAGCACCTGCTCTGCGCTCAGCCCGCTCTCCCGCAGGGCCCGCACCGACATCCCGTCGCTGCGCTTCGCCAGCCGCTCTCCGCGTCCATCCACGACCAGGGGGCAGTGCCACCACGCGGGCGCGCGCAGCCCGTTCGGACCGGCAAACAGCGCCCGGTAAAGCAGCATTTGGCGTGCCGTCGACAGCAGCAGGTCCGCGCCCCGCACCACCTCGGTTACGCCCATCGCTGCGTCATCGACCACCGTCGCCAGCTGGTAGGCCGCGACCCCGTCCCGCCGCCACACTGCGAAATCCCCAAACTCCCGCCCGGCCACGAACCCCTGCCCGCCCATGCCGCCGTCGGCAAACTCAACCGGCTCGCCGTCATTTATCCGGAACCGCCAGTTCCGCCCCTCCGGACCGGCCTCAAGCCAGGACGCCCGCTCCTGCTCGCCCTCAGCTTCGCCGGGCAGCCACCGGGGCCGGCACGCGCCCGGATACAGCGGTTCGACGTCCGGCAGGTCAGTCTGCTCCTCGCTTAGGCTCACGCCCGTGCCCTCATGCGGAGCCGTCGCTACCTCCTGCAGCTCCCGCCGCGAGCAGCCACAGGGGTACACGCACCCTGCCGCAACCAGCGCTGCCCACGCCGCGCGGTACGCCTCCCCGCGACCGCTCTGTAGCCACGGCTCGCCATCCCACGCAAGGCCGAGCCATCGCAGGTCTTCCATTGCGGCTGAAACGAACTCCGCGCGGCTGCGCTGCGGGTCCAGGTCGTCGATCCGCAACAGCACCGCCCCACCGGCTTCGCGAGCGCGCCGCCACGCCACGGCAAACGTGCGCACATGCCCCAGGTGCAGCAACCCCGTGGGCGATGGCGCAAGGCGCCCGATGTACGGCGCGGCCGTCAGCGCAACCCCCTTGCCGGCTCCCCAAGTGCCCGCAGCAACTGCTCCCTCAGGCCCAGCCCGTGCCGCTGCCGGTCCACCATCACAAACACCGCGCGCCCACCGCTCCGGTCCGCCCACAACCGCCCCAGCGCGTTCTTTTCCTGCGAATCGTCGTTCGTTCGGTACGCCTCGCCCTTGTACTCCACCGCCAACAGCCGCCCATCCATCAGCTCCGCCACAAAGTCCGGGTAAAACTTGTCTGTCGAGGTCTGCAGCCAGAACGAGCTCGTCTCCCGCCCGGGCCCCGCCAGGTTCCGTATCCAGTGCTTTACCTCATCCACCCGATCCAGCTCCACCGCGCAGTCAAATTCCTCACCCTCGTTCTTCATCTCGCCCACCCGCGCATAATAATGCTTGCGAAACCGGTACGACTCGCACCAGTTCCTCGCCTCATACCTGTCTGCATACCGCAGGCTGAACTCCTCACTCGTCACCACCCGCATCGTCGTCCCAAACAGAAGATTTTGGTACCCTCGCGCCATCTCCAGCGACCGCGCCGCTGCCATCTCCTCCCGCAGCTTCCGCAGCAGCACATACCTGCCTCGGTCCAGCACCTCCAGACTGAACTCCGGCTTGTCCAGCGCATCCGCTACCGCCCGCAAAATCCATGCCGCCAGCACCGTCTGGGTAATAGAAATATCCCGCAGCCGTGGACTCAGCCAAGCCACCAGTCCTTCCCGCGACACCTCACTTGGCAGCAGCTCCATCTGCGAGCCCGGCTCCAGCAGCGGCGTCACCGTAAACGACTGGCCCTCCAGGTCCAGCGTGTAGCTGCGCGTCCGCTCGTCAAACTCGAACCGGCTCAGGTTCGCCGGATGCTCCAGCAGGTCCCAATCCCATGCCTCCGCGAAACTGTTCTCTTCCCACAGCACGTGTTGCCCGTCCAGCTCAATTACCAGCCGCGGCACATCCCGAAATCGCACTCCCCGCTCCGCCGGCGACCATCGCGCGTTATGCTCCTCAATCCTCTGCCGCAGCTTCACCTGCTCCACTGCCGGCGCCACACTTACAATCTGCTCCATCACCGCAGCCGAAATCGGCCCCTCCGCCCGCAGCGCAAACGGCCCAGCGGCTGTCTCCTCCACCACAACCGCCGACCGCTCCCGCATCGGCACAGCCGACAAGTCCGGCCTCGCCGGCAGCTCGATCGCAAACACCGGACGCGCGGGCTCCTCCAACAGCAGCCTGCCCGGCTGCTCCACCGCTTCCTCCGCCTCCCGGCCTTCAAAGCCCAGATCCACCAGCGCGTCCTTCAGCAAACGCGCCGCTTCGCCAAACCGCTCGCTTGTCACATGCGCATATGCCTTGTTCATCTCAGGCGTCCTGCGCCGCCGCGCATACGGCATCCGCAGCACCCGCCCCAGCAGCTGCTCCACATCCTGCGCCGCGCCCGTGTTCGCCACTGAGCACAGCACATACGCGAACGGGCAGTCCCAGCCTTCTTTCAGCGCCTGCACCGTCACAATCGTCGTAATCGGGCAGTCGCGTGCCAGCAGGTCCACCCCGGCCAGCTCGCGCGTATCGCCCGTGTGTACTGCGATCTCCCGCTCCTCCAGTCTTTCGGTCTCGAGCAGGTGCTGCCGCACTGCGCGCCAGTCTCCTTCCTGCCCCACATTGCGCGCCTGCACCAGCAGCACCGGCCGCACATACTCCGGTTCTTCCCCGGCCAGCGCCGCCAGCTTCTTCCGCGTCTTCACCGCCTCGCCCAGGCAGTCCTGCCATCCGGTCGTGTGCTCGGTCAGCACCACCGGCAGTTTGATCATGTCGTCTGCCTTCAGCTGCGCCGCCGTTGCCCGGTACAGCACATTGCTCTGCGCGTCCGGAGTCGCCGTCAGGTCCAGCACCACGCTCGGCCCAATCCGGCCCAGCACTTTGTCTGACAGTTCCGTCATGAACCGGTGCGCCTCGTCCACAATCACCACAGGCCGCTGCACCTTTAGCAGGTTCGCAAACGAGAACTTCGCCGTCCCCGCGCCGGCCAGACCAGCTTCGATCAGTTCCAGGCCCGGCGTCTGTAAAGCCGCGGGCCCAAAGTGCCCTTCCAGGTTCTCGTTATGCGCGTAAACCCGTCGCCCTTCGGTGTTTGTTACCCGCAGCGTCTGCATCGTCCCCACCACCACGCACACATTGGCGCGCAAATCCTGCGGGCGCATGTTGGCAAAATCTGCCATGTCGAACACCCGCACCGCTCCGCCGAACGGCGCACCCAGCGCCCTGCGGTACGGGTGGTCCGCATCGCGCAGCGCCCGCAGCGTCTGCGCCCGGATCGTGTCGCTCGGCACCAGCCACAGCACCAGAGGAAACGCCCGCTCCAGGTAGCTCTCCGCGACAACCCCCACCGCCATCGCGCCCAGTATCGTCTTGCCGCCGCCCGTCGGCAGCCGCAGACACACCGAGGGAACCTCCGGCAGCGCGCTCAGCGGCCGGTACCGCGCAAACAAGCTCCTGCCCGGCTCCGCCGTCCACTTTGTAAACGCCCCCGCCGGGTCGCCCGTCAGCCGCGCATCTCCCAGAAAGCCCCGCAGCTTGTCGAGCGCGTCCAGCTGAAACTGCTTCGGTGTCAGCTCCATCAGCGGCTCCTCACGTCATACGGCGTCTGCTTGAACGTGATCCCCAGCGCCTTTAAGCTCTCGGGCTGTATCCGCGAGCTCTCGCCATACACCACCCGCGGCCCCACATGCCCCGGCGCCAGCGCATCAAGCGCAGCCAGCACCTTGCGCGTCAGCACATTCCCTCCGTCCGGCCGCTTGTCGCCGAGCACACCGTTGTACAGCAGGAAGTACGCCGTGCCGTCGTGGACACCCAGCAGCGGAGAGCGTTTCGGCTTCGGTAAGGGTGTTCGAGTCTCCGAAAACCAGACATGCGCCGCCAGATGCTCAAAGCGGATCCCCGCATTGATCTTGCCGTCCGCGTCAAAAACAGTCTTGCCCAGACGGTAGAACCGAAACCCACCTCCACCTTGCCACTCTTCCGATTTCGATATACCAGTTTGTTCTCCCTTTACGACAGCTTTAATTCTAGGAACGCAATGAGTTAGAGCGTGCTCCCCTCTTTCGATCCCGATGTACAGTCGTTTCATTTTGTGTGCTACTGCCGCAGTTGTCCCAGAACCTAAGAAAGAATCTAGCACCAAGTCGCCTTTATTACTTGCATGGCTAAGTATCCGCTGCACAAGTGCCTCAGGCTTTTTACCTTTCGGAAAGACTACATCACCTTCTTTGTGCAAGTTATTGGAAAGCAAGTCGTCCCAGATTGTCGACGCGGGAAGAGCAGTAACGAGCTGCCCATTCATTTTTTGCACCTTCGTTCCATAAAAAACAAGCTGCTCCCCGTTAAGGAAGAAGTAGTTTTCACGATTCGATCGCTCAGAGACAAAGACTCGCCCAAGTTGCGCTTGAGAGCTAGCTAAGGCTTGTCGAGCCTCCTCGTTTATATCTTGCGGCGCTACTCTTGCCGTGCGAACGACCCGGCGTGGGTCCGACAAGACGAACTCCAGCAAGCTACTCTCGTATTCATCCCCAAGTTCTGACTTTAACAATGATGAGTCCATTCGCAAACTTGCTGCGAAAGCCTCGCGAAGGGGAATTAGATTCCACTGTTCCGGCTTGTCTTCGATATTTTCGATGTATCTGCTATAGCGATCATCCCTATAGGTCTGCTGGAAAATGCGGTTTGGATTCCACGAGCTTCTGTTTTTTGCATAATACAGAATGTAGCTCGCCGTGCTTACAAGTCCTGGATTAATTGACTTCGGTCCCGAGATAGAACTTTGCTTAAACGAAACTAGAGCAATGCGGTTTTTTCTCCCTATAACCTCATCAGCTATGGCTGTCAGATACCCAAGCTCGTTATCGTCAATCATTATCCAAAGAGTGCCATCCTCACTAAGGAGATCTCGCAGTAATTCCAATCTCGGGTACATCACCGCCAACCATTGACTGTGTTCCAGATTGTCTTCGTAGTGTTCGAACGTGTTGTCGGTGTTGTACGGCGGATCGATGAAGATACACTTCACCTTCCCCGCATAGAACGGCAGCAGCGCCTTCAGCGCCTCCAGGTTGTCGCCCTGGATCAGCATGTTCTCGTTCGCCGGGTCGCCATACCCCAACTCCGGCACCTCTTCGAGCAGCCGGTACGGCACACGGGATGAGGTCTTCAGGTCGTCTTCGCGGGTGAGCCAGTTGAGTGTGGGCATGTCGTCGTTGCCCATTCTCCCAGACCGACCCCTCCCAACGCGACCCCACTCTCCCGGGAACCCACTCCACCGTCACGAAAGCGGCTGCCCCATAGTCCTCGCCCGTGTCTGAGACGCACCGACCCTCAGAACAAATCGGGAATGTTCGTGAATGCGATCCGCGTTGCGGCCGAGGAGCCGGCGGGCAACATGCTTGCTGTCGCCAGCGTGTTGGTTCCGTACTTCAGGTTGACCGTGTCCATGGTGGTGGAGAGGCGCGTCCGGCGCGCCTCGGTCTCCAGCCCTGAAAACAGCGACAGGGTGTGCAGGTGGTCCGGCACCAGCTGCCCCAGCCACACGCCGACGTAGAACGGCGCCTGATGCTGCTCACCCATCGGCCGCTCGGCCCACAGCCTCGCCAGCGCCTCCACCAGTGTCTGCGTGTCCTGGCACTCGATCACTGCCATGCCCTGCGACCACACAAACTGCGGAATGCCCGAGCTATGGACGGATTTCGCTTTCGCAGCAGTCCCAACGCCGCCCGTCCGGCCAGGACCAGTCCCGCTCCGGCGAAGGCCGCCGCCTGGACGGCTAGTCCCGAATTTGATTGAGAGCGTCACATGCGTGGTCCACAGTTTCGCCGAGCGCAGGCGCATTGCCGCTTTGTGCAGCAGTTTGTGCAGCACGGCGTACGCGCCGTCAGGCGTGCGCAGGTGCGGCGGCAGCACGTGGCTCTGGCTGATCGACTTCCGGTGCTCCAGCGCGGCGTCGTGAAAGTCCTCGCCCTGCAGCCAGAACCACAGCTTGTCACCAGCCGCGCCGTTCCACATCGCCCGCATGCCCGTGCGGCCCAGCGCCAGCAGCTGCGGCATGGTGCGAATGCCGGCCGTGTGCAGCCGTCGCTCCATCTGCGCGCCGACCCCCGGCAGGTCGCGCAGCGCGAGGCCTGCGAGCGCCGCCTGCAGGATGTCCGGCGTCAGCGCGACCAGTCCATCCGGCTTCTCCATGTCGGAGGCGATCTTGGCCAGGTAGCGATTCGGCGCCAGGCCGATTGAGCAGCGAAGGGTCGCGCCGGCATGGGTCCGGATCGACTGCTTCACGGTCTGCGCCAGCTCCAGCGCATGCAGCAGCCCCTGCTCGCGCCCCATCAGCGAGCACGCCATCTCGTCAATCGACATGACCGCCGAGACCGGTACGCAGAGCTCCACCGCCTGGATGACCCTGTGGTGATACTCGACATACTCCTTATGCCGGGCCTCGACCAGCACCAGATCCGGACACATGCGCTTCGCATCGCCCACCTTGACGCCGGTTTTGACGCCGAATGCCTTTGCCTCGTAGCTCGCGGCGATGCAGGCCGTCGTGTCGGTCATCACTGGCACCACCGCCACCGGACGCCCGCGCAGCTCCGGCCGCAGCTCCTGTTCGACCGAGGCGAAGTACGAGTTGAGGTCGAGGAAAAGCCAGCGGACGAGCGGGGCCGTCGCCCCTGCCGTGTGCCCACCCGTGCTCCCTTGCTGCTCTCGCATGGATACTATTTTCGCCTTTTCTTCTCTTAAGCGCCAGCCAGACACTTCAGGGCCGGCCTATTTTGGGCCTGACGAGCCCCGAAATGGGTCACGCTTAACATCTTGCTCCCCAAAAGCAACAATTTTTCTTTCCACACGTATCTCATAAGTGACAGCATGTTCCTGTGTGACGGACAACTCCGACACGGGGACCGGTCACTGACTTTGTCGAGATAGACGAGGGTAGGGCCATGTGGTTTCTTCATCTTCACGACGTTCTTATGCATCTCTCGCGCCTTAGCAATCATTGGGCGGAGATTGCCATCACCTGTGGAGCCGCGGTGCTGGTAGGCTGCGCGGCCTCCTGCGCCTGCAGCCCCTGCGAGGAGAAGGACGAGCTCTTTCACCGGCGGGTCTCGTAGACCGTAGCGCGGTGCGTCCGGTGGATTGCTCCCTGCACACGCCTCGGCTTTTGTTTTAGCGTGGAGGTAGAGGTGTTGTCCCCATGAGTGGATCCGACCCAAAGCAGCAGGCCCGCACACAGCTCACCGCCAGCGAAAACCCGCTACCCGCGGAAGCTTCGCAGACCGGCCCCATCGCTCCCGCTACCATCCTTTCTGTTTCGGTCATCGTTCGCCGCCGCAAGCCGCTCGATGTGTCCGGCCTCGGCGGCCGCATTCTTTCGCATGAGGAGTTCGCGCAGAATTATGCCGCGGACCCAGCCGATTTCGATGCCATGCGAGCCTTCGCGCACCAGCACGGGCTTACCGTGGACGAAGCCGCATCAAGCCTACCCCGCCGCACCATCGTGCTGAAGGGGCCGGCCTCAAGCATGGAGCAGGCCTTCGGCGTCACCCTTCACACGTATCAGCACAAGGGAGCCAACGGCGGCCATTTCCACTGTTACCAGGGCAGCCTTTCCGTCCCGAGCGACCACGCCTCGCGCATTGAGTCGGTCCTCGGGCTCGACACGCGGCCGATCGCCAAGTCTCATCTTCGATGGCTGAACCGGCCGGGAAGCGGCGAGCGTATCGTCCGCGCCAATGCCGCGAGCACCAGCTACTCGCCGATCCAGGTCGCGCAGCTTTACGGCTTCCCAACCAACCTGAACGGCGCGGGCGAAACCATCGGCATCCTCGAGCTCGGCGGCGGGTACGAGGCGAGCGACATCACCACGTTCTTCGACGGACTGGGACTTACGCCGCCGACCGTCGTGGCTGTGTCGGTCGATGGCGGCACCAATGTTTCGGGCGGTGATCCTTCGGGCGCCGACGGCGAGGTCGCGCTCGACATCCAGGTCGCCGGGGCAATCGCGCCCGGCGCCAAGATCGCTGTCTACTTTACCCCGAACACCGACCAGGGCTTCATCGACGCCATCACCACCGCGGTTCACGATACAGCCAATAAACCAGGTGTACTGTCGATCTCCTGGGGCGGCCCGGAGTCGGGGTGGAGCGCGGCTTCGCGCACGTCGCTCGACAACGCATGCCAGTCTGCCGCGGCGCTGGGCGTTACCATCACGGTCGCTTCCGGCGATAACGGCTCGACCGACGGCGGTACCGGCAATAATGTCGACTTTCCCGCTTCAAGCCCGCACGTGCTGGCCTGCGGCGGCACGGCGCTAAACGGCTCCGGCTCCACTATCTCGTCAGAGGTTGTATGGAACGACCAGCCCAGCGGAGGCGCGACCGGCGGCGGCGTCAGCACGGTCTTCGCGTTGCCTACCTGGCAGGCTGGTGCAGGGGTGCCGTCTGGGAGCGGTAGCGGTGGTCGCGGCGTCCCGGATGTAGCCGGCGATGCCTCACCCGAGACCGGCTATAGCATACTGGTCGACGGCCAGCAGGCTGTGGTCGGGGGCACCAGTGCCGTGGCTCCGCTCTGGGCCGGGCTCATCACGCTCATCAACCAGCAGAGGGTGCAGGCCGGCGGCACCCCGGTCGGCTTCGCCAACCCGTCGCTCTACGCCACGCCATCGGCGCTGCGCGATATTACCAGCGGCTCCAACGGCACGTACAAGGCTGCGAAAGGCTGGGACGCCTGCACAGGACTTGGCTCGCCGAACGGCGCAGCCGTGCTGGCGGCGCTGTCCGCAACTGCGGGCTGAACCAGGGTCGTCACATAACCCCGGGCGCGCAAACACCCGGACCCGCTTCGCCCCGGTACCTGCCTCTGGAGAAGCGGGTCTCGGGGTCAGCGAACTGCGAGCACCCCGCGCAACCACGCCGCGATCTCACCGAGTGCACGGTCACTCTGCGGGAAACGTGCCACCGTCGCCGGACCGACCGGGAAATCATGATGCATATCCGGCGAATGCCGGTGCGTGACAGCCACGCGGGCCGCGCGGAGCTTATTCGCGTAAGCGATGCCCTCGTCGCGCAATACATCATACTGTGCTGTCATCACCAGGGTGGGCGGCAACTCAGGGAAAACCGGTCCACGCAAAGGCGAAAGAGACGGGTCATCCGGATCGGCATCGGGCGCGTACAGGCCCCAGTACCAGCGCATCGTGTCCGCTTCCAGCCCGTAGCCGGTCGCGTTTTCAGCGTAGGACGCATGGTGCGCGCTGGGATGGTCGGTCACCGGGTACAGCAGCATCAGCGCACACAGTTTCGGCTCGGATCGGGCGAGCAGGCGTCGCATCGCCAGCACTGCCGCCAGGTGGCCGCCGGCCGAGTCGCCGCCCAGCGCCAGCAGCGCCGGATCTGCGCCCCATTCGCCCGCATGCTCCGCGACCCACTGCAGCGCTGCCTGTGCATCCTCAAGCGCGGCGGGGTGCGGGTGCTCCGGCGCGAGCCGGTAATCGACTGAAGCGATGCTGACCCCGGCGAGCGCCGCCAGCAGCCGGCAGAACGGGTCGTGTGTTTCGATCGAGCCGGCCGCCCACCCGCCGCCGTGCAGATACAGCAGCACCGGCAGCGCCCGAGGAGTCGGAGGCGGCGTGTACACCCGGACCCGCAGACCTGCGCCATGCTCGCTGGGGAGAGTGTGGTCCCGGCTCTCGACATGGTTGGGCAGCCCCGGAATAGAGCGGCTCTCCAGCTGCCGGACCATGCGGGCCCGTGCATCCTCCGCCGATCGCACTGGGCCGGCCGAAGCCGCGGCCTGGTAGTCCAGAAAGCGGCGGAGCGCGGGGTCAATCGGCTGTCGTTCTGTCATGAAGTTCCGAAGAGTCGGGCTGAGCTATCGCCGCATTTCAGCTTAGATGCTCAGTTTTCGGCAGGTTCGGTCGACGGCTGCACAGAGCGAATGGCAGACGTGAGCGATTGTGCTTGTCCCGGCAGCGCTATCAAGCGCCGCCGGCCTGCGCTCGTCAGCCGGCGTTCGCAGTCACTACCTGGGGCAGCCGCTCCTGGATCGCCTGGACTGATGCCTCGGGGAGAGCGACTTCATTCACGGCGGTGGCGTTGCCGTATGTTTCCTCCGGCATGCGGAACAGAATCCGGCGCATTACCTCCACACCCTGCATGAAGGCGTGGTCCTGGTTTGAGATCTCGTACCGCCAGGTGCCGAAGCGCCCCCGGCTGTAGACGCCGGCAGCTTCAAGCACCGGCTGCACTTCGGCCAGCAGCTCGTCGCGCCCCAGGAACGGCACCGGGTAGCCGTGTTCGATTGAGTACTCCCAGCGAGAAACCAGTTCAAGTCCATCGCGACCCAGGATGCCCATGCGGTACAGGCTTTCTTCGACCTCGGCACGCAGCTCGCCTGCATCCCGCGCCGGCTCCGCGGCGGCCTCGCTCACTTCGCACAACATGGAGTAGCAGCCGTCCGGGCCATTGCCCTTGCTTACGGTCGTCGGAAAGTTCACTCGCCAGAACGGTACATCCGCGTCGGTGACCTGGCAGGAGTGCAGTCCGGCATAGCGTTGCGGCAGCTTGCCCCGCACGCCGAAGCCGAACAGCCGGGAGCGCGCGCGAACGAAGCGGTCGGCCTGGACGGCAAGCTCCGGCCGCTCCGGGAGCGAACGCAATAGCATGTCCAGGGGCATGGTCGAGACAAGCTGCTCCCACTGGATAGTTTCCCCATTGCTGAGCAGGGCAGTCTTCTGCTCGAGCGAGATGGAGACAATACGCGTGCCGAGAAGCATCTTTTCAGCGGGCACAGCGCGTGAGACGGCGTCCCAGATGGCCCCCGAGCCGCCTTTGGCCGGGTAGGTCACCCGGGTCTCCCGCGTCCAGCCCGGGTCATCCCTGCGGAGCAGGAAATTCCTGAGCATGCGTCCGAGCTCCAGGTCGGCAACGTTGCGGGTGGTGGAGCCGGAGCGATGCCTGACCCATACGTCGGTAAGCTGGCCGGGAGCGTGCGCCCACTGCTTGTGATTGAGCGGCCCCATCAGGATCCCGGTGAGATAGCCGCCGAAGCGATTGAGCAGGTAGCTGCCCAGGTCGCCGCCGTCGGCAGCCGGCGCTTCGTCCTCATTGCGAAGACGCTGCAGCAGAACGCTCGCGAATGCTCGAGCCATTTTGCGGAGCGGAAGCCGCTGCAGGTTGCGCTGGGCCGGGTACGGTAAAAAGCGACCGTCGACCTGCACACCGCGCTCCGGCACCGAGGAAGCCCACGCGATCGGCAGCTTCTCAAGCAGGTGCGCGAAGCGCAGGTAGTGCTTGTGCGGGAACAGCACGTGGCCACCGAAGTCGAAGGTAAAGCCTTCCGCCGTGGTGCGCGAGGAGGCCCATCCGCCGGGCCGCGTAGACGGGTCGACAAGAAGGAAATCGTCTTCGCCGCCCGCGCCGCTTTCCAGCATTTCAAGCGCCGCGCCCAGTCCACAAGGCCCGGCTCCGGCAATCAGCACCTTCACTGCTCGCATTACACGATGCTCCATGCTGCAGGAGTGATACCGGCGTTGATATGCTCCGTCGCACCAAGCGGCAGGCTGGTCTCGGTCGCCAGCTCGACCATCAGATCAAGGTTCATACGGACGGGAGAGAAGGCTTCGCATACGCCGCGGTAGTGGGGCCAGGCGCGATTGCGGCCCGCGGCCTCAGCCCACTCTACTGTTCGCACCCGCTCACGCTGCGAGGCATGGGCCAGCAGGCTCTTGACTTTAAGCTCCCAGTTGCGCGAAATATCAATCTTGAGAAAAGCGGAAAACTGCAGTGTCGACGGCCCCTCATAGAACAGCACACTCGCGTACCGCCGCGCAGCGGATACCAGCGAATCGCTCAACACGCGGTGATCCGAGTGCGAATCGGTTGGCGCATGCGTCAGGATCAGGTCCGGCGTGTGCGTATCGAGCTTCGCCTCGAGCATTTCAACGGTTTCCCTCGGGCTCATGGAGCCGTCCGGCAAATGCGCGAAATCCAGATTGACGTCAAGAATGCGGGCGCTTGCGCGCTCCTCGTCGAGGCGCAGGACGGGATCGCCGCCCAGTTCGCCATCGGTCATCGTGAGAAACGTAACATGCCAGCCCGAACGTCGCAGTAGAACAGAAAATCCAGCCGCTCCCAAAGCGCAATCATCCGGATGGGCGCCAATTACCAGTGCTTTCTTATTTGTATTGGTCATTTTGCGTGCTTCATCCTTTGCTCAATTCCGAAAGCCATTGCAATCTGCCCTGCCTCGCCTTCGGGTTAGCTGCTCTATCGGCAGCTTGTCCCATAGCCATGAATGCGAAGCGTTTTCTGCGACGTCCGGGCCTCCTTGACAGAGGATCCTCGGCAGTACTGTTCCATAGATACTGTTTTTCCGGCTCGCGCAATCAATTTCGTCACAGCTCATTGGTAAGCCGGGTACATGGTTACCGTGCAGCTTTTGCGGCATCCCGGTCTGAATCTCCCCTGTGCGTGTAAGGGATACCCGCTTTGCCCGGACGTTTACGGGACTTCTACGCGCATCGATATGCGGGCGAGAGGGCCGGGTAACCTGGTGCGATCCACAGGTCGCAGCTGCCCCGGCCAGGACGAAAGTAACAAGAAACCCGCTATTTATGGCAAAAACCCAAAGATTTCTGCTGAAACCCGCACAAACACTGGTTTTCTGTTGACAATGAGATTGGGAAACCTTGAAGGTTAACCCGGCAGGCTGCTCAGGAACCCGCGTCATTACTGGTTGAAAGACCGCATGACCGCCCTGAAATGCCCACGCATACGTTTAAACTTTCCACCAGGAGAACCGCCCCATGGCAACCGCACTCACCAAGACCGCTCTCGTTCGCCAGATGGCCGAGAAGCTCGAGCTCACCAGCAAGCAGACCGCCGCCTTTTTCGACCTGCTGGCCGAAACCGCCGTCAAGGAAACCAAGAAGAACGGCGTCTTCGTCATCCCCGGCCTCGGACGCCTGGTAAAGGCAGAGCGCAAGGCGCGCACCGGCCGCAACCCGCAGACCGGCGAGGCCATCAAGATCAAGGCCAAAACGGTGGTCAAGTTCCGCATCGCCAAGGCGGCGAAGGATTCAATCGCGCCGGTGAAGAAGACCGCCGCCGAAACCAAGGCAGAAAAAGCCGAAAAGTAAAACCGACTGCGCGGCTCGCGGCCACTCCGTGGCATTTTGCGCTCCCGTGCAGCCGCCTACAACTGTGGCCCTCGCGATGCTCGGGACATCCATCCCCCGAGCGTCGCGCGGGGCAAGCTGCACGGCATCCTCAAACAGACGAGAACCCGTCGCGCCGATGCATCGGCAATCGCCACGCAGGCGATTCAAGAAACCCTCATGACGCTTTCGGTTGCTGGATTCACGAACCGCTGGAAGATCAACTCCCAGTCCGAGAAGGCCGGCGCGCAATCCCACTTCATCGATCTTTGCGATGTTCTGGGAGAACCGCACCCGGCTGCCGGCGACTCCGCCGGCGAGCGTTACGCGTTTGAAAAACCGGTAAGCAAGACGCGAGGCGGGAAGGGTTTTGCCGATGTCTGGCTGCGGGACCATTTCGCCTGGGAGTACAAGGGCAAGCATAAGAACCTGGCCAAAGCCTATGACCAGCTCAATGACTATCGTGAAGATCTCGGCAATCCCCCGCTGCTGGTCGTCTGCGACCTGGACCGCTTCGAGGTTCACACCAACTTCACAGCCACAACCAAGCGCATCTATGCCTTCACGCTCGACGACCTGAACCGCAACCAGGTGACCGCGACGTGCCCGCTGCCGCCGCTCACCGTTCTGCGCGCGCTGTTCGGCGATTACAGCATCCTGCGGCCCGAGCGTACCGACGCACAGGTCACGCAGGATGCCGTCCGGCAGTTCGCCCGCCTG
Organism: Acidobacteriaceae bacterium; assembly: GCA_965276625.1. Lineage (GTDB taxonomy): Bacteria > Acidobacteriota > Terriglobia > Terriglobales > Acidobacteriaceae > EB88. The sequence continues at coordinate 323,504 of CBDIBB010000002.1, forward strand.
GCGGAGCGGCTCGAGATTGAAGAGCGCAATCTCGGCGTCCCGTGCCCAGATCGCGCACTTCCTCATGCGCGTTCTTTTCTGCCTGTTTGCCGACTCCATCGGCCTGCTTCCCGAGAAGGTGTTCCGCAAGCTGCTGCAAAGTGAAGACCGTTTCAATCCAAAGCGTTTTCTTCGCAAGTTGACGCTCCTGTTCGAAGCAATGAGTGAGCCGGACGGCATCTTCGGCGAGCACTCTATTCGCCACTTCAATGGTGACTTATTCAACGGCAACTCAATCATCCAGCTCGACAAGACCGACCTCAGCATTCTCTACGAGGTCAGCAGAAATTACGACTGGTCACACATCGCGCCGGCAATCTTCGGCACACTCTTTGAGCGCTCGCTTGACCCCGCTCGGCGCTCGCTGATCGGCGCGCACTACACCAGCGCCGAAGACATTCTCCTGCTCATCGAGCCCGTGCTGATGCGCCCGCTCGAGCAGCGCTGGGCCGCCGTGCGCCTGCAAATTCTTGAGGCGCTTGAAGTGGAGCGCGCCGATGAAAACGCGCGCGGCAGCCGCCAGGCCCTGTTGCGTGCCGGGCGCGAATCAGAGCGGCTGCTAGCTGTGTGGGTCGAGGAACTCACCGCGGTGCGCGTGCTTGACCCGGCCTGTGGTTCCGGTAACTTCCTGTACATCGCCCTGCGCCGCATGCTCGACCTCTGGCTCGAAGCCCAGAAGTTCGCCGCCGAGCAGGGCATTTCGCTGGTCCTCCCCAAAATGGTCTCGCCCTCCCAGCTCTACGGCATCGAGACTGAGTTCTACGCGCACGAGCTCGCCTCCGTAGTCGTCTGGATCGGCTTTCTCCAGTGGAAGCATGAGCATGGCATTCGCGAAGACCGCGAACCTATTCTCCAGAAACTCACTAACATCGAACACGCCGACGCTATCCTGTGCTACGACCAGGACGGCAAGCCTTACGAACCCGAGTGGCCGAAGGCGGATTTCATCGTCGGTAATCCGCCGTTTGTGGGTGGCAACCGCATTCGGGCAGAACTGGGCAGTGCGTATGTTAACGATTTGTTCAACCTGTATACGGGTCGTGTTGAACAATTCGCAGATTTAGTCTGCTATTGGTTTGAAAAAACACGCGCCGCAATTCATATTGAAAAAACAAAAAGAGCTGGCTTGCTTGCGACACAGGGTATTAGAGGAGGAGCCAATCGAAAAGTTCTGGATAGGATTAAAGAGACTGGCGATATATTCTTTGCTTTTTCAGATCGCACGTGGGCATTGCAGGGTGCAATGGTTCATATATCAATGCTTGGTTTTGATAACGGCGAGGAGACAGTCAGAATCCTTGATGACCAAACCGTAAAAGAAATCAACGCTAACCTCACCACCGGAACTAAAACAACATCATCCCTTGCACTAACTGAAAACTTAGATATATGTTTCATGGGCGTTTCACCTAAGGGTCCTTTCGATATTTCATCTGAAGTCGCCGATAAAATGCTGCGTGCTCCTGTAAATGTGAACGGCCGACCGAATGCGGACGTGGTTAAGCCAGTACTGAGTGGCATAGATTTAACCGGATCACCGCGTCACGTTTGGACAATTGATTTCGGGACAGACATTAGCGAAGTTCAGGCAGCCAAATACGAACTTCCATTCGAATACGTCAAATATCATGTCTTTCCGATACGTGCGGAGAATAATCGAGCAAGTTACAAATCTAAGTGGTGGTTATTCGGAGAACCGCGCCCGGCCATGCGCAAAGCTCTGAGTTCTAAAATTCGTTTTGCAGCGACACCAGCAACCGCTAAGCACCGAATATTTGCATGGGTCAATTCTGGAACCCTCTGCAACCAGGGAGCGTTCGTGTTTGCCCGCGATGACGATTACTTCTTTGGCGTACTTCATTCACAGGTTCACGAATTGTGGGCGAGAGCACAGGGAACGCAGCTTAGGGAGGTCGAGAGCGGCTTCCGTTACACACCAAACAGCACCTTTGACACATTCCCATTCCCCTGGCCGCCCGGCACCGAACCCACCGAAGACGTCGACCCACGCGTCCACTCCATCGCCGAAGCCGCCCGCGAACTCGTGCGCCTCCGCGATGCCTGGCTCAATCCGCCCGACGCTTCGGAAGCTGACTTGAAAACACGCACCCTGACGAACCTCTACAACCAGCGTCCCGAGTGGCTCGCCAATGCTCACCGCACCCTCGACGAAGCAGTCTTTGCCGCCTACGGCTGGCCCGCGAACCTCACAAAACAGGAGATCCTAGCCCGCCTTCTTACCCTGAACCACGAGCGGGCAGCTACCCAACTAACCAACTGACCCGCGAGCATCGCGAGCGCCACCCTGTACGACCCTCGCTCAACGAAGACTCGCCACGAAGTGGCCGCAAGCCGCGTAGGCGGTTTTAGTCTTGAAGCGCCTTGCGAAGCACGCCGCCTGCCTCTGCCAGCCGGCTTCGTGCCGTTTCGGCATCCAGCCCCAAGCGGTGTGCGACGATCGCGGTTTTGACCTCACCGTCTGCCTGTTCAAGCGCCCTTCCAGCGGCGGTGCGGCTGAGCCCGGCGAGTTCGGCGACGATGCGCTCGGCGCGGTCGCGAAGCTTGGCGTTGGTGGGTTGGACGTTGACCATCAGGTTGCCGTGAACGTAGCCGAGGCCGGCCAGAACGCCGGTCGAAATCATGTTGAGCACCAGCTTGGTCGCGGTTCCGGCTTTGAGCCGGGTTGAGCCGGTGAGGACCTCTGCGCCGGTGTCCATGGTGATGGCGAGCTCGCCGGCCTGCTCGACTGCCGAGCCCGGCGCGCAGCTGATGCCTGCCGTAAAAGCGCCGACCCGGCGGGCCGCCTCGATCGCACCCAGCACATAGGGGGTGCGTCCGCTCGCCGCGATGCCCAGGATGACGTCTCGCGCGTCGATGCCACGCTCCGCAATGGCGGCTGCGCCGAGCGCCGGATCGTCTTCCGCGCCCTCCACGGCATGCCGCAGCGCGCGCTCGCCGCCCGCAATGAGGCCCTGCACGAGCTCAGGCGGCGTGTGAAAAGTCGGAGGACACTCCGACGCGTCGAGCACCCCAAGACGCCCGGATGTGCCCGCACCCACGTAGAAGATGCGTCCGCCTGTTTTCAGCCGGCCGGCTGCGGCTTCAATCACGGCGGCGACTTGAGGAAGCGCCCGCTCGACGGCAGCTAAGGCTTCGCGATCGGCGCGATGCATGGCCTGAACCATCGCGAGTGAGCTCAGTGCATCGAACTCCGCCGAGTCCGCGCTGCGCGCTTCGGTTGGCAGCAGCCCCAGATTTTCATCGGTCATCTTTTGTCGTAATCTCCCTTTCCATCATCGCGCATTAAGAGAGGGGGAGCGTTGTGCCGGGAAAGCCGTGCCTTTCTGAAGCGGAGAGCGCTTCCTCCGGGTTCGGCTGGATTATTTGAGGTAATCGAGCAGGGTAGTCGGCAGCACCTTGGCTGCGGCGGCAAGTACGGCGGAGTTCTGTACCTCGGCGTGTGCCAGGTTTTCATCGGCGGTGGCGGAATCGATGCCCGTGAGGTTGGTGGCCTGGGCGCTGAGGGTCACTTTTTCCTGGGCCAGGAACGTCTCCTGCGCGTTGAGCTGGTTGATCGCGCTGCCGAAGGTGACATGCTGCGCCGAGACGAAGTTCAGAGCGGTCGATACCGCCGTCGTGGCGGTCGCGATATCGGACGAGGTGCCGGTCTGCAGGGCCGTGGCGAGCTGGCTGAGGGAGTCGAGTACGCTTCCGCCCGGGTTGTCGAACAACTGGTCGCCGGGCACGTTCTGCTGGACATTAAGTGCGTCCCCGACCTGTACCTTGTTGACGCCGCTGGTGCCCTTGTAGGTGTAGCCGCTCGTCGAGGTGCTGTCTGCCACGAACGCCGCGGTTGCCGTACCGGTCCCGGCGAAGATGGGAACGCCCTGGTAGGTGGTGTTGGCCTCGGAGACGACGCTCGCGAGAATGCCCTGGATCTGTGTCGCGAGGGACTGGCGATTCGCCGTGCTTTCGGTCCCGTTGGCGCCCTCGGTGCCAAGCGAGACAGCCTGAGTCAGCAGCGACACGACCGAGGTTACGACGGAGTCGGCGGTTTGCGCTGCTCCAAGGGCGGCGTTTCCGTTTGCCGTGTACTGATCGACATTGCTGCTGGCGGCCTGGTTCTGCACCATGGCGGCTGCCGCGGCAGGGTCATCCCCGGGCAGATTGACGCGGAGCCCAGTGGACACCTGCTGCAGCGCTGCCTGTAAATTCGCTTCGCTTTGATTGATGCCGGCAAGAATATCGGGTTGAAGATTGGGAGAAACGCGCATGTCAGTCAGGCTCCGGACCCGTTCATCATGCCAAGGGTCGCGCTAAAGAGTGAGTTGATGGTAGTGACGGCTTCAGCGGCGGCCTCGTAGGCCTGCTGGTAGCGGATCAGGTTCGTAGATTCCTCGTCGACCGAAACCCCGGAAACCGCGCCCTGCTGGTTGGTGAGCTGGGTGAGGCTGGACTGGAGCGCCGTGGCCTGGGTGCCGGCCTCGGAAGCCGAGTTGCCGACGCTGTCGACCAGCGCGGCGTACATGCCGGTAGGGCTGAGACCCCCGGCAAGCGCGTTGCTCTGCACGGCGGTAAGCGCGGCGAGGTTACTGTTGCTGCCACCGCTGGCGTCGGAGCTGGCCGCGATGGCGCTCCCGTTCGTGGTGCGCAGAGCAATGGCTGCCGCGGATCCGCTGACCGTGGACGGCACCGTGAACAACGCTCCACCCGGGTTCCCCGCGAGGTCGTACCCGGTCGACTGGGCCGCGTTGAAGGCGGTGGCGAAGCCATTGGCCAGGCTGTCCAGCGAGGATAGAAGCCCCGGAATCGTGGTGTCCCGCACCTGCAGGGTGCCGCCGAGGTCACCGCCGGTGAGCTGCCCCGTGACGGTATTGCCCTGGTTGTCGAGCACCTGCGTCAGCCCGTTGCTGCCGGAGGAGGTCGACAGCGCGAAGCTCTGCCCGGCAACGACGAGCGGCGTACCGTTTCCCGTGGTTACGGTGTCTCCCTGGGCGGTCGTGGTGATAGCGATGCCGGTCAGGGTGGAAAGCTGCTGCTCAAGCTGGGTCCGCTGGTCGAGCAGCGTGCCGCCATCCTGCCCGCTCGCGGTCTGCTGTGCGACCTGCGGGTTGAGCGCGGCGATCTGCGCGGCAATCTTATTGATCTGCGTCACGTCGCCGGAGACCTGGGTATTGAGCCCGGCCTGGGTCGAGGTCAACCCCGCGGCCGTGCTGTGAAACGCATCGACCAGCGCGGATGCGTTGCTGATTACGGTTTGCCGGTCCGCCGCATTGGAAGGGGCGGACGAAAGCGCGGAGAGGCTCGTGAAAAAGGTTGAAAGGTCAGAACCGACACCGGAGCCGGATGCCGAGAAATAGGTTTCAACCGAGCTGAGCACATTGCTTTCAGCCGAGGCCGACGCCTGGTCGGAGGTCTGCTGCTGGATGCGGAGATTGAGCAGCTGGTCCCGAACGCTGGTGATGCCGGTCAGCTCGACACCGTTCCCGATGGAAACATTGCCGTTCACCGTCGATCCGGCAGAGGACAGGTTGACGACCTCCCGGGTGTAGCCCGGGGTAGCCGCATTGGCTATGTTGTTGTTGACTGTCTCGATCGCGGCTTCCTGCGCCGATAAAGCGCCGGTGGCGATTGAAAGCGCAGCATTTAATCCACCCATCCGCTCTCCTCATTTCGAGCACTTCTCCTACATGGTGCATAGGTTGAATGCTTGCTGTGGCCCCGCTTTGCAGGAATCTACGCTTTCTCTGGTATCTGCTTCAAAAAAATGCACTACCCTTGCAGAGACCATGGCTGGCGCTCTCCGACGTTTGTACCCGGAGCATCCAGAGCTGCGCTGTAGAGCGATCGCAGCATTCGCATGGAACGGCCGGTGTGCGTCAGCAGCGCCGCATAGCGCGCATTCAAGCGGCACAGATTCCGCGATGCTTCGTCCAGACGAACGTCCAGGCTGCCACCCTGCTGACCTTTGATCGTGGCCCGGGCCGCGGGCAAAGAAGAAGACAGGGCTTGAATCAGTTGCTGCTGACGACCGATGCTCTCCTCAAACCCGCACACCGCGTTCGCCACGATCGCGTCGGTTGCTGTCCCGAGCTCCGCGCCAAGCGCTTCGATCTGATCGAGACATCGCTGCACTACCCCGGCTTCAGTCCCCATGCTGCCCCTCCGGGCGTTGCTTTCAAGCGCTTTCGTTGATCATCGCGTCTGCGACCGACGCCGAATCCACGTTGTACGATCCACCCGCTACTGCCTGGCGAAGCGCTTCCACCCTGGCTCCCCGAGCCGCTGCAGTCGCGAGCGCCTGTGCCGCCAATGCCGGTACGGAGGCTGCTCCTGTCGAGAGCGAGGCTGTGTCCTGCGGAACGCCCGAGGTCTCGCCCGGCTTGCCTGCAGGAGAAGGCCTTGCTGCCGGGTTCTCCGGTCCGGCAACATCGGCTGCCGCTGCTCCTAGAAAATCAATACGCATCGTGGCTCCTCTTTCGGAACGAATGCCATATCGGCACACTCGCCCATTCTGTTCAGCCCCAACACGCAATTTCTTTCTTCGCTTAGCTTTTTCCTTTCCCCCCGGCCGCCGAAGCTTCGAGATGCTGCACGATCATCCGGCCGATGCCGATGCCGCCGGACGCGGCTAAAGTGCCGGCAAGCTGCTGCATGGCCATGCCCATGAACTGGTCGTGGCCTCCATCCTCATCGTCGTCGGACGGGCCGCCCGGGGCCGCGGCAAAACTCTGCTCCGCACCCTGGAGCCAGCTCCCAAGCAGGATCGATTCGAAATCTCGGCCTGCCTTCTCGATCTTCGCCGACTGTGCCGAGCGGCTGCCGCTCTGCGCCTGCTGCAGCAGCAGGTCATCGGCAGCGTTTGCGGCAGCCGCGGAGCCGGTTGTACTTCCGGTTGTAAGCGCCATGCTCAGATCACCTCCAGGTCGGCCTGCAGACCGCCGGCGGCCTTGATCGCCTGCAGAATCGCGACGATGTCGTGCGAGGTAGCGCCGATGGCGTGAAGTCCGCGCATCAGCTCGTCTACATCCGCGCCGTTGTCCAGCCGGATCGACTGCGCGGGCGGATCCTTGACGGCAAGTGTCGTCTCGGGCACGGTGGCGGTCGTGCCGTTGCTGAAGGGGCCGGGCTGCGACACTGCGATCGTGGTCGCGACCTCTATGGTGAGCGAGCCCTGGAGCAGCGAGACGGGCGAAAGTTTTACGTCGCCCCCGAGCACGATGGTCCCGGTGCGCTCATTGACGACGACGCGCGCCGGCTCATGGAAGTTGATGGAAAGGTTCTGGACACGCGAGAGCAGCAGAGGGACCGACGGCTCGCCGGCAGCGGCGACGTCGATCAGGATGCGGCGTGCGTTCACGGCTGTTGCGGCCGGCCTGCCGAGACTCTTATTGATCACGTCCGCGGCATCGCGTGCTGCCGTGAAGTCCTCGTTGCGCAGCATGAGCGAGACGGTGTGCATCTGCGATAGGTCGACGGAGACGCCGCGCTCGACGATGGCGCCGTTCGGCACACGGCCCGTGGTCGGAAGGTTGACCTGGCGGATATTGCCGGCGACGCCTTCGCTGTATCCGCCCAGCACCAGCGGCCCCTGCGCTTCAGCGTAGACGCGGCCGTCGGGGCCGCGCAGCGAGGTCAGCAGGAGCACGCCACCTTCAAGGCTGCGGGCGTCGCCGACGGAGGAGACGGTGAGATCTATCTTCATGCCCGGATCGGCGAAGGAAGGCAGCGTTGCCGTCACGAAAACGGCTGCTACGTTCTTGACGACGACCTGCGCCGGGTTGATCTGGACGCCCATGCGCAACATCGCGTTGGCGAGGGTCTGGACGGTGAAGAAGGTCTGCTGGCGGTCACCGGTTCCGCGGAGGCCGGCAACCAGGCCGTAGCCGACCAACTGGTTGTCGCGAACGCCTTCGACATCGGTGATGTCGCGCAGCAGCACGCTGCGATTCGGTGTGCTTGCGCGGGCAGCAGGCAACAGGCAGCACAGCAGCAGGCTGAGGAAAGCGATCCAGCGATGCCGGGCATTACGGGTTGGTAGTGAAAGTAAGCGCATGGCGATCAGAAACCAAAGAGCCAGAGAACGGCCCGGGTAAGTGGGTTAGGCGAGCGGATGCTGTCGGAGATGATGCCTTTCCCCTTCAGCTCAATCTCGAGATTGGACAACGCGCTCGACGGAATCGTGTTGGCGGCGGAGATGTCTCCGGGGCGCGCGACCCCGCGAACGATGAGGTTCTCGTGCTGGTTGTTCATGAAGATCTGCCGCTCAGCTTCGACGACGAGATTGCCGTTGGCCAGCACCGCGATGACCTGCCCCGTAAGGCTGGTGGCAAAGGTCGTGTTCGAAGCAGTCTGCCCCTGTCCCTTGAGCGTGGTGTTGCTCTGCGCGTTGAGCAGCGGGTTGGTGCCGTGCGTAGCGATGCCCCCGACGATACCGGAGATACCGGAGGTGGTGGTAAACGCACGCTGGCTGTTGACCGAGCCGCTCTGGGCCGCGGTCGTCTGCACCGCCACCTGCACAACGACGGTGTCGTTCAGTCCCCTGGCCTTGTAGTCCGACGAAAGATCGGAGAGCGTCGCGCCCGGGGTCCAGAGGCTGCCGACTGAGCGGACGTCGCCGCTCGGCATGGTCTGCTCCTGCAGCCGCTCGATGTAGTCTGCCCGCAGCTGTTCCGGGGTAAGCTGTTTTGGCTGCAGCTTCTTCGGCAAAAGACCGGTGAGGTCAGCCGCGCGGGCCTGCGGTGTCATGATGCTGGATATAAGCAGCAGCGCAAGAAGCAGGCGCATCACAGGGTCCCCCGCACTGTCGATCCGTCGATGATGGTCGCCTGGTAGACAGCACCGCGCCCCAGAGCGCGAACGCGGATGGTGCTACCGGCGCTGCCGCCCTGCAGGCAGGTGACGGGAACGCGTAGGTGAAGCCTGCCGCTGTCCATTACGAGCATGGCGCGACCACCGGAACGCAACCCGGTTTCCGTAGCTGCTGTAGTGGCATAAGCAATATTCTTGGGATGTGAACTGCTGGGGCGCACGGGCGGTGCGAGGCTTTTCGCCTCATCGTCGGTGAGATGGACCATGACGTAAAACGGCAGGCACACCTGCTCAGAGGTACAGTGAATCTTCATGCGGGCGAGTGCGCGAGTACTGCCGGGCAAGCCTGCCCCCGTGCCCCAGCGTTCCAGCGGACCGGCCGTAAGCTGCGGTGCGCTCTCACGCGAATCGACGGGCGCCGCAAGCTCGATCGCGTCACCGGCAAGCTCCGGGTGCGCGAGCACGACGGTGTGCGTCGCCTGCTCCACGGAAATCGCGTAGCGAGAGGCTTGCGGAGTGCCGGCGTGTGCCGCCGCGGCCATCACGCCGACCAGTGCCGTTATCAGGATTGCTCGAGCCATAACTCCTCGGTCCTTTCGCTGCTGTTCCTTATTGCGTCAGCTGGTTGATCTGCTGCAACATCTCGTCGGCGGCTTTCACGACACGCGAGTTCGACTCATACGAGCGCTGCGCGACGATCATCTGTACGAACTGGTCGACGACGCTGACGTTCGATTGCTCGAGCATGCCCTGCTGCAGCGAACCAATGCCTTCGTTCCCGCCAGGCGAGCCGACGATCGGGTCTCCCGAAGCGGTGGTCTGCAGGTAGATATTGTTGCCGGCGCTGTCGAGGCCGCCGGGGTTGACAAACAGCGCCAGCTGGATGGAGCCGACCTGCTGCGCCTGGGTCTGACCCGGTTCTGTAACCGACACGGTTCCATCACTGCCGACCGTGACCGCGGTCGAGTCCGGGGGCACGGTGATGCCCGGCTGCAGGGGATTGCCGTTCGGCGTCACCACGTTCCCTTGCGCGTCAAGCTGGAACGACCCGGAGCGGGTGTAGCCGGTCTGCCCGTTCGGCAGCAGAATCTGAAAAAAACCCTGCCCGGAAATGGCCATGTCGAGCTGGTTTCCAGTCGAGGACAGCTCGCCTTGCGTCTGCAGGATTTCGGTCGAGGTGGGGCGGGCGCCGAGGCCGACCTGCAGTCCGGAGGCGACCGTAGTTTGCTGCGAGGCTGCCGCGCCCGGCGACACTTCGTTCTGGTAAAGCAGGTCGGAGAACTGCACGCGCCGCTGCTGGAAGCCGGCGGTGCTTGAGTTCGCAAGATTGTTGGCGATGGCATCGAGGTTCATCTGCTGGGCGGTCATGCCGCTGGCAGCGGTGTACAGGGCGCGAATCATGGTGCTCCTTCAATCATTCTTTAGCGGTACGTAAGCCTAGCTGCTTACGCGCGGCAGGTCCTGCACCGCGGTCTTGTTCATTTCGGTGTCGAACATCGACAACGCATGGCGCATGGTTTCGGCCGAGCGCTGCGCGTCGATCAGCGCAACCACGCTCTGCACCGGGTTCACGTTCGAGTTCTCGAGCATGCCCTGCTGAACGTTTGAAGCGGTGGCCGGCCGTACGCTGGTTGCAGGTGCGCTGTAAAAGTTGTTGCCTGCCCCTTGCAGGTCAGTGCCGGGTGCAAACTCGACCAGTTTCAACCGTCCGGCGATGGCGCCGTTCGACGAGATGGTTCCATCGGCGCTGATGGAGACAGGACCGGGCATCAGGTGGATAACGCCGGTCTGACCCAGCACCGCTTCGCCGGTCGAGGTGACGAGCTGGCCTTGCGGAGACGTTTTGAATGTGCCGTTGCGCGTGTACTGCGTGCCATTCGCGGTCTGGACGGCGAAGTAGCCCGGCCCCTGCACCGCGAAGTCCATGCTGTTGCCGGTGGCCGTCAGCGAACCCTGGGTAGGGTCCATGTGCGTGGCGCCCAGCACACCGTAGCTATTTGTCACCTGGTTGAGCACAGAACCGGGCGCGTGCCCGTCCGCTGCCGCCATGACTGAGCTGAAGGAGCCCTGGCGTCCCCGGTAGCCCACCGTGCTGGTATTCGCCAGGTTATTGGCGATCGCGTCGAGCGAATCGGTGCGCGCCATCAGCCCGGCGCAGGCTGCATACAGTCCGCTGTCCATTCCACTGTTTCCTCGCGAACTGTTATTGCACGGGTAGGGCCATTCAAACCCGGCAAAAGGTGCCTAGTTTCTCCCTTGTGGCGCTGCTACGGCCTGCATCCGGATGCTGCGTGAGAGAAGAGTGAGCAAAGCATGGGGGTTGAGCGCCCCTGGAGATGAGGAAAAGATAAGGATTAAGAACGCTCCCACCCGAAAACGAATCAAGTGCGGCTTAGACTCACGACATGAGCCGGACGATTTCATCTGCGCGCCTCAGCCTTGCTGTACGTATCGTGTACGCGGCCTGCCTCGCGGTGGGCGCGTGGAACCACGGAATGATCGTCTTTCATCATGGCTGGCGATGAGATTACTGCGGCCTGCCGTTCGGGACGGCCGTCTTCTGGACTTCCCTCGCCGTGCTCGATCCACTGGTCGCGATCCTGCTGTTTGTCTGGCCCCGAGTAGCCTCCGCTTTTCTCCTGCTGCTGATGTGCGGCGACGTGATTCACAACAGCTGGATCGTTAGCCGGTATGGAGGAATCGCGTGGATGGTCATGGATCAGTGGCTGTTTCTAAGCTTTGTACTCGCCACGGTCCGGGTTGTTGGCGACACGCATCCAGACCTCAAGGTGTGTTCCCGGTTGCAACTCCAGATACCTAGCTGCGAAGGTGGGGAGAATGTACCCAAGCCCGAATTATTGTTATGCGGTGTGCGTCAGCAGGCAGTCTTCTCCGCGCGCCCAGACATGCGCCAGTTCCAGAATCTCTTGCCAGCGTGGTGGCAACGGCATTTCGGCCACGACTGCCCGCAGATAATCTGGTAGCCGCCAGTGCACGGCAAGCTCGGAGGAAACAGCAGTGGAGCGCGACCAGCCCAGCAAAGTCGGCAGCCGGCTGGCCTCGTGCAGGAGGCCGACCAGAAATGCTTCTTCAGGGCAAACGCCTTCCATCTGCTCCGCTACCAACCAGCACGCACAGGCGAGCAGGCGCGCGTGCTCCCAGAAACAGGTCACTGCCGTGAGCGTGGGACCGTTCGGCGCGACGCGTTCGACCGCATCGGCGCAAATCACGTCCATCCACACTTCTGTTCCGAGGCTGGCCAGGCAGTCCTCGAGACGCGCCGGGGCTTCCGGGCCAACGCCGTACTCCTCGCCTGCGCGTCGAAAAATCTCGAGCGTCGCCCCTATATCGCTCAGCAGAACGCCTGCCGCGGCACGCAGATCGACCGGGTGCTCGGCAAGCAGGAGCTCCATCTGCAGGCGGGTCGCGAGCAATGTTGGCAACGGGGGCAGCGCGCCATCCCGGCTGTATGGCGCGGCACCCTCCGGCTGCGAAGGCACAAGCCGCAAACGCTCGGATCGCATGCTCCCGGAGGACGGCGTGGCTGCGGGTCGCGTGATTGCGCTGCCTGCTGCCCTGAGCTGCCCTGCGTTTGTCTGCGTAACCCGTCCGGTCTGCATACGTCTCCTGCGTTTGACACTCTATCGGCAGGCAGGCTGTGGGATTCTAGAGCGCGCGCAACTTTTTCATCGTAATTCTGCTTTTTTCATGGGAATCCGGGCTCCGGCGACCTGCTCCTCTGCCAGCAGGAAGAGTTCATGCGTGGCACGGTCGGCATTGTCGCCCCCTGCATGGCGCACCCACAGCAGGTTGCCTGAGCGCGCGCACCGCACCTGCTCAGCGCCGGAGCGCGCAGCCTGCTGCGCGATCAGCTGAACAGCAGATGCGGCCGACGCGGTTCGCAGACCCGAACTGGCCGCCGTCGTCCCGACCGCCAGACCGTCAAGCGACAACTGCGCCGCGTAGCGGGTCGGGGTGATGAAGCATGGCTCGACCCTGCAGCCGAACATCTGCGCACATAAACGCAGCAAGCCCCGGTCGATACGCTCGGTGAAGCCGAGGACCGCGCGATCCGCTGTGCCATGCACCGTAACCGCGCCAAAGTACCGCGAGAGCGCGGGCGGAAGCAGCAGACCCGCAGTCACGGGCGCCGGATCAAGCGTATAGAAGGCGCAGCCGTTCTCACTGGCAAAGGCCGCAGCCAGCTGCTCCGGCGTACACAGCCGGAGCGCCGACAGGGCCGTCGCCAACGATACCTGCGTGTGCACGGCGTGGGCCAGTGCCGCATCAAGGTCAGCCTCGGTGAGAACACCCTGGCTCAGCAGGACGAGCCGGAACGGCATGCGCGGCAGCCTTGGTTTTGCGTTGCTCCTGCCAGGGTTTGCGGCGTCGACTTTCTCGATAATTCTTTCAAGCAGCGCCGATTCGAAACACCCGGAGCTGCACAGCCAGATGTCTCCCCCGGAGCTGCCGGGTTCGCCTGCGAGCAGGATGCCGTCCCGTCGCAGCCACTGGTGCGCGAGGGCAAAGCGGCGGCACCGGGGGCTGCCGCACAGCAGGATGCGCGCGTTGATCGACCGCGCGAGAGCCTTGACGAATGCGGGTTCAGTTTGCGGTAAAGCAGCTTTCATTTGCAACGGCACCGCTACAGGACCATCGGCTGCAGGACTTCGGTCACACGCACGCCGTAGTTGCCGTCCACGATCACCGCCTCGCCGCGCGCGATCACCCGTCCATCCAGGATCAGCTCCACCGGCTCATCGACCTCGCGGTCCAGCTCGACGACCGAGCCGCTGGCCAGGTCCATGACTTCACGCAGCGAAAGCTGCCTCTGCCCGAACCGCAGCGTCACCTCGAGCTCCACATCCATGACCAGGCCGAGATTGCCGCTCGTGATGCCGGAAGCCTCGGCCGCCGCGGCCACACGCGCGAGGCGCAGCAGCCCGCGCTGCAGTTCTCCGTCCGCGTAGAGCACCAGGCATGCGTCGGGGCTGCCCTCAGCCGGACGGTCTGCAAGCTGGGCAACCAGCTCCGCGATCGGCTCGGCATCGGCCGGCACGGTCAGGGAGTCCTCGACGAGGTGGATCCGAACACTGCCGTAATGGGCGAACAGCGCCGAGGCGATCGGCTCGGACGCGGCGCGCAGCACCCGGGTAAGCAGCCCCGCGTCATCGTCAGAGCCCACGCCCAGCGCCGCGGCGCTCGCCTCCGGGCACACCAGCACGCAATGCCCGGTCAGCGCGCCCTCAAACCGGAGCAGCACGGAGTGCTTTTCACCCTGCGGCTCCGGCGCAACCGCGGAAGCCTCCACCGGGCGCGCCGTAAACGCGCACTTGGCGCCGCCGGCCACCTGCCACTGCTCACTCACAAGCGGGCAGAGGATCGCCGCAAACTGCATGTCACCATCCGCACTTCTTTTCCGCTCCATCGCTCTCTCCTTCGGTTACTCGCTCGTACCGTGCACCACGGGCAGCGCGGCCATCAGCTCCACAGCCTTGCTCTTGCCGCTGCGGACCGGCACCGCATCGAAAATATCTCTGCCCTCAAGCGCGAGGCGCCCCGCCGACTCGACCGGCGCGCCCAGCCGGAACACCGCGCCGACGGCCAGCGAGGCCAGCTCGCGTACCGGCACCCGCATCTGGGGCAGACCGCCCGACAGCGTGAACTTGCACTCGAGAATGCGCTCCTCGAGCGGCAGACGCGGAAAAAACCGCACCGGTCCGCGCGCGCTTGCCGGGTCGGCCTTGATGTTGCGCACCAAGTGGCCGCCGATCGACGCCGGAAACGCAATGTGCAATGAACCCGCTACCCCGGCGAGCCCGACATCAAACCGCACCAACAGCACCTTCTCTGTCGGAGGAAACAACTTGTGGACCATATTCGGGCGCATGGCGGAGCCCGGCGTGACTGAGACACCGATCGGCTGCCACGCTCGCTCCACCTGCTGTGCGATCAGCCCGGCAACGCCCTGCACAATCTCCTCGTCGATCTCTGTCAATTCGCGCGGCTCAACCAGCCCCGCGCCCGCGCCGCCCAGCAGCAGGTCGATCATCGTGTACAGCAGGGGAGAATCCATTTCAAGCAGCAGCGTGTGCGACGCGGGCGCCAGTAGGCACGGCAGCACGTAGCCGCCCGGCACCAGCGCGGCGCGGTAGTCATCCATCGAGAGCTGCTCCAGCGACGCGAGTTTTACCTCGAGCGCGGTCCCCAGGTACACGTCGAGGGTGTTCATCAGGTTGCGTGCGAGGCTCTCGTGCATCGTCTTGAGAGCGCGCGCGCTCTCGTTTGAAAGCCTGCCGGCCGACCGGAAGTTGCAGGGCAGCACCGTTCGCTCTTTCTTCTCGCTTTTCGGTCGCGGCGTCATCGCTGGCATGCTCCCCTCACCGGCACGTCTGCTCGACCAGCGGCAGCGCTCGCCGCCAGGTAGATGCCCGTGACCACCGGCCTTGCGGGCCGCGCCTCCGTTGCATCGAGCGAGGCGCGCAGCTTGCCGAGCGCCGCCGTGTGGATCTGCGACACACGCGACAACGCGATGCCCACCACTTGCGCGACCTCCTTCATGGTCAACTCCTCTTTGTAGTACAGCGACAGTACCAGTTGCTCGCGCTCATTCAGCGCCGCGATCGCCGCGGTGAGCTGCCGCTTCTGTTCGCCCTTCACGTAAAGGTCGAACGGGCTCGCTTCGCGGCTCGGCGCGGTTTCGATCAGGTCCTGCAGCTCGCCCGACTCGTTCGAGAGCGAGGCCTGCTGCCCCACGATCTGCAGGCTGTCGAGTTGGGTCATCGCGGTCTCCAGCTGGTCTAACGAAATCTTCATCTCCGCCGCGATCTCTTCCTTCTCCGGCTTGCGGCCCAGCCCCGCTTCAAGCTGCGCTGCCGTGTCAGCGATCTCGCGAGCCTTACGCCGCATTCCGCGCGAGCCCCAGTCGAGCAGGCGCAGGCTGTCGAGGATCGCGCCGCGTATCCGGAACCGTGCGAACGTCTTGAATTGAGCATTGCGGCTCGCGTCGAAGTTCCGGTAAGCCTCGATCAGGCCCAGCACCCCGGCACTCACCAGATCCTCAATCTGTACGCTCGCCGGCAGCCGCTCATGGATGCGCGCCGCGATGAAGTACACCTGCGGCAGCTCTTCCATGACCAGCGCGTTGCGCTCATCGAGCACCTGCTGCTCTCCTGCTATCGACTGGTACGCGGCATGTGCCTGCATCATGCGACTCTCACTTTCCTGTAGCTCAACGCACCACCCCCACGGTCTGCACAGCTGTCATCGGCGGAATCTCCGTCGGCGCAATCACCACCAGCCTGGGCAGAAACGGCTCCATCAGCCGTCGCAGGTAAAACCGCCCCGGCGAAGCACACAGAAGGATGGGCGGCGCATCGCCGATCGCATCGCCAAAGCTCCCACGCAGACTGTCCAGCACTTTGCGGGCCACACTTACCTGCAGCGCGCCGCCACCGCCCTGGCCGGGCTGCGCGTTCGCTGCGCGCATGCACTCCTCCTCGAGCGCCGAGTCGAGCGTCACCACTTTCAGCGATCCTTTCTCATCAAGCAGCGGCCGAATGAGAGAGCGCCCGAGCGCCTGGCGCGCGGCTTCCACCAGCGCGATCGGATTCTTGTTGGTCGCGGCCATGTCGATCAGCGCTTCGAGAATCGACCCCAGGTCGCGAATGGAAACCTGCTCGCGCAGCAGCTGTTGCAGGACTTTCTGCACCTCGCCCAGGGTCATCAGCTTCGGCACCAGCTCTTCCACCAGCTTCGGGTGGGAATCGTTCAAACGATCCACCAGGCGCTTGGTTTCGGCGCGCGTCAGCAACTCGTACGCATTGCGCTTGATCAGCTCGGCAAGATGGGCGGCAAGTACAGAGGTCGTGTCCACCACCGCGTAGCCTGCGGCAATGGCCTGTGCCTGCAGCTCGGGAGTGATCCACTTCGCGGGCACGTCGAACGCCGGCTCCCGCGTATCGACGCCGGGTAGCGCCAGGGGCTGCGCCTCCGACGGAATCGCGAGCAGGTGACTGCGCCGCAGCTCGGCCCGCGCGATCTCCGTGCCGCGCAGGTGAACGACATACTCACCGTCCTTGAGCGATAGATTGTCGGTGATGTGGATGGAAGGCACGAGGAACCCGAGCTGCTGCGCGAGGTTCTTACGCAGTGCTTTGATGCGTGTCAGCAACTGGCCGCCCTGCTTCGCATCCACCATCGCGACCAGCCCCGCGCCTACTTCAAGCATCAGCTCATCCAGCTTCAGCACCGCATCCATGGGGTCAGGCAGGGCAGGCGCGCCCGCTTCGCCGCCCTTGCCCAGCTTGCCCGGCACCGGTGTTACTTCTTCCACGTCACTCAGGCTCGGCTCGACCTTGATAGAGTGCGCGGCATAAAACAGCAGCCCTGCCAGCGTGAAGAACGCGATTTTCGGCAGCCCCGGAATGAGCCCCAGCGCACACAACACTCCGCCCGCGATCCGAAGCAGGCGAGGACTCGCGAGGATCTGCCGACTCACATTCACGCCCAGCGAATCGCGGCTGGCCGCCCGCGTCACCACGATGCCGCCTGCCACCGAAACCAGCAGCGACGGTAGGATGGTCACCAGCCCATCGCCTACCGTAAGGATCGTGTAAGTCTTGAGCGCCTCCTGAAACGGAATGCCCTGCTGGAAGACGCCGATCAGAAAGCCCGCGATGATGTTAATCGCCATGATCAGGATTGTCGCGAGCGAGTCTCTCTGCGAGAAGCGCGCCGCGCCATCCATCGCGCCGCAGAACTCCGCCTCGCGACCCACAGCCTCACGGCGTTTGCGAGCCTGCTGCTCGTTGATCAGCCCCGCGTTCAAGTCCGCGTCGATCGCCATCTGCTTGCCCGGCATCGCATCGAGCGTAAACCGCGCCGTGACCTCCGCGGTGCGCACCGCGCCGTGGCTCACCACCAGGTACTGGATCGCGATCAGCGCGAGGAACAGGACGAAGCCCACGATGTAGTTGCCGCCTACGACGAACTGTCCGAACGCCTCGATGACATGGCCGGCGGCGGCGGGGCCGTCCGAGCCGTGCAGCAGGATGCGTCGCGTACTCGCAAGATCGAGTGAAAGTCGCATGAGCGTGAGCAGCAGCAGCAGGCTCGGGAACACCGAAAATTGCACCGGCTTGAGGATCTGGATCGCGGTGAGTAGCACAAGAACAGAGGCGGTAATTGAGATGGTGAGCAGCAGGTCAAGCACGAAGCCCGGCAGCGGCACCAGCATGACGAACAGCATCGCGACCGCCGCGACCGGCACGATCCATTCGCCGGAGGAGCGCAGCGCGTTGAGCAGCGATGCCTTTGTGGAAGCGGCGGGTTTCATCAGTGGATCAACTCTCCGGAAGCATTGCGGCCGCGCCGCCGGGCTTCCTGTGCGCGCACATCGTTCTGCGCGCGGAATACCGCGACAAGAATGTCGGCGACTGCCTGGTAGAGCGCCGACGGAATCGAATCGCCGACCTCGACGCCTTTGTAGAGCGCCTGCGCCAATGGCCGGTTTTCCATCAAAGGAATGCCGTGCTCGTTTGCAAGCTCGCGAATCTGCTGCGCCAGCAGGTCGAGCCCTTTCGCGACGACGATCGGCGCCGCCATCGATTGCTCATACCGCAGCGCAACAGCGTAGTGCGTCGGATTCGTCACAACTACCGTTGCGGTTATCGTGGCCTTCAACGCCTGACGCTTGCGCATTTGTCTTTGCGCCCGGCGAACCCTGGCCTTGATCGCGGGGTTGCCATCGGTCTGCTTCATCTCGTCCTTAATATCCTGGCGAGACATCTTGAGGTCGCCTTCCATCTTGCGCCACGTCAGCAGGTACTCAATGGCCGACCAGGCCAGCAGCACCAGTCCGCTTTTCCAGCCGATCGCCAGGGCTGCCGAGCCGAGAAACGTGGCAAACGTGCGCAGGCTGTACGACGACGCGTGCACGATCGCGGCCCACTGACCGGTGAGTGTGCTGATGCCGATCCACGCAATGGCGCCGAATGGCAGCAGGCTCTTGAGCAGATTGCTTAAGCCCGCAATTGAAAATATCTGGCCCAGCTTTGACGCCGGGTTCATGCGGTCGGGCTTGAGCTGCAGCGCCTCAGGCGCGATATTGAGGCCGCCCTGTGCAAGCCCTGCGGCAACCGACAACAGCATTGCCGCCGCGAGCACTGGGACGATCCAGCGCAGGACCTCGACCGAGGACCAGAACAGCACCGGTCCGTTCGCCTCCACATCCTGCGAGACCGCGCAGTCCAGCAGCTCGCGATAAAAGGTAGTCCAGTGCGCCGCGGCATCATGGCCCAGCAACATCAGCGCGCCGACGACGCCTGTTGCCGCGAGCACCGCCGGCAGCTCCCGCGAGTGGACGACGCTGCCCTGCTCGCGTGCCTTCTTCCTGCGCTGCGGTGTTGCCTGTTCTGTTTTGCTGCCGTCGGCCATGGCTCCCCTTGGTCCTTACCGTTACAACTCAGCTCGCCAGGTGCAGCAGTCGCTCCGCGAGCTGCATGGCGTCGAGAAAGAAAGCGCGAAACATATCAGGCCAGTACTTGAGCGTCGCCACCAGCACGCACAAGCCCAGCAGGCTCTTGATCGCCGGACCCAGCAGCATGACCGGCAGCTGCGGAGAGGCTTTGCCCAGCAGGCCGAGCACCAGGTCTGCCAGGAACGTCGCCGAAAGCACCGGGGCCGCCAGCTCAAGCCCGACGGTGAACACCGCGGCACCTGCGGAAAGGGCTGTGCGCACGAACGCCGCGCTTAAATGTGCCGACCCCGGTGGCAGATATGTGAAGCTGGTGCCGATCGCCCGCAGGATCCACAAATGCACGTCGAGCCTAAGGAAAATCAGCATGGCAAGCGCCTGGTGAAACGTCGCCATGACCGTCGACTCAGCCTGCGTGTTCGGGTCGAGAATGCTGACCAGCGAATAGCCCATCTGCACGCTCAGGATCTGCCCGGCCATCTGCACCGCGTCGAAGACGAGCTGCGTCGCGATGCCGATCGCCGCGCCGACCAGCAGCTCGCTGAACACGAGCAGCGGCCAGTGGCTGAGCGGCACGACGGGAAAGTGCGGCGCAACCATGGGATACAGCACGAACGACAGCGCCAGGACCAGGCCAGCCTTGATCCGCGCGGGCAGCGCATCACTGCCGAAGAACGGCGCGAACAGCATGAGCCCTGAAAGCCGCACGCCGATAAACAGGAACCCGCTGATGATGTTGAGAAACGGCGTTTCGATCACTGCAGCACCTTGTGGAAGTCGCCGATGAGCGCGATCGTGTAGCTCGCCAGGTGCCGCCACATCCACGGCATCATGAAGAACAGCGCGGCGCCTGTGGCGACCAGCCTCGGCACGGAAGAGAGCGTCTGGTCCTGCAGCGAGGTGAGCACCTGCACGATGTTCACAAGCAGGCTGACGACGATCGCGACCAGCAGCACCGGCGCGACCAGCAGCATGACCTCGACGAGCATGCCGCGGCCCAGGGTGACGACCTCATCCACGCCCATTACTGGAAGCTCCGCATCAACGCACCGATCAATAGGTGCCAGCCGTCGACCATCAGGAACAGCAGCAGCTTCAACGGTGTTGAAATGACCACCGGCGGCAGCTGCATCATGCCGACAGACGTGGTGATCGAAGCGACCACCATATCGACGATCAGGAAAGGAAGAAAGAGCACGGTGCCGATCTGGAATCCGGCCTTCAACTCCGAGAGAATATACGCCGGCAGCAGCACGCGAAACGATAGGCCTTCGACCGAGCGCGGCTTCGGCTCCTTCGCGATCTCAAGGAAGAGCGCGGCGTCCTTCTCTCGCACGTAATGCGCCATGAAGTGCCGCAGCGGTTCACCCGCGCGCACCACTCCATCGAGCGGCGTAATCTTCCCGGCCTGCACCGGCACGATCGCGATACGGTAGATCTGCTCGCCGGTCGGCTGCATGAGAAAGAAAGTAAGAATGAGCGAAAGCCCGATGAGGGTCTGGTTGGAAGGCGTGGTCTGCAGCCCCAGCGCCTGCCGCAGGAAATGAAACACGATCAGCAGCCGTGCGAACGGGGTGACGCAGAACAGCAGCGACGGGATCAGCGTCAGCAGCGTCATCAGCACGACGATGGACCAGGAAGCCGTCGAGCCGCCGAGCCCGCTGATCCGCAGCTCGCCGTCGCGTGCCGGCAGCTGCGCCGACTCACGAGCCAGGGCGCCTGCGGATGCGCTTGCGGGCATGGGTGCTATGACCGGTTCATCGGCAAACGCCTGCACGGCGTGCGCCCGAGGCGCGAGCAGCAGCAGGCCGGCGAGGATGAGTCGCGCGAGCCGCTTTCGCTGGAGAGGCCTCACCGCGCGTACTCCGCAACGGCAACAGCGTTCGGCTGCCGAACCGACTCGCCGAGCTGGGGCGTACAGGCGGGTTCAGCCGCCGCGGGCAGTGTCGCGAGAAGGACCACGGTGCCGGCGCCGCCGCCGACGAGAAACTGGACACCGTCGACCTGCAGCACCGCGGCAAAGCGCTTTTCACCAAGCGCTACCGTCTCGATCACGCGCAGCCTCTTTGCCCCTGCGTGGGCAGCGCGCATCTGCTGCGCCCGGCGGAACCCGCCCGCCATCAGGCGCACCACTCGTTTGAGCGTTGCCTCGAACTGAAAGGGCGGCCGGCGTTGTGTGTCAGTCTGTGTTTCCATTGCTGCTCGCGGTCGCGCCTGGCGCGCAAAAGTGTTCCTAGGCTGCCTCATGCGAGATCCGTGATCCGCGCGGCCAGGCGCTCACCGACCACTTCGAACTCGGTCCAGGCCATCAGCAGGCCATTCACGCGCAGCGGAATGTCCATGCTCTGGTGGCAGCTGGTTTCAAGCACGACGCCGGGGACCAGGTCCAGCAGGGCGCGTACGGTAAAACGCATCACCGGTACATCGAGCGCCAGCGTGCACGGCAGCCATGGAAGCATCTCGGCCGGCCGCCGCGCTGGGGCTTCCGGCGTGTCGTTCTGCGCCAGCATTACCGTGTCTGTCATCTGGAAGGCGCTGCTCATCAAACATCTCTCCTGCGTGCTGCCACCCGGTCCCGGCAAATGCCGAGAAAAAGTGGTGTACGCAGATGGAGAGCAAGCCTCTGGCCAAAGCGGGAGAGAACCGCATTACCAAAGGCTGTTCGAGGACGCTACGCATGCGCTGCAGGCCCGTTTACGGGCCGCCTGCATCGCGGGAAATACGGATCGCGTGGACCGGCAGCAGGGCGGCCGCAGGGCAGATGAGAGCGAAGTGAGAGACGCGACCGGATCGGCGAAAGCGACCTGGCCTTCACCGGTGCGGCGTTCTCACAAGTGGCTCATGAGCAGGGGGTCAAGACCTGCTCATGCCCTGAGATTGCTCCAGCTTAGGCGCTCAGCATCTGGATCGTCGTCTGGGCTATCTGGTTAAACGTGGTGACAGCCTTGGCGTTCGCCTGGTACGCCTGCTGCGCCACGATCATCTTTGAAAATTCGGTTGCAACGTCCACGTTCGAGGCCTCGACTGAACCGCCCTTGATGATTCCGCGGCCACCCGTGCCAGCAATTCCGGCTTCGGCGGCGCCGGAGCCCGCGGTCACTTGGTACAGGTTGTTGCCGATCTGCTGCATGCCCTGCGTATTCACCACCGTGGCCACGGCGACCTGTCCCAGGGCCATGGTTGTGCCGGTCGAGAAACTGCCCTGCACGGTTCCATCCGCCTCGACGGTGTAGCCGGTCAGCGTGCCTGCCGCGTTGCCGTTCTGGATCGTGCTGCCGGTCGAGCTCGCGAGGTCCGTCTGCGTGATCATCCCGTTGCCGCTGGTATCGTTCAGGTTCCACGTCAGGTTCATCGGCGCCGCCCCGTCGGTGAACGAGGGGATCGCGATCCCGGTCACGCTGCCGGCCGGAGAGGTCAGCTTGCCGCTCGAATCAAATGTCATCGTTCCCGTGGCAATTGTCGACGTGGCCGCGCCGGTTTCCGCGGTAGGCGCCGTGATCGTGTAACTCCAGTTATTCGCCGAAGTCTTCGTATAGTTCACGGTGAGCACGTGCGAGGCTCCAAGCGAATCGTACACATTGATGGTCGAGTTCGCCGTCGCGCCGGTTGCATTGAGATTTACAGCGGCGCTGAAGGTCGAGGTCGCCGCCGCTGGAATAGTCAGGCCCGTGCCGGTCTGCAGCGGCTGTAGAGCAGCTGAGGTGTTGACGACTCCGTTCGTCGCGGGGTAGCCCAGGACAAGCGATCCATCCGGCGCAACCAGCTGTCCGCTGTTGTTCGTCGTAAAGTCGCCGGCGCGCGAATACGCAACGTTTCCGTTCGTCTGCTGCACGACGAAGAAGCCGTTGCCGCTGAGCGCCATATTCGAGGAGAGGCCGGTCGCCGACGCGTTACCGTCGGTAAAGTCAGAGGTCGTTGAGGCGACGGCGACACCCTGGCCCGTCTGCAATGGATCGAGCGCGCCGTTGCTCAACGAGCTCTGCGCGAACAGGTCGTTGAAGGTGAGGTTCTGGTCCTTGTAACCGTCGGTGTCGACGTTCGCCAGGTTGGCCGAGATGGTTTGCAGGGAACTCTGGCTGGCGTTCAGCCCGGAAAGAGGAACGGCGAAAAATGACATTTACTTGCCTCCACGCAAAGCGGTCAGGGTCTCGAGATTGAGAGGGGTGGTGTTGTTCTGGGCGGCAGCAGCGGCTGCGCTCAGCGAAGCGGGATTGGTGGCAGCCTGCGCCGCGGCAGCCGCCAGGCCCGCAGCAGCCGATCCGGCGCTTGAAGAGCTCAGCATCCCGGTCGCGTCGAGCGCGGTCTGCGCGTCCTTAGTGACGCCGCTGCCGGAAGTACCGCTCGTCGGGGTCGTTGGGGCGGTCGGGGTTGTTGTGCTGGTCGCGGGCGTTACCGCCTGGTTGATGCTGATCAGCTGGTCGAGCTGGTTCAGCGAAATCATCTGACCGACCATCGCGGTCGGGTCCATCGGCGACGTCGGATCCTGGTTCTGCAGCTCCTGCGCCAGCAGGCTCAGGAACGTTGTTCCCAGGTTATTGACAGAAAGACTACTGTCCCCCGTCGAGCCGGCAGTCGAGCCGCTGCCCGTGGTGGGCGTTGTAGTCTGCGCCTTGAGCTTCGTATTCATCGCGCCGAAGAATGGGGCAGCCGTTGCCGCTCCCGATACACCTGATACCGTCATATTTCCTCCTTAAATCCTGTCCCACTGCTATGCCTGGACGCTGAGCCGCCCCTGGTTTGTAGTTTCTGAAATCCATGCGGCCTGCTCCGGCGCGGATGCGTAGCCCCGCGCGCCTTCAGGCTGCACCGTGATTGCTCCGCCCGAGCCGGAATGACCCGGAGCGTTTTGCGCCGAGCCTCCACCCGGACCCGCGAAACTGCCGCCGGATGCACTCCCGCTGCTTCCCTGGAAAGAGCCTGCGCTCGTATCGCGTACCTCCACCCGAGCGCTCAGGCCCAGCGCACTGCCAAGCTTCTCCTCCATCGCCGGCAGATGTGCCGCCAGCGCAACGCCCAAAGCGCCATGGTCGAGCGCGATCTGCGCGGCAACCCCGGTCTGCGAAACCGTGGTCGCGATTGAAATCGAGCCGAACTCGGCCGAGTGCATGCCGACCCGCATCTCCGTGCCGCTCATCGTCTGCAGCACCCGCGCGCTGTTAATGGTGCCGGGCAGCACAGCATCCTGGCCGGATTGTGCGCTCGGAGTAGAAGCGGGTGCTCCGGCTTTCGCGTCCGGCAAGGCAGGCGCCGCGTGGTTCGCAGCAAAAACCGGGGCCTGTACTCCCGCATTTGTCACAGCAGGCGTTAAACCGTCGGAGTTGGCCGCGATGGGAGCGGCGGCATCCCCGCCGCCCTGCTTACCATCGCCTTTCCCGCCTTGCGCCTGTCCGCCGCCGCCGTTCTGTGTTGCAGTCTCGCCGGCAACGCCGGAAACCGAGCCGGGAATCGCAACCGCGCCCGCAACCGCGCCGGAAGGAACAGCAGGCGTCGCGAGCACCACCGCAGGCGCATTCGGTAGCGTGGGAGAAGCCGCAGGCTTTCCGTCGGCAGACTGCGCCTGGTTCGCCCCTTTTGTAATAACCGGTCCTCCGGCCACAACTGCCGGGTGTGCTGCCGGCGACGGAGTCAGAGCGCCACCGATGCTCCCAGAGGTGCTCCCTTGGGCAGCATCGCGCAGGCTCGGCTTCGCTTCCGCAGCCACGCCGCCCGTAGCTGCGCTTTTTGTGGGCAGCGCCGCATTCGGCACAGAGGCATGAACGGCGACCCCGGCGATCGGCTGGGGCGAACTGCTCATTACCCCGGCTGCGATTACCCCGTCTGCCATTGGCCCTGCAGCCGAAAGTCCACCCGTCCCCGCATCGCCCGCAACATGTACAGCAACCTGCACAGCGGCGATCTCAGGCGCATTCGCCTGGTTCGCAGCCTGCACACCGTCCGCGCTCGATCCCAACGCCGGCAGCCCGGCCAACAACGCGACTGGCATAGCAACAGGCACATTTTGGACAAGCAGCCCTGCGGGTGCAGCATCCGCAACCTGAGACGCCGGGTCACCGTCCTTCAGCTTTTTTGCGGTGCGCCCGTCGTTTGCTTTATCCGCTTTTTCCGCCGCCTTCTCACCAGTCACCGGCTTGCTTTCCGTATTCGAGGCTGCCGGAGACACCGGCGTACCGGCACCCCCGGGCTGGCTTGATGCCGCAAGCGTCTGCTCGAAACTGGTACCGCCGACAGTGCTGGAAGCAGGAGTCGTAGCAGCAGCGGGTGCACTCTGGATCGGCTCGGCGAAATGGACTGCGATGTTCACACCCGGTGAGAGTGCAAGCGACGGGCCAATCGCTACCGCGCTGCCATCTCGCGCAACCCGTCGCTAAGTCCACTATTTGCCACGTATTTTACTAGAGCTCAATCGCCGCCCTTTTCTCTAACCCGGCAAACCGGGCATTGCTGGGCAAGGTTTGCCGGGTTCGTACCCGGCACCGTTTGCCTAGTTGCCGGAAACATTCCGCGCGTCTCGCATGCGCCGCGCCAGGAACGCCTCACTCGCAGCCTTCTCTTCACTGGCGTTGCGGGCAGCGCTCCAGGCCGCGCGATCCTTGTCGCGCAGGGTCACCATCAGTTCCCGCCGACGGTACGCCTCGGTGTATTTCTCCAGCTGCTGGCGACGCAGCTCTTCAAAGGCGTTCAGCTGCGTCCGCAGCAGCGCGCCTCGAGCGCGCAGCTCTGCCGCAGCCGCATACAGCGCATGGAGGTGCATTGCCGGCAGCGCCGCCGGTGCAAACGCAGTCATCCGCGTCTCCCCTGCCTGCAGTAGCTCGGTATCGTTCCTTTGCATGGCGAGGTGCAGCCGCTCAATCTCAGCCAGGATTCGCGCCAGCGTGCGCTCTTCCTGCTCTGCCGCAAGCTCGCGCACCCGCAGCACCGCAGCCAGTGGATAGCGGTAGCCCATCCGCTAACTCGGCAGCACGAGCAGCTGCGCGATCGCGTCCTTCTGCGGACACGCCTCGCCTGCTCGCTGCTGCAGGAACCTGTCGAGATTTGGCAGCACTTCGACCGCGCGGTCCAGGACCGGGTCAGCACCCTTCTGGTACGCGCCGATGCGCAGCAGGTCTTCCGATCGCGTGTAACTTGCCAGCAGCAGCCGCAGGGCGCGTGCCTTGTCAACCTGCGCCGCCGACGCGATCGCCGGCATCAACCGGCTCAGGCTGTCGAGTACCGAGACTGGTGGGTAATGGTTCCTGATCGCCAGCGCCCGATCCAGGATGATGTGCCCATCGAGCAGCGAACGCACAGTGTCTGCCACCGGATCCTGCTGGTCGTCGCCCTCCATCAGCACCGTGTAGAACGCGCTGATGCTCCCGCCCTTGAAGTTGCCCGCGCGCTCCACCAGGCGGGCCAGCAGGTTCAACACCGAAGGCGTGTATCCCTTCGCAGTCGGCGGCTCGCCCGCGGCCAGGCCGATCTCCCGCTGCGCCATGGCGAACCGGG
The DNA here is from genome assembly GCA_965276625.1 of Acidobacteriaceae bacterium. Taxonomy (GTDB): domain Bacteria; phylum Acidobacteriota; class Terriglobia; order Terriglobales; family Acidobacteriaceae; genus EB88. Next base: position 350,313 of record CBDIBB010000002.1, read on the forward strand.
TCAGCGAATCCACCACCAGCAGCACATGCTTTCCACTCGCGGCGAAATGTTCGGCGATGGCCGTCGCGCTCATCGCCGCGCGCAAACGCAGCAGCGGCGACTGGTCCGAGGTCGACACCACGACCACCGAGCGCCGGCGCCCTTCCGGGCCCAGTACCTCCAGGAACTCGCCTACCTCGCGCCCGCGTTCGCCCACCAGCGCCATGATCGTCAGATCGGCCTCGGTGCCCGAGGCCATCATGCCCAGCAGCGTGCTCTTGCCCACACCCGATCCGCCGAAAATACCCAGCCGCTGCCCACGTCCGCAGGGCACAAAAGCGTCCAGCACCCGCACGCCGCAGCCCAGCGGTTCGCGGATCGGCACCCGGTCGAGCGGCAGCGGCGCCGCATCGTCCACCGGCACCGTACGCTCCGCGCGATACTCGGGCAACCCGTCCAGCGGCGCGCCTGTCGCGTCAATCACGCGGCCCAGCATCTCGCTGCCCACGCGGATCGATGGGTGCGTACCCCGCGCTATTACCCGGTCGCCGAACCGTATCCCCTGCGGCCGCTCCAGCGTCATCGACAGCATCGTCGAGCCGCGAAACCCGACGATCTCACCCGGGTACATCCGCCCGTCCGCACCCTGCACTTCGCACGCCTCGCCAACCGAGCAGAACGGGCCTTCCGACTCGATCAGGTTGCCCGTCACCTGCAGCACGCGGCCCGTCCACCGCAGTGTCCCGGTCTGCTGCAGCTTATCGAAGTACGACCCCAGCGGCATCCGCTATCCTTTCGGCGTCTGCGCGAGGATGTCGAAAAATCCCTGTTCCACTTCCTTCAGCTGTACCGCGAGCGAAAAATTTGCTGACCCCAGCTCCGTTTCCAGTACGCAGTCGCCAGCGCCCAGCTCACCATCCTCGACGACCGTCACCGTCGCCCACTGCGGCGTGGCCTCGAACCGCGATCGCCACAGCCTCGCGCTGTCCGGGTGCACCCGCACATTCACCGCTGTATTTTCCTTTAGCTGGTTAACCGCGATCTGCACCAGCGCCGACACCAGCAAGGGGTCCACCTGGGCTTCACGGTGCAGGATCTTCGCCGCAATTGACAGCGACAGCCGCACAACCTCGCTCTCCACCCGCTTGAAATAGTCCGTGCGCTCCGCTTCGAATGCCGCCAGGGCCGCCGTTACCCGGCTCGCCTCGGCCTCGGCTTTGCTACGCGCTTCTTCCCGCACACGGCCCTCCGTCGTCGCGGTCGCTTCGTCCCGCACCTCGGCCAGCAGCGCCTGCAACTCGGCCCTGGTCATCTCCACCTCTGCCGGCTTCGGAACCTCCGGCTCCGGCTCGGCGGCCTTCATCCGTGGAATCGGCGGCAATCTCGAAGCCATATCCCGGTATTGCAGAGAGGTCACGGGCGCTGTCGCAAAACGCGGCAGGCTGCTGCGGTTAAACAACGTACTCATCGGCTCCCTCACTCTTCAACACGATCTTGCCGTCCGCCTCGAGCGTCCGCGCCAGCGCCACCACATCCAGCTGTGCCTTCGCTACATCTTTTGACCGCACCGGCCCCAGCGACTCCGCGTCTTCCTTCATCATCTCGATCGCGCGCGAGCTCATCGTCTGGTAAAAATGGCTGCGCAGCTCCTCGCTCGCGCCTTTCAGTGCCAGCGTCAGAACCTTCTTATCGACCGCCGCGGTCACTTCACGAATCTGCAGCTCCGGCACGGTCAAAAAGTCCTCGAAAGTGAACATTAAATCGCGGATCGAGGCCGCCAGCTTCGCCTCTTCCGTCTCGATCATCTCGAGGATCTCCCGCGACGTCGTCGCATCGATATTGTTCATCAGGTCCGCCACGCTTTGGAAACCCGAGTACGTCCGCTTCGTCTGCTCGCCCACCGAGCGCAGTCTCCGGTTCAGCACCCGCGATACCTTCTCGGCCATCTCCGGGGAGAACTGGCGCAACTGCGCCAGACGCTTCACCGACTCCGCACGCACACCAGGCGGCAAACACATCACCAGCGCCGAAGCCTGCTTTGCGTCGAGATGCCCCAGGATCAGCGCCACTGTCTGCGGGTGCTCGCCTTCGAGGAACCGCGCCAGTTGCTTGGCATCAATGCGCTGCAGCGACTCGACCCGTGTCGCGCTCAGCTCGTTCGCCCGCACCAGCCGCTGCACCATGTCCCGCGCGCCATTCTCGCCGAATGCCTTGATCAGCATCCGCTGCGCGGCATCCTGGCCGCCCTGCGCGATGTACTCCTGCGCCACCGCAAGCTGATGGTATTCCTCCATGACCTTCAGCGACATTTCCTTGGGCACGTTGCCCAGTCGTGCCACCTCCTGCGTCAGCCGCTGCAGGTCGTCCTCCGGCAGGGAGCGCAGAATCGTCGCCGCCGCTTCCTCCCCAAGAACCGCCAGCAGGATAGCCGCCTTACGCGCCCCGCTCATCTGGCCGCCGCCCAGCTGGTGCATCGCCTCGCCGCCGCCGTTCATTGTCCGTCTCCGCGCATCCACGCCTGCACGGCGCGGGTGCTGTTCACCGGTTCAGCCTTGACCAGCTGCATCAGCTGCTCCTTGAGCGCAGCCGACCGCAGCGCGTCGTTCCCCGGATGCATCGGCGCCAGCAGCGGCGCTTCCATCCCGGTCAGCAGCGGCATCGCGGCCGGTGCTTCGAGCACCTTTGCCCCGCTCAACGCCCGCTTCTGCAGCGGCCGCACCATCAACCCATACGCCAGCAAGAAGAGCACCAGCAGCGATCCGTACCGGATCACGACCGCGTAGTCATTCATCCCCTTCTGCACCCGCTCCGCCAGCGTCGGCGGCGCGACTACCGCGACTGTCGGCTGGTCGAACGACAGGTCCTCCACCGTCAGCACATCGCCCCGCGCCGTATCGAGCCCGATCGCCGCCGCCGCGAGGTCCTGCAGCTGCTTCAGCTCCTCCGGCGAGCGCTTTACCCGCACGTCCTGCACCTTGCCCTTGGGCAGCTGCTTGTGGATCACCGCGTCGTCCACCAGCAGCGCCGCCGACACCCTGCGGATGCGTCCCGCCGGCTCGATCGAGTGCGTCACCGTCCGGTTCACCCCGTAGGTCGAGTTCTCCGTCTTCGAGCTCTCCGCACCGCCATCCGGCACGTTCGGCACATTGGGCAGGCTGCCCTTCGCCTGCGGCACATTGCTCGCCGTTCCCGGCACCCCGCTCGTCGCCGCACCGGCGCCCGTATCGTCAGACGAGCGCTGTACTGTCAGCGGCACGCTTACGGCCGGGTCGTACTTCTCCTGGCTCTGCTCGGTGGTACCCGGGTCGTAGTCCACGTTCACGCTGGCGCGGATGTGGTCGGCGCCTACCACCGGCGCCAGCACCGCGAGCAGCCGTTGCTGCAGCCGCTTTTCCGCTTCTTCGTCCGAGCCGTCCCCATCGCCTGCCTTGCCCAGCGACTCGTTCGAGTCCGCATCGATGATCGCCACATCCGCCGGCTTCAACCCATCCACGGCGCCCGCCACCAGCCTCTGGATCGCCCCAACCTGCTCGTGCGACAGCTCGCCGCCCTTCAGCTTCAGCGCCGCCGATGCCTTCGCGCTCCGCCCGCCGTCCAGAAACACTGAATCCGTCGCCATCACCAGGTGGACCCGCGCGCTCTTCACCGCGCCCATCGTCATGATCGTCCGCTCGAGCTCGCCTTCAAGCGCCCGCTGATAGTTCACCTTCTCGTCGAACTCGGTCTGCCCCCAGCTCACCTTGTCGAAGATCTCAAAACCCATCCGTCCCGAATGCGGCGCACTGTTGCTCGCCGCGATCTCCATGCGCGCAGCATCCATCTTGTCCGTCGGCACGCTCACCTGCTTGCCGTCCGCGCTCACCGCGTTCGGAATGCCCTTTGCCGTCAGCGACGCAGCAAGCGTCTGCGCGTCCGCCGGATCGAGACCCGTCATCAGCGGCTTCATGTCCGGCGACGCGATCAGGTGCGCGAACACCGCCAGCAACGCCAGCGTGGCCACGCCGCCCGCGATCAAAAATCCGCGCTGTTGCCCGCTGCGTCCCGCCCAGAACTGTTGTAATTGTTGCCAGATCCTTTGCATTGCTTCCTGTCTTCAACCTGCTTTAGAACTGCATTTTCTCGATGTCCTGGTACGCGCTTACGATCTTGTTGCGCACCTGCATCATCAGCTGGAACGCCACATCTGCCTTCTCGACCGAGATCATCACCTTACTCATGTCCGCGCTGCCGCCCGCCATCAGCGTGTTCACCTGCTGCTGCGCGTTGTTCTGCATCCCGCTGACCTGGTTCAAAGCGGTTTTCAACACACCGCTGAAATCCGATCCGCCGTCCTGCCCCGCGGCTGCTGATACCGGCCCGAACACCGAGGTGATTGCTCCCGCTGCTCCGGCTGCCGGAATACTGATACTCATCGTGTTTGCCCTTTCAAAACTGCACCTAAACTGCCGTTAATCTAGCTCTTCAAAATGTCGATCGACTGCTGAATCATCTGCTTCGAAGCCGTTACCGCCGAAGCATTCAGCTGGTATGCGCGCACGGAGCCCATCAGGTCCACCATCTCCTGCACGGGATTGATATTCGGGTACGCCACGTACCCATCCTTGTTCGCATCCGCATGCCCCGGCTCGTAGCGCATGATCGGCCCGCTCGGGTCATCCATCACCTGCGACAGCCGCACCGTTCCCGACGAGCGCCCCCGCAGGTGCGGCACATCCGTCATCTCCGCGAACTGCAGCTGGAAAGCCGAAGCATGCTCGGCTGAAAACACCACTTCCTTACGCCGGAACGGGCCGCCCGCATCCGTCTTAGTCGTGTTCGCGTTCGCCATGTTCGTCGCGATCACCTCTGACCGCTGCCGCTCCGCTGTCAGCGCCGATGCGCTGATCTGCAACATTGAAAAAGGATCCATTACTGCCCGCCTCCATTAATCGCGCTCAGCTCTTCATGGAACTGGCTCTTGATGAGCTGCACACCCAGCCCGTACTGCAGCTGCGCCTTCGCAAGCTGCATACTCTCGCGCTCCAGGTCCACGTTGTTGCCGTCCGGCCTGTCCATCAGCCCACGCTCGTCGCGGATTGAGCCGGGGACCGATGCTGCCGAATCGACATCCGTCGATCGCAGCAGTGTCTGCGCGAAGCTCACCTCTTTTGCGTGGTAACGCGGCGTGTCCACGTTCGCCATGTTGGCGGAAACTACCTGCTCGCGTTGAGCGGTGATATCGAGGAACCGTTCCATCTGGATCGGGATCAGCGGTGAACTCATGCATACCTCCTGGGCGGCAGCCCATACTCTCGAATCCTGTTGCGCATCGTTCGCAGGCTGATACCCAGCATTTCCGCTGCGTGGGTTCGGTTGCCCCGGGTCATGGCCAGAGTCTGCTCAAGGTGCAGCCGCTCCAGCTGGCGAATCGGCGCCCCCGCCGGCAACCCGGCCTCGCGTTTTGCCGACACTTCCGCCTGCGGGCCATACGGCACAGCCATCGGTACAGATTCAGGGATCTTCCTCAGCGCATCCATGCAAAACTCCCTCTCGAAGCACGCCGCGCCGATCACCTGCCCGGCCACAGGCATGCCGTGCAGCGACAACACGCGCCGCATGAAGTTCCCCAGCTCGCGGATATTTCCCGGCCAGCTCTGCGCCTCCAGCAGCTCGATAAAATCTTCGCCCAGCTTCGGGGCAGGCCTCCCCGCGCGCTCTGCCCAGCTCGCAGCGAAGTGCTCTGCGAGCTGCCGGATATCTTCCACTCGGGCCCGCAGCGGCGGCAGACTCAGCGGGATCACGTTCAACCGGTAGTACAGGTCCGACCGGAAGGCCCCGCGATCCACGGCAGCCGCGAGTGCCACATTCGTCGTGGCAATTACCCGGATATCCACCTTAACCGTCCGCGACTCGCCCAGCCGCTCAAACTCACGCTCCTGCAGCGCCCGCAGCAGCTTCGGCTGCAGGTGTAGCGGCATCTCGCCAATCTCGTCCAGCAGCAGCGTTCCGCCGTGCGCCAGCTCGAACTTGCCCGGCCGAGCCTGCGTCGCCCCGGTAAACGCGCCTTTCGCATGCCCGAACAGTTCGCTCTCGAGCAGTTGCTCCGGCACCGCGGCGCAGTTCACCGCGACAAACGGCTTTGCCGCGCGGTCGCTCGCGTCATGAATAAACCGCGCCAGCAGCTCCTTGCCCGTGCCGCTCTCCGCCTCCACCAGCACATCCGCGTCCGTGCTCGCCGCGGCCTGCGCCCGCGACAGCGCTGCCGACAGCGCCGGCGCACGTCCAACGATCCCGTGCTCCGGGGCATGGGCGCTCGCCGCGCGCAGCGCACGCACGCTCCCCAGGTGCTGTCCTGCTTCCTGCCTTGATCGCTGCTCGCCGGCACGTCCATCGCGTGCCGCCAGCCGCTCCGCGACATCGCGCAGCCTGGCCCACGTCACCGGCTTCGCCAGGTAATCCCCAGCGCCGCCCCGCATCGCCTCCACTGCGTCCGGAACCGTCCCAAACGCTGTCATCAGCACCACCGGCGTCGTACCGGCGTCTGCCCGCGCCATCCGCATCAGTTCAACACCCGAGCCGTCCGGCAGCCGCACATCGCTTACCAGCAGGTCGAACTCCCCCTGCGCCAGCCGGTACCCTGCTTCGCGCACACCGCTGGCCCCGGTCACTCGCCAACCGTCCCGCTCAAAGTGCGCCGTCAGTGCCGTGCGGATCCCCGGCTCATCCTCCACGATCAGTACCGAGCGCCCCGGCCCGTCGTACGCGTTTGCCCTGTGCGTCGCACTGTTCATACCTTCGAGACCTCCGCGGAACTCGCAATCACCGGCAGATCCATATGGAAGCGCGCGCCGCACCCATCCTGACTCGCAACCTGCAACACCGCCCCATGCTGAGCGGCAATCCGGCGGCATACCGCGAGTCCCAGGCCTGAGCTCGTCCCGCTCGCGCTCCAGCCGGCGGTAAATACGTTGTCAATCTGGTCCGCCTGGATCCCGCAGCCCGTATCCGCCACAGAAACACGCACACAACCGTCGACACTCTCCGCCAGCGAAACAGTGATGCCTCCACCCGCCGGCGTATGCCGCACCGCGTTCATCACCAGGTTCAGCACCATCTGTTGCAGCGCGGCTTCATTTCCAGCAACCGTATGCCGCCCGCTCCCAGGCTCAACCCGCAGAGCGATCCCGGCCTGCATCGCCACCGGTCGCACAAACTCGGCCGCTGCGCCAATCGCCTCTTGCAGCACCAGCGGAGCAAGGTGCAGCCTGCCGGTTCCATGAAATGCAAGCACGTTGTTGACCGTGCTTCCCAGGCTCCGCAGCCCGGCCCGCAGATGCTTCACCCACTCGGCATTCCGGTCCGGCTCATCCTCCAGTAGTCCGAGAAACAGCTCCAGGCTCGCGAGGGGATTCCTCACCTCATGTGCGAGCGTCGCCGCGACCTCCGCCAGCGCCAGCGCCCTGCGCCCTGCTTCACGGTCCTGCTCGGCCTGCTTGTGCGCCGAAATATCCACCAGGATGAGAATTGTCTGAGCGCCGCCATGCGCCCCGCGTACCCGGCGCGTCCGCAGCTCCATCCATCGCTGCGCCCTGTCTTCCGCAATTGGCTCGAATGCAATCTCGCTCTCACCCTCGATCGCCGAAAGCGCCAGCAGGTCCATGCCGGTCCACGCCAGCACCTCATCGAGGTTGCTCGGCGCGGGCTTCTCCACAGGAAGAGCCAGCAGCCGCTTCGCTTCCGGGTTCATCCGCAGCAGCAGGCCCTCTTCACCCAGCACCAGCACCCCGCACGGCATCAGGTCCACCAGTTCCACCAGGGTCAGGCGCATCTGCTCGTTTGCGCGCAGACTTTCTTCGAGCTGCCGGTTCCGCGCCGCCAGCTCCAAAGCAAGCTGCGCTACCTCTGCCTGCAGGTCGCGGTACGAGATCTCAAGCGTCCCAGCCGCCTCGATGAACTCGGAAAACGCATCCGCCAGCAGCAACGCCTCGCCGTCCCCCCGGTTACCCGGCAGGTATGGCGGCACATTGGTTGGAACAAGATGAGAAGTCGGCAGCATCTGCCTGGTAGCTATGCACGACAGGGGCCAATCCCGCGCCAGACTGCCTATCCCGACTCAGTACTAAAGAGTAAATTCGTCTCGGAAGGTCCTGCCGCAGCTCGAAGCTCCGGCTACCTCAAAACGCTGACAGGACCACCGGCAGCCATCACTCGGTAAAGGTCGCGGTGGTCCTGCCTGTACTCTTCCTGAACTCAATCGCTGCAGCCTAGCGCCAGTAGCCCCGGTGATACCGGTAACCGCCGCGTCCATGGTCATACCCATCCGGTACCCAGACAGCACCCGGCCGAGGTGGGCGACCATAATGTCCCGGCGCCCAGACATAGCGGTGACCATCCCAGCGTTGATAGCCATTCTGCCATACATAGCCTGGCCTCGGCGGGGGTGGGCGGCGCTCGACGACCGGTGGCGGTGGGCCGATGCGGATGGCGACCTGCGCCTGAGAAGCAATGGGCAGGAGCGAAGCGAACAGTGCGGCGACTGCCAGTTTTTTGAACATGAAAACCTTTCCTAGCCAGCCAGTTGCCGACTCCTTTTCTTCAACCCGAGACCTGCAGCGATGTCGTGGTCGGGAATGGTTAAGATCAGGCCAAATGTGCTGCGGGATTTCCCGCGGGGACAGTTTCGCCTTCCCTCGCGCAACTGCCGGCTTCAACCAGTGTCAATAAGAAGGTGTGCGCTCCTGCCCTGATCAAGTCATCTCAGTGACAGGGTGGGCGCTTCCCACCCCATGACCCGAAGGAGGTCGTTTTCATGTATAGATTTGCGAACTATCTCGCCCTGGCTGCCATGCTTACCGCGTTGCCCGCCTCCGCCCTTTTCGCCCAGACCACAACCGACCAGCAGCGTCACAGCATCAACGATCGTCGTGGAAACGAGCAGTCGCGCATCAGGCAGGGCGAAAACTCAGGTCAGATCACCCAGAGAGGGGCCAACAACCTGGAAGCCCATCAGCAAGCCATCCATAGCCAGGAGCATGCCGATCGCGCCGCGGACGGAGGCCACCTGACCGCGCAGGATCGCCACCAGCTCGCGCGCAAACAGAATCGGCAGTCGCAGCGCGTCTACAGGGACAAGCACAATGCCGCGACGCAGCCCGGCGTCGCCCCTCGCTAAACGAGGCACAGCCGGCTGAACCAAATCCCCAGTGCCACGCGTGCAGACCGAGAGCGCTCTCCTGAAGGGGAGCGCTTGTCCGACCCAATCAGTTCTCACTGGGTACTTCGAGCCGATCGACGACCAGAGTCTTAACTGGTCCTTTAGCGTTTTCGAGCTTCAGGCCGAGTTGCTCCTACAAGGCGGTGAAGATCGGAGGCGCAGTGGCGTCCGGCAATGGGCCGATGCCGCTGTCCGGCGCCCAGGTGAAAGCGACATCATAGTGGCCGGTGAGCCCAGTCTTGTCGATTACGGTACGGCGGACCTGATACGCCAAAACAAAAGCAACTTGCTCCGTAGTAACAGCGTGCCCTAACAGTTCAGCTTCCGATCCCGAAAAATGTGTGGACATGCTACCCCGCGAAATGCCGCGGAACGAGTCCGCTTCCATTGTCGCGCCGGGTTTCGGAGCGGAGGTGACCTCCGGGAGCTTCAATCCGCTCTTGGCCTGAATAAGGTCATACACCGGCAGCGTCTTGGTCTCCGTATGTACCCGCAGATGGAAGCGCTCGACCAGCAGCGCCTGCAGCATAACCCTGTGGTCGGCGTCCGTTAGTTTTTTAAGCGCATCCGGGTCAGCGTCCAGGATCTTTGCACGAATGTCGTAATGATCGGAGTTAGCCCATGCCGGCTCGCCCGAGATCAGATCCTCGCGAATGCTATAAGCTTCCGCCAACAACGCCTTCACCGACGCGTTCTGCGCGGATAATGTGTCCGATGAATTGTTAATGCTCCAGTTATCGTTGCCCTCTTTGCTAAGCCGGATGACCGCAACACTGTATTCGAAATGTGGGGTCTTCCGTGAGGCCGGCGTGCCATCGGGAGTTTGGGCGACAAGCATCGCTGGAGTCAGGAAAACCATCGCCGCTGCCGGCAGCAATCTCTTATCAAGCCTTATCCATCCGGAACCTTTTGGGTATTTCATTGAAATAATCCCCTCAGTTTATGGCTGAAACCAGTGCCAGGCACGGAGTTAAAGGACTCCGCGCGAACAATGCTCGTACGGAGCGCTTGCGGAGCAACGGCCGCTTTGCATAAAACCCCAGAATACCTACTTCGAAATCATCCCGATGGTTCCCAGCCACGTCTCCACCAGCTGAGGCCACGCTGTCACCGGAAAGTTCGTGCGCCGCAGTCCGAAAGCATGGCCGCCCTGTGCATACAAATGCATCTCTACAGGAACCCCGGCCTTCTTAAGCGCAATGTAGTACGCCAGTGAGTCGTCTACATTGTCCTCGTGGTCATCCTCATTCTGGAGCAGGAAGGTAGGCGGCGTCTGGCGGGTAACGTGAAGATCGGGGTTCAAGGCAAGTTCTGTATCGGCGTTGGCGGGATGAGGGATCACAAACCTTCTGGTGGCTTGCCTGGCATCCCACTCCGCCGCGGGCAGCGACAGATGACCAGGATAAACAGCCACCGCGAAATCAGGACGGCAGCTCTCTTTGTCAGCGGCATCGACAGCCGGATACAAACGCTTCGCAAAATGCGTGCTCATCGCTGCCACCATGTGGCCGCCTGCCGAAAATCCAAGTACTCCGACTTTGTGCGGATTGATGTGCCACTCCGCCGCGTGAAAGCGCACCAGTCCGACGGTCCTCTGCGCATCCTCCAGGGCCATCGGCGATTCCGGATACGGTCCTGATTTCGGATACGGCGCCGATTTCGGGTACATTTTCGGACCCGGTACGCGGTACTTCAACAAGACACAGGTAACCCCCTTTTGCGTCAGCCAGTCGCAAACCTCCGTGCCTTCAAGATCGATAGCCAGATTCTCATAGCCGCCTCCAGGAAAGACGACCATCGCAGCACCCGTGTTGATTCCCTTTGGCGAATAGACCGTCATCGTAGGCCGTGAGACGTTATCGATAGAGACATACGTCCTGCCGGCGATCAGTTTGTTTGAAGTGTCCCGCACCGTATTTTCCGGTCCCGTAACAGGCTGAGCATCCGGCACCCTCCCCGGCCATATCGGTACTTGCGTATGTCCCGGCGATGGCTGCCACGCAGGCGTCTGCGCGCCCAGGCCGCCAAGCGCAAATACAAGACAGAGAGCAGAACCCAAAGGCTTTATCACAGTCCTTACAGCCTACTGCACAGCCAGTTGCGGCCGGAAGCAATATCTCCCAAGGGGAGTGTCCTTATTCGCATTATGGGTATGCCGCTAGGTGGCACGGTTGTACTCGGGTGGACCACTTAAGGCAAAAACCATCTGGACTTCATCCATACTGTTGACTGTGTAGCGATGGCAAAACCTGGTCTCATGCAACCCGAAAACGTCCTGATACGAAATTATCCCGTACATCCACATGAATGCGCTTGCATCCATTGCGCGCTCGATCTCCTCCGTAGCGACGGATATTTTTCTAGTCCATTCGTCGCCGGGTGCCAGGATGAGTTCCACACTTTCCTCCGGATCACGTTCCGACCACCCACATTTCGCGCAGAGAGGGATGACATGGCGACTTACTCGGCATGAATAAGAAGATTGCAGTCATCGGGGCAATGGCAGAAGGCCCAGCATCCGCGCGCTGCGCTTCGAGCCTCGATCATTCATAAGTACTGCAATGTCAGCGTCTAAACCCAAACCGCGCCTCGTAGGGCGCCTATTCGGCAAGGGTGAAGCTAAAGGCACAACTATCAAAGTGGATTCGCACGGCTTTGCTGAAGGGGGTGACGCAATGAGCTTGCAAACCAAATTAGGGCACTGACCTCCACTGCCGATGCTCTGAGTTGTTTCAAGCACAGGCTGTACATACGACAATTTCTATTTACTTGAGAGAAGGTGGTGTGCCCGAAGTTGTCACTTAGGGATCGACCTGCAAAACAACTGCCGGAGGATTCTCGCTAGCCACCCGAATGTCGTGTGAAACGTTCGCATACGGCGCCTTTTTGATCCTCTCGCGCAGCCCGGCCTTGTCCTCTGTCAAACCCAGTATTTCGATTTCGCGACTGAACTCCGCCGCTATCGTGCATTCCTCATCGGCCACGTCGTCGAATGCAAAGCTGTCATCCGGACCAAGGGGCGTAGTGCGGGAAAGGCTGGGCTCGCCTGTGGGGTAGAGCCGCATAAGTCCGGCATCCACAACCGCTCCCGTGCTCGCGCTTACCTTCCCGGTAACGGTATGGAGCCCCACAACAGGCACATCGATATCTATATCGCTGTGATCTTCTACCCCTCGCAACTCGACCACACGGGCATGGCTCGCTCTTATCGTATTGTCGGCGTAAACCAGCTCGCCTCCGCTACATTCCTCTTCCGGTCGACACCATCTTACCCGGTAGTGCCGCAAAGACGACGTAGGCAGCAGGAGGCAATCCCTCAATACGGTAGTGCCCGGACACATCCGTGTGCGCGGATCCTCCCGCAGGGATGAACTTGCCTGTCTTCGTTTTCACTTCAACCGAAACGGCGACCTCACTTACTACCTATTTTCCAGTATGCGCTGGCCGCCCGTCACTGAATCTCACGGTGCCTTCCATCGAACCGCCCCGCTCCAGTTCGAGGTGAACCGCACCGCAACGCCGGCCGTGATGTGAACGTTCTGCACGAACGCGGGTAGCGTTTTTCCGTTCTGCTCAGGAGCGAGCGCTCCTGAAGTTACATAATCACCCTGCGAGAGGTATCCGGGCGCGTAGGTCGACACGACATAGTCTCCCGGTTTTACATTCCTGATTGCGAAGGCGCCGCTTTGGTCAACCGTTGCGTGAAAGTCGCTTCGATGAGGTTTATCCCTGACGACAAACTCCCCGGTCTTCTTATTAATTACCTGTACAGGATTCGTAAGTGACGGAGGAGAGAAACAGTGACGCCTGTCGCGGCCTTTCCCGTATCGGAAAGACGAACTTCGCCGGTCACGGAACCGGTACTTGCCGTTTGTTGTGCATCGACCAGCACCGGCAACAGGAGAAAGCATATAAAGACACGGCAACCGAGCAACCTGAGTGACCCCATGCCGGCATTATCCGCCAAAATGCGGGGATAATCGGGACTCTCTAGAAATGGATGTGCTCCGCCGTCATCGTTCGTTCTCCGTCCAGAAGCACGGCTGCCCGCTCCATCGTATTGCGCAGCTCGCGTACGTTCCCCGGCCATGTGTGTTTCCCCAGCAGTTCGAACACCTCCGCCGTCATCCGCACACCGGGGCAGAACTTCGTTGCGAACGCTTCAGTCAGGCTTACGATGTCACCTTCCCGATCCCGCAGCGGCGGCAGCTGCACCGGGAACACCGCGAGCCGATAGTACAAATCCTCGCGAAACAGCTTCTGCTGCGACAGCGCCTTGAGGTCCGCATTGGTCGCTGCCACCACCCGAACATCCACCTTCAGGTTGTCGTTGCCGCCCAGCCGCTGCACCTCGCCCTGCTCCAGAAAACGCAGGATCTTGCTCTGGAGTGACAGCGGCATATCGCCGATCTCGTCCAGAAACAGCGTCCCCCCATGCGCCGCGTGGATGCGCCCGATCCTCGATTGCATCGCCCCGGTAAACGCGCCCTTGGCATAGCCAAACAGCTCCGCCTCCAGCAGCGCCTCAGGGATAGCCGCGCAGTTCACCACTGCGAAGGGGTGCTTCGCGCGGGGGCTGATCATGTGGATCGCCTGCGCCACCAGATCCTTGCCCGTGCCACTCTCGCCTGTTACCAGCACCGTCGTTTCCGTGCGAGCCACCATCTCGGTTAGCCGATACACGCGCTGCATCGGCGCCGACCTGCCCACCATTCCGCGCAACCCCGTCCGCGTTTCGTTGCGAGCCGGCGGCATGGCGCGCCCGGGCATCTCCGGCGCGCCCGTTCGATACATCAGATCCGTCAGCTGCGTGGCCAGCGGCGTCGGCGAGGCATTAGCCAGTAGAAGGTGTCCGGTCTGCGCGTTCAAGGTCAGAATCTCGATGCTCGGAAACCGCTGCAGTACCAGCACGCTGAACTCGTTCGCAACGATATCCGGCAGCATCGGATCCAGCAGAAGCACCTCAATGCGACTCTCCGTCAGACGCTCCAGCGCCTCGGCACCGCTGCCTGCCTCGCATACCCTCCACCGCGGGGCCCCGATCTTCTCCCGCAGCTGCACCCGCAGGCGGGGGTTCGGGCTCACCAGCAGCAGGTGAACCGCATTCCGGTCCTCCGCCCTCTGCGGCAACAGCGGCGCCGCCGTCATTGCGCCTTCTCCGCCGCCAGGCTGCAAAAAGCGCTTACCGACCCATATCCAGCGGCCGCCGCGCCTTCAAAATTATTGACCGAGCCCGCATCTCGCCTAAGCACACGCAAGTGCATAGCCCACCCCTCGTACCGTGCGGATCAACTTCTGCTCGCCCCCCAGGTCGATCTTGTCGCGCAGGTATTTCATATAAACGTCGACGATATTGGTCGTCGGATCAAACGGCACCCGCCATACCTGCTCCATCAGCACCGCCCGCGAAACCGGCCGCGGCGAGTGCTCCATCAGGAACTCCAGCAGCGCAAACTCCCTCGGCGTCAGGTCGATGCGCCGTCCGTCCCGCTCCACCCGGTACTCTTCGCGGTTCAGCGTGAGTCCCTGCGGTATTTTCGGCGCTTCGCTCGCCAAAGCCGCAGCCGGCGCACCCGCCCCGCGACGCAGCAGCGCCCGGATACGCGCCAGCAGCTCCACCAAGGAAAACGGCTTCACCAGGCAGTCGTCCGCGCCCTGGTTGAGCGTCAGCACCAGGTCCTCCGTACGGTTGCGGCCAGTCAGAACCAGCACCGCCACCCGGGGCAGCTCCGCATGCACGCGCGCCAGCAACGTCAGCCCGTCCATCTTCGGCAGATTCAGATCCAGCAGGACAAGGCTGTACGCATGCGCCTCAATCTTGTGCAGCGCTTCTTCACCGTCATAGGCGACATCCGTCGCAAAGCCTTCCCCCTGCAGCCACGAGCCGAGCAGTCGAGCCAGAGGCACATCGTCCTCAACAACCAGCAGGCACGGAGCAGCAGCAGTGCTTGCTGATACCGCATTGGTTACAGTTGCACGGGGAGCGCTCTCCACCTCTGTCGCTTTCAGGGCGTACAAGGGCGAAGGCTGCCCAAAGTCGTGCGGGGTCAGTCCGTTGCTTTCCATGGTAAGGCTACCTGAGGACCGACTATACCGGACGCCGGGAAACCGACAGCCCCGGAAACGCAGCGCACGGTACTAACGTTTTCCTCATCTTTCCTACCCTCCTCATCGGCTCTGAAGCTCTAACCTTGAGTTCCTTTCATGAGTTTTTCATTTTGCACCGAAAACTATGCTTTTGCCACCATTACAGTATTAAAGCTCTGTTCTCAGACGACATCCTTCACACGCGAACAGGCAATCCGGATTCCTGATCTCGACTTTGGCGGGCCGGTCGATCTCGCCTCATTCCGCAACGAACGCATGCGCCGGACGTGTGCTGGCACAGCAATAATCGGACACGTTCTCCGGCTATACACCCTTGGCCCTGGCTTTGGGCTTGTTCAGGCTTGGCTGCGGGGCAACTGGTACCGGCGGTACAGGAGCCCCGGCAACAGTTTTCGCCGCAGCCGCCAGCGGAGCATCCTTGTCTCCGTCTAGGTACTGCACGATCAACGAGATGCGCCGGTTTGAAGCGTCGAGCGGGTTCTTCACATCGCGCAAACGCTGATCTGCAAATCCGCGTACCTGCGACACCTGGTTCATGCGCACGCCGCTCGCCTGCATCAAGCGTCGCGCCACGTTTGCCCGGTCCGACGAAAGCTCCCAGTTGCTGTACACCTTTTCATTCGAATACGGCTGTGCGTCCGTGTGGCCCTCGATTGAAATCCTATTCGGCAATGGTCCCAGCTGCGCCGATAGAACCTTCAGGATCGACACCAGCACCGGCGTGGGCTGCGTACTGCCCGTCTCGAAGAAGGTGCCGTGCGGGTCTTCCATCAGCTCGATCCGCAGACCCTCCGGCGTGATCGTCATCTCTATCTGTTTCTTCAGCTTGTCCAGGTTGTCAACGTGATGGATAGTCTGCTCGAGCACAGCCTTCAGCTTCGTCATGTCCTGCTTGTTTAGCAGGATGTTCTCGCCTGACCCGGCGCGGTCAGAACCCTTTTGCACCGCTGTTCCGTTCGGGTCCCGAAAATACCCGGCGATCACCCGCTGCTCTATTTTGCTCGTACTGCTGGTCAGCCACAGCACGATGAAAAGCGCCATCATGGCAGTGACAAAATCGGCGTATGCGACCTTCCATGCTCCACCGTGGTGACCGGCATGTTTCGACTTCCTGCGGATCAGGATGATGGGCGGCTGCTTGTCTGTCATCTCGTCAGGCCGCCGCTGTTTCCGCGCCCTTGCCTCGGCACACGTTTTCGACTTCGGTAAAGCTTGGCCGCACATGCTCCGGGATCGCACGCCGCGCCATCTCGACCGCCAGAATCGGCGACATACCCTTGATGAACGACAGCATCACGACTCGCAGGATGTGGTAGTATCCGTGCTCGTCTCCAGCCCGCTTCGCCATGGCCGAGGCGAGCGGCCCGAACATCCCGTAGCACAGCAGGATGCCCAGGAAAGTCCCCACCAGCGCCGCCGCCACCTTATGCCCGATCTGCTCCGGCGGCCCGCCGAGCGAGCCCATCGTGATCACAATGCCCAGCACCGCCGCTACAATCCCGAGCCCCGGCAGGGCATCCGCCACCGTCATCAGCGCGCCCGCCGGTGCTTCGGCCGAGTGCTGGTGTACATCCATGTCCAGTTCCATCATCTGGTCCACGTCAAAGGTGCTCACGCCGCCGGTAATCGCCATGCGCATTGTGTCGCACACAAAGTCGCGCGCATGGTGGTCTTTCAAAAACACCGGATACTTCTGGAATATCTGGCTCTTATCCGCTTCCTCCACATCGCTTTCGATCGAGACCATGCCCTCGCGCCTGGCCTTTGAGAACAGGTCAAACATCATCTTTAACGTGTCGAGATACCGCTGCTTCGGGAACTTCGAGCCCCCAACCACCCCGGTCAGCCCGGAAACGATGCCTTTCAGCACGTGCATCGGATTCGCCGCCAGCAAGGTTCCGATCGCCGCTCCGCCAATCGTCACCAGCTCCGCCGGCTGCACCAGCACGGCGAGATTCCCCTTCTCCATAAGGAAGCCGCCAACAACCGCGCCAAATACGATGAGAATGCCGATGATCGAAAACATTTGCTCCTGCTCTGCCGGCTCAAACCCCGTCCGTGCTCCCTCTATCGGCGGGAACGCGGTTTCCGTTCAGGGCAAAGCGAACAGAAAGCGCATTTGTTGCGTCGCGCAGCCTCACGCTGCATCGGTGCTTAGCAGCACAGGGGCCGTCTTCCGCGCCGATCTCCGATCGGAGCCGAACCGGCACAGCTCATCCGCCCAGGCGACCCCGCCTGATTAAGCCTTAAGCCAAACGAACACCACTGGCACGGCGACCGCAGCCAACACACTGGTCCACCTCGCCATCCAGAACGCCGAGGACTCAGACACGACGTCGTCCGCCTGGATCACGTCACCGACGAGGAGTACACCAGGGTTCTGCCAAGTATGGTTGCGCCCAAAGACTACCTGATGCCGCGCCGCAAAAGCCTTCTACTCCACTTTCTCCGGATGGTCCTTCTCCCACTGCGTTCTTGCCTGGAGAATTCGCGGGCGACTGGCTTCGATAACCGCGTTCAGAGCTGCCTGCTGGCGCGGCTTTACCACTTCAATTGTCCTGGCAAATGCAGTGTTAGCGCACTGGCGGATGGTGGCAGCCTTGGCTGGAGTAAAGTCCTTTGCCGCTAACGCTCGCCCAGCAGGGGTCATGCTCGCGGCGAGGCTCTGCTTTTCGTCGCGTCCAACCGTGGAAGCTGTCCGGTGTGCAGCATCCTCTCCGGCCGTCTGCGCGCTCATTGGGCTCGCTCCCTGCTCTGCAGCTTGCGAGTGGGCCTCAAGAGCACTCCTGCTTACCTGCCGGCCTGCTCTTGAGAGCGTTAGCTTGGTAAGCAGGCTCACCTCCGGCTCCGTGAAGCATGCTTGATAGAAAGGCAAAGCGGACTCCACAAAGTCGACTTTCTGAATCGCCTCTTCCTCCTCGGCATAGACGTCGGCCGGCCACCACGGGGGCAGACTCGCCCTCTGTTGCTGCATCTGCACATGGATCAGCCGTGCATTTGAATCAAAGACATTCGCCGCAGTCAGCCAGGCGCGAAGACTTTCAGCTGTAACCGGATCCTCTGATGGCGCTTGCGCCGCTGTAGAGAACAGCAGCACCGCTGAAAGCAAATGCACAATCATTGACCCTCGCTCAATCTCTGCCCGATCCTGTTGTTCTGATTGAATGCTGAAGCAGGCTGCATTCGCAACGTTACCTTCGATTCAGCGACGAGCCGGTCAACCTATGCAGTACTCACCGTCCAACCTCCACCACCGTCTGCGATAAGTTATACCCCCGCAATCCCAGCGCCGCTCCACCCTTCGTCGCGCTCGCCGGATACCGCACCGTCACCGTCTGACTCTCCCCCGGCAGCAGCGATACATAGTTATCGCTGTAATACGCCGGCAGAATCCGCTCCCCACCCTGCGCTTCTTCAAGCGTCAGCTTTAGCTCGATCGCAGCCTGCTGCCCCTTGTTCGTCAGCACCGCTGTCACAACCTTCTCATCTCCATCCACGCCGGTCGTCACCTTTGAAACAACCTGAGCCTGGGCGAGTGTGTTCAGCTTGCGCATATCTTCTTCGCGGCCAGCCAGCCAGTAAAAGCTCGACGAAATCACCTGTCCCCTCGCGCCTACCAGCTTCAGCCGCACAAACACCGGCTCGCCCATTGCTCCACCAGCAGCCGGGGGTTGCGCGAACATCGCCTTCAACGGCAGCTGCATCGCATCCGCGCTCTCGTCCATTGCCACCGTAACCGGCACAGTTTTTATAAACATCTGCTTGTTCGCAAGCGACCACACGCTCGCCTCGACCTTCGCGCCGTTCAATGCTTCGGTCGTCGTGTTGATCACGCCCACGTTGTAATTCGATAAGTCAAGCTGCACATGCTGCGGCTCCGAGGCATGCATGACTCCGTAAAACGACGCCTGCGTGTCGTAGTCATGCGAGAACATCTGCCACATATTGCTCGGCCATGCCGGCTGCGTCATCCAGATCAGCCGCCCGGAGTTCGGCGCCCACAGATGCGCGGTAAAACCTTCAAAGATCGCGCGGTGCAGCGTGTAATTGAACATCTGCGCCTTGCGCTCCATGTCCGGCAAACTCGTCGGCGCGCCGAACTGCATATCCAGGTGTTCCATAAACGGATGCACGTCGCCGTTCCCGTTTTCGTGCCAGTCGTGGTACGTCCAGGCGTCACTTACAGGCCACTGGTTCTCAGGCGCAACCGACGCCTTGAAGCTTTCGAGCGTCGACAGCGAAGGAATCCCCAACTCCACTGAAAACCCTCGATTCAGCGTGTCGAAGTAAAGCTTCGGGTCCATGTAATGGTATGGCCCGCTGTTCCGCAGGTTCACCTGGTTTGACGTCGGCGTGTAATACCGCGTGCCATCATACTTCGCC
This sequence comes from Acidobacteriaceae bacterium, assembly GCA_965276625.1. GTDB lineage: Bacteria > Acidobacteriota > Terriglobia > Terriglobales > Acidobacteriaceae > EB88. The sequence goes on from CBDIBB010000002.1 coordinate 369,976, forward strand.
AGCACCCTGCCCAGCCCGTCCGAGATCGCCGGCTGTGGCACCCCCTCGTTGCGCCCGCACCAGATCACCACCGAAGGGTGATTGCGGTAGCGCTTCACCGTATCCGTCGCATTCGCCAGCCACAGCCCGACATCCTGCGCCTCCGCGTTGTAGCCCTCGGTCGACTCCCAGAAGTCGTTCCACACCATCAGGCCGTACTTGTCGGCCAGGTCATAGAACACCGGCTCATCATTCTGTCCCACCCAGTTGCGGATGATATTCACGTTTGCCAGCTGGTGCAGCCGGAAGTACGGCTCCAGATGCTCGCGGCTGATGCGCTTCATCGCATCTTCCATGCCCCAGTTGCCGCCCCGCGCCGCAATGCGAACCCCGTTTACCTTGATCACCAGGTCCGTCATGTCCGGCTCGTTCGTCACCGGCTTTACCGCGGGCGAGCTGTCCGCCGCCGCCGTCAGGCTCGCGGCCCAGCCATCCGGCGTCTGCCGCATCCCCTCGTGGGTCACGTTCACAATCGTCTGGTGCAGGCTGTTCGCCAGTGTCGGGTTCACTTCCACCCGGCGCAGCGTCCCGTCCGTGCCGAACAGGCTCTCCTCGTATGTCACCTCGCGCATCCCGAACTGCGTCGTGCTTTCGTCGCTCGCACTGGAGCCATCGCCTACCGACAGCTTCAGGTGGTAAAGCTCCGGCTTACCGTAGCCGTTCGGCCACCACAGTCGCGGCTTCTCCACGTGCAACTGCTTGAACTCTTCCGGCGTCAGCACGATCTCCGACTTACCCGGCGCAATCGTCGCTTCTTTCATTACTGAGACGCCACCCTCGAAGCTCGCCCGCAGCGTCGCCTTCTCCGGTTTGTCCCCGACATTCTCGACCGGCACCCTGATCGTTACGTCCGCTTCGTCGGTGCGGGGCAGCGGCAGCGCCGTAATAATCTGCGGGTCGCCCAGCTTTACCGCATTCGTCTCCTTCAGCACCACGTCCTGCCATATGCCGGTGTCACGGTCACGGATCGAGGGAATCCAGTCCCACCCCTCCGTATCCACGAATGTCGGCCCATCCAGCAGCATCGCCCCGCCGTTATCCCCCGGCCCAGCCTTGATCGACTCCTCCCACGGAATCCCCGGGTGTGGCGGCGGCGAAATCCGCACCGCCAGCGCGTTTTCCCCGGACTGCTTCAGCAGCGCTGTCACGTCATACATTCCGCGCAGAAACGCACCCGTAATCGTGCCCAGCTTATGCCCGTTGAGCCATATATCGGCCGCATAGTTGATTCCGTTCAGGTCCAGGGTGAAATGTTTTCCCGCGGCCACCGTACCCGGGGTCGGAAACTCCACCCGGTACCAGTAATCCTGCTTATTCAAACTCTCCGGAATCGCCATGTTGTTCAGGTCGTAGTCCGGGTCCGGATACACGCCGCGATCCACCAGCGTCGTCAGCACGGTGCCCGGCACGGTCGCCGCATACCAGCCGTCCGCGCTCGCTCCAGTCGCCGAAAGCTGCTCCGCTGTCTGCGTCTCCTTCGGCGCGGCCTGCAGCTTCCAGTTGCGCGCCAGCGTCCACTCGCCCGCGCCCGTCTGCTCGAGCGTCGGCCCTGCTGCCGGCAGAGGCTTTGCCATCGCCTTACCAAATGCGGCGTTGCCGTGAGGCAGTGTATCGGGCGACTGCGGCGCCACATTGCCTACCTGCTGCTTCGTCTGGAAAGGCCATGGCTTCGACCCATCCTCGTATAGAACCGTGTCGAAGTCCGGCCGCTCCCCGGCCATCTGCTTCACCTCATCCGCCGTTGACCCGGTGTGCCGCACATCGAACCCGGCAATCTTCCCGCCAAAATGCTTCCATTCCCGCAGATGCTCCGGCACCGTCAGCGGCAGGTGCGGCTGGTCGTACCGGTATTTGGCCTCCTCGTCCGAGATGAAATCCGGCGCCAGCATCAGCTCCGCATCCAGCACCTTTCCCATCTCCGGTTTGCCCGTGCCCACCTCGTTGCCGTCCAGGAACAGGTGCGCCGTCACGCCGTCGAAGCTCGCCGCCATAAAGTGCCAGCCGCCCCCCGCGACAGCCGCCGACCCCGCCACCTCGTTGCCCGCGCCGATCCGCAGCACCGGCTTGCCGTCCCGCAACCCCAGGTAGCGCGAGTCCTCCGCCGCCGCGTCGCCAAACCCCGCCAGCAGCGTGGTCAGCGGGCCGTTCTCCGCGCCTTGAAACCATAGCGACAAGGTCCACGGGCTCTCCGCATCCAGTACCGTCTCAGCCGGGTTCAGCGGCTTCTGCAGCCCACGGCCGCCCAGCAGAAAATTTCCCGCATACGGCCCGTACACATCCAGCTTCTCCGGGGTGCTGCCCGCGTGCCTTTCCTGTGCGACAAGAGCAGGTGCAACCAGCGCAGCAGCAACGACAAGCGAGGAGAAAGCGCGATAGGGGAAGGGCATGGACAGTACTCCTTGGAGGCGACGATCAATGAAGCCCGGCCCGGACGGCTACCGCCCGAACCGATCAAATGCCGGCACTCCAAGGTAGCGTTATCACGCAGACCTGTAAAGATTCCTCTCGGGAGTACAGGTTTTGGCGAACTCTCCGCGCGCAGCTTACCGTCAACGTAAAGCACAGAAACCGCGCGAATCTACTCTCGCCTGCCACACACCAAAGCATCTCGGCGGCGGCTATGATAGCCTTTCCGCGACCCGTGAGTCATGACAGAAGGGTTTGCGACAGAATGATGATCTATCCAAAGAGACTGCGTACGGTAAGACAGCTGTGGATCATTACCGGCATTATGGTCATAGCCGTGCTCATACTACTCGGCACGGCAAGCGAGCCGCTACAGGCGCAAACCAGCTCTGAGCAAGCGCTATTACTCCGCGCAACCGGGCCGTTGCCGGCGTTTGAAGTTGCCACGGTAAAGCCCTCAAAACCAGGCTATACAAGCAGCGGTTTCAACCTGGAGTTGGGCAGCGACCGGTTCTCCATCGTGAACATGCCAGTCAAGGGCATCATCCACTTTGCGTTCAGAGCCGTGAACGATGATCAGGTCACAGGGCTTCCCGCCTGGGGGAGTGACGAGCCCTTCACCATCACGGCGAAGCTTGACGAGGCACAGGCCAGCGCGCTCAGAAAACTTCCGCCTGACCAGAGCACCGACAGGCTCAGGCTGATGGTTCAATCGTTGCTTGTCGACCGCTTCCACATGGCAGTTACTGTTCAGGACAGAAAGCTACCCCTGCTGGCACTGATCGTGGCAAAAGGTGGACCGAAGTTAACCGAAGTGCCAAAGTCGAAGCTGCCGACCGACAGTGACTTTGCCGCCCTTTTCGCGCCGGGCGCAAAACCGCAGCCGCAGATCCGGTATACCTCGCTGCACGGAAGCAATGGGCATCTGGAAGCAGGTGCGGTCTCGCTGCGAATGTTTACGGATTGGCTCTCGGCGCAGCAAGAGGGAGAAGGACGCATCGTCGTCGACCAGACCGGATTAGACGGGAAGTACGACTTCAATCTCGACTGGGCGCCCGACAATAAGTCTGACGGGGCAGCCGAGCCGTCGCCCGGGCCATTGAAAGCACCCTTCAACACCGCCCTGAAAGAACAGCTCGGGCTGAAACTGAAAGCAATGACAGGGGATGTCCCTGTCGTGGTCGTCGAACACATCGAGAAGCCGACGGATAACTGACGGAGAGAAGTGCCGGAGGGTGAAATCTCCCTTTAGCGCACTTGCTCGGCGTGAAGTCTCCGCAGCTAAGTGCTCTCATCTTTCGCTTTTCAGATGTTGGAATCACAGAAGCCAGCACTTAAGCGCCGTTCACAATATGCAGCCGTAAGCAGCCAGTCGTCGAGTAAAGATTGAACAAACTCTAATGAAAGCTGATGTCAATATCCGAAAATCTGATCACTGCAAGATCAGGGTCAACTCTGGATCGATGTGTGATCTTTAAGTGCTTCGGCGTTAACCAGACAACCTTCAGGTCTTGGTCGACATTGTCATCGCTCAGGACGTAAGCCTTTGGAATTGAACCACCGCCCGGGTAACTAAATACCTTGAACGGCTTTCCGTGATCCACTGTTCTATCAACTTTTCGAATGCCTACGGTAGTCTCAACCCAGGCCGAGCCGAAGCCGCCCCACTGGTCTGTTCGAGCTGTCGCGACCCACGCTCCGTCTGGCGAACGTATATCTTTCCTCCACACTGTAGGGTTGGCATTGGAGTTACATCCCGGTAACGCCAAGACTCCCGCCAAAGCTGTCGCAGCTATGAACAGCCCCAATCCGAAGATGCGGCGATTAGTCTCTCGTATAAACACAAGCCCCCTTCTACTTCGGCAACGCTTGCTCTCCACTGATCGAGAACTTTCCGCTCAGGCCCTCCACCTGACCAGGCTGACCACCGCCTACAAACAACCCATACTCGCCCGCTTTCATCGCCCGCTGTCCGCCGGCGTCCACCACGCTCATCTGCCGAGGGTCCAGCGTGAACTCCACCTGCTGGGACTGCCCTGCGCCCAGATGCACCCGTTTGAACGCCACCAGTTCCAGCTTCGGCGAGACCTCCGTCTTCGGCGGCATCATGTACAACTCCGCCACCTCGTCCCCCGGCACCTTGCCTGTATTCGCCACCTTTGCGATTACAGTAAGCGGCTGCCCTGCTGCGATACTCTCCGCCGAAACCTTCATCCCGGAGAAAGCGAATGTCGTGTAACTCAACCCATATCCGAACCCGTACAGCGGCTTGCCGTTGAAGTACTTATACGTCCGGTTCTTCATCGAGTAATCATCGAACGCCGGCAGCTCACTTATCCCCGTGTAGAAGGTCACCGGCAGCTTGCCGCACGGGTTGTTTCGTCCCGCCAGCGTCTCCGCAATCGCGGTGCCGCCTGCCTCGCCCGGGTACCACGCTTCCAGAACCGCATCGGCGTGTTCCGCCGCCCAGTTCACCGCCAGCGCCGAGCCATTCAGCAGCACCACCACCAGCGGCTTGCCCGTTGCGCTCACCGCTTCCAGCATCTTGCGCTGGGCCTCCGGCAGGTTGATTAGCGAGCGGTCTCCGCCGTTAAAACCCTCCACGTGCACCGGCATCTCCTCGCCCTCAAACTCGGAGTTCAACCCCACAAACGCCAGCACCACATCCGCCTTCTTCGCCGCGGCCACAGCCTCGTCCAGCTCCGCAGCCGCCGGCGCCTTCCAGCGCAGCGATACCGTTGCCGGCATGTCAAGGCTGTGGTGCCGATACTCGATGGCAATGCTGTGCGGCTTTGCATCCGCAAACTTCAGCGTGAACTCCGGCTGCCGCGTGTCCCACCCGCCTGTATCCTGCGTCAGTTCCAAAGGCTTGCCGTCGAACATTACCGCGACCACATCCTTATCCGTCTTGTTCACGCACTCACTGCACTTGCTTACCTTCATCCCGAACACATACTCCCCGGGCGTCGGCGCAGTGATCGTCCCGCTCCATCGCACTGAAAAATCTGCAGCCTTCACCACCGGCACCGGCGCCGCATGGGTCCAGTCGAAGTCGATCTGTTGGTCCACCCGCGTCACCGCGGGCTTCCCGCTCATCGCCGCGCCCGCAAAGTACTCGCCCGTCAGACCCTGCTGCCCGCTTTTTGTGCGGAACAGCGTCCGCGGCGCAGGCAGCGCAATTCCGTCCGCATACGGCGAGCCCTGTGCATACTCCACCTTTGCCCCGGGAAACTGCGCCATCACCCCGTCCACCGGCAACACCGGGTGCGAAGGAATTGCGTTGTAGTTTCCCTCGAGCGCCAACAGCGACGCCGCGTTCGGTCCGATCACCGCAATCGTCTTCAGACCCGGCTTCAGCGGCAGCGTTCCATGCTCGTTCCTCAGCAGAACCATCGCTTCATCCGACGCCTTCTTTGCCAGCTCCCGGTGCGGCGCGCTGTCGTCCTCGCTGTACGGGATGGCGTTGAACGGCACACTGCCCTTGGGGTCGAACATCCCCAGCTCAACCCGCGCTGTAAACAGCCGCTTCACCGCTGTGTCGATCGCGCTCTCCGGCACCAGTCCGTCGTGTACCGCCTTCACCAGCGTCTTATACGTGTCGCCGCAGTTGGTATCCGTGCCGGCCAGCACCGCGGTCGCCGCCGCATGCTCCGCGTCGGGCGAGGTGTTGTGCCCATTGTAAAAGTCATCGACCGCGCCGCAGTCCGACGTCACAAACCCGTTGAAATGCCACGTCTCCCGCAGCGTCTTCCTGAGCAGCATCGTGTTCGCGCACGCAGGCGCGCCGTCAATGGCGTTGTACGCGCACATGATCGAGTCGGCATGTCCATCCACGATCGTCGCTCGAAACGCCGGCAGGTATGTCGACTCCAGGTCATACGGCGTCGGCTCCACATCCGCCTTGTGCCGCGTGCTCTCCGGGCCGCTGTGCACCGCAAAGTGCTTCGGCGTCGCAATCGTTTTGAAGTACTTCCCGTCCGTACCCTGCAGCCCCTTGACGAACGCCGTCCCCAGCGTCCCGGTCAGGTACGGGTCTTCTCCGTACGTCTCCTGCCCTCTGCCCCAGCGCGGATCGCGAAAAATATTGATGTTCGGCGACCAGATCGTCAGCCCGAAGTACCGCGCGTGGTTCCCCTCGGCAATCGCGCGGTTATACTTCGCCCGTGCCTCGGTTGAGATCACAGTGGCTTCCTGGCCGATCAGCCCCGTGTCCCACGTTGCCGCCATCCCGATCGCCTGGGGGAACATCGTCGAGTAGCCCGACCGCGCAATACCATGCAGCCCCTCGTTCCACCAGTTGTACTCAGGGATCCCAAGCCTCGGGATCGCCGGCGCCTGGTCCATCATCTGGCTGACCTTCTCCTCCAGCGTCATCTGCTTCACCAGCCCGTCCACCCGCTGCGCGGTAGGCAGCGAAGCATCCGCGATCGGTCCCGTGGCCTGCCCCATGGCCCCACTCCCAACAGACACAGCCGCCAAAACAGCACCGGACACCAGAGCAAACCAGACGTTCTTCATGCGTAATCCACCAGCCCTTAAAAGTAAGCCGCGCAAATGCCACTTAAGTATGCGACTCGAACTTCAAACTGTCTACAATCCCGAGCATCGCGAGGACCACTCAAGACAGTATCAGCAGAACAAAAAGTAACCCGCCACGAAGTGGCCGCCGGCCGCGCAGGCGGTCTACCCGGACACGAGAAAGGAGGCCCCGCCTTTTGGGCCTCCTTTCTTGTGTTCAGCGTCTGACTTACCTATGGCTGCGGAACAGCGAGTTCCGCTGCAGCACGATTGCGGCTGCGCCGTGCAGTCGCGTCATGCCGCAATCCTCGGTCGGTACAACTCGCGGCGTACGCGAGGCGCCAAGCGTCAGCGCGGCCAGCTCTGTTTCCAGGTGCGGCCGGTACAGCTCCCACGCGGCTGTCACATCGCCGGCAACGATGATTACCTCGGGCGAAAGCCCGGCATTGACTGCGCGCAGCCCCTTGCCAATCGCCCGGGCCTGCCGCTCGATCGCGCGCGCCGCATCCGCCTCGCCCGCGACGGCGCGCTGCAGCAGCTCGGCAAAGGAGCCCACGGCACGCGAGGCATCATCGGCGCCTTCGCGGTAGTAGCGCAGCGCCGCCTCGGTCGAGGCAAACATCTCCCAGCAGCCCAGCAGCCCGCACGCGCAGCGCGGGCCGTTGCCCTCCAGCGGCACATGCCCAAACTCGCCCGCCATGCCGCTCTGCCCGGTTATCAGCTGCCCGTTTGCCAGCAGCCCCGTGCCGATGCCTTCTGATATATCGACCAGCACGGCATTGCGCACGCCATCCAGGTTGCCCAGCCACAGCTCCGCCAGCAGTGCCGCGTTCGCCGCGTTTTCCAGCTCCGCCGTCAGCCCTGTAACTTCTTCTACGATCTGCTTGATCGGCTGCCCCTGCCACCGCAGGTTCGGCGCGAAGATCAGCTCCTGCGTCTCCGGGTCTACGCGGCCCGGCAGCGAAATGCCGATCCCTTCAAATGTAAGCTGCGGATGCGCCTCCCGCATCGCGGCCAGCGCCTCGGCAATCTGCCGGATGCAACGCACCGGCTCACCCGTCAGCGGCAGTTCGGTCCGCTCGAGAAAACGCCCGTTCAGGTTCACCACCGCCAGTGTCGCGTTGCCCGGGTGTACATCCACGGCCAGCATGGCCAGCTCTTCATTCAGGCCCAGCAGCGTCGGGCGGCGCCCCCTGGGCAGCTTGGCGATCGAGCCCTCGCGCACCCACTGCTCGCGCATCAACTGTTCGGTAATCAGCGAGATTGTCGAGCGCTGCAGGCCGGACAACCTTGAAAGCTCGGCCCGCGACAGCGGCTGGTGCAGGCGGATAAGCTCCAGCACCACGTCGCGGTTCATGTTGCGTGCCGTCTCGCTCGAGGCCATCTGCGCCGAGGAAAGGTCCAGCCGCGTCGTGCTGCGGAGGTGCCCGGTTTTTCGCGTCATCAGTGTCTCCGGACCCGCTATTGCTCGCGCCCCAGCCTCGGAGGGTCGCCATAGCATAGCGCGTTTGGCGCCTTCCGTGTGCTGTCTCGTCGCTGCCGCCCATTACCCGGACACCTCGCCGCATGCTCCAGCTACGGCTGATTTTCAGGGGCGCGGCTGGAAAGAGAACTCGACCTTACCTTCCGGCGTCAGGACTAATGCCGCTTCAAAGGGGCGGCCCGCTTTCGACATAAAGCCGGAAAGCTTCTCAGTGCGGCCGTCGCGGCACAGGGCGGCTATCTCCAATGGCTTGAGGGTGCGGCCTGCGACGGTTCGCCAGACGAGGAAGCGGCAGCCGTCGCTGTACGCTGAGCAGCCGTAGAACTTGGCGTCCTCGCGTGCCAGGCGGAGGAAGCCCGCCTTACAGACAGGGCAGGGGATCGCGGGGAGCGGTGCTTCCTTTTGCTGTCTGGCCGGGGATTGGGCCGGCTCAGGCCGTAGCTCGGGCTGGGGTGAGGCGGTTTTGCGGCGGGGCTTTGTTGTCTTCGGGGAGCTGGATGCCGTCGCGGTGCGCTTTGCTGCGGCGCCGGGCTTTTTTGCCGTTCGATTTGCCGGGCTGCCGGTGGAGGGTTGCGAGGCGGTGGCGCGGGGCTCCGGCGCGCCGGCAGGACGCGGGGTGGCGAGACGGTCGCTGGCGCGCCAGGCGCCCGAGTCTTTTCTGTAGCTGCTGGAGTTGTTGAACCTGCTGACCTGCGCGTTGCCGGGGTTGTAGGGCGCGCGCGGGCTGCTCTGGAGCGCGGCAAGTTCGCGCTGCAGCTGCTCATCGGCGGTGCTGACCACGGTAAGATACTTCGCTTTGCCTTCGGCGATGTCGTCGAGCTGCTGCTCGAGCGCGCGGGTGAACTCGTACTCAACAAAGGAGAAACGCGTGGTGAGGGTATCGACGACCAGGTTGCCGGTGGAGGTGGGGCGGAGATATTTCTTATCATCCTCGAGATAGCCGCGGGTCTGGACGTTCTTCAGGATCGCGGCATAGGTCGAAGGGCGACCGATGCCGATGCTTTCCAGCTTCTTGATGAGGGTGGCCTGGGTGTAGCGCGGAGGAGGCTGGGTCTTCTTGTAGAGGACGCGGCCGTCTTCCGCCGTTACCTGCGTGCCCACGGAAAGGATCGGGACCCGACCGTCGCCGTTGTCCTTTGCGTCCTCTTCCTCCTCATCAGAGTCGTCCCTGGCAGTCAGGGATTTCCAGCCGGGAACGGTGAGGACGCGACCCTCGGCTTTGAAGGTGAATACCTCGTCGGCTGATTTCGATTGGAGGCGGGTCGTGTTGACGCTCCACTCGGCGTCAGAAAGCTGGGAGGCGACGGCGCGGAACCAGATAAGGCGATAGAGCTGCTGCTGCGCGGGGTCGTCGCCGGCGTGCTCGCTTGCGAAATGGGTCGGGCGAATAGCTTCGTGGGCTTCCTGCGCGTTGCTTTTCGAGCGGAAGCTGCGCGCGCTTGCGGGCAGCGGCAGGTCGTGGGATTTGGCGTAGGCGCGGACCTCCTTAAGTCCCTCGGCGGAGAAGTTCTGCGAGTCCGTGCGGTGATAGGTGATGAGTCCCGCTTCGAAGAGTCGCTGGGCGACCTGCGCGGTCATATCGGGCTTCCAGCGGAGGCGGATGCTGGCGGCCTGGAGCAGGGTGCTGGTCGTAAACGGCGGCGGCGGGGGCTGCTTCGCGATGCGGTTCGAGGAGCTGAGCACAGAGCAGGCGCGGCAGGCGGCAGCGCGCTGGGCCAGGGACTCATCGAGTACATACTTTTCGTCTTTTTTCAGGAACGGGGCGGTCTCCCACTGGGCGCGCCAGGCGTTGTCATCGAACTGGAGCTCGGCACCGAAATGGCGGACCTCGACAAAAGCATCAATTTCGCGCTCGCGCTCAACAACGAGGCGGACGGCGGGGCTCTGGACGCGACCGGCGCTGAGGCCGCGCTGGCCGGTCTGTCGAGACAACATCGGCGAGACCTGGTAGCCGAAGAGACGGTCGAGCACGCGGCGTGCCTCCTGCGCGTGAACCAGGTCGAGGTCGACGGAACGGGGCTGCTCGACGGCGCGGCGGATGACTTCGGGGGTGATGGCGTCGAAGGTGACGCGGCGCGGCGATTTGAGCTTGAGCGCCTCGGACAGGTGCCAGGCAATAGCCTCGCCCTCACGGTCGGGGTCGGTGGCAAGGTAGACGTGCTCGGCTTTCGCGGCGCGCGCACGCAGGGTCTTGACCACATCGGCGCCGCGTCCGCTGAGCTCGTACTGCGGCTGGTAGCCCGGCATGGCGATGCCAAGCTCCTTGACGGGCAGGTCGCGAATATGGCCGACCGAGGCCGCGATTTCCCAGCCGGCGCCGAGGATCTCCTTGATCTTGCGGATTTTGTTGGGGCTCTCGACGATGAGGAGCTTCATGGATTTGTAGGAACAAGGTTAGACCGCCTGCGCGGCCGGCGGCCACTTCGTGGCGTGTACTCGTTGTGACCAGAGTGCGGGCGTGTGTGGTCCTCGCATCGAGCGTGGCGAACATCGGGTGATTCGCTTTTGGCACCCTAATTGCACCTAACAGGTGTAAAGTGGTGCAGAAGTCAAATTGGGAATGCCAATGGAACGTAAGCCTAAAAGCGAACCTTCACTCCGAACCTCCGTCAGTTTTCCTTCAGAGGTATACGCATTGCTTGAGACGATTGCGAAACAGAAGAAAGTCTCGATGGCTTGGGTGATCCGCGATGCGGCAGAGAAGTATGTTTCTGAGCAATGGCCTCTTTTTGGGCGAAACAAACATGAGTGACACAAAGTTACCTTCTACATCTCATATACCTATATCCGAGACATCTGAAGAGTTTTTGCGGTTTCTAGGCGGACGGAAATTCGGCACGATCCTAGCGGATCCACCTTGGCAGTTTCAAAACCGGACGGGAAAAGTCGCGCCTGAACATAAGCGGCTTTCTCGTTACGGGACACTGACTCTTAATGATATTAAGCAGCTTCCTATTGCCGAAGTTGCTGCCGAAACGGCGCACCTTTACTTGTGGGTTCCCAATGCCCTGCTTCCGGATGGACTCGCAGTCATGCAGGCGTGGGGATTCCAGTACAAGAGCAACTTGGTATGGCACAAAATCCGCAAAGACGGTGGATCGGATGGTAGAGGGGTAGGCTTTTACTTTCGAAACGTAACCGAACTCATTTTATTTGGAGTAAGGGGAAAGAATGCGCGAACTCTTAAGCCGGGCCGTACGCAGGTAAATTATCTAAACACGCGGAAAAGAGAACACTCCCGTAAACCCGACGAGCAATACAAAATTATTGAGGGTTGTAGCGCTGGCCCTTTTCTGGAACTATTCGCGCGAGGAAACCGGAAGCAGTGGGTGAATTGGGGCAATCAGGCGGATGACACCTATACGCCGACCTGGAAGACTTACGCCAATCACTCGCGCAGTGAGACCGAGCTAGTGACGTCGGGTGATTGATCTTGCGGGAACCTATTTGTCTATCGACAAAAGGCTAGCGAATCAGTTTCCATAAGGCTAATGGGGCTGAATTCAATACCGACTGCAGTACAGCAGAGATTTGAAATTAGAGAGACGCACCATGCGTCGGCAATTCTTCAAGCTGACTTTTCCGCCGAGTGGGATGACTTGATGAGCATGCTAGCGCAGTTCAGCCTGAAAAAGTCGCACATCCTCACGCCCGGAGGCGGAAAATCTCCAATTTCAAAAAGTATTGACGCGTTCTTCTATGGAAGAGGGTGGAGGGAGCATGATTTTCAGATCGAGGTCAAGGCAGACGAGGTGACAACGCTGGCTCCCACCCACCATGTCGACTATTATCGGAACCGAGTAGCCATCGAGACGGAGTGGAATAACAAAGACCCATTTTACGACCGGGACCTAACGTCATTCCGGCTCTTGTTCGATCTGAACGTGGTGAGTGTCGGAGTGATTATCACGCGAAGCAGTGCTTTGCAAGAGATTTTTAATGAGCTGGGTCGTGGAGCTTCCTTTTGAAACTCTACAACCCACATGGGCAAGCTGATTCCGAAGCTTTCTAATCGGGCGTCTGGTGGCTGCCCAGTCCTGGCGTTTGGGATTACAGCCGCCGCGTACGATTCGGAGAGCTGATCTCAGCTTAACTTGCGACGATGAACCCTCAACCTAACGGGTCACGAGCCACCGGAGGCTAATCCGCGAGGACACGTCACGAAGGGAGCGCTGGCCGCGTCAGGGCTACGCCCCAGCAGGCGGTTTTTCCGCGGCGTTACAATTGCGAGGATGATTGCGGCTCTTGGAAGCTGCTTCGCGCGCTTACGGCGATTTGCCGATTGGCCCCTTGGAAACTCCCCCGGAACAGGATCTGACGCTCTGATGCACCTCTGGAATGATTACGAAGGAACGACAATTGCCGGGCGATGGACGCTTGGACGACTGCTGCGGACTGAAGGACGCAGCGCACTGTTTGCTACCGAGCGGCCGGATGGCGGCGGTTCCGCGGTGCTGCGGTTGACCGAGGCGCTGAACGACCAGGCGGTGCTGGGGGCGAGGTATCGCGCGATCCAGGCGGCCGGGGACGAGTTCCTGGTAAAAGTGGAGAGCTTTGGGGATGCGGAGTTTGACGGCACCCCGCTGAGCTATGCGGTGCTGGAGCCGACGCAGGAAAGCCTGGCGGAGATTCTGGCGACCCGGCGGCTGGCGGTCGACGAGACGCAGGAAGTGGCGACGAGCGTGGCCGGGGGGCTGCTGGCGCTGCACGGGCAGGGGCTGGTGCATGGGCTGGTCGAGCCGGAAAGCGTAATGGCGGCGGGCGACCGGATCAAGCTGCGTTCGGACTGTGCGCGGCCTGCTCCGCACGGCGACGATGCGCTGCTTGAAAATGCGGTGACGCCGCAAGCCGATGCGTTTGGGCTGGCGGGCGTGATTTACCATTCGCTGACGCAGAACCGTCTGCATGATGCCGCGGATGCGCTGGCGCTGCCGGAGCCGTATGCGACGATCGTGCGGAACGCGGCGCGCGGGGCGTGGGGTATTCCGGAGATCGCGGACGAGCTGAAGCGGCATGGGCGGGGTAGCGTGGCTGCTGCTCCTGCTCCCGTGGTGCGGAATGCACCTGTCAGGGAGAGCGCGCCGGCGGCGGAGAAGCTGCTGAGCAGTCGCGCCTCCGTGGCCCCGGCTGAGGCCGAAGAGAGCGGCGCGTGGAGCCGGCCGGAGCGGGTTTCGGCGAAGCGGCGGCGCGGTGTTGCGATTGCGGCAATGATTGTTGTAGTGCTGATCCTGCTGTTTGTCGTCTTCCATCACCGGACCAGACCCGCGCCGGCAATAGGCACTTCAACAACATCCATCGCGCCAGGCACGGCGATGCCCGTGCCTGAGCCTGCGCCGGAAGCACACACAGCCGGGCCCACCGCGCCTGAGGCAAACGGTACGGCGACCGGGCAAAAGGTGTGGCGCGTGGTTGCGTACACCTACAACCGGAAAGACAAGGCAGAGGCGAAGGCTGCGTCGCTGAACCAGCAGTACCCCGGGTTCAATGCGGAGGCCTGGAGCCGGAGCGGCCAGAAGCCCTTCCTGGTAACGCTGGGCGGCGAGATGGAGAAGAAGCAGGCATTCGCGCTGAGATACAAGGCGCGAAAGAGCGGCGTGGCCCCGGACGTGTATGCACAGAACTATGCGCGCTGACCGCAACGACCTCTGCCTGACTCAGCTGTGCCCTAGGCCGCGGCGTCTCTGACGGACGCAACATCCCGTCGAGGCGACAAGCCGAACATGCGGGAGTACTCACGGCTGAACTGCGACGGGCTCTCATAGCCGACCCGGAACGCAGCCGTCTCCACGTTGGCCTCATCGGCCACCATCAGTCGCCGCGCTTCGAGCAGTCGAAGCTGTTTCTGGTACTGAAGTGGCGTCATGGATGTAATCGCTTTGAACTGACGATGAAACGCGGATGGGCTCATCCGCGCCACCTCCGCTAACTCCTCGATGCGAACCGGCTCCGAGAAACGATCCCGCAGCGAGTGGATCGCGCTCAGCACGCTGTGCGTGTGGCTCTTCGCCACAGTCATCTTCATGACCTCGCCGCCATGGGGACCAGTCAGGAGCCAGTAGCAGATCTCGCGCATGATCGCAGGGTAGAGCAGCGGTATCGCCTTTGGCGTTTCCAGCAGACGCACCATGCGGAGCGCGCAGTCAGCCAGGGGACCGTCGAAGTCCGTGACGAAGACCCCTTGTTTCACCTCAAGGCTCGGCTCCGGCAGGGCATCCAGGCTATCCATGACTTCGCGCATCAGGCCAAGATCGAACTCAAGAATGAGGCCGAGATAGGGCTCAGTCGGGCTGGCCTCCGCCACTGTGCCCAGCGCCGGCATCTCAACGCTGACCACCAGCGCCTGCCCGGCCCGGTAGTTCACGCGCTTCTCTCCGAAAAGCGCCCATTTGGCGCCCTGAAGCACGACGCAGAGAGCGGGTTTGAAGATGAGATAGCTGGGCTGCTTCACATGATCTGAACGAAGAATGTGAAGCCCTTGAATCGCTGTCGCGAACGGGCTATCCCCGGCCTGCGCATCGGTGTACTGCCTCACTGCTTCAACGAATCCGTTCAACATTCCGGCTCGGCTCCCTTTCAACTGCTTTCCTGGAAGCGTACCTCCTCAAGGCAGGATCAGGCAAGAAACGGGAAGGTTTCGGCATATACCCAGCCCGATCGGACGCCTATGCTGAGTTACAGGAAGAACCCTGGAGGGAACCATGTCGGCAGGAAACACCGCATTGAACAAGGGAAAGATTGCAATTATCACCGGCGGCAGCCGTGGGCTCGGCCGCAACACCGTGCTCCACCTGGCCAGCCGAGGCGTCCACTCGATCTTTACCTACAATTCGAATCGGGCAGAAGCCGATAAGGTCGTAGCCGCTGCCGGCGAGGCAGGCAGCAAGGCCATCGCCCTGCAGCTGGACGCTGGAAACATCAGCACCTTCGATCCATTCGTCAAGGAGGTAAGCAAGGCCCTGGCGACGCTCGGGGCGGAGCGCTTTGACTATCTTGTCAACAACGCCGGCACATCGCACCACGCACCCTTTGAGCAGACAACCGAGGAGGAGCTGGACAGTCTTTACAACGTGCATTTCAAGGGCGTGTTCTTCCTCACGCAGAAGCTGCTTCCGCTCATCAACGACGGCGGCCGCATCGTAAATGTGTCAAGCGGACTGACCCGCTTCGCCTTCCCGGGCAGTTCCTCCTACGCGTCCATGAAGGGCGCTGTCGAGGTCCTCACCCGCTACCTGGCGAAGGAGTTGGGCTCGCGCCGTATCGCCGTCAATACCGTCGCTCCCGGCGCCATCCAGACAGACTTCAGCGGCGGCATGGTTCGTGACAATCCCGCGGTGAACAAGATGGTGTCGGACGTAACCGCGCTCGGCCGTCCGGGCCTGCCCGACGATATCGGCCCCATGATCGCGTCGCTGCTCTCTGAAGACAATCGCTGGATTAACGCTCAGCGCATCGAGGTTTCAGGTGGCATGTCGATCTAGCAGAAACAAGAACACGTCATGTTAGGGCTATGCCCCAGAAATGACCGCTTCCCGCGCAGGGGGTCTTGTATCTCAAGCAGTCTTGACCCCCGCACTGCGATAAAGCTGCATGATGATTTCAATGTCGCGCAGACCTTCTTCCCCGCTCATTTTCACGGGCTTGTCATCGACGATGCAGTCGTGAAAATAATCGGCCTCAACGGTGAACTGCTGTGGGTCCTTGATGGGTTCTGGCATGTCGAGAGGCTGCTTTTTGCCATCGGGCCCGGTGGTGAAACCGGTCATGTGGATGCCCTCGTAGCCGAAGGCGGGCGAGAGCTCAATCATTCCTTTTGCACCGTGGACCTTGTAATAGCCGTCCATCTGCGCGCCATAGGTGGTGTTGCAGCTGGCGATGATGCCGGAGGGGAAGCGCATGGTCCAGCCGAGATTTTCCTCGATGTCCTTGAAGCGGCCGTCGTGGTCGATAACGGAGGAGTAAGCAGAGAGCACCTGGGGCTCTTCGCCGGTGAGATAGCGGCAGGCATTGAGCGAGTAGATGCCGACATCCATGAGCGGGCCGCCGCCGGAGAGCGCGCGGTCAGTGCGCCACTCGCCGGGATTGATGTTGAAGCCGTTGGCGCTCTCGATCGCCTGGACCTGCCCGATGGCGCCGGAGCGAATGAGGGCGATGGCCTTGAGGTTGACGGCCTCAAGCTGGCAGCGGTAAGCGATCATGAGCTTGCGGTTAGCGGCGGCGCAGGCGGCGATCATGGCCCGGCAGTCGGCAACGGAGGTAGCCATGGGCTTCTCGCACAGCACGTGCTTACCCGCCTTGGCGGCGCGGATGGTGTACTCGGCGTGCATGGAGTTAGGCAGGCCGATGTAGACGGCGTCGATGGCTGGATTGTCCTTGATCTTGTCGTACTGCTCGTAACTGTAGATGGAGCCGGGCGGAACGTTGTACTGGGCGGCGAGCTTCTGGGCTTTCTCAGGATGGCCGCTGACAAGGCCGGTGACAGCGCCGTGTTTGGACTGGAGAAGGCCGGGCATGAAGTGGCCGACGGAGATGCGGCCCAGGCCGACGATGCAGTAGCCCGTTTTCTTTGTGTCGGCTGCGTGCAGTGCCTGCGGGGCGAGGGTAGCGGCGGTCGTAAATGCGGCGAGCTTCGAGAAGTCGCGGCGGGTAATTAATGTCACGGTGTGGGCCCTCCGGGCGGTGGTAATGGTGGGATGAGAGGAAAGCGCCTGCGGTTCTCCTCTTGAGTGGCATACCATGGCGGCATGACAATTCAGTCAGTTCGGGGCGGAGTATTCGTGGCAGCCGTGTTAGGGGCCTGTGTAATAGCCGGAGCTGCCGGGCCGCCTGTGCCTCCGGCGCCGCCCGCGGGGGCTGTGCAGGTTTTCTTTATCGATGTGGAGGGTGGACAGTCGACGCTGTTCGTAACGCCCGACGGCCACTCGCTCCTGGTGGATACGGGCTGGGACGACCATGGCGGGCGCGATGCGCAGCGGATTGTGACGGCGATGGGGATGGCGCACATCAACTCACTGGATGCGGTGTTGATTACACACTTCCACCGGGACCACGTGGGCGGCGTGCCGGAGCTGGTGAAGCGCGTGAAGGTCGGCATGTTTCTGGACCACGGGGTGCTGCGCCAGGCGGAGGATGACTCGACCGGAAAGGCCCCGGATGCGTACAGGGCGGTGCTGGCGACAGGCAAAT
Source organism: Acidobacteriaceae bacterium (assembly GCA_965276625.1). Lineage (GTDB taxonomy): Bacteria > Acidobacteriota > Terriglobia > Terriglobales > Acidobacteriaceae > EB88. The sequence goes on from CBDIBB010000002.1 coordinate 387,605, forward strand.
ACACGCATCGCGTGATGCACGTTGGCGAGAAGCTGCCGGTGCCGGGGTTCGACGCAACGGTAGTCAGCGCGGATGGAAATGTGCTGCAGAAGCCGCTGCCGGGTGCGGGTGCGCAGAATGCCTTTTGCGCGGATGCTGGGCAAAAGGTGCCGGACGCGACGGAGAACTCGCGCTCGCTGGGTTTCGTGCTGACCTGGGGGCACACGCGGCTGCTGGACCTGGGCGACCTGACCCGCGACAAGGAGAAGGACCTGATGTGCCCGGTGAACCGCCTGGGGCATATCGACCTGCTGGTGGTGTCGCACCATGGCTGGTACCAGAGCTCGAGCCGGGCGTTAGTGGATGCGATTACGCCGCGGGTGGCCGTGATGGACAACAGCGCGGTGAAGGGCGGATCGGTGCCGGTGCTGGACACGTTCCGGGCAGATCCAAGTCATCCGCAACTGTGGCAGTTGCACTTCTCAAATGAGGGCGGCACGGCACACAACACCGATGCGGCGCGGATTGCAAACCTTACGGGAACAGCGCAGGGACCGGACGCCGGATACCTGCTGCGGGCCACAGTTGCGCCCGATGGGGCGATTGCGATGTGGAATGGCCGGACCGGAAAGCTGTCGCAGGGCACGCGTTGAAGCCAGCGGCCCGGGATTTCCAATCTGCTCCCCCGGGCCGCTGCTTCAAGCTGTCACTGCGCTACACCTGCCCCGATCGCATCGAGCGCAGCTACCGTTTCGGGAGGAAGCCGCAGCGTGGCAGCCTTCAGATTCTCACGAAGGTGCCCGACAGAGGACGTCCCGGGAATCAGCAGAATATTGGGCGAACGCTGCAGCAGCCACGCAAGCGCAACCTGCATCGGCGTCGCTTCAAGCGACTTTGCCGCTTCGTCGAGCGCCGCCGACTGCAGCGGAGTAAACCCGCCCAGCGGGAAGTACGGCACATACGCAATCCCCTGCTTCGCAAGGCTGTCGATCAACGCGTCATCACCCCGGTTCGCCACGTTGTACAGGTTCTGCACGCAGACAATCTCCGTAATCTTCTGCCCCTCCGCCACCTGCTTCGCGGTTACGGTGCTCAGCCCGATGTGATCGATCAATCCCTGGCTTTTCAGTTCGGCAAGCACCGTCAGCGGCTCTTCAATCGACGCGTCTGCCGGCAGCAGCGGCGGCCCCACCCTCAGGTTCACCACATCCAGCTTCTCGAGTCCGAGATTGCGCAGATTGTCATGAACGCCGTCGATCAAGTCCTGCCGCGAAAGAGCGGCAATCCACGACTGATCGTCACCGCGCCGAGCGCCTAGCTTAGTCACAATCACCAGTCCATCCGCATAGGGATGGAGGGCCTGTTTGATCACCTGATTCGTCACATGCGGACCGTAAACGTCGGAGGTATCGATGTGGTTTACACCCGACTCCACCGCCTCTCGCAGCATCGCAACCGCGGCATCCCTGTCACGCGGCGGCCCCCACACGTGTGGGCCGGTAAGCTGCATCGCGCCGTAGCCCATGCGGTTCAAGGTCACCGGCGTATGCGGCAGCGTAAAGCTGCCGCCTGGCTGTGTCTGTTTCATCATTCCATTTCCCCTTCTGCTCTGTTCGTTGCGCTTACCCATGTTTAGATGAAGGAAGCCTCAGGTTAGGAGTTCGCATTTGCCCCAGCCTCGCCAGACACTCTTCGAGCCCCGTAAATCGCCCGTGCAAGTGCGATCGACCGCCAACGTCGAAGCCATTCTCGAAGCGACCATTCAGGTTTGCTCAGCGATGGAAAGGAGCGGCTCACCACGACGAAAGTCGCCCTCCGGGCGGTGTGTCCGTATGGAACCTGTAACAGTACGCACGTGCTGCGTCTACCGCGTATTCACCAACGCCGAAGCATTCCCACTTACAAACGTACAGGTATGCTTCAGGCAAACATCTTCCTGCATCTTGATCCGCTGTAACTCGATAAACTGTTCCGGGCTCAGCCCCAGCGAGTTCCGGTAAGCATTGTCCGCCTCCGCGCGACTCGTCTCCGCCGCTTTCCGCGCATCCTCCGCGATCTTTGTCTGCGCCTCCGTCAGCGCCCGCTGCTCCTGCTGCGCCGTCTCAATCCGCTGCGTCTTCACCGCATCGGGAGGGTTCGCCTTACCCGCCGTCACCCCGATCAATCGCACCGGCAGCCCGGCCTCCTTGAGATACAAGCGCATCCCATCGCCCACCTTCCGGTCGATATCATCAAGCGCCGTCGAAGCGATCGCAGTCTCGTTCATCCCGTGCGTCTTCACCTGATCGCGCATCAGTATTGCGAACTCCCGCTCCACATTGTTGTGGTACCAGTCCGCCCCGAAATGCGAGATCAGCGCCACCGGGTCAGTCACCTGCAGCAGGATGATCGCGTCGAAATCGAGCGGCACCCCATCGCTCGTCATCAGGTCGTTCAATCGCAGGTCATGCCGCTCCGGCACCATCGAAACATCAATCGTCGAAGTCGTCGGCGCAATCCACTCGCTGCCCGTTTGCACCGGCGTCGGGTCCACCCCGCCATGCCCGAAAAACAGAGGCTTCTCCACCAGCACAATCGCATGCCCCGCATCCGGAGTAGCCCGCCCACACGCCGTCAAACTCACCAGGCCGGCGAGTCCAATAGCAGCCAGCACAGCAGCAGGCCGAGCCTTCCGGTTACCGGAATCAAGTAAGCCACTTCCAAGAACCATCACTTCACCCCAGTACTCCTACCTCAACACAATCAGTATGTGAATGGCAAAATCCTTCAGAGATCGCGTCGGGCCTTCAGGGGGTTCAACATCAATGGGAGTGATCTCCGGCAAACGGTTCTACGTGCAAGCACAGCCTACAACAACATTGCCCAGCTGCAGAGGTAACGATTTGCAGTCATCCTCCTGCAAGTACTCGCTACAGCAGATAAAACTTGCGTAAACTCCCCGCATGTCCTTCCACGCTGTCGTCCTCGCCGTTCTCTTCGCCGCTCTCCCCATTGCAGCGTCGTCACAAACGGCCCCGGGGCCCACCCTCAAAGAAGCCCTGATGCAATCCCGCACCACAATGACGCTCAGCGGTAATCGACTCAATGGCCCCGGCGCCGATGTCCTCAACATGGCCATCCAGCAATCCCGCTTTGTTCTTCTCGGCGAGGATCACCTCACACATGAAATCCCTCCACTCGCCGCTGCGCTCTGCGGCCTCATGCACCCTGACGCTTACGCCGTCGAAGCCGGTCCCTACGCTGCACAGTTTGTGAACGGACTGCTCCATAGCCCGGACCGCATCCAGCACATGGCAGCCCGCGGCAAAACCTACCCGAGTAACATGGCTTTTCTCGATATGCGCGAGGAAAACGACCTCGCCGCCCACTGCGCTGCCTCCTCGCGCAACCCACGCTTCGCCCTTTGGGGCCTTGACCAGGAATACCTAGGCTCCGCCGGAACACTCCTTCAAGCCATGGCTGCCACCCACCCTGGCCCTCAGGCCCGTACCGCAATCGCCCAGGCTCAATTACAGGAGCATGCCGACGCGTCATAAGCGAGCACTACCGGTGATTTCCGCAAACTCTTCCTGCTCGCATCAAGCGACGCTGATATACAAACGCTGCAATCCGCAATCGACCACGATGGCAACACAGCCACACTCAACCTGCTTCATGAGTTCATATCATCGCGGCATATTTACCACCTCAACCTTGCGCACTCACCAGACGCGAACCTGGTTCGCGCAGAGCTGCTCAAACAACACTTTCTCTCTAACTATTTGCGCTTCAAGCAGAAAACCGCAGCTCCGCGCATCTTCTTCAAGTTCGGCGACAACCACACCGGTAAAGGTTTCAACTACACACACGAACTCAATCTCGGCGACTTCATCGCTGAACTTGCAGCCGCCGAGCAGGCACAATCCCTGCACATCTCCGTCTTTGGCGCACGCGGCAAGCACTTCGACATCAAAGGTTACGACAAACCTCTCGGCCAGAAATCTTTTGACCTGTCCACTGACCCTGACTACAAATGGCTTGCCCCCGCAGTCGCCGAAATGCTGCCCCAGCAGGCAGGCACCTCCGGCATCACTGTGACCGTCTTTGACCTGCACAAGCTCCGCTATCGCAACCTCAACCTATCTCCCGAATGGGAACACTTCATTTACAGCAATGACATATTCATCCTCATGCCGGAAACCACCGTCGCCTCTCCGATAAAATAGTTTCATTCTTCGCGAAAGCTCGAGCAATTTGCCTTCACACTCCGTCAGTTCTTTGAGCTGCTTCAGGTGCAGGCCACAATCGTTACAAATGAACTCGACTGCCCGAGCACCGCCTGCAGGTCTGGAAAGATATCAAGTACATATTCACCCTAAACTCCACGCCAAACAGCCTTACCCAACCCGGTTACGTCCGTGTTTCGCGTGGAACACTCGAAAAAACGAAGAGCACAAATGCTCAAAAAGCGTCACAAAACCATCGTTTTTGCCGCTTTGTACGCTCCCGAATCAGGGCAAAAGGCCATCTTTTGACATGGAATAGGGCCGGTCCGAGTTACTAACTCCCCAGCTTTTCTCCTGCGTATCCTGCATCACAAACCGTAACTCCCCGCCCCTGGTAAGCTCCGCCTGGGTGATGTACGTCCGGTCCAGCGGTCGGCCATTCAGCAGCACTTTTCCAACATACTTATTCCGGTCCGACATATGCTCCGCGACGATGTGGAAGCTCTTCCCGTCCGGCAGGTGCAGCGTCGCCTCATCCACAAACGGGCGGCCCAGCACATACTGGTTCGCCCCCGGCGTTACCGGGTAAAACCCCAGAGAAGTGAACAACAACCACGCCGACATCTGCCCCAGGTCGTCGTTCCCGACCAGCCCGTTCGGGGCCGGGCGGTACTGCGAACTCACAATCTGCGCCAGCCTTTCCTGCGTCCGCCATGGCTGCCCCGCATAGACGTACAGGTAAGCCAGGTGGTGGCTCGGCTCATTTCCATGGATGTACTGCCCAATCATCCCGGCAATATCTTCTATATCCGCATACTGCTTCATGTCGACCTTCTGGTCGAACATTGCGTCCAGCTTCGCGACTAACTTCCCGTCCCCACCCAGCATCGCGATCATCCCCGCCTCATCCTGCGGCTCGAACCACGAGTACTGCCACGCGTTTCCCTCGGTAAACCCCGAGCCCGCGCCAGCCTTTGCCGGGTCGAAACCCTGCCTGAATGAACCGTTTGCGAGCTTCGGCTCTACAAAACCGTCCTGCGGATTAAAGACGTTCTTCCAGTTTTCGGCCCGCTTCTTAAACTCGGCCGCGACATCCTCGCGACCCAGGCGGTGCGCCGTTTCCGCGATTGTCCAGTCGTCAAACGCATACTCGACCGACTTAGAAGCAGCTTCATCATCTTTATCGACCGGGACATACCCAAGCCGCATGTAATCGGCAAGGTTGCCGTACGGGGCATATGTCGCGCTCGCTACCATGGCATCAAGCGCCGCATTCGCGGCAAATCCATCGCGACCGCCTGCGTAACCTTTCATGACTGCGTCTGCCAACTCGGGGACCGCATGATACCCGATCATGCACCACGTCTCGATCCCCTGGAACTGCCACACCGGCAGGATGCCGAACGGGCTCTCCTGCTGCGAAGCCAGCATGGAATGCGCCAGATCCTCTGTCCGCGCTCGGGGCTCGAGCACCGTCATTAAAGGCTGTTCCGCGCGAAATGTGTCCCATAGTGAGAGGCTGGATACAAAGTCAAAGCCTTTCGCGGTGTGCACCTGATTATCCGGTCCTCGATAACTTCCGTCCACGTCCATCGAGAGCGACGGCGAAAGCAAGGCATGATACAACCCGGTGTAAACGTTTGCCCGGGTCGCCTGGTCTGCTTTTACATCCATTACCTGCAAGGCTTTCTCCCACGCGGCGCGCGCCTTCTCTCGCGTTGCGTCAAAGTCCAGCTTCAGCTCCTCTGCATCGAGGTTTGCAATCGCGTGCGCTTCGTCTGTCGGAGAAATTGCCATCGCCACGGTAAGCGGAGTGTGCAGCGTCCCGAACGAGAACACTGCCTCGAGCCCCCTGCCTTCAATGCTTTGCGTGTTCTCAGGCGTCGTCCCCGGGCCCTTGAAGCCGTGATACGGCACGGGCACCGGCTCATTGTCATACAGCGAGTGCTCCTTTACGGGAGCCGAGAATCGCATGGCAAAGTAAAGCTGCCGCCCCGGCGCCCAGCCCCGCGTCTCCCGCATGCCGGTTACCGTGCCATCCTTCCGCAGACGCACCCGCGACCAGAGAACCTTGCCCGGGTAGTTATAGATAGACGACCGCATGTCCAGCAGGATGTGCGCGGGCTTATCAGCAGGATAAGTGAACCGGCTCACCCCAGTGCGTGAAGTAGCCGTCAGCTCTGCGCGGATTCCATAGTCCTGGAGCGTGACCGCGTAGTAACCTGGATGCGCCTGCTCGGTCTCATGCGAAAAGCGGGACCGATAACCCGATGCAGGCTTGTCGATCTCGCCTGGCTCAAGACGCACCTCTCCGGAGACTGGTTGCAGCAGAAAATCTCCTAAGTCCGAGTGACCCGCTCCTGAAAAATGCGTAGCCGAGAAGCCCAGGATTGTCGTATCTTCATACCGGTAGCCTGCGGCCCACTTGTAACTATGCTTGAACGAGTTGATCTGCGTATCGGGGCTTAGCTGCACCATCCCGAACGGCACCACGGCCCCGGGAAACGTGTGTCCCTCCGCCCCTGTCCCTATCATCGGGTCAACTGAGTCATACGCACTCGATTGTGCGAGCGCCGAAAAGCACGGAGTTGCGAGCAGCAGAAAACAAAGAGCGGGACGAAGGAAAGAACGCATATGTGATTATCCTGTGCCGGGAGTGGTATGGAAAAGAAAACGGCCGCTCCGGGCAGAAGAGCGGCCGTTCATTACACGTCTCAAACAGTACAAAGCTACATCGCCGGAAGCGGACTCTTACTCGGCGCCAGGATGTCGTCGAGCCGGTCCGGCGTGCCGTCGACGCGTTGCAGCGATGGATAGCGCATCCCGTCGTAGTACGGCATGGCGATGGTGGTGTACTGTTCGCCTTTCAGGAACTGCAGCTGGATCGGCTGCCTGCTCTTTTGGGCGGCAACGATCGCGTCCGTAAGCACCTTGCCGGTGTAGGCTTTGCCATCGACCGACACAATCTGCATGTCGGGTGTAACGCCGGCCTTGAATGCGGGGCTATTCCACGCAACACCGCCCAGTGCCCCGGAAGCGCCTCCGCCGCCGCGACGCGAGCCTACAGAGAAGCCAAGCGACGTCGTGAAATCCGCATAGCCGTACTGCGCCTCTGCTTTTTCAACCCACGGCGTCGGCTTATCCGTGTAGACCAGCTTGTAGCCGCCACGCGTAAAGCCATCCTCAGGAACCGCTGGATGCAGATCGTACACATGCTGCTTCAGGAACCCGTCCCAGTCAAATGGCGCAACCGTGTTCAGTGCCTTCACCACGTCCTCGAAGTGATACTGGTCCGTGACATAACTGCCGTTGTAAACACCAAAGAAAAGCTTGGCAAAGTCATCCAGCGACTTAGCGCCGTTGGTGAGCTCGCGTATCTTCGTGTCAGCGTCGAGCCAGATTAGCTCGCCCTCGGTGTAGTAATCTTCCGGCCTTTGCCAGCTAACCCAGCTTACGGGGCGCCGCTGCGAAACCGTGGGCTGGTTCGTCGTATCCACCAGCGGCCGCCACTCGCGGCCCGGGCTTGCCTCAAACCCTGCGGCTACGCGGGCAAACACATCGCGCGTTTCTTCTGGAGTGCGCATCCCGGAGCGCGCTGTCAGCACATTGCCGAAGTACTGTGTCATACCTTCATATACCCACAGTAGGTCATCGCGCATCGGCACGTTGAAGTTAGGCGTCCATAGGTCAGCCGGGCGGCGGAACTTACCATTCCATGAGTGCGTGTACTCGTGTCCCAGCAGGTCGCGGCCTGCGATCCCAGCGGCCCAGTCGGTAAAGTACTTAGGCCCTTGCCCGTCTTCGCTCGACTGGTGATGCTCGAGCCCTACGCCGCCGACCTTATCACTCAGCAGGAGCAGGAAGTCGTAGTGGTCATAGTGATGCGAGCCGTAAAGCTTATCCGCTTCCGCAGCCAGGCGCTTGTGCTTGTCGAGCTCGTCCGGGGTTATCTCCAGGTCTTCCGGCGCATCGGCGAACACATTCAGGTGGACGGTATCCGTGGGCGACGGCGATAAGTCGACTCGCTTGTTGTACTTGCCTCCGTACAGCGGTGAGTCAACAAGTGTATTCAGCATCGTCTGCTTAAACGTGACAGTTGAACCCGCGTCCGACGCCGTTTCGAGGGCCGTGGCATACTTCCAGCCGTCTGGCAGCTTCAGCGTTGTCTCGAACGGGATATCCCGCGAAAAGTAGCCCGCCGGATACATCAAAACCTCGTTCCATGGCAGGTCTACAATTTCATCCGATATCTCGATGCGTCCTTCATTGCGCCGCACCGGCGATAGATAGTCGAAGCTCACGCCGACTGTTTTTGCCCCCGCGGTAAGCGGTATATGGAAGGCATAGACGTTGACCCGATCCCGCACCCATTGAACCCGTGTGCCGTCTACCGTCGTCACGATGCCGCCCAGCGACGAGATAGGGCCGGTAGGCGAGTGGTTACCCGGGATCCACTCCGGATATAAAAGCACCATCTCCTTCGCGCCTTTTTCGACTGGTATCTCCTCGCGCACACGGGCGACACGATCGGCATTGTTACTCAGATCGACGCTCAGTTTGACTGGCCCGACATAAGGCTTATCGACAGGCGAGACGATCGCCGGCGGCATCGGTGTCGGCTCAGGCTGCGGCTGTTTGCCCTGGGCAAACAGCGTGGTCGCGGCAAGGGCGAGTGGAGCGAGGGCGGAGGCGCGGCTGGGGCGGGAAGTAAAAATCCTCATAGGTGCGAACAGTGTATACGCGGTTGCGTACAGAGCCGCATTTTGATTCGGCGTCCAGCTCAAAATCACGCGTCCGGCTCACCCCCCAATCACATTGACGCGTCGAGCGAGACCTCCCGCTTGAGCGGCAGTGCGGCAGACGAACCGCCGACGGCAAACGTGTACGCACCCGGCAACACCTTCATTTTTCCACTGGCATCGTCGTAGATGGAAAGGTAGAGCGGGTCAATGGCAATCGTCAGCTCGCGACTCTCGCCGGGCTGCAGCATCAGTTTTTCAAAACCGACCAGGCGCTTCGGCGGTTCCTGCGCGGCGGCGGGCAGCATTGCATACACCTCCGCAACCTCAGACCCGGCGAGCTTTCCCGTGTTCTTCACGGTAAAAGAAACTGTCGGCTTATCACCCGGTGTGACCCGGATGCCGGAGTAGCTGAAGCTGGTGTACGACAAGCCGAAGCCGAACGGAAACAGCACCTGCTTGTTCTCCGCGTCGTACCACTTGTAGCCGACCTTCAAGCCTTCGTCGTAGTGTACGCTGTACTGCGAGCGCGCGTTGCTGCCCGCGTTCACGGCGCTCGAGCCCTGGCCTTCGTCTTCTGCCGGGAGCGGAGCGATCGTAAGATGCGGCAGGTCGGCGTCGCTCATGGGGAACGTGTTGGCCAGCTTACCGGAGGGGTTAACCGCGCCCGTAAGGATGTTTGTCAGGGCGGTGGCGCCACGCGAACCGCCGTACCATGCCTCGACGATACCTGCGACCCTGCCGGCCCATGGCATCAGCACAGGCGAGCCATTCTCAAGCACGACAATGGTGCGCGGATTGGCGGCGGCAACTGCTTCCACAAGCGCGTCCTGGTTGTCAGGCAGCGCCAGCGTGGGCAGGTCCATCCCCTCACTCTCCCACTGCTGCACAAACACGATGGCGACATCCGCACTCTTTGCAAGAGCGGCAGCCGCAGTCGGGTCTTCGCCGGCGTTGAACTCAATCTTCGCGGAGGGCATGGCTTTCTGTAACTGTCGCAGTGGCGAAGTCGGGAACCAGATATGCTCCTGCCAGTGGGTGCTGCCTTCGCCCGGCGCCGCAATCGCGTTTCCACCCGGCGGGTCGACCTGCGCGGAGCCGCCGCCGGAGAGCATACCCACATCCGCGTGGGCGCCGATTATCGCGATAGAGTGTGCCTTCGCGCCGTCAAGCGGCAGGATGTTCTTCTCGTTGCGGAGCAGAACGATAGAGCCCTCTTCAATGTGCTGCGCCACGTCCAGGTCGCGCTCCACATCGACGACACCTTTTTGGACCGGGTAGTCCACGACACCGGAGGCGAAGTAGGAGCGCAGCATGCGGTGCGCGTGGTCGTCGATCTCCGCCATGGAGACCTGCTTGTCTTCGACGGCCTGCTTCAGCTTCGGCCCGAAGAACTCGTCCATCGGCTCTTCGTTATCGAGGCCCGCGTGCGACGCCTTGACGGTCGAATGCGTGCCGCCCCAGTCCGACAGGACGAAGCCCGGAAACTTCCAGTCGCGCTTCAGCACCTCGTTGAGCAGGTAATCGTTCTCGCAGGCGTAATCGCTGTTGACGCGGTTGTAGGAGCACATCACCGCCGCAGGCTGCGCATCGCGGATGCCTATCTGGAACGCGAGCAGGTCGCTTTCGCGCATGGCCCGCTTCGAGATGACGGCATTGACGATGTTGCGGCCTGTCTCCTGGTCGTTGATGGCGTAGTGCTTGATGTCGCCGATAACATGCTGCGCCTGCTCGCCGGTCATGAGCTGGCCGACAAGCGTACCGGCGAGCACCGGGTCCTCACCCAGGTACTCAAAGGTGCGGCCATTGCGCGGCTCACGCGTCAGGTCGACCCCGCCTCCGAGCGTCATGTTGTAACCCTGCGCGCGCAGCTCGCGACCAATCAGGGCGCCGTACTCATAGGCAGCCTTGCGGTCCCAGCTGGAGGCTGCCCCGTCATTGGCCGGCAGCGCGGTGGAGTAGCGGCCATTCTCCCCGGAGGAGCGCACGCCGTACGCCGCGTCTGACATATCGATGCCCGGGATGCCCAGCCGCTCAATGGGTGCAATGTAACCCGCGCCGCCATTGGACATCTTCGTAAGCGGCATCTGCCAGTTGCCGGCATGCGCCATGCCGTTGCCGTGCAGCAGGCCGATCTTCTCGTCGAGCGTCATCTGTTTCAGCACCAGGTCGGCGCGTTCGTCCGGGGAGAGGCTCTTGTTCATCCAGGGCATCTCTGCAATGTTTTTGCTGTCCTGCGCCTGGCGCTGCTCTGCAAGATGGTGCTGTGCGACTGTCCGTTGCGCGTGAGCGCCCGCTCCCAGCAATGCCATCATTGTCAACGTTCCAGAAAATCTCATCCTGCTCTTCATCCAGCCGCCCCTCAAAAAAACCACAAAACTACCGCTGCCAAGTCTATGCAAAGCAGTAGCATTGCGCCAGCAGGCGCGTGGGCTGCCTCATGACGAAAGGGTAAAAGGACGGTTCTTGTGCGTCAGAATCCCTTCGGGTGTTCGGCGGCGACGCCCATTGCCTGTTCCACCGCGAGCCCCGCGGCGGCCATGGTGCCTTCGTCGAAAAGCCGGCCGATGAAGGTGACGCCGTGCGGAACGCGGCGCGGCGGCGAGAAATGGGGCAGCGGGTGGGCCGGGTCGGGCGCCCAGTCGCTGCGCGCCTCGCTTATCTCGACAAAGCCGGCGCGCAGCGTGAGTGACGGGTGACCGGTGAAGTTGGTGATGGTGAGCATCTCGTCGCGCAGCGATGGCACCAGCAGCACGTCGACCGTGCTGAAGATGCGAGCCATTTCCATGGCTACGCGGCGACGCATTCGATCGGCCTGCACGTAATCGACCGCGGAGAGGAAGCGCGCCTGCCTGAAGGAGTTGGGCCATGCGTCCGGCACCTGCATCTTCAGCTGGTCGACCCGGTGCGACAGGGTCAGCTCTTCAAACGCAGCCGCCGCTTCAGCAAACAGGATCAGATCGAGCGAATCATACGGCCAGTCCGGCAGGGTGACAGGCACGGGCTGCATGCCGAGCGAAGGCAGCCTGGCAAGCACCGCGCGATCAACGTCGGTCGCGGGCGGATGCTGCATCCATTGCGGGAAGTAGCCCACGCGCAGACCGTGAACGCCGCTGGTCGCATCGAACGCGAGGGTGCTGGGTACGCTGGCGACATCGTCAGCATCGGGCCCGGTGATCGCCTGCAGCACGAGCATCGTGTCTTCAACACCGCGGGCCATGGGGCCAAGTTTGTCGAGCGACCAGCAGAGCGTCATGGCGCCGGTGCGCGCGACTCGCCCGTAGGTGGGGCGCAGGCCGGTGACCCCGCAGCGCATGCTGGGGCTTACGATGGAGCCGCCGGTCTCGGAACCAATCGCGAAGCCGACCAGGCCCGCGGCGACCGCGGCGCCGGGGCCTGCGCTCGAGCCGGATGCGCCTTCGTCAGTGTTCCAGGGATTCACGGTCTGGCCGCCGAACCAGACGTCGTTCAGCGCGAGCGCTCCGAGTGAAAGCTTGGCAACAAGCACCGCGCCGGCTTCGGCCAGGCGCTCGACGACGACGGCGTTCTTTGCCGGCACACGGTTTTGGTACGGCTCGGCGCCCCACGTGGTGCGGATCCCCGCGGTGTCGAGCAGGTCTTTCGCGCCCCAGGGAACGCCGTGCAGCGGGCCGCGATCGTGGCCGCGGGCCAGGTCGGCATCGGCCCGGCGCGCCTGCTCCAGTGCGAGCTCGGGCGTAAGGGTAATGACGCAGCGGAGCCTCGGGTTGAAGCGTTCCAGCCGCGCGAGGTAGAGCTTTGCCAACCGTTCGGCGCTGATCTGCTTCGACCGGAGCCACGCGCCCAGCTGCGGCACCGTGGCGAACGCGATCTCCTCGTCGCCGGCGGGCAGCGGACGCCTAGGCAGGGGCGAGGGAATGAATGTGTTGCTTTGCGCGGCAGCGACGAGTTGCTGGCCCGGTAGCAACGGGCGCCACACGCTGGCCGGAGCAACAGAGTCAGCCAGCGGAACCTTGCGTGGACCCACACGACGCTCGTACAGCGGCGCCATCGATTGGCGCCAGTTGCCGGCTGCCTCCGCAAGGTCCTTGGCGGAGAACTCGACCTCCACCAGCTTCTGCGCCTGGGCAAAGGTTTCGGCTGAAACTTCAGGGCCGGCCGCCGGCGCTGTTCCAAACGCGGGCGGCGCTCCGGGCGGTAAGGCGTGGCTGGTCGCGTCGGTACCGCTCTGGGCGAGCGCCCGCTGCGTTACGACCGCGCCCAAAGCGCCGGCTGCTCCCTGTGCCAGGAAGCGGCGCCGCGTGGGATTGGCCTCACCGGCGTGCGCCGCTTTTGCACCCTGCTCCTGCTCAGACTCGTTCAGCAAGCGTTCCCTCGATTCCTGCGCGTCGATGCGCGGCACTGAAGTTTGGAGCGAGTGTATCGCACCTCTTTACCTGGGGCTTGCGGCTATGCGAACGCCAGCACCACCGCCCCGGCCGCGATCAGTACGCCACCAACGAGCTTGGGCCAGGTGATGGCCTCACCCAGCACAGGCCATGCGAGCAGGATGACCAGCACGACGCTGAGCTTGTCAACCGGCGCCACGCGCGATGCCGGGCCCAGCTGCAGCGCGCGGAAGTAGCAAAGCCACGACAGGCCGGTAGCCAGGCCGGAGAGCCCCAGAAATAGCCAGGTGCGCGGCGCGATCTGCTGCATAACTTTGTGCGAACCGAACGCGAGCGCGATGGCCCAGGCAAACAGCACGACGACCGTGGTGCGGATCGCGGTCGCAAGGTTTGAGTCAACGCCGGCCACACCAAGCTTGGCCAGCAACGCGGTGGCGGCGGCGAAAACAGCCGACAGCAGGGACCACACAATCCAGTTTTGTGACACGGCTACAAACCCTCCACCAGCCACACGACATCGGCCAGGTCTGCATCAAGTGTCCCATTCCATGCATCTGCATGGACACGCAATGCGTAAAACGCAGACGTGTAAACCGCACGACTCAAGGATTTGCCATGCCACAGTCCCAGCTTTTCGAGCCCTACGAACTTGGTCCGTTCCACCTTGCAAACCGCATCGTGATGGCGCCGCTTACGCGTTCCCGGTCGAGCGAGCAAGGGATTGTGCCGGCGTTCGCGGCGCAGTACTATGCGCAGCGCGCTGATGCAGGCCTGGTCATCTCCGAGGCCACCAACATCTCGCCGCGGGCGCGCGGCTATGCGCTCACGCCGGGCATCTGGAGCGAAGCGCAGGTGAGCGCGTGGAAACCCGTGGTCGATGCCGTACACCGGGCCGGAGGACTGTTCTTCCTGCAGCTATGGCACACCGGGCGCATCTCGCACCCCAGCCTGCAGCCGGAAGAAGCGCTGCCGATTGCGCCCTCCGCCGTAAAGCCCGAGGGCCAGGCGTTTACCAATGACGGTTTGCAGGACCATGTGACGCCGCGCGCGCTCGAGGCTTCAGAGCTTCCGGCGATTATTGAAGAATACCGCCACGCCGCGGCGAACGCGCGTGCAGCAGGCTTCGACGGCGTCGAGGTCCATGCGGCGAACAACTACTTCCTGGACCAGTGGGTGCGCGACACGACCAACCTGCGCACCGACGAGTACGGCGGCTCTATCGAGAATCGCCTGCGGTTTCCGCTTGCGGCGGTCAGGGCAGTAATCGAGGGTTTCGGTGATGCGAAGAAGGTCGGCATCCGCATCTCGCCGGGCGGCACGCAGCCGGGCGGCACCAGGCTCGACAGCAACCCCAACGAGGTTTACGGCCGGTATGTCGACGAGCTGAAAAAGCTGGGGCTGCTTTACCTGCACGTGATTGAAGGCACGCCCATGCAGACCCGCGAGGTGCCGGGCAATGTGGTGGACTTCGCCGCGCTGCGCGAACGGTTCGGCGGACCGTACATGGCCAATAACGAGTACTCGCTGAAACTGGCGGCGAAGGCTTTCAGCGAAGACAAGGCAGACCTGATCGCGTTCGGCCGGGCGTTTCTCGCAAACCCCGACCTGGTGGAGCGGCTACGGTCAGGCGCGCCGCTTGCCGATGCTCCGAAGGAGTACTGGTATGGCGGGGGCGAGCACGGCTATACGGACTGGCCGCCGGCGGCGCTAGCCTCTCGGCCATAAGGAGCCATCTTTTAGAAGAGCTGCCGCGCGCGGAGCGCAAGTCCGTGGGCAACCGAGGTAAAGGCTTCGCCCCGCCGTACTCGCTCCGGGCGGAACCGTTCGGCGAAAAGCCGTTCGACCGCGGGAACGAACGAAGTGCCACCCGTCAAAAACACGCGATCGATAGCGGACGGCGAAATGCCCGTGCTGCTGAATAATGTATCCACGGCGGTTGCAATTGCGGAAAGCTCTTCCTCAATCCACGTTTCAAACTCCTGCCGCGTGACCGGGATCCTGAGCTGCAGGCCGCTTTCCTCGAAGCGGAACTCGGCCTCCTGCTCTAGCGACAGCGCGTATTTAAGCCGCTGCACAGAACCGTGGAGCTGGAAGCCCAGGTCTTCATCGATCAGCGTCTGCAGTGCCGCGATCTTTTCCGGTTCGAGGGCGCGCGCCTGTGCGCCTTTCAGTATCTCCGTGACATTGCGGGTGCGAAGGAAGGAGAGATAGTGCCAGCGCTCAAGGTTGGCATAAATCCAGGCCGGCAGCGCTGGCAGCAGCTTGCCGCCTGAGCGCTCCATGGAACCGGCGCCGAGCGCGGGTGACACAAGGTGGCGCACCAGCTTGGCATCGAACGCATCCCCCGCGAGGCCTACGCCGGAGGTGCCAAGCACGCGCCCTTGCGCGGAGCTGCCGGGGCCGACGCGCAGGAGCGAAAAGTCGCTGGTGCCGCCCCCGAAATCGCCGATGAGCACCAGTTCCCGGTGGTCGAGCGTGGCCTCGTACGCGTAAGCCGCGCCGACCGGCTCGTGCTCAAAGCGCACCTGTTTGAAGCCGGCGCGCAGGCAGGCATCTTCCAGGCGAGCCAGCGCGAAAGCCTCGTCGTCCGCGCTCTCGGCACCTACAAAACGCACAGGCCGACCCACCAGGGCGCGCTCGACAGAGGTGCCAAAGGCGCTCTCCGCTTCGACGCGCAGCGAGCGCAGGATGCGCGCCAGCATATCTTCAACCGTGTAGTGACGGCCGAAAACCTCAGTGCCCGTAAGCGTACGCGAGGGCAGGTAGCTTTTGAGCGACTGAATCAGCCGGCGCTGCACATCCTCGCCGTCGAGGTAGCGCTCGATCGCCGCCGGCCCGGAGTACGTGTGCGTATGGTGTTTCGCGTCGCGCTCACAGTACAGCAGCGAGCGGTAGGACTCGGTCGGCTCGCCGCGGGTTGCGAACCGCGCCAGCTTCACCGAGCCATCTGCCACCGCCAATGCTACAGAAGAGTTGGTCGTGCCGAAGTCGACACCGACCGCCGGACGCTGCGCGAAGCTGTGAGGCATCTTTTTATCTTCTCAAAACAGGCGCTCCGGTTCAGCGCCCGTCGCGCAGGCGCGAGGCCAGCCGGTCGGGCAAGCCGGCGCGCAGAATATTTTCCTGTGCCGCGCGCACGTCATACGGCATCCGGCAGAACAGCAGGGTGCGCCGCTCCGTGTCGTAAACGGCACAGGCAGCACGCCAGTCGCCGTCGCGCGGCTGGCCTACGGAGCCGGGATTGAGCATGTACCGGGCGCCGCTTGAAAGCTGCAGCTCCCAGGTTTCCGCCGCGTCGCGGGTCTCGTAATCGGGTGCCAGACGATACCACTGCTCGCCATCGGTGGCGAAGCCGCCCTGCAGGTGGGTGTGTCCGAAGAAGTTGATGGCGGCGCCGGGCAGTGCGAGCGAGTGCATGGCGTCACGCGCACACAGAATGTATTCGTCTTCATCGAGGAGCGAACCATGTACGCAGCGTGCCGCGTCGGGCTGCTCCAGCGGATGCACCGGACCCGCCGGCAGGTGGCGCAGCCATGCGATGTGCTCGGCTGAGAGGACACACTGGGTCCACCGGGCGGCACGGGCGGCCACGGGGTTAAAGCCGTCGATATCGGTCGCGCCGCAACAGGCGCGATCGTGGTTGCCTCGTACGAACGTGGGGCCGAGGCTGCGAACGCGCTCAATCACCTCATTGGGATTAGCGCCGTAGCCGACGATGTCGCCCAGGTTCCACACGGCATCGTGCGCGGGTGCATGCTCAAGCACGGCGTGCAGCGCCTGGAGGTTGGCGTGGATGTCAGAAAGCAGAAGGACGCGCATGGAGGTTGTCTCGCGTTAGAGTACTCCCGCCAGCACCTTGCTTGCGAGCTTAGAGCGAACGCACCCAGTGACCCGGGGCATGCTCGCGCAGCACGCCCGTGCGCCAGCCGGGCTCGGCGGCGACCGTCGCAAGCGGGCTGTCGAGCGGCGTATCCATGGTCGGGATCGCCCGCAGCAGGGCCTGCGTGTAGGGGTGTACCGGATCGTGGAAAATGGTCCGCATCGGCGCCTGCTCAAGCAAGATCCCGTGGCGCATCACGGCCACGCGGTCAGCCACCTGCGACACCACGGCGAGGTCGTGCGAGATGAAAAGCATGGCAAGCCCGTACTCCTCGCGCAGGCGCTGCAGCAGCTCCAGGATCTGCGCCTGCACCGTTACGTCGAGCGCGGTGGTAGGCTCGTCGGCGATCAACAGTCTCGGCCGGTTAATAATGGCCATGGCGATGAGAATGCGTTGCCGCTGCCCCCCTGAAAACTGGTGCGGATAGTCGCGCGAGCGGCGCAGCGGATCAGGCAGCGCGACCGTCTCCATCGCCGCGTGCACCGCATCGCGAATGGCAGATCGGCTCAGCTCCGGGTGATGCGCGCGCAGCGCTTCGGCTATCTGCGCGCCGACCGGCATCACAGGATTCAGCGCCGTCATCGGCTCCTGGAAAATCATGGCGATCTCGCGGCCGCGGAGCGACCGCATGGCCTCCGGCCCCAGCGTCAACAGCTCCTGCTCTGCCGCTCCCGCATGGAAGCGGATGGAGCCCCCGATCTGCGTGGAAGCCTCCGGCAGCAGTCGGAGAATGGCGAGCGCGGTGACGGACTTGCCCGATCCCGACTCGCCCACTAATCCCAGCGACTCACCCTGCGCGATTGAAAAGGAGAGCGCATCGACTGCCGGCGCCGTCGTGCTTCCGAAGCGAACCGACAGCTCGCGCACGGCGAGCAAAGACTGCGGGGCATTGTTGAGCGAGGCGGGCATGCGACCTGATGGTATCAAGAGCGATACGTACGCGGCTCCTGTAAGCGCCTGGACGCCTTGGACGGCCTGCTTTGCCAGACCTTATAATGGTGCCTGCATATCGCACTGGAAAGGCTTCCAACGTGCAGCTCCCCAGGTACTCGATTGGCGTAGGCGACCGCTTCGGGCATCAGGCCCGCGCCCAGCTCGCAGCCTGCCGGCTTGCTGAAGCAGCCGGGGTGCAGGTCATCCCGGTCTGGAATAAAAGCAACCGCGAGCACACGATCATCCACTCGGAGCCAGCCGCGACCCGCGCGGCGGCGGACGATGCCGTGCGGGCGCTCGGCTGGCGACACCCGTACTTCTGCGACGCCGACCACATCAACACCGCGACGGTCGACCGATACCTGGCGCCCTGCGACTTCTTCACCCTCGACGTGGCCGACCAGATCGGCAAGCCTGCGTCGCCTGAGTCGATCGACGCGTTCATCGGCAGGCACCGGGAGCTGGTGGGCCGGCTCGATCTGCCGGGCGTCGAACCGTTCGAGATTACGGAAACGTTCCTGCGCGCGACTGCTCTCAAGTATCTCGCGGCGGTCGAAGCGGCAGCCGTGATCTACGCGAAGATAGAAGCCGCGAAGGGGAAAGACAGCTTCGTCACCGAGGTCTCGATGGACGAGACCGACTCGCCACAGACGCCGGCCGAGCTGCTGATCATCCTCGCGGCAATTGCCGATCACGGCATTCCGATCCAGACGATTGCGCCGAAGTTTACAGGGCGGTTCAACAAAGGCGTGGACTATGTCGGCGACCTGGCGCAGTTTGCGCGCGAGTTTGCCGACGATATCGCGGCGATCGCATACGCCGTCAAAACATACAGCCTGCCCGCCAGTCTCAAGCTCAGCGTCCACTCCGGCTCTGACAAGTTCTCGATCTACAAACCGATGCGCGAAGCAATGCTGCGTTTTGACACCGGGGTACACCTCAAGACCGCGGGCACAAACTGGCTTGAGGAGCTGATCGGCCTGGCGGAAGCAGGCGGTGCCGGGCTGGCGCTCACCGAGGAGATCTACGCGGAGGCCCATGCGCATCGTGATGAGCTGTGCGGCCCGTATGCAACCGTGATTGATATTGATCCGGCAAAGCTGCCGTCTCCGAATGAGGTAGCAGGCTGGAGCGCCGGGCAGTTTACGGGCGCACTTCGCCACAATCAGCAGTCGCTGCTTTACAACCCGAGCTTTCGGCAGCTGCTGCACGTCGGCTTCAAGGTGGCGGCAAAGCTCGGCCCTCGTTATTTGGACCTGCTGAAAGCGAACGAAGCCGTGATCGCCGGCAATGTGACGGGCAACCTGTACGACCGGCATATCGCACCGCTGTTTCTCGGCACATAGAATGGCCGCGCGTGCATGCGATACCATCCTGATCTCTGCTGTTTTCAGCCTGTCATTCACCCGAAAAGGAAGGAAATGCGTTGAACATACAGGATCAGCTCAGCCTCGCCGGACGCACCGCCGTCGTTATCGGGGGCACCTCGGGCATAGGCCTCGCACTCTCGATCGGTCTGGCGGAGGCCGGTGCGGATGTGGTCGCTTCTGCCCGGCGAGCGGAGCAGGTATACGAGGCAGCGGACAGGATCGAAGCGCTGGGGCGCCGCACTTTGCGCCTTCCGTCGGATGTGGCGGACCGCTCGACGCTGGAGCGTCTGTGCGCCGAAACACTCGACGCCTTCGGCAAAGTGGACATCCTGGTGAATTGCGCGGGCAAAATCAAACGCGCTCCCACACTCACGTTTCCTGAAGAAGAGTGGCAGGACATTCTCGATACCAACCTGACCGGAACGCTGCGCGCCTGCCAGATTTTCGGCGCCCCCATGCTCGAGCGCGGCTACGGACGCATCATCAATATCGCCTCGCTCAACACGTTCGTTTCGCTCAACGAGATTGCCGCCTACGCCGCGAGTAAAGCCGGTGTCGCCGCGCTCACCCGCTC
The DNA here is from genome assembly GCA_965276625.1 of Acidobacteriaceae bacterium. Classification (GTDB taxonomy): domain Bacteria; phylum Acidobacteriota; class Terriglobia; order Terriglobales; family Acidobacteriaceae; genus EB88. The sequence goes on from CBDIBB010000002.1 coordinate 407,652, forward strand.
TCTCGCGGTGGAGTGGTCAAAGCACGGTGTGGTGGTCAATGCGATCGCGCCCGGCGTGTTCCGCACCGCGCTGAATGCCGAGCTGCTGGACAGCACCCCCCGCGGCAAGGAGCTGCTGATGCGCACACCGATGGGCCGCTTCGGGAAAACGGACGAGGTCGTCGGCGCGGCCGTTTACCTCGCTTCAGAGGCAGCATCGTTCGTGAGTGGGCAGACCCTCGCCATCGACGGAGGCTTCCTGGCGAGCGGCGTAAACCAGTAGCGCCGGTTGACAAGGGAAGGCTGCGAAAAGCTAGACTGCTGGTCTGAAGCAACTTAGGCCCTGCGCTCGCAGCCGAACAGGAAACCTGAAAAGGATCGCATGGCTCTGCTGCATCCCGACCGCCTCTTCCCCGCCGATCCCGGCACCCTCGCGATTGCCCGGCGCCTGTATGGCGAGGTCGCCCGATTGCCTCTCATCAGCCCGCACGGTCACACCCAGGCGCGCTGGTTTGCCGAGAACAAACCCTTCCCCGACCCGGCGACGCTGTTCATCCTGCCCGACCACTACGTCTACCGCATGCTGTACAGCCAGGGCCTTTCAATGGAGCAGCTCGGCATCGCGGCCAGCGACGAGCCGGTCACGAACTCGCGCGCGGTGTGGCGCCTGTTTGCTGAAAACTACTATCTGCTTCGCGGCACGCCCACACGCCTGTGGCTCGACTACGTCTTCAGCGAGTTATTCGGTCTCGACGAGCGACTCTCCCCAGCCACGGCGGACCACGCCTACGACACCATCGCAGAAAAGCTCGCGACACCCGCCTTTCTGCCGCGCGCGCTTTACGACAGTGCGAACATCGAGGTGCTCGCGACAACTGACTCCGCGCTCGACCCGCTGACCGCTCACATCGCCCTGCGCGCGTCCGGGTGGAAAGGTCGCGTGCTGCCGACCTTCCGGCCCGATGCCTGTGTCGATCCTGAGTTTGACGGCTTCAGCAAAAATGTCGCGAAGCTGGGCGAGCTGTACAGAGAAGACACCGCGACCTGGACCGGCTACCTGAAAGCACTGCGCGCTGCCCGCGCCTTTTTTAAGCAACAGGGCGCGACCGCGACCGACCACGGGCATCCGACGCCGCGCACCGCCGTGCTCGCAACCGCTGATGCTGAAAGGCTGTTCGCCAGGGTGCTTGCACCGGATGTCACGCCGGCGGATGCGGAACTGTTCCGCGCACAGATGCTGACCGAGATGGCCCGCATGAGCCTCGACGACGGCCTCGTGATGCAGATCCATCCCGGCTCCGTACGCAATCACAACCAGAAGGTTTACCGGCAGTTCGGACGAGACACCGGCGCCGACATTCCGCAGCAGACCGAGTATGTGCATGCGTTGAAGCCGCTGCTCGACCTATTCGGCAACGAGTCCGCGCTCACCCTCATCCTGTTCACCCTCGACGAGACAACCTACAGCCGCGAGCTGGCGCCGCTCGCCGGCCACTACCCCTGCCTACGGCTCGGGCCGCCCTGGTGGTTCCACGACAGCCCTGAGGGCATGATGCGCTTCCGCGAGCAGGCCACTGAAACAGCGGGCTTTTACAACACCGTCGGCTTCAATGATGACACACGAGCCTTTCTTTCCATCCCGGCACGACACGACGTCGCGCGCCGCGTCGACTGCGCTTTTCTCGCTCGCATGGTGGCCGAGCATCGCCTGGATGAAGATGAGGCCGCGGAGATCGCGTACGAGCTTACAAACGGGCTCGCCCGCCGCGCCTATAACCTGTAAACCCACCCGAGGACTTAAGCCTTGTCAAGCATCCCAGGCGCCACAGCAACCATGCCGCAGCGTATCGGCAATGTGCGGTGGACAGTGTGCGCGATGCTCTTCTTCGCCACCTCCATCAATTACATGGATCGCCAGGTCCTCGGCATCCTGGCGCCGGTGCTGCAGCACAGCATCGGGTGGAATGAGCAGCAGTACAGCTACATCGTCATGGCATTTCAGTTCTCCTATGCCATCGGCCTGGTTGTCGCCGGACGCATGATCGACCGCATCGGCACGCGCTTCGGCTATGCCATCATCATGGGCATCTGGAGCATCTCGGCGATGGCGCACTCGCTTGCCACCACCGCGCTCGGCTTCGGCATCGCGCGCTTTTTCCTCGGACTGGGCGAAAGCGGCAACTTCCCCGCCGCCATCAAAACGACCGCCGAGTGGTTCCCGCAGCGCGAGCGCTCGCTTGCCACCGGCATCTTCAACTCCGGCGCAAACCTCGGCGCCATGATCGCGCCCGCAGTCGTGCCCTTCGTGACCATTCGCTACGGCTGGCAAGCCGCGTTTCTTATCACCGGCGCCTTTTCCGCGATGTGGATCGTCTGGTGGCTCGTACGCTATCGCACACCCGCCGAACACAAGCGCCTGTCCCCGGCCGAATACGCGCACATCCACGCCGATGTGCCGGAGGAGTTGGGGAAGATCCCGTGGTCGCGTCTGCTGGGCTACCGGCAGACCTGGGCCTTCGCCATCGGAAAGTTTCTTACCGACCCCATCTGGTGGTTCTACCTGTACTGGCTGCCCAAGTTTCTCGACGGACGCTTTCACCTGGGGCTCGTACACCTGGGGCTCCCGCTGATCATTGTCTACAATATGTCGGCGGTCGGCTCCATCGGCGGCGGCAGCATCCCGCTGTTCCTGGCGCGGCGCGGCATCTCCATCGGCTCGGCCCGCTACCTCGCCATGCTGATGATGGGGCTGCTCGTCACCCCGGTCTACTTCCTCGGCAGTGTCACAAATGAGTGGGTGGCGGTCGCGCTGCTGAGCCTGGCGGCTGCCGCGCACCAGGGCTGGTCGGCCAACCTGTACACCACCGTCTCCGATATGTTTCCGCGGGAGGCGGTCGGCGCGGTTACCGGCTTTGGCGGCATGGCCGGCTCCGTCGGCGGGGTGCTGTTCTCAGGCGGCGTGGGCTGGGTGCTCACGCGCTATCACCGCTACTCCATCCTGTTCGTGATCGCCTCGACCGTGTACCTGCTCGCGCTCATCATTCTGCGCCTGCTGGTGCCGCGTTTCGGCAAAATCCCGGTAGCGCAGCTCCTCCCGGCACAGGAACTTTGACGCGGACACATCACGCATACTGGAGTCAGCGAGGTTCTCGACCATGCCCTGGTTTTCCGTTACCGCACCCCATGTCTCCGACGAGCAGATCGCCGAGTGCTGCACTCGCCTGCTGACGGAAGCGCGCACCCGGCTCAAACGCGAGCTGAAGCGCGTGCTGCTTCTCCCGCCCGACCTTACCCGCGCGCACTCCGGGGCAGGGCGCATTACGGAGCTGCTCTACAACGCCCTGCCCGACGCGCATGTTGAGGTCATCCCGACGCTCGGCCAGCACATCCCCCACACCCCTGAGGAGAATCGCTGGATGTTCGGGTCGATTCCCGAGGAGCGCATCTTCGCGCACGACTGGCGCAACGGCTGCACCCGCGTCGCGACCATCCCCGGCTCGATCGTCGCTGAAACCACCGAAGGCGTCGCAGACTGGGAGATCCCGGTCGACCTGAACTCGAAGCTGATGGACGAGCAGTGGGACCTCATCATCAACATCGGCCATGTTGTGCCGCATGAGGTGCTGGGCTTTGCGAATCACAACAAGAACTACTACATCGGCCTCGGCGGCAAGGACACCATCTGCGCCTCGCACATCGCCGCCGCGGTCTACGGCATCGAGAACAATCTCGGCTGCCTCGTCACCCCGCTGCGCGCCTGCTACAACTGGTCGGAAGCGCACCACCTCGCGGAGCTGCCCGATGTGTACCTGCAGATCGTGATGCACCGCGACGAAGCCGGCGCACTCGTCACCAGCGGTATCTTTGTCGGCGACGATCTTGAAACCTATCTCGATGCGGCGCGCCTGAGCCGAGCACAGAACATCACGACCTTCGAGAAGCCCGTCAAAAAGATCGTCGCGGTCATGCAGCCGGACGAGTTCCGCTCCACCTGGGTCGGCAATAAGGCCGTCTACCGCACCCGCATGGCGATCGCCGATGGCGGCGAGCTGCTCATCATCGCGCCCGGCATCGAACGCTTCGGCGAGCAGCCGGAGGTCGATGCGCTCATCCGCAAGTACGGCTACTCCGGCACTGAGCGCGTGCTACGCCTGTTTCGCACCGAGCCGGACATGCAGGAGATTCCGCACGGCGTCGCCCACCTCATCCACGGCTCGAGCGAAGGCCGCTTCACCATCCGCTACGCCCCCGGCCACCTTTCCCGCGATGAGATAGAGCAGGTTGGCTACGAGTATGCCGACGTGACAGAAATGCTGAAGCGCTACGATCCCGCCGTAATGAAGGAGGGCTGGAACACAATGCCCGACGGCGAAGAGGTCTTCTACATCGGCACCCCTTCGGCTGGCTTGTGGGCAATTCAAGCAAAACTCAACGACCCGGCCCGGCGCGATCTGACGGACTATGTGCCGTCGCAGGCAGCGGAGAACGGCGCGAATGCCGCGTAAAAACTTTTTGCAGCGCCAGAAATAGTTGAAAGAACTTATGAGTTTAGGAAAACAAACAAGGACCCGGATGGGTCCCTTGTTTGTTGGGCAATTGCTTTACTCTCAGTAGACGAACTTGACTGCGAGCTGCAATTGCCTCGGATTGGTTGCTGTGCTGGTAATCCGCCCGAAGTTGGAGCCGTCGTTGACGTTCGTATCCGGGGCAGAGAAGTTAGGATGATTGAAGGCGTTGAAGGCTTCCACGCGGAACTGGAGATTGTAGCGTTCTCCTGCTCCGATGAAGTTGTTCTTGAACAAGGACATATCCGCATCCGTGTAGCCAGGGTTGCGCGCATTGGGCAAAGCCCTGGGCGCGTTGCCGATAACGAATGGAGCGGGCTCGCTGAAGATTGCCGTATTGAAGTAATGGTTCAGCGTCTTATTGCCGAGGTTTGGATTGCCGGCAATCTCAGTCGGACGCTGACCCAGTGTGAGCAGTCCGGTTTGATCTTTGCCACCCGTACTTAGGACAATTGGCGTACCTGAATCCGACTGGATGATGCCGTTGGTCTGCCATCCTCCGATCAGGTGATCGACCAAACCACCCTCATTGTTGAAGAACTGCTGCCCGCGGCCGAAAGGCAGTTCCCACACGTATCCAATGGCGAGGAGACGAGAGACATCCTGCGTGGAGAGACCGAACTCCCCATGCGGGTTGAACTGGTTGGCGTAGCTGCCACTTGTAGGTCCGATGTAGCTGACCGCAGCCGCGGCATTGTCCATCAACTTGGCGCCAGTGTAGGACACCAGCAGCGAGAAGCCGTGAGAAAACCGCTTGTCGAGTTTGAGTGTGATCGCGTTATAGTGCGAGCCGGAGTCGGCCTTGCGGTAGCTATAAACGCTGGTGTACTGAGGAAAGGCCTTCAGCAGGTAGTTGAGCGAAACAGTTGGTGCAGCCAAGGGTGATCCAGGCGTCGTAATCTTGCCGTAAAACGGGTTGGGGACGCTGTTAAGCAACTGCTGGCCCAGCGGCAGGTACGACGGGTTGACCTGGGAGTACGGTACGCCCGGGTCGCCGTCGACGAGGAAGTTGCCTCGGTTGTAGATGTAACCAACCTCAAGCACGGTCTGCAGCGGCAATGCGCGTTGGACGTTCAGGTTGCCCTGAATGGAATATGGATTGCGGACGGCGTTAAAGTAGGTGTCAGCGATACCCTGCCCGAGAAAGGTTCCGGGGCCGCCCGCTGCGCCCAGCGGCTCATTTAGTCCACCCGGAACAGGGTTGTCAAATGTCGTGTTGATGGTCTGCTGGCTGGTATTGGAAAAATCGAGATTGGTTGTGGTGGTGAAGCCGTCCGTGCCGGCGCCGCCGCTGGTGCCGGCCGCTTGCAGGGCAGAGGCATTGTAGACAAGGCCATAGCCGCCACGCAGCACGGTCTTCTGGTCCGCGCTCCAGGCAAAGCCGACACGCGGCGCGAAGTCCTTCCACTGGGTCGGTGCCTGGTGACGGCCGTACTTAGCACCGGCTGTACCAACGAAGACCATCTGGCCCATTAGGTTAGCGCAGGTAGCGCACGCGTTGCCGGGGATTACGCCGGCGAGCGGCGACGGGAGCGTGGGGTCCCAGTAGTCAAGCTTGTTATGGCGCTCAGTGCGCGGTACATCCACGTCCCAGCGCAGGCCGATGTTGAAGGTGAGATTTGGCCTCGCCTGGTAATCGTCCTGGACGAATAGCGCGTCGTAGGTGCTGGAAGTCGAGAGCGCGGTGTCGGTCGAAACCTGGCCATAGTCTGCCAGGCCCAGCAGCATGGTTGCGGCGGCGTTGCCGCTGCCGTCGGAATTATTCAGGGTGTCTTCCGTCCAGTCCGAATTGATGCCGCCGAACTGACCGGTGGGGAACCCGTACTGGTAAAAGTTGAGGAAGAGCTTACGGTACTCTCCACCGAAGGTGATCGAGTTGCCGTGGATGACCTTTACAAAACTAGGGTCAAAGTCGACCGCGGAAGGGTTTTCCTGATAGTTGACATAGTTGCCGGAGCCAAGACTGGAAAAGCTGTCGCTGCTCAGATTGAAATAAGGGAAGTCGGAGGCGTTCTGCTGCCCGTTCGCCACGATCGCTGCCGGCAGGCCGATCGAAGCCACGTTGAACGGCGTGTTGAAAGTGCTCCGGGTTTCAGTCGACCGGCTGAAGCCGGCGCGCAAATCCATCACAAACGTTGGAGAAAGCGTGATGGCATTGTCGAACGAGGCGCTATAGGCGCCGGAGTTGCTCGGGCCATTTCCAGTAGGATCAGCGGCATTGCCGTAGGTGTTGAAAGGCGTGTTCGGATTGTTCAGGTGGGAAAAGCGCACGAAGCTATGCCATTTCGACCCAAAATCATGATCCAGACGCAGATCGAAGTGGTAGTAGTTGTTCGTGGTTGAGCCGGTAACTGTGTAATTGTTGGTCAACGCCCCGGCGCCTGCATTGGGCAGCGGGAAAAACTGGATCGCGGCAGCGGCGACCTTGCTGATGCTGCCTCCGGGGGCGCCTGCGGCAGGAATCTGATTGTTTGCGAACGGTGTCCGGCAGTAGACGCCGCCCACAGACCTTGCCGTCGTGGGATCGAAGATCTGCCCGCTCAGGACGGGTTGACCTGTGCAGGGATTGATTACAGGCGCGCCTGAAGAGTTGAGGATCGGACCGCCCAGGATGCCGGAGAAGTCGCCCGTGCGCTCCGCCGCGGTGGGCACTGTGTCGGTATAAGTTGCGGCGGAGGCCTGCTTGGAATCCTCAAATGCGAAAAAGAAAAAGCTCTTGTCGCGTCCGCTATACAAGTGCGGAATTGTAATGGGGCCGCCGACAGTGCCGCCGAACTGGTACAGGTGAGAAGGGGTGTTCGGAACGGTTTGGAAATAGCTCTCGGCGTAAAAGGCGTCTGTCTGCGTGAAGTCAAACAGAGTGCCATGGAACTGATTAGTGCCCGACTTGGTGACGAGCGAGATCACTCCACCGGAGAACCGGCCATACTGGGCGGGCAGCACACTGGTCTGAACGTTGAACTCCTGCACGGAATCGACGATCGGCGTGTAAGCGGCAGAGTTGTTGCCAACGTTATTCTCCGGCAGGATGTTGGTCATGCCGTCGATCTGCTCTTCGTTGTTGGCATTGCGTGAGCCGGCAATGTGCGGCGTTGAAGCGCCGCCGACCGTGCTGACGCCGGGAACCAGGACTTCAAGCGAAGTCGGATTGCGCCCGTTGATCGGCAGGTCGCTGATCTGCTTGGAGGTAATGACGGTGTTGACGCTGGAGGTATTCGTGTCGAGCGGGGGCGTCGTGGAGTTGACCTGGACGTTCTGCGAGACGTTCGCGACGTGCATGCTGAACTCGACAGGGACGCCTACGGAGATTTGAACAACGATGTTGTTCTGTTTTTCAGTCTCAAAACCCGGAGCCGTGGCAGACGCACTGTACGTCGCAGGCTGCACGAAGTTGATGATGTAGCGGCCTTGGCTGTCAGTCTGTGCGACCTTGGCTTCGTTCGTCGCCGTGTTGGTTACGGTTACAGTCGCGTTTGGAATCGCTGCGCCGGATGCGTCGAGAACCGTTCCACGAATGGTGCCGGTCGGCGACTGGGCAAATGCGCCCGCTGCACCGGCAGCCATAAGGCTGCCGGAAAGGAGCAGGGAGCGGAAGAAGTGCTGGTTGATGTGCATAAGGCCTCGCAAATGGAAGTGCAGCTTGCTTTTTGTTATGCCGACGCTTTACTCTTGCGCCGTCTTGGTACCGTTCCCATACGGGAGCAGAGATTTCATACAATCCGGGCGGATTATGGTTCCTTTGTTGATCGCTTGTCAACAAACTTTCGTTACACAGGCGCAAAATAAAGCATTTCAAGGGAACAAGATGCAAGCCGGCGTTGCTCAACAGGGTTCCAGATATCACTCGATCTGATCACAAATGGGGCAGATTTTCCGCTTTATGCATCATTTTCAGCAACTTTTCACTCATTCGGAGGTACTTTGCCATGCGTTTTGCGTTCGCTTTTCTCCTGCCCGGCCTCGTCGCGACACCCGCTGCCCTCGCACAGCCCGCGCAGCCGCATATCGTCGTTCTGGCCCAGCCCGGCTTTCCTTCCGTGGCGTCGGAGCCGGTTCCCCGGGCGACCCTGACCGGCGCGCTTGCGCGCCCCACCTTCGCGACCGTCGCCGAGCTGCGCTCAGGCTCGGCGCTCGAAGGCGCATCCCTGCTGGTGCTGCCGTATGGCTCCGCCGTACCGGTCGCGGCGTGGCCGCAGATTGAGCAGTTTCTCCACAAGGGAGGAAACCTGCTGTTGCTCGGCGGCCAGCCGCTGCGTGTGCCGGTGCTGGGTGACAAGGAGGGCGAGTTTACCCAGGAAGCTCCGCAGGAAAGCTTCAGCCGTTTGCTCGACTTTCGCCACAGCTACCCGGTTCCGCTGGGCAGTGAGCCGAACCGGTTCACCTGGCGGGCCGGTTACGGTTTTCTGCCGAAGCTGGCGGTCCACGCGCAGCAGGTTTTCGCAGAGGAAGGCCGTCTGGACGGCCTGGGCTATCTCGACGCGTCCGACGGCACCCACCTCGCCGCGCCGGTGATTGTGGCTGACCACAATGGCTCGCGGGTGGTCGCGCTGCCCTTTACCCCCGCGCCCGGTTACTGGGCGTCGCCTGACGGCGTCAGCCTGATCCGCGCAGCGGCGCAATATGCCGCGGCGGGCGCGACCGCCTTTTCCATCGAGGCCCAGTACTCCACTTTGCGGCCTGGCGAGATGCCGGAGCTGACCCTGCACCTGCGTCAGCCGGAAGGCCGCGCCGGCACGGGTGAGGCACAGGTCCAGCTGCTCGCCGGCGACAAGGTGATCGACACCGCCAGGGTCTCGCTGGGCGGCACGGCGCTCGATGCGGCGGTGCCCTTTCGCAAGCCGCTCGGCAAGGGCCTGTACACCATTCGAGCGACCTGGACCCCGGCAGGCAGCGCCGCGCCGCAGGAGTTTGCCGAGAACGGCCTGGTCGTCGAAGACCTCAGCGCGATCGAGATCGGCGATACGCTCGCCACCAATGGCGACTTTCTGTCGCTCGGCGGCAAGCCGTTCTTCCCCGTCGGCACCAACTACTTCACCACCGAGGAGAACGGCTGGGACTTCTCCGGCCCGCGCAACGCCGCCGTGTGGGAGCACGATTTCGCCGATATGGAGCGCCACGGGGTGAACTTTGTACGGACCGGCGTGTGGATGTCGAACGGAAAGTTCGTCGAGCCGATCACCGGCGAGGCCAACGAGCGCTTTCTGCGCAACCTTGAGGCGTTCCTGGCCGCGGCCCACCGCCACAATATCGCCGTCAACTTTACCTGTTTCGCCTTCAGCCCGCGCGTGGGCGAGCCGCGGCGGCATGCCGACCAGCCCGGCGCTGCCGAGCCCACGCCCCCAAATCCTTACCTCGATACCACCACCGTTCGCGCCGAGCACGATTATGTGCTCTCGGTCGTGCGCCGTTTCGGGCATGTGCCGTGGCTTTCGTATGACCTCATCAACGAACCGTCGTTTTCTAACCCGAAGGTCATCTTTCACGGCAACGTGCCGAACGGCGACCCGGCGGAGGTAAGCGCCTGGCACAAGTGGCTCGAGGCCCGCTACGTCAAGCTGGATGCGCTTGCGGATGCATGGCGGGTTACGCCGGGCCAGCTCGGCGACTGGAACAGCATTCCACTGCCGAAGCAGACCGACCTGACCTATGACCGCTACGGCAACGCTGATGAAGTGCGCGCGTTCGACTACAACCTGTTCGCGCAGGATATGTTCTCCGGCTGGGTCAAAGGTATGGTTGCGGCGATTCGCGAAGCTGGCAGCGCGCAGCTCATCAACGTGGGGCAGGATGAAGGCGGCGTGACCAACCGCGTGCTGAACCAGTTTTACGCGACTGCCGGTGTCGGCTTCACGACCAATCACACCTACTGGCAGGATGAAGCGCTGCTGTGGGATTCAGTCGCCGCGAAGCGCCCCGGACTGCCGAACATTACCGGCGAAACCGGCTACCAGCCTGCCTGGAACCCTGACGGCACGTGGCGCTACGACGAGCTGACCGGCACCGCGATTGAAGAGCGCAAGTGGGCGCTCGGCTTCGCTGCCGGCTCCTCCGGCGCGATGCAGTGGGACTGGGCGCGCGAGCCGGACTTCGGCATCGAGCGCTCCGACGGCTCGGCCAAAGTGTGGGAAAACATGATGCGCGACCTCGGCCGGTTCGCCACCGCTGCTGCGCCTTACGCGACCGGATTCACGCTGCCGCAGGTGGCCATCGTGCTGCCGCAGTCGCTGCAGCTCTCGGTGTACAACACTGAGGCGCTGGCGGCGCAGCAGGCCGCGGTGCGCGCCCTGTACAACTACGACCGTACGGAGGCCTATGCCGTCGGCGAGTACCAGACCGACACGCTCGGGACGCCGAAGCTCATCATCCTGCCCTCGGCGTATGGGCTTACGGACAAGGCGTGGTCCGACATCGAGGCACGGGTGCGCGCCGGCGCGGTGCTGTTGATCTCCGGCCCGTTCAGCGCGGATGCTCACCTGCACGCAACCGACCGTGCTGAGAAGCTCGGGTTGCCGGGTGTGCTCGCGCCGCTGCAACTGCGGGATGACACGATGCAATCGCCCGCCGGAAACGACCCGCTCGTGTATGGAGCGCTGAAAACGACGACGCTCGATCGCGCCGTGCTGCCCGACGTAAAAACCTGGTCTGAGATGCCCCTGGGGCGAGGCAAGGTGCTCTTCTCGGCCTTTCCGCTTGAGCTGAACGACACACTGCAGACCGTTGCCGACGTGTACGCCTATGCGCTCAAAACCGCGGGCGTCACGCCGACCTACACGACCGAGGTCAAGAACCCGGGTATTCTCATCTGCCCGGCTAAACTGCCGCATGCGACCCTCTACGTCCTGGCATCGGAAACAGCGACCTCGCCGGTTTCCTTCCACGACGAACGCAGCGGCAAGAGCTTCTCCGGCACCCTCGACGCCGGGCGCGCGGCGCTGCTGCTCATCAGCGACAAGGGCGAACTGCTCACCAGCTATCACTGGAAGGGGGACAGATAAGGCTGGTCCCTCGCCCCGAGCGCATCCAACGCTTTTATGTTGGTCCGGTGGGAGGAGCGATACAGACTACTCGCGCGGACCACTGGCCCTCCTGTACCTTAGTTCCACACAGTTTCAGCGTTCACGGCTTCCTGGAGAGCAATGTTTCCTGTCAACCCGCCAGCACCGTGTGTCCAGCCTAGAGACGGCGGACCGTGCCGCCGCACTCAGCCGGCTGCGTCGGTTTTTGCCATTGCCGGTTGTCGATGTATGCGAGGTACGGCGAGTTGAGCACGAGCGCTTCCCAACTGACCGCTGAACCGATCCCCGCCGATCCGGTTTTCGACCGGTACTGGTGGCTTTATTCGCTCTGCCGGGAGCGCTTGTTCGCCGACCACACCGAGGCGATTGCAGAAGCGATCGAGCCTCTGTTCGAGGCGCAACCGGGGCTGCGTCTGCTGGAACTGGGCTGTGGCCCGGGCTTTTACTCCCGTCGGCTCGCGGCTCGGTTTCCTTCGCTGCAGGCCACCGGCATCGACACCTCCGGGCGCCTGCTGCACTATGCCCGTGAGCAGGCGACACGCGCCAACCTGCTGAACTGCCGCTTTCTGCAGGCCGATGCACACAATCTGTCGGCTTCGCTTGAGATCGCGGACGCGGTCATCGCTTCCCGCTTTTTCCTGATCCTTTCAGAGCGCGCCCGGGTCTTCCGGGCTGTGTTCGACGCTTTGCGTCCGGGCGGTGTGTTCTTCGTCGCGGAGCCGATTTCCCCCACGCGCACGGCCGTACCGCTGTGGCTGATGCGCGCCGCCGATCTTTTGACCGGCAGGAGGCACTGCAGCCGCCCGGTGCACTGCCGTGTACTTGGGCCGGCCGAGTTTGAGCAGCTGATCGGCAGTGAACCCTGGCACGGCGTCCGCATCTGGCAGGACAAGCGCTACCGCTATGCCTTGTGCGAGAAAGCGGCATGAGCCATCCTTTTCGGGTTCTGGACCCCGCCCGACACAGCAGAGAGTTCCACCGGCGCTGCGCTTTTACCGTGATGGCCAAGGCGCCGGTCGCGGGCAAAGTGAAAACCCGCCTCAGCCCGCCGCTGACCCCGCACGAAGCTGCCGCGCTCAACGCTGACTTTCTTCGCGACACCCTGGCCAACCTGGGTGAGGCTGCCGGGCAATGCCCGGCTGACTGCGTCGTCTCCTACACGCCGGTCGGTCAGGAGAACGCCTTCACCGGCATTCTTCCGGAGAGCACCCTGCTGGTTCCGCAGCGCGGCGACGGCTTTGGCGAGCGCCTCCTCTCGACCGCCGCCGACCTGTTCGCCTGCGGCTACTCCGCCGTCTGCCTCATCGACTCCGACAGCCCCACCGTGCCGACAGCGGAGTTCGTCCGCGCGGCGCAGGTGCTGCTGCCCTCGCCCGGAACGGTGGCCCGGGGTGTCGTGCTGGGTCGTTCAGACGACGGGGGATACTACCTGATCGGGCTTACCTCGCCTGAAGCGAAGCTGTTTGCAGACATTACCTGGAGCACGGATCGCGTCGCGGATGAGACAGAGGCGCGTGCCGCTGAGGCCAGCCTGCCCCTCACGCTTCTCCGCACCTGGTACGACGTCGATGACGCCCAGTCGCTCGCCCGCCTGCGAAAGGAAGCAGCAGGCGACCCGTCGGTCCCCGCCGGCTACCCGGCGCCCTGCACCCGCGCGCTCCTGCAGACACTCGCGACCGACGGGGAGCATGCATGACCCTCGCTGTGCGGCTGCGCGCTGCCGTCCCTGCTGACCGCGCGTGGCTTACCAACCTTGCGCTGCTCCTGTTCGGGCTGATCTACATCGACCTTATCCGCACAGGCACCGGCGAGTTCCACCACTATGTCCACGGCTTTGCCCAGGGGCTGTTCGGCCAGCTGGTGCTCTATCTCGGAGCCATCGGGCTGGTCGAACGCTCGGCGATCAACCGCTGGACCCTACCCGTCATCTTGGCTGTCGCACTGGCGGCGCGTCTGGTCGCGGCGTTCCATCCGCCATTCCTTTCCACCGACATTTACCGCTATGTGTGGGACGGCAAGGTGCAGCTCGCCGGCATTAACCCGTTCCGCTACATCCCCGCGGACTCGCACCTCGCCTTTCTGCGCGACACCCACATTTACCCGTTCATCAACCGGCGCACGTACGCGCACACTATCTACCCGCCGGGCGCGCAGCTCCTGTTTCTCGTCACCGCCCGGCTCCATGCCAGTGTGGTGTTCATGCGGCTCGCTTTTATCGCGTTTGAAGGCGCTACCTGCTGGGTGCTCATCCGCTGCCTGCGGCTGCTGTCGCTGCCGGCTGAGCGGGTGCTGCTGTACGCGTGGCACCCGGTCTGCGTCTGGGAGATCGCGAGCAGCGGCCATGTCGACGGGCCCGCGTTGACGTTTATTGCCCTGGCGCTTTACGCGGGCCTGCGCGACCGGCCGCTCCGCGCCACCGCATGGCTCGCCGCCGCGACGCTGGTCAAGCTATACCCTGCGGCCCTGCTGCCGGCGCTGGGGCGTCGGCGCATCGCCGGTCCGCTGCTGCTGTTCGTGGGTATCGTGGTCGCAGGGTACCTGCCGTATCTCTCGGTGGGGCGCGGCGTGCTCGGCTTTCTGCCGTCGTATGCCCGGGAAGAAGGTCTTGAGACCGGCGTTCGCTACTTCCCGCTTGCGCTGGCGGATCGCTTTCTCCACGTCTCCATTCCCCCGGCGGCATACGTTGTGGCGTGCGCGCTGCTGCTGGCAGGCATGGCTTGGTGGGCGTGGCGGCGCAGTGCCGTCCCCGGCGCCTGCATCCGCTCGGGCCTGGTGCTCGCGGCGACGCTCAATCTCTGCTTTTCGCCGCACTATCCGTGGTATTTCTTATGGCTGCTGCCGTTTCTGACGCTGTGGCCGTGGCGTCCGGCTTTTTATATGGTGCTTGCCGCCACGTATCTGCTGGCGACGCGCTTCGGTATGCCGGGCGCAGGCATCTACGGTATGAATGTCCGGCTCTACGCAGGCTTTTTTCTCCTGCTTTTCTTCGACCTGCTGCGGAACACCTGGCTGCGCCATCGCGCGCTCCGTTCCGCGACACACCGCCAGACCCACCTGCACGCCCAAGTGAGGGACGCATGACCACCCAGCCTATCGCCCACCCGGTACCCATGCGGCGCTACTTCGAGAAGCCCGAGGACGAGCTTTCCATCCTCGCCGAGCAGGAACCTATCTGCCTGTATCTCGAGGTCACCAACCGCTGCAACCTGCTGTGTACCACCTGCCCCCGCACCTATGAAGAACTGGAGCCCGAAGCTGACATGAGCTGGGACCTGTTCACGAAGATCGTGGACCAGACGCCCAATATCAAGCGCGTCGTGCTCCACGGCGTGGGCGAGCCGATGCTGGTGAAAGACCTGCCGCGCATGGTCGCGTACCTGAAACAGCGCGGCGTTTACGTGCTGTTCAACACCAACGGCACCCTGCTGACCGAGCGCAACGGGCAGGCACTCATCGACGCCGGGCTCGACGAGCTGCGCGTTTCGCTCGACGCCGCCGACGCGAGCGTCTTTCAGATGGTGCGCGGCAAGGATATGTTCGACCGCATCGTGACCAATGTCCGCCGCTTTCGCGAGATGCAGGCGGAGCAGGGCAGTGAGCTGCCGCGGGTCTCGCTCTGGCTCACCGGCCTGCGTGAAACGCTCGACCAGCTGGAAGACTTCGTCCGCATCGCGGATTCCGTCAAGGTGCGCGAGGTGTACCTGCAGCGGCTGGTGTTTTTCTCCGGAGAAACGAAAGGCCTTGCCCGGCCGGAAAGCGCCTTGTTCGAGAAGACCACCGGCGACGAAGAAGCCGTGATCGCCCGCGCCGCCGCGCTGGCCGCCACGCTGGGTATCGCTTTCAGCGCGTCCGGCGCGACAGAGCCAGAAACCAGCATCAAGAAAAGCCGGGAAGACAGCCCCTGGTCGCTGTGCCGCCGCCCCTGGGCGTTGATGTACTTCACCGCGACCGGCCGCGCCATCCCCTGCTGCATCGCACCGTTCTCCATGCACGGCTACGGCAGCTTCACGCTCGGCGATGCGACCCAGCAGACCCTACGCGAAATCTGGAACGGCGAAGCGTACCAGCAGTTCCGCGGCGAGCTGCTGAGCGACAAGCCGCCCTCGGCCTGCGCCAACTGCGGTCTGCGATGGAGCCTGTGACCCCTGCCGACGGGGAAAAACGCATCAGCGTCATCATTCCCGCGCTTAACGAGGAAGCAGCTCTTCCCGCGCTCGTGGCCGAAGTGCTCGCGCAGCATGTGGCCGAGTGCATTGTCGTCGACAACGGCAGCACCGACCAAACAGCCGAACGCGCCCGCTCCGCCGGGGCGGTGGTGGTTGAGGAACCGCGCCGCGGCTATGGGCAGGCCTGCCACACCGGCGCCCTCAACGCCGCGTCGGACGTGCTCGTCTTCATGGATGGCGACGGAAGCGACATGCCGTCGGAGTTGCACCTGCTGGCCGGCCCGGTGCTCGCGGGCCGGTATGATTTCGTGATCGCATCGCGCATCAATCACCGCCGCGAGCCCGGCAGCCTGCTCGCCTCGCAGGTCTTCGCCGGCTGGCTCGCGGGCGCCGCCATGCGCCTGCTCTACGGCGTGCGCTACACCGATATGGGCCCCATGCGCGCCATCTCCCGCAGCGCGCTCTCTGACCTAGGCATGGGTGAGATGACGTACGGCTGGAACCTTGAAATGCAGATGAAAGCGGCGCGCGACGGCCTGCATATCCTAGAGGTGCCGACCACCTGCCGCGTGCGCCGCGGCGGTGTGTCGAAGGTCGCGGGCTCGCTCAGCGGCTCCGTCAAAGCCGCGTACCGCATTCTCTTCGTGCTCGCGCGCATCGCGCTGACAAAGAAGTAGCTTATCGGCTCCATCCCCGCATCCAACCGCTCGACGAGGCAGCCCCGCGTGGAAGGAACACCCGATGAACACAGCAGACTCCATGGAACTCCAGGCCAACCCTGAAAGGCGCCGCTGGTCCAGCATTGTCGGTATCCTGCTGATCGTTGCCGGGGTGTTCGCGATTTTGCTGCCGCTGGTTGCAGGCGTTGCCGTTACCGCGATCATCGGCTGGCTGCTGCTGCTTGCAGGCGCTGCCCACCTGCTGTTTGCCTGGCACGCCCGCCGCGCCGGCGCGGTCGCCTGGCAGGTGCTGATCGGGATCGTTTACCTGCTGGTCGGCCTGTACATGATCCTGCACCCCGGTCGAGGACTGCTTACGCTGACGCTGCTGCTCGCAATCTATTTCGTAATTGAAGGCATTGCGGAGCTTGTCATGTACTTCCAGCTTCGGCGGCAGCACCGTCCCGGCCTGTTTCTGTGGAACGGGATTATCACGCTCATCCTCGGCATTCTGATCTGGGCGCGCTGGCCCATCAGCTCCGTGTGGGCCTTGGGCACCATCGTCGGCATCAGCCTGCTGTTCAGCGGCATAGCGAGGCTTACCTTCCGTACCGGCAGGGCTATGCCGGCGATCCTCGGGCCTGCCTAACGGTCGAAGCACCGCCTGATGTTCATCGTGTGCCCATCAGCCAGTGCGCCAGCACATTTTTGTAAACGAACTGCCCACCCAGCAGCAGCAGCCACAGCCACAGCGCAAACCGAAGCGGCCGGCGCGGAACATACCGCGAAGCCCAGGTACCGGCGGCTACCCCGGCCAGGCCGCCGATAATCAGGCGCTTCAGCAGCTCAGGTTCGACGGCACCGGAAGCCAGGTGCGCTCCCCCGCCCGCAAGCGACAGCAGGAACCCGAATAAGATGTCGGTGCCAACCACCTGCAGCGGTTCAAGCGCGGTAAGCGAGAGCAGCGCCGCGGTGCCCAGCGCGCCTGCGCCGGCGGCCGAGAAGCCAACCTCCGCGCCGACGGGAAACATCAGCAGCGGCAGCCAGCGCGCCCGGTCCGGGGCAGAGCCCGCCAGCTTCGGCGTGCGGAACGAGAACGCGATCTGGTACAGCGCGGTAAGCACCAGCACCACGCCGAGGACCCCGTTCATCAATCGCACCGGCCCATTCGCCGCAAGGTGGTGCAGCCACAGCGAACCCAGCAGCACACCCGGCAGGCCACCCAGTGTCATGTACCCCAGCACACGCCAGTTGACCTGTTTGCGGACGAGGATGGGCGGCACCAGCACCAGCTTGACCGCCGCTGAAAACAGCAGTCCGGTGGAAACAGCGACCGGCGTCGGCACGCCGAAGAACACGATCAGCAGCGGCGTCGTGATGGTGCCGGCGCCAACCCCGGTAAGCGCGATGAACATCGCGATGACACAACCGACGAGGTATTCCATTAGCCCTTTGCTGCCACACCGTGATGGGGCCGGTGGGACGAAATGCCGTTCAGCGTCTATTTCGCGGGCTGGATATGAATACCGCACTCCACTTTTTTACCCGCCCAGCGGCCGGAGCGCGGATCGTCCGGGTCCGTCGGCAGCGTGGTACACGGCTCACAGCCGATCGAGGTGTAACCCTTGTCGTAGAGCGGCAGCAGCGGGATCTCCAGATACGCGCAAAGCTGCCACACATCGCGCGTCGTCCAGTCGGCAAACGGGCTCAACTTACGCACCGTAACGCCGCTCGGCAGCTGAAACGCGGCAGCTTCTTCAAGCGCCGTCCGGCTGCGCGCCTGCTCGCGCCGCAGCCCGGTGAGCCAAACCTTGTAGTGCGCCACCGCAGCGAACAGCGGCTCGACCTTGCGCAGTCCGCAGCAGCGGTCCGGCGCCGAGCTGTACAGCAGCCCATGTTCGGCCTCCTGCTGTGCGACTGTCGCCGCCGGCTGCAGGTTCGTCAGGTTCAGCCGCCACTCCCGCGCAATCCGGTCCCGGTAGGCGTAGGTTTCCGCGAAGTGGTAGCCGGTGTCGAGAAACAGCACGGGGATACGCGGCCTGAGCTTCTGTGCCAGCCGCAGTAGCAGAACATCCTCCGCTTGAAAACTGCATGTCAGGCAGGCGTCGTTCGGCCCTGGAGCAGCAGCCAGCTCGCGCTCCAGCAGCGCCTCGACATGCGCCCACTGCGCCGCGAGCTCAGGGCGCAGCGAAAGCTCTCCGGAGACGACTGTCTGTGGTGTGCTCATGCGATCCCTTTCTCGTGCAGTACTTCAATGTCTCGCAAGAAGCGAAGCGTTTCCGTCACCGCATCCGCGACATCGCTCGGCAGCGCAGCCACGCGGCTCGCGCCGCCTGCCCGCACCGTCAACGCAGGCGGGCCGCTTGTTTCCACAAGCACCAGTGCACCCGCCGCGGCCGCGCCCGCACTTCCGGCGCGCAGCACACACGCGCCTCGTTCGAAGAGTGCTCGCTCCAGCGCGTCAATAAATGCACCGCCGGCGAGCGCACCGCCGCCGGCCACCATCAGCTCCGCGCCGGTATGTCCCCAGCGCAGGGTACGCTCCGCGCTCGACACGGCGGCGATGCCCATTGCCTGCGCCTCTTCATCGAGAGTACGGATCATCCCCGCTGCCGCGGTCGCATTCGTCTCGCGGTCAATCAGGATGAAACTGCCCGTATACCGGTTCGTCAGGTACGTGTCCGCGCAGATCGGCAACAGCGTCTCCACTGAAACCAGCGCGATGCCGTTCATGCCGAGCGTTTGCGCGCCGTCTCCCGCGCCCAGGCCGGCCACCTGGCGCACGGAGTGGACCCGCGCCTGCACCGTGCGGCTCGTCTGCTTCAGCAGGTAGCGTCGATCGGGATCGAGCGGCGTACTGTCCATCCAGACCAGCGACGCCGTAAAGCGTGTGACTGCCTGCGCCGGATCGTCCGGCGCTGCCAGCAAGTCGCCACGGCTCAGGTCGATCTCATCTGTCAGTGTTAGCGTTACAGATTGCGGCGCCGTGGCGGACTCAGGCTCGCCATCGAACGTTACGATGCTTTCTACCCTGCTGCGCCGACCGGATGGCAGCGCCAGCACCTCGTCGCCCACCCGCACCGTACCTGCGGCGATCTGCCCGGCGTACCCGCGAAAATCCAGGTTCGGGCGCACGACCCTCTGCAAAGGAAAGCGAAACGGTGCAGCCTGCTCGCCCTCAAGCGCCGGAATGCTTTCCAGCAACTCCAGCAGAGTCGGCCCTGCGTACCAGGGCATCGCCTGCGAAGCATGTACCACGTTGTCGCCGGTCAGCGCGCTCACCGGCACAAAGTGCAGCGCGGCAGCACCGCGAACAGCCGGATCCAGACCCGCGAAAAACGCTTCGAACTCTGCGCGCACGCTGTCGAAGTTTGCCTCGCTCCAGCCCACCAGGTCCATCTTGTTGACGGCGATCAGGATCCGCCGCACCCCCAGCAGCGCCGTGATGTACGCGTGGCGGCGTGACTGCGGCAGTACGCCCTTGCGCGCGTCCACCAGCACGATCGCAACGTCGGACGTGCTCGCACCGGTCGCCATGTTGCGCGTGTACTGCTCATGCCCCGGCGTGTCCGCGATGATGAACTTGCGCCGCGCGGTCGAGAAGTAGCGGTACGCGACGTCGATCGTGATGCCCTGCTCCCGCTCGGCGCGCAGGCCATCGGTCAGCAACGCCAAGTCGAGCACCCCAACCGCGGTCGTACCTTTGCCGGCGATCGACTTTACCTGGTCCTCATACACGCTCTGCGTGTCGTACAGCAGCCGCCCAATCAGCGTGGACTTGCCGTCATCGACCGAGCCCGCTGTTGAAAAGCGCAGCAGGTCTTTCGCGCGCTCCTGGGCCAAGTAGCCCTCGACATTGAAAGCAGCCGCTTCTGCATGGAACACAGCAGCCATTTAGAAGTATCCTTCCCGCTTCTTCAGCTCCATCGAGCCTTCCTGGTCGTGGTCGATCGCGCGGTTTGCCCGCTCCGACGAGCGGAACCCCAGCACCTCTTCGATAATTTTCGGGATGGTGTCCGCGTCAGACCGGATCGCGCCCGTACACGGGCTGCAGCCCAGGGAGCGCAGCCGCGACTTCACCATCACCGGCTTTTCACCCGGAAGGGCCACGAAATCCTGCTCCGACGGCAGCAGCGCATCGCCGCGCACGTACATCGGCCGCTCCCGGGCGAAGTACAGGTCGACCACCGGGATCGCTTCCTCGTGGATGTACTGCCACACATCCATCTCCGTCCAGTTCGACAGCGGAAACACGCGGATGGACTCGCCCGGGTGCGTGCGCGCGTTGTACAGGTTCCACAGCTCGGGCCGCTGGTTCTTCGGGTCCCACTGCCCGGCACGGTCGCGGAAGGAGTAAATGCGCTCCTTTGCGCGCGATTTCTCCTCATCCCGCCGCGCGCCGCCGAACGCCGCGCCAAATCCGTAGTGGTTCAATCCATCGAGCAGCGCCTGCGTCTTCAATAAACCGCAGCAGCGCTTGGTACCCAGCGCAATCGGGTTCGCTCCCGCAGCGAGCGCATCTTCATTCCGCCACACCAGCAGCTCCACGCCGAGGCTGCGCGCCAGGTTGTCGCGAAACTCCAGCATCTCGCGAAACTTGTAGCCGGTGTCGATGTGCAGCAGCGGAAACGGGATCGGCCCGGGGAAGAACGCCTTCTGCGCCAGACGCAGCATCACGGATGAGTCCTTGCCGATCGAGTACAGCATCACCGGCTTTTCAAACTCGGCCGCCACCTCACGCAGAATGTGAATACTCTCCGCCTCAAGCAGGCGCAGATGCGTGAGCCGTCCGGCAGAGTTGGCATGGGACGTGTGGACAGGCAGGTCTATGGCAGAAGTCAAGGCAAACACCTCATCGGGACCTCCGGCGCAGACGCTTCCGAGGAAAGAGTCGGACCGGTGCATGTATGGATGAACGGAGGGTTTGAGAAGAAGCAAATCTAAACGTGTCGAAGGTTCTGAACGTTTGATCTAAAGAACACAGGGCATCGCTGCAAGGCAGGTACAACAACAGCGGAAGTGGCGAGGATCGCGCATCTGTGTGTTGAGAGCTTCGCACACGCCCGGCGCCGGCGCAAGGCCGCCCACAAGGCAAGCGGCAGGGGCAGGAACTCGCGGCCACGAAAAAGGGAGGCTCCGCAAAGCGGAACCTCCCTTGTCAGTGCCGGTTCAGATCACTTTGGCAAGCAGCAGGATGATGACGATCAGCAGGATCAGGCTTATGCCCCCACCCCCGTAATACCCAATACCAGGTCCCATACGATAACCGCCAAAGCCAAACACCAGCAGCAGAACAATCAAAATAATCAGCATCGTGCTTCTCCTTTTTTCATGGAACGTAGATGCATAACAATACACCGGCGCCACGTGGTATTTGCAATCAGCTACAAACATTTGTGTGAAAACGTGTGAAAAGATTACGTGCTGTTCGCATCCAATTTACGTATGGCTACTCATACCCGCCCGCAGCACCCTGACATGCTTTATCGCGAGCTCGGCACCACAGGCGAGATCGTCTCCGCCATCGGCATGGGCGGCTTTCATCTCGGCAAGCCGTTCCAGACCACCGAGGACTCAGTCCAGCTGATCCGCTCCGGCATCGACGCCGGCATCACTTTCATGGATAACAGCTGGGACTACAACGAGGGCATCTCCGAGGTCCGCATGGGCAAAGCCCTGAAGGATGGCTACCGCGACAAGGTCCTCCTCATGACCAAGATCAACGGCCGAACCGCGGAGTCTTTTCATAAGCAACTTACCCAGTCGCTTGAGCGCCTCGACGTTCCCGCCATCGACCTCGTTCAGTTCCACGAGATTATCCGCATGGAAGACCCTGACCGTATTTTTTGTAAAGGGGGCGCCATTGAGGCGGCGATCAAGGCGCGTGACGAGGGCAGGATCCGCTACATCGGATTCACCGGCCATAAGGACCCCGCCGTTCATCTCCGCATGTTCGAGGTCGCCGACAGAAACAAGTTCCACTTCGATACGGTTCAGATGCCTGTTAATGTCATGGATGCTCACTTCCGGTCTTTCACCCGCGAGGTCATCCCAGCGGCCAACGACCATGGGACCGGCGTTCTCGCCATGAAGACCTTTGGCGACAGCTATATCCTAGACAGTGGTGTCGTCGACCCTATCGAGGCCCTGCACTGGGGATTATCGCAGCACATTTCCGTTCTTATTGCCGGCATCGACAAACCGGAGATCCTCGACCAGACCCTCCACGCGGTGCGTACGTTTCAGCCGCTCTCCGACTCCGATACCAATCGCATCCTCGACCGAACCCGCGAAGCGGCTCTCGAAGGTAAGTACGAGCTTTTCAAGACCTCGACCCATTTCGACGGCACCGCTCACAATCCTGACTGGCTCGGCGAAGAGCTCACCGGCATCGCCTCCTGACAAGGTTCTTGTTTGCGATATAGGCAGGACTGAGTTGAGGTACGAAAGCTGTCGCTCGACAACCCTGTGGTGGGCCCACCAGGACTTGAACCTGGAACCAACGGATTATGAGTCCGCTGCTCTAACCAATTGAGCTATAGGCCCTGCACGCGCGGGCAGCCATGTCCGCGCTGGCGCTCTCAGCAAGTGTAGAGCACATCGCTCATGCCTTACGATTTTCAGGCACTGCGACCTCGCGAAACCGCACCGCCAGTTCCCGTAGCTCGCCTGAGAGGTTTGCCCCGGCCAGCGGTTTGCCGTGCCCCGGCGCGACCACCGCCACATCCATCGCGGCCAGCTGCTCCACAGAGTCCTGCGCGTCTGCCCAGTTCGAGGTAAAGTACGACGGCGGCCCATGCAGCGCCGGTTCCTGGGCCAGGGCGGCGTCGAAAAACGACTCGGCACTGGTCGTGCAAAAGGCGTCCCCTACCAGCAGCGTGCGGTCGGCCGCATGGTACAGCGAGCAGTGCCCCGGCGTGTGCCCGGGGGTGTGCAGCACCTGCCAGCCCGGCAGTACCGCGTTCGCGCCTTCAGCCAGCGGCAGCAGCCGGCTGCCCAGCTGAACGGGGCCTTTGGGATACAGGGGAGAGAGCAGACTCATCATGCCGCCGCCCGCGCCGGCATTCGGCTTCGGGTACTCCTTCTGGCCGGTCAGGTATGGAAACTCGAGCGGGTGCGCGTACACCGGTACATCCCAGTCCTCTGCCAGCGCGGGCGCGGCGCTGACGTGGTCAAAATGGCCGTGCGTCAGCACGATCGCGTTCGGCGGACGGCGGTAGAACTTCTCTGCCCAGCGGCGAATCATTCCTTCGGTAAACGGCAGCCCCGCGTCAATCAGCGTCCAGCTGCCGTCAGTGTGCGTTACGGCGAACACGTTCACGAACGCAATCCGCAGCCCGCGTACATTCGGCGCCACGGCGTCCAACGGCACTACCTGGTCTTCACGAACCGCTACTTTCTCCATCACGCGCACCTCCATCCTGTACGATGCGCGCGTAAAAGAACGCGAGTTCTACTTCCACTTCTCCAGGAAGTCGTGTACCGACGCCGACTCCATGTGCCGCATGTCGGAGAACTGCCCCGCCTGCCCGTAAATTGACTTGCCGTCGGCCTTGACGACCGCCAGCGCCGGGACGCCCTTCTTCAGGTTCACGCCGTACTTCTCGCCGATATCCAGGTTCTCGTCGATCCGTCCGATATTTACGTCCACCAGCACAAAATGCTTGTTCAGCAGATCAAGATTCTCCGGCTGGTGAAAGTACAGGTTCAGCACCTGACAGTCGCCGCACCAGTCTCCGCCAAAATCCAGCAGCACCCGTTTGTGGTCGCGCTTCGCCGTCTTCAGCGCCGCCTCAATGTCACCATGGGCCGCGCTCACGTCGGGAAAGATGTGTGCGTGCGGCATCGGCTGTTGCGCTACGCTGGCCACCCCGGCCGCCAGGGCAATGCCGGCCAGGGCGATTCCGGATACTCCCGCTCCCCTCCACCAGTTCAATCTCATCAGGAATGCTCCTTAAAGCGTCAGCATACCCCAAGGCGCGCAGCACAGGGTGCCCGGCTTCGTGCCAAACTGGAAAGGACCGGCGACGCTCGCTTTCTGGAAATGGCTTGGCGAGGCGTCCACGGGACAAGCTCCTGGAGGGATCTGCCCGCGTGAAGCTCAAGCGTATGTTGCCGTTACTCTATCTATTCTGCTCCCCGATCCTGACCCTTGCGGCACAGGCGCCCGCGGGGGATGCCGCCGTAACCCGCGCCACGCTGCCCAACGGCATGCGCGCTGTCATTATCCGCAATGCGCTGGCCCCGGTCGTTACTGTCGAGACCAACTTTCTGGTCGGCGGCAACGAGACCCCGGCCGGCTTCCCCGGCATGGCGCATGCGCAGGAGCACATGGCGTTCCGCGGCTGTACCGGCATGACCGCCGACCAGACCGCCGCCATCTACGCGCAGCTCGGCGGGCAGAACAACGCCGACACCCAGCAGACCATTACGCAGTACTTCACCACCGTGCCCGCCGCGGACATCGACGTCGCCCTGCAGGCACAGGCCACCTGCCTGCGCGGCATCGACGATGCCCAGTCCGAGTGGGACCATGAGCGTGGCGCGATCGAGCAGGAGGTCTCCCGCGACCTCTCCAACCCGACCTACAAGTTCATCGACCGGCTCAATGCCGCCATGTTCGCAGGCACCCCCTA
The DNA here is from genome assembly GCA_965276625.1 of Acidobacteriaceae bacterium. GTDB lineage: Bacteria > Acidobacteriota > Terriglobia > Terriglobales > Acidobacteriaceae > EB88. Next base: position 432,673 of record CBDIBB010000002.1, read on the forward strand.
CTCTCACGATCCGCTGGGCACTAAGGAGTCGTTCGACGCGACCACCGGCCCCATGCTCAAGGCCTTTTACGAGAAGTGGTACACCCCGTCGAACTCCATCCTCGTGATCGTCGGCGATGTCGACCCCGCGGCTACCCTCGCGAAGATCAGGCAGCTCTATGGTGATATCCCCAGCCATCCGCTGCCCGCGCACCCTGACGTACAGCTGCAGCCGGTCAAGCCCGAGACCTTTACCCTCGACAGCAACCTGCCCTACGTCCTCGGCTTCGTCGCCTGGAGGCTCCCCGGCACGGACTCGCCCGACTATGCCGCCTCGCAGGTGCTCGCCGATGTGCTCGGCAACCAGCGCGCCGACCTCTACGGCATGGTGCCGGCCGGCAAGGCCCTGGCCGCCCAGTTCGACATGGCCGAGACCTACCCGAAGGCCAGCGTAGGCTTTGGCCTCGTTGCCCTGCCTTCGGGCGTCGATATCGCCCCCGCCATTGCCGAAATGCGCTCCATCCTCACGGGCTACGCGCAGAAAGGCGTGCCGGAAGACCTGGTCGCCGCCGCCATCCGCAGCGAGGTCGCGCAGGCCGAGTTCGAGCGCAACTCCATCCCCGGCCTCGCGAGCGCATGGTCCACCGCGCTCGCAGCCGAGGGCCGCACCTCGCCCGAGCAGGACGTCGAGGCGATCCGCAAGGTCACCGTCGCCGACGTAAACCGCGTCGCGAAACAGTACCTGCTCGACCCCGGCACCATCACCGCTATCCTAAAGCCGGTGCCCAGCGGCAAGCCCGTCGCCGGCAAGGGCTTCGGCGGCAGTGAGCAGGTTACCTCCGCCCCCACCAAGCCCGTTGCCCTGCCGGAGTGGGCGGTCGCCACCCTTGAAAAGCTCAAAGTGCCCGACAACTACATCAAGGCGTCCGACACGACGCTGCCCAACGGCGTTCGCCTCATCGTCCGCACCGACACCACCAGCCCGACTATCTCGGTGATCGGCTCGGTTCGTCATAATGACGATCTGCAGACCCCTGCGGGCCAGGAGGGCGTCTCGGAGCTGCTCGACGGTCTCTACTCCTATGGCACCCAGTCGCTCGACCGGCTCGCCTTCCAGAAAGCGCTCGACGATATCGCCGCCAATGAGTCGGCGGGCGCCTCTTTCTCGCTCAGCGTGCTGAAAGACCACTTTGCCCGCGGGGTCGAGCTACTGGCCGACAACGAGCTCCACCCCGCGCTGCCCGCGCAGGCGTTCGAAGTCACCAAGCAGCAGACCGTGCAGTTCGTCGCCGGCCAACTCCAGAGCCCCGGCTACCGCACCTCGCGCGCGCTCGACCTGGCCCTGCTGCCCACCGACGACCCGGTCCTGCGTGAAACGCTGCCGGCCACCGTCTCAAAACTCACACTGGACCAGGTTAAGCAGTACTACGCCGCCACCATGCGCCCCGACCTCACCACTATCGTCGTCATCGGCGATGTGACGCCCGACGAGGCCAAAGCCGTCATCACAAAGTCCTTCGGGAGCTGGGCCGCAGCTGGACCGAAGCCCGAGACCACCCTGTCGGCCGTCCCGCTCAACAAGCCTTCCGCCGTCAACGTGGCCGACCCGCAGCGCGTGCAGGATTCCGTAATCCTCGCGGAGCAGCTCACGCTCAATCGCTTCGACCCGGACTATTACCCGCTCCAGCTGGGGACGCACGTGCTGGGCGGCGGCTTTTACGCCACGCGGCTCTACCATGACCTTCGCCAGGTAGCCGGCTATGTTTACAACGTTGACGTAAGCCTCAACGCCTCCAAGACCCGCGCCAGTTATTCGGTCGACTATGGCTGCGACCCCGACAAGGTCTCGAAGGCCCGCGCGCTGATCGAGCGCGACCTGAACCAGATGAGCACCGAGGCCGTGTCGCCGGCTGAGCTGCACCAGGCCAAAGCCCTTCTGCTGACGCAGATTCCACTGGGGGAGTCGAGCGAGGACGCGGTAGCTGAAGGCATGCTGGGCCGCGCCCAGATCGGCCTGCCGCTCGACGAACCCATTACCGCCGCCAAAACCTACGCGGCGCTCGATGCGGATGCGGTCAAGGCGGCCTTCGCACGGCATATCAAAACCGGGGCTCTGGTGCAGATCGTCCGCGGGCCGGCTCCGCAGTAGAGAAACTGCGGGCGTTCGTATTACTTTGGTGGCCTGATTCAGGGCAAAGAACAACTTGCCCTGTACCGGGGTGTCTGCACAGGCGCATCGTACGATCGGAGAACGATTTTTATGCGTAACCGAACACTGCAGCTCTGCGGGACCGGCGCGCTTGGCGCCCTGCTGGCTATTGCCGGCTGTCACAAGGCCGGCGGCCCCGACGCGAACGACCCCGCGCTGGCCAATCTCGCCCAGGCCAGTGGCACGAATGACAGCGTAGCCGGCGCTCCGCAGTACGGCAGCACCAACGCCGCGCCCGCAAGCAGCAACGGCGCCTACAACCAGCCTTCGGGAGGTTTTAGCGGCGGTGCCCAGCAGTCGAACGGCTCCATGCCGCCGCCACCGCCCGAGGACTCCGGTTACACCCAGGGTGAGGCCCAGCAGCCTGAAACCCAGCAGCCCCAGAACGCCGGCTATGCCGACGAGTATGCCGGCCAGCCCGGCGGCGACGGCAGTGAAGGCGGCGATTATTACGACCAGACCACCTACGCCGACTCCGCGCCGCCGCCGCTGCCCGAGTACGACCAGCCGGCCTGCCCCGGCGATAACTATCTGTGGACCCCCGGCTACTGGAATTACGCGTCCGCCGGCTACTACTGGGTGCCGGGCATCTGGGCCGTCGCGCCCTTTATCGGCGCGCTCTGGACCCCGGGCTACTGGGGCTACGACAACTCCCGCTACGCCTTCCATCACGGCTACTGGGGGCACCACATCGGCTTCTACGGCGGCATTTCCTACGGCTACGGCTACTTTGGCCATGGCTACGAAGGCGGCTACTGGAACCGCAACAACTTTTACTACAACCGCTCCGTGACCCGCGTCGGCAACGTACGCAACGTTTACGTGCACAATGTCGACTTCAGCAATCGCGCCAGCCGCATCTCCTACAACGGCGGCCACGGCGGCATCGACGCGCGCCCGCTTGCCTACGAGCAGGCCGCCAGCAGAGAGCAGCACTTCGGCGCGATGCCCGCGCAGCGCCAGCATATGCAGCAGGCCATGGGCAACCGCGCGCAGTTCGCCGGCAACAACGGCGGACGCCCGCAAACGCTGGTTGCGAACCGCGCGCTCGGCGGACGCACCGTCGCCACCCCGACCGCGGCAAACCTCCGGCCTGTCGCGAACCGCGGCGGCTTTGAGCGCAGCGGGCAGATCGGCAACGCCGCAGCACAGCGCGGCGCCCTCGAGGCGCAGCGCGGCCAACTGAACGCGAACCGCGGCAGCCAGAACCAGCAGCAACAGCAGCAGCAACAACGCCAGCAGCAGCAGCGCGCACAAGGTGACGCTCAGCGCCAGCAGCAACAGCAGCGCGCGCGAAGTGACGCTCAGCGCCAGCAGCTCAACGCAAACCGCGCAAACCAGCAGCAGCAACGTCCGGCTCAGAACCAGATCCAGCAGCAGCGCGGCCAGGTCCAGAATCAGATCCGGCAGCGCCCCGATGCGGTTCAGCAGCGGTCTGAACAGATTGCACAGCGCACACAAAACACGCTCCAGCGCAGCCCGCAGGTGCAGCAGAACCAGCAGGAGGCGCAGCAACGAGTGCAGCAACAAAACCAGCAGCGAGTGCAGCAGCAGGGTCAGCAGCGGGTGCAGCAGGAAAATCAGCAAAGGGTGCAACAGCAGAACCAGCAGCGCAACGAACAAATGCAACAGCGGCAGGTACAGACACAACAGCAGGAGCGTCCGCAACAGCAGCCACAGCAACGGCCTGAGCAGAACCAGCAGCGTCAGCAGTCGCAGCCCCAGCAGCACTCCGCTCCGCAGCAGGCCCCGCATGCTGAAGCACCCCACGGCGGCGGCGCGCCGGGTGGAGGTGGAGGCGAGCACGGTGGTGGTGGTGGAGAGCACGGCGGTGGTGGCGGCGGCCACGGGCCACACTAAGTTGACGAGGCTCTGACAGCTCGTCATCTGAGAGAACTTCAGACACACCGCGGAAACGCAAGAGGGGAAGCCCAAAGGCTTCCCCTCTCTATGTCCAACGCAGCCCCTACAACTCCATCGAGTGCCCCTGCACCAGGCGCTTCGCTTTTTCAATAAAATCAAGCACCGGCATTGATCCGCCATCGCCCTTGCCGCGCGTACGCACACTCACCGCCGCTGCCTCGGCTTCCTTGTCGCCCATCACCAGCACGTACGGTACTTTCTGCAAGGTCAGTTCGCGGATCTTCGCATTCATCTTCTCGTTGCGCGCATCGAGCTCCACGCGCAGCCCGGCCATTTCGAGCTGCACTTTCACCTCCTGCGCGTAAGCCAGGTGCCGCTCCGAGATGGGCACAAGCCCCACCTGCACCGGCGCGAGCCATAGCGGAAACGCCCCGGCATAATGCTCGATCAGCACTCCGAAGAACCGCTCCACGCTGCCGAACAGCGCGCGGTGTACCATCACCGGCTGGTGCCGCTCGCCGTCCTCACCGACATACTCAAGCTCGAACCGCGCCGGCAGGTTGAAGTCGAACTGCACGGTCGACAACTGCCACAAACGCCCCAGCACATCCACCAGCTTGATGTCGATCTTCGGGCCGTAGAACGCCGCCTCACCCGGGATCGTTTTGTACGCAATCCCCTTGCGGTCGAGCGCCCGCTCGAGCGCGCCGGTCGCCAGTTCCCAGTTCTCGTCCGACCCGGCCCAGCTCGCCCGGTCCTTCGGGTCCCACGTCGAAAGCTCTACCTGGAATTCGCTGAAGCCGAAGGTCGTCAGCACCGACTCCGCAAAGTCGATACACGCGACGACCTCGTCTTCAATCTGCTCCGGCGTGCAGAAAATGTGTGCATCGTCCTGCGTAAATCCGCGCACCCGCAGCAGCCCGTGCATAGTGCCCGACCGCTCGTAGCGGTACACATTGCCGAGCTCCGCATAGCGCACCGGCAGGTCGCGATAGCTCTTCGGCGTGTTTTTGTAGATCAGGATGTGGAACGGGCAGTTCATCGGCTTCATACGATAGTCCGCATCGTCCAACTCCATCGGCGTAAACATATTCGCCGCGTAGAAGCCCTCGTGCCCGCTCGTCTGCCATAGGTTCACCTTCGCGACATGCGGCGTGTACACCAATTCGTAACCGCGACGGATACACTCTTCCCGCATCCAGTCTTCCATCGTCTTACGGATCATCGCGCCCTTCGGGTGCCAGAAGATCAGCCCCGGACCCGCAAGCTCCTGGATCGAAAACAGGTCCAGCTGCCTGCCCAGCAGTCGATGGTCGCGCTTCGCCATCTCTTCAAGCTTCGCGAAGTGCTCGTCCATCGCCTTCTGCGTAAAAAACGCCGTCCCGTAAATCCGCTGTAGCTGCGGATTCTTTTCATCGCCCAGCCAGTACGCGCCGGCCAGCGACAACACGCGGAACGCCTTGACGCGGCCGGTTGACGGCACATGCGGCCCGCGGCAGAAGTCGGTGAACTCGCCGTTCTTGTACAGCGAGATCTCCTCGCCCGGCTTCGTGAAGCGCTCGATAAAGTGCATTTTCATAAAGTCGCCCTGCTGCTCGTAATTGGCAAGCCCCTGCTCGCGCGGCTCGAACACCCGCACAAACTTTTCATCGCGCGCCACCACTTCGGCCATGCGCGCTTCAATCAGCTTCAAGTCCTCCTGCGTCAGCGGCTGCTCGCGATACACGTCATAAAAGAAGCCCGCGTCCGTCGCCGGCCCGTGCCCCAGCTTCGTGTCAGGAAACAACTCCAGCAGCGCCGTCGCCATCACGTGCGCGGCTGAGTGCCGCACTACCTTCAGCGCGTCCGCATCTGTCTCCTTCAGCAGCGACAGCGCGACGTCTTCATAGAGCGGCGCAGAAAGGTCCACCAGGCGCTCCGCCGCCGCATCCTCAGCGCCGTACATCGCCGCTTCGGTCACGCCCGCTTCCGTCGCCGCATCCCGCTCCGCCGCTTGCTCGGTCACCCGCAGCGGTCGCACCCGCGCCACCACCACAGCCGCAGCCAGCCGCGGCGAAATCGCCGTCGCTATTTCGAGCGGCGTTGTCCCCGCGGGAACCTCGCGCATCGCCCCATCCGGCAGCTGTACCTTGATTGTTGTTTGCTCCTGGATCGCCTGTGTTCGCTCGCTCATAGTCAAGCACTAGCATAGCGCCTCAAGCAGGATTAGGAATCGTCTCTGGCCGGCTGGTGTCTATTAGCCTGTGCGACACCTCCTGCTTGTGCTTGCGCTTCTCTGTTTTTCCGGATGCAAGCCATCGACGCTGCCACTAGAAGTGCTGCCGTCAAGCACTCACACGACCGCGCATGGTGTGCTGCTAAGCGCTTCGCTTGCACGAGACCGCTACAACAGCCCGCTACTCTTGCTGACGATCCACAATGCAAGCTCGCATCTGGTGAATGTTGTCACCGGCCTTACAGACAATGGGGTGACTTACCGGGCCGGGTCTTTCCACTTCTCAGTGGAGCTACAAGATGGCAATCGGGCAGAACTCTACTGCTACGGCTGCCAGCCTGTAGGCATAGTTAGCGGCGCCCACTCCACTGCACCCTATGTCATAACTCTTGAGCGAGGCGGCCACCAGACGATAGCCTTCCTGCTTCAAAACTTCTTCTACGCGGGCGGTCCTGAGATTCACCTGGGAACGCAAGCCAGCACCGCTTTTAGCCTAACTGCTTCGTTTGAAGGCGAAAACTGGTTCGTCCGCGATGCAACTGAGTCACCCAATAGCCCTTTTTGGATCGGCGCTGCATCAGCCACAATCATGCTTCCGGCGAGATCCCGCATGCCTACACTCCCTGTGATCTCTGATTCTTATCCAGCCGGTTCATCTACAAAATTGGCCGGGAAACATTAGTGAGCGAAGAACCTCGCGCACTCGTCTGCGCAGCAGACAGCTCTGGACGGATTTCTGGAGAATGCTGACTCCGCACTCGCAGCATAGCAGCGACTTCAGGCTATTTCGCTCTTGGCCTTCTGCGCCTGTTCTTTCGCCAGCATTTGCCTGTATAGATCGCTCATGATTTGAAGCACCAGAACTGCGCCTGAGCTGCCGCTCAACTGACCGGCAAGCCGATACAACTGTGGTTTATCCTCATTCCGGAGCGATTACCCGCCCGCCATCGCAGCGCGCCCCGGAGGAAGTTCCCAGCATGCAGAGTCACCACTTGTCCCCCGCACACCCACTCGTTCGCATGGCCGCAGCGCTGCTCCTCGCCGCCGTAATCGGTCCCTGCATCTTCGCGCAAGCCATGCCTACCCGCTGGACCGGCACCTGGGCCGCTTCGCCCTATGCCGCTTCCGGCGGCCCGTCCACGCCGGAGTTCGGCGGACACACCCTCCGCCAGATCGTCCACACTTCACTCGCCGGCAAGTCACTGCGCATCCGCTTCACCAACGAGTTCGGCGTCCAGCCACTCACCATCCAGGCGGCGCAGGTTGCGCTCAGTGCAGGCGGCGCGGCCATCCAGCCCGGCAGCAGCCATCCCGTCACGTTCAACCGGCAAGCCGCAATCTCTATTCCACCCGGGGCCTACGCGCTCAGCGATCCCGTCGCCCTGACCGTCCCGGCGTTTACCGATCTCGCCATCAGCCTCTATCTGCCGGCCCAGCAGATCAGCACGCCCACGTTCCACTCTGATGCAGCCCAGGCGAACTTTCTCGCACCCGGCAACCTGGTCGACGCCGCGACGCTGCCCAGCCCGGCAGAGGTCGACTCCTGGTACTTCCTCAAGGGAGTCGACGTGCAGGCGGACGCTCCCAGGGCCGCGGCCGTCGTCGCTTACGGCGACTCCATCACCGACGGCGCCTACGCCACCCTCAACGCGAATCACCGCTGGCCCGACTTTCTGGCGCAGCGCCTGCAGGCCAACGCCGCTACCAAAAACCTCTCCGTGCTCGACGAAGGCATCGGCGGAAACCGCGTCCTGCGCGATGGCGCCGGTCCCAGTGCGCTCGCGCGCTTCGATCGCGATGTGCTCGCGCAGGCCGGCGTTCAGTACGTGATCGTCCTTGAAAGCATTAACGATATCGGCGCCCTCGCCCGCAAGAACGATCCCATGGACGCGGTCACCGCGCAGGATCTGGAGCAGGGCCTCGCACAACTGGTCGCCCGCGCCCACGAGCACCGCATCAAGGTCTTCGGCGCCACGCTCACGCCGTACCAGGGCGCCGGTTACTACACTGAGCAGGGCGAGCACATCCGCCAGGCCATCAACCAGTGGATCCGCTCCAGCGGAACTTTCGACGGCGTCATCGACTTCGAGAAAGCCGTCCAGGATCCCTCAAATCCGCAACGCTATCTCCCTGCCAACGAGCACGGCGATCATCTGCACCCCAATGACACCGGCTACCGCGTCATGGGCAATTCCATCGACCTCAATCTCTTTCGCTAAGCCTAGCGCAGCTCGCTTGCCCTGACCATGCCGGCAGCGCATACTCAACCAGATGCCGAGCCCAGATCGCACCCGCAGCACGCTCGTACTCATCGGCTTTCTGGCCGCGGCATTCGCTGCCGCTGCGCTCGGTGCCCTCATCACCGCGCCCTCGATCCATGGCTGGTATGCCACGCTTCACCAGCCGCCGCTCTCCCCGCCCAACTGGCTCTTCGCGCCGGTGTGGACGGTCCTCTACGCGCTCATGGCCATCGCCGCATGGCTCGCCTGGCGCACACGTGTCTCCTCCTGCCGCTCGGGCGGCCTGCGCATGTGGGCCGTACAGCTGGTCATCAACTTCGCCTGGACCGCCGTCTTCTTCGGCCTTCACTCGCCTGCATTCGCGCTCGCTGACATCCTGCTGCTTGTCATCGCGATCGTGCAGACCATGCGCCCGTTCCACACCATCCGGCCCCTCGCCTGCTGGCTGCTCGCGCCGTATCTCGCCTGGACGCTCTTCGCCGCGTACCTCAACGCCGGTATCGTCATGCTCAACCGCTAACCGCGAACGTCTTACTTCAACACTGCCCCGGGAAACACCACCGGCTTCTGCCCGCCCGGCCTGTAGCCCAGCGGTTTGCGCGGCAGCATCGCATCGCGCATCGCGGCGTTGTACGCAAACGTAGCCTCCACGACCGCCGCCTGCCGCAGATCGTCCGCACGCAGCCCCTCATAGACGTCCATGTTGGTGTGGTGGGTCCGCGCGTCGTAGTCCAGCGGGTCCTGGATGAACTGGAATCCCGGCACGCCGACTGCGTCGAATGGCAGGTGGTCCGTCCCGCCCGTGTTCGCATTCGTAACAGTCGAAACGCCCAGGTCCTTCAATGGAGCAATCCACTGCTCGAAGATCGGCGCGATCGCGGCGTTGCCCTGCGTGTAAATACCCCGGATGCGCCCCGAACCGTTGTCCAGGTTGAAGTAGCCCGAGATTTTCGCCTGCTCCGGCTTTGTCACCGGCGGCCCGCTCGGCTCCCGCAGAAACGCCGGTACCACCGGATCGCCCCCGAGCGGCACCGTCCCAAAGTGCTGCGCCACGTAGCCGGTCGAGCCGAAGATTCCCTCTTCCTCGCCGCTCCACAGCCCGATGCGAATCGTCCTGCGCGGCTCGACGTGCAGCGCCAGCAGGATTCGCATCACCTCCATCGCGACCACCGTGCCCGCGCCGTTATCCGTCGCGCCCGTTGCGCTCGCCCATGAGTCGAGGTGACCGCCCACCATTACCACCTGGTCTTTCAACTGCGGGTCCGTCCCCGGTATCTCCGCGATCGTGTCGAACCCATGCTCATGGTCGCCCGTGAACCGCGCGTCCACATCCGCCTCCAGGGTCACCGGCACGTGCGCCGCCAGCAGCCGCGACACCCGCCCATAGCTCTCAAGCGAAGCCACCAGCAGCGGCAGCGGCGTCGCATGCGCGCGCTGGTATGAGAACCACGAGAAGTTCTCGTTCGAATCGTCGAAGATAGTCCCGCCCGATCCGCCGTGCAGCGCACCGTTTGGACTCGGCACCACCACAGCAACAACGCCTTCATCCTTCAGGAACAGCGCCAGCTTCTCTTTCTCCGGCACCACCTCCTTAAAGTACTCAGCAACCCCCGGGTATTCCTCGACCGGTCCCAGCGGGACTTTCTGCAACTCCGCCAGTTGCGTATCCGTATAACGCTCCACCAGCGGCTTGTCGATCTCCCCGGGCGGTTTCGCCTCGCCGAACAGCACCACCTTGCCGCGCAGCTTGCCCTTGTACTGCGCCATCTGCGCGTCGAGCGAAGGCACATGCTTGCCGGTGTCGAACGTCATCAATATCGCCTCGCCACGCGCCGCGCCGGGCTTGCCATCCGACCCGACGGTCGCAGGCGACCACGGCGCAGCCTGCGCGATAAACACCGCCGGCTCCGGCCCCACCATGCGCAGGCCGCTGCCCTCCTGCTCCCAACCCATGCCGAACTCGCCCCAGTCCTCAAGGTGCGCGTTCGCGCAGCCCATCGCGGTCAGCGTATCGCGCGTCCACGCATTCGCCTTCGCCATCTCCGGCGAACCCGTCAGCCTCGGGCCGATGTCGTCATCAAGCGCGCTCGCATACTCCATCACCCGCGAGTGGTTTAGCCCCTCATCGCGAATGCGCGCATACATGCCCAGGTCCAGCGTCTCCGCAGCAGCAGCAGGCTCTGCCGGTGCCTTCTTCGGTCCAGCCGCCATCGCCGGCAACACAGCCAGCCCGCTCCACAACACCAACCCGGCTACAGCACACGGCACACGCTTGTTCATGTCGAGCAGCATAGCAGCGTTCACACCGTCGCCATCACCAGCCGTGCCGCCGCCCCGCGAACCGCCAATCCGTCGTGCCGCCCGGCAAAGTACCGGGCGTTCAACTCCTCGCGTCCCATGTCCTGAATGCCCGCAAACGACCGCAGCTCGCGCGCCATTTCCTCCGGCGTCCACCCGTCGCGAAACGGCTCGCCCTTCGCCGTCGCCCGCTTCTGAAGCGAGTCGTGCTGGCGCTGCTCTTCCTCGTCGAGCGCCCCGCGCGACAACCGGTAATCGAACACGATCGCGCTGCCCACCGGGAAGCGCCGCACGCGCTCGAGCACTACACGCAGTGTCTCCGGCAGAAGAAACGGCGCAACCCCGAGCATCGCGAACAACGCGGGTTGATCCATGTCCATGCCGCGCGGCGGCCATGCCACGTCCACCAGGTCCGCCGGAACCTGCTCGCAGCGCCCGGCAAAACTCAGCCCCGCAGCACTCCCCAGCTCCCGCTTCCATGCCTGCACACCGGGCTGGTCCAGCTCAAACACCCGCAGGTCAGCCCAAGGGTTACGCAGCGCAAATGTATCGAGCCCCGCACCCAGCAGGCAGTACTGCCGCGTTCCTGTTTCATATGCTTCAGCAAGGCACTTTTCTGCGTGTAAGGAGCGCGCCACCACGAACGCGCGCAGCGACTTCGACCACGCACGCTTCTGCGCCGCCGGGGTTCTTCGCAGCGCTTCCGCGCCCGCCACGCCCAGCAGCGGCACCGCAAACGGGTCATCGAACACCACCGGCTCATCGAAAAATTGGTGCGCCGCCCGCCGCAGCGCCACCCGCCACGCGCTATGCCCCGCATCCGGCATGTTCGCCGGAACCGTAAGCCGCTTCACCACTCCGCCAGGTCCGCATGCACTGCCGCCAGTTCGCTCACCGCCAGCACCTGCTTCTGGAACACCCGCCCAAACGCCCGCGCCGCCGCCTGACCCACTTCCGCCACGGTCAGCACCCGGTCTGTCTCGTCTTCGAGCGAGGTCACCGCGCGGTCCGCGATCCCGCACGGAACGATCAGCCCGAAATCCCGCAGGTCGGTCGACACATTCAGTGCAAAACCATGCGACGTTACCCCGCGCGAGACGTGTACCCCAATCGCCGCCAGCTTCTTCTCGGCAACCGAGCCACCCGGCACCGTCCACACGCCCGTCCGCCCGGCGACTCTCTGCGCGCGCACCCCATACTCACCCGCCACGCGGATCAGCGCCTCTTCCAGCCGGCGCACAAAATCCACCACACCCATCCGCGCGCCGCTCTCCATCTGCTGCTCGCGCAAGTCGACGATCGGGTAACCGACAAGCTGCCCCGGCCCGTGATACGTCACATCACCGCCACGCTTCACCACGTGCAGCGCCACGCCGCGCGCCGCCAGCTCAGCATCGCTCGCGATCACATTCTCCCGACCGGCGTTGCGGCCCAGCGTCAGCACCGGCGGATGCTCCAGCAGTAACAGCACATCGCCGATCGCGCCCGCGCGCCGCAGTTCCACCAGCCGCTCCTGCAATACAAGCGCCCGCGCATACTCCACCCGACCGAGTTCCACCAGCGTCAACAAATCAGCCACGCCACCATCCTACCCAGCCGCAAAGCACGTTTCCCGGTACTAATCTGGATTAATCGTCCATTTAGCGCACTACGACATATGTGAGCAGGACGGCTGCGATGGCGAGAGCAGCAATCCGCACTCGGTTTCTCTTGTCCCAAATCCGATGTATCCGCTGCCAATCAGCAGCACCTTCTGCAACGCGACTATTCAGTGGAACCAGGAAAAAAATCGATGCCACTGAAGCAAGAAGCCAGACCGCGTCAGCTGTAAGCAGGATTCCGAATCCCGATGTGTGCCAATGTAGCCAGGTCTGAATACCGAGTAGCAGGATACAAACCGGGTACCAGACCGGCATCACTTTTCCAAGCACGGAAGCAAAACGGCTCAGCATTTTCAATTGCGGTTCGGGGTCAAGTCGCCACGCGGCAGGGTTTACGAAAGCCGAGACAGAGAACTCGACGCCACCAGAGACACGACGATAAAGAGGGTGGCTACGTTGAATGCGTGCATGAATGGCTCCTATTGACTCTTGGTTTGAAACTAAGGGAGCGCTCGCTCCTCACGGTCGACAGGAATGATCGGACTTTCTCTCTAAACGGCATGGATCAGCAAGAGGCCGACGACGAGCATGACCGCGCAGCTTGCACCATGAACGGAGAAAGCCTTCAATTTCGACCCGCCCGAACCCAGAATATTGGACATATCGCCAAAAGGGATGATGGCGAAGACGAGCAGAACTATGCCTGCCGTCCGGCTGTTCGCGGTCAGCATCATGGTTAACACGACCAGGCCGGATGCGACGTCCCGAGTTCCTTTCAGGCGTAGCCACGCACGAGTGTCAGCATCGGGTGCAGGCGGCTTCAGACCGAATGATCCCAGGATTCGTTCCGGAGATGCAAGGTAGAAACAACCGATCACAATGATCCCCACAGCGATGAGAGCAGCCAGAGAAAGCGAAATAGCGTTATGCATGTCATTTATATACCTTTCGTAGAAAATCTAGCAACGCTATATTTGATGCGAAACATTTAGGTGAAGATTCGTCAACCCATGAATGATTCTAGCAGCGCTACAATTCCTACAGTATGGCAACCAAGCTGGCAAATAGCCGAATTTCGGAACGAAAACTGCGGGACAGGCAGGCGCGCCGGGCACAAATTATCGGTGCCGCTCGACGAATCGCGGAGCTTGAAGGGTGGTCCAGCGTCACCGTTCGGCGTTTATCCGACGAGATCTCATATAGCCAACCTGTTTTGTACGCTCACTTTGGAAGCCGCGAAGGAGTTCTCACTGCGGTTGCTATCGAGGGTTTCCAGGAGTTGGGTGTGGCTCTGGAGCAGGCACGAAAACAGGTTAAGCGTGGAAGCATGGTCGAGTCGGTCGCGGCCGGATATCTGAGATTTGCCGCGGCCTCACCCGCACTGTATGAAGTGATGTTTTCGCTCAGCGTGAGCGTATCATTCGGTGACGCAGCTACTCCTCCCGAACTGCGATTCGCATTTTCCCAGATCCCGGAGTTGTTTCGGGGGCAGAGCTCGAAGCCGGAGGTGCTCTCTGAACTGTTTTGGGCGAGTCTCCACGGTATCGCCGAGCTTACAAGAACCCGGCGAGTTCCGCCCAGCCGTCAGAAAGAGCGCGTGAGGGCCCTTGTGCAGCTGTTCAGTTTTCCATGGGAGGAAACGGCACAGGTGTAGAAAGCCCGAGCGCAGCGAGGCCGAGAACCGCGCGAAGTTCTTACACGTTGATCGCTAACCCCTCCACCGCGCCAAATCCGTCCAGCATTGCCTCGGCCAGCGTCGGGTGTGCGTGGATCGTGAACATCAGCTCCTCGAGCGTCGCCTCCAGCGTCATCGCCACCACAGCTTCTGCAATCAATTCAGTTGCAGATGGCCCGATGATGTGTACGCCGATCACCTCGCCATATTTCGCGTCGGTCACGACCTTCACAAAGCCGTCATGCGAGTTGATGATTGAAGCCTTCGAGTTCGCGGAGAACGGGAATTTGCCGACCTTTACCTGCAGCCCCTTTTCCTTCGCCTGCGCCTCCGTCAGTCCCACTGAGCCGATCTGCGGCTCCGTGTACGTGCAGCCCGGGATCAGGTTCCGCTTCACCGGACGCGCGTACTTGCCCGCGAGCTTCGAGGCGACCACGATCCCGCACATCGCGCCCACGTGCGCCAGCTGCGGCAGCCCGGCCACGATGTCGCCGATCGCATACACGCCTTCTACCCCGGTCGCCATCCACTCGTCCGTCTTGATGAAGCCCTTTTCCAACTGAATCCCCGGCAGACTTTCAAGCCCGATGCCATCGGTCCGCGGCGCGCGCCCCACCGCCACCAGCACCTTCTCGGCTTCCTTCACCACCTGCTTGCCGTCCGCCGCGGTCCACGTCACCTTCGCGCCGTTAGCGGTCTTTTCCACCGTCTCGACCTTCGCGCTGGTGTGCACGTCGATGCCGCGCTTGCGGAAGTTCCGCTGCAGCTCCTTGCTGACTTCCTCATCCTCCGCCGGCACAATCCGCGGCAGAAACTCGACGATCGTAATCTCCGCGCCGAAGCTGCGGAAGATCGAGCCGAACTCCACGCCCACCGCGCCCGAGCCGATAATAATCATCGACTTCGGCACCGCCGGAATCAGCAGGATTTCGTTGTTCGTCAGGATGTGATCGCCCGCCTCGAGCCCCGGCAGCATTCGCGCGTCTGAGCCGGTCGCGATCACGACGCTCTTCGCCTTCACCTCGGCTTTTTCCCCCACTCCGTTCGCCGCCTTACTGACTGCGATCGTGTGGACGCCACCCTTCGCCGGCCCGGTCAGCTTTGCCTGTCCGCGCACCACCGTGACCTTGTTCTTGCGCATCAGGAAGTCGAGACCCTTCACATGCTTCGTGATGATCCCGTTCTTGCGCTCCAGCACCTTGCCCCAGTTCAGCGTCGGCTTGCCCAGGCCCTCGATGCCGTACTCCTCCGCCTGCTCCACGTATTCGAAAATCTCGGCGTTGAACAGCATCGCCTTGGTCGGGATGCAGCCCCAGTGCAGGCACGTGCCGCCCAGCTTGTCCTCGCGCTCCAGCAGCGCGACCTTCAGCCCGTTCTGCCCCGCACGAATCGCCGCTGTATACCCGGCCGGTCCACCACCGATAATCGCTATGTCGTACACCGTCTGCTCTGCCGCCACTCCGCACCCCGTCTCTCAAAAAAATCGCCGGCCACAGCTTCCGCCGTCAACCGTAACTCTTCATTTTAAACGCGCGACCCGACAGGGGTACTTTTCGCCATCGCCCGGCATGAGCGATACTGGGAACGGCCATAGCCGTGGTTCGTCTGGAGATGTATATGAGAGCGCTTCCTAGCCCGGTTTTTATCTCTGTCGAGGAGTATCTGCATACCAGCTACCGTCCTGACTGTGACTATGTCGACGGGGTCGTCGAGGAGAGATTTTTGGGAGAGTACGAACACTCATCAATGCAGCGTTTTTTTATCTTCTTATTCGCGAAGAACGCTCAAATCTGGAACGCTCAAGTGTTTCCTGAGTATCGTGTGCAGGTGGCCTCCACCCGCTTCCGTGTACCGGACATCACGGTGGTCCGCGCCGATATACCACGCCAAAACATCCTCCGTATCCCTCCCCTGCTTGTCGTCGAGATCCTTTCTCCCGAGGACACCTTAAGTCGTCTGCAGCAGCGCGTTACCGATTATCTTCGCTTCGGTACCGAGCACATCTGGATCATCGACCCATACACTCGCCGAGCTTACCTGGCCGATTCCACCGGCTTCCATGAGCCATCCAACGCGATGCTCGCTATCCCCGGCACACCCATTCAGGTTCCGCTCGCCACACTATGGCAGGAGCTCGACGAGCAGCCGGCTTAAAAGCTGCCCGCCTATCGCCCGGATAACTGCACTTCAACCGGCGTGTCCTTCGGGAACGTCACCGCATGGCCCTTTGCCACAAAGCGGAAGTACACCGACTTCGCCAGCCCGTACACCCCGAAACCCACCGAAACATTGCGATCGTTCACGGTGAGCGAAACGATTCGCGCCACCAGTCCGAACCCGTTCGCCGCCACCACCTGCTGGCCGGCTCCGCCATCGTCATCACTGCCTCGGGCCGCCAGCACCGCCAGCAGCAGCGGCGCCGCAAACCGGTTCTTCGCCGGCTGCGCCTTCACGTTGCCTTCCGCGTCCACGTCCAGGTTCTGCTTCTCGCTCCCGGTCGTGCCGGTCAGGGTGCCGTACATCGTCTTCGGCGCTTCCTGCGGGCGCTGTACCGCGCGAAACGCGAAACGCAGCGTTCCGTTCCGTCCGAAACTCTTTGAGGCTTTTGCCCGCAGCACTGTCCCTTGCAGCTCGGTACCCTCCGGCAGCAGCACGCGCCCCTTGCTGTCGAGCAACGGACGGGTCACCGTCGCCGCCACGCGATCCCCGCGTCTGGCCGTGTCGGAGTTGATTGAGGTCACAAGCCGCCCATCCACCTTCGCGTCAGTAGGCAGGCTACCTACCAGCGCCGCATCGTCCACCATCGCAACAGCAGGCTGCGTCGGCTGCTCGATCGTCGCCGGCTGCGTCAGGTCAGCCACATAGTCCGTGCCAGCCCAGATGCGCTGCGGGTGATACGGCAGCTGGTTGAACAGCAGCCGCAGCGCGCGATCCTTCTTTCCCGGCGCCAGCACTTCGTCTTTCGCGCTCTGGACCTTTTCGTGCACCAGGTCCTTCAGCTTCGCGGTGAGCGAGGTCTTCTTCTGCGCCACAAACCGCACCATCTCCGTCTGTCGCGCATGGCCTTCCGTCACCAGCGTTGCTTCGGTTCCGCCAAGGTTCACGCCGTAGAAGTTCACGACCGCGAGGTGCAGGGGCGTCACGTCCCCGTTCAGCAGTGCCCGCACATGCTCGTCCTTCGGCACAGGCTCAAGCCGGGTCACAATTCCGCGCACCGGCGCGCCTTTCGGCAGCAGCTGGCGATCCACCACCCACAGCTGCGCGGTCAGCACTCCTTCTACCGGCGCACCAACCCGCAGGTTGGCCGTCCTGGTCACCCGGATATACAGCGGAACACCCGTGGCGATGGTGATCGGTTGCTCCTGCGCGCCGGCCGCCACACTGGCCGCAATCAGCAGCACACACCCAGGCACAAACATTCTGCCCCCGCAGGCCTTTGGCCGTGCTCTCAGATGCAGCGAAAGCGCATTTCGGTCCCGTTGTCCCAGCAGGAGCCCTCCGGCAGCCGCGCGCGGCTGCCTGGAATCGACTCTATCCGCTCAAGCTGAAGCCAGACTGAAGGCCTTCCCGCTTCTATAAGCGGTTTCATATATGCCGTTGCGGCTTCGATGGAGGGTGTGAGCCCCACTTCGGCGGCGGGTCTCATGGGTGACTTTGTAGACTTTGCGGTTTTATGAGACCGCTTCTACGCCGCACCTTCCCGCGCACCCTTCCACAAATCAATCCCGCCCTCAGTCGCGTGGCTGTCGATCTCCAGCAGTTCCGCCGCGCTGAACTCCAGCTTCTTCACCGCGTCGAGCGAGTTCTCCAGCTGTTCCACGTTGCGCGCGCCGATCAGCGCTGAGGTCACCCGCCTGTCCCGCAGCACCCAAGCAATCGCCATCTGCGCAAGCGTCTGCCCGCGCCCTTTTGCGATCTCGCTCAGCCCCCGCACCCGCTTCAGGTTCTCCTCGCTCAAGAACTCCTTTGAGAACGAACCCTCACCCTTGGCGCGCGAGTTCTCCGGCACGCCGTTCAGGTACTTGTTCGTCAGCAGCCCCTGCGCCAGCGGCGAAAACGCGATGCACCCCACGCCCAGCTCGTCGAGCGTCTCCAGCAGCCCGTCCTCCACCCACCGGTTCAGCATCGAGTACGACGGCTGATGGATCAGCAGCTTCACGCCCTCACTCTTCAAGATGGCCGCCGCTTCCCGCGTCCGCTCCGGGCTGTACGACGAAATCCCCACATACAGCGCCTTGCCCTGGCGAAACGCCTGCGCCAGCGCGCCCATCGTCTCCTCCAGCGGCACATCCGCCGTCGGACGGTGCGAGTAAAAGATGTCGACATAGTCCAGCCCCATGCGCTCCAGGCTCTCGTCCAGAGACGCCAGCAGGTACTTGCGCGAGCCGCCGATCCCGTACGGCCCCGGCCACATATCCCAGCCGGCCTTGGTTGAAATCAGCAGCTCATTGCGGTGCTGCCGGAAATCCTTCCGCAGCACCTCACCGAAGTTCGCCTCGGCTGACCCATAGGGCGGTCCATAGTTATTTGCCAGGTCGAAGTGCGTCATCCCCCGGTCGAACGCCTTACGAATCACCGCGCGCCCGGTCTCGAAGACATCCACCCCGCCGAAGTTCTGCCACAAACCCAGCGAGACCGGCGGCAGCACAATCCCCGACTGCCCGCACCGCCTGTACTCCACGCCGTCATACCGCTTCTCATTCGGCTCGTAACTCATGCGTATCTCCTTTTGCTTCGCTTGGATGCCGCAAGTGCTACCCGTACAGAGCGTGCTCCGGGTCGAGCCAGACCACGAAGAATGTGTCATCGATAAGAATGCCGTGAACTCGCCACTGCGTCCGCTTGTTGATGCCGAACTGCCATGCTTCATGCAGGCTGAGCTGCTCAGGCTCAAGATTTGTGAACCCAAGCTGTTCCGTCGTTTGCGAGAAGTCGATCGCATGGCGGCTTTCCTTGTTGTTGGCGTCCCGGAAATCCTTGACCTCCCACTCGCTGTAAATCTGAATCTGCCTGAGCACCGCCTCGTAGAAATCAGCTCCGCACTTCCGCGGAGAAAACTTTGAATGACCCAGATCAAGGTAGCGCAGCGAAAACCGGAGCCGTCGGGTGTCCGGTGCAATCTCGGCAGCGGGCAACGAAAAGGCGCCTTGGGGGCGCCTTTCTCGTTCAGAAACAACTTCGTTCCCGTCTTCAGGCATGCGTCTCCAGCTTCTCCGCATAAAAGGCGCGCATGGAGGCATGGCTAATCACGTTATGCGACGCAATATCCGGCTCCAGTCCCGCACGAGCGCTCACCCAGGGAAACTCCTGATGCGTAAGTCTCTCCAAGTCTGTCGCGGTAAACCTGCCGTATACGTCATAGGTTGCGTCGATGTGGGATCGAACTGCGGGCAAGTCAGCCGGTGTCAAGGCTTCCGTAATGGAGCTCCAGCGATAGTCGCGGAATCGTCTGAATACAACCGGGACGACAGGACCATGGACCCACGCCTCGATAGCTTCCGGAAACAAAGGATCCTGCGCAAGCACCAGGTGCCAGGCCTGGGTGTAATACAGCAGCTTCTGCAGCTTTAAGTTCGTGATAATTTCCTCACGAGCCCGGGCGACGTCGATGATGATGTCGGCAACTGTATTTGCTGTGGCACTCATCGCGTCCTCCATAACAATCTCTAGTTAGATTACAGGTTGTCACCCACGACATCTGAGCGAAGCGGGGAAACTATTACCGGAGAGTTCCCCTGGATTCGATTTGGCCCACGCGCCCCTATCCCAGTACCCGCGCCGCGTCCTTCGCAAAGTACGTCACGATAAACCCAGCGCCGGCCCTTCGCAGTCCCAGCAACGACTCCATCATCGCCCGTTCCGGCTCCAGCCATCCGCGCTCGAACGCCGCCTTCAGCATCGCGTACTCGCCACTCACCTGGTACGCGCCCAGCGGCACGTCGAACCGATCCCGCGCTGCGCGAATCACATCTGCGTACGGCATCGCCGGCTTCATCAGAATCATGTCCGCGCCCTCCGCCAGGTCGCCCTCGATCTCCCGCATCGCCTCCCGCACATTGGCTCCATCCATCTGGTACGCCCGCCGGTCGCCGAACTGCGGTGCCGAGTCAGCGGCTTCCCGAAACGGCCCGTAAAATGCCGAGGCGAACTTCGCCGCGTAGCTCAGGATCGGTGTGTGCTCGCGCCCTCCCGCGTCCAAAGCCCGCCGAATCGCCGCTACCCGGCCATCCATCATGTCGCTCGGCGCCACAATATCGGCGCCCGCCTTCGCGAGCGACACCGCGGTCCGCGCCAGCGGCACCAGAGAGCGGTCATTGTGTACATGCGTCTCGCCATCCACCGCGTGCAGCACCCCGCAGTGCCCGTGCGACGTGTACTCGCACAGGCAAACATCCGCGATCAGCACCAGCTCGCGCAGCGCGCTGTTCGCCTTCAGCCGGCGTAGCCCGCGCTGCACGATCCCGTCCTCGGCCCACGCGCCCGAGCCTTCCTCGTCCTTCGCCTCCGGCAGCCCGAACAGTAGCAGCCCGCCAATCCCCAAGCACGCCGCCTCTTCGGCTTCCTTCTCCGCCTCGTCCAGCGACAGGTTGAAAACCCCAGGCATCGAGCCGATCTCCCGCCGCACTCCCTCACCGGGACACAGGAACAGCGGGTAAATCAGCGCCGAGGCTTCCAGCCGCGTTTCCCGCACCAGCGACCGCAGGGCCGAGGTCTGCCGCAATCTCCGCATCCGCACAAAAGGGGTATCCATAGTCACAATTCTAGTGGCCGCCGCTCCGGGGCCCCGACAGGGCGCCCGTATAATCCTGAAGAGGTGCTACCAGGCAAGCGCCAATCCTCTCAGGAGTCACCCGCGATACTGAAGCTCAAACCATTCCTCCAGCTGCTCATTCTCATCGCGGCAGCTGCCGTTTTTCTCATTCGCGGGCCGCTCTCTACTACCGGAGCAGGCGATCTGGCAACACCTTTTGTCTCTGCGGCACGGTTGCTGCACGGTCAGGATCCCTACAATGTCCTGAACTTTCGCCGCGATTGGTACGCCGCCGGCATCAGCAATCAGGCGTTGCTTGATCCGGCCGCCGAACATCCCGTGTACCCGCCATCCGCGCTCCTCGTCATCGCTCCTTTGGCCGCTCTCGGCTGGCAGCACGGCGCTTCCCTCTATTTATGGGGTTGCGCAGCGTTGTACCTTCTTGCAATCGCAGCGCTCGCTACGGAGATAGATCGTAACTGGAATAGCTGGCGCCGGGTGTTGTTCACAGCCTTCGCACTCTCGCTCGCACCCATGCTTACCGGTATCAGCAAAGGCAATCTCACTGTTCTTGCGCTGCTACTGGCGGTCTTCAGCGCCATTCTTGCACATCGAGGTCGCCCTATCGCAGGTGGTCTGGCGCTTGGTGTGGCTTGTGCCGTTAAGCCCACCGTAGGCGCAGGGTTCGTCGCCTATTTTCTGCTGGGCGGCATGTTCAATTTGCTTGGCGCGACAATCCTGTCGAGTGCCCTGCTCACCGGCATTGCTCTTGTCCGCCTGCACTCAATATCCGGGTGGAGGGCCCACTATTCCGAAAATGTTGCCTTTTTCTTCGGTCCCGGTGGCGCTACCAATTGGCATGGCGATACCGCCAAGCGCTACGACCTGCTCAACCTGCAACTTCCTCTATGGGAACTCACTCACAGAGTTCGAGTCAGCGACATTCTTGCCTGGAGTGTCTGCACTCTCCTTGGAGCCCTCTGGGCATGGCTGACTTGGCGGCTTCGCGCGCGCACTCTCATCTGGGGACCGCTCGCCGCCTGCAGCCTGTTGAGCCTTCTCCCCATCTACCAGCGCAACTACAACGCAGGCGCGCTCCTGCTCGCGTTCCTCTGGGGTTTCCAAAACCTTGAACGCCGTAGCGCCCGCGTTGTACTCGTGCTGTCCTCGCTGGCGCTGCTGCCTACGGAAGGTATGCTCCGCAAAAAGGCTTACCCGCACCTGTCCTGGCATGCCACGCACACCCTGGTCTGGCGCGCCCTCGTCATGCCGCAGCTCACCTGGATCATCCTGCTTATCGTCCTGTGCCTGCTCGCAGCCATGGCAGCCGAAGCATCCGGAGCCCGCTCCGCACAACGCCTCTCGCAGACTGAGGCCTAACCCAAGCAACAGCGGGATCAAATCGCCATCCTCCTCACGCAGGCAATCGCCACGCTTTCGGTCCGCATCCACTCACACCATGGCGGCAACAAAAAAGTCCTCTGCAAAGAAAACGGCGAATTCCGCGAAAACATCTCCAGCGAAGAAGGCCTCCGCACAGAAAGACCCGGAGGGCGGCCTTACCGCTGCCGGTCGCAAGGCCTTTGCTGCAAAAGACGGCTCGCACCTTCGCCCCGGCGTTCAAGGCCCGGCTGATACTCCTGAAAAGTTGGTGCGTAAAGGCTCATTCCTGCGCCGCCACTTCGCTAATCCCCGCGGCCCCATGCAGCGAGACGGCGAACCCACCCGTCTCGCCCTCTCGGCCCACGCCTGGGGCGAGCCTGTGCCGGAAGGCCCCGCCGATGCAAAAAAGCTCGCCGGCAAGGGCAGCAAACTGCTTGACCAGTACCACCAAGCAAAGGGTGACAAGGCCGCCATAGCCAAACGCACCGCGAAGAAAGCACCCGGCAAGTAGCTTCCAGTTACGGCCTGACCCGCATCCGTTCTAAAAACGAAGTTTCGCTCAGCAGCCGCGGATCGTCATCAGGTAGTACGCCAGAATCTTCGGAAACTGCGCCTTCACCAGCTGCAGCGTGCGAAAGTCGAAGCTCTGCACCTCGGCGCGCTTCGCCATCCCGCCTTTCTCGATCGCCCCCGCACAACCCGTCTACAAACCGCAGAGAGCTCCCTGTACTCTCGAGTTGAAGCTTTATCTTTTCCCCTACTGGCATTTTGCGATCGATGGTCGACCCGTTCCCGCGACCGCCGGCTATGTCGGCGCGGCCACTCTCCAGGTACCAGTCGGCCGGCACCAGGTCACCGCAGTCTTCCGCAGGCCGCTCGCACCAATCCTCGCGGCTGGGCCATCACCCTGGTCACCACAGCTCTGCTCTTCCTGCTCGGTTGGCGATCCAGTCGAACAGGCTCCGTACCCCGATCCGCCTGGACATAGGCTTAAGTGAGAAAGTCAGCGCGGCTTTTCATCAGGAAAGCCGTCACTTACTCAAGCGGGAGAAAACCGCCGCGATGAAACTGCTTTTAAGCCTGCCTGTCCTTCAGCAGCTACCATTGTTTTGTGCCCTCCACCATGTCCCTGTTCGATCCCATCCCCGCGCCGCTGCCCGAGTTCGCCCGCGCCACCCTTGAGTGGGGCCGCTTCCTCGCCCTGCTCGCCCCGTACGCCGCTTCGCCCCTGGGCCATAACTGGCTCGCTGCTCTCGCCCCGTCCTCCGATCTCCGCTGGATTGAGCGCGAGCACGCCCTGGTCGCCGAAATGCGCCTCCTGCTCGCCGAGGGCATCCGCCCTGCGCTCGCAGGCTTGTCCGACCCGACGCAGCTCCTCGCCAAGTCCCGCCTCACCGGAGCCGCGCTCGAGCCCGCGGAGATCAACACGCTCCTCGCTCTGGCCGAGGCCATCTCCTCCTGGGCCGCCACCCTCCGCAACCCGCCCGACCGCTATCGAGAGGGCGGACTGCCCGACCTCCTGAACCTCGGCGAACCCATCCTCTCCGCCGACCTCCACCCGCTCGTCGAATCGATTCGCGCCAAACTGCTGCCCGACGGGACCCTCGCCGATACCGCCTCATTCGAGCTCGGGCGCATCCGCCGCGCCATCGATACCCAGCAGCGCTCTATCGAGAACTCTCTGCGCTCCGCCCTGCGCCGCCTCTCCGACTCCGGAACCGCGCAGGATGAGCTCATCACCATTCGCGGCGACCGCTTCGTAATCCCCGTCAAGGCCGAAGCCAAGCGCAAGGTCTCGGGCGTCGTCCACGGCGCGTCCTCCTCCGGCCAGACCGTCTACCTTGAGCCGCTTGAAACCATCGAGCTTAACAACGACCTCGTCCGCCTCTTTGAAGAAGAGCTCGCCGAGATCCACCGCATCTTCCTCGCCATTACCGCGCAACTCGCCGCGCAATCGCACCTGCTCGTCCCCGGCGCAGGCATCCTCGCGATAGTTGAAACGCTGCTCATCCGCGCCCGCTTCGCCTACGACTACGAAGCCATCCGCCCAAAGTTCACGACCGGCCCGCGCGCCGAATTGCGCTTGGTCGCCGCTCGCCACCCGCTGCTCGAACACCGGCTCAAAACCGCCTACGCGGCTGGCGCCCACTTCGTGGGGGGTGGCGTTGAAAGCGACGGCGTAGACGGAGCAAGTGACTCGTCCGAAGGACGGAGTAAAACGCACCGGGAGGTGCCCCACCGGGAGGGAACTGCGCCTGTAAAAATTGTGCCCTTGTCGTTGGCTTTAGAACCAGAAGCAAGACAGATCATCATCTCCGGCCCCAACACCGGCGGAAAAACTGTCGGCCTCAAAACGACAGGCCTGCTCGCGCTCATGGCCCAGTCCGGTATTCCGGTCCCAGCCTTTGAGGCGACCCTGCCCATCCTGACCACCGTCCTCGCCGATATCGGCGACAACCAGTCCATCGAGCAAAACCTCTCCACCTTTTCCGCGCATATCACTAACCTCAATCGCCTTTCCGCGCTTGCCGCCCCCGGCACGCTCATCCTGGTCGACGAAATCGGCTCCGCCACCGATCCCGACGAAGGCTCCGCGCTTGCCGTCGCCGTTGCCGAACACCTGCTCCACTCCGGCGCCTGGTCCATCCTCTCGACCCATCTCACCGCGCTCAAAATCTACGGCGAAACCACTCCGGGCGTCGTCAATGCGGCGGTCGGCTTCAACGCCCAGACGCTCGCGCCTACCTATGAGCTGCGCCAGGGCGTTCCCGGCGCGTCGGCCGGCATCAACATCGCCGCGCGCCTCGGCCTCGCACCGTCGATCATCGACCGGGCCCGCGCCCGCATGACCACCCAGGCGCTCGACATCAGCACCTTTCTCGACCGGCTCCACGAGGAGATTGCCTCGCTCGGCGAGCAGCGCCTTACCCTCGCGTCTGAAGAGAAAGCCCTGAAAAAGGAACGCCATCGCCTCGAAACCGAAGGCATGGCCGAGTGGCGCGACCGCACTCGCGAGCTCGAAAAACAGCTCAACACTCTTCTGCGCGAACTCGAATCGCAATCCAAGGAAGCCGTGCAGGCCATCGAAGACCGCGCCGCCCGCGAGAAGGCCGCCGCCGAAGCCGAGCGCCGCGTCGCCCGCCTGCGCCGCGAGTTCTCCGAGCAGTTCACCGCACAGGTTCGCAGCCGAAAACCCAATGCCATCCAGGCCGCGGCCACGCAGGCAGCCGCCCACCTGCGCGACCCGCGCCTCGCCGTCATGGGGGATACCGTCAAGCTGAAAATCGGGCAGTCGGGACGCGTCACCCGCGAGCTCGACCCCAACACCGTCGAAGTCTCCATTGGCAGTATGAAGATGCGCGTCCGCCGGACCGACATCGCCGCCATTCTTCAATCGGCGCAACCGCAGGTCGCTTCACCCACGCCCGTTCAGGCCGCGCGCTCGCGCAACATCACGATCCGCATGGCCGGCGGCGACAGCGAAGACGAGCTCCGCTCCGGCATGCGGCACGAGATCAACGTCATCGGCTTGAACGCCGACCAGGCCGGCGACGATGTCGAAAAGTTCGTCGACCAAGCCTTCCTCGCCGGCCTCAAGCGCGTCCGCATCGTCCACGGCACCGGGATGGGCGTCCTGCGCCGTACCCTCCGCGCCGCCCTCGGCCGCCACCCACACGTCGCCACCGTCACTGAAGCCGACCAGTACGAAGGCGGCCAGGGCGCCACCATCGTCGAATTAAGGCAATAGACCGCCTGCGCAGCTGGCGGTCCTTTCGGGACGGGTTCTCGTTTAAACGTCAACTGCTCACATTGCCGTCACCCCCGCGCATAACTCACCAGCAAACACCCCGAAGCCGCAAAGATCACCGCCGTCGTCACCCATCCCAGCACATTGATCAATCGTCCGTTCACCCGATCCCCCATGATCGATCGCCGGTTCGTCAGCACCATGATCAGCAGCATCAGCGGTGGCGTTGAAAACCCCTGCACAATGCCCGCGACCACCAGCGCGCGCATCGGGTTCATCCCGGCAAAGTTCAGCCCCATCGCCGCCAGCGTAAAGACCGCGATCGCCGCATAGAACCTCTTCGCTTCGCCAATCTTGAGCGACAGCCCGTTCACCCAGCCAGCGCTCTGACACACGTCGTACGCCGCGCCCGTCGTCATCACCGGGATCGCCAGGAACCCGACCCCGATGATCCCTGCCGCGAACAGCAGCCCCGCCGCGTTTCCCGCCAGCGGTTTCAGCGACTCCGCCGCCTGCGCCGCCGAATTGATCCGATGCTGCCCCGCCGCGAACAGCGTCGCCGCGGTCGACAAGATGATGAAATACATCACCACATTTGAGAACAGCATCCCGAAAATCACATCCACCAGGCTCGTCTTCAGGGCCGCGTCCGTCGTCCCCCGCCGCGAGCGCAGCGTCGTCTTTCCTTCCGCGATCTTCTCCTCAACCTCCTCGTTGGATTGCCAGGTGTACAGGTAAGCCGAAAGTGAGGTGCCCACGATCGCGACCAGGATCGACAGCGTCTCCCGGTTGTAGTGGATCGAGGGCACCAGCGTTCCGCGCACCACCTCACCCAGCTTCGGGTGCGCCAGCAGCGCCGAGCCCACGTACGCCAGCAGCGTCATCGCCAGCACCCGGAACACGTTGCGGATCAGCTTGTACGAACCCCAGACCTGGAACACCAGCGCAAAGACCGTGACCGCAACTAGCACCGTCCATCGCGGCACGTGCAGAAAGATCCCGGTGGCCGCAGCGATCCCGCCGATATCAGCCCCGGCCTCGATCACATTGCCGAAAATGACGCCGCCCAGCACCGCGTATACCAGCAACCGCGGACAGTAGCTCCGCAACACCCCGAACAGCCCCTGCCCCGTCACCTGCCCCAGCTTGCCCGACAGGTACACGACCGCCACCATCATTGGCAGCATCACGGGCGCGGTCCAAAGCGCCGCATAGCCCAGCTGCGCCCCAGCCTGCGCATACGTGCCGATCGCCGAGCAGTCGTCATCCGCCGCCCCGGTAATCAGCCCGAGCCCCAGCGACTTGAGCACTGTGTGCCGGCGAACGTTTTTACCGGAAGCAGCAGAGTTCATGCAGTGTGGACGACCGTTTCGGTCACCCGGGTTGGATGCCCCGGCAAATCCGCCAATCGCCTCCAAATAGAAAAGGACGGCCCGCAGACCGTCCTCCCCATGTCCGCGCCGGCTGCTTACGGGTTCAACAATCCAAACACCGCCACCCCATTCGTCGTTCCCACAAACACACTCCCATTCGCAACCATCGGCGTAATGAACTTGTTCCCTGTCCCGAAACCGTCCCGCCCATTCGCGGCCTGGTTGCTGTTGTACAGCTCATGCCCAAGATTGGTCGCGTCATAGGCATGTAGTACTCCGGGGGCATTCGTCGCACTTTCAAGCGCCCACACAATGCCGTTCTGCGTGCCGTTCGCGGAGACGCTCGGCGTACTCCCCGGGTAGGCAAAGCTGGTCATCGACTGGCTCGCCGGCGATGTGCTCAGCATGGCATTGCTCACCGTATACGCCCGCAGCACATCATTCACTCCGCCGTAGTACACCGTGTTGTTGAAGTACGCCGGGCCTGACCACGCCCCGTTTGGCAACGCGTTCATGATCTCTTGGTATAGGTTGCTGTTGTTCGCCGCACCCTGGTTGAACTTGCCCAGGTTGTCGCGATTCCCTACATAGATGTTGCCGTCCTTGCCCGCGCCCACCACCAGGTGATGCACCTTGCCTGCGCTGTCTGTCTCGTCCGGCAGCAGCATCGCGCCACCCGAGCCAAGATCCTTGTCCTGTGCCGACTCGTCAACCGTGTTGTATGGCTCGAAATAATCATTCACCGCGAGCCCTCCGTTCGTGCTCAGCTTCACCATCGCGTTGCCGTAGTCGTTCTGGTTCGGGAGCCCGCTCGACGTGAAACCGCTGTCGAGCGTACCGTTCGCATCCAGCAGGTAGATATTGTTGCTGCTGTCCGCCGCTAGGCCGTAGCCGCTCATCCATATCGAGCCGTCGCTTCCATTCGGCGTCAGGTTCAGTACCGTCGCCTGCTTCAGCGTGCTTTCCGAGTAGCCCATCACCCAGCCCGTATACGGCGCCACATCGCAGTGGCTCGTCCAGCCCGTGTAGATCGTCCCGTTCAGCAACAACAGGCCCGCGCGCTCCGCATACTGCGCCGGGTCAAATATGTTGACTCCGCCGGTGCTGTTTATCCCGTTGCCGGGGTAGGTAGCCGTGATCTCCGTCGGGCTTCCCGCCAGTTCCACGCCGGTTGCCAGGTCCAGCGCGTGCAGTCTCTGGTAGTATCCGCCGCTTGTATCCTTCGTCATGCCCACTACGAAAATTGCTCCATGCGTTCCATATTTCCGGTCGATCACCGGCGTGGAGGTAATCCCGATCTCAGGGCTGATCTGGTTACAGTTGTGCGGGTCGCTGGTTGTCTCTCCCGTGCCCAGGATGGAGGTCTTCCACTCCTGCGCGCCGGTTGCTGCATTCAGTGCGTACACGCTGTCATGCTCGGTCGCGACATACACCACATTCACCATGTGTGTCTGCGTGCCGGTCTGCAGTGTCAGGCCCCCCACGTAGAGCGGCTGGGCGTCCACCTTGCCGTCCACCGGGTACACACCAAGCAATCCAAACTGCGTTGCGTTCACGTTCTGGAGCGTCAGCGTCGTTTCCTGCGCGTTTAATCCTTGGCGGGAATTTTCATAATGGTAGGTCGTTACGTCGGGTCCGGTCGGGTCATTGAAGGCGCCGTTGCCGCGGTCACTGTCAACGAAAGCATTGTCGTATGCGTCAGGCTGCCCGATACCCCCGTAAACGTAACCGTGGCTGTGCTCGATGGCGCAGTCGCCGATGCGGCCAGGCTAAGCCCCTGTGACGCTCCGGGCGCCAGGTTCAGCGTCGCCGGCGAGGCCGTAACGCCCGTCGGCAGCCCGCTTACCGTGACCGCCACCGTTCCGCTGAAGCCGTTCGCAGTGGTCGCCAGCAGCGTCACCGGCGAGCCGGAATTCCCACCCGTCAATGTCTGGCTCGTCGGCGAAACTGAAAGCGAGAAGTCCGCCGGGGGCGCCGGTGCTGCCGTAACTGCCAGGGCCACCGTCGCCGCATGGCTCAGCTTGCCAAAAGTACCTGTAAACACCACATTCACGCTGCCCACCGCAGCCGAACTGCTTGTCGACAGCGTCACCGTCTGTGCCGTGCCAGGTGTCAGCGCCAAGGTTGCCGGGCTTGCCGTAACACCTGCCGGCAGCCCTGTTACCGCGACGCTCACCGTCTGCGTGAACCCGCTCAGCGGCGCCGCCGTCACGCTGATCTGCCCGCTTGCGCCCGCCGCGACTGAAACGCTCGATGAGCTCAACGCAAGACTGAAGTTCTCATTTGAAGTGCCTCCACAGCCTGCCATGCCAAGCGCGACAACCATCGGCAACAACAACGCCACAACCCTGTTTGCCATCCGCCACATTGGGTAAACCTCCGGAACCACCCCTGGAGCCGGAGGTTCAATGTTTCGTGTGATGTGGCTTTCGGTAAGTCGCGCGAAGGGTATATGCCGGAAACATTATGACCTCGGTAACTAGTTTTCGTGTCGCACACGCTGCTTTGACCCGATTACAAAAGCTTTCACCCAGTTACGTGCTCGCACTTCTGCCTCTCATCTTTCACCCGACCCCTACGTTTCAACGCTTTTAGCCAATTCCTCGCGCAAAACAAAGGGCCCGGCATCACTGCCGGACCCTACGCGCCTGCTACATCCTAACCCCTGCACCCTAACCCCTAGCGCGCCGGATTCCGCTGCGTTCCCCGCCGCTTCTGCTTGGCATCCTTCATAGGCGCACGGTTACCCATAACCGGCAGCGCCTTATCGACCGCCGCGGTGATAATCGCTACCGCGCCGGCTTCCGCGACCAGTACGAACACCAGCATCAGCCAGTTGGAAAATGTCCAGGCGCTTGTATCGAATCCTTTTAAGAACCCGTACCACTCCCCAAACAGCAAAGCGCCATACAACACCACAAAAATCACCAATAACCTTGGAGTCATCTCCGCTCCCGCCGCATCGTTCCAGCCTCTCCCGGCAGCCGTCAGATACGCATCGGCATAATGATGTACCGGTAACGCGCATCCTCCTGCGTGTCCTTCGGCCTCATCTGTCCCGCCGATTGTGCGTCCTTGAACTCAAGGCGCACCTCACCGGCATTGCCAATCGCCTTCAGAAAATCGAGGAGATACTGTGAGTTGAACCCTACCACGATCGGGTCGAAATTGTAGGGCGTCTCGATCACGTCCTCGCTCTCGCCTGCTTCGTTCGACGACGAGGAGATGCGCAACTCGTTCTGCTCCAGCCGAATCTTGATCGCGCCCGACCGCTCATCCGCAAACTGCGCCACCCTAAGGATCGATTGCTGCAGTTCCTCGGAGCGCACCACCAGGAACTTCGTATTGTCCCGTGGCAGCACCGCTTCATAGTTCGGAAAGTTCCCTGAGAGCTTGCGGCTCGTCAGCACCCGCGTCCCTATCCTGAAGTACAGCTGGTGCTCGTCATCGGCAAAATCGATCTCGGTCGCATCCGTATTCGCAAGCAGTCCCTGCAGCTCCTGCAGCGCCTTACGCGGCACCAGGATCTTCCGCTCCCCGGTGATGTTCTGAAGGTTCTCGCCCGTTTTTTCGATATGCGCCAGCCGGTGACCGTCGGTCGCCACCATCGCCAAAGATTCCGCCTTCAGAATCAGCAGCGCACCGTTCAGCGTGTAGCGCGACTCCTCGTTCGAAATCGCAAAAATCGTCTTCGCGATCATCCCCCGCAGACTCGTCGATGGGATCCGCGTCCCCGCGCCTACCGGAAACTCCGGTACCTGCGGAAAGTTCGCCCGTGCCATGCCCACCATCTTGGTGTTTGACCGGCCCGCGCGAATCTGTACCCAGTGGTTGTCCATCAGCTTGATCGAGACATCCCCGTCCGGCAGCAGCTTGATGTAGTCATACAGCTTGCGTGCCGGTATCGTGCACGACCCCGCCTTCTTCACCTTGGCCGCGCACGACGTCCGCAGGCTCTGGTCCAGGTCGGTCGCCGTAATCTGCAAACGGTCGTCCACCGCTTCGAACAGGAAATTCGACAGGATCGGGATCGTCGTCTTGCGCTCCACCACGCTCTGCGCCGCGGTCAGCTCTCGCAATAGCTCCGCACGGCTTACGGAGATTTCCATCACAGCATTGTTCGTTACCGCGGCCGCGGACGTCTCACCCGAGAGCAGCGCCGCCATCTCAGCACCCGAACCTATCTCCTGCTCCAACCCTGCATCCGCCATCGCCCTGCCCCTTTGTACGCCGGCCCCGATGCACTGGGGTTCCCAATGGCGCCACTCTACACCAGCGTTGCTGTTAATTCCATCGCTGCTCAATTCTACGAGCCGCCGGGCTTCCACGCCCACTCTGAAAAAGCGGGCACCCTGTGAGGGAAAGCAGGACAGCCCAGATCGGCAATCTTGCCTCGAATATTCCCGAAACGGGCTGCTCGCTTGTCCAGTTTCACTCCCTTGTTCCTGGCTCTCAATTTTAGGTAGCCCCGTACTACTGCTTTTAGCCTTTCTTTTAAATCTAATAAAAGACAGGAGCAGTAACCGTTTGGGTCGGAAAAGAGGAAATCATGCCCCCATGCAGGACGGACGGACCTGCCAGTAGTCACCCTGTTTTACATAAAGTGTGCACATCATTTCGCAAAACAGGGACAACCGGGTTCCGGTCATCCACGCCGTCCCCAGTCTTCCCACTTACCCACAACGGATCTCGCCGCCTATGTGCAAAGCCAAGCCCCCCAAAGCAAATACCGGTCCCATCCGCCCCAGTGGCCCGGAAGGACAGACAGCAATTTCCACACTGGCCCACATCTCCACATTTCCGCGCGCCTGTGGCAATCCGGCTTCTTACTGCTAGCCCTACACTTCATCTCAGAGAGCCGCGGCCGCCCCGCCGTTTGGAATACGAGGATCGTCATGCACGAAGGAATCCGCACCCTCCCCTGCCCTCATTCCGTCGATGAGACCGTCGGCCGCCTCAAGGCGCTGTTCCAGCAGAAAGGAATCAAGCTATTCGCCGTTGTCGACCACTCGGGCGAAGCCGAGGCCGCCGGGCTCACCATGCTGAACACCAGGCTGCTCATCTTCGGCAGCCCGTCCGCCGGAACCCCGCTCATGCTCGCCGCTCCCTCAACCGCGCTCGACCTGCCGCTCAGGCTCCTGGTCGCCGAAGCCCCGGACGGCACAACCCTGCTCTCCTGGAACGACCCCGCGTGGCTCCAGCAGCGGCACAACTTTCCCGCCGAGTTAGTTGCCAATTTAGGAGCCGCACAAGCGCTTGCCATCGCAGCAGCGAAGGTTTAGCAGCGAAAGCTGTCCTCCGCACGGACCCGTCCGAAGAACGGAGTAAAAAGCACCGTGAGGTGCCCCTCCGGGAGAGAACTATCTGCCCTGGCTCCCGCCCAGCGTCAAGCGCACCCCGAACCGCGCCAGTTGCGGCGTACCCAGCGTCCGGATCGGCGTTCGCCCTACATCGATCGACCGGTCGAACAGGTTATCGACCGCCGCGAAGGTCTCCCACCGGCGCGCCCACGTATGCGACGCATACACGTCGAACCGCGCGTACCCATGCAGCTCAAATGTGTTCGCATCATCGTCGTACTGGCGCCCGCTCTCTTTCGCCTGCACGCTCAGCACGCCCCAGCGCGGCTCTGTCGCGGTCACCTGCAGTGTGCCGGTATTGCGAGCCACCTGCGGAATCCACAACCCTACCAACGCCGGCTCCGGCGCAAACCGCGTCACCGTTGCCCGCGCGAACTGGTAGCCGCCCGTCACCTCCAGCCACGCCGCGGGGTGCAGCGACCCGTCGAACGACACACCCCGGCTACGGATCTGCCCCAGGTTCTCCCGCATCAGCGTCGTCGCTGTCGGGGTAGTTGAAAGCGTCAGCGCGGTCACCGGGCGGTTCACCTCTGTCCAGAAGTAACTCGCCCGCCAACTCGCGCCCCACCGCGTAGGCACCTCCCCGGCAATCCCGGTCTCCCACCCGGTCGCCCGCTCCGCCCGAAGGCTCGGGTTCGCGAGCGTCGTCTGCTGTCCTACCTGGCCGGTCCGGTACAACTCGTTCTCAGTCGGCGCGCGATATGCCCGGAACGCGCTCGCGCTGAGTGCCAGCCCGGCGCCCAGCCGTCTTGAAATCCCCAAACGCGGGTCCACGATCGTCTGCTCGATATTCGGCTGCGCCGTTTTTGCCCCCGTCGTCAGTGAGTAGGTCGCGGCGTCGTAGTTGCTGAAGCGGTCAATCCGCGCTGAAGCACTCGCAAGCCACGGCCCCGGCGTCCACAACAATTCACCATACCCGCCGCCATCGGTCTGCCGCGCGGTCGTACTCGTCGTCGCAGCGCCCGACGCAGTCGGCCTCTCGACATCCTGCGCCCGCACATCCCGCACGTCCGCCCCGGCCAGCGCCACCAGTTGCGGCGCAAACGCGCGGCGCCATCGCAGCGCCGCGCCCAGCTCATTTGCCGGGTCAAATGCGGTCCGCGTCACTCGCTCGCTCGCTCGGCCTGTCGCAACTGAAGAAAAGTTCTGCCGAAACTCCTCCGTGCTGCCCCATCCGCGCAGCTGCCAGGCGCCGCCCCACCCCGTCCGGTCAAGACCCACCGCATATCGCCACAGCTTCGTTGCGTTGCCCGTCAGCGGCGTTCCATTCTTCCGGCTCTCGTTCAGCACATTCCCGCGCAGCCACACCCCGTCGCCTGACCCCGCAGCCCCGAGCGCCCGCTCCCCGAACACCAGCCCATTCTGTGCATGCACATTCGAGGGAACATCCACCGCGCCGCGCAGGTTCGGCGCCACCAGCGTGTACCCATCCGTCCCCACGACCCCTGCGGCCGCCAAGCCGCTCCACCGGCCGAACCCGCCCCGCAGCCGCGCCTGGTTGTCGTTCAGCGCCTCTGCCCCGTAGCCGCTCTCCAGCACCAGCTCCGGTCGAGCACGGGCGCTATCCTGAGCGGGACCGCGTTGCGCCGCGTCTCCCTCATTCAGGACAGTCGGCACCGGCGATATCTGCACCACGCCGCCCACCGCACTCGACCCGTACAGGTCACTCACCCCGCCGCGCACCACCTCTACCCGCCCGATCGACAACTCCGGCAGCTCTTCCCAGTGCACCCACCCTCCAAACGGATCCAGCAGCGGCACATCGCCCAGCAGCACCAGCGTCCGGCTCACCGCGGTCGAGCCCAGCCCCCGCAGCGACACCCCTTCCGTCGTCGGGTTCGCCACCAGCGACGAGCTTCGCCGGAACAGGTCGAAGCCCGGCACCGTCCGCAGCTTTCCGTCCAATCCCACCGAAGCATCCCGGTGCAGCGATTCTTCCGTTAACACCCGCGTGCTTACCGGGCTTTCGAGCGCCGCGACGGGCGACCGATAGGCCGAGACCAGCACCCGCTCCGTCCCCCCGGTAAGTTTCGTAGCCGGAGCATTCGTTTTTCCGGGCTGACTGGACGGTACAGGGGTTGCCGCCTGTTGCGCTCCTGCCACCGAGGTCCACGCGCCAAGCATCGCCGCTGCCATCACTCTGAAGCCACTACCGCCAGTCAATATCAAGCCGCCATCCCGCCGATCCGCTCCACGCACTCCCTCGCCGGCAGCTCCGTCAGCAGCTCCGCCACGCTCTTGCCCAGCACAGGATGCCGAAGCCCCGGCGCGATCTCCGCCAGCGGCTCCAGCACAAACCGCCGCCGCGCCGCTTCAGGGTGCGGCAGCCGCAGCCCGGCCTCGTCCAGCACCACCGGCGTCCCCGCGGGGGCAACCACCAGCAGTAGATCCAGGTCCAGCGTTCGCGGACCTTTCGGCACTCCACCCCGTACCCGCCCAAACCGCCGCTCCATATCGAGCAGCCTTCCCATCAACACCAAGGGCGTCAGTTCGGTCTCGAGCGCCACCACGCCATTCACAAACGCGGGCTGCTCCCGTACCGGACCCACCGGCTCCGTCCGCCACAGGCTTGACGTCGCGGCAACCCTGCCCAACTCGCCCAACGCAGCCACCGCCTGCCGCAGCGTCGCTTCGGGCGGCGCTCCACGCCAGGCGATATTCCCGCCCAGCCCCACATACGCCATCCAGCTGCCCTCGCTCTGCATAGAAGTAGTCTACGTTCCAGGCCGCGTTGGATCGCCCAGGCGCGCGCATTCTGAGCAGCGCAAGTAACCTGCCGCCGCCCCAGGCAAGCCCCTACAATGAAGCTCTATGCGCGTGGCCCTCTTCGGCGGTTCGTTTGACCCGCCCCACCTCGGACATCTCCATATCGCGCTCACTGCCGCCCGGCGTCTTCGACTCGATCAGGTTCTCCTCGCCCCAACCGGCCGCCAGCCTCTCAAATCCCACCATCCCGCGCCCTTCGCCGACCGTCTGGCTATGCTCGCGCTGCTCATCGAGGCTCATCCAGACCTCACCGCCTCCGACCTCGACGCGCCCCACCCCGAAGACCGCCCTAATTACACCGCGGACACACTCCTCCGTCTCCGCCGTACCCTGCCACCCGGCGCCGAGCTCTTCTTTCTCGCCGGCGCCGACTCGTTCCTCACCCTACCGCACTGGCACCGCCCGCAAGCCCTGCTCCAGCCCGCGTCCGCCGCCGGCGCGCTCGATGGGTGGATACTCGCCGCACGTCCCGGCTTCCCACTCGACTCCCTCGCCACCGCGCTCCCGCCCGGCTACATCCTCGGCCCGCAGCAGCATGACCATCCGGATGTCCTGACCCAGCTCCTTCTCGACCCCGCCGGTCAATCCGCCGTCCCGCTTTACCTGCTTGCCGACCTCGATGACCCCTCCACAGCCACCCGCATCCGCGAGGCCTTCGCCGCAGGCGAGCCGCCGCCCCATCTGCCGCCATCGATCTCGGCTTATATCCGCGAACACCACCTCTACAGCCCGGCAGGCCACGTGCTACGGTAAACCTGTGCCGCCTACGCCTGAAACCCGCGCCATGGTCCTGCTCGCAGCCCAGATCTGCGAGGAGAAAAAAGCCACCGACACCCGCATCCTCGAGCTCGATCCCGCAGATGCGGGCTTCACCGACTTCTTTCTCATCACCTCCGGCAGCAACACCCGGCAAACCGGCGCCATCGCCGACGACATCGAGCTGCGCCTGAAACGCGAGTTCGGCGTCTACGCCCGCTCCGTCGAAGGCCGCCGCTCCGGCGAGTGGATTCTGCTCGATTACTTCGACTTCGTCGTTCACATCTTCACCGAGCAGACCCGCGAGTTCTACGACATCGAGCGCCTCCGCAAGTCCGCCCGCTCCCTCGATACCGCCGAGCTCTCCGCGGCCCTTCGCCTCAAAACCGAAGCCGCCCGCAAGAAAGCGCCTGGTAAGAAGGCCGCAAAGAAGGCGCTGCCGGAGCACGCCGGTGAAAACACCGCGCTCGCCAGGCAAGCCCCCGGCGAGAAGGCCCTGAAAAAAGCCGCGAAGAAGTCGCCGGCAAAGAAAGCCCCCGCGAAAACGGCCGCCAAGAAAGCCGCTAAGAAGTCCTCAAGCAAGAAAGCCGCAAAAAAATCACCGGCGAAGTCTCGCGGTGGCACAGCCCTCGCTAAACGCGTCGGCATACGCATCATCGATGCTGTCGATACTTCGCCGCGCGCGCTTCCCGGTGGCGCACCCTCCCGCGCCAGAAAGCAACTGCCCCCGCCCGCATCCGACAAGTAGCCCGGAAAAGCCCGGGCTCAGGAGCCATCCATGTTCATCCACATCTTCGCTTTTCGCTGGCAGCCCGGCGTCACTGAAGAGCAGAAGTCCCGGGCCGCCGAGGCCATTCGTGCCCTCCAGGGCCAGGTTCCCGGCCTGCTTTCGACCTATGTCGGCACCAACGTTTCCCCGCGCTCCCAGGGTCACGACTTCGGCGGAGTCATGCACTTCCACGACCAGGCAGCATTCGAGGCCTACAACGTTCACCCCGCGCATCAGGCGCTCCTCGCCTGGCTCGGGCCTCTTGTCGAGCCGCTTGAACTCGATTTCGCAGTTTGAGCAGTCCCGCTCCTTGTCTGTTCGCCTAAAAACGCAGGACGGACGAATTCCACTTCAAAATAGTTTTAAGAGCAGCAATCTTTAGTAACTTTAGTCATGACTCGCATGAAAAACGTGTCATCCTACGGTTCATTACTGATCGCAAGGGCCGCTTTCCTCGTTCGCTCCTGTCCCAGGCCAAGCCCTTCTCCGCGAATCTAGATCAGCTAGGGACGTGGGCC
The DNA here is from genome assembly GCA_965276625.1 of Acidobacteriaceae bacterium. Lineage (GTDB taxonomy): Bacteria > Acidobacteriota > Terriglobia > Terriglobales > Acidobacteriaceae > EB88. The sequence continues at coordinate 470,177 of CBDIBB010000002.1, forward strand.
CATGCAGGACGACCGGCGGACAGACGGTTTCGACGCGGTAGATCTCATCCGCGATTACGACTTTGCCCATCGCACGCCGCGCGCGCACGACTACCGCGCAGAGTGCAATGCGGTTTACCTCATCGGCACGGCACTTACCGGCAGCTCGCCCGAGCTGCTTCCGCAACTTCTTTGCGACGCCGCGCTTGAAATCTGCGGCGCTGAAAGCACCGGTATTTCTGTAGAAATGACCGCTAACGACGGCCGGAAAACGATCGTGTGGGTAGCCGCCGCGGGGCCGCTTGCCGCCCTGTCCGGCACGGTTATGCCCCGCGACGCAAGCCCCTGCGGGATATGTCTCGATCGCAATGCCCCCCAGCTTGTCTCCGTACACCAGGCGTATTACGACAGGCTCAACATCCGCGGCCCTCTCGTCGCACAGGCCATCCTCATCCCGTGGCATGCCGAAGGCATCAGCGGCGCTTTCTGGGCCGTGCAGCATGGGGAGGGCCGCAATTTCGACCCTGAAGATTACGTGCTGCTGAAGCACCTGGCAGACTTTGCTGCGATCACCATGCGTCACCTGCAGCATGAGGCTTCTGTCCGCAACGAGGCCGGGCGTGTCGCGTCTGAAAACCTCACGCGCGAACTGGCTCAGCGTGTGCACAACCCGTTGCAGGCCACCATCAACTCTCTCTATCTCGCCTCTACGCACCCTGAGCAGGCATCGTCCTACGTGGCGTCCGCCATCCGGCAGATCATACGTATCTCAAACTCGGTCGAAGAGCTCCTGATGCTCCACTCCCGCCCAGGCCCGCATAAACTCGGCTCCAGTCACTCCTGACTTCCGCCTTGTCTTCAGGCGCACCGTCCCAGCCAGTGACCCGACCCCCCTTCAGCCAGTCCTAAGGTTCTTTCCCTATCATTCGCGTCAGTCACGTCCCCCCTGTCTGGCGGCGTGACTGTAATGGATCCGATAGCCGCAGAAGCCCTCCCCCGGGTCTTCACGCACGGTGTGATCTCCTTCCGGGCTGCCTGCTCGCCTTAAATAAAAGCCACCTGTGCCGCTGCTTCCGGTGAACCGGCTTCCCGGCCACCGCACCCTCACTCCTCCCGGGCCTACGGAATGATCATTCGTCGAACGGTTTCATTTCTCATCTTTACTCTCGCCTGTGTCGCCGGCTGCGCGCAGGTCGCCCCGGCGCCTGTGACCATCGGCGGACGCAACGATGTCGGCGATGCTAGCCCGGTAGCAGGCGGCGCCACCGCGTTCAAGCTGGTCGGCCTTATCCTCGGCCTTGCCGTCCGCTCCCATACCTTCGGCATCGTCACCAGCGCCTACGGTGGAAGCCGGTCCATCTACTCCAACTTCCTGGGGCGCGGCCACGACATCGTCTTCCAGAAAGACACCGCCATGGAGATCGGCTTCGGCGGACGCAAGGCCATGCCCGTTCCCATGGCCCCTTGAGTGGGTCTCGAGCGGGATTACTAGCCACGCGAACACTTGTTTACAGAGGGGACCGGCAGCAACGCAGTATGCCCGTAAGCTGATCTCACAGCCGATGAAACTCCACCTGACCTCCATCGCCTCGCGCCCCGGCGCCGGCCCGGCCCAGCAGCTGCTCGAGCAGTACGTCGCCCGCACCCAGCACTATCTGTCCATCGAGGCCCCGCTCTATCGTTCCGAGGCAACCTTCCTCGAGGCGCTCGCGAAGCCGAAGACCCGCACCGCCCCCGTCGCCGTCTTGCTCGACCCACGCGGCAAGCAGCTCTCCTCTGAACAGCTAGCACAACTGATCGATACGCACAAACTGGCCTCTACCCAGCTGCTCGTCTTCGCAATCGGCCCGGCCGATGGCTGGAGCCCCGCTGCTCACGCGACCGCGCACAGCCTGCTCTCGCTCGGCCCCATGACGCTTCCGCACGAGCTCGCCCGCCTCATTCTCGCCGAGCAGCTTTACCGCGCCGCCACCATCCTCGCTGGTCACCCCTACCACTCGGGCCACTGACAAGTCTTCGCCCGCTACAATCCCTTGCGAATCAGCCGCCGCAACCCTTCCGTGCCGGCCCCATACACCGCGTGGGCCGCGAGGCCGCCCACATGCAGCATCGGAGGCGTATCCGTCGGCGTTGGCAGCAGTTCCAGTGTCGGCAGCACCGCTTCACTTGCTCCCAGGAACAACGAAATACCAAACGCCGTGCCGAACCCGAACGACGCCGGACGCCAGTACTCGACCAGCGCCCCATACACCCCGCCGCACAGCGCGCCGAACACGTAGTGCGTCGCCGGAGCGGCGACCTGCTTCTGCCCGCGCGATAAGCCGCCGTAGCCCGCTGCTCGCGCCACCTGCTCCGCCGTCTCGGCATGCGCCCGCTCATAGCTGCCCAGCTGCATCTCCTGCTGCCGGGTCAGCGTATGCCCGCTCTCGGCCAGGTCCTCTGCCTTGCGAGTACCCTCAAGCGACAGCTTTTGGAAAGCATCCATCGCCAGCGTCGCCACCAGCCCGCCGATCGCCCCCGCCATAAACCCCTTGCCTGCCGAACTGTTCCGCTTCATGCACACCTCTTCCCAGAGGGATGAGCCCGCGCCGAAGCGAGATGTCCTGCCAGGCTGAACACCCCGAAGCATAAACTCAATCCATGCCCAACAATCCTGCCCCATCCAGCAATCCCAGCGAATCGAGCGACGGCGAAGACGGCGCGCAGAGCGCATCACAAAAGCCCGCATCCCCACCCACTCGGCCAGAGGCCGGCGATAGTCCCACCGCAGGTGGGCGCAAGGGGCTGGTGCTTATCTTTACCGGTGCGGGCAAGGGCAAGACCACGGCCGCGCTCGGCTCCGGCTTCCGCGCCGCCGGCAACGGCATGCGCGTGCTCATGCTCCAGTTCATCAAAGGGTCCTGGCATTACGGCGAGCTCGATGCCGCCGCTGCCCTCGGCGATAACTTCCAGATCCTCCCCATGGGCCGCGGCTTCATCAAGGTAGGCGGCGCTGAAACCGATCCCGAAGACCTCCGCCTCATCCGCGAGTGCTGGGCCGAGGCCGAGCGCGCCATCCACTCCGGCGAGTGGGACATGATCATCCTCGACGAAATCCTGTACGCTATCGGCTACGGCCTGCTCGACCCCGAAGCCGTCGCCGAAACCCTCCGCAACCGCCCGCCACTGCTCCATATCCTGCTCACCGGCCGCAACGCCCACCCGGCACTACTATCTGTCGCAAATACAGTGACAGAAATGCAGGAGCGCAAACACGCCTACACGCAAGGCATCCAGGCCCAGAAAGGCATCGAGTACTAGCCACCTGCGGTGGGGCGGGCGCCGTCGCGCGGCGACGGGTGGGTGAGAGTGCGAGCTTTCGTGGCGCGCCCTCCGCCCGTCTACGCCGGGCTGCCCTTTCAGCGATATCTGCCCGTCTAAGAGACGCGACTGGGTCTACAAGATGGTGATGCCAGCGGGTTACACTACCGAAGGGCTTTCAACGCCCGCGAAAGGCCCTTCCGACGCATGAGCTGGTTTAAGCGCGAACAATCCGGCATCGAGCCCAACGGTGAAAAAACCGTCCGCACCGAGGGTTTGTGGATCAAGTGCCCCGGCTGCGACCAGACCGTCTGGAAAGCCGACGTCGAAGCCAACCTGCAGGTCTGCCCCAAGTGCGGTCACCACTACCGCATCGGCGCGCACGAGCGCATCGCCTCCCTGCTTGAGACCGGCTACGAACTTATCGACGGCAATCTCCGCTCGACCGACCCGCTCCAGTTCACCGACCTCAAATCGTACAAGGACCGGCTGACCACCGCGCAGCAGGCCACCGGACTCAACGATGCGATCGTCAATGCCCGAGGCCACATCGGCGTCCACCCCGTCATCATCGCCGCACTGGAGTTCGCCTTCGCCGGCGGCAGCATGGGCGCGGTCGTCGGCGAAACCATTGCCCGCGCCGTTGACCGGGCGCTGGCCGAGAAACGCGCCCTCATCATCGTTTCCGCCTCGGGCGGCGCGCGCATGCAGGAGGGCATCGTCTCCCTCATGCAGCTCGCCAAAATCTCTGCGACACTTGCACGCCTCGACGAAGCCGGCCTCCCCTACCTTTCCATTCTCACCGACCCGACGACCGGCGGCGTCACCGCTTCCTTCGCCATGCTCGGCGACCTCAACATCGGCGAGCCCGGCGCCCTCATCGGCTTCGCAGGCGCCCGCGTCATCGAGCAGACCATCCGCCAGAAGCTCCCCGAAGGCTTTCAGCGCTCCGAGTTCCTGCTCGCCCACGGCATGCTCGACGCGGTCGTTCCGCGCAAGGAACTTAAACCTTTCATCGCCCGCGCCCTCGATTTCATGCTTCCTTCCGCGCAGTAACTCTCATCTGTAACCGCAATGGTTGCTAATACGTCGCTTAAGGCAATCCCGGCAGGAGCGAACAGCACGAGCCCGCGGTCCACGGCTACGCCCGGCGAACCGGACGCTCTACACTGGTCAGGTATGGATGCCATCGACCGTCTTCTCGCCCTTGGCGGCGAACTCGCCCCGCCCACCCCCGGCACACCGCGCCGCAAATACGATCTTGCCCATATGAACGCCCTGCTTGCCGCGCTCGGTAACCCGCAGCAACGCTTCCCGTCTGTGCTCATTGCCGGCACCAACGGCAAAGGCTCCACCGCCGCCACGCTTGCCTCTATCCTGCACTCTGCCGGCCACCGCACCGGTCTCTACACCTCGCCGCACCTCGAAACGCTCAACGAACGCATCCGCATAGGCGGAACACCTATCGACGACCTCACCCTCGCCACACATTTTCTCGCCGTCGAAAGCGCTTCATCCGCGCTGGTCGCCTCGGGCGCGCTCCCTTACACCCCGTCGTTTTTCGAAACGATGACCGCCATCGCCTTCCTGCACTTTTCTGCCGTCGACCCAGTCGAGATCGCTGTCCTCGAGGTAGGCCTCGGCGGCCGGCTCGATGCCACCAATGTCGTCGACCCGATTCTCTCCGTCCTCACCGACATTTCGCTCGACCACACCTCGTGGCTCGGTGACACGCTCCCCGAGATCACCCGCGAGAAGGCTGGCATCCTGCGGCGCGGTGTCACTCTTGTCACCCTTCCCCAGCATCCCGAAGCCAACCAGACCATCGGCGAGCTCGCCGTCCCGCTCGGCATCCGGGCTATCAATGCAGCCGACTACCTGCCCCCGCGCGAAGCCCACCCGCAGCCTCCTGCTACCCTCGTCGCAGCCTTTCGCAACCACTACATGCTCACCCTGCCCTCCGCCATCGGAGAGCTTTCCGGCGTCACCCTCAACATCAACTCGCCGCTCGCCGGCTCTCACCAGCAACGAAACCTGGCCCTCGCCATCGCCTCCGCCGTCACGCTTCACCAGGAGCAGCACCTGGCGCTCTCAGCCCAGGCCATTGAAACCGGCGTCGCCGAGGTCGCCTGGCCTGGCCGTCTTCAGCTCCTCTCCGCCACGCCTCGCCACCCGCGCAGCGCTCCTGTCCTACTCGACGCCGCCCACAATCCCGCCGGCGCGTGGGCCCTGCGCGCCGCCTTGTCGCCTCTTCCTATAGACGGCCCGCGTACGCTCATCTTCGGCTGCATGGCCGACAAAGCGATCGACGAGATCGCCCAGGTGCTCTTCCCGGTTTTCGATGAGGTGCTGCTCACCAGCGCCGGTACGGCGCGCGCCGCCTCACTCGACACCTTACGGCAGGCCGCCGAACGCACCGGAGCTGCGTATCGCGCTTTCTATCGCCCATTGGACGCGCTCGAAGCCGCGCAGCTGTCCACGCCTGCGAGCGGCCTCATCGTTGTGGCCGGGTCTATCATCCTGCTGGGCGAGCTATCTACATTGCTTCGATCTTGAGAGATAGCGCGACCACAATGTTCCACGTGGAACATTGTGCGATGCCAGCTTGCCCAAAAGTTCACACTCGTTACGTTGGAGATGTCCCACGTGAAGCGATCCACGCTACTCTGGTAATACGTCATGTCGCGCCCACTCACTGCACGCCCTGATCCTCTCCCGCTCTCCACGCGTATTGTCTCCACGGTCGTGCGCACTCCCCTCTTCCTCGTCGGCACCGTCGCCTGCGGCTCTGCCTCGCTGCTCGCTTCGCTCTTTGAAAAAGACGGACGCCGTCAGCACCGCATCGCCCAGTTCTGGGCCCGCGCCTCCATGCGCTTCGCCGGCGCACCGCTGCACATAGCCGGATCGCAGCACCTGCAGGCTGCGCCTGTGGCCGTCTATGCCTCCAACCACTTGTCCTACATGGACACGCCAGCCATCTTCTCCGCGCTCCCCTTCCAGTTCCGCATCGTCGCCCGCCACAACCTCTGGAAAGTCCCATTTATCGGCTGGCACCTCCAGCGCTCCGGCCAGATTCCCGTCAACGTCGCCAATCCCCGCGCCTCCATCGCCAGCCTTTCCGGTGGTGTCAAGACCCTCAAAAGCGGCATGCCGCTCTTCATTTTTCCCGAAGGCGGACGCACCCGCACCGGTACGCCCGGCCCATTCCTCAACGGACCCGCCTTCATGGCGATTCGCGCCCAGGTTCCAGTCGTCCCTATGGCCCTCATCGGTACGCATGAGCTGCTGCCCATGCACGCCGGTACCTTCTATCCCGTGCCGGTGATCCTCGCCGTGGGTGAACCCATCCCAACCCAGGGCCTTACCCCCCGCGACGTCGACACGCTAACGGCAGAGCTCCACCGCCGCATCTCTGCCCTCTACTTCACCCATTCCTGGCGGCGAGAGCATGAGTCCTCATAAGCCTTGCATCACGCGGAATATGATGAAGAAGTGAGCACCTACCCGCGCATCGCCATCCCCACCCCTACCTCGTTTGAAGACGACTATAACCTGCGCTGCTGGCCGCAGTATGCTGCCGCCGTTCATGCGGCGGGAGGCGAGGCCGTGCGCATCCCGCTGGGCCTTGAGCCCTCGCAGACCGCGAACCTTGCGTCCTCCTGCAGCGGGGTCCTTCTGCCGGGCAGCCCTGCCGACGTTCACCCGCAGAAGTACGGTCAGGTCACGCGCCCTGAGACCGCGGCCGCCGACCTTCCACGCGAAGCGACCGATGAGCTCTTGCTCCAGGATGCCTTCCACCTCCGCAAGCCGCTCCTCGGCATCTGCTTCGGCCTGCAGATCATGAATGTCTGGCGCGGCGGCACCCTCGTGCAGCACCTCGAGACCGGTCGTCCCCATGCCCCCGCGTCGGACAAGCTCCCCATCGAGCACGGGTTAGCGCTTTGTCCGGACTCACATCTACTTAGGAGCCTTATCGGCTCGGAAATTACGATCAACATCAACAGCAGTCATCACCAGGCCATCGATACCCCGGGCGACGGCCTCCTGGTCGCCGCCCGCGCTGAGGGCGATCAGGTCATCGAGGCGCTCGAAGCCACCCACATATCAGAGCAGTTCGTTTTCGGGGTGCAGTGGCATCCTGAGCGTTCATATCTCGAAAACCCAGCCTCACTCGCCATCTTTCGTGCGTTCATTCAGGCGGCTACGCGCTGGCATCTGCCGCACGCATGAGCCCATCCGCGATCCAGAAGCTCCTGCTTTCAAGCCTGCACCTGCCCGTCGACGAGCAGTTGGCAGGCGCTCTTTCACGCTACCTCGATCTGCTCACGCGATGGAATGCCCGCACCAATCTCACCGCCATCCGCGAGCCCAGGCAGATCGTCCTACGGCATTTCGGCGAGAGCCTGCAATGTGCGCGGGCCCTGCCGCCCGGCATCCGGTCGCTGCTCGACTATGGCTCAGGAGCGGGTTTTCCCGGCGCCATCTGCGCCCTCGCGCACCCCAACCTGGCCGTAATTCTTGCGGAGTCACAAGGGAAAAAGGCCGCTTTTCTGCAGGAGCTCTGCCGATCCATCCCACTTAGTGCTGTCGTTCACGCGGCGCGTGTCGAGACGCTGCCGTCTGGCCGCCGTTTCGACGCTGTGACGCTCCGCGCCGTTGATCGCATGGAGGAAGCCTGCGAGTCAGCCCGGCGGCGTGTCGCGCTCGGCGGCTGGCTCGTTCTCATGACGACCCGGCACGACCTTCAGGCGCTGGCCCCCAAGCTCAGCGACATAGCCTGGCGTCCAGCCGTGCCTATTGCGGGAAGCGAGCACGGAGTGATCGCCCTGGGCCGGGTACTGAAGCATTGAAAATGTTCCACGTGGAACATTTTGCGTTTGCCTGAACCTTCCCAGAGTCAAAATGCTCTATCCTCAAAGCTGACATGGGAAAAGTGCTCGCAGTCGTGAACCAAAAAGGCGGGGTAGGGAAGACCACAACCGCCATCAATCTGGCCGCGGCCCTCGCACTCGAAGAGCTCCCAACCCTCCTGGTCGATATCGACCCACAGGCTAACTCCACCGGGGGCTACGGCTTCGGACGCAATGAAGACCGCCTCTCCAGCTATGACGTGCTCGTCAATGGCGTCGCCCTCGCCGATGCCGCTCTTGCTACAGAAATCCCGGCGCTCAAGCTCATTCCCGCCTCGAAGGACCTCGTCGGCGCAACCGTCGAGCTCATGGAGCAGGAGGGCCGCGCCCTCAAGCTGCGCCAGGCGCTCACCGAAGCCCGCGAAGCCCACGCCTTCATTATCCTCGACTGCCCACCCGCGCTCGACCTCCTCACCCTCAACGCGCTCGTCGCCGCCAACGCCCTCCTCGTGCCCATGCAGGCCGAGTACTTCGCTCTCGAAGGCATCTCCGAACTCCTGCATACGCTCGACCGCGTCCAGGTCGAGCTGAATCCGAAGCTCGAAATCGAAGGCGTCCTGCTCACCATGTACGACGACCGCACCAACCTCGCCCAGCAGGTCACCGCGAACCTGAGGCAGCACTTCGGCGACAAGCTGCTCAAAACAAGCATCCCGCGCAACATCCGGCTTGCCGAGGCGCCAAGCTACGGTCAGCCAGTACTCCTGTACGATCCCCGCTCCCGAGGTGCCGAGGCATACCGGGACCTCGCGCTGGAGATCATGAAGAAAAACAATATCAAGAGCCGCCGCAAGCCGCAGGAATCGAAGCCGAGCAGGGAAGTGCGCTTCTGGCCCTACTCCTGACTGCACCAGCGAGCCGAAATATTGACTAATCAGTAATCGCCGTACAAACGAGGAACGTATATGGCAGACAAAACAGCAGTGGAACGGGAACCGGCCGGCAACAAGCGTCGCGCCCTCGGCAAAGGACTCGATTCGCTCCTCCCCCGCGCTACGGCGCGTCCGGACGTGTCGGCAGCGCCCGTCCAGGCTCCGGATGGCCGCGCCTTCGAGATTCCAGTCGAGCAGATCGACCGCAACCCCTTCCAGACCCGCACCCACTTCGATGAAGCGCTGCTCGACGAGCTCGCCCACTCCATCCGCGCGGTCGGCGTCATTCAGCCCGTGCTCGTGCGCGCGATCGAGGGCGGCCGCTTCCAGCTCGTCGCCGGCGAGCGCCGCTGGCTCGCGTCCCAGAAGGCCGGCAAAGCGACCATCCCCGCTGTCGTCGCTGTCATGAACGACACGCAGGCCATGGAAGCCACCATCATCGAAAACCTCCAGCGGGCTGACCTCAACCCCATGGAGCAGGCCCATGCCTTTGAGCGCCTCTCGCGCGAGTTCCGCATGACCCAGGAGCAGATAGCCGTCCGCACCGGCAAGGACCGCGCCTCCATCTCCAACTTTCTGCGCCTCCTACGCCTCCCGCAGGAGCTGCAAGGCCAGGTCGAAACCGGCTCGCTCAGCTTCGGCCATGCCCGCGCCCTGCTCGCCCTCGAAAGCGCCGAGCAGATGGCCCGCGCCGCGCAGAAGATTCAGGCCCTGTCTATGAGCGTTCGCCAAGCCGAATCGTTCGTCAAAGGCATCATCGACCCCGAGCGGCGCGCCGCCGGCAAGGAGAAAGCCCTCGCTGTTGCCGACCCCAACGTCCGCGAAATGGAAAACACACTCCAGGATGCCCTCGGTATGCGCGTCTTTATCGAAGATAAGAAGGGAAGGGGACGGGTCATCATCGAGTACGGCAACCTCGAAGGCTTTGACAGTCTGCTGGAGCGACTCATGGGAACAAATGAATCTTGAGCCGGCAGAGATCTCAAGCAGGGAATTGCGGCCGATCAATACTGTCGACTTTTCACTCCGCAATTTACCCCGCCATCTAACATGCTGATTACTTAATAAGTGTAACCGTATAAATTACAAATAAGCATAATAAATGCAGGCGCGCCCGTCTGCAGTCAGGCAAGTCATTCCGAGCGCAACCGAAAGCCCCGCCCGAACTTAAACTCCGAAACGCTAAATGTAATTTGAAATCTCAATCAAGTTACGATCGGGATCCCGGATATAGATAGACCGCAGCTGACTCAGCGCGCCCGTCCTCTCGACAGGCCCTTCTTCAATGTGAACCCGCAGTTCCTTCAGGTAAGCCATTACCTCTTCCAGCGGATCGGCCGTAATCAGGCACAGATCGCCGGATCCCGGCGTCGGATGTGCCGCCGTCGGGTTGAACTCGTGCCCGCGATGGTGCAGGTTGATTCGCTGTTCGCCGAAGGCAAGCGCCTTGCGGCCACCAAATGTAACCACTTCCATCCCAAGCACCTGGGTGTAGAAATCGGTCGTCGCGTTGATATTCGCAACCGTGAGCACAACATGGTCCAGCGTACTGATCGTGAATGCCATGGCGGCATTATGAACCTAAGGTGCAACGCTTGGCTTTTTGTAATGTGAAGAAGAGAAGCCGGTAATCCCGTCCACTACAAACAGAAAGGCCAACCGGCGGAAATCACCCGGTCGTCCGCTTCAATTGTCCACACGCCGCGTAGATATCCCGCCCGCGAGGTCTTCGGATATATGCCGTCACCCCGCGCGCGATCAGCCGCTTCTGGAACGCGTCCACCGTGCCTTGCTCCGGCTGCGCGTACGCCACATCCGGGCCCGGGTTCCACACAATCAGGTTGACATACGCCGGGAAGCCCGCGCCCTTCACCAGCGCGACCACCTCGTTCGCTTGTTCCAGTCGGTCATTTACCCCGCCCAGCAGCACATATTCAAACGTGATCTTCTCGCGCGGGCCCAGCGGCACCATCCGCACCGCGTCCATCACCGCCGCGATGTTCCACTTGCGCGTCACCGGCATCACCGCCTCGCGCACCTCGTCGTTTGAGGCATTCAGCGAGATCGCGAGCCGCGGCCGCGACGGCTCTTCCGCGAACCGCAAAATCCCCGGCACAATCCCGGAGGTCGAAACCGTCATCCGCGAAGCATGCAGCCCCACTGGCCCCACCAGCAGCCGAAACGCCGCGATCCACGCGTCATAGTTCAGGAACGGCTCACCCATCCCCATAAACACCAGGTTGATCCGGTCGCGCCCCAAGTGGACTTTCTGCCGCTTCAGCACCGCGACCACCTGCCCGGCAATCTCCCCTACCGACAGGTTCCGCACAATCCCCATCTTCGCCGTCAGGCAAAACCGGCAGTTCACCGCGCAGCCAATCTGCGACGACACGCAGATCGTCGCCTTCCTCTGTGGCTGGCTCACACCACGCGTATCGTCAACGGGCTCTTCCGCCCCATCCCCGCCCGGCATCCACACCGTCTCCACCGTCTGCCCGTCGAGCCCTGCGATCAGGTACCGCTCCGTCCCATCGATCGAGGTGTACGTCTCGACGATCTCCGGCAGCCCGGCCACATACCCGGCCTCCGCCAACTGCTCGCGAAACGCCTTCGGCAGGGTAGACATCTCGTCCATCGCCCCGACCCACTCGCGGTAGAGCGCCTGCTCCAGCTGCTTTGCCCGGTATTTCGCTCCGCCAAGCCGCGCGGCAACCTCGCTCAGCGCGTCAAAGTCCAGCCCGAACAGCGCCGTCCCCGCCCGCGAAAGGGCAGGGTCGTGCCCGGAAGCTACAATGGGGAGTACCCCGCTCTGGATCGAAGAGGCCATCAGTCGTTATCCCTCAGGATACCGCAGCGTCCCCGCATCCAAACCGGCCCACAGGACACGAATGACAGAAAGCACGAACTACGCCACGCCTGAACGCAATATCCGCCACACCACCCTGCCCAATGGTATGGTTGTGCTCACTGAGGAGATGCTCCACCTGCGCTCCGTCGCCATGGGCGCCTGGATCGGCGCCGGCTCGCGCCACGAGGCGCCCGAGGTCAACGGCATCTCCCATTTTGTCGAGCACATGGTCTTCAAAGGCACCACGTCCCGCTCCGCGCAGAACATCGCCCGCGAGGTCGACGCCATCGGCGGTAATCTCGACGCCTTCACCGGCAAGGAGACCGTCTGCTTCAACATGCGCGTGCTCGACGAGCACACCCCCAAGGCCCTCGATATCCTCTCCGACCTGGTCCTGAACCCGACCTTCGCTGAAGACGAAATCCGTCGTGAGCGCGGCGTCATCCTTGAAGAAATCAAGATGGATGAGGACAATCCCGACTACCTTGTGCACGAAATCTTTACCCAGAACTTCTGGCACGGCCATGCGCTCGGCAAGCCTATCCTCGGTACGGAGAAGACCGTCGGCAGCTTCGAGCGTTCCACCCTCGTCGACTTCTACGGCTCTCGCTTCCACGCCGGCAATATCGTCTTCTCCGCTGCCGGCCATATCGACCACGACCGCTTCGTCGCCATGGTCAGCGACAGGTTCGCCGCCCTGCCCGCGGGCAAGCCGCTCACCTTTGAGGCCCCACCGAAGACCGCCGCGAAGATCATCCTGCGCAGCAAAAAGTCTCTCGAGCAGGTCCAGCTCTGCCTCGGTGTTCCCGCGCGCCCGCTTGCCGACGAGTCCCGCTACACCTCGCTGCTGATGAACACCATCCTCGGCGGCGGTATGAGCTCGCGCCTTTTTCAGAGCGTGCGCGAGGAGCACGGCCTCGCCTACTCCATCTACTCCGACCTGTCGCCCTACCGCGACACCGGCTCGCTCTGCGTCTACGCCGGCACCTCCGCCGACAAGGCGCTCGAGCTCATCCGTCTCGTCATGCACGAGTTCCGCCGCCTCAAGGACTCGCCCGTCGATGCCGACGAGCTCCGCCGCGCCAAGGACCAGCTCAAGGGCAACCTCCTGCTGTCGCTCGAAAGCTCCGGCGCCCGCATGTCGAACCTCGCACGCCAGCAGATGTACTTCGACCACTTCTTCGGCCCCGACGAAATCCTCGAACGCGTAGAAGCCGTCAACGTCGAAGACATCCAGACCCTCGCCCAGTCCCTCTTCAACCCTGAGCACGTCGCGCTCACTATGCTCGGTCGCCTCGACGGCCTCAAAGTCGAGCGCGAACAGCTTGCCTGCTGAACAGCTCGCCTGCTAAAGAGGTGGCAGAAGCAGATAAGTGGCGTACCCTTGCCACGTGGATTGCCGCACCGCCTTTCTGCACCTGAAAGCACACGCACGGCAGGCAGCGCTTCTCTGCCTGCTCGTGCTGTGCCTGTTTCCCTCCACAGGCTGCGGCGTTCACCTCAACGCGACAACCTCCCAGCCCAGCCCCACGCAGACTCCCCCCAGCCAGCCCCCACCCGGGCAGCCCCCGCCTGTGCCTCGGCAAAGCGGCAATATCTCCATCACCCCCATGTATGCAGCTGCAAGCCCCGGCGGGGCGGTCCAGTTCAGCGCGACAGCCGCGAATGGCGGCCCCATTCAGTGGCTCGTCAACGACATCCCCGGCGGTAACGCGACCGTCGGCACCGTCGATGCCAATGGCGGCTACACCGCGCCCGCGACTCTCCCGCTCAGCATCAACGTGACCGTCACCGCGGCACTGGCTGCCGCCCCGTCCAATGACTTCGCCACCGCCCTCGTCTCCATCATCAATCCCGGCGTCGTCACCCCCACCGCCAACCCGCAGGTCGCCCTTTACTCCATCTATCTACCCGCGCCGGGCGATGTATCCATCGAGTTCGGCCCCACCATTGCCTACGGCCTCCCTACCTGGACACAGCCCACGCCCTCCGCGAATGGCGGCCAGGTCAGCATCTACGTCGCCGGCATGCTCGCGCAGACGCCTTACCATATGCGCGCCCGCGTCTCGCTCACCGATGGCGCAGCCCTGCTCGACACCGATCACACCTTCACCACCGGAACCCCGCCCACCAGCGCCCTCGTCACCGCCACCACCACCAGCGGCCAGCTTCCCCAGCCGGGCATCGAGCTCTTCGACACCCTCATCCCCTTTGAAAACGCGCAGGCTTTCGCCACCGACCTCTCCGGAAATGTCCTGTGGACCTACTCCTACTCCGGCTCCCGGCAGGACGCCGTCCAGCCCATCAGGCTGCTGCCCAACGGCCATTTCCTCGTGCAGATCTCCTACGCCTCGTCCATCGCGCTCAAAGGCGCGCCGGTCGCCAGCAGCACGCTCGACGAAGTGCGCGAGGTCGACCTCGCCGGCAACACCATCCGCTCCCTCACCCAGGCCCAGCTCGCCGCCGCGCTTACCGCGCAGGGTTACGCCTTTACCCTCGGCAGCCTGCACCATGACGTTCTCGCCCTGCCTAACGGGCACATGGTCCTGCTCGGCACCGTCAGCAAGGTGTTTACCGACCTGCCCGGCTATCCCGGCTCAACCACCGTGCTGGGCGACGTGCTCGTCGATGTCGACCAGGACCTCAAGCCTGACTGGGTCTGGAACACCTTCGATCACCTCGATGTCAACCGCCATCCGTACCTCTTTCCCGACTGGACCCACTCCAACTCGCTGCTCTACTCCTCTGACGATCACGACCTCCTGCTCTCCGTCCGCCACCAGAACTGGATCGTCAAAATCGACTTCGCCGACGGCTCCGGCTCCGGCAACATTCTCTGGCGGCTCGGCCAGGGCGGCGACTTCAAGCTGGTGGGCGGAACCGACCCAACCGACTGGTTCTACGCCCAGCACGGACCCGCATTCTTCAGCAGCAACACCGCCGGCGCGTTCCGGCTCGGCGTCATGGACAATGGCGACGACCGCCAGTACGCCCCGGGCGGCCCTTGCACGGTCGCCGGAACCCCCGCCTGCAACTACTCCTCTGTCCCGGTTTACCTGGTCGATGAAGCAGCGAAAACCGCGACCCTCGTCCAGCACGATGTGCCCCCGCCGTCCATGTACAGCTTCTTCGGCGGCAATGTTGACCAGCTGGCCAACGGCAACACCGAGGCAAACTTCTGCTCAGTCACAACGGGCGCCGTCGTGCAGGAGCTGCACTTCGACGGCGCCACCCCGCAGGTCGTCTGGCAGGCCACGACTCCCCACACCTCGCAATATCGCGCCGAGCGCCTCCCCAGCCTCTACCCCGGCGTGCAGTGGTAACCGCGCCGCGTAATCCGTTCCCCGCGCCTGCTGACACCGGCAGCCGGCTCGCGGTAGCATTTCATCTTAGGAACGCTGCTACCCAGCAGCCCTTCCCCGGAGTCGCATGCACATGAAGTTCTTCGCCGCCCGCCCCACCCGCCGTCAGCACCACGAAGCAGGCTTCACCCTCATGGAGCTGCTCATCGTTATCTCCATCATGCTCATCCTAATGCTCATCGCCATTCCGAACTTCTCCGGCATGAAGATGCAGGCGAATGAGAACTCCGCCATCGCCTCGGTCCGCGCCATCTACCAGGCTGAAATTCAGTACGAAGCCAACTATCCCGCAAACGGCTTTACCTGCTCGCTCGCCGCGCTCGGCGGCTCCGGCACCTCGGGCGCGCCCTCATCCACCCAGGCCCAGGTTCTGCAGTCTGACCTCGCCAGCGGCCAGAAGAGCGGCTACACCTTCAACCTGGTCAACTGCAGCAAGGTCACCGTCAACAACCAGGACCAGTTCACCAGCTTCGAGATCACCGCCGTCCCCCAGGTCGTCGGCAAAACCGGCCACCGCGGCTTCTGCGAAGACATGCAAGGCACCCCAAAAGCCGACCTCGCCGGCGGCACCAATTGCACCACCAGCCTCCAGTAGCTTTCATGCAGCTTCTACGCGTTGGATCTCATCGTAAGCTAAGCCGAAGAACGGCGATAAATACGTTGGCTAACCCACGTTTAAGCCATCGATTACAGTAGGAAGATGCACCCGCTTCTCCACTTTGCACAGGCTGCCTCGGAATCGCGCGTTGCTGCTGACCAACACCCTGTCACGTATGTGGATTTTCTGACGGTCACACTCACGGCTATGTGCGTTTTGCTAGCTGCACTGGGGTTTATAGTTGCTGTCGTTGCGATAATCGGCTACAGAGACATCAAAGCCTCTTCTATCAAAGCGGCCAAGGCGGCTGCTGAGGCCGCTATCGAATCGAAACTAAAAGAGTACCCAGATGCGACACAACTTCACACTCGATTTAGCGCAATGGACCGGTACATGGGAGAATTTTTGAGGAAAGAAAGGCTACTCGCCCAGGTTCGTGCTGCACCCCAGCCCCTTGCTAACGCGTCAAAAGAGGAAGAGAATAGGCCTGCCAAGCGCCCGCGCAGGTATCCAAAGAAGGGAGATTGATATGGTAGCCGCAACGACAGCCGAAGAGACAACGGGCCAAATCATCGAAAGTTTTCAGCAGCAAGCCCCAGTAGACGTCTTTGGAATAGCCGATGCGCTTGGCCTTCAGGTCTGGGAAGATGACATCAACCCATTCTCCGGGAAACTCAAGAGGGACACCCTCCATGGTGGCTCGGCTGGCTACAGCATTATTGTGAATGCAGTAGAGCCATCCGCGCGAAAGCGCTTTACGGTCGCTCACGAAATTGCCCACTTCATACTGCACAGCGATCAACTCCTAAAGGGCGACATCGAGGAGACGCTGTATCGCGGTGGTTTGTCTGATCGCCTCGAAACTGAGGCAAACAAGTTAGCGGCAGACATTTTGATGCCTTTGTCTCTAATCGAGAAGCTGATGGGCGATGGTAAGCGCTCCATAGAGGAGTTAGCAGAAGCTCTAGAAGTCTCAAAGACTGCCATCGGGATTCGCCTAGGGGCTTCTTATGCCGACTAGAGTGGACACGAAAGCGGAATCTATCCGCACCATGTGAAGTTCACGGCTGCTTTGGCTTCCGTCCTCTCCATATCTGCAGACGAAATCCCGGATAGGCTTGTTCAAGCCAGGGACGAAGAGCCTTCACCTCAGACGCTATAAACTTGCGACCCGAAGCGGCTCAATCCTAGGCTGCTTTCTGGACTCCTTGCCGGTCATTCCACCCATGTTAGACGCTTGCCGCCGACTTGCGCCAAGGGCCTTCTGGAAGCGCGTTCCGTCGGAGAATCCTGAAAGATCGTCCTATCTTGACTGAGAACTGCTTGCAGCACCAGTAGCACTTCCAACGCTTCTGCATGTCCAGCCGACAGTGCTTACGAGCGCCTTCTCCGTGTTGCACTCTGGACAGGCGGGCTGCTATCGGCCCGGCGAATTGCCGCTACAGTATCAATGCGAACCTGCTCGTTTGAGTAGTAGCGGATGGCTTCGGTGAGCGCCTTCGCCATTGCAAGCACTTACACGTGCTTGACAATATATGCTTGCGGTGTATCCTGCAAGCATAAAGCTAAAAGTAGGAGCAAGCATGAGCGAAGATGTTAGCGGCAAGTCAAAGGGCGGTATCGCTAGGGCGCAAAGTTTGACTCCTGGCGAACGAACGCTAATTGCGAGGAATGCAGCGCGAAAGCGTTGGGGCGATTCCGTTCCTAAGGCACCATATAAAGGAACTTTGAGGATAGGGGAAGGATTGCCATGCTTTGTACTTGAAGACGGTCGGCGGGTCATCTCCGGCAGAGGCATAACCAAAGCAATCGGCATGAAAGGCCGTGGCCAAGGGACGGCCCGAATAGCTAGCCTTTTGAAGCAGAAAGACATTAGATTCATAGACTTAGCCCTAGCCATCGAAAATCCATTAGTGATCGATAGCGGAGCACCATTGCCGACGCAAGGATATGAAGCTCCACTTCTCGTAGATTTATGCCAAGCTATGCTGCATCTCCGTGATGCAGGCTTACTCAAGACAGAGCAGGAACAGCGTTACGCGCAAGCCTGTGACCTTCTTACTCGGGCCTTAGCGAAGACCGGCATTGTCGCCCTAGTAGACGAAGCAACAGGCTATCAAGAGGTTCGCCCTAAGGATGCACTTCAGCAATATTTGGAAATGATCGTAGCTAAGGAGCTGGCCGCGTGGGTGAAAACGTTTCCAGATGAGTTTTACGAGAACATTTACAAACTCAAGAGCTGGACTTGGCCAGGCATGTCTAAGAACCGTTACAGCGTGGTTGCGCACTACACAAACGATCTTGTATACGAGCGCCTAGCACCGGGACTCAAAGCCGAATTGGAGAAGAAGAATCCAAGAAATGAGAAGGGCCGACGGGCGGCAAAGAATACCCAGTGGCTGACTGCACAAATTGGCCACCCTATGCTTGCACAGCATTTGTACTCGCTGATGATGTTCCAAAGGCTGGCGCTTGCTCAAGGATTCGGATGGAATCGCTTTGTCAAAATGGTTGATCAAGTTCATCCGAAAAAGGGAACAACACTGGATTTAGCCTTCCCGGAAGGAGTCAGTGCCGTACCTCTTTTGCCCAAGCTTAGTGAGCCAAATATGAAAGGCCACCTACGCTAACAAGTGGCCGGAAAGAAGTATGGAATGCTCTCTGTCAAGGTTCGCATTCAGCCCAGCGCATCATCGTAATTTTCAAGAACGGCGGCGACACCGTTGTGGTCATCATCCCAAACCCTGGCCTAGCTTTTTCCACGGCTCGATTTCCAGTTTTGCTGGTTTCGGGCCTTTTCTGCGCCGTGAGAAACTTGGTTAGCCAACGTATTTATTACCTGAGAATCAGTCCCTTACCTCGGCTTCGCCACACCTGTGTCCTTCCGCGCGACACCTACTCATGCGGCCTGCTTTCAAAAGCCGATTCGCGCGCGCCAAGGCCGGCCACCCACAAACGAAGAAGGACGCCATCCTGAGCAAAGCCCAAAAATCCGTCTTCCCGAACAAAGCACCTCACCATCCCCACGTCTCACCTCCGAGCCGTAAAGCCACCCCGTTCCTGCTCCTGCGCGAGACCCTCCTCGCTGCCGCCTTCTTCACGCCTGCGGTTCTCCCCGCACAGCAACCCCAGGCCCTCGCCGCCGCTATTGACGCCCACTACAACCGCCTCCACTCCCTCTCCATCCACTTCACCCAGGCTTACGACGGCATGGGCATGCACCGCGTCGAGACCGGGACCCTCCTGCTCACCAGGGGCGGTCGCTTCCACGAAGGCCGCATGCGCTGGACGTATACGCAGCCCGCAGGCAAGCTCTTCGTCTTCGACGGCAGGTACGCCTACTTCTACACCCCCGGCCAGACCGAGGTGCAGCGAGTACCGGCAAAGCAGCTTGACGATCTGCGCTCCCCGCTCGCCCTTCTGCTCGGTCACGCCGACCTCGCAAAACAACTCGGCAATCTCACCCTCACCCCCGGCAGTGCCGGTGCAGGCGGCGAAGCCACCCTCTCCGGCATCCCGCGCGGCCTCGAGCAGCGCGTCGCCGAGCTCCGTGTCACCGCAACTCCCGACGGCGCCATCCACTCCATGACCATCGAAGAAGCCGACGGCTCCCGCAACAGCTTCCACTTCACCGCCGAGCAGCCCGACCCCCCGGCCCCCGCCGCCAGCTTCACCTTCACCCCACCCCCCGGCACCCACATCGTTGATGGCATGCCCCCCATGTAGAGCAATCCACTCCCAGCGGAAAAGCCGCAGTGGCGTCTATCCGGCAGAACAATCCGAGCGAGATGGCAACGAGCGTCTCAATACAGTTTGGATACGGTGACTTCACAGCTTCACATGTCGACCTGAAAACCCTGATTCAGGAGGCGTATGGCATGGATGAAGACCAGATCATGCAGGCTCCGCACTGGAGCACATCGGAAACCTGCGACATAGAGGCCAGGATAAGTAGCGAAACGGCAAATGCACTTGCACACGTTGACGACCGACGCAAGCTGATCCATCGCCGGATACTTCAAGCTCTTCTGGTAAAGATATTCATGCTTAGCGCTCACTCTGAGCGCCGAATCCTTCCTATCTATTCGCTTGTCCTCGCGAAAAGAGGAGTAAGGATGCGTGAGGCGACTGCCGGCAATGACTACTCTCATGGACAGCAGATCGACGGTGTTCCCATGGGGCCGGGCGCCGCGCTGAAGCTTTTAGCGACGCGACTTACCCAAAAGCGCGAAGAACTGCAGCTTGACCGAAAAGTTGTTGATAACACCGGCTTACAAGGTGCCTATGACTCCGAGCTTCATTTCAAAGTGTCTATGCTGAGGAGCCCGACGGCCGCTTCCAATTCCGGCAATCAGGAAATAGAAAGTGAAGGCTCTCAAGGCACGTCCGATCCGTCTCTCTTCACGGCAATCACCGAGCAACTAGGCTTGAGACTTGTTCCGACGAAAGGTGCGGTGAACGTTCTTATCATCGACCACGCGGAAAAACCGTCTGAGAATTAGGCGGCTCGATTGTCTGATAACCCTCGGGCACGGCCGCATCAGGCTCACTCATCACGCTTCAAGGTGCTCACCTCCCGTCCCACAAGAAGGGAAGAGCACCAACGCGCATATGCGCGGAAAAAACCTCAGCTCTCAAGCACCGGTAAAAACAAATGCCTTTCCCCAGCCGTACCGATCGTAGGGTATGTTGAATGGGTCGCGTACCCCGTTTGTTCGAGGCTCAAATGATCCGCCCTGCCATCATCCCTGTCCTTACTGCCGCCATGCTCCTGCTCGCCACCTCCGCTCTCACCCAGCAGCCTCTCGAACGTAACGGACAAACCATCACCGTCGAGCCCTACGCTCCAAACATCGTCCGCGTCACACTCAGCACCATCGCAAAAGAAGCAGAGTCATCCCCCGGCCCTGGCTTCGTCGCCGCGCAAGCCCACGCGGACTGGCGCCATACCATCATCGCGGACGGCGCTGACACATACACCAGCCCGCGCATGACCGTCACCGTCTCGCCCGGCTACAAGCGCAATCCGAACGCCAAGCTCCCCGACACCGCCCAGTTCTTCTCCGGCTCCGTCCCCGGCACCAGCATCGCCATCAGCCTGCCTGACGGCACCCCGCTGGTCACCATGGACGGCTGGACCATGGCCGCGCTCAACCAGAAAGATGACACCCTTAAGAACGCGCGCGGCATCCTCTCCGCCGATCTCCCGCTTTACACCGTCGGCGCCAGCTTCCTGGCTCCCGACGACGAGCACTACTACGGCCTCGGCGAAAACCAGGAAGGCTTCCTCGACCACCGCCAGCGCCCCATTACCTGCGCCGCCAACTATCTCTCTCCCGCCGCCCCCACCTATTGCGTCCCCTTCGTCGTCACCAACAAGGGCTACGGCCTCGTCTGGGACAACCCGTCCTCGACCACAATCTCCCCCGCCTTCGACGGCCAGACCAAATGGACCTCCACCCTGGGCAGGCGCGTCAGCTTCTTCGTCATTGCCGGTAAAACCACCGACGAGATCTACTCCGGCTATCGCCTGCTCACCGGCACAACCCCCATGCTCCCCAAGGCCGCCTACGGCTTTCTCCAGTGCAAGCAGCGTTACAGCACCCAGGCTGAGGTCCTGGCCGTCGCCAAGGGCTACCGCGAGCGCCACCTGCCGTTAGATATCCTCGTCGTCGACTGGTTCTACTACACCAAAATGGGCCAGTACGACTTCAAGGCCGCCGACTGGCCCGACCCCGCGGCTATGAACAAAGAGCTCCACGCCGAAAACATCGAGACCATGATCAGCGTCTGGCCGCGCTTCGCCCCCGGCTCCCGCTACTACGACTTCCTCCTCAACAAAGGCTGGCTCGAACACTACGCCTCAGGCATTCCCGTCACCCCAGACGAACCCACCCCCGGCGCACCCGTCGACGGCCAGCCCTATGACAAGGCTGGCTCCGACATCGACACCACCAATCCCGAAGCCGCTAGGTGGTGGTGGCAGCTCATCCACGACAACATCGCCGCCAAAGGCTTCGACTACTTCTGGGCCGACGAAACCGAACCTGACCTTCCCCCGGATGGCGCTTACCTGTCTATCGGCCCCGGAACGGAATATTTCAACGCCTACCCGCTTTTTCATACCGCGGCCATCTATAACGGGTTCCGAAACGGGAATGCGCCCCAAAACGCCGAAAAACCAGGCGACCTCTCCACCACCAATCCGCCCGCCACTGCCACCCGGCCCACTGACCCGGCCCAGACCCGCCGCGCTCTCACCCTCTCCCGCGATGCCTACCTCGGCGCCCAGCGCAACGGCGCCATCTTCTGGTCGTCTGATATCTCCCCCACCTGGGACACCCTCCGCCGACAGGTCCCCACCGCCCTCAACGTCGCCGCTTCCGGCATCGCCTACACCGGCAACGACATAGGCGGCTGGCAGTACCTGCCCCAGCAACACACGCCCGCGCACCCCCCGCTCATCTCGCCCGAGGGCGCCCGCGCCAACGTCGGCCACAACGACGACTACCCCGAGCTCTACGTCCGCTGGTTCGAGTGGGGCGTCTTCCTCCCCACCATGCGCACCCACGGCACCCGCAACTACAACGAGGTCTGGAGCTACGGCCCGCAGGCCGAACCCATCCTCGAAAAATTCCTCAAACTCCGCTACACCCTCATGCCCTACATCTATTCGCTCGGCTGGTTCACCCACCAGACCGGCGCCCCCTTCATGCGCGCCCTCTTCATGGACTTCTCCAACGACCCCGCCGTCCAGAACGACGCCGTCTCCACCACCGAATATATGTTCGGCCCCGCCCTCCTGGTCGCCCCCGTCACCGAGCAGGGCGCCACCACCCGTCAGGTCTACCTGCCCTCGCCGGGCGGCCTCGACGCTGCGCGTAACAGCGCAGATCCAAAGGCCGGCCAGCCCGCGACCGGCAAGCCCCAGCCCGGCGACTGGTACAACTACTGGACCGGCGAGCGCTACCACGGCGGCCAGACCATCACCGTTCAGGCCCCCATCGACCAGATCCCGCTCTTCGTCAAAGCCGGCTCCATCCTCCCCCTCGGCGGCCCCGTCGAAAGCACCCACGACAAACAGCCGCTCGCAAAAATCAAAATCTACCCCGGCGCCGACGCCACCTTCACCCTCTACAACGACGACGGCACCACCTACGCCTACGAAAACGGCACAGACCAGATCACAACGCTGCACTGGGATGACAAAACCGGCAAGCTCACGCAGACGGGTGCGAAAGCCTGGAATGGGAGTGCGGGGTTAGTGCAGGTGGTTGGGCGGTTGCCCTAAATGCGATGAGGTTGCGATTTGCAGCCTCACTCTTTCTCGATCTCAGCAATGTGTGCACTTACGACTGAACGAATGAAGAGGAGTTTGACACTGTAGCCCAGACTTTTGATCCTCTCTGATGCGCTTCGCAGCATCACCTTACTAAAGAACGGCAGCTGGGGCCGCTCTTTCTTCTGAGATGATGTGACTATTGCGTACACAACTTCATAGTCCGAAGTGTTTGGACTCACCTGTACTTGCGACATTTTGAATCCTTCGGGCAGCTGCTCGTTTAAGACTTTACGGAACTCCAAATCGTTTGCAAAGAGTTCTGCCGAAACCGCACCCTGAGCAAATAGGTGACTCATTTCACTCGAACCCGCATAGCGCTTCACGTGAACCAACCTCTTGCTATTCTCGTATAAGTCGCAGAATTCGATACTGAACCGTCCTCTGCTAGCCATTCTTACGAGCTTACGATCCATTAAGGCTAGTCCCGATGTTTCTGCAGCTACCTTGTTGTATTCGGTTTCAGACTTATGCGAAAAAAGAGGTAGCTTTAAGCAGGATTCTGGCACAGCTGAATAGTATGCTTCTATCTCATTTGCATAATTTGTCTCGATTTGGTATCACTTGCCACCATTTAAAACATATTTGAAGTTTCCTTCGTCTACTTCGCAGTAGAAGCAATCGTAAACGCTCCAGTGGTCGATTTCTGCATCGTCATTAGAGATCAGTCTCACTTTGGCAGAACGTAGATCGGCTGTAGACAGTCCATTTAGCCTATCCGCCAACGTAGGAAGAAAAGTACTTAGATGAATATCTTCGAGCTGCTCTTCTTCATCTGTTGAATATTGTAGGTACGAACCATCTAACCATTGGATCAGCATCGGCGGCGCAAGCCACACGCGCTCTGGAGCAGATTCTTTAATTCGCTCCATTAGAACAGAATCTAATCGCTGCTTAGTTTCTAGATCGCGTACTTCTTTCAGGCGATCTATAAACGGAAATACTTCTTTGTAAGTTTCTTTCTCATGCTCCTCTAAAATCAACTTCAGCAGCGCAGGCAAGTTAACCATTTTGCACACGAGGCTTAGATTCAGGGAATCGCGTCCCCTGATTATCTTTCCAAGCCTTTCTATGGTTGGCTTCCCTCTCAGGCTTTTGATTACATCCTGCTCCACATCCAATCCGAACTCATCGATTGATGCCTCACGCGCCGACTGAGAAGAACTGCTCTGAAGTATCGCGTCGAATGAATTCCGCTCGATTTGGCGGATCCGGTGGGGATCAACAGTATTAAGAACGACCTTTATGCCGAAATCCTGCTCCCAAGCTTCTCGCTTGATGAGGCTCCTGCCATGGCCATAAGTTATGGCAAAAGTCCGAGTCTCCGCCTCCACAATCAAAACCGCACTCGACGCGGAAGATTTAAGATTAGGTTCTGGGTCTAAAATTACTTCCCTAAAATCTTTCAGCCATGCAGGTGGCCTCTGCGGCCTTGCTATGGAGTACAAAAACCCACCTGAACTGAAACGGATAAAACAATGCTTTTGGTTAGTTTTTCTGGGGCGCAAAAAAAAGCTAAGTTCTTCTCGAATTCAGGACGTATGAGAAAGATTGAGAAACAAGATTTTCGCTCGCGCTTCTTTTTTGTTTTGGCGGAGAGCTTCTTTTTGCTGGACTCTGTGTTTTTTCCGTGGGCCATCTTTTGCACCTTTCATGAATTACCATTCAGATGGTAACCGGATGCCGCATCACAAAGTAACACGTAGCCGTATGTCGTTGCTTGAGAAAAATTATGAGTGCTGAGTGCGGGTGCGGGTGCCCCACATCTCGATTTTGGGATGTGGGTTCCTCCAGATGTCAGCAGCAGCACCAAACGACCCTTAAACTTACCTACTGCCACCCACCCTACCAGTAGCCCCCACCGCCTGATCCAGATAGGCAAATAACATCCGCACATCCTTCACCTGCACAAACGAGTGCCCCGGCTCACGACTCCCCGCCGTCACCACCCACACCGTCGGCGTCTCGCGCACCCCGAGCGAAAGCCCCAGCCGGCAATCCGCATTCACCGCGTCCAGCAGCTTGCCCTGCGGATCGAGCACAAACGGCAGCGCCACCCCATGCTGCTTCGCGAAGCGCTCCGTGCAATCCCGCAGATCATCCTCGGTCGCAATCTGCGACTGCTGCTGAAACACCGCGTTCCGGTAATCCCCGCCCAGTTTGCCGGATCGCCCATCGAACCACCGCGCATTCACCGCCGCCTGCCGGCTCCAGTTATGCGAGCGAATCAGAAAGTCATGCCGCTCCCACGCCACGTGATACTTCGCCGCCGCCTCCATCAGCGTCGGATTCCACGCTCCGCACAGCGGGCACTCCAGGTCGCCAAACTCGACAATCGCCACCTTCGCCCCAGCCGGTGGCTTCAGCGCCGGCGAGTTCAACGCACCCTGCGGCACCTGCGGCTGCTCCGCGAACTGCGCGTTGCCAACCGAACAATCGCCGGCGATCAACAGCAACCCAGCCAACCCCAACACCCGCAAACGCCCCAGCCTGTTCATCGTTGAACTCCTCATGCGCTGCGCTACGCCTTCAAGATACTCCCGGCTCGCTATCGATGCCATATGCGAAACCACCGAATCGCCAGGGCAAAGACTCAAGTCACCCTTCATCCCGACTTTGTCCCATAACGGACCGAAGAACCCCAATCCATGCCAAACGTAACTTGTGCGTGCCGTGCGTCGCCGCTACGCTGCCGTAGCGGTCAGGCTTATGCCGCAATCTTCCACGCACTTCCAGGGACCTCACCCATGAAACGCCTGCTCGCCTTTACCTTGTGTTTTCTATTCACCTTCACCGCCTTCGCGTCCGACAACAGCTACAAGGTCACCTACGACGGTGGCTCGGTCCAGGGCATCAAGACCGGAGCCGGCGCGCAGCTTTACATCGATCCCAACCAGGTCCGCTTCGTCAGCAAAGGCATGGAACCCGTCGTCATCCCCGCTTCCGCCGTCACCGAAATCTCCTACGGACAGGATGTCCATCGCCGTGTTGGCGCCGCTATCGGCCTTGCGGTCGTCTCCTTCGGCCTGGGCGCGATCATGCTCCTTAGTAAGTCAAAGAAACACTACGTCGGCCTTACCTGGGAAAATGCAGGCGTCAAGGGCGGCTTCGCCATGCAGTGCGACAAGAGCGACTACCGCGGCGTCCTCGCAGGCCTGGAAGGTATCACCGGAAAGAAAGCCGTTAATTCGGAAGCACTGACAGTAAAAAACTAAGGAACGGTGCGGGTGCGGGTGCCCCACATCTCGATTTGAGATGTGGGTTCCTCGCGAATGCCGACACCACATCTAATGCCGACACCACATCTTAAGACTTACGTACCTATCCAACGCGAACACCTTATCCTTGTATCTCGCGCTGAGCGAACACCCGGGCTGGTCTTAGATCCCGGCTGATTTAGGTTACGAGGGTCTAATTGCTGCCGCCCGGCACCTCAAGGACAGGCAGGCACCACCGCCTCCTCATCCGTCTTGAACACCATATTCGTCAGCACCGACCCCGGCTGCGTCCGGTACGCCACGAACTTCGCGAACATCGGTCCCTTCTCATAATCGAGCGTCAACAGCACCACCGTCGTTGACCCCGATAGCTCCCGCACACTAATTACATGGAACCCCCGGTACGCCCCGTACGCGGCCTGCGCCTGCCGCAAAACACCCGCCTGCGCCAGCGCCTCCGGGTCGGCTTCCAGCACCCCATCCTTTACCCACGCCTTCACCGCCTCGACCGGGCCGTCCTTGCGGTACGACTCCAACCCTGACACCACGACCCGGGGCAGCGCCTCAGCCCCCGGCGCGCCCGACGCGGCATTCCTCTGGCCCATCGCCAGCGACCCGAACAGCAAGGCCAAGCTCCCCATCACCACCGCAGATCGAATCATCGCTCCGCCTCCCAAAGGCGCATCCCGCGCCGCACCCCACGCCGCACCCCAAAGTAGCACCGGGGAAGCACGATCCTTAAGCCGCCCCCAAAAATCCGCCAGCCCTCTCCTCCGCTCGAAGCATCGCAACGAATATGCCCTCCCTCACCCTGCCCCACCTCACCATCGACTACTCCGAATACGGCGACCCGTCCGGCACCCCGGTCCTCCTGCTCCACGGCTTCCCGGACGCCCCGCTCGCCTGGCGCGGCCTCATCGACACATGGCAGGGTCCACCCGTGCGTTTCCTCATCCCCACCCTGCGTGGCTACGGGGCCACCACTATTACGGACGCTGAAGCCCAGTCCGGCCAGCTCGCCGCCCTCGCCGACGACGCGCTCCAGTTCCTGCAGGCCCTCGAAATCCCTCGCGCCCTCTGGCTCGGCCACGACTGGGGCGCTCGTGCCGCCTACGCCGCCGCCGCCCTGCAGCCCGAGCGCTTCCGCGCCATCGTCGGCCTCGCCTCCAGCTACATCGCCTGCCACAACTCCGGCCGGCTTCCCCACCTGCAGGAGCGCGACTTCTGGTATCAGTGGTTCTTCCACACCCCGCAGGGCGAGCAGTCCCTCACCCGCGACCGCGCGGGACTCTGCCGGACCCTCTGGCAGCTCTGGTCCCCCACCTGGCAGTTCACAGACGCCGACCTTGAAGCCGCCGCCGCATCCTGGGACAATCCGCAGTTCATCCCCACCGTGCTCTCCTACTACCGCACCCGCTACGGCAATACCCCCGGCACCCCGCTCTACGCCGCGGCTGAGGCGCAGCTCGCCGCGAAGCCAAAGCTCTCGGTCCCCACCTGGTTCGTCGCCGGCCTCGCCGATGGGTGCCAGCACCCCGCCACCTCACTCGGGGAGGAGCCCTGGTTCACCGCCGGCTACCAGCGCGTCGAGCTTCCCGGCATCGGCCACTTCCCGCACCGCGAAGCACCGGACGCCGTCGCGGCCGTGCTCGCCACCGCTCTCGCCGAAACCGCCTGAACCCGCGGCCGGTACGTTACATCAACAGGTGAGGGCCCGACCGTTGCAACCTGGTATACACCTCGCGCAGCCCGTACATGCACGGCTCAAACGCCGCGCTCAGCCGCGCAAACAGCGGAGCCTCCCGCTCGTACTCAAAAAGGTTGAACTGCGACACAACCCAGTAGCTCTCCTGCCCGGCCCGCACCATCGTCTCGATCCGTTCCGGCGTGGCCGCGCTCTTCGGCGCCATCCCGGTCGAAAACAGCAGATAATCGCCGATATGCCTGCGTAAACGACGCTCCGCGTCGAACGACTCGGCGGTCCCGTGTACCGGGTCTGACGCCATCAGCAGCGCCTCCAGGTCGCGCACCGGCTTGCCTTCCTTGTCGAACACCGGGTAAAGCCGCTCCGTCGATGAAAAGTCCGTCAGCATGTCCGCGACATACGCGGCCACCTCGGCATCCCCCTTCGGCAGCGTGTCCTTGAAACACTCTCGTACCAGGTCGTGAAAAATGCGGCGCAGTGGATGCGTTTGAGGAATCATCTCGAAGCAGCTCCTTCCATGGCAGAAGTCGTCCGTCGTTCGACGTGGATGTAATTTCGCATGCCTCCCACGCGCCTGCAAGCACCAAGGTCACATTCGCGTGAAACAGCTGGCAGTCGCCTCGCCGCTCTGCAAGCCTTTTCATCCCACCGTCGTCTCAGTCGTGTACGCTGCTTTTCAAAATCAGCAGCCGACGAGGGTCTCCCTATGCCTGAAAAGCCGCGCAATACACCTGCTCACATAGTTCGCCCACGCTCGAACGCCGCCCCCGGACTGCCCGCCTTCGGCCAGCCCCAGCCGGGCCCTGACCCCACATCCTTCAAAACGCCGCACCCATCCGACAACACGCTCTACGGCAAGCTCGACACCAAGCTCGTGCAGCCCTTTCCAGCGCCGCGCGGCGGGACTGAGCCCGTGCTGACGCTCGCCGACATCTGGGGACCGTCGCTCGGACCGTCGAAAACAGCCGCTGTTACAAAATCCGCGCAGCTCGTCTTCCACAGCGCCGGAGATACCGGCAGCGTCAAGGGCCCCACCTCGGAATCGCTCGTAGCCGATGCCGCCCAGTCCGACCTCGCCACCGCCCCCGCGAACGCCGAAGCCGCCTTCTTCTTTCACCTCGGCGATGTCGTCTACAGCTTCGGCGAGGCCAGATACTACTACGACGAATTCTACGAGGCGTGGCGCACCTACCAGGCGCCTATCCTCGGCATTGCCGGCAACCACGACGGCGTTGTTTACGGTGGAGACCCTGCGCCTACGCTCGCTGCCTGGCTCTCTAATTTCTGTGCGGAAAGCGCCGTCATGACACCTGAAGCAGGCGGCCTTATCCGCACCGCCATGACCCAGCCCGGCGTCTTCTACACCTTCGACGCCCCATTCGCCCGCATCCTCTCGGTCTACAGCAACGTGCTTGAGGATCCGGGCGTCCTCTCGACCGAAGGCGGCGCCCGCCCCACCCTCAACGACACGCAGCTTACCTTTCTGCAGGCCGCCCTTACCCGCTGCAAAAAGGAGAAATACAAAGGCGCCGTCCTGATCGCGGTGCATCATCCCCCGTTCACCGCCGGAAGTACGCACGGCGGCTCCCCGCGCATGCTCCAGGACCTGGATGACGCCGCTACTGCCGCCGGTTTCTGGCCGCACGCCGTCTTCTCGGGCCACGCGCACAACTACCAGCGCTTCACCCGTACCCTCAACCCGGGCGCCCCGGGCTCAACGAGTATCCCGTACGTCGTCGTCGGCAACGGCGGGCACGGCCTTGATAAAATCCGCAGGATCAACGGCATCGCCATCCGCGTTCCCTCTATTGTCGACGCTACCCTCACCCTTGAGAACTACGACGATACCCACTACGGCTTTGTTCGCGTCACCATCGATGCCATGACGCTGCGCGTCGACTATTACCAAGCCGGCGTTACAACGCCCTCAGACACTGTCTCAGTCGACCTCGAAACCCGCACCGTCAGCTGACCTGAGAAAAGCAAACGCGGGTGCCCCAGGTCTCGCGTTTGAGACCTGGGCAAGAGAATCCCAGCGCCGCAACCTCGATCCGTAAAACCACGCTCGAAGCCTTTCAGCAAAGACGGTATGTGACGTTCAGAGGTGAAAGCAGCCTCCCGCAAAACTTCGTTGAAGCTCAGCAAAGCCTGCAACCACCACCCGCCACGTACAATCGCGCTGTGGCCGAAACCATCTCAGCACCGGAATCGCGCCGCTTTTCAGCCCCCTGGTCCATCTTCTGGGTCGCGCTTTTCGTCCGCATCGCCTACATGACGATCGCGCACACCTGGCGCATCCGGCCCTACGACGACCACTTCGGCTTCGGATGGGAGATGGCCCGCATCGCCCGCGCTCTCGTCACGGGCCATGGCTACGCAGACCCCTTCACCGGCCACACCGGTCCCACCACCTGGACCACGCCCGCCTACCCGCTCATCATCGCGGGCGTGTTCAAGCTCTTCGGCATTTACACCAGGCTCTCGGCCTGGGTGCTGCTCGCCATCAACTGCGTCCTCAACGCGCTCGTGGTTCGTACCGTCTGGGAGATTGCCGCGCGCTGTTTCGCTCACGTCGATCCAGACCGCAAACGCGGCTACAGCATCGCCCTCTGGTCGGCATGGCTCTGGGCGCTTTACCCCGCGGCCATGCAGTACTCCGTCAAATGGATCTGGGAGATGACGCTGACTGTCTTTCTCTTCTCGACCGTGCTGGTGCTCGCCCTGCGCATGCGCGGCGTCGGCGAATCCAGTCCCGCACCAGCCGACGGCCAGACCCGCACCCGCTGGGCGCTCTTCGGCTTTCTCTGGGGCCTCATCGCCCTGTCCAACCCGGAAATCTGCATCATGCTCCCGGTCCTGGGCGTCTGGATCATCGCCGGAGCCGGCGCCCAGTGGCCGCGCCGGCTCGGCAAAGCCGCCCTCGGCGCACTTCTCTGCCTCGCCGTCATCGCCCCGTGGAGCCTCCGCAACTGGAGCACCTTTCACCAGTGGGTGCCCCTGCGCGGTAACTTCGGCGCCGAGCTCTACCTCGGCAACGGCCCCGGCGCCAACGGCCTCCTGATGGAGTACAACCACCCCGAAGAAGACCCGCTCCAGCTCCGCCTCTATAAACAGATGGGTGAGCTCAGCTATGCCCGCATGCGCGGCGACCAGGCCAAAGCCATCATCCGTGCCGACTGGCCGCGCTTCCTCCGGCTCAGCGCCACCCGCTGCTATTACTTCTGGTTCAGTGTCCCCCACCCGTCCGACGACTCGCCATGGGTCGAGTACGGCCGCAATCTCAACTACCAGTTCCTCTCCATCGCCGGGCTTCTCGGCCTCGCACTCGCCCTGCGCCGCCACATCCCGGCGTCCGGCATATTCGCCGCCTGCTTCGTTCTGCTGCCGCTGCTCTACTACTTCGTCACCGTGCACGCCCGCTTTCGCCACCCGTTCGAGCCCATCATCGATGTTCTCGCGGTCTATCTCTTTCAGTCGGCAGAAAAATCCTGGCAGGTGCGCTGGTTCCGCCGTCCTTGAAAGCCTGGTTATGGCAAATGGAGGAGGTTGTTTTGAATCACCCATAACTCCAGGTGCGGAGATTGCCCCAATACCGCTCCTGCTACTCTTTTCTGATGCAGATCACCGTCACCATCCCGGATGAGTTCGCCGCTCAGGTCCAGGCACGCGGTCTGACCCCGGAAAGCTACATTGAGAGCTTGATTGCTGAGCAGGCCATAGCATTGGAAGCTTCCGGTCCGGCCAGCGAGTCGAAACCGGAGGACTTGAATGCTTCACTCGACGCGTTGACCCGGTATTCGGACAAGATTCCTTCGCTCCCTATCGAAGCATTTTCCCGCGAGAGCTTTTACGAAAATCGTGATTGATGGCTGCTTCTATGTATCTGGCCGACACCAACATTTTGATCCGCCTGGTAAAACGAGATCATTCCGAATACCTGCTCGTGCGCAAAGCGGTGAATGCCCTCAGAGGAAAGGGCATCGAGCTCGCTTACACGTTGCAGAACATGGCAGAGTTCTGGAATGCATCCACGCGTCCAAGGGACCGCAACGGTTTTGGATTGACGGCTGAAGAAACTGGTAAAAACGCCCAGGAGATTGAGCGGATTTTTCAATTTTTGGCCGACAACGAGGCCGTCTATCGTGAGTGGCGAAGGATCGTTGTGCAGAACGCAGTCTCCGGAGTCCAGGTGCATGATGCAAGACTGGCAGCGGCGATGTACGTCCACCGTATGACGCACATCCTTACTTTCAACGGTTCCAATTTCAGCCGTTTCGATGGCCTTACCGCCGTTCACCCGGATCAGGTACTACCGTAAGCGTGAACTTTTCAATGGTTCACTTCGTTTTTGAGAGATCAGGTTTGCCGTTGTGGCTTTCGCTTCCGCTTGTAAACGCTATCGGCTTGAACACGCCTCCGCATTGACCCCGCGCCAGACTCTCGCTACACTGGTTTAGTTCGGCGGTACTGTCACTTGCCTGCTCGTGGTCCTGCCCGGGTAGAGCGGCGCTGTTCTCCCCATGCGGCACAAGCATGGTATTAGAGAGAACCGTCCAGCGGTTTGCATCTGCCAGCTTATTCGAGTTGAACGGCGCCGCGGGCCTCCATGCCCGCGCGACCGATTGAGAGGAAATACTTTATGTACGCGGTGATCCGTACAGGTGGCAAGCAGTATCGCGTGGCCCCGGGCGACGTGCTCAAGATAGAGAAGGTGTCCGCGGACGAGAACGGCGCCATTGAGTTTGGCGAAGTGCTCGCTTTCTCTGGCGATGCCGGTTCGATCGCGAAGCCGTCTGACGGCGCAAAGGTCCTGGCAACCGTCGTCGGCGAGGGCCGCGGCGACAAAATCCTGGTCTTCCACTACAAACGGAAGAAGCAGTACAAGAAGATGCAGGGACACCGCCAGTCCTTCACGCAGGTCAAGATCAATGAGATCCAGGTAGACGGCAAGTCCTATGGGGCGCAGGCCTAAAACGCCGCAGGCGTAACGGAGAAAATCGATGGCACATAAAAAAGGATTAGGCAGCTCAAAGAACGGCCGGGACTCCAATGCACAGCGTCTCGGCGTCAAGCGCTTCGGCGGCGAACTGGTAACCGGCGGCTCAATCATCGTTCGTCAGCGCGGCACGAAGCACAAGCCGGGCCTCAACGTCGGCATCGGCAGTGACGACACCCTGTTCGCCAAGATCGATGGTCACGTCAAGTTCATCGACCGCGGCCGCACCGGACGCTTCGTCGCGATCGAGCCATTGGCCGCCCAGGAAACCGCAACAGCCTAACGCGAAAGTTATTGATGGACAAAGCGGCGCCCGCAAAGGCGCCGCTTTTTTTGTTTGTACTTGCTCGTTTGTACTTGCCTGGTCGCGCTTGCCCCCTACCCGTTAAACCTTTCACCCTACACCCTGCCCCCTACACCCTCTGCTCACAGATTGCTCCCAATCTTATACTTGTCCAGAATCCCATCCACGATGAGCTGCACACCCGCGATAAACGGTGTCTGCTGCGCTTGCCGGCCATTCAGCTCCAGCTTCATCGCAATCTGGTCCCAGCGCATCAGCCTCGACGTGATCGGCAGTGAGTGCGGACTGCGCTTCGGCTCCGGCAGGATGATGTAGAAGGCCCACAGCAGCAGGATAAACAGTACGACCGCCTCGTTCAGCAGGGCGATCCAGCCCAGGGCCCGCGCCGGCAGGTTGACCGTGACGGCCGAGACAATATTCACCAGACTGATCGCAAGCAGCCCGAATACGAGCCCGACCGGACGGCTCCGCAGGCACATGCCCAGGCGGCTCAGCTGCGAGCAGAGCAATATCAGGATCGAGATCTCGAAACTGCACACGCACAGTGCAAAGGACGTCGTGACCTCGGTGAGCCACGCCGCTGCATTGTGGATGCCGAAAACCGGGATGTGCGCGGTCGATGCGATCACCAGTGCGAGCACCGCGGCCCATCGGTAGACGACCATGGCGGCGGCTGCAAGCCCCGGCAGCGGGCCCAGGCTGTTCTTCAGCAGTGCGCCGATGACAAAGAACACGCAGACCGTTGAGAGCAGGTAAAGCGTCCAGTACACCGCTGCGTACACCACGTGCGCGGTGTGGGGGGTCATGCCCAGCGGGAAAACCTGGTCGCGCAGAATGGGGCGCGCGAGCGTGCTGAGGAGTTTCAGGCCGGCAAACACGCCGAGCGCCCGGTAATCAGGCGGATGTTCACCCGCGTTCGCAACCGTGATCGGGCTCTGCTTCAGCAGCTTCGTCCTCCGCTCTCCGCCGAAGTACAGCAGGAGCAGGGTCAGCAGCCAGGCAAGCGGTTCAGCGCCTGTCAGCATCGCGAGTGTGTGGGTTGGGTTCAACGCGGGGTCTCTATCAATATGTATGCGCTCCTGGCGTCCGCAGGCAACTGGCGGGGCACAGGGCGGTGTGAAGACATCAACGGGTATCCGTCAAGGATCCCGGTTTGGTAAGCAAGGTGCCGGAGGCTGCGCTTGTCGTCAGCACGGTGAAACTGCTCACAGCGGCGGCAAAACAACCGGCTGCTGATCGTTCCACAGCACAATCTCAAAAAGCGCTGGCTGACATCGAATCTCCTGCTTTGTCCGGGATGAGGCGTCTGCCTGCCTCCGGTAATTTCTTCCCTGCTTGCCAAAGGTAGCTGTATCGGCCTGTTATCGCAAGACTTCGTGCCCTTTGAAAATGTAAATTCCTCTCGAAAGTCATTACCCAAGAGACTTCCCAAAGGCACCCCGGCGCCCGAATTTGCGACAGGCGCAACTGATAACATAGGGGTGTTACGGCGAACATGGCGGCCGCACTCTCCCGCATGGCTTTCCTGCCCGATGGCATATCGCCGCCCTGTCCCGCACATTGGAGCTGCATGTCCCTGAATGATCGTTCTCTTTTGCCTGAAATCCCCGTCGCCACCCCGCCCGAGGGCGGAACCTACACAAGTGAAAACATCAAGGTCCTCGAGGGACTCGAGGCCGTGCGCCTTCGCCCAGCGATGTACATCGGTTCGACCGGCGAACAGGGGCTGCACCACCTGGTCTATGAGGTAGTCGACAACTCGGTCGACGAAGCGCTTGCCGGTTACGCGAAGCATGTCGATGTCACCATCCACGTTGACAACTCAGTAACGGTTACCGATGATGGCCGCGGTATCCCTGTTGATCTAAAAACGTTGGATAACGGCGAACGGATGCCTGCTGTTCAGGTTGTTTTGACAAAACTTCACGCGGGCGGCAAATTCGATGCCTCCACGTACAAGGTTTCCGGCGGTCTGCATGGGGTCGGCGTCTCCTGCGTCAATGCGCTGTCCGAGGCATTCGACGTCGAAATATGGCGCGATGGCCATACCTACGAGCAGGACTATGCTAAAGGCGCCCCTGTTTCCGGCCTGCGCGAAGTCGGTACCTCCAAACGCCGCGGCACCAAGGTGCACTTCCTGCCCGACCGATCCATCTTCACCGTGACCGAGTACAACTACGACACCCTGGCCCAGCGCCTGCGCGAGCTCGCCTTCCTGAACAAGGGTCTAGCCATCACCCTCGCCGATGAGCGGACGCTCGACCCGAAGACAGGCGAGGCCAAGCGGACAGATTTCAAGTACGCCGGCGGTATCGCCGAGTTCATCCGCCATATCAATAAGGGCAAGGCCCTGCTGCACGAGCAGCCGATCGTCATGGAGGCGCTGCGCGATAACGTCGACATGGAGATCGCGCTTCAGTACAACGACGCCTACTCCGAGACTGTTTTCACTTTCGCAAACAATATCAACACGGTAGACGGCGGCAGCCATCTCTCCGGCTTCCGCACCGGCCTCACCCGCACCATCAACGCCGCCGGGCAGTCGCTGGGTCTTTTCAAGGATATGAAAGAGAACCTCTCGGGCGATGACGTCCGCGAGGGCCTGGTCGCGGTCGTGAGCGTCAAGCTGCCGCAGCCGCAGTTTGAAGGCCAGACCAAGGGCAAGCTCAACTCAGACATCGCCGGCACCGTCCAGGCGCTGGTGAACGAAAAGCTGGGCATGTTCCTCGAGCAGAACCCCGGCATTGCCAAAAAGATCATCAACAAGGCGATTGACGCAGCCCGCGCGCGCGAAGCCGCCCGCAAGGCCCGCGACCTGACCCGCCGCAAGGGCGCTCTCGACGGCGGCGGCTTGCCCGGCAAGCTCTCCGACTGCTCCGAGCGCAACCCGGAGCGCTGCGAGCTGTACCTGGTCGAGGGCGAGTCCGCCGGCGGCACGTCCCGGCAGGGCCGCGACCGCAAGTTCCAGGCCATCCTGCCGCTCAAGGGCAAAATCCTCAACGTCGAGAAAGCCCGCTACGACAAGATGCTGGGCCACGAGGAAATCCGCGCCATGATCACCGCGCTCGGCTGCGGCATCGGCAAGGACGACTTCGACCCCTCCAAGCTGCGCTACGGCAAAATCATCCTGATGACAGACGCCGATGTCGACGGTTCGCACATCCGGACGCTCCTGCTCACGTTCTTTTTCCGCCATATGCAGGAGCTCATCAAGCGCGGACACGTTTTCATTGCCCAGCCGCCGCTTTTCCGAATCAAGAAGGGCAAATTCGAGCAGTACATCAAAGACGAGCGCGAGTTCGTCAGCGTCATGATCAAGCGCGCATCGGAAGGCATGATCGTGAAGTACGGCACCAACGCCGAAGGCAAGCCGAAAGGTCAGCTCGAAGGCCCCGCGTTGACGAAGTTC
The DNA here is from genome assembly GCA_965276625.1 of Acidobacteriaceae bacterium. GTDB lineage: Bacteria > Acidobacteriota > Terriglobia > Terriglobales > Acidobacteriaceae > EB88. The sequence continues at coordinate 507,017 of CBDIBB010000002.1, forward strand.
ATGGCCCAGCTCAACGAGTACCTCGGCTTCTTCGAGAAAGTGAACCGCCGGGTGCGAAACGAGGAAGTCATCGGCCTGTTCGCCGAGCAGGACCTGCTCAAGCGCGGCGACTTTGAAGGCCCGCAGCCCGGCGAGGCGCCGGCGAAGCTCGCCGTCCTGCATGACAATCTCGAAAAATTAGCGCCCACTTACCAGTTCAAGGCCGTGCACCAGCCCGCCTTTGATGAAGAGCACCAGACCTGGTCAGTAAGCTATGTGGATGCCCAGGGCGCAAGCCGCCGTCTGGACTGGACGCTCGCTTCCACCCCCGAATACCGGCAGATGATGGGCAAGTACGCCCAGCTGCGCGAGCAGCTGCAGGCACCGTTCACCGTCGAGTACGCCGGCAAGGCCGCTGCGGCGCCCGAGCCCGACCCCGAGGACACCGATACCGAAACTCCCGGAGAGGTCGAAGCAGGCCGCCCGGCGCCGAAACGTGCCGGCCGCACCTCGCATGAGCCCGTAACCAAGCGCTCCGCCGCCGAGCTGTTCGAGTACGTCATCGACCAGGGCCGCAAGGAATATCAAGTCCAGCGCTACAAGGGCCTGGGAGAGATGACCGCTCCCCAGCTCTGGGATACGACCATGGACCCGGAACGCCGCACGCTCCTCTCCGTCAAGCTCGAAGACATCGCCGCGACAGAGTTGATCTTCTCGACACTGATGGGCGAGGACGTCGAGTCGCGCCGCAAGTTCATTGAAGACAACGCCCTGGACGTCAAAAACCTCGATATCTAGCGTGTTTTAGCCACCAAATAGACACAAAAAGCGGCAGCTTAGGCTGTCGCTTTTCTATCTGCTGCACCCCGGGCCGCCAGTTCAAAGCGGTCGACTCGGCGGCGCTCAAGACGGGCTATCGCCGGCTGCCTGTTTTCGGAGGTGCACGTTGCCCTCGCGCGTAATTGCTGCGAAGTATGGCGGCGTATTGTTTTCGAATATACGCCGCATTTCCGGAAGCGCCTTTTTAATGGCGGCTGCAAGTTGGCGTCCGCTCATATTGTTTTTTGAGAAGTAAAACATTCGGACCGAGTGCGCCTGGACTGCTTCTCTCTCGATGGTGCGCGTCCGAATATGTTTGTCCGTGGTGAGCAATACCCAGCCGTTTGCTCCTACGTGCGGCAGCCACTCTGTATCCGCGGTTCCGGGCGCGAAATGGTCCAGGCACGATTCAAACGGAACGGAATGCTCCCGCAGCACGCTCCGCAGGTGCTGATTGTTACAGTGGTTTTCGTCCAGAAACAGGCAGAACTCAGGCAGCATGCATGATCTGGGGAAGCTCCCAGCGGATAGCCTCTTCGATCAGCCTTGGGTTGACGCGGTACTCCTCGGCAAGCTCGACGATGGAATCGCGTGCGAGGAAGCGGCCCGCCACAACCTCGGTACTGATGCCCGTACCGGCAAGCACCGGTTTGCCAAAGGCCAGCGCCGGAGAAATCTGAATGCTCCTTGGCTCGTCCTCCGCTGCATCACGAACAAATGGAAAGAAATCCTTCCTGCCCGAATCCGCAGTGTCGATGCGACGCAGGTACGTCGCGACAATCGCCTGCAGCGCCGTTTGGCCGGCCCTACTCAGATTTACATACGCGTCGTCCTCGCGCAGAATCAGCGATATGCCGTCCGTCTCGATCCTCGGATCGAGCAGGGGATGGACCGATCCGAACTCAGCCCTGTAGAAGCCGAGACCTTTGCGGATCGATTGCATTTTGAGCTTGTGGCTTTTGCGGAGAGCCTTGAGAACGTGCAGCTCAAGCAGGTTCGAGAAGGACAGCAGGTTTTTACCGGCCGCCGGTACAGGGCCTTCCTTGCTGACCCACTCCCTGACCACGCCGTACGGCAGGCGCAGGTAGGCCGACGCCTCGGGCAGTCCATAGGACGGTGTCTCGTTCAGGTCCAGGTAGTCGGGCCGCATGCCACCAAGATACCCCATGGGGGCTCTCGGGAGCGGATTTCACCAAGCGTGAGAACCGCCGGAGCAACCCCCCGAGGGCTTATCATGCGTCCTATTGCGTGTGACGCTGCCGTTGTTCGCCGAAGAAGAAAATGCCGCAGCCGCACAGGAGCAGGCTGCCGGCGAGGAGAAGCTCGCCTCCGTTGAAAAGCGGCTGCTGGCCCGCGATGGGCCTCCGCGCGCGCGGCCTTTCTGGGATCCGCTGAAGGAGCTGGTCTATGTACTGATTTCCGCGCGCACCCGTACCGAGGTCTCGCTCGCCGTGCTGGCCCAACTTGAGGTTCGGTATGGCGCGGCGCTCGGCGACTGGAGCGGGCTCCGCGATGCGCCGTCTGCGGAGGTGCTCTCCCTGCTGGAGCCGGTGACCTTTGCGGAGAAGAAAGCGCCGGCATTGCAGGCCGCCCTGCAACGCATTACCCGCCAGAACGACGGCGTACTGTCACTCGACTTCTTCGCGGGGCAAACGGTCGAGCGGGTCCGCCGCTGGCTTGAAAGCTTTGAAGGAGTCGGGGCGCGCGGCTCAGCCGCGGTGGCGAACCACTCCTCGCTGCGCCTGCGCGCTCTGGCAATCGACGGGCACCACCATCGCATTGCGCAGCGCCTCGGCTTCATCGGCAAGAGCGTGACAGCCGCCGAAACAGAAAAGACGCTGCTGCGCCTGCTCCCGGAACAGCGCTGGCCCGCAAGCCGCCTCACGCAGATGCACGATCTGCTGAAGCTGCACGGGCAGGTTCGCTGCACCAGCGTAGACTGGCAGCCCAACTGCCCCGACTGTCCGCTGCTGCCGCTGTGCCCGGCGGGTTTAGTAGCGATCAACACCGAGGGCTGAAGGGCGGATCCGCAGGATAGGCCGGAAGCTCTCGAAAACACTGAAGAACACGATGAACCAAAGCACCGCCGCCAGCAACCCGGGCCCAATACCTTTCGGTTCCAGGGTCAGGTGAAACAGCAGGATATTGACGATGACCGGGCCAAGCAGTGTGAGCGCCAGTGGCACAAAGATCCCCGCTAGCAGCAGCAGGCCGGTTACCAGCTGCACGGCGTACACAAACACCATCATGTGCGATTGCGTCATGACGCTGAGGTACTGCAGCGCCAGACCCGTTGGCGGCGGCTGGTGCAGGAAGTGCAGGAAGCCGTTGAGCCCGAAGACGGTAAACATGAGCCCCAGGAGCAGACGGGCAACGATTCCGGCGATTCTCATCTATGTGTCCTTTCGTGAAGCTCCAGTATGGAGCCTGGAGAGCGCAGGGCGTCAACGCTTTTTATCGGCGTTCGTCCCGCGCCGCTCCAGACCCGTCCTTTAGCCCACGACCCGGTAGCCCAGCTGGAACGGGTTGGCCGCCAGCCCCGCGATCAAAAACCACCCGGTCGCGCCGATATGGAGCGACGGCCCGTACGTATAGCCAAAGCCCGTGTCCATCACGCTGGTGGACGCAAGCAGGCCCAGTCCGGCCGGGATCGGCTTGCCCCCAACAGTTTTGCCGCCGCCGAGTATCTGCTGCGCGCGCACACACTGGTTCAGCAGTTTGACTGATTCCGTAAGGTCGGCCAGCAGTTTCGACAACTGCTCCCCGCCGCGGAGCACACGCGCCGTCAGGGCAGCCGCGGTATGCGACGTTCCCTCAAGCCATACCGCGTTCGGGTCATCCGCGGTCGTGGTCAGGCTGGCCGTGTCGAACACGAGCCCGTGGATCGACTCGCTCCCCGTAAGACTTGAGTGCGGCGCAGAGGCAGTGTCGGTGGTCTGCAGGTTCGCGAGCGCCCAGTCGATGGTGCCGGCGGACGCGGCTTGAAGCAGGGCCATGTACGACCAGGTCTGGCAGTCTTCCGGAATCGGCGTCGTGTTGATCGTCACCTGGTCGCCCAGTGTGCCGGTGTAGAAGTACGGGCCTGCCGGGTTGTAGGTCGCCTTCACGAAGCTGAGCGCGTGCTGCGCAAGTGCTGACCAGCCCATGCCGTTGCTCGCGTTACCGTTCCCGGTCAGCCTGGCCAGCATGGTAAAGAAGGCGTACGTGTCAATATTGTGCTCGGTCGACTTGCCGTTGGTGGACGCGACGGACTGGTTCTGTGAGTTGATAGTCGCGCCGAACGAAAAGCCGCCCGGCCCCTGCGTGTTGTAGGTGTTGGTCACGATCCAGTTCGCGACCAGCAGTGCGCCCGCGAGAAAGCGGCTGTTTTTGGTGCGAGCATAGAGCTGTGCCAGCGCCATGCCGGCCCAGGCCTGGTCGCCCACGGCGCTTGTGTAGAAGTAGTAGGGTGCGGCAGCCGGGGTAATGTAGGCGCCGCTGCCATCGCTCGCCGCGATGTTGACGTAGTAGCCCTGCGCGAAGCGCCCGTCGCTGACCGGAAAATTGTGCGCCTGCGCGTACAGCAGGCCCATGCCCAGCACCTCGGCCCGCAGCAGGTCGTCTGCCGTGCCGCGCGACAGGTACGCATGGATCGTCACGGCATTGTCGTACGTGAACGCCGTCTGCTGCAGGGCCTCATCGCTGTAGCTCTGGGTAAGGCGAACCGTGGCGCCGGTTGCGTACGCATCCATCATGAAGTTCTGAAAAGTAAAGGCGCGCTCGATCGAAGTAAGCAGCGATTCGGCATCGGACAGTACGCTCGAAGGGGAGACCTGCGCCGCGACCGCCTGCGGCATAAGGAAAGCGGGCACCGCGGCGGCGGCGGCGGTCGCCGAGGCAAGACCAAGCAGGTGGCGGCGCGAGACAGTAGTGGAAGGCAGCACGGGTAAATCCTCCTGTTCATAAGCGCCGCCACTCTACGCCCGCCACTGCAAGCCGCGCAAGGAAGTAACTGCTACGCTTGACGCTATGGAAGCGCTGCTTGAAGTCGCGCATGTCTCCAAGACCTACCCGCGCTCGGGCGCCGGCCAAAGCGGCGCCGTGACCGTCGTGGACGACGTCTCGTTCACGCTGCGGCGAGGTGAAACGCTGGGGCTGGTCGGCGAGTCGGGCTCGGGGAAGAGCACCATCGCGCGCATGGTGCTCGGGCTTATCCCTCCCAGCGCAGGCGCCGTCACGTTCGATGGCCTGCGACTCGATCAAGCCTCGGCTGCCGAAATGCGCGGCATCCGACGGCGCATGCAGCCGGTGTTTCAGGATCCCTACGCCGCGCTGAACCCGCGCATGCGCGTTCGCGATGTCCTCGCCGAACCCTACCTCATCCATCGCCACGAGGCGGCACGCACCAGGGCAGCGCTGGCGAGCGCCACGGGCGAGCTGCTGCGCACCGTCGGGCTCGACGGCTCAGCGCTCGAACGCTACCCGCACGAGTTCTCCGGCGGCCAGCGTCAGAGGATCAACATCGCCCGCGCGCTCGCGCTGCGGCCTGAGGTGCTGGTGCTCGACGAGCCTGTTTCCGCGCTCGACGTCAGCGTGGGCGCCCAGGTCGTCAACCTGCTGCGCTCGCTGCAGCGCGAGTTCGCGCTGACCTACCTGTTCATCACCCACTCCATGCCGCTGGTGCGCTATCTCGCAAGCCAGATAGCCGTGCTAAGGCAGGGCAGGCTGCTTGAGCTGGGCCCCGCCGCACAGGTCATCGCCGCGCCCGCGCACCCGTATACCCGCGCGCTGGTAGCAGCCACCCCTGCGCTGCACGGCTGACGTGCACTCTCGGGAAACACCGCAAGCCGGCCACTGTTAGCATTTTCATAGAGGAGCTTTCTCATGAGCCACGAAGGATTCCGCCTGGTTTCAGAACAGCAGGCGCGCCGTGAAGAAGCCGCCCACGCTCCGTTACCGAAGGAGGCGACCGAGCCGGTCAAGGTGCGGGTGCTCAAGACAGAGGGCACCGGTATGGAGATCGACTGGCGCGACGGCCATCGCAGCCGCTGGAGCTTCGCCTGGCTGCGGCAGGCCTGCCCCTGCGCCACCTGCCATGAAGAGCGCGAGAAAGAGGGCCGGGCCATCGGCGCGGCAAAGCCGGAACCTGCCGCGCTGCTGCCCCTGTACAAAGCGCCTGTGCGGCCGGACCTGGTGCAGCAGGTCGGGCGCTACGCTGTCTCATTCAACTGGAACGATGGACACACCAGCGGCATCTACTCATGGGACTACCTGCGACGGCACTGCCTGTGCCATGAATGCCTGGCAGCGCACTCCTGAACAAAAACTTCCTACAATGGTGCCCCATGAGCCGTCGTCACAAAATCGCCCTGCTCGCCAACATGGTTTCCTGCTCCAGCCTTGTGCTTGCCCAGCAGCCGCAGCACCGTCCGCCGTCTGTGCCGCTCATCACGCACAACCCGTACTTCTCCGTCTGGTCGAACTATGACAAGCTGACTGACGGCCCGACGCGGCACTGGACCGGCAGCCCGCAGCCGTTCAGCAGCGTGGTGCGCATCGATGGAAAACCTTATCGCATCATGGGCGATGCGCCGCGTGGGGTTCCCGCGATGGAGCAAACCGCGGTCAGCGTCCAGGCGACGCACACCGACTACACCTTTCAGGGCGCGGGAGTCGAGCTCCGGCTCAGCTTTTTCACTCCGGCGTTTCCTCAGGACATGACGCTGCTGTCGCGGCCCGTAACGTATATCACGTGGACCGCCCACTCACTCGATAGCGGCCGGCACACGGTCGATGCGCTGCTGGACGTGGATCCGGTGATCGCGGTGAACGACCGCATGGAAGCGGTGACCTGGGGCCGCAGCCAGACCGCGACCTCCGATGTGCTGAACGTGGGTTCGCGCGACCAGCAGGTGCTGGGCAAAAGCGGCGACAACCTGCGCGTGGACTGGGGCTACTTCCACCTCGCGGTGCCGAAGGATGAGCACGCGGCGCTGGGGGAAAATGCTCATGCGTTAGCGGGGTTCGTCAACGACGGATTGCTTGCCGTCAGCGACGACATGGAAATGCCGGCAGCGGCGGGCAATGGCGCCGCCCATCTGGACGCTTTGCTGCACCTCGGCGCTGTCGGCAGTTCGGCTGTGTCGCAGCATGTAATGGTCAGCTACACGGAAGGCTTTGTCCTTGAGTACCTGAACCAGCGGCTGCGCCCCTACTGGCAGCGCAATGGCGAGACCGTAGCCGAAATGCTGGATGAGGCCGCGCAGCAGTACAGCTCGCTCGAGACACGGGGCCGCCAATATGACCGGCAGCTCGACGAGGACATGACCAAGACCGGCAATGCCGACTATGCGTATCTCGGCAACCTGGCGTATCGCCAGTCGCTCGCCGCCTGCGAGCTCTCCGTCGACAACCAGGGAACACCGCAGTATTTCTGCAAAGAGGACTTCTCAAACGGCTGCGTGGGTACGGTCGACGTGATGTACCCGCAGTCGCCGATTCTGCTGTTCTTCAACCCGGCGCTGATGGAAGCGCAGATGGAGCCGGTGCTACGCTACGCCATGCTGCCGCGCTGGAAATTTCCTTTCGCGCCGCACGACCTGGGCACCTGGCCGCTTGCCGACGGGCAGATATACGGCGGCGGCGAGCAGACCGAAGACGACCAGATGCCGGTCGAGGAATCGGGCGACCTGCTCATCCTGGCCGATGCGCTGGCGCAGACGCAGGGCAACGCGCACCTGGCCGAGCGCTACTGGCCGCTGTTTACAAAATGGGCGCAGTACCTGCGGACCGCTGGACTAGACCCGGCGAACCAGCTCTCAACCGACGATTTTGCAGGCCATCTCGCCCATAACGCCAATTTGTCCATCAAGGCGATCGACGCGCTCGGCGCATACGCCGACATGGCGAAACGGCTGGGCCACACGGATGTCGCGAAGGAGTATCGAACGACTGCCGAGGGCATGGCGAAGCAATGGATGACGATGGCCGCCGATGGCGACCACACCAAGCTCGCCTTCGACAAGCCCGGCACCTGGAGCCAGAAGTACAACCTGGTGTGGGACCAGATATTAGGGCTGCACCTCTTCCCGCCCAGTCTGCGCGAGTCGGAGATAAAGTTCTACCTCGCGCACGCGAACCAGTACGGCGTACCGCTCGATAGCCGCAAGACCTACACCAAGCTGGACTGGGAATTGTGGTCGGCGACGATGGCGAGCACTCCGGAGCAGTTTGCACAGTTTAGCGGGCCGCTGGCAAAATGGGCCGACATGACACCGCAACGTGTGCCGATGACCGACTGGTACGACACCATCAGCGGAGCGAAGCAGTCGGGCTTCCAGGCGCGCTCGGTAGTGGGCGGCCTCTTTATCAAGGCGCTGTCTGACGAGGAGCTTGCGAAGAAGTGGCGAGGGATGGCGCAGCCTGCGGAGAGTGCGCACTAAAGGTATTGCGTCGGCAACGACCTGTACCGTGCCGGGAGACGTGTGTGAAGGAACCCCTGCCTGCCGCTCAGATCATCGCATCAGGCGCATGCCGGGCAGCTTGCCTGCGTCCACATCAAAGGTCGCGGTGTACTCGCAGCCTGCGGAAAGCGCCGCCTGCGCAATCAGGCAGTCCGCAAAATCGGCTTTCGAATCGCGAAAGGCGGCGACCGCTTTTCGCACTGCGGAAGATCTTTCGAGAGTGACCTCAGGCGAAGCCAGAAGCACCCCAAGCGCTTCGCTGAGCGTTCTCCGGCTATACCGATAACTGGAGAGCAAAACCCACACCAGCTCGATAATGACGATGTTGGAAACAAAGAGCGGGTTTGCAGAGCCGCAGTCGTCGAGGAGCTTTCTTGCCAGGGCGACCTGCCCGGGATCGTCGTTGACAAGGATGCGGACAAGGACGCTGGTATCAACAGCGATCAAAGCAGGCCTGCCCAGCCTTTTCGGGTCGTTTCATTCATCTCCTCGATGGTGACCGGCCTTTCCGGTTTGGGGAGAATACCCAGAAGGGAAACGAGCGGCACATTCGCAGCCACAATTTCGAAACGTCCGGAAGAGCCGTTCTCGATAAAATCCAACCTGTCGCCGGCGTTCAACTTAAGCCGCTTGCGAATTTCAGCAGGGATCGTGATCTGTCCTTTGCTGGTAACCGTTGCAGAAGCCATCGTGGACTCTCTCTTTCATCCTCGCCTTACTTCAATGTAAGGAAAATATACGGGGGATGCAAGGCTGGAAACGCTACACTGGAAGCTCTAACCGTGCATCGCTTACTCCAGAATATGAACCCGCAGCAGGCCGCGGGTGTTGAGGCCGTGGACGGCCCCGTCCTGCTGCTGGCTGGCGCCGGCTCGGGCAAAACGCGCGTCATCACGCACCGCATCGCCTACCTGATTGAAGAGCGGAACGTCTCGCCTGATTCCATCCTTGCCGTGACCTTTACCAACAAGGCCGCGAAGGAGATGGCGGAGCGCGTCGAAAAGCTCATCGGCAGCTCGACGCTGGCGAAGCCTGTGCTCGCGACGTTTCACTCGTTCTGCGTACGCATGCTGCGGCGCGATATTGAAGCCCTGCGCGCGCCGGGAGAAGTTGGCGGACTGACGCGCACCTTCGCGATCTACGACGAAAGCGACCAGCAGCAGGTGGTCAAGGCCATCATGCGGCGCATGGGCATGGATGACAAGCAGCTGACGCCGCGCATCGTGCTCTCGAAGATCTCCTGGGCGAAGAACCACATGCTCGACCCGCAGGAGTTTTACCTGCAATCGGCGGACGCGCAGAGCGAGCGCGTGGCGCATATCTTCGAGGCGTACCGCAAGGAGCTGCGCAAGAACAATGCGCTCGACTTCGACGACCTGCTGCTTGAAGCCGTTCACCTGCTAAAGGCCAGCGGCGAAACGCGCGAGCGCTATAACAGGCGATACCGTTACCTGCTGATCGACGAGTACCAGGACACCAACCGTCCGCAGTATGAGCTGATGAAGCTGCTCGCCGGGCCGGAGCACAACGTGTGCGTCGTCGGCGACGAGGACCAGAGCATCTACTCCTGGCGCGGCGCGGACATCAAAAACATCCTCGACTTCGAAAAGGATTTTCCCGGCGTCAAGACCATCCGGCTGGAGCAGAACTACCGCTCGACCCAGGTGATCCTTGAAGCAGCAGGCGCGGTCGTCGCGCGCAACGCGCAGCGCAAGGGAAAAGACCTCTGGACCTCGCGTGAAGGCGGCGCCAAGATCGGCTACTACGAAGCGCCGGACGGCGAAAACGAAGCGCTGTTTATCGCGGACTACATCAACAAATACCTGCGCCAGGCCGGCGAAACCGTAGAGCAGCCGCGCGCCGCCGTGCTTTACCGCACCAACTCGCAGTCGCGCCTGGTGGAAGAGTCGCTGCGCCGCTACGGCATCAGCTACACCATGGTCGGCGGCTTCTCCTTCTATGAGCGCGCCGAAATCAAGGACGTGCTCAGCTACCTCAAGCTGGTGCAGAACCCGCACGACTCCATCGCGCTGCAACGCGTGATCAATACGCCTGCGCGCGGCATCGGCAGGACGACGCTCGATACCCTGGAGCGGCTCGCAATTGAAACCGGCACCAGCACATATACCGCCATCGCCCATGCGTTGAAAGACCGCTTGCTGCCTTCGCGCGCCTTGATCGCGCTCGATAACTTCCGCCGCATGATTGAAGACGCACGCGCGCTGCTGGCGCCGGACTTCGCGGAGAAACTGAGCGGCGACGTTGCCGTCGCAACCGATCCTGACGCAACCATCGCGTTGACCGACGGCCACGTCGCTGAAACGCGCGACGACCAGCCGACAGAACTGGACCGCACCCTGCATGCAGCAGATGATACGAGCTTCGCATTCGGCGACGCCGAACAGGGCATGCTCGCGCTCGATGGCAACCAAGAGGTCGACGCCGGCTTCGACCCGTCCAGCTTTGCCGATGCAGATCCCGCCCCGCTCGATGCCGCGGCATTCAACCCATTCGCGGAAGACACTGCCCCGAAGCGCAGGCCGGCAGGCAAGCGGGTGCAGCAGCTCGGCGCTGCCGCGGCACAGGAGCAGGCGCGGCAACAGCGCGAAGATGAAACAGCAGCGGCGTTTCGCAAGCCGGGCGACCCGGCGACTCTGCCTGAGTTGATCCGCTTTATCAACGACCGCTCGGGCTACATCCGCGCGCTCGAAGAGGAAGGCACTCCGGAATCCTTTTCGCGCATTGAGAACCTGAAGGAGCTCGCGAATGCCGCGCAGGATGCGCAGGAGCGCGGCGAGATCTTGTCAGACTTTCTCGACCACGCCGCGCTGGTAAGCGACACGGACAAGATCAACCCCGACGCGCGCGTCACGCTCATGACGCTCCACGCGGCCAAAGGGCTCGAGTTTCCCGTGGTTCTGCTGGCCGGGATGGAAGAGGCGCTTTTCCCGCACTCCCGCTCGCTCAACGACCCGAACCAGATGGAAGAAGAGCGGCGCCTCTGCTACGTCGGCATGACCCGCGCGATGGACGCGCTGGTGCTGACGCGCGCCCGCTATCGCCGCCGCTACGGCAACGACATGCCGGAGGCCAGCATCCCGTCGCGCTTTCTCGATGAAGTGCCCGGGCACCTCATCGAGGACGTAAGCGGCGGCTCGGCGGCGGCGCAGCCGCGCGTCAGCGGTTACGGGGGCTATGGCAGCTATGGCAGCTCGAAATACGGCGGGGTACGCAAGAGTGATGGTGACAGCGAGCGGCATTACTCGTATGAAGACGAAGATCAGAGTTACCGGCCTGCTGCCGCTAAACCCGGCGCAGGCGCAATAACCCGCGCCGTTCAAGGCAAGCCTGCAAACTCGCTCGATAACATCGCACAGTTTTTCGGCGCGCGCGGCGGTGTCGGTGGAGCGCGCCCGAAGCTCGAGATAGAAGCGCCTTCCGGAGCGACGGGCTTCCGCAACGGCCAGCGCGTGCGTCATCCCAAGTACGGTGAGGGCCAGGTGGTGCGCCGTGAAGGCGATGGTGAAGAAGCGAAGCTGACCGTGAGCTTCAACCAGCACGGGGTCAAGAAGCTGGTGGAGAAATTCGCCAAGCTGGAGCGTCTGTAACAGCAATGGTGCTAATAACAAGATTCGCCGCTACTCTTCTCGCCGCCTGCCTCTTGCCGCTCTCGCCCGGACACGCCGCCGGCACTTACCGCGTCATCCACACTTACCCGCACGATTCGCAGGCATTTACGCAGGGGTTGATCTATACCGAGGGTCACCTTTACGAAAGCACCGGGCTCAAAGGCCAGTCGAGCCTGCGCATGGACGACCTCGACTCCGGCCAGGTGTTGCAGCAGCGCACCGTACCCCCGCAGTTTTTTGCCGAGGGACTCACAGACTGGGGCAACACGCTCGTGCAACTCACCTGGCAGGCGCATACCGGCTTCGTCTACGACCGCACGACATTCAAACTGCTGCGCAGCTTCCACTACGACGGCGAAGGCTGGGGACTGACGCAGGATGGCAAACGGCTCATCCTGAGCGATGGCACGTCCTCTCTGCGCTTTCTCAATCCCGAGACATTCGCGGTCGAACGAACGCTGCCGGTTCGCGATCACGGCAAGCCGGTCGACCAGCTCAACGAGCTCGAGTACGTGCATGGAGAAATCTACGCCAATGTCTGGATGTCGAACCGGATCGCGCGTATCTCGCCCGTGACCGGCAACGTGCTGGGCTGGATCGACCTGACCGGCATTCTGCCCGTGATCGAGCAGTCGAGCCCGGACGCGGTGCTCAACGGCATCGCTTACGACGCAGCCCACGACCGGCTCTTTGTCACCGGCAAACTGTGGCCCAAGCTCTTCGAAATCCGTACACCCACCCGCAAGTAGCGCCTGCACCGGCGGCCTATCTGTAGTAAAAACGTACTATCGCGGCCTGCCGCACAGAATTGAGAAGACACCCATGGCAAACACCACCAGCATCGAAAGCACTGACGAGCGCAAAGCGATAAAGCGCGCCGCACGCAAGAAGGCAGCACCCAAAACCGCCCGCACTGAACCGCGCGGCTCCAACAAGAAGAAGCCCAAGAAACTCACCCGCGGCACAGGCAAGCGGTAACCTCCCTCCGCCCTGCCGGCTAGCCTCGCGAAAGCCCGGCCGCACCGCAGGGCGGCGCCGTCTCCATCATCCTGTTGTCCCGGAGCCACGACGCTGCCCAGCCAACTGTTCCGCACCAAGTCCATTGACAAGTTGATCGCGCAGTCCGAGGAGCCGCAGAACTCGCTCAAAAAGACGCTCGGTCCGCTTTCGCTGACCTCGCTCGGCATCGGCGCCGTCATCGGCTCGGGTATCTTCACGGTCATCGGGACAGCGATCTCGGGCGAAAAGTTCGACGCGACCTCCGTGCTCAACACGCCGGTCGCCGACTACATCGTGCATCACACCGCGCTGCTCGGCCGCCCCGGCGCCGGACCGGCGCTCGCACTCTCGCTCATCTTCGTGGCCATCGTCTGCTGCTTCACCGGCCTCTGCTATGCGGAGCTGGCCTCCATGATCCCCATCGCGGGCTCCGCCTACACCTACACCTACGCCACCATGGGCGAGCTCGTTGCCTGGATCATCGGCTGGGACCTCATCCTCGAGTACGCCTTCTCCAACATGGCCGTTTCCGTCGGGTTCGCGGCGCATGTCGTCGACCTGCTCGACTGGATGGGCATTCACCCGTCGCTGCGCTGGATTTCGCCCGCCTACCTGCCCACCGGGCTCTCTGACCTGTCAGGCCACACGCTCTACGGCCCCGGCTGGCACTTCGGCTTCAACCTTCCCGCGTTCCTCATCGTCATGCTGCTCACGGTGGTGCTGGTGCGCGGTATTCGCGAGTCGGCCGAGACCAACAACGTCATGGTCCTGCTCAAGATAGCGGCCATCCTGGTGTTCGTCATCGCGGGCGCCAGCTTCATCCACCCCGGCAACTGGCACCCGTTCGCACCCAACGGCTGGTCGGGCGTGCTCACCGGCGGCTCCATCATCTTCTTCACCTACATCGGCTTCGACTCGGTTTCAACCGCGGCCGAGGAGTGCAAAAATCCACAGCGCGACGTGCCCATCGGCATCATCGCGACGCTCATCATCTGCACCATTCTGTACATCGGCGTGGCCGTCGTGCTCACCGGGCTTATCCGCTGGGATCGCCTGATGGACGACGCCGCGCCGGTCGTCAACACGCTTAAAAAACTTTCTGTCTCAACCGGCAGTCCGCTGCTGCACTGGGTCCGGCTGGCGGTGCTGGTCGGCGCCATCCTTGGCATGATCTCGTCAATCCTGGTCTTCCAGATCGGCCAGGCGCGCGTGTGGTTCGCCATGTCGCGCGATCGGCTGCTGCCCGCGGCCTTCTCCCGCATCCATCCGAAATACCGCACGCCGGTCGTCTCCACCTGGGTCGCCGGCTTCGTGGTCGGCCTGCCCGCCGGGCTGCTCGATATCGGCACCTTTGCCGATCTCTCGAACATCGGCACCCTGTTCGCCTTCGTCCTGGTCTCGGCCGGCGTGCTCATCCTGCGCTGGAGAGACCCTAAGCGCCACCGATCATTCCGCTGCCCCGGCGGCCCGGTCTTCCCGGTACTCTCCATCCTGTTCTGCACTCTCTTGATGGCGGGGCTGCCTGTTGTGACCTGGCTGCGCTTCTTCGTCTGGCTCGGTCTCGGTTTGCTGGTCTACTTCCTGTACAGCCGCAAGCGAAGCGAGTTCGCGCCCCAGCGCTGATCCCCGCACCTCGGCATCCAATCTCAAAAGTTCATTTGTCGTGAAAGGATTCCAAAAACTCATGATTCAGTCTCACGGCTATGCAGCCCAGGATGCGAAGTCCCCCCTAGCCCCCTTCTCCTTCAAGCGCCGCGACCCGGGCCCCCGCGATGTCGTCATCGAGATCACCTTCTGCGGTGTCTGCCACTCCGACATTCACCAGGCGCGGAACGAGTGGAAGAACTCGAAGTTCCCCATGGTCCCGGGCCACGAGATTGTCGGCACGGTCACCGCGGTCGGCAGCGAAGTCAGGAAGTTCAAGGCAGGCGACACCGCCGCGGTCGGCGTCCTCGTCAACAGCTGCCGCGTGTGCGACAACTGCAAGGCTGACGAAGAGCAATACTGCGAGAAAGGCTCCGTTGAAACCTACAACGGCAAGGAATACGACGGGCAGCCCACCTACGGCGGTTACTCAAACGTCATCGTGACCGATGAGCACTTCGTCCACTCGGTTTCGCCCACGCTCGACCCCGCGGGTGTCGCGCCCCTGCTGTGCGCGGGCATTACGACCTACTCACCGCTGCGCCACTGGGGCGTCAAGGCCGGGCAAAAGGTCGGCGTCATCGGTCTCGGCGGCCTCGGCCACCTGGGGCTCAAGTTCGCCCACTCGTTTGGCGCGCACGTGGTCCAGTTCACCACGTCACTCAACAAGGCTGAGGATGCGAAGCGGCTCGGTGCGGACGAAGTGGTCAACTCGAAGGACGAAGCGCAGATGGCCGCGCACAAGGGCACGTTCGACTTCATCCTCGACACGGTCTCCGCGCCGCACGACTTCAATGTCTATCTCAAGATGCTAAGGCGCAACGGCGTGATGTGCCAGGTCGGCCTTCCCGAGCAGCCGGCTTCGATTGAGGCCTTCAGCCTGGTAGGCAATCGCCGCTCGCTCACAGGTTCAAGCGTCGGCGGCATGCAGGAGACACAGGAAATGCTCGACTACTGCGCCGAACACGGCATCGTCTCCGACATCGAGATCATCCCGATGGACAAGATCAACGAGGCGTACGAGCGGGTGATTAAGTCCGATGTGAAATACCGCTTCGTCATCGATATGAAGACGCTGAAGAAGTAAGCGCCTCGACCACAAACAAGAAGACGCCCGGCGAGATCGCCGGGCGCTTTTTGTCTGCTCTACAGCGCGAGCGATTTCAAATACTCGCGAAACCTCGGCCCCAGGTCTTCCCGCTCCAGCGCGAAATCGACCGTCGCCTGCAGCATGCCGAACTTATCGCCCGCATCGTGCCGCTTGCCTTCAAATGCAAACCCGTACACCTTTTCCGCGCCGATCAGCGCCTTGATGGCGTCGGTCAGCTGCAGCTCGCCGCCTGCCCCGGGCTCGAGCGTCTCGATCTTCTCGAAGATCGCCGGCGTCAGGATGTAGCGTCCGATGATCGCGTTTTTCGACGGCGCGTCCGCCAGCTTCGGCTTCTCCACCATGCCGCTTACGTCGAACAGTTTCGGCTTGCCCGGGACCGCCTTGCCGTCCAGCACGCCATAGGCAGAGATCGCCTCGCCTTCAATCACCTGCGTCGCAATGATTGTGCTCTCGACCTCGTTGTAGGCATCAATCACCTGCTTCAGGCAAGGCACCTGGCCTGACATGATGTCATCCGGCAGCAGGACCGCGAACGGTTCGTCGCCGATCAGGTCCTTCGCCATCAGCACGGCATGGCCCAGTCCGCGCGCTTCACTCTGCCGCACGTACGCCAGCTTCGCCATCGTCGCCACGTGTCGCGCAATGGCAAGCAGCTCACTCTTGCCCTTCTTTTCGAGGTTCGCCTCCAACTCGAAGCTGGTGTCGAAGTGGTCCTCGATCGCGCTCTTGCCGCGCGCCGTCACGATGATGATCTCTTCAATGCCGGCGGCAAGTGCTTCCTCAACGCCGTACTGGATGATCGGCTTGTCGACCAGCGCCAGCATCTCCTTCGGGATAGCCTTGGTTGCCGGCAGAAAACGTGTGCCAAGACCGGCAGCGGGAAAAACTGCTTTGCGTACCTTCTTCATGTGCTCCTTCGTTGCCCTGCTGCTGCCTGAATAGGCCCTTGGCCTATGATGCCAGAGTCTGACCGAATGATGGCAGAACTGTAGTGTCTTGACACAAAGTCAAAGAGCAGGTGTGTCGTCGCCCAGCATGGCTTTCCGCACGATCGGGATAGGCGCGCCGCCCTGCCGCATAAAGTCGTCGTGGAACTTTTGCAGCGAAAACGCACTCCCCTGCTTCTTCCGGACATCCTCCCGCAGCTTCATAATTTCGAGCTTGCCCAGCGTGTAGTACAGGTAGGTCGCATCGGACGTGCCACGTTTTACCTCGATGCCGCCGATCGAACGCGACTGGTAGCCCTCGTTCACGAAAAAGTCGACAGCCTGCGCCATCGACATGCTGCCCGTGTGCATCTGGATCGCGACCACGAACCGCGCGTCGCGCAGCAGCGCATCCTGCAGCTGACCCAGGCGGATCAGGTTGGCTTCCCGCTCGTCCTTCGCCCCCGCGCCCGGCTGCCCGTAGCCTTCATCCAGCATCATCTGCTCGCAGTAATGCGCCCAGCCTTCCACGTTCGTATTGGCGGTCACAATCTTGCGTACCTTGCTCAGCCCTGCGGAGTTCACCCATAGAAACTGCACATAGTGCCCCGGGTATGCCTCGTGGACTGACGTGCTGGTCACCGTGCCCACGTTAAACGCCGCCATGTGCTCGGCGATATGCTCAGGGGTCCAGTCCTTCTCAGGCAGCGTCACGTTGAAGTACGCCGTGGTCGAATGCGTTTCAAACGGACCCGGCGGGTCCATGGACGCCTGGGTCGTCGCCCGCTCGAACGGCGGCGTCTCCTCGACCGTAGGCTCCACATCGGAGGGAATCGTAATAATGTGTTTCGCGCGGATAAACTGCGTCAGCCCGGCGAACTGGCTGCGGAAGTCGTCCAGCAGCGCGTCCGGCGCCACGTGGTCGCCGGCAAGCTCGGCAAGCACCTGCTTCGGCGTCTTCGAGGGGTCGACCAGCTTCGCCACCCGCGCAAACTCAGCCTGGTTTTTGTGCAGGTCAGCCGTAGCGATAGCGAGCAGCCGAGGCAGCGGCGTCGTCACCATCTCGTCGTAGGCCAGCTTTTTCGCAAAGGTATCCGCGCCAAAGCGGAAGTCCCCCTTCGAGCGTGGCAGCAGATCGCTTTGCAGCCACTGCCGATACCCCTGCAGCGCCGCGATGACAGCCGCATTGGTGCTCTCGAACTGCGACTTCAACGCCGGGTCGGTCGCTTTCGTAAAAGCCGCGGGCACATCGTTCTGAAAAAAGGAGACCTCGCCCGGCAGCTGCTCGACGGCAATCTCGGTGTAAACCCTCGGCGGATTGAGCAGGTTTTGCCGGGCCTCGTCCAGCACCTTCGGCATCTGCCGTTCCCGCGCGATCAACGAGCGCAAACGCTCATCCGGCGACGCAAACTCGCGCTCCATCAGCGTAAAAGCAGAGCCGGTAATTGCGCTCGAGTACGTATCAGGGTTCGTCTGCCAGGGCTTGATCGTCTCAAGCGTCAGCAGCTGCGAGCGAAGATTGTTGCGCATCATCGTCAGGTCGCCCTGCGTCGACTGGTCGAGCCCATCTGCCTGGAACCCGTCGAACTTGCTCATGTAATAGTGCAGCCCGCGAACTTCCGCCTGGATCGTCGACTGGCTCCAGTCCTCCAGCTTCGCGTCGTAATCATGGATGCCGAGGGCAGTCGCCTCTGTCGGCTGATACGGCAGCGCCGCACCGTAGAAGCTGTCTACCAGCGCGCGAAAGGCAGCTCCCTGGTCTGCGGCCGCGGCAGCCTGGGCAGGAAGGGCGCACATCAGCAATGCTGTGCCGCAAAAAAGCGCTTGGAACTGCAAAAGACGCATGGACACATGCCTCGATTCAGCAAAGGTTTAGAGAACGAAGGCCAGTATACCGGCAGACTGAAATGAGAAGAAAAGCGAACGGAAATGCGACAGCGCCGGTCTTGGTAAGTGAAGATCATCGCGGGCGACCGTGAACTGACATGAGCGCATTTGCCGGAGCAAACCCGTTGACCGTGGAGAACAAGTCCGCTTTGCCCGTTGCTGAAGGGTTCGCGGAGTTTGTTGGCCGCAATGCGCAGCTTGCCTACCGGGTAGCCTATGCCCGGCTGCGACATCCGGGAGATGCAGAGGACGCCGTGCAGGAAGTTTTTCTGAAGCTGATGAAGAAAGATCGCTGGCTGGCAGCCAGGGATGAGCGGGCTTTTATCGCGCGCGCCGTGTGGCGTGTCGCGGCCGACATCCGCACGCGCTATCCGCAGACGCCTGAGGGCAGCGAGCGCCCCGAGCAGGCAAGCCGCGAGCCGGACCCGGAGCAGCAAGCCGTGCAAATGGCCGAACATGCGCGTGTCCACATGCTTGTCGATGCACTTCCGGAAAAGCTGCGCCATCCGCTGGTGTTGTCCGCGTTCGAGGACCTCACGTCAACTGAAGTCGCCGCCGTGCTCGGCCTGCCGGAAGGCACGGTGAGGCGGCGTGTCGCAGAAGCGCGGGCACTGCTGCGCGATAAATTGCTAACCTTGGAGGTGCGCCGTGCACGATAGCGATGAAGACCGGAAACCGGACGCGACAGACCAACTGCTGACCGCGGCGCTGCGGAGTTATGCGAAACCGCAGCAGCGATATGGACTGGAAACCCGACTGCTCGCAGCTGCGGCGCAGGAGAGGAACATCCGCAGGCCGCGCGCTCTTCTATGGCTCGGGGTAAGTTTCGCCGCGGTTGCCGCGGTTCTTCTGATAGTCGTGTGCTTGCCGAAATTTCATGCACGGTTGCAGCCGGAAACAGTAAAGCAGCTTGGTTTGCCGGCGCCTCCGGCCGTGCTTTATCCGGGCACACCTGTTCATTCAACGCTGACCGCTTTCCACCGCGTAAGAAAGGCGCACAGGCAGCAGGCACCGCAAACAATCTCCAGGCCATTTCCGCAACTCGCGCCATCACGCCAGGAAGTCCTGCTGCTGAATCTTACAGAAGCACAAGGCAAGGCGCTGATGAGCCTGCACAATGCAGGCCCTGCGCCGATTGCACCTATTGAGATCAGCGCCATCCATATTGAACCGATCCAAGATAAGCCACTCGACCAGTAAGGAGCTCCATGCGATCCATAGCCGGCATACTTCTCTCAGCTTCGATTCTTTTATCGACGCCCGCACTCGCCCACACGTTCAGCGACCAGGCGCAGAATACCGCGACGGCCTCGGAAACCAAGCCTGCGGAAACCTATAAACTTACCTTTGTTGTTACAGAACTGGTCAAGGGAAAAGTGGAAGGGCGGCGCAGCTATTCGTCCTTATTGTTTTCTGCGCCGCACATGAATGGACATATTCGCGCTGGCAACCGCGTGCCCATAAGCACTGGATCAATGAACGCCCAGTTCCAGTACATAGACGTCGGCTCGAACTTCGACTTCCGTACACTTGAGCAACCGGCACAGGTCCATAACACTCAACAGCTCTACATCAATGTTTCGGCCGAAGTTTCTTCCTATGTCGATCCGCCGCCCACAAGCACGCTTCATCAGCCGATCATCCGACAGCAAAAGTGGGACTCCGATTTTGCGGTGGACATCAGCAAGCCTACCCTGCTTTTCTCATCCGATGACCCGACAGTGGACCAGACGACACAAGTAGAACTCACGGTAACGAAAGTCAGGCCCGAGTAGCGGTAACTTATGCCACCGCCGGCTGCTCCACCACCAACTCATCCAGCAGCAGGCGTATCTCCAGAATGACCTGCACCGGCTCTTTCGACGCGAGCGGGAAGCGCAGCACGCCCTGCGGCGTAAACTGCGCGCCCTGCTTGCTGTTTTTCGCGACCAGCCGCATCAGCCGGCCCGGGTCGATGCTTGCCTGCGCGGCGAATCGCAGGTGTACCTGGTCGCGTTTGCGATCGACCTGCGACACGCCCACGCGCTCGCACTCCGCACGTAGCGCGGCGGCCTCCAGCAGGTGCTTCAGGTTTTCAGGGATGGCCCCATAGCGGTCTTCAAGCTCCACGCGCACATCGTCCACAGCCTTCTCACTTCCGGCAGCAGCAATGCGCTTATAAATGCGCAGCCGCTGGTTCTCCTCCGGAATATAGCTTTCATCGATGCGCAGCGAGATACCAAGATTGAGCTGCGTCGCGATGTGCTCCGTCTGCGTCTCGCCCTTAATTTTGCTGACTGCTTCCTCCAGCATGCCGGAGTACATCTCAAAGCCGACTGCCTCGATATGCCCGCTCTGCTCACCGCCCAGCATGTTGCCCGCGCCGCGCAGCTCCAGGTCGAGCGCCGCGATCTTGAACCCCGCGCCAAGATCTGAAAACTCCTTCAGCGCCGCAAGCCTGCGCCGCGCAATGTCGGTCAGCTCCTGCTCCGGAGGAATCAGCAGGTACGCATATGAGCGCCGGTTCGATCGCCCGACACGCCCCCGCAGCTGGTACAGCTCCGACAGCCCATGCCGGTCCGCGCGATTGATAATAATCGTGTTCGCAAGCGGAATATCAATGCCGTTTTCAATAATCGTCGTCGCGACCAGCACGTCATACTCATGATTCATAAAGGCCAGCACCACGCGCTCCAGCTCGGTTTCACCCATCTGCCCGTGCCCCACGATCACCCGCGCCGCCGGCACCAGTTCGCGAATCTTCGCGGCAATCTCATAGATCGACTCCACGCGGTTGTAGACGAAGAACGTCTGCCCCCCGCGCTCCATCTCAAGCTCGACCGCCGAGCGCACCAGCTTCTCGTCGAACTTCGCCACCACCGTCTGGATCGCCATGCGATCCTTCGGCGGAGTCTCAATCACGCTCATATCGCGCAACCCGATCAGCGACATATGCAGCGTGCGCGGAATCGGCGTCGCCGACATCGTCAACACATCGATCTGTGCGCGTATCTGTTTCAATCTCTCCTTATGCCGAACCCCGAAGCGCTGCTCCTCATCCACAACCAGCAGGCCGATATCGTGGAACTTCAAATCCTTCGACAACACGCGGTGTGTGCCGATCAGGATATCGACCTTGCCCGCTTCGAGGTCTTCCAGAATCTTCTTCTGCTCCTTCGGCGTGCGAAAACGCGAGATCATTTCAATCGCAATAGGGAACTGCCGGAAGCGCTTCTTGAACGTTTCAAAATGCTGAAAGGCCAGCACCGTCGTCGGCGTCAGCACCGCAACCTGCTTGCCGTCCTGCACCGCCTTGAACGCCGCGCGCATCGCGACCTCCGTCTTGCCGTAGCCCACGTCGCCGCACAGCAGCCGGTCCATCGGCAGCTCTGACTCCATGTCGGCCTTGATGTCGCGAATCGCAGACAGCTGGTCGTCGGTCTCCGTAAAGTCGAACGCATCTTCAAAGTCACGCTGAAACTCGTCGTCCGGCGGAAACTGGTGACCGCGAGCAGCCTTGCGCTGCGCGTAGAGCTTCAGCAGCTCATCGGTCATGTCCTCCATTGCCTTCTTGACACGCGCCTTCGTCTTCGCCCAGCCCTGCGAGCCCAGCTTGTTCAGGATGGGCGCCGGGCCGCCTTCGCTCGAGCGGTATTTCTGGATCAGGTCCAGCCGCGTCAGCGGCACATACAGCCGCGCGCTTTCCGCGAACTCCAGGATCATGAACTCGACATTGACGCCGTCCTGCTCAATCTCTCGCAGGCCCACGTAGCGCGCGATTCCGTGCTCCACATGCACCACGTAGTCGTTGACGGTCAGGTCGCGGAAGTCCGAAACAAACGCCGCCGTTTTTGACTTCTTCACCACCGGGCGCGCCGCGACATCCGCATCATCCGACACATCGTTCACGCCGAACACGACCAGGTTTGCATCGATCAGCGAAACGCCGTGCGCCAGCTGCGCACGCACCAGCACCGGCGGAGCATGCTCCCCCGGCCGCTGCTTGCGCTCGTTCGATCCCATCTCTGCAGATGCCTGTTCGGTGCGCCAGCCGATGCGGTAGGACAGCTGGTGCTCGCCGAGCAGCACCGCCATACGCTCCAGCTCGCCCTGGTTTGCAGCGGCGATCAGCACGCGCTGCTCCGCTGCCAGCAGCCCCCTGATCTGCTCCACCAGCGCGATGCCGTTGCCGTGGAAACGCAGCGTCGGGCGTGTCGAAAACTCGATCTCCCCAAGCGTCGTGTCGTCATCCAGCACGTCCACGATGCCCAGCTGGTCAAGGTCCAGCCCCGGCTGATTGGAGATCAGCGCCAGCAGCAGTTCCGGCCGCCGGTACAGGTCTTCCGGCGTCATCAGCGAGCCGATGTTCGAGCGCTCGTGCCGCTGTTCCAGCTTGTTCCACCAGCGCTCCAGCTGGTTGCGCAGCATACCGGGCTCTTCCATAAACACCACAGAGCGCTTGAACAGTCCCAGCAGTGTCGTCTCCGCGCCCGCCACCCCGGCAAAAAATTCCCAGCCGGGAAACACCGTCACGCCGGCGGCAGCGATCGAGCGCTGCGCCTGCTCATCGCCTTCAAGCGACGAGCCGGAGAGCCGCGCATGCACCGCGGCCAGCAGCTTTTCCGTCACCGGCGTTTCCGTTAGCGGCAGCAGTGTCGTTTCATCCAGCGGCTGTAGCGAGCGCTGGGTCTCCGGGTCGAAGCGCCGCAGCGACTCAATCTCATCCCCGAAAAACTCCAGCCGTACCGGCCGCTCCGTCTCCGGCGAATACACATCCAGGATCCCGCCGCGCCGCGTGTACTGTCCCGGCATCTCCACCAGGTCCACCGCGTCGTAGCCCACGCTGGCCAGGTGCGTAATCAGCCCGTCCAGGTCATGCTCTTCGCCGCGCTTCAGCGTGCAGGCAAGCTCCGCATAGTAGCTCGCCTGGAACAGCTTTTGCGCCGCCGCCTCGACCGGTGCAATCACAATCGAGGCCGCATCGGTGGCAATCTTCCACAGCGTCGCCGCGCGGCTCTCCTGCACCTCCGCATGCGGCGATAGGTTCTCAAACGGCAGCACGTCCGGCGCCAGCAGTTTGACAACCCGCTCGGGCGCCATCGCTCCGGTCAGCTCACACGCAGCGCGCACCGAGATATACAGCGCCTCGGCAGCCTTGTTGTCTGCGACCAACACAATGGCAGGCAGCTTCGCAGCCCGCGCCAGTAGCGGCAGATACAGCGCCCGCGCCGACGCGGTCAACCCGGAGACACGCCTGCGCCCACGCCCCAGCGAAAGGTGGCGTGTGGCTTGTTCAAAAGCGGGCGAACGCTCCAGGTCCGCCAGCAGTTCGCGGACAAAGGGGAGAATCATTGTGCCTTTAGTCTAGCAATACGTTTGCGAGATCTCCTTCAAATCACGAGAACGATGATCGCCATGAGCTACACCTCTCCGAAAAACACAGCCGGCGATACATGAAAGCGCTCACTGAGCCGCGCGATATGATCGCGGTTCATCTGCCGTTTGCCACTCAGCACCAGCGACACCGTACTCTCAACGCCAAACTCGGGAACCAGATCTTTCTGACTCACCCCATGGCTCGCCATCAGAAATCGTAAGACTTCAACAGGACTGGCGCTCGGCACCGGGTAGCGCTCGGCCTCATACCGCTCGATCAGCAAACTCAGTAGCTCAATCGCTTCGTCCTCGTCGGCCGTTGTCGCGTCCTTCGCCGTAAGCGCGAACAAGGCACTCATGTACGCGTCCAGTTCCGCGTCGCTATGAATGCAATGCGGCGCACCAAGGTGCATCATCTTTGCCGGGTTTGCGAGGGCTGTGCTCATCTGCCGTACTCCTTATTCCAGTTCGCCTTGTTGTCGTATTGCCTGTGCGTCAGAAACGAGCGGACATACACGTGCCCTATTGTCTTTTGCCCGCCTCTTTCCTTCGCGTAATGCACCACGGTGACCAGCCGGTAGCGGTTATGCCGTATGTTGAAGATCACATATCCCTCTACGGCGTCCGCATCCGGTATCGCCTGCACCACATCCACGAAACTCGTCCAGCGCGCCTGCTTCACAACGGCGTACCATGCCGCAATCTCGACTGCTGCGTCTGGAAACGCCGCGGCGGCTCCGTGCAGGTGCTTGAGCGTGACGACGACCATGCTGCTATGTTCTTTTCAAAATGAAAACTTGTCAAGATGAAAAGCATTCCGCGCAAAACAAGCCGTTGCTAAACTCAATCCATGGCAACCGCCACGCTCCCACCCGCGATCCTCTCCAGGTACGAACCCGTCATCGGGCTTGAAGTCCACGTGCAGCTGCTCACCCGCACCAAGGCCTTCTGCGGCTGCGTCAACCGGTTCGGCGCCCCGCCCAACACGCTTGTTTGCCCGGTCTGCCTCGGCCTGCCCGGCGCGCTGCCCGTTCTCAATGCGCGCGCTGTCGAGTTCGCCACCCTCGCGGCCATGGCCATCAACGCACAGATCCGCGAAACCAGCATCTTCGCCCGCAAAAACTACTTCTACCCCGACCTGCCCAAGGGCTACCAGATCTCGCAGTTCGACAAGCCCCTGGCTGAAAATGGCTGGCTCGATGTGGACACGCCTGCAGGCATCAAGCGCATCGGCATCACCCGACTCCACATGGAAGAAGACGCCGGCAAAAGCTTGCACGACGGCGTACACGACTCCGCCACCAGCACCTCGGTCGACCTCAACCGCTGCGGCACCCCGCTCATCGAGATCGTCAGCGAGCCCGACCTTCGCTCGCCCGACGAGGCCTACGAGTACCTCACCAAGCTCAAGGAAATCCTGCTGTACACCGGCGTCTCCGACTGCAACATGGAAGAGGGTTCGCTGCGCTGCGATGCCAATGTCAGCGTCCGCCCGCGCGGGCAGGCGGCGTTCGGCACCAAGGCCGAGGTCAAAAACGTCAACAGCTTCCGCTATATCCGCGCCGCCATCGCCTATGAGATCGAGCGCCAGGTCGAACTCATCGAGTCCGGCGAGCGCATCATCCAGGAAACCCGCCTGTGGAACGCAGCCGAGGGCCGCACCTACTCCATGCGCTCCAAGGAGCAGGCGCACGATTACCGCTACTTCCCCGAGCCCGACCTGCCCGCGCTCACCATGTCTGCCGAGGCGCAGCAAACCATCCGCGCAAGCCTGCCGGAGCTGCCGGAAGCGCGCCGCCTGCGCATGATCGCCGTTTACGGCATCGCGCCCCAGGACGCGCAGACCCTCACTGCTACCCGCGCCTTCGCCGACCAGTTTGAAGCAGCCGCGAAAGCCGCCAAAAGCCCGCGCCGCGTCGCCAACCTCGTCCAGAGCGAGCTCACCGCGCGCCTCAAGCTCAAAGGGCTTGAGCTTGAGCAATCGCCGATCACCATGGCCGGCATCGCGCAGGCAGCCGACCTCGCCGAAGAAGGCAAGCTGTCCAGCAAACAACTCAAGCAGCTGTTCGACTCCGCCTTCGAGAGCAACGAAGACTTCGGCGCCGTCTACGAGCGCGAAAAACCCCAGCAAATCTCCGACACCGGCGCCATCGAAAAGATGATCGACGAGGTTATCGCCGCAAACCCCAAACAGCTGGAGCAGTATCGCGGCGGCAAAAAAACCGTCGCCGCTTTCTTCGTAGGCCAGGTCATGCGCCTCAGCAAGGGGCAGGCCAACCCGGCGCGGCTTAATGAACTGGTGACACAAAAGCTCGACGCTTGAGGCATACCTGCGCAACGCCTTACGGCGCAACTGCTTTTAGACATACTCTATGTGCGGATCGTCACCTGCCGAACAGACTTTTGCGTCCAAATCAGAGTAGTGTTGCGCTACGTGTCGATAAACCATCTCCAATATGGCGTGGTCTTCGCGGATGAGGGGATTTCGCTATCCCTCGCGAGGGCTGTGCAATGCGAGCGGACGAGAACGGCAATGGACACTCGGGCGGGCCATTTCGGAACCTGATGCTTGCGGCCATGCCGAAATCATTCATGGACAAGATCGAGCCCAGTCTATCGAAGGTCGACCTGCCGCAGGGCTCATTACTGGTCAAGCCTGATACGGATATCCAGTGGATTTACTTCATCGAGCGCGGCATGGCCTCGGTCAATAGCCTCGACCTCAGCGGCACCCCCGTCGAGGTCGGTATCATCGGGCGCGAAGGCCTCGTCGGTCTGCAGTCCCTGCTTGGGCAGCCCAAGACGCAGAATACGGTCGTGATGCAAGGCGCCGGCTCGGGCTATCGCATCCGGGCTGATCTCCTCCGGGAGCAGTCCGCGCAGAATCCCGAGATGATGGCGCTGCTCCATACCTTCGTCTATGCGCTCCTGGAGCAGACCACTCAACTGGTTCTCTGCAACCGGCTGCATGAATTAGAGTCGCGGCTGGCCCGCTGGCTCCTGATGGCGTCAGACACCATGGAGACCAGGACACTCCACCTCACCCAGGAGTTTCTGGCGGAGATGCTCGGCGTCGGTCGGCCAGCCGTCACCATCGCCGCGGGCCTCCTGCAGCGCTCCGGTTTGATCCTCTACAGCCGGGGTCAGGTCGAGCTTGTCGACACGGAAAAGCTCCAGACAGTCGCCTGCGATTGTTACAAGCTGATCCATAACTCCTACGCCCGCGTTTACCCCGAACTTTATACGCGCACCGTTCGCTGAAGAACGGAAAGAGTTATCCCCTTCTTTCAAACTTATCGAAGTTGAAAGTATTTCATGGCAAAGCGAGCGCAGCAGACGCACCACGCGCCGCAGACTACTGAGTGCGTTCCCTCTTGAGCCGATCATAGGCAAGGGTCATTTCTGCCAGCTTCTCAGTCAACTCCGCATTGCGCACCGTTAAAAGGATTTCAGTCTTTGCCAGAGAGATCGACACCACCAACCGCTTCTCCATCTCCTGCATTTCAGTTCGCATCACCTGAACCGTTTCCTTCAAATCGCCTAGACCGGCGGCTACCGCCCGAACATCCGGGGATACCAGATCCTGAATCACCTTGCGTACATCTCCAACTACACTCATTTCTTACTCCGCTACATCATTATCGTAACACTGTCAAGACATTTGCCAAAGATAATTACAAGACTCGCATTTCCACAAACTTTAGCACCAAATGGGTATTTCCAGCCGGGCAAGCGACTTGTTTCTGCTACAGGTGAGCTCCATTCAATGAGAGGGCTTGCAATCCATCATTAAGAAACTGTACAAGCGAGGCTTTCGGTGGCAAAAATACTCTCGATCGGTCAAGACGCGGCATTGCTGTTCAGCCGAAACCTGGTCCTGCGAAAGGCCGGGGCAGATGTCTTCAGCGCGAGGCTTGAACCAGCCTTGCAGCTGCTCAGGTCGCAGTTTTTTGAGCTCGTCGTCCTGTGCCATACCCTCCAGCAGGGTGAAATCGCCTACGTCTGCGGCGAAGTCGAACGGCTATGGCCGGGCACCCGCGTGTTGCTGGTCACAGAGCTCATGTACCCGGCACTGCCGGACTGCAAGATCGATGTCGTGCTGCCGTGGCACCTCGGGCCCAGTGCGCTGGTGCTCTCCGCCGCCTCGCTGCTGGGGGGCGAAACAGAAAGCCGCCCCACGCCCACGCCTGTCGTTGTGCGCGATGAAGCCTATCAGCGGATCCGATTGCAGGGCTGAACACGCCGTAAACCCGCGTCCCCTTTATGCCCCGAGCGCCAGCTTGCGATGCAGCACCGCAAGCATCATGCCTTTCAGCTGCGTTTCCAGCTCCGGGTCGTAGCGATACCCCTCATCGCGCATAAAAGCATGCGCGCCGTTTACTTCCAGCCACTGGTAGTTGGCCTCTACTTCGTCCAGCCGGGCCAGTATCCTGCGCCGCCCTTCGAGCGGCACGTGCGGATCCTGGCGACCCCAGATGTGCAGCAGCTCACCTTTGATCTCACCGGCGCGCGCCAGCGAGTCGTCTCGTTTGCCCGCGCCCAGCGTACCGCCGTGCATGTCCGTCGCGTAAAAGCACACCGCCGCGCGCACGGCAGGGTCCATCGCGGCGCGAAACGCGAGGTGCCCGCCCAGGCAGATGCCGATCACCCCCAGCCGCCCGTTGCACGGCTCCATGCCTTCCATGTACCTCAGCAGTGAGCGCGCGTCATCGTCATACGATGAGAGCTCCTTTGCATACTTGTCGTGGTTCCCTCTGTCCGACCCCGCCTGGTCATAGGCCAGCACCGTCCCCGCCGGCTCCAGCTCGTGGTATACCTCGGGCACCGCGACCAGGTAGCCATGCCCCGCCACAAAGCTCGCGAAGCGTCGAATAGGCCCCGTCATCTGGAAAATCTCAGAGTAAAGAATCACCCCGGGGTACCGTCCGTAGGCCGCCGGGTGGAAAAAGTACGTCCGCATCGGCCCTGTCTTCGTCGGTACATCCTCAACCCGGTTATCTTTCAGGATCATGCTTCCGCTCCTCCTTCTTTCGCATGCGATAAAGCCCGTCGCCCGATGTCGCGGCGATAATACATCCCGTCAAACCGCACCCGTTCAAGGCCCGCATACGCCTGGCTCAGCGCACTTTCAAGCGTATCGCCGGCGGCGCTCACGCCCAGCACCCGCCCCCCCGCGGTCCGCAGTTCGCCCTCATACCGCACCGTCCCCGCGTGGAACACCTCGACCCCCGGCACCGCGGCCGCCTCAGCCAGCCCGCCGATCAGGTGGCCGGAGCTGTACTTGCCCGGGTAGCCGCCCGACGCCGCAATCACGCAGGCTGAGGCGCCCGCCTTCCAGCGAAACTCCGTATCGCTCAGCCTCCCCTCCACGCAGGCGTCGAACGCCTCGTACAGGTCGCTGTTCAGCCGCAGCAGGATCGCCTGCGTCTCCGGGTCGCCGAACCGCGTGTTGTATTCCAGCACCACCGGGCCGCTCGCCGTCATCATCAGCCCGATGAACAGCACGCCCACGAACGGCGCCGACTCCGCCGCCATGCCGTCCACAGTCGGCTGCGCGATATGGTGCAGAATCCACTCCTGCATCGCCCCGGGCAGTATCGCGTCCGAGGTGTACACGCCCATGCCGCCGGTGTTCAAACCGGTATCGCCCTCGCCGATGCGCTTGTGGTCCTGCGCGGGCACCAGCGGCGCCACGTGCCTGCCGTCGCTCATCACCAGGAACGAGATCTCCTCGCCCTCCAGCAACTCTTCCAGCACCACGTTCGTCTCCGAGCTGCCCAGCAGCGCCCCGCTGTACAGTCCCTTGATCGCAGCCTCGGCGGCCGCGCGGTCCGGGCACATCAGCACGCCCTTGCCCGCGTGCAGCCCATCGGCCTTCACCACAATCGCTCCGTTAAACAGGTCCAGCGCCTCGCGCGCTTCCTCCGCCGAGCCGCACACGGCGTAGGTCGCCGTCGGTATGTTGTGCCGCTGCATAAACCGCTTGGCAAACGCTTTGCTCGACTCAAGCTGCGCCGCGGCCCGCGTCGGGCCGAAAACACGCAGCCCGCGCGCCTGCAGCGCATCCACAATGCCCAGCGCAAGCGGCACCTCAGGGCCCACCACCGTCAGCGACGGCTGCTCCCGCGTCACCACCTGCACCATCGCGTCCAGGTCGTTGGTATCCACCGGCACGCAGCGCGTAATGGCCTCGATCCCGCCGTTTCCCGGCGCGCACACCACCTCGCCCACGCGCTTTGAGCGCCGCAGCGCCCAGGCCAGCGCATGCTCGCGCCCACCGCCGCCAATCAGCAGCACCTTCTCCCCGGTGGCGGCCATCTACGCCAGCGCCTTCGGGACAGCCTCTTCCCAGCGGCCTTGTGCCTTCAGCACCAGCTCCACCACCTCGCGCGCTGAACCGTGCCCGGCCGCCCGCCTGGTCACATAGTGGCAAACCGCCTTCAGCTCCGGCGCACCGTCTGCCACGCACACCGCCAGCCCCACCCGCTCGGCCAGCGGAATATCCGGCAAATCGTCACCCATGTAGCAGACCTCGTCCGCCGTCACCTCGGCTTTTTGAAGCACCTCTTCAAACGCGGCCGTCTTCTTCGCCTGCCCCAGGTACACGTAATCAACCTTCAGCTCCTGCGCCCGGCGCAGCACCGCAGGCGATTTGCGCCCGGTGATAAAGCCCGTCTTGATCCCCATCGTGTGCGCCAGCGAAAGCCCCTGTCCGTCCTGTGCGCTAAACACCTTCATCTCGGAAACCGTGCTGGTCCCAGCCTCGTCCGTCGCGGCAATCAGGCACACGCCGCCATCGGTCACCGTTCCGTCCACATCCATCAGGAAGACCTTGATCTTGCGCGCGCGCCCCAGTACGTCCTCGTTCGCCACTTGCTGCAGCTCGTTCATAGCAGCCATTCTACGCGGGCGTTTTGCGCCCGGGCACGCGCGAAACTCGGGCTCATGCGCAGTAGCCAGTCGTTCTATCAAAGCGCAACCTATAGTTGCGTCAAAGCGCAACCTATACTTGAGTCCGTGCCTCACGCCACCATTGCTGCGCCTGTCTCCCGCAGACATCGCTCCCGCGCGCAGCTTCGTCACGTCCGGCGACTGCTGCTGCACCTCGGGCCCGCCTTCGTCGCCAGCATCGCCTACATCGACCCCGGCAACTTCGCCACCAACTTTGCCGCCGGCGCGCACTCCGGCTATCGGCTGCTCTGGGTGCTGCTCTGGTCCAACAGCATGGCCATCATCATCCAGTACCTCGCGGCAAAGCTGGGCATCGCGACCGGGCGCACCCTTCCGCAGAACTGCCGCGACCACTTCTCGCGCCGCACCGCCATCCTGTTGTGGGTCGCCGCGGAGATAGCCGCGCTCGCTACAGACCTGGCCGAGTTTCTCGGCGCCGCGCTCGGCTTCTACCTGCTGTTCGGGCCGTGGTTCCTGCACCACGGATGGAGCCGCACCGAGACGCTCCTGTTTGCCGCGCTGCTTTCGACCGTCTTCGTCTTCGGCCTGCTGCTGCTTGAAACCCGCGGCTTCCGCAAGCTCGAGATCGGCATCATCAGCTTCGTCGGCGCCATCGGCCTGTGCTACGCGGCAGAGCTTACGCTGGTCCACCCCGCGTGGCAGCTCGTCGCCTTGTACGCCCTGCTGCCGCAGGTCGGGCGCAGCAGCATTTACGACGCGGTCGCCATGCTCGGCGCCACCGTCATGCCGCACGTTATCTACCTGCACTCCGCGCTCGTGCAGCCCCGCGTCGCCGAGCAGGTCGAGCGGCCGCATGTGCCCAACCACCACTATTTAGCGCGTTTGCGGCTGCTGTACTACGAAAAGATCGACATTTTCTTCGCGATGAACGGCGCGTGGCTGGTCAACTCCGCTATGGTGGTCGTCGCGGCCGCAGCATTCGCTAAAGCGCACATCACCGGCGATATGTCGATTGAGGACGCCCACAAAACACTCGGTCCGTTGCTCGGGCCGGCCTCCGCGACCATCTTCGCCATCGCGCTGCTCTGTTCCGGCCTCAGCTCTTCAACCGTCGGCACCATGGCCGGCCAGGTCGTGCTTGAGGGCTTCCTCCAGGTGCGGTTCTCTATCTTCCTGCGCCGCCTGCTCACCCTTATCCCGTCCATCGTGGTCATCGCGACAGGACTCGATGCGCTCAAAATCCTCATCCTGTCGCAGGTCGTGCTCTCCTTCGCGCTGCCGTTTGCGCTGGTGCCGCTGCTGATCCTTACCGGCCGCGAAAGCGTAATGCATCGCTTCACCAACCGGCCCTGGACCCGTCGCGCCGGCTGGACGATCGCGGGATTGATTATTGGGTTAAATGTGTTTCTGGTGGTGCAATCCATAACTGGCTAGCGCTAGCCGTAGCAAGCTCCCGAGCATCGCGAGGGCCGCGGCAGTGAGCATCCGCACATAAACAAAGACACGCCACAATAGCGCTATGCGCCAGAAGTGGCCGCTAGCCGCATTAGGGCTTCGCCCCAGCAGGCGGTCTTAAAAAAGTCCCGCGTGCATCGCCTTTATCAGCGAGCCGTCCTCCGTATCGCCGCTCAGCTCCCAGATCATCATGCCGCCCAGCCCGTGTGCCCGCGCGTAGGCTGCTTTCGCCGTCACGGACGCAGGGTCGTCGAAGGTCCAGAAAGTGTTGCCGTCATACAGCCACGGCGCCGCGGAGTGCGGGTCGCGGAACGGCGTAGCCGCGCCAGGCAGCGCCGCAATCTCGCCATAAGGCGTGTCCTCATGCACCGCCTCGCCCGCCGAGCCCAGCCCGTGCTGCGCCCCGGCATTGGTCACGCCCGTCCAGTGATAGCCGTAAAACGGGACCCCGAGCAACAGCTTCGACGCCGGGACCCCGGCGTTTTCATACTCCTGCACCGTACCGTCCACGTTGCCGCTCTCCCGTACCACTCCAGAAATGGAGTAGAGCGGGGCGACAATGCCGGTAATTTTCTGCCACGGGCCGTTGTAGTCGTAGTTCATCAGGCCGACCCGGTCCACGGTCCGCGCCACCAGCGGCCAGTCGACGCCGGGGTAGCGGCCCAGGCCGGCCGCCGCGGCAATCGTCAGCATCGGGCGGGTATGGGTCGCGGCGCCGTACGCGTCGAGCTGCCTGCGAAACTCCACCAGCAAAGCGGAGTAGTTGGCGCCGTCGCTCTGCCCGTCCGTACCCGTCTGGTTCGGGTACTCCCAGTCCACATCGATGCCCGTAAACAGTGCCGGAGCCTCCAGCCCCGGCGCAAGATGCCCGCGCAGGTACAGGTCGACGCACGACGCGACAAATGCCGCGCGCTTCTCCGGCCGGGCCGCATCCGCAAACGCCGCAGGCTTTCCCTCGAGCGAGATCAGCATACGGATGTGCGGGTAAAGTTTTTGCAGCTCCTGCAGCTGGTGAAACTCGCCCTTCAGCGCCGCGGGCAGCGGCGAGTCCGCGCTGCCGTCCACACTCGTGTCCGCCGTGTACACGTGCTGCAGGTCGGCATTGGGGTCGGCCACCGTGCAGCGCCCATCCACGATGAACGCCTGCGCGTAGTCGATCTGGTTCAGCAGGCGCGCCGAGCCGCTCATCACCAGCTGCTTCGCCGACCAGGGCGGCGTGTTGTATAGCCCCCACTGCGGCAGATAGCCGACAATCGACGGCCTCTGAGAGGGGGCCTGCGCCAGTATCGGCAGTGCGGATAAAAAGAGAACGAGCAGGAGAAGTCGGCGCATGTGTGTCTTTGAGACGGACACCGGCGCCCATGCGGATGCAAGTGACGGAAGTAAGGCAAAAACCTGGCGCGAAGTCGATAGACTGCGGGAACCACCAGCAGAGTGTCAGGCGGGAACAGGATGGGCAGGCCCGGTCAGCTTGAACGACCCGGGCAGGCCTAACCGGCGTTCTCCGCGACAACGGCGAACGCCGGTTCCAATGCTGAAGGTGGCCTATGGACGCAAGATCGTCCAGTTGGGTGCATCTGGTTGTGA
The DNA here is from genome assembly GCA_965276625.1 of Acidobacteriaceae bacterium. GTDB lineage: Bacteria > Acidobacteriota > Terriglobia > Terriglobales > Acidobacteriaceae > EB88. Next base: position 540,762 of record CBDIBB010000002.1, read on the forward strand.
GGATCACGCTTGACTGGCGTGTCCTCGCTGCTGGTGTAGCCTTGGCTCGACTACTGCGAAAGCGGTAGTCCAAACCCCCTCGGTGGGCGACAACCATCGAGGGACCTTCCAACCTTCACACCCACATTGGATGCCGAACAACACCCCGAAGTCAAGCACTTCCAACCACCGCAGCTCCATCGTGCCGTTTCCGGCCAGTAACACTCGCGGGCAATTAAGGTCCAGCCCACCCCGGGCATACCGTCACCCCCGCGGTCTAAAATAGTCCCGACGATGCCCAGCCGTGACCTCTGCCTGCTTCGACGCTTTCACCGTGGTCGCCACGACCGTGGCCGCGCCTGATCCCCAGCGCCCGCATCCGTCTCAAGCTCTCCCTCTTACCGCAAAGGAAATCCTCCATGAGCACCCCCGCGACTACTGACAGCTTCAACGCACGCGCCGAGTTCACCTCCGGCGGCACGACCTACCGGATCTTTCGCCTCCAGGCGCTCGCCGACCGCGGACATGCGCTCGCGCGCCTGCCCTACTCCCTGCGCATCCTGCTTGAAAACCTGCTGCGCCGCGAAGACGGCGTGAGCGTCACGGCAGCCGATATCCAGTTCCTGGCGAACTGGGAACCGGCAGCCGAGCCCTCGCGCGAAATCGCCTTTATGCCCGCCCGCGTGCTCATGCAGGACTTCACCGGCGTCCCCGCAATCGTCGACCTCGCCGCCATGCGCGACGCCATGAAGCTGCTCGGCGGGAACCCCGAAAAGATCAACCCGCTGCAGCCCGCCGAGCTCGTCATCGACCACTCCGTGCAGGTCGACGAGTACGGCACATCCGGCGCCTACAACGTCAACTCGCTGCTTGAAGTAGAGCGCAACCGCGAGCGCTACGCCTTCCTCAAGTGGGGGCAGAGCGCCTTTCGCAACTTCAGCGCCGTGCCCCCGGGCATGGGCATCTGCCACCAGGTCAACCTTGAATACCTGGCCCGCGGCGTCTTCACCACCGCCATCGACGGCGCGCAGTACGCCTATCCCGACACGCTCGTCGGCACCGACTCGCACACCACCATGATCAACGGCCTCGGCGTGCTGGGCTGGGGCGTCGGCGGCATCGAGGCCGAGGCCGCCATGCTCGGCCAGCCCGTTTCCATGCTGGTGCCTCAGGTCGTCGGCTTCCGCATCGTTGGCAAACTCAGGGAGGGCGCAACCGCCACCGACCTGGTGCTCACGGTCACTGAGCAGCTGCGGAAGCACGGGGTCGTCGGCAAGTTTGTCGAGTTCTTCGGTCCGGGGCTCCCGGAGCTGTCGCTGGCCGACCGCGCCACCATCGCCAACATGGCGCCGGAGTACGGCGCTACCTGCGGCATCTTCCCCGTCGATGACGAAACCCTGCGCTACCTGCGGCTCACCGGCCGCCCCGCCCAGCAGGTCGCCCTGGTGGAGGCCTACTACAAGGAGCAGGGGCTGTTCCACACCCGCGACACCCCGCCGGCCGAGTACTCGTCCCTGCTGGAGCTCGACCTCGCGACCGTGCAGCCCAGCGTCGCCGGACCCAAGCGTCCGCAGGACCGTGTCCTGCTGGGCGATGTGGCGGCAGCCTTTGAAAAGCAGCTTGACTCGCTCCGCGGACCCACGGCAGGCAGGTTCGGCGAGCGCCAGGCCCAGCGCTGGGAAGGCGAGGGCGGACACGCCTCGGCCAGCGGTGACGTCCAGAGCACACAGGGCGCGCCCGAGCCGGGCATACCCCTCGACTCACCCGCCGCGCATGTCTCGATCGCATCGGCAAGCACCGCGGCAACGCCCGGCCAGGCAGTCCTGGGCGCAACCGCGCCGGTCTACGCGCACACGGTAAAGGAGCGGTTCGGGCTCGACCCGGATCGCTACCTCGACCACGGCTCCATCGTCATCGCCGCCATCACCTCCTGCACCAACACGAGCAACCCCTCCGTCATGGTGGCCGCGGGCCTGTTGGCGAAAAAAGCCGTCGAGCGCGGGCTTTCCGTCCCGCCCTGGGTCAAAACCTCGCTCGCGCCCGGCTCCCGCGTCGTCACCGACTATTACCGCAAAGCAGGGCTGCTGCCCTATCTCGACCGCCTGCGCTTCAACGTCGTCGGCTACGGCTGCACCACCTGCATCGGCAACTCGGGCGCGCTGCCCTCCGATGTCTCGGAGGCAATCGACGCCCACGGCCTCGTCGCGGTCTCCGTCCTGAGCGGCAATCGCAACTTCGAGGGCCGCATCAACTCTGACGTCCGCGCCAACTACCTCATGTCGCCGCCTCTCGTCGTCGCCTACGCGCTCGCCGGCACCATCCATCGCAACCTCGAGACCCAGCCCCTCGGCCGCGGAAGAGACGGCGCCGATGTCTACCTGCGAGACATCTGGCCCACCGCTGCGGAAATCGCGCAAGTCGTAGGAGCATCGCTCACCAGCGAATCGTTCCGCACCGAGTACGCCACCGTGACCGACGGTGACGAGCACTGGCAGAACCTGCGCTTCGCCGAAGGCGACGTCTACGGCTGGGAGCCGGACTCCACTTACATCCGGCAGGCGCCCTACTTCGACGGCATGCCCCGCACCCCCAGGCCCGTCGAGGACATCCATGGCGCCCGCGTCCTCGCCGTGCTCGGCGACTCTGTCACCACCGACCACATCTCACCCGCCGGCGCCATTAAGGCCAACGGCCCCGCCGGCAAATACCTCACCGAGCACGGCGTTCCCCCCGCGGAGTTCAACTCCTACGGCTCCCGTCGCGGCAACCACGAGGTCATGGTGCGCGGCACCTTCGCCAACGTCCGTCTCAAGAACAAGCTCGCCCCCGGCACCGAGGGCGGCGTCACCCGCCTGCTGCCGGAAGGCGCCCCCATGAGCATCTACGACGCCTCGGTCGAATACGCGAAACGCGACGTCCCGCTCGTCATCCTCGCCGGCAGGGAGTACGGCTCAGGCTCCTCGCGCGACTGGGCAGCCAAGGGTCCCAAACTGCTGGGCGTCCGCGCCGTCATCGCCGAAAGCTACGAGCGCATCCACCGCTCGAACCTGGTCGGCATGGGCATCCTGCCGCTCGAGTTCGGAGGCGGCGACTCAGCCGCCTCCCTCAACCTGTCTGGCGAAGAGGTCTTCGACTTCCCCGGCCTCAAAATGCTGCTGGCAAACCGCCTGGAGTCAGGCCGGACACTCATCGTGCGCGCCACCCGGCCCGACGGCACGGAAACAAACTTCCGTGTCCTGGTACGCATCGACACCCCGCAGGAGATCCTCTACTTCGAGCACGGCGGCATCCTGCAATACGTTCTCCGCCAGCTCGCCGGCGTCTAAAGAAGGGAGCAGTCAGCGCAGGAACGTCACCCGCTTTCCCGGCTGCTCCCTGCTATCCAGTGCAATTCGCAGCGCGTAAAACGCGGGCTCCGGCTGGTACTCATCCCCGAACGGCAGGCACTCCTGCGCGCGATGGGGATGTTTGGGGCGAAACTTCTCCCCGTTCTTCCCCGGCGCATTCAGCCATGACGACCGGTTGCTCACCCCCCAGGTCAGCACATCCGTCACACACGGGTTCTTCAGCAGCAGCGCCACATACCCCTGGTAGATAGCCGCAACCTCCCGGCTGCGCTCCTTGGCATCGTCCTCGGCCAGCGCGTCGTCGTTCACGTCCAGCTCCGTGATAAACGCCTTCAGGTTCATCTTCGCGACCTCTTCCACAAACGCCGCAATGCCCGGGCCAATCTGCTTCGCCGAGCCCGCTGATAGGTGCGACTGGATACCCACAGCGTCGATTGGCACGCCGTCATGCTGCATCCGCTGCAGCAGTCCAAGCACTGCGGCGCGCTTCGCGGTATCGTCCGGCGTATCGGCTTCTATGCCGTAGTCGTTATAGGTCAGCAGCGCCTGCGGGTCGGCGGCGCGCGCGGCGCGAAACGCAATATCCAGGTACCCGGGCCCCAGAAATTTGTACCAGGGGCTGTTCCGAAGCCCACCGGGCAGCCCGTCTTTCGGGTCGATCGCTTCGTTCACCACGTCCCACGCGCGGATTTTGCCCTTGTACCGGCTCACGACCGTGTGGATGTGCCCGGTCAGGTACTGCTCGGCATTACCCTTATTTACGGTCGCGGCGAACCAGGCCGGCAACGCTTCGTGCCAGCACAGGTTGTGGCCGCGGATCGCCATGGCGTGCTGCTGCGCGAACTCCACCAGCCGGTCCGCCTCCGCAAAATCGAACGTCTCGGGTCCCGGCCGCATACCAGCCCACTTCATCGCGTTCTCAGCGACCACGATGTTGTACTGCTCGGCAACGGTACGGGCATACGCCGGGTCGCGCGCCAGCAGCCCCAGGTTCACCGCGGCGCCGGTATACAGCCCGCGCGCGGCCGCATGCGCCTTCAGCGACGCGGCCCCGGTAAAAGATTCACCGTCAGCCTGCGCGCGAAGCAGCTTCCCCGGGCCGCCCGCCAGCGCCAGCGCGCCCGCGGAAAGCATCTGTTTGCCGAAAACACGACGGGTTGCCACGGCAGCTCCTACCGGCGCGCGAGAAGCGCATTGCCGGAACTGTATCACCGCCAATCAAAAGAGCGAGCCCCAAACTATCGCCCGGGGCTCGCCTTTTACCAATTTGGGAATTACAGCAATCTAAACCGTCGCCCGCACAGCCTCAAGGTGCGGCTTCAGGTAGTCGGCTTCCTGCACCTTGCCCATGGCTAAATCGCGGGTGTCGCCCGCCAGCACAATCTTGACATCGGTGATGCCGATGAAGCCGAGAATTGCCTGCAGATATGGGGTCTCGTGGTTGTACTTCTCGGCAGGCGAGCCGGCGGTGAAGTTGCCGCCGCTGGCAACGATCACCGTCGCTTTACGACCCCCCAGGAGGCCCTCGTAGCCCTTATCGCTGGCGTTGAACGTTTTCCCTCGACGCACAATATGGTCGATCCATGCCTTCAGCAACGCCGGAACAGCAAAGTTGTACATCGGCGTGGCAATCACAATCTCACTAGCTTCCAGCAGCTCGGCGATCAGGTCGTCTGAAACCTGCAGCGCGCCTTTCTGCTCCGGCGTGTGCTGCTCAGGGGCGCTGTACGCGCCGGCAATCCACGGCAGGTCGACGAACGGCAGGTTGGTCTTGGTCAGATCGCGCACAATGACCTTGCCGCCGGCGTTCTTGCCCTTCCAGGCTTCGACAAAGGCTGCGCTGAGTTTGCGGGATACGGAGTAGTCTCCGCGAGGGCTGACGTCGATATGGAGCAGAGTGGGCATGATCCTCCTTGGATCTCCCCCAGGTCGGGGGAAGGGTTCTGTGTCATAACACAAACCCGCGCTGTCATGGATGTGTCGCCGAACCCGTCCGATGCATGAATTTTTAGGCTTAACGGTTGCCTGTGCAGGCAACTCCTAGGCAGGTAGAGTTGGGAAGTGTCGCTCCCGTCTTCTATAATCGGGATTCGCTCAGCTTGCTCTGATTTTGCCGTAACCGAGGGTGTGCCTATCTTTCCCGAAATCTGTGGGAGTCAATCCCCAAGCCCCACCCGCCGGCCTGTGCGTACGATGCACAGCCTGCGATACATCGCTGTTCTGCTTCTCTGCTTCACCGTCTTCTCGGTTGCATGGGCACAAGCGAACATCATTACCAGTATTCGTGTGATCGGCAATCGCCGCATCCCGAAGGAGACCGTTCTGGCGCGGCTGTTCTCGCGCGAGAACGAGAATTACGACCCAGCAACGGTAGAGCGCGACTTCAACTCGCTCTGGAACACCGGTTATTTTGAGAACGTCCGCATCGAGCGGGAAGACACGCCCAAAGGCATCATCCTCGACATCTACGTCAAGGAAAAGCCCACCATCCGCGAGATCAACTACAAGGGTCTCAACTCCATCACGCAGTCCGACGTCCTCGACGCCTTCAAAAAAGGCAAGGTGTCGCTCGCGCAGGAGTCGCAGTACGACCCGACCCACATCGCGCAGGCCGTTACCGTAATTAAGGAGCTTGAAAGCGAGCATGGCCACCAGTTCGCCACCGTACGCACCGACGTCAAAACCATTCCGCCGTCGAGTGTGCAGCTCAACTTCACCATCAAGGAAGGCCCCACGGTCAAGGTCGGCAACATCACCTTTACCGGTAATGACCACCTCTCGTCGCGAACGCTGCGGGCTTCCATGAAGAACCTGAAGCCGCTCGGCATCCCGCACTCCATCTTCCTCGAGGACCTGATCGCGAAGACCTACGACGCGACCAAGCTCGAAGAAGACACAGAGCGCGTACGCCAGGCCTACCGCGACCGCGGCTACTTCCGCGCCAACACGGCAGACGCCGAGACCCACATCCGCAACGAAGGCGGCCTCTCGCTGCTGACCTTCCGCCCCAAAAACGGCAAGCGGATGGATATTCATATCCCGGTCGAAGAGGGCGCGCGCTATCGCTTCAGCGGCATCACCTTTACCGGCAACAAGGCCGTAACCAACACCAAAGCGCTGCGCGCGCAGTTCGCCATGAAGGACGGCGACTGGTTCGACGCAACCGCCTTCGGCAAGGGCCTCAAGAACCTGTCGACCGCCTACAGCGCGCTCGGCTACATCAACTTCCAGCCCATCCCGACCCCCAAATACGATGACGTCGCCAAAACCATCGGCTTCAACATCGATCTCGACGAGGGCAAGCAGTTCAAGGTGTCGCGCATCGAGTTCCAGGGCAACAAAATCACGCGCGACTTCGTCATCCGGCGCGAGCTGCTGGTTGAAGAAGGCCAGGTCTACAACTCGAAAGCGGTCGAAGCCAGCCTCCAGCGTCTGAACCAGCTCGAGTACTTCAACCCGCTCAAAGTGGACCAGGATACCGAAACCCACCAGAACACCGAGGCGGGCACCGTCGACCTGCTGATCAAGGTGACCGAAAAAGGCAAGAACTCCATCGGGTTGAACGGCGGCGTTAGCGGCCTGTCCGGCTCGTTCCTCGGCCTCAACTACCAGACCAACAACTTTCTCGGCCTGGGTGAAACGCTGTCCGTGCAGGCCAGCGAGGGCAACCTCGCGCGCAACCTGAGCTTCAGCTTCAACGAGCCCTACGTCCGCAACAAGCCCATCGACATCGGCTTCTCAGTCTCCGACAACAAGACCGACTACAACTCCAACAAGGCCTACAACACCACCGGGCAGGGCGCGAACCAGGCCTCCGCCACCAACTCGCTGGTGCAGAACTACAACCAGTCGGCGGAAGGTTTCTCCCTTTCGGCCAGCTACCCTCTGCGCCGTTCGTTCAAGCGCGTCGGCCTCACCTACTCCTGGAACCGCTCGTCGGTAACGGCGTTCAGCGCCGCTTCGCAGAACCTGTTCCAGACCCTGGCGTTCCGTTCCGGCATCCAGGGCTCGAACGCGCTGACCGGCATCGTCACCAGCCAGGCCTCGTTCTCGTTTACTGAGAACCGCCTGGACTCGAGCTATGCTCCGCGCTCCGGATCGTCCATCCAGGCGCTGTTCCAGATCGCTGGCCTGTACGGTAACGTGCGCTTCATCAAGCCTGTAGTCGAGTACAAGCACTGGTACCCGATGCGCGGCTACCATATCGACCCCGCCGGCCGCAACGCCTTCGGATACCGCCTGCAGCTCTCCTACATCCAGGGCATTTCCGGCGACGTGGCGCCGCCGTTCGAGCGCTCGTATGACGGCGGCGAAAGCCAGCTGCGCGGCTTCGATGTCCGCTCGGCGACGCCCTACGCCTTCATTCCTACGCGGGTGCTGTTCAACCTGACCAACCCCGACGGCACCCCGGTTTCGCTGCAGCCCGGCGCGCCGCAAACCGGCCAGTCCGTGCAGGTGCCGCTGCCTGTGTACGGCATCGTCTCGGCCGGCGGCGATACCTCGCTCATCAATAACATTGAGTACCGCATCCCGCTCGTGGGGCGCACCGCGGCGCTCGAACTTTTCAACGACTTCGGCATCAACGTCGCGCTCAACAAGAACCAGCTGCGCCAGAGTCCGCAGGGCATCTCCAATCTCGACTCGCCCCTATACGGCTGCCGCACCTACGTCAACGGCTCCTGCCAGGGCGGCATCCCCATCCACTTCGACAACAATGTGCGGCCCATTTTCGGAACGAACTTCGTACCGCGGGACTCAATCGGCGCGCAGATCTCAGTGCTGCTGCCGATCGTCAACGCACCGTTCCGGATCTACTACGCCTACAACCCGTTGCGGCTGGTCAAGAGCTTCAACCAGCAGAACCTGATCACCCGCGAGCTGTTCCCGCAAGGCAGCGCAGGCGACTACAGCTACGCACAGGCAACGCAGCTCTACGGCGCGCTCGACCAGCTCCGGGAGCCGGCAAAAACGTTCCGCCTGTCCGTCGGCACCACGTTCTAATCTGGAGCTGTAGACAAACAAAAAAGGCTGGGCAATTTGCCCAGCCTTTTTTGTTGCTTATAAACTAAATGCCCATCCCGTACTCGGCGCTGGTGACCGGGTCGCCCGCGTTGCTGAAAAAATCTGACGGCGTGCGGCGACGGAAGCGGTAGCGCAAACGCAGCTCGCGCCCGATGTACAGGCCCATCGTCACCGCACCCACCAGCACGGTTGCGAGACCCAGCGTCTGCAGCAGGGGGAAAGACTCCTCTTCGATTTCCCGGACGTTGTCCAGGTCGGGGTTGGAAAGGTTGAGCTGGGTCATGCGCTCATCATAGCGCAGAGACACCACACCGGATGTAAGCGCGGCAACTGTGGAACACGGAAGTCACCCTGCCACTTCGAGCGTACGCAGCAGGTCGACCTTGCGCTCGGGCGCCAGGAAGCTGGCCTCGATCGAATTGGACGCCAGCTCGCGCAGCTGCTCGCGGGTAAACTCGAACTCCCGCGCCAACAGCCGGTACTCGCCCTCCAGGTCGCTCACGAACAGCGCCGGATCGTCGGAGTTCACCGTAATCATCAGCCCCGCGTCAAAATAGCTGCGAACCGGATGCTCACCGATCGACGGACACGACGCCGTCCGCAGGTTCGACGTAACGCAGACTTCAAGCGGAATCTGCCGCTCCGCAAGAATGGCCATCAGGTCGGGATCGTCGATCGCGGACAGCGCATGCCCGATGCGCTCCGCCCCGATATTAATCGCCGCCCAGACGCCCCCCGGCCCGACGGTCTCCCCCGCGTGCGCGGTCAGCCGCAGCCCCGCGTCCCGCGCCTCCACATACAACTTGCGAAACGGCTCCGCACCGGTGCGGCGTTCGTCCCCGCCAATCCCGATGCCGACAATGCTCGGGTGCTCCCGTCGCATCTCCGCGGCCTTGCGGAAGACGCGCGCAGCCTCTCCCGGCCCGAAATGCCGCACCGCGTCAAAGATCCAGAAGCAGGTAATCCCCCAGCGCGCCTCCGCCTCCAGCCGCGCGCGCTCCATCCCCGCAAACAGCGGCTCAAACTCCGTGCGACGCCAGTAATACACCACCCCCACCGAGACATACACCTCCGCGTGTACCACACCCTGGCGATGCAGCCGTTCGAGCATCCGCAGCGTCACCAGCTCGTAATCCTCTGCGGTCTGCAGCTGGCCTGAAATTGCCTTGAACGCGAGCAGAAACCCGGAAAAGTCGCTGTAATAGTAAAGCGCCTGGGCCGCCTCGCGACTCAGCACAGGCTCACTGCCGGCTCGGCGGCGCGCACTCAGCTCCACCAGCGTCTCAGGCGTAACCGTACCCTCAAGGTGAAGGTGCAGCTCGGCCTTCGGAAGCGATCGAATGTAAGCAGAGAGGTCGATTGGCATGGTCTATTTGCCGGCGGCAATCAGCGCAGCGCGAAAAGCATTCGCCTGAGTAAACAACTCGCGCAGCTCGGGGCTTCGGAGATTCTCCCGCAGGTGCGCCAGCTCCTGCTCCATCGCAAGCAGCGAAGCCGCAATCGCCCGGTCATTCGTCATCGCGATATCGCGCCACATGGAGTAAGGGCTGGCCCCCAGGCGCGTCATCTCCCGCAGCGCGCGTCCCCCAATCCCGTGCAGCGCAGCCTCCTCCCCCGCAAACTCCCGCCCGAACTGCTGCTGCAGCATCGCGGCAAACGCAGAGGAGAGCATTTGCGGCAGGTGGCTTACAGAAGCGCAAAGCAGGTCGTGCCGCTCCGGCGAAAGCGTCACCGCCCGCGCACCGAACAGCTTCACCCAGTGCAGCCACTCGTTCAGGTAAGGGTGCTCGGGCAGGGTGGCATCCTTCCCGTTGGCCGCCCCCGTAAACAGCCACGTCGCCCCCTCGAAAAGCCTCGCCTCCGCGTTCGACGCGCCACTGGTCTCCTTGCCCGCCATCGGGTGGCCCGGCAGCCACGCCGCCTGGTTCTCACCGTTGTAAAACGCACCGGCACGGCCTACCAGGAAGCTCTTCACGCTGCCCACATCCGTCACCAGCTGCGTCGGCGAAAGCACCGGCGACAGCTGTTCCAGCCATTCAGCAATCGAGAAAACCGGACTCGCCAGCACGATCACATCGGCAGCTAGCGCGCAGACAAACGGGTCGTCATCCGCGTCGCCGGCAACCACCGGGTCCACCGCGCCCATCGCCCGGGCCTGCGCCAGCATTGGCCCCTCCGGGTCCCAGCCCAGGATCACCCCGGCGTAGCCCGCCCCGCGCAGCGCCAGCCCGATCGATGCGCCGATCAACCCGGTGCCGAAGATCGCGATGCGGCGAATCCCGCTCCCCAATTGCGCGACCACCCGCTTATTCAGCTGCCCGTGCATGTGTGCTCCTCTTGCTGCGTCTTCAGCCTACCGGACCAGCCATGCGTCGACCAAGCGCCGGCGCAATCATCCGTAACTCCGTCATCAATTTTTCCAGCTGTTCGGGGAATAGCGTCTGCGCTCCGTCTGAAACAGCCTTTTCAGGGTTTGGATGCACTTCCACGATCAGCCCGTCAGCTCCTGCTGCAACCGAGGCACGCGCCATCGCAGGCACCAGGTCTCGCCGCCCGCAGCCGTGCGACGGATCGCCGACTATCGGCAGGTGCGACAGCTTCTTCACCACCGGGATCGCCGAAATATCCATCGTGTTGCGCGTGTACGTCTCAAACGTACGAATCCCGCGCTCGCACAGCATCACGTCGTAGTTGCCGCCGGAAAGGATGTACTCGCTTGAAAGCAGCAGCTCCTCAACCGATGCCGCAGGCCCGCGCTTCAGCAGCACCGGGGTGCGGGTCGTGCCGAGCTCGCGCAATAGGTTAAAGTTCTGCATATTGCGCGCGCCCACCTGGAAACAATCAATGTACGGCAGCATCATCTCGATCTGCGAAATTTCCATGACTTCGGTAACGATGAGCAGCCCCGTCGCATCCCCGGCCTCCCGCAACAGCTTCAAACCCTCCAGGCCCATCCCCTGAAACGAGTACGGCGACGACCGCGGCTTGAACGCCCCGCCACGCAAAAACTGCGCCCCCGCCGATTTCACCTGGGCCGCCGCCAAAAACAGCTGATCGCGGCTCTCGACCGCGCACGGGCCCGCCATCACCACAACCTCCTCGCCGCCAACCGTGACTCCGTTCGCGAAGCGGAGGACAGTGCCTTCCGGCGCGAAGTTGCGACCCGCCAGCTTATACGGCGACGAGATCCGGTACGCCTCGCTCACGCCGTCCAGCACCTCGTACTCCTTCACATCGAACGAGTCAGGCCGGCCCACCCCCGCCAGAATCGTCTGCGTCGTACCCGTCGTGCGGTGTACCTTGAAGCCGTCGTCGACCAGGCGCTCCACCACGTGCTCAATCTGCGCGGCACTTGCGCCTTCCTGCATGGCAACGATCATCGCGAACCTTCCTGTTCTGCCTGCTGTGCGGCCCTGGCCCGTTCAGACGCAAGCTCTTCCTGCTGCAGCGCGCGCATCACGTCAATCAGCCGCTCGTAAATGTGCGTCAACTCAATATCGGGCAGCGGCCCCTTGTTATACGCACGCACGTTCGCGAAGATCACGGCTTCGCGGTTCGGCTCGTAAACAGGCAGTGTGCTCGACTTCTTCAGCCGGCCAATCGCCTGCGCAGCAAGCGCGCGTTCTGAGATCAGCGCCACAATCTGGCGGTCCAGCTCGTCGATTTTCAGACGCCAGGCTTCAATATCCATTTCGTTCCTCACACGGCAGTGGAGTAGGTGCGGAGCCGCATGACCTCTGCGACGAAAATAGGAGCTTTAGGAGCGGGCCGGCGCGGCAGCAGGGCGCAGGCCCCTGATAAATCGCCCAATCGCCTCAGGCGCAATCTCGCGGCTGCTCGCCTCGATAATCGAGACCAGCGCCGACCCGATCACCGCCGCATCGGCAAACCGCCCCACCTGCTCAACCTGTTCCGCGCTCGAAATCCCGAAGCCGACCGCAAGCGGCAGCTGCGTATACCGGCGCAGCCTTGTGACCAACTGCTCGGCATCCCCCTCCAGCGCAGCCCGCGCCCCGGTAATGCCGACCCGCGAAATCACGTACACAAACCCACGTGAAGCTTCGGCAATCTTCCTGAGCCGCGCATCCGGACTCGTCGGCGCAGCGAGGAAAATCGGCGCCAGCCCATGCTTCTCCATCGCGCGCAGGTACTCGTCCGCCTCCTCGACAATCATGTCCGTCAGCAGCACACCGTCAATACCCGCCTCGGCAACAGCAGCGCAAAACCGGTCCATATCCGGCGCAAACTGGATCGCGGGATTCAGATACGAAAACAACACCAGCCCCGCATCCGGACGAGCCTTGCTAACCCGCGCAGCCAGCGTCAGCACATCCGCCAGCCTCGTCCCACGCGCCACCGCGCGCTCACTCGCTCGCTGAATCACCGGCCCGTCCGCAACAGGGTCTGAAAACGGAACGCCCAGCTCCAGCACATCGGCGCCCGCATCAATCGCAGCCAGCGCTATCGCATAGCAAGTCTCAAGATCCGGGTCGCCAATCGTCAGATAAGCCACAATCCCCGGCGCACGATCCTTGAACGTTATCGGCAAAGACAAGACCCCCTGCGCGGGTAGCGGTCACTTCGTGACGTGTTCTTGTTGGGAAGACAAGACGGGGCTTCACCCCGTCTTGTCTTCCCAAGTAAAATGCCGCGCGAGCAGCCGCCTCCCGCGCAGGGGGTCTTGTCTTGTCTGGTCGTCATGCTCCCTCAAGTTTCAGCTCGCGGGTCAGGATGCCTAGGTCCTTGTCGCCGCGGCCGGAAAGATTGACCAACAGTATGTCATGCGGGGCCATCTTCGGGGCGATGCGCATGGCTTCGGCGACGGCATGCGCGCTTTCGAGCGCGGGGATGATGCCTTCGGTCCGTGCGAGCGCGACGGTAGCTTTCAGGGCATCGCTGTCGAGGCAGCTGACATATTCGGCGCGTCCCGCGTCGTTCAGCGCGGCGTGTTCCGGGCCGATCGACGGATAGTCGAGGCCGGCTGAAACAGAGTGCGTCAGCGCGATTTGGCCCGCGTCGTCCTGCAGTACGTAGGAGTACGTGCCCTGGAGCACTCCGGGCTTGCCGCCGCCGGGCCCCGGCTGAAAGCGGGCCGCGTGCTCGCCCAGTCCGGTCCCGCGTCCACCGCCTTCCACGCCAATCAGTCGCACGTTTTCATCTGGAATAAACTCGTAAAACGCGCCGATGGCATTTGAGCCGCCGCCGACACAAGCGACCACCGCGCTGGGCAGCCGGCCTTCGCGCTCCAGCATCTGCCGCCGCGCTTCCTTGCCGATCACGCGATGAAAGTCGCGCACCATGGTCGGGTAAGGGTGTGCGCCAAGCACGCTGCCCAGCAGGTAGTGCGTCGTGCGCACGTTCGTGACCCAGTCGCGCATCGCCTCGTTGATCGCGTCCTTCAGCGTCTTCTGCCCGGCGCTCACGCTGCGTACCTCCGCGCCCAGCAGGCGCATGCGGTACACGTTCAGCTCCTGCCGCTCCATGTCCTGCTGGCCCATGTAGATCACGCATTCCGTGCCGAGCAGCGCGCACACGGTTGCGGTCGCGACCCCGTGCTGGCCCGCGCCGGTCTCGGCGATAATGCGGTGCTTGCCCATGCGCTCGGCCAGCAATCCCTGGCCCAGGCAGTTGTTGATCTTGTGCGCGCCGGTGTGCAGCAGGTCTTCGCGCTTCAGGTAAATGCGCGCGCCACCCAGCTCCCGGCTCATGCGCTCGGCAAAGTACAGCGGCGTCGGACGCCCGGCATAGTTGGCCAGCAGGTCATCGAGCCGCGCCTGGAACGCCGGATCAACCTGCGCCTCCGCGTAAGCGGCTTCGATCTCTTCGAGCGCCGCCATCAGCGTCTCAGGCACATAGCGCCCGCCATAGGCGCCAAAGCGCCCCGGGATGTCGCGCTTGCTCTCCACAACCGGCGTTTCCACAGCAGTGCTCATGCATATCCTCGCGTCTCTACAGGTTACGCCGGGCAGCGGCTTTGCTCAATCGCCGGCCCGGGTGCCGTTGCTCACTGCTTTCGCCTGGCGCACCTTTCTAAAGTTGCTGGTCCTGTCCGACTCGCGTAGTACTGACCTGCGCCGCATCGCGAGCAGATCGTGCGCGCCCACGCTGCCGCACACCAGGCCTGTGCCGCGATCGACAACCGGCAGCGTCTCAAGGCCACCCGATACCATCAGCTCCGCGACCGCGCGGCACGGCTCGTCGGCATAGGCAAAGACCTCGGGCAGCGGCGCCGGCGTCTCGCCTTCCACCACAAGCCGCGGAACAGGTACAAACTTCCTCATCGCCTCAGACACCATCACGGTTTCGAGCGGATCGATGCCGTACTCGCGCGAAAGGTGATACCCGCGGCGGCTCAGCTTTTCCGTCAGGATCGAGCGCCGCATCAGCAGCGACGTCACGGCATACGACACCGTGCTGGCCAGCGCCAGCGGCATCAGCGCCGGCCACGCATGCGTCAGCTCCAGCGCAAAAAAGGTCGCAGTCAGCGGCACGCCGAGCGAGCCGGAGAGCATCGCGGCCATGCCTAACAGCGCCCACAACGCCTGCCGTTCGCCGGGCAGGTGCAGCAGCGACGCGAACAGCTCACCAATGGCGGCGCCGATCATCAGCAGCGGCGCCAGCACCCCGCCCGACGTGCCGGAAGCGAGCGAAAACGCCCACATCAGCGACTTGACAATGATGATCCCCGCGAGAAACGCCAGCGGCGCATCCCCGCGCAGCAGTTCGGCGATATTGTCGTACCCCACGCCCAGTCCGCGCGGAAAAAAGAACCCGCCAATGCCGATGCCGATCCCGCCGATCGTCGGCCACCACATCCAGTGCAGCCGCAGGCGTCCGCAGACATGGTCGAATGCATCTTCAAACCCGTACATCAGGCGGCTGAGCCCGGCCGAGGCAAGGCCGACCAGCAAACCCAGCGTAGCGGCCGCGAGCATCGCCGGAACCAGGTGCAGGGCAGAGTGCAGGGCCACTGGAAACAGCGGCCCCGGGCCCAGCCAGTAGACGCGCAGCACCCCGGACGTCAGGCTGGCAACAGCAACCGGCACCAGCGAGCGAGGGCGCCACTCAAACAGCAGCAACTCGACCGCGAGCAGAATGCCCGCCAGCGGCGCCGCGAATATCGCAGCCATCCCTGCGGCCGCGCCCGCCACCAGCAGTGTCGTCCGCTCGGCGTCCGAAAGTTTGAGCCACTGCGCGACCAGCGAGCCGAACGCGCCGCCCGTCATGATAATCGGCCCCTCCGCGCCGAACGGCCCGCCGGAACCGATGGCGATCGCAGCCGACAAGGGCTTTAGCACCGCTACCTTGGCATCGACCCGCGCCCCCCGCAGCAGGATCGCCTCAATAGCCTCCGGAATGCCGTGGCCGCGAATCTTGTCCGACCCGTAGCGCGCCATGAGCCCCACAATCAGACCCCCGGCAACCGGGACGAACAGCATCAGCCAGCGCGGAAGCGGCGAGCCCGCAGGCCCCACGAGAGCGAACGCCAGGCGATGATAGTAAAAAATGTTGGTCGCAAGCGCGATGGCCCGCAACAGCAGCACGGCCAGCACGGATGCGCCGGCGCCGATAACCACCGCGACCGAGGTCAGCAGCCAGACTCGTCGGTCGACCGTAAAATCGCGCAGGGCGGAAGGGCGTGACTTCATCGCGGCTTCCGTTCCGCGGCCGGTGCCGCGCTGCCGTGCGTGCTGATGCGCTTGAGCGATCGGGCAAGCCGGGGTGCCAGCTCGTACAGCTCCATCGCGTGCTCGCTTGCGAGCTCATTCAAAAGCTCCTCGCCCTTAGGCGTCAGCCGCAGCAGCACCCGCCGCCGGTCGGCCGGGTCCTCGGCACGCAGCAGCAGCCCCTCGCGCTCCGAGCGGTCAACCAGCTCGACGACACTGTTGTGCCGAAGGCTGAGCCGCTCGGCGGCGTAAGCGATGGTGGTGCGCGCACCCGCCGGCGCACCCGCGATCTGCAACAATAACTGGTACTGCCGGGGCTGCACCCCGACCGCCTCAGCCGCCATCTCGCTGAACTGCAGATACTGTCGAAGCTCGAACCGAAAATCCGCCAGCGTGCTCAGCAACTCGCCTGAAGAATGGAAAAAAGCGCCTGAATCCATAAATATATCGTCTCACGACATATTTACTTCGCGTTTTATGAGGTTTTCATGCCACCAAATGCACCGGAAACGGCCTAAATCTTAAGCAAAGTGACCTTGCCGGCAGGTGTTTTCGATATGCCGTGAAGCAGCGTTCCGTCCGAGTCGAGATGCCGCAGTTCCAGCGCGCGGCGGGTAACCGAAAGATGACTAAACCCGTGTACTTCCTGCGCAAAAGGCCCGCGGTCCAGCCCGTCTACCTTCAGCACGTAGAGGTCCGCGCCGCCTGCGCCGGAGAGGAAATGCGTGGTGGGGCTCCCCTCGAACTCCAGATGCTGCAGGTCGTGATCGTGCCCCGCCATGTACAGGTCAACCTTGTACTTGCGGAAGAGCGGGTCCCAGTCGCGGACCAGCACAGGATGGTCGCCGTGCGGGCCATTCGAGAAGACAGGATGATGGCCGAGCACCGCGAGAAACGGGGTCGTGCGCGGCTTCTGAAGCTGCTGTTCAAGCCACTGCAGCTGGGTCGCCTGCTCGTCAGGCGTGAGCGTAAAGTTTGCGCCCTTCTTCTCACCCGGGTGGGGCATGTTGCTGTCGAGCACGATGACGTGAATAAGTGGATCGTGCGTCGGGAAGTCAAAGGTGTACCACTTCGACGGAAGAATCCAGCGGGTGGGTTTGCCGTCGATACCGCGGCCGGTGCGGGCGTACTCGAGCTCGGCTTCGACCTTGTTTACCGTCGGCGGCAGCATCTGATAATCGTGATTGCCGAGCATGGTGTAGGCGGGCCCGGGGAACACCTCGGAGGGATACATCTGCTCAAACTGGCTGACCCAGCGCGAGGATTCGACGCCGCCGTCGAGGTCGCCATACCAGCTGTCGCCGAGCAGGAAAAGCGCATCGGGGTGCAGACCAGCCGATTGGACGTAGTGCTGCATGCCGCGGGCGACCTGGGTCTGTGCGAGGAAAGTGTTGCCGTTGCGGATCACGTCGTCGGGCGACTGCTTGTTGGTCCAGCCCCAGTCACCGATGACAAGCGCGTGGGCCGCGGCAGGGTCGTGCTTCCTGCTCGGAAAGGCATGCGCGGAGGGCATAGCGGCAAGGGCGCTCCAGGCGAAGCTCTGGCGGAGGAAGCGGCGGCGGGACAGTAGCGGATCCATACATTATTTTTACGCGAGTTGGATGAAAGAAATGCTACAGAGCGCTGTTCAACGCAAAACGCTGCTTTCTAAAGAAGCCGGTGGACAGCAGATGCGAGAATGACGTTGAACAGCGCACAACGATACGCCTCCTGAATACGGCTCTTGAATACATAGTTGATCTGAAAGCGTCGAATGCATGTATCGCTACGATCTGTCCGCGAAGGGCCAATGTAAATGGCTTGACCGATCGCGCTCGCAGTCAACAATTGCGAATATGTGGAGTGAAATGCTTTTTAAGCTTCGCTATTTCCTCCTACCGGGAGCAGCAATTGTCGGCATTCGTCAACATGCAATTATCCGTTCACCTGGGGCCACAGCACTATGCCATTCTGCGATCGTGATCTTAATGTTTCCGGGTCGGCCAAATTGCCCGATGCGGCTTTTGCTCCGGTGAAAACGCGCTTTCAGGACAAGGTTCCCTTTCTTTGGCCCTATACTGTTTTCAGCTGCGCGTCGCTTCTGCTTTTTGCTGCTCCTGCTGTATCGGCTCAGCAGCAAACTGCTGCATTGAGGAGCACCGGCAACGATCTTCCAGAGGCGCCTCGCCCGCAGACAGACCAACAAAGCTCTGTCGGACAGATACCTGCGACCGGGTCCGCCAGCATCTCCGGGGTCGTGCTGGACCCTAGCGGAGCCTCGGTTGCCGGGGCGCAGGTCAGTTTGACAAACAATGATGGATCGCAGACAGGAACGCTGACGTCCGGGACGAACGGAGAGTTTACCTTTGCGAAACTGCCTCCCGGCTCCTATCTCGTCATCGTGAATGCCAAAAATCTTGCGATCTTTACATCTGAGCAGGTCGCTATTACGGCGGGGCAGACATATGCGATGCCTGCGATAACGATGTCAATGGCTACATCCAATACGGACGTGGTGGTACGACCTACCGAAGTGATTGCCGCTGAGCAGATAAAGGCGGAAGAAAAGCAGCGCCTGATCGGTTTCATTCCAAATTACTATGTGAGTTACAACTACAACGCAGCTCCGCTGACTACGAAACAAAAGTTCTCACTTGCTACGCACGACACACTCGACTGGACTTCGTACGTCGGCGTCAGCATAACAGCGGGCATCGAGCAGGCGAATAACAGTTATGCCGGGTATGGACAAGGGGCCGCCGGATACGCTAAGCGCTGGGCTGCACAGTTCGGGGACGGGCGCATAAGCGACTATCTGAGCCACGCCGTGTTTCCCTCGCTCTTTCACCAGGATCCGCGTTACTTTTACCAGGGGACCGGATCCAAAAAGTCGCGTCTGTATCATGCCGTGGATTCCGCATTTGTCGCGCGTAGTGACAGCGGACACCTGATGCCGAACTATTCCTATCTGCTGGCGGATATGTGTGCCGGCGCCCTTTCCAATACTTACTATCCTCACGCTGACCGGGGATTGAATCTTGTTTTTACCAATGCCTTTATCGGTATTGCCGGGCGAGCGGGCTCGTCGGTCCTTGAGGAGTTTATCGGGAAGCATATAACGAAGAATGCGAAAGGCAGCGGAAAGCCCTGAGCTGCCGGTTTTTCTATGTGCGGAGTAAGAGTGCGCTAACTTTACGGCGCCGATCAGGAACGGACGGGCGTAGGCAGAGTAAGGGCCTGCGCGGCGGAGCGGGCGCGGCTGATAAAGGCGCGGAGTTTAGTCGGATCCTTGAGGCGAGGCGACTCTTCAACACCGCTGACGACATCGACCCCCCACGGGCGGAGAGTGGCGATAGCCTCCGCGACATTGCCGGGGGTAAGGCCACCGGCAACGATGAGGCGCAGCTGCGGGGCGGCGGCAAAAATGGAGCCGCTGGCGGCGTTCCAGTCGAAACGCAGGCCAGTGCCACCCTGCGCGTGGGCAGTACGCGAGTCGATGAGGATGGCGTCAAGCGAGTGGTCGGCCTGAAGTTCGGCGAGTTGTGAGTTGAGGCTGGTGGTCTGAACGGCGGACACCGCACCAGGCGGATCGAGATGCAGGACCTGTAGCAGGCCGAGACGGCGGGAGCGGGCGCTGAAATGTTCGCGCAGGCGGGTGGCGAGGAGCGGATCGCCTGTGGAGTGCAGTTGGACGCCGCTGAGTCCGGCCTGGTCGACGGCCGAAACAATTTCATCGAATACGGCGTTTACAAAGACGCCGTAGCGCTCGATGCGCGCAGGCAGACGGCTGGTGATGGCGCGGACCTGGGCCGGGGTAACCTGGCGCGGACTGGGCGCGAAGACGAAGCCGAGGGCGTCAGCGCCTGCTTCGAGAGCGAGCACTGCATCCTGAAGATTGGTGTTGCCGCAGATTTTGATCCACATAGCGGCTACCGGGCACCAATCGGCGCAAGCCAGGCAGCGAGCGCGGCGCCGGGGTCGGGCTGTCGCATGAGCGACTCGCCGATGAGAAATGCGTGGAAGCCCGCTTCGCGGAGCATATCGATATCGCTGCGCGAACGGATGCCGCTTTCCGCAACGTGAACAGCGCCTGAGGGCAGGTCCGGAGCGAGTTCGAGTGAGATACCGAGATCGACCTCAAAGGTGACGAGATCCCGATTATTAACCCCGTAAGCGTCGCAACCGAGGTTGTGCACGCGGGCGAGCTCTTCAGCGGTGTGGACCTCGCAGAGCACATCGAGCTCAAGCGCGTGGGCCTCGGCGTTAAACTGCTCAAGCTCCGCATCGGTCAGCGCGGCAGCGATCAGCAGGATGGCATCTGCACGGTGAGCGCGGGCTTCGACAAGCTGGTAGCTGTCGACGATAAAGTCTTTCCGCAGGCAGGGAAGGGCGCTGGTCTCGGAGGCCTCGACGAGATAGTTGAGGCTACCCTCGAAAAAGGGCTCGTCGGTGAGAACGGAGAGGGTGGTTGCACCGCCCGAGCGTAGCTGACGGGCGAGCGTGGCGGGGTGGAAGTCGGGACGGATCAGGCCCCGGGAGGGCGACGCTTTTTTGATCTCGGCGATGATCGCGGGGCCGTCGAAAGCACGGGTGCGGAGGGCGCGGGCAAAGCCGCGTGGCTCGTGCAGCGCGGCGAGCGCTTCAAGATCACCAAGCGGCGTGCTCTGCTTGCGTTCGGCTACGGTTTGCCGCGTTTTCGCGAGGATTCGTTCAAGGTGCATGGCTTGTCTCTCCATACAAGTATACGAGCGGAAGCTATTGAGACTTGTCCGTTGCCGGTTTTCGGTGGCCAAGGTCGAAGCCGATCTTCGGGGAATTTTTCGTTCCCGAGATCCTGATGGGGACCTCGGTACCAACGCCGTTCTTCGCGAAGATGGGATCTACGGGCTTGAGAAGTATCTTCTTCCACCAGTCGCTGACGGTTTGCGAGAGCTTCGCGGTGAGGCGCACTTTGCCGCGGAACTCAAACTGGCCGGCGTTCATGGAGTAGACGCCATGGCGATGTCGGCGCCGGAGACCGTGTAGTCGAGGCCGGTGATCGTCAGGTTCGCGTTAGCGAGTGCGAAGTTGCCGCGCATATGTGACTGGATGGGTACACCGTTCTTTGCCGCGGAGGATGCCTTTTTCGGCTCGCCGCTGCCGCGCAGGCTCAGCTCATCGACTTTCGATTGGAAGCCCGGAGCGGTGAAGGTGGCGTGGCTGATGGCGAACATGCCCTTCAGCCTGAGGCGATCGGCGACGCGGGCTTTGCCGGGCGGGAGGTCGAGAGTGGTGGTGAGCTCGAGTGGGCCGCGGAGCAGCGGCGGCTGGGTCTTGACGGCGAGCGCGAACATGTACTGAATGCCGGCGTCTGGCCCTGCCTTTACCTGCAGGCGGATGTGGTAGCCCTGACCTTTGACACGCTCGACGGAGCCGCGGGCAAGGATGTGCGAGTGGCCGAGCCACGCGTCGACGGGCTGGAGATCGGTGTCGCCGCTGGTGCCGTCGACGATGGCGTGAAAGCGTGTGCGGAGCGGGACGGGGTGGCCGCTGATATCGATGGAGAAATTGGGCGTATCGGTAACGCCGTCGACGGTAATGCGGTTGAGCTGGCCGGTGTAGCGGCCTGACGAGGAGAGCAGGCCGCCGATACCTTTGATGGTGTTGAGGTCGGCGTGGCTAAAGGTGTAAGAGCCGGCGACGGGAGAGGCGCCGGCGTCGGTGGTATTGAACGGGCCGAAGGTACCGGTGGAGTCGATGGCGCCAATGGGTTTGGGGTTGATGAGCGTGGCATGGAAGCGCATGGGCTGGCCTGCGCCGACATTGTGGAGGAGGACGTTCTGAATGTTGAAGACCATGGGGTCTTTACCAGGCTTGCTGGTGCCGAGAACGAGCTGCGCATGATTGATCTCCATGCGGTCAAAGATAATTTCAATTTTTTGTTTCCTGCCCTTTTCGCCGGGCGGCTCGCCGTTCGGGATGTTGCGGCGTTGTTCCTTTGGAGGCATGTTGATGGCGAGATCGGAGACGGTGACGTCGCCGACGTGCATGGGCGAGCGCAGGAGATTCCACCAGAGAGTATGGAAATAGAAAGAGCCTACGGCGAAGAGGGGCTGCTGTTGGGGGAGTGCGTCGGGGTAGATCCTGAGGTTGCGGCCTTCCGCTTCGAAACCGTGCCACACGGAGACCTGGAACTCGGGCAGTTCGACACGACCCTGGAAGCGAGTGGAGAGGGTGTTGATGACGCGGGTGCGCAGGATGCTGCCGGCGCGGTGCATCAGGATGGCCTGGGTGAGGAAGAGCGTGACACCGAGGCCGAGGAGGATGAAGGCGATGGTGACGGCGAAGCGTTTGCGGCGCCTGCGAGGTGGGTTTGTCGCGTTGCCGGGATGGCTGTTCTGCGACATGGCGGAGAGCAAATTCTTGACAGGCAGGCGCGCTGCCTGCGTGAGCTAGCTAGCTTGCCTGAGGACTTGTGCTTCGAGTGTGGCGAGGCGCCGCTCATGACCGATGCGGAGTTCATTGTCGATGGAGTCGAGCCTGTTTTCGATGCGGCTGATGCGCTGATTTGTGTCGTCGATGCGGGCGGTGAGGGCGTCGCGCAGGTCTTCGATGCTGGTGCGCAGGGCGGCGAGGGCGGCTCGATTGAAGAGCGTGGTGCCGAGCCAGACGAGGATGAGGCTGAAGAATGGAACGCCGACTGAGATGTACAGCTGGTGATCTGTCATGATCTCCCCCTCGGGCGATGTGCGGCTGATGAAAGTATAAAGCGAGGGTTGCTGCTCGTCCAAAGAAGGAACGAGGGTTAAACGGAATGGCGCAACCCTGAAGTACCGTGCGCCGACAGTGTGCGGACGCACGGCAATCTCTCGGCGCGTTCGGATAGTATCGGCCGATAGGGAGCAAAACGATATGATGACGCCTCTTCTTTCTGGCTGGAAGGCACGGCTTTGCGTGGCGCTTCCCTGTTGTTGCCTGCTGATGTTTCCTAGGGTGTTCGCGCAGCAGGCGCCGCCGCCAATCGAAAGCTACATCCACGCATCCTGGAGCCAACTGCAGAGATCCATGACCGATTGCAAATCGCTGGTGGACCCCAAGACGAAGACAGCACCGGTGCTGTACCTGCCGGTGGAGATTGCTGAACCGGAAGCGGTGCGGGCGCTGCATACCGCGTGTGGAGTCGAGGTGGAACGGTTGCCCAAACGGATTGACTACCCCGGGGCGCTGATGCCCGCGGCGATTGGAAAGCCGGGGCTGCTGTACCTGCCGAATGCATATGTCGTGCCGGGCGGGCGGTTCAACGAGATGTACGGGTGGGACAGTTACTTCATCCTGCTGGGCCTGGTCGCGGACAAGCACGTGGACCTGGCGCGCGGGATGGTGGAGAACTTCTTTTTCGAGATTGAGCACTACGGGAATCTGCTGAATGCGAACCGCACGTACTTCCTGACGCGGTCGCAGCCGCCGCTGTTGTCTTCGATGATTCGCATGGTGTACGAGGCCGGCGCACAAGGAACAAGTACGGAGTGGCTTGCGAAAGCGTACGCGTTTGCCGTAAAAGATCACGCACTGTGGCAGATGCCGGCGCATGCCGCGGGTGATACCGGGTTGGCGCGGTACCACGATCTGGGGGAAGGCCCGGTGCCGGAGATGGCAGATGCCAGTACGTACTATCCCGACATTATTCGCTGGCTGCTGGCGCACCCGGGAATAAAGACGGATTACCTGGTGAATGGTCCATTGCTTGCGGACGGAGCTCGACCTTCAGCAGAGCAGGCTGCCGCGATTGCGCGCGTAAGCTGTGAGCCGATACGGTCAGAGGTGTGCGCGCATGCGCATGTCGGGCAGCACTGGCTTTCAAAGGCGTTCTATGAAGGCGACCGCGCGGACCGCGAATCGGGGTTCGATACGACGTTTCGGTTTGGACCCTTTGCGGGCTCAACGCAGCAGTTCGCACCAGTGGGGTTGAATGCGCTGCTCTACAAGTATGAGCTTGACCTGGCGTGGATGGCGGAGCGCCTGCACAAGCCGGCCGAAGCAGAGCAGTGGAAGCGGCAGGCCGCTGCGCGCAAAGCAGCGATGAACAAGTATCTGTGGAACGAGAAACGCGGCGAATATTTCGACTGGAATTATGTGAGCAAAAAACAGTCGACGTATGAGTATGTGACGACGCTTTACCCGCTTTGGGCGGGCGCGGCAAATGGTGCCCAGGCGAAGGCTGTGGTGGAAAATCTTGACCGGTTTTTGAAGCCTGGCGGTGTGGCGATGAGTACGACAGTGAGCGGGGTGCAGTGGGACCTGCCGTATGGCTGGGCGCCTACAACGTACTTTGCCGTTGCGGGGCTGGAGCGCGCCGGGGCGACAGAGCAGGCGCGCGCCATTGCCGGACGTTTTATGAAAACGGTTGAGAACGGTTATCGGCACGACGGCACAATTCGCGAGAAGTACAACGTGGTGAGCAGCAATGCGGACGTGCAGGTGACGACGGGATACAAGATGAACGTGATTGGCTTTGGCTGGACGAATGGTGTGTATCTACGGCTGCGACAATTTCTAGGGTCGCCTGCCGCGGATGCTGGGCTGGCGCTGGGGATGTCGCGATGAAGGCGCCGCGGGACATGGCCGTGGTGGGGCTGGGCGAATTGCTGTGGGATGAACTGCCCGAAGGGCGCAGGCTTGGCGGTGCGCCTGCGAACTTCGCCGTGATGGCAGCGCGGCTGGGGGTGCGCGGCATCATCGCGAGCCGCCTGGGCGACGACGAGCCGGGCGAGGCCGCGCGGAAGCTGCTGCGTGAACTGCCGGTGGACAGCCGCTTTCTGCAAACTGATGCGGAGCGTGCGAGCGGTTCTGTATCCGTAACGATTGCAGATGAGCAGCCGCAGTACGTGATTCACGCGCCGGTGGCGTGGGACGAGTTGGAGCTGACGCCCGCGTGGCTTGAGCTTGCGGCGCGGGCTGATGCGGTCTGCTGGGGCACCTTGGCGCAGAGGGATGCGCGGTCGGAAGAGACGGTCCATGGTTTTCTGGCGGCAACGCACATGGGATGCCTGCGGATTTTCGATGTGAACCTGCGAGCACCGTTCTTTACAGCGGAAGCGGTAACGCGCTCGCTAAAGCGTGCAACAGTGTTGAAGCTGAACGATGGAGAGATGCCGCAGCTGCTGTCGTTGGCTGGGCTTTCACTCGCGACGGAGTATCTGCCGGAGGATGATGCAGCACGGGCAAAGGCGCTGACGGCGGATGCCCGGAGGCTGCTGGTGACCTACGCGCAACTGGAGTTAGTGGCGATCACGCTTGGCGAGCACGGCAGCCTGCTGGTAACGCGGGACGAGTTGGTGCGGCATCGCGGTGTCGCGACGAAGGTGGTGGATACGGTGGGCGCGGGCGATGCGTTTACTGCGGCGCTGGCGGTGCACCGGTTGCTGGGAAAGTCGCTCGCGGTGCAGAGCGAGGCGGCGAACCTGTGGGGCTCGTGGGTGGCGGGGCAATCCGGAGCGATGCCTGCGCTGGACGAGGCGACGCGCGCGGCTATGGAGCGGAGGATTGAGAGCGCTCCTGAAGGCATACAGCAGTGAGCAGGAGGGGCCCGGGCCGGAGCGTTTGGGCGCGTTCTTCGGATAAGGGAGCCGTTAGAATAGGCGCATGCTACAGCTCGCGGATGCCGAAAAACGCTTCGGCCATAAACTTCTGTTCGAACACGCGAACTGGCTCATTACAGACAACGAACGCACGGCGCTGGTGGGCGCGAACGGCACCGGCAAATCAACGCTGATGAAGGTGCTGGCCGGGCTCGATACCCTCGATTACGGCGGGTTACATCGGGTACGCGGGACCTCGATCGGCTACCTGCCGCAGGACGGGCTGGCGCTGGCTGGGCGATCGGTATTTGCGGAGTGTCTGAGCGTGTTCGACGAGCTGCACGCGATAGAGCGGGAGCTGGAGACGCTGTCGACTCGCCTGTCGGAGATCGATCCGACAAGCGAGGAGTATGCGGCGACGGCGGAGCGCTACTCGTCATTGAGCTCGCGGTTCCACGCGCACGACGGCTACGCACTGGATGCGCAGGTGGGCGCGGTGCTGGGTGGGCTGGGCTTTGGCAAAGCGGACTGGACGCGGCAGACGGAGGAGTTCAGCGGTGGATGGCAGATGCGCATCGCACTGGCGAAGCTGCTGCTGGCGAAGCCCGACCTGCTGTTGCTGGACGAGCCGACCAATCACCTTGACCTGGAGACGCGGAATTGGCTGGAGACCTACCTGCGGACGTATGCGAAAGGGTTCATCCTGATTTCGCATGACAGGTATTTCATCGACACGACCGTGACAAAGATTGTGGAAGTGTGGAACAAGGCGCTGCACACCTACACCGGCAACTATGCGAAGTACGAGCAGCAGCGCATGGAGCGACGCCTGCAGCTTGAGGCCGCGTTCAAGAACCAGCGCGAGCAGATCGAGCACCTTGAAGCGTTCATCAACCGGTTTCGCGCGCAGGCGACCAAGGCGAAGCAGGTGCAGAGCCGCATCAAGGAGCTTGAGAAGATTGAGCGCATCATGATTCCGGAGGAGGAGTCGGCTATCCACTTCTCGTTCCCTCAGCCGCAGGCCTCAGGGCGCACGGTGGTGGAAGTGCAGGGGCTCAAGAAGCACTACGGCGATAAGAGAGTGCTCGAGAGTGTGGACTTTACGATCGAGCGCGGCGACCGCATCGCGCTGGTGGGAGCGAACGGCGCGGGTAAGTCGACGCTGGTGCGTTTGCTGAGCGGGCAGGAGCCGCCGAACGCGGGCGTGCTGCGGCTGGGGCACAACGTGCTGCCGGAGTTTTTCGCGCAGGACCAGTACAAGGTGCTGGACCCCGCGGCACGGATGCTGGACGACATCAGCAGCATTGCGCCGAGGGTCGCGGATTCAGAGTTGCGTGGACTGCTGGGATGTTTTCTGTTTACGGGCGATGACGTGTTCAAACCGCTGGGCGTGTTGTCAGGCGGAGAGCGCAACCGGTATGCGCTGGCCAAAATCCTGGTGAGTCCGGCGAATTTTCTGCTGCTGGATGAGCCGACCAATCACCTGGATATGCGCGCGAAAGATGTGCTGCTGGATGCGGTGAAGCACTTCCAGGGGACAGTAATTTTTGTGTCGCATGACCGGTATTTTATTGATGGGACCGCGACGCGGGTATTCGAGGTGGAGCAGGGGCGGGTGCATGTATACCCGGGGAATTATGAGGATTATCTCTACCGGAAAGCACTCTCAGACCGCACGGAGGACGCCGTTAGCATCAATGGCATGCTTCCGGTGGTTGCGCCTTCTACGCCGGTCAAGGCGGTGAGCGTGGTTCCAGTTGCGGCTGCTTTGCCCGCTGCGAAGAAGCTGAACCCGATCAAGCTGCGGCAGATGCAGGAGCGGCTGCAGTTTGTGGAGGAGGAAGTGCCGCGGTGCGAGGCGGCGATCGCAGTGACAGAGAGTGCGCTAGGGAATTATGTGAATGCGGAGGAGACGCAGCGGCTTGCCGCGGAGCTGGCGCGTCTGCGGGTGGAGCACGGTGCGTTGTCCGGCGAGTGGGAGGAGTTGATGCTGTTGCTGGAGGAGCAAGGGGCTTGAGCCTGCGGAACGGTACGCGTTGCATTCGGCGTTTCTGTAGAATCGCGCTGGGGCGACGATATAAACATGGCGAATCCACTGGCAACCACCGAAGAAGCTCAACTGATTTTGAAGCTATATGAGCTACGAACCGCACCTTCACTGCGGGAAGCCCGGGCGTGGGTAACGAAAGCTTTCTGGCCGAAAAGCGCGCAGGATGTGTCTGCCGTTTTCGCGTCGCGAGGCCAGGAGAACGATTTTATCCGGCAGGTTTGCAGCTACTGGGACATGGCGGTCTCGTTTATAGAGCACGGCGCCTTGTCATCGGATTTATTTGTGGACTGCAATGCGGAGCCATTTTTTATTTACTCGAAGATGCTTCCGTTCTTACCGGAATTGCGGGAGAAGATGCCGACGTTCCAAAAGAAGACGGAGAACCTGGTCTCGCACTCGCCGGTGGCCAAGGCCAGGGTTGAGGGGATGCTGAAGACGATTGCGGCGCGTCATGCAGAAGAAGAGCAGGCCAAAGGCTAAGTGGTTCGTCTCGCCCGCCTGGATGGGAGGCGGCCTGTGTGCCCGGTCAGGCATAATCGGCACATGGGAACCCTGCCGCCGCCGCTCTGGAAACCGGAAAGCTGGACCGCACGCCTTGCCGAATTGGAGGCGCGCGCCCCTGAAGAAAAGGAAGCGCCGCTGCGACGCGACGTGCGCTCGCTGGGCATGCTGCTGGGCGAGGTGCTGCGCGAGCAGGCCGGGGACGCATTGTTTGCCGAGGTGGAAGAGCTGCGGCTGAACGCGATTCGCAGGCGTGAGGAGCAGGCTTCGGGCGACCTGCATGCCGCGGACCAGCGGCTACAGAAAGCGGTGATCAGCATCAGCCAGCTGCCGGTGGGCGAGCTATACCAGCTGACACGGGCGTTTGCGTTCTATTTTGAACTGGCGAACCTGGCGGAGACGAACCACCGCAAACGTCGCAGGACGGCGGCGCAGATTAGCGGCGAGGCGGCGCTGCAGCGCGGGTCGCTGCGCGGAACATTGCGAGCCATGAAAGCTGCCGGCGTGACGGCGGACGAGGCGCTGGCGGAGATCAAGAAGATCGACATTACCCCGGTGTTTACGGCGCACCCGACGGAGATTGCGCGGCGTTCGGTGCTGTTCAAGCGGCGGCGGATGGGTGAGCTGCTGGAGGCGCTGGACCGGATTCCGCTGGCCGATGGCGAGCTGCACAGCCTGCAGAACGAGTTGACCGCGGAGATCACGGCGCTGTGGCAGACGGACGAGATTCGCAGCCGGCAGCCTTCGGTCGCGGACGAGATCAAGATGGGACTCGACTACTACGAAGTTTCGATTTTCGCGACGCTGGCGCCGCTGTACACCGAGGTCGCAAGCGCGCTGCAGAGTGAATATGGCATCGAGCTCGACGCTGCGGAGATGCCGCTGCTGCTGTCGTTCGGCTCGTGGATCGGCGGAGACCGGGACGGTAATCCATTTGTAACACCATCGGTTACGTTAACCGCGATCGCGGCTGCGCGGGCGCGGCTGCTGACGCAGTACGAAGCTGGGATACAGAAGCTGATCAGCCTGCTGACGAGCTCGTCGCAGCAGGTGCCTGCGAGCGCGGAGCTGCTGGCAAAGCTGGCGGAGTACCTGCGCGCGCTCGATGCCGGCCAGGCGAACGACCGGTTTGCGGCGTACTTCGAGTTCGAGCACTATCGGCGGTTCGCCGCGTGCATGGGTGCGCGGCTGGCGAACACGCTTGGAGCCGGCGCAGGAGAGGCGGGCAGCATGGAAGCCGCGCTGACGGCGCTGCCTGCGTATGCCGGCGCGCACGAGTTTATCGACGACCTGCGACTGCTGCGGGCGAGCCTGCACGCGCATGGCGGCGATCGCCTGGCAGAGACACTGGTGGATCCGCTTCTATTGCTGGCGCGCACGTTCGGGCTTCACCTGCACACGCTGGATGTTCGACAGCACGCGCGTTTCCACACGCAGGCGCTGGATGAGATTGCGGGTTGTGGCGAGGGCGCGCGCGGCACGGTGCCGAAGCCGTTCAGCCCGCAAACGCTGGATGTACTGGGGACGTTCCAGGCGATCGCGGAGGTGAAGCGCAGCGCAGTCCCGGAGGCGATTCGCACCTACGTCATCTCCGGCGCGACGAGCCGGGAGGATGTGCTGGCGGTGTTGTGGCTGGCGCGGTTCGGCGGGGTAAACCCGGCAGCGGAAGGACGCGACCCGGGCCTGATGCCGGTGCCGCTATTCGAGTCGATCGAGGACCTGCGGAATGCGCCGGAGGTGTGCCGCGGGTTATGGGCAGACCCCGAGTATCGCAAGCTGCTGGCGAGCTGGGGCAATGTGCAGGAAGTGATGCTCGGGTACTCCGACTCGAACAAAGACGGCGGCATGCTTTCGAGCACGTGGGAGATTTTCCGGGCGCACCGGGCGCTGCACCGGGTGGCGCACGAGGCGGCCATCACGCTGCGGCTGTTCCATGGGCGCGGCGGCACGGTAGGGCGCGGCGGCGGACCGACGCACCGAGCAATTTACGCACAGCCGCTGGAGTCGTTCGACGGCGGGATTCGCCTGACGGAGCAGGGCGAGGTGCTGAACTGGAAGTACGGCGACACAGTGCTGGCAGAGCGCAACCTGGAGCTGATGATTGCGGCATCGCTGGACGCGCTGGCGCGGCCGAACCTTAAAGCCGGCGGACACTTTACCGGGGAGCTGCCGCAGGAGTGGGAAGAGGCGCTTGACACGCTGTCGAAGACGGCATTCGAGTTCTATCGGGCTGGCATCCTGGACGATCCGGAGGTGTTTTACTTCTTTGAAACGGCTACGCCGATGGCGGAGCTGGAGCACGCGAAGATCGGCTCGCGGCCAGCGCGGCGCGGCGGTAAACGCACACTCGAAAGCCTGCGCGCAATTCCGTGGGTGTTTGGCTGGACGCAGAGCCGGTTGCTGATCCCGGCGTGGTTCGGCGTTGGCCAGGCGCTGCACCGGTACAGTCAACAGGCCGGCGGGGCGGAGCGGCTGCGCGCGATGATGGGCGAGTTTCCGCTGTTTACCGATCTGATCCGCAACGTGGAGGTCGCGCTGGCGAAGGCCGACCTGGGCATCGCTGCGCTGTACGCCTCGCTGGTACCGGATGCGGCGCTGCGCGAGCGCGTGTTCGGCAAGCTCGCGGCGGAGTACCGTCTGTCGCTCGAAATGGTGCTGGCGGTGACCGGGCAGACGGAACTGCTGGAGACGAACGCGGTACTGGCGCGGTCGATCCGCCTGCGTAACCCGTATGTCGATCCGCTGTCGCTGATCCAGGTCGACCTGCTGCGGCGCAAGCGCGCGGGCGAGGATACGGCTGAGGTTAACCGCGCGATTGCAGGGACGATCAACGGCATCTCTGCCGGGCTTAGAACGACAGGGTAAGACCGCCTGCGCGACTTGCGGCCACTTCGTGGCGGGTGCTCGTTTCTGTGGAGGTGCGGGCGTTTGTGGTGACTCGCGTTGCTCGTCGTTTACATCTTGCGCGTATCGATGGCGTTTTCTTCGATTTCTGCCGGGAGCAGCGACTCGGACGTGAGGGCGTCGACGCGGCGGAGATTCGGGAAGAAGACTGCCCAGAGACCTGTCACCGCGAGTGAGCCGACACCGCCCAGGACGACGGCGCGCACGGTGCCCAGCCATTGGGCGGTAGCGCCGCTTTCAAATTCGCCCAGTTCGTTCGAGGCGCCGAGGAAGAGCGAGTTGACGGCGGAGACGCGTCCGCGCATGTGGGGCGGCGTGGCGAGTTGCAGGATCGACGAGCGGATGACGACGGAGACCATGTCGGCGCAGCCGGTAAGCACCAGCGCGAAAAGCGACAGCCAGACCGAGTGCGACAGGCCGAAGAGGACCGTCGCGGCGCCGAAAATCGCAACACAGGACAGCATGCGGACGCCCGCGCTTTTGCGGATGGGTCGGAAAGTGAGCAGGAGCGAGACCGCCAGTGCGCCGATGCCGGGCGCGGCGCGCAGCAGGCCAAGACCGCGCGGGCCGATGTGCAGGATGTTTTCAGCATAGATGGGCAGCAGGGCGACCGAGCCGCCGAGCAGTACCGCGAACAGGTCGAGCGAAATGGAGCCGAGCAGCACCTGCGTACGCATGACATAGCGAACTCCGGCGAGGACGACATCGGCGGAGATGGCCTTGTGCTCCATGCGTCCGGGCCGCGCGTGGATCCGGCTGATGAGTGCGAGATACCAGGCGAGGGTCACGAGGGCGAAGGCGTAGACGACGCCCGGACCGGAGAATCGTCCGGCGATGCCGCTGAAAGCAGGGAGCGTGTAGAGGAAGCCGCCGATGGTGGGGCCGGAGATGGTGGCGATCTGGAAAATGGTGGCGCCCCAGGTGACGGCGTTGACGAAGTGCTCCTTTGGCACGAGGTTGGGAATAAGCGCGGAGGAAGCTGGGCCTGAAAACGCGCGGCCTGAGCCGACGAGAAACAGAACGCAGTAGATGGGCAGGATGCGGTGCAGGCCTATCCACGCGTACCAGAGCAGCGCTATGGTGCAGACGAACTGGAGCGAGTAGCAGACGAGGACCACGCTGCGGCGGTCGAAGCGGTCGGCGACATGACCGGCGGGCAGAAGAAAGAGCAGTCCGGGAAGGAACAGGGCGAGGCCGGTGAAGCCGAGGTCAATGGCGCGGTGGGTGATCTGGTAGACCTGCCAGGCGACGGCGAGGGCTTGGGCCTCGGCGCCGATGACGACGGCGCAGCGGGCGGCCTGGTAGAGACGAAAGTCGCGGGAGCGAAAGGCAGCGGTGCTGCCGGCTTGTGCGGGGTCACCCTCGGGCATGTGCTTATTGTGCCGGTTCGCCGGGCGGCGGTGCGGTGTAAACGATGCGGCCCGCGCTAATGGTCGAGTGAACACGGCCCTGCATCGTCCAACCGTCGAACGGCGAGTTTTTTGAGCGGCTGAGGGCAGTAGCGGAGTGAAACGTCCAGGTGGCTGCCGGGTCGAAGAGAACGGCGTCAGCATGGGCGCCGACTGCGAGAGTGCCAAGGTTTTCAAGCGACAGCAGGCGTGCGGGGGCGGTTGAAAGCAAGGCGAGCACCCGGGACAGGGGCATGCCGTGCTCGGCGTGCAGGATGGCGAGGGCGAGGCCGAGGGCAGTTTCGAGCCCGGTGATGCCGTTGGGCGCTCGCTCGAACTCCTGCTCTTTCTCGAACGCCGCGTGGGGGGCGTGGTCGGTGGCGATGCAGTCGATCGAACCGTCGAACAGGCCTTCGAGCATCGCGAGGCGGTCGGCCTCGGAGCGGAGCGGCGGGTTCATTTTGGCGTGGGTGTTGTAGTCTTCGACGGCGTGCTCGTTGAGTGCGAAGTGGTGGGGCATGACCTCACAGGTGACGTGCAGCCCCTCGGCTTTCGCGGAGCGGACGGCGTCAAGCGCTTTCCTGGTCGAGATGTGCTGGACGTGCAGGTGGGGTCGCAGGCGCTCGGCTGCGAGCGAGGCAGTCAGCTCGCGCACGAGCGCGATATCTCGCTCGACGAGGCTCGACTCGGCTTCAACGGGCATGCCGCGCAAGCCCATGCGGAAGGCGAGCGCGCCCGCGTTCATGGACGCGCCAATGGTCATGCGGGTGTCTTCGGCATGCTGCGAGACCGGTAGGCCGGCGCGCGCGGCGGCTTCGAGAGCCTGGCGCATGATGGCGTCGCCGCCCCCGCCCACGCCGATCGGTTTGCCGTCGTCAGTGACGCCGACGGCGCCTGCTTCTTTCAACGCGGTGTAGTTGGTCAGGGCCTCGCCGAGGCTGCCAACGGTGGCGGCGGCCATAGGCAATACGCGGATGGCAGCGTTGCGGGCAGGCGCCTGGAGCCAGCGGGTCCACTCCGGCGTGTCGATCACCGGCACGGTGTTGGGCATGGCGCAGACGGTGGTAAAGCCGCCGGCGGCGGCGGCGCGGGTGCCGGAGGCGATGGTTTCCTTCCATGTCTGGCCGGGCTCGCGCAGGTGGACATGGATGTCGATGAGGCCGGGGGCGAGGACGAGACCGGAGGCGTCGATGACCTCGGCATCGGCTGCGTCGATGGAGTTTGGGGACTCGATTTTAACGACGCTGCCACTGCTGAAAAGCAGATCGTGCGCTGCATCGGTGTTGCTCCCGGGGTCGATGAGGCGGGCGTTGCGGATCAGCAGGTTCATGCGGAGGCTCCGGGGGCGGCGAGCGCGCGGGCGACGAGAGCCATGCGGATAGAGACGCCGTGGCGCACCTGCTCCTCGATCAGCGAGCGCGGCGAGTCGGCTGCGGCGTCCACGATTTCAAGTCCGCGGATCATGGGGCCGGGGTGCATGATCCAGAGCGAGGGGTGCCGCGCGAGGCGTTCTTCGTTGAGCTGGAAGCCCTCGCGGTAGGCTTCGAGGTCGAGGTGAAGCCCGGCGAGGCGCTCGGCCTGTATGCGAAGCATCATGACGACGTGCGACTGCGCGAGCGCTTCGTCGAGGCTACGAACTATGGTGAGGTTGGGGCCGAGCGCGGCGGCGATCTCCGGCAGCAGCGGCTCTGGCCCGCAGAGCAGGACGCGGGCGCCCAGGCGCGGCAGCAGCAGGGCGTTGGAGCGCGCGACGCGACTGTGCAGGATGTCGCCCGAGATGGTGACGGTGACGCCGGCGAGGGTGTCGGCAGTGATGTTTGTGGTGCTTTCACGTAGAACGCGAAGCAGCGTTCGCAGGTCGAGCAGGCCCTGCGATGGGTGCTGGTGCATGCCGTCGCCGGCGTTCAGGATGGGCAGGCCGGTCAACAATTCGAGCAGCCAGGGGGCCCCGGAAAAGGCATTGCGCAGGATGATGGCTTCAGCGCCGAGCGCGCGCAGGGTGAGGCCGGTGTCCTTGAGCGACTCGCCTTTTTCAATGCTGGAGGATTTGGAGCTGATCAGCGTGGTATCGGCGCCGAGGGCTTTCGCGGCGAGCTCGAAGGAGGTCCGGGTGCGCGTGCTTGATTCATAAAAGAGCAGCGCGACGCGGCGTTTGGCGAGGCGCTGGGCGCGAAGCAGCGGGGCTTCGTTTTCGAGCTCGGTCGAAAAGCGGAGAATGCTGCCGACTTCCTCAAGCGACAGGTCCTCAATGCCCAGCAGCGAGCCCGGAACGTGTGGCTTGCCCAGCAAGGTTTACTGCCCCGCCGTGTCGGGGATGCGCTCGACGATCAGCACCTGCTCTTCGCCATCGATCTCGCGGAGTTTGACCTCGATGATTTCCTGGCGGGAGGTCTGCACGGTGCGCCCGATGAAGCCTGCTTCGATGGGCAGCTCGCGATGGCCTCGGTCGATGAGTACGAGCAGTTGGACGCGATTGGGACGGCCATGCGCGAACAGCGCATCGAGCGCTGCGCGAGTGGTTCGGCCGGTGTACAGCACGTCGTCGACCAGGATAATGTTGCGGCCCGTCACATCGAAGCCGATCTCGGCGGGGTGAACGACGGGGCGCACATCATGCGTGGTCAGGTCGTCGCGGTAGAACTCAATGTTGAGCGCGCCGACGTCAACCGGCTGCTTCTCAATGCCTTCAATCAGCGCGGCGAGCCGCTGGGCAAGCGGTACGCCCCGACGCTTGATGCCGACGAGTCCGAGATTTGCGCTGCCGTGGTTTTTCTCAATGACCTGGTGGGCAAGCCGGACGAGGGTGCGCTCGATCTCGGACGGCGACAGAATGCGGCCTTTTTCGCGAAGCTTTGAAGGGAGTGCGGCGGTATCGGTCATGGGCTCTCGTGTAGGGTCCGCTCCAGAATAACGCAGGATGTTGAGGGAAGGGTGGAGGGGGCAGGGAGCAGGCAGCAGGAAAGTTCAATCGGCAGTCGAGCAGGATCGCGACGGCCCACGATCTGCATGGAGAGGCAGGGGCTATCGCCTGCGTGGGCGCGCCGCGCTGAAGCGAATAGTAAAGCGCCCGGCAAGCCACGCAAAGAAGAGGATAGACATGGTCGCGCTCAACAGGGTAAGCAGCAGCAGAACGCTTTTGCCCTCGGGCGAGAGCCAGAAGTGCGCGAGCCACGCAAACTGTTTTGCCGCCTCGGGATTGCTCGCGTTGATGAGGTCGATTTCAAGCTGCGCGTAGCTCTGCAGGCGCCCATCGATGGCGGAACCGTGGTGCAATCCGAATCGCTCGACCAGCAGCCGAAGCGCTTGCGCGCCAACGGTCACGATCGCGGTAAACAGGCCGAGCAGCAGGCCGATGCGACCGCCGAGCCTGGGCGTTAGAGCAGGCGAGCGCGGAGCGCGGCGGCGATAGAAGCGAAGCGCCCAGATGACACCGAGAACGACCCAGACCATGTCAAAAAAACCGGGGTTTTCACGCAGGGCGACCAGCAGGCCGGCAGGGATGGCAAAGATTGCCGAAGCGCGGACCGCTGCCGGCCAGTCGACCTCTCCGGCGTGCCGCGGGTGCTGTTCAGCACCTGCGGGTGAACCGTCTGTTTCGGGCTCAGTGGCGTCGCGCTGGGCTGTTTCGCGCTGCTCGAGTGTCTGCACGCGCAGCTGGGGCGCGCCGCACTCAGGGCAGTAGGCCGAGCGTTCCGGGACAGAGCTGCCGCAGTTGTGGCACAAGGTGGACATGGAGGCTTCTCCAGTCTGACATATCCGCCCCGCTACTCTTCGCTGCTGCTGCTGCTCTCCGCATCTTCCTTGTCCGTCGCGTGGTCGCCCTTTCCGGGCAAAGTCAGCGCGACCAGGGTAAAGTGCGTGCCGGGGTGCTTGTCCCTGTCGAAGGCGACGATATGCTGGCGGCGTGCAGAACCCGCTTTCAGCTCAAGATCAGCGCCATGGGTCACATTCACGTGCTGGTTGCTGTCGTCGTCCTTGCAGGTGAGCCCGGCGGTAGTGCGGGTGGGCGTGCCTACCGGGGCGTTGCCGCGGCAGGTAATGACGTCGCCATAGGTGCCGAGCGCCTTTGTGTAAAATGCCTGCACCTTCGCTTCCGGGTCGCTTGCAACATAGCTGGCTACCTGCACGCGCAGCTGCCACTGTCCGAAACCCATCCGCATATCCACCGATTTGCTGTTGCTCTCGTCGCTCGAGGCCAGGATGGCGCCCGGGTAAATGGGCAATCCGGTGCTTACGCTCCCGTTCTCGCCCTTGTGGACCTGCATGCCCCCGAATGGCGTATGGATTGAGACATCCTTGTCCTGCCCGTCCCTGTCCTTGTTGACGTTTACAGAACAGCCGACCAGCATGACCATGCCAGCCAGCGCCGCTGCCTGCGCTGCCCGATTCCTTCTGCTCATCACTGTCGCCTTTCCTCCGCGCTTTCGTTTGCCGATGAGGATACGCGCGGTTGCGGCGGCTTGTTCCGGAAAATGAGAGCTGCGCTGCGCGGCTCCCGGGCAGCGGCGAAAATGACGGACGAAAAAGCAAGCAGGACGCGCGGATGGGTCGCTATACTGCCGGAAGTAGCGTGTCCCTGTGCCTATGGCGAAGCGTGGCAGCGGTATCAATCAAAAGGTGCACGGGCAGAAGGTGCACGGCACTGCAGGCGGTCACGGCGGTGGCGCTCCCCTTGCCGATCCACCCGCCATTCCAGACAAACTGTACTTCCGCATCGGCGAAGTTGCCGCCCTGTGCCGCGTCGAGACCTATGTGCTGCGCTTCTGGCAGACGGAGTTCGCACAGCTGCGGCCAGGCAAGAGCGGCACTGGGCAGCGCCTGTACCGCAGGCGCGATGTGGAGATGGCGCTGCGCATCAAGCGGCTGCTGCACGAAGAGGGCTACACGATTGTCGGGGCCAAAGGCGTGTTGGCCGAAGAGGCCGCGGTACCGGCCTACCTGCGACTGCAGCCGGAGTTGCCGCTGCCTTCGCCGGCAGACGGTACAGGTGAGCGGGCGAAGGCGCGGCTAAAGCAGGTGCGCGGCGAGCTGCGCGAACTCCTGGGCCTGCTCGACCGGCGGCCTGCCGCGCGCGCGGGCCGGGCCGCGCCGGAGCTGCTGTTTCGCGATGAGCAGGCGAAACCCGGGACAGAGTAGGCCGCTTTACACTTGTTCCCATGACAAAGGAAGCATTGGAAGGCCGGGTAACGGCTTTTTGTGACGGCGGGTCGCGTGGAAATCCCGGGCCCGCGGGGTATGGGGTGTTTATCCAGGGCGAGAACGGCGCGGCCCTGGCGGAGCTTGGCGAGTTTATCGGCGTCAAGACCAACAATGTGGCCGAGTATTCCGGGTTGCTGGCCGCGCTCGACTGGGCAGTGACGCACGGAGCGCGCGAGCTGCGCGTGGTCTCGGACTCCGAGCTGATGGTGAAGCAGATGAAAGGGCAGTACAGCGTCAAAAGTCCCGACCTGAAGCCGCTGTACGAGGAAGCGAAGCGGCGTGTGGCGAAGCTGGGCCGGTTTGAGATGCAGCACGTGCTGCGCGGGAAAAACAAGGAAGCCGACCGCCTGGCCAACGAGGCGATGGACCGCGGAACGGGTAAAGGACCGGCGGGCAGGCCCTCGGCAGGCCGCTTTGCCGCGCCGAATCCAGTAAAGCTCGCGGCGCCGGCCCCTCCGGAACGGGCAACGACGGCTGCCTCGCGCGCCCAGGGCACCTTGCCGGTGGCACAGCAGGCACTGCCGGCGGAGGTAACCGGTTTCGTGAAGAATGGCGTGGTTCACCTGGTGGAGGGCGTGCTGCCGGAGGGCACGTTTGTGCGCATCCTGCCGGGGAAGCAGTAGCCGGTTGATTACTCCTGCAAGGAAAGCATCGAACTGTGCAGGAGAGTGGAATGACACAGCAACAATCGCCCGTATGGTTCATTACCGGTTGCTCGACCGGGCTTGGAAAAGAGCTTGCCAGGCTGGTGCTTGCCCGGGGCTGGCGCGCGGTCGTCACAGCTCGCAAGCCGGAGCAGCTGAACGACCTGCTGGAGGGCCATGAAGAAAATGCCCTCGCGCTGAAGCTGGATGTGACAGACCGGACCCAGGTCACAGACGCCGTGAAGCAGGCCGAGGAGAAGTTCGGGCGCATCGATGTGCTCGTAAACAATGCCGGCTACGGCTACCTTGCCGCCATTGAAGAGGGAGAAGACGACCAGGTCCGGGCAATGTTCGAGACCAATTTCTTTGGGCTGGTTGCTTTAACCAATGCCGTGCTGCCCGGGATGCGCAAGCGCAAGAGCGGCCATATCGTGAATATTTCCTCGATCGGCGGGATGGTGAGCTTTGGGGCGACCGGTTACTATCACGCGACCAAGTATGCGCTGGAAGGCATGTCGGAATCGCTTGCGATCGAGCTCAAGCCGCTGGGCATCAAGGTTTTGATCGTCGAGCCGGGGCCGTTCCGTACGGACTGGTCAGGCCGGTCTTTGCTTGAGTCGAAGACGGTGATCGAGGACTACGACCAGACCGCGGGCGAGCGCCGACGCCAGACCCGCAAGAACAGCGGCAAGCAGCCGGGCGATCCGGTCCGTGCCGGTGAGGCGATGATCAAGGCAGTGGAAGCAGAGAATGCGCCGCTGCGCCTGGTGCTCGGCAAGCCGGGGCTGGACCTGGTGAAGAAGAAGCTGGACGCAGTGAAACAGGACCTCGACGCATGGCAGGAGACGACGCTTGAAGCGGATTTCCCGGAGTTCAGGTAAGCGGCTGATCGAAAACGCAGGCTACCTCCCGCTCGCTGTAGCCCATCTTAAGAAGACAGGAAGAGGTGCCATGGCGGAAGACAAAAAGCCCGATCCATCCGGATTTACAAGTCACACCCGCAGCCTTGCCGGTGAACATGCCCACGAGCAAGGCTGGGGGCTGAACGAAGAGGAAAGTACGCGGGCCGCAAACGAGCAACAGGACGCTAAAGGCGGCAGAGACTACGAGTATGGCGCGCGAGATTTCGGCGATACCGCGGTCGATACGAGTGCCGTAAAGCCTACACCGCAATCGGTGGAGTTCCTCATCGAAGACCCCGACCAAGGAGATGAACGTGTCCCAGACAAAAGCACATCCTGACAACAAGCAGCAAAGCCGGCATGAAGAAGTGGTCGTGCAAACAGCGGAGACCAGGGTCGATCCTGTTCCGGTGCCGGATGAAGGAGGCCACGCGCATTCCCACGCGGCACACCTGAAGACTGCGGGAAATATCCACACCGAGGCTGTTGGCAGTCAAAAGCAGGGCGTGGAACCAGGGGCGCTCCGGCAGCCGGCCTCGATCGCGCAGAGAAACGGCAAACAGCATCGCTGATCTGCTTAAGCAACAGCTGGCGCAAAGCTCAGGCTTGCGCCAGTTCTGCTTTCACCAGGTCGCTGACCTGTCGGCCGTCAGCACGCAATTCGAGCGTCTTGATACGCTCATTGACCGCTTTCATCGCAGGCCCCATCGACTTTGCATCGAGACTCATCCCGCTCTCCTTCAGTTCCGCCAGTACCCCGGCAATCAACTGCTTTAGCTGGTCGGCGCCAACGGCTTGAGGCAGGTAGGCTTCAATCAGCGTAATTTCGCCGGCCTCTTTCTCGGCGAGCTCCGGACGGTTGCCTTTGGTGAACTGCTCAATGGACTCCCGACGCTGCTTGATGAGTGTGGTTAGAGTGGCCTGCGCTTCCGCCTCGGTAAGCGGCTCGCGCTTGTCGATCGAACGATTCTTAAGCGCGGCTTTGACCATTCGAAGTGTCTCCAGGCGTACGCTGTCGCGGGCCTTCATCGCCAGAACGACGTCTGTGTCGATCAGTTTTACAAGTCCAATGCCTGGTGTTTCATCGCTCATGGCTTACCTCGCTCTAAACGTTTCATTGTAGGGCTTCTTCCCGTTCCGGTCGGGCAGGCTACAATTGCGGCCATAACGCTGCCCGTATGCGGCCGGCACGGAAAGGCTTGCCCACCCCATGATCCGCAAGACCCGCCTGTTTACTCCTGGACCCACGCCCCTTCTACCAGCTGCGCAGTTTGCCATGGCCGCGGCGGACATGCACCATCGCACGCCTGAGTTTCGCAGGCTGTTCGAGCGGGTGCTGCGCGACCTGAAATTATTTGTCGGCACGCAGAATGACGTGCTGCTGCTGGCGTCCTCGGGCACGGGCGCGATGGAAGCCGCGATGAGCAACATTACCTCGCCGGGCGATCGGATCCTGGTGCTCTCGGCCGGCAAATTCGGCGAGCGCTGGACGGCACTTGGCCGCGCGTTCTCGTGCGATGTGGATGTGGTTTCAGCGCCGTATGGCGAGACCTTCTCTATCGACGAAGTTAAGAAGGCGCTGCGGATTGAAACCCGTGCGGTGTTCATGCAGGCGACCGAAACCTCGACCGGGACGCGCCACTGTGTGCCTGCGGTAGCGGAGCTGCTGCGAGCGCAGAAAAGCGACGCGCTGCTGGTGGTGGACGCGATCACGGGCCTGGGCACGACGCATTTCGAGGTGGACCGGGACGTTGACATCATGATCGGCGGATCGCAGAAGGCGGTGATGATTCCGCCGGGGCTATCGTACCTTTCGGTGAGCGAGAAGGCGTGGGGCTCGATGGAGTTTTCGCTGAACCCGCGGTACTACTTCGATCTGCGCAAGGAGCGAAAGAACGCGCATAAGGCGGAGTCGGCGTACACACCCGCCGTGTCGCTGATCGCAGGACTGGCTGCGGCGTTCGAGTTTATCGCCGCGCAAGCTGATGGCGACCTGGCGGCGGGGCGCATGGCGCTGGTGAACAATGCGGAGACGTGTGCCGCGATGATGCGCGCTGCGCTGGAAGCACTGGGTCTAAAGCTGTTTGCACCGGTAGCGCCATCGGCCGCGTGCACCGCCGTACTGTCGCCGGAGGGGGTCGACTCGGGCGTCATCGTAAAAGAGCTGAAGGCGCGGTTCGGCGCGGTGATCACGAATGGACAGGGCGAGATGAAGGGTCAGATCTTCCGCATCGCGCACCTGGGTTTCTTCGATTACATGGACACGATTGCATTGATTGGCGCGCTTGAGCATGTCGCGGTCGAATCGCTGCGCCTGCCGGGCGTGGAGCTGGGTGTCGCGTTGACCGCGGCGCAGCGCGTGTACGCGACCGCCGTGGAGATGCTGACGAACCGCGCAGCGTGCCCATGCGGGCGCGACCTTGCCGAGTGCGCGCACAAGCCCGCGGGAGCGACGGCATGAAGATTGTGCTGGCTGAGAAAGTTTCGCCCGCGACAGTCGCGGTGCTGCGCGAAGAGCCGGGCTGGGTGGTGCTGACGCATGACCAGTTCACCTCTCTGCGGGAGGCGCTGCACGACGCGGATGCGCTGGTGGTGCGCTCAGCCGTGCAGGTGGATGATGCGCTGCTGGCGGCTGCGCCCAGGCTTAGAGTGATTGGCCGCGCAGGGGTGGGCGTCGATAACATTGACGCAGCCGCAGCGACGCGCAGGGGCATCGTCGTGATGAATACACCGGGCGCCAATGCGACTGCCGTGGCCGAGCTGACGCTTGGACTAATGCTGGCGCTTGCGCGGGAGCTGCCGCGCGCGAACACCGCGCTGCACGCCGGGCGCTGGGAGAAGAAGACGCTCGCGGGCTCCGAGCTGCGCGGCAAGACGCTCGGGATCCTCGGGCTGGGCCGCATCGGGCTTGAGGTCGCGAAACGCGCGCGCGCATTTGGTATGACGCTGGTTGGGCATGATCCATTTGTCGCAGCGGCAGTGGCACGTGAGCATGACGTGCGGCTGGTGTACCCGGAGGAGCTGTTTCGCGCGAGCGACTACCTGTCGCTGCACGTGGGGCTTACTCCGCAGACACACGGCATCGTAAACGCGGCGAACCTTTCGCTGATGAAGAAGACGGCGCGCGTGATCAACTGCGCGCGCGGCGAGCTGATCGACGTGCCGGCGCTTGCCGCGGCGCTCACGAAAGGCGAGTTGGCAGGGGCGGCGCTCGATGTGTTCGAGCAGGAGCCGCTGAAAGATTCGCCGCTGTTCGGGATGGCGAACGTTTTGCTGACGCCGCATATCGCAGGCTCGACGAGCGAAGCGCAGGAAGCGGTGGGCATCCAGATAGCCGGGCAGGTGCGTGCATATCTCAAGTTGGGCGTGGTGCAGAACGCGGTCAACAGCCCGTCGCTGAGCCACGAACAGTACCTTGCGCTGGCGCCCTTTGCCGGCGCTGCCGAGCGACTGGGCAGCGTACTGGCCCAGCTGTTGCCGGCAGAGAGCGGCGGCCTGGAAAGCATTGCTGTAAGCTACTGCGGCGCGCTGGCCGAGGCTGAGACGGAGATGGTCCGTAACGCGGCGCTCGCCGGTGTGCTGGGCACGAGCGAAGGCGCGAACCGCATCAACGCACCGCAGGTTGCGGCGGAGCGCGGGGTGCGGGTACACGAGGAAAAGCTGCCGGGCGGCGGCAGCGCTCTCGCGATAACCCTGCACACGCGCGAGGGCGGCAGCCTGGCGGCGCGGGCCGGCGTCGCGCGCCTGCTGCAGCTGGAAGGCATCGCGATCGAGGCGCCGCTTGAAGGCACCCTGCTGGTGGTGCGCAACAGCGATGTGCCGGGCGTGATCGGCAAGCTGGGTACGGTGATCGGCGAACACGGCATCAACATCGCAAACTTTGCGCTGGGGCGCGCGGAAGGTACCGCGCAGGGCACGGCGCTGGCGGTCATCCAGGTGGATGGCGAGGCCACGCCCGCATTGCTGCGCCAGCTGCGCGGGGTTGAAGCGGTTCATGCCGTCCGCATTGTGACGCTGCCGAGGTAGCGGCTCCGCTACAATAAGGCATCCCGTTTTTCGCAGGTGAACCGTGCCGTTGTACGAGTATCGCTGCACCCAGTGCGGCCACGTTTTTGAGAAGATTCAAAGCTTCAGCGCTCCTGATTGGAAGGAATGCCCGAAGTGCGGCGGCGCAGTCGAGCGGCTCATCTCCGCGCCTGCACTCCAATTCAAAGGTTCCGGCTTTTACCTGACGGACTACGGCAGGAGCGGCGGAGATACACGCAAGGGCGCGAGCAACAGCGAGTCCAGGTCTGAGAGCTCTGCGAGCGGCGAGAGTAAGTCCGCTGCTCCCTCAAGCGGCGGTTCCGGGGACAGCGGTGGATCCTCGTCGAAAGCATCCGGCGGGAGCGCGCCATCTTCCGGGTCGTCAGGTTCTTCCGGGTCGTCTGGGTCGCCGAGTAATTCGTCGAAAGCTCCAAGCACCGGCGACTCGTCCGGTTCTTCAAGCGGCGGTTCCACTTCGAAGAGCAGCTAGGCCGGTGAGTGGGAAGCGTGCGCGGTTCAGTTAGCTGGAGCGCTTTGTTGCTGTC
The DNA here is from genome assembly GCA_965276625.1 of Acidobacteriaceae bacterium. GTDB lineage: Bacteria > Acidobacteriota > Terriglobia > Terriglobales > Acidobacteriaceae > EB88. The sequence goes on from CBDIBB010000002.1 coordinate 584,472, forward strand.
TTTTTCGCAGGAGCTTTTTTCGTAGCAGCTTTCTTTGAGGGCGACTTTTTTGCAGCGGATTTCCTGGTCGCTGCTTTTTTCGCGCCGCTTCCGTCCTTTTCAGCGGAAGCGGTACCGGGAGGTGGGGGCGGCATTTTAGCGCCTTCGCTTCGCGCTTCAGAGAGTCCGATGGCGATCGCCTGCTTCGGGTTTGTCACCTTCGCCCCGCTGCCTGAACGCAGCTTGCCCTCTTTCATCGCCTTCATCTCGCGCCCGACCGACTCCTGTGCTTTGGGTCCATACTTCGCCATGGCTGTATCTCCTGGTGTGTAGAAGCGTACGCACGGCCTGGCGGTTGTGCCTGTTTTATCGACTTTGCGGAACTTAGGCGCGCAGCGCGGGCGCCGGCAGGATTTCATCCACATCGACCCACGCAGTAGGGTACTGGCCTGTATAACAGGCGACGCAGAACTTATCGCCTTCGTCGCCGGCGACACTGCGTTTGGTGCCTTCGAGAGAGAGATAGGCGAGTGAATCGGCTTCGATATACTTTCGGATTTCTTCGATCGAGTTATTCGCTGCGATCAGGTCTTTTTTTGAGGGCGTATCGACGCCGTAAAAGCAGGGCGAGACAGTTGGCGGACAGGAGATACGCAGGTGTACCTCGCTCGCGCCCGCTGCGCGGACCATGCGCACGATCTTGCGGCTGGTCGTGCCACGGATGATGGAATCATCAATCAGCACAATGCGCTTGCCTTCAAGCAGATTACGCACGGGGTTGAGTTTGAGTCGGACACCGAAGTCGCGGACGCGCTGCTCGGGCTCAATAAAAGTTCGGCCCACATAGTGGTTCCGGATCAGGCCGAAGCGGAACGGCAGACCGCTTTCAGCGGCATAACCCAGGGCCGCGGTCACGCCGGAGTCAGGCACGGGAACGACCAGGTCGGCATCGACGTGCGACTCGCGGGCGAGTTGGCGGCCCATCTCCTCGCGCGAGTCCTGCACCCAGCGGCCGAAGATGCGCGAGTCGGGGCGCGCGAAGTAAACGTGCTCAAAGATGCAGGATGCTTGGGGAATGCCGCTCGCATACTGGCGCGAGGTCACGCCGTCCTTTGAAACCATGATCAATTCACCGGGCGCGACGTCGCGCTCATACTTCGCGTGCAGCAGATCGAAAGCGCAGGTTTCAGACGCGAAGACTATGGTATCGGGCTCGTCAGCGTTAATGATGCGGCCCATCGAGAGCGGACGGAAGCCGCGCGGATCGCGGGCGGCGAAGATGCGATCGCGCGTCATCATCACGATCGAAAATGCGCCGTCAACCTGGCGGAGCGAGTCTGCGATGGCATCCACCAGCGTGCCCTCGGCAGAGTGCGCGATGAGCTGCACGATGATCTCGGAGTCCGAAGTGGTCTGGAAGAAGGCGCCCTCGCGCTCAAGCCGGGCATGCAGGTTGCCGAGGTTTATGAGATTGCCGTTATGCGCAATCGCGATGAGGCCCTTGGTGGAGTCGACGCGGATCGGCTGCGCATTGAGCAGCGCGGAGTCGCCGGTGGTCGAGTAACGCGTATGGCCGATGGCCATGTCGCCCTGCAGTTTCCCAAGGACATCCTCAGAAAAAATATCGGCAACCAGGCCCATCCCTTTGATATTTGAAAGATTATTGCCGTCGGCAGCGGCGATACCCGCGGACTCCTGCCCGCGATGCTGTAACGCATACAGTGACAGATACACTTGTCTCGCCGCCTCCGGGTGTCCGAACACGGCAGCGACCCCACACTCGTCCTGAAAGCCGTCCCCCGGCTCACGCACGGAGTAGAGGCCGTCGCTGTCTGTACCGCGGATTTCTGCCAGTTGCGTCCGTTCGGCAGCTGTCGTTTCCCCCGGCATGCCTTCCATCAGCAGTTTCCGCATTACGCCACCACCTCGTGCAGCATTGCTTCAAGCGCCACGTCCCATCGATGCCGCAGGCCCTGCACCGGCTCATCAATCACCGTGTAGCCATTCACAGCAATGGCGAACTGCTCGTCGACCGTCTCGCCGATATCCTCAACCAGAAGAGAGCCTGTGGCCTCGACCACCTTGCGTACGGCGGCGAGATTGCCGGGATCGCACGTGATCACAACGCGCGAAGCTCCCTCGTGGAACAGTCGCCATGCCACCGGCAGGTCAGCACCTTCGGCGAGGTGCGCGCGAACCCCGACGCCGTGCTCAAAGCAGCCTTCAGACAGCGCGACAGCGATGCCGCCGTCCGACACATCGCGCGCGCTCCTGATGAGCCTTGCTTCCGCGAGACTTGCGAGCGTAACGTGCAGCGCCGCTTCAACCGCGAGGTCGAGCGCGGGCGGCGTACCCCATATCTCACCCAGCACAGTCTTAGCATACTCAGACGAGCCGAAGCTCTCCAGACGCTCTTCAATCGACACGGTGTTGGCCGGGGTAATGACCAGGACAGAAAGCCCCGGCGCCGGGAAGCCGGATGGGACTGCGTTCTCAATCTCTTCAAGAATGCCGACGATGCCGAGCACCGGCGTGGGATAGATTCCTTCGCCGCGCGTCTCGTTATAAAGCGAAACGTTGCCGCCGGTGATCGGTGTGCCGAGCGCAATGCAGGCCTCCGCAATCCCGTCGATCGCCTGGGAGAGCTGCGCCATGATCTCCGGCTTTTCCGGGTTGCCGAAGTTGAGGCAGTTTGTCGCGGCGACCGGCGTGGCGCCGGTGCATGCCACCTTGCGGGCCGCTTCGGCGACCGCGTGCTGCGCTCCGAGTTTTGGATCGAGCCAGCACCAGCGGCCGTTGCCGTCGAGCGCCATGGCGAGGCCCCGGCGCGTACCCTTGATGCGCATCAAGCCCTGCTCGGTGCCCGGGCCGTGCACGGTGTTGGTCTGCACCATCGAGTCGTACTGGTCATACACCCAGCGCTTGGAGCAGATATTGCCGGAGCCGAGCAGCAGGCGCAGCTCGCTCGCGTAAGCGCGTTTTGCCAGCGTGTCGGTTACAGATGCCGGCGCAGTGCGCGGGACCGGCGCCTTCCACTCGCCGACAGGGCGGTGATAGAGCGGCGCGTCATCGGTCAACGATTCGTTCGGGATATCGGCGATGAGCGCGCCATGATGACGCACCCGCATACGCGCTTCCCCAATTACCTCGCCCACGACAACGGCATCGAGCCCCCACTTAGCGAAGACGCGCAGCACTTCTCCTTCGCGACCCTTGTCCGCGACGAGCAGCATGCGCTCCTGAGACTCCGACAGCATGATCTCGTAGGAGCTCATACCGGTTTCGCGCTGCGGCACGTGGTCAAGCTCTATCTCGACGCCCACCCCGCCGCGCGCGCCCATCTCGCAGGTCGAGCAGGTAAGGCCGGCAGCCCCCATATCCTGGATACCCAGCACGGCACCCGTGGCCATCGCCTCGATGCAGCCTTCAAGCAGCAGCTTTTCCATGAAAGGATCGCCCACCTGCACGTTGGGCCGCTTCTGCTCCGAGCCTTCCTTGAACTCTTCACTCGCCATGGTTGCGCCGTGAATGCCGTCGCGCCCCGTCTTGGCGCCGACGTAGATCACCGGGTTGCCGATGCCCGTGGCCTTGGCATAAAAGATTTCATCGAGACGCACGAGCCCCAGGGCAAACGCGTTGAGCAGCGGATTGCCGGAGTAGCAGGCCTCGAAGCGGGTTTCGCCGCCGAGGTTCGGCACCCCGAAGCAGTTGCCGTAGTGGGAAACGCCGGCGACCACGCCTTCCATCACGGCATGGTTCCTGCGAATCGTCGCCGCGTCGACGGGCTTGGCATGCGGCACCAGGCCGTCTTCGAGCGCGCCGATCGGCTGCTCGCTCAGCGGGCCGAAGCGCAAAGAATCCATCACGGCCAGCGGGCGGGCATTCATGGTGAAGATGTCGCGCAGGATGCCGCCAACGCCCGTCGCCGCGCCTTGGAACGGCTCAATATAGCTGGGATGATTGTGGGACTCGATCTTGAAAGCGCAGGCCCAGCCGTCGCCGACATCGATGATGCCGGCGTTTTCGCCCGGCCCCTGCACCACGCGATCGCTCTTTGTAGGCAGCCGCTTCAGGTGGACCCGCGAGCTTTTATACGAGCAGTGCTCGCTCCACATCACGCTGTAAATACCCAGCTCAGTCAGCGATGGAATGCGGCCCAGCGCGTCTTCAATACGGTTGTACTCGTCCGGCGTGATGGAGTGCTGCTTGAGCAGCGCAGCCGTGATAGCGGTAGGCTGCGGTGTGTTTTCGATTGCGTCGAGAGGTCCGAATTCAGCCATGGCGCTACGGGTATTGTCGCATGCGTTGTGAATGCGCCGTGAACGGGCGATGCCGGTCAGAGCCGGGCCGAGGCTTCACGAATCGCGCGCACATGCTCAGGCGTCGTGCGGCAGCAGCCGCCGACGATCGCGGCGCCCGCGTGGAACCACGCACCGGCCAGCTCGCCGTAGGCTGCGGCATCCGCGGAGCCCGTCCAGCAGCGCTGCCCGGCGTCCCACGTTTCGCCGGAGTTTGGATAGACGAGCACCGGCTTCGCGGTGGCTGTACGCACTGCCCGCAGCAGCGGAAGAACAAGTGCCGGGGCGGTGCAGTTGATGCCGATGGCGAGCACCTGCGGCGCGGTATCGAGCATGGCGGCGCAGTCCTGCAGGCGCTCGCCGTGCGCGGTGTGCGCGGCGTCGCGGCAGGTAAACGACACCCATGCGCCTGCGCCCGGGCAGTCTGCGAGCGCTTCAACGATGGCGCGCGCCTCGGCCATTGAGGGCACGGTTTCAAACGCGATGAGGTCAGCATCCGTCCCGGCCAGCACGGCAATGCGCTCGCGGTGGAAACGGACAAGCGCGGCATGCTGCTCCTGCTCGCCGGCAAAGCCGTAGTTCCCGTGGAACTCCGCGCCGTTGGCCAGCGCGGCCCCATAAGGCCCCAGCGATGCAGCAATCAGTGTCTCAGGCTTGCCCGCTTCGGCCGCCGCCTGCCGTGCGAGCGCGACGGAGTAGTGGAGGGCTCGGGTCGCAGCGTCTGCCGCGTCCTCCGCGCTTCGACCGGCGGAGAGGAAACCCATCGTCGAGACCTGGTAACTCGCAGTCAGCAGGGTGTCGGCGCCAGCCGCAAGATAGCTGCGGTGCACGGCGAGAATCGCTTCCGGAGCGTAATCCAGCGCGCGCGCCGACCACAGCGGCCCGCCAAGTGCCATCCCAAGCCGTTCAAGCTCCGTAGCGAAGCCTCCGTCCAGCACCCGGCATTGCGCGAGGCGCGTTGCGGCCTGCTGAAGGTTAGTCATAGTGTTCCGCCTCTCACTCTCAATGGTCGCGCTGCGCGGTTGCAAGACAGACTCGCAAGACAGACTCAATGTGTCGCCATCTTACCCCGGCAGGCTAAGCAAGTTAGCGCACGGCGACGTTAAAAGCAGACCGGATCGGTCGCGGACCGGCCTGGCCAAGTACCACATTCCGCTCTGTTTAGTCCCGGCTTTTCTCCCCGTCAGAGGGCAACTGCACCGCCCGGCTTCGAGTCATAACGAGTGAGACGTGGAGGCGAATGACATGGTGACAGTCAACGACGGGCAGTGCGGACTGTGTTCGCATTTTGGGGAGCACAGTAAGGGTCCACAACTGGTTGAGATACTTGCCACCCATCAGGCATCGGAAGACCTGGTGACCGATTGCGGCCACCCGAAGCTCGAAAGCCTTCACCTGCGGGTGACCCCGGTGAGTGGCTGCGACGGGTTTGAAGCAGCAGCCGCCTGAAGAATTGAAGGCGAACGCGAGCCGTGGCCGGCGGCGATCTGCAGGGAGTGGGCAGCTTTCCGGCAGGTCGCCGGTCTGCTACACTCAAGCCTGTTCCGCCGCCGCCCTGCCAGGAGCGCGCAAGTACGCGGGGCAACGCAGATCGGGGAGTGGCTCAGCCTGGTAGAGCACCTGGTTCGGGACCAGGGGGTCGGAGGTTCAAATCCTCTCTCCCCGACCATTGTATTTCATTCATTTACAGCGGCTTAGGGCTTGACCAAACACGTGATCTGCTTGACTTACAAGTGCTAAGCGAAAAATGCACTATCTCGCGCCTCGACCGTTGGTACCACGAGCGCTCGATCCAACCACTCATTCTGCTGCTCGCAGCTTGTCTCCGCCACCAGAACACACCCGTGGCAGGCCGCCCCGAGAAGAAAGCGCTGCTCGTTCTTGTTCTGCGGATCGTGCTGCCCGCACACAGGATCGTTGGAGCACAAATCACCTCTCTCCAGTGAAGAGCGCACCAGGTCGGCGATGCGCCGCCCGACGTCAACGAGCCCTCCCAGGGTACCCTCCACGTCGGAGCTGCCGGTGTAAAGCAAAATGCCGTAACCCACTCCCGGCATCGCGTACACGCGCTCGCGAACAGAGCTGGCCGGATAGCCGCACTCAAGAGAAATAGCAGTGATCAGCAGGTGAGACAGCGTGTGCAGCAGGATGTAAGCGGCTGGAGGAAACACGCGAGAAGAGCCTCCGCGCTCGTTCTTCCACGCCTCGAACCCTTGCTTCATCGGGAGCAGGCGGGTCTTCACCGCAGGCCGATCCTCCCAGGCTTCAATGCTCTCGGCGCGAAACTGGATGAAGATGCCTTCTCCCCGGTTCTCGATGGCCGGCACCTAGGACGCGCTGCGGCTCAGCTCCGCGCGCTGCACATCAAAGTCCAACTCGCCCTCAGTGTCCGGCCCCTGGGGCTCGAAACGGGTAAAGCCGATCAGGGCCGTAACTTCCCGCAGGCGATGGACGAGCACAACCTTTTCTATCCCACTCATCCAAGGCCGTTCCCATGCTGCTTGTGCGAGTTCCCGAGCGTAAAAGAGGCCGTCCGGTCGGTTCTGCCCCGCTTCGTCCGTCACCGATAGCAAGGTCTCCAACTCGGCTGCCTTTACGCTCTTATCCTTGGCCGGAGCCGGATTTCGCCGCGCCTCGATCTCAGCCCATACCTCCTGGTCTGTAACAGCTTTGAGGCGCTCCTGGACCTTCGGTTTTCTGCGTTCCAGGGCAACGTCTTCCTCGCTTTCGGCTGTGCTGAGGAAGTCCCAGGCCGCATCCACTGCCTCGCGCACAGCCGCATCCCGCTCGGGCAGGGAGATCACGCTCATGCGCTGGGGAAAATAGGCGTTTGAAGCCGTGCGCACCAGCAACTGATTCGTCTGATCGCAATACTCGCGCATGTTCGGACCCAGCCAGGGTCGCGCACCGTCACAAAAGCCGAAAACCGCCGCCCGCTCAACGCCGATCTGCGCCAAGTTGCGCTTATCTCCGCAAGCGCAGCGCACAGTGATCTCCGACAAGTCTCCGCTTGTGCCGCGCTGGTCCAGGTGCAGCTAGCGTCCCCGGTTCCGGCAGGCGGTCTCGCCTCCGTGCACAAACTGGTACCAATCGATATCGCCGATGTGTCCCTGACGGCAGGCACGCACAAATCGAATCGGAACGACAGTGTGCGATTTGCGCGTCTCGGGATCGAGAAATCTCTTCCTTATAAGGCCGTTTCGATGCACCAGAAACCGGCTCGCCCCCGCGCTCCGGCCATCCTCCGATGGGGCATCCTGGGTGACAAACCATCCCGGAAAAAGAAATGCCGTGATCCCCGTCTCCGGCGCATTGGCGTCAGCACGCTCACGCCGGCGCCGCTGATGCCGGGATGGCGCAGGCGGCGCAGCACCAGTGTGAACGCGGCCAGGCCGAGATAAGCCTCTGTCTTTCCGCCGCCGGTGGGGAAGAACAGGAGGTCCACCGTCTCGCGGTCTTCTCGCGCGGCGCCCGGGTCGGCGATGCCTTCGAGGTTCATCAGCAAAAACGCGAGCTGGAAGGGCCTCCACCGGGGCGTTGCCGGCTTGTTGCCGCTCCAGCCGGAGCGCCTCCGCGAAGCGGTCGCCATGGCTTCGTTCGCCAGACGGAATGCCCGGAGGCAGTCCGGGGCAGCCAGCAGGGCGATGCCGCGCTCGATCCGCTTTGCCGCTTTCTCGGCATTCGCGAGCAGCATTGCGGCGGTTTTGGCGCGTTTCGGGGGCAATCCGGCGGCTTCTTGAGACACAGACGCGCGCTGCCTCTCGATCCATTCCCGGTAGTGCGCGACCAGGGGCAGCAGCCGTTCAGCAGCTTCCATGCCTGTCGCGAGCGAGGCCAGCGCGTCCATCTCCAGGGTCACACCCGGGGTCTCGCCGGGGGCGACGCGCTCTACCTCTGCTCGGGGTATCCAGCAGGTCCATATGCATTTTCGATTGCCCGCCGCCGCGACGTTATGGCCGACCGCGAACTCGCAGCGGTCACGATACTGCAGATCGGCGACCTGCTCGTCTCAGTCATCCGAGAGGAGGCCGCGCGTGTTGGGGCGGGCGACGAACGGCGTGTCCGCTTCCAGTTCGAGCGAGGCCTGGAACGCGAATGCCTCATCCGGAATATCGAGGTTCGGGGAGCGCTGGTTGACGAGGAAGACCGAGACGGTGCGCACGCCGTCCGGCAGGCCGGAGTGCTCATACAACGGGCCAACCGGGACAACATTGACCGCGACCCGGAGGCCGTGGCTGTCCGGTACTTTCTTCTCCCGCGCAGGCTCACCAAGGTCAAACTCGACGAGCGCCTCATGGGAGGTGCGGTGCCAGTTTTCGGTTTCCGGGTCGGGCGCGCTGCCCGCGGGTGTCGAGCCATGCTGCTCGTAGTCGCCCCAGCGCACACGGACGCGCAGGGTGCGGGCTTCGGGCGGCAGCAGCAAACTCACGCCCATGGAACTGGGCAGGAACTTGAGCTTGCCTGAGGCGGAGCGCTCCGGGGCCCTCTCCTCCGGGTCCGGACGCTCGTTCGTCAGCTCGAAGTCATCCTCCTCGCCGAGCGGGTCCGCTTTCTGCTCCGGCGGGGCGCTGCGCGGCACGAGGAAGCCGGTCAGGTACCAGCGCAAGGGGGCCTGCGGCAGGATTTCGTCCGGGTCGCCCAGCGGCTGATCCGCCGGGTACGAAGGGGTGCAGTCCGGGCCGACCAGGTCAAGCGTGAGCGCCTTCGACAGCTCTTCGCGTACCTCGGCGGAGGTCATTCCTTCCGCAACCGCACCCGGCATCGTTTCCCTTTCTCCATTCGTCATCCCGCACATTCAGTTCAGTCTGTTTCAAACGGGAGCATGCCGGCTCTCCCGGGCGCTTTCTCCTGCTTCGCAGATGATCTTAGCGGAGAAGCGGGTGCGGCGGTTTCCTCGGGCGGCTCCTCCGCTTCGTCACTCGTTCCCTTGGTTTGCGCGATTGCACCGGCGCGCTCGCGATTCAAAGCGAGCAGGCGGGCGAGCACTTCGTCGTGGACCTCGTCGGGCCAGCGATAGCGGTATTTCTTCTGTTTCGCGCGGCCTTTTGCGGGAGCCTCGTCGTCCTCTTCGGCATTTTCGAACTCGGGGCAGAACTCGCAGCGCGGTCCGTCGTTTGCGAGCAAATCGTGCCAACCGTAGCCTGCGAGTACGGCGCGGTCCATGGCGGCGTGGAAGCGGCGCAGCTCGACGATCTCGGGCGTGTACTCGTCCGGGCGGTGGAAGCGGTTGTAGGTTTTGGTGAGGCCCTCGCTGTTGCGGACCATCAGCGCGGCGCGGAACTCGTAGTAGGCGCGGCCTGCTTGCTCCAGGGCTTCGTTCTGTTCGTAGTGCTCGGGGAAGGGGAAGGTCTCGAAGCAGTCGGACGGGGTGTACATGAGCCTGTCTTCCAAACTTGCGCTGAAGAATCTTGCCCAAGCCTCATGTGTTCTTCCTTGCACGAAAGCAAGCTGGGACATAGAAGAGGATGGAAGGACAACGAGGCGTTCGCTTGCGACCAATCTCGCAGGGATTTCACCAAATCCGAGATGTTCAGTTACACGAGATACGCATAGTACTTGCTTACCGCGTCCTGCGGATTGCTTTACAGCGAATGCCAGCCCGGGACGCTTCTCCGCATACTGCCACCAAAGTCGCCGGTACAAATCCCGATTGTCCCGATCCCGTTCCGGCTTGACCCGCTCCCGCACAATCGCCAGCAAATCCGGCCAGTCTTCCGCGACCGGGCCGGGGTAATCCGCCGCGACGACTCCGTCTCGTAATTGTCTCCGCTGCATCTCCTCGTTCAGCCCGAACCAGCTGTCCCCGTGCGCTTTCCGGCACAGTGGGAAGTCCTCGAAATTAATGACATACCGGTGGTGCGCGTGGGTACATCTGCTCGCGCATCCATCGCGTCAGGTAACGGACACGCGCATCCGGCTCGCCCCAGTGCGCTTCAGCTAAACCGAGCATGCGGCTCAGCAACTGCTGCTCCTCGGAGTACACGTCGGCAGCGGAAACGACGGCCGTTGCCGCCTCGACCTGCGCGTCCATTTCGGTCCCGGTCTCCTCTTCGTCCATCTCGGCCCGGTCGTCCTCGCTGCCGATCGCGCCCCGAAGGAGATCAAGGCCGGAGTCCTGGGCTCGCATCGTCTCGTCGCGCCTCTGTCTCTCGACTGTCTTTGCATGCACCTTCAGCGTGCGGTAAAACGCTTCGATCGAAGAAAAAAGCCGTTGCTGAAGGCTGCACAGGAGAAGCCCGGAGGCGGCCTGCGCGCGTTTCGAGGAACCTGCCAGGCGCTGGAGGCGCGCCTCGCGGTACTCGGCCAGAAGCCGCGCCAGCTCCAGTTCCGGTGTCTCGGGCGGCAGGCCGTCAAGGGTGAACCTGCTCGACAACGCGCTCGGGAAATCCGCCTTGAGTCGCCCGCAGGTCCTCCTTGAGGCGACGGACCAGCACGTCGTCCCGGTTCTGCCGGGTTACCGGCGTACCACGCAGGAATCGCTGCGGGTCCAGGATTTCAAGCAGCGCGGAGAAGCTGTTCGAGTGGCCGTTATGCGGGGTGGCGGAGAGAAATAGCCGGTGCTCGAAGCGTGGTGCCAGGTTTCGGACGGCATGCGTCATCTGCGAATCGATGGCGTACTTCTGACCGCTCGCTGGAGCCGCGTGGTGCGCCTCGTCAAGGATGAACAGTGTCCCGGGGCGGAAATCTCCGAGCCAGTCCCGAAGCCCGGCGGTGTAGCTTTCATCGGTCAGCAGACGATGGGAGATGAGGAACCGTGAATGTGTCTTCCACGGATTGACGCTGAAGCCGCGCTCCCGCCGGACCCGCTGGACGAAAGCCCTGTCAAAAATCTCGAAACGCAGGCCGAAGCGGTCTGCAAGCTCTTCCTGCCACTGCAACAGCATGGAGGGCGGACAGCTCACAACGATCTCACGCACCTTCTTGCGTAGGAGTAGTTCGCGGGCGATCAGGCCCGCCTCGATGGTCTTACCCAGGCCAACGTCGTCTGCGATGAACAGGTTGACCCGCGGCAGCCGCAGGGCTTTGCGGAGCGGCTCAAGCTGGTACGGGTCAAGCCGGATGCCCGCTCGGAACGGGGACTGGAGCAGCTTCGGATCAGTCGAGGTCACACAGTTCCAGCGCAGAGTATTGAGGTAGGCGGCAAAGCGCTTCGCGGGATCGAAGCCTCTCCCGGCCAGCCTCTGCCAGAACTCGCCGCTTCTCACTTCGGCGTCCAGCTCGTGCTCCCAGAGGACGTCCAGCTGCTGACCCTGGGCGTCGTCCTCTATGCAGGACAAGCGAACCAGTGTGGCCCCTTCGACTCGCCCAGACTCTGTGCTCTCAACTAAGTAGAGCCTTTGACGGACGTGCACCATCGCTCCCACGACGGGAACACCGGCAACTCTCTTTATTGAGACGTACGGTGACTGGACGGGGGCAGACATGGGTTGCGCTTTCCTCAGAGTGCGGCCTCGCTGCCCTGAAATGAAACAGGGCTCGAATCATCATAGAGGCCGGCGTTGCATGGACCGGGAGCGCAATGCGCCAAACCGCTTTGCAGCCGTGACCCTGGTACCGGTTCGGGACCAGCGGGCCGCCAGACACTGCGGCAAGGTGCCGACCTACTTTATTTCGCCGGCCTTGTTCTCTAAAAACACGTTTGAGAAAACAGCAGTGTCGGCCTGCGCAGGCAAGTGAGAGCAGAAGCCTATTCCCACGAAAAATGGTCCATGGAAGTGAGTCTGCACAGGCGGCCCGAACTGGTGCAGAGGCTCTCCCGTAAGACTGATGAAGAGAGCAACAGCATCACCGTGTTTTTCGATCCCGATGCGCTTCGCTTTCACCCCGGCCATGGTTCCCCCGAACCGAAACTGCATGTCGTTCATCTGCGCGTCGGTTTCGGCGCGCTGGGCCAGGTGGATCATGCCGGTGCCGTGCTCTCCAACCACTGCTTCGCTCGCATCATCGTCGAGACTTTGCCGGATCACGAGCACTGCCTTGCGATCGTCGTAGCCCTTCGGGTCAGGAAACGAGGCATCGGCCGCAAGAGAAACATCCCCGTCGAACTTCTTCCACACGAAGCGAAACTCATCGCGGTTGTACCAGATGTTGTAGCCCGCCGAGCGGATCGTGTAGGTGCCATTGGCGGGGTCGTAGCTGGATGTGCCCGGGACGACGGCGCTGCCGATGTCGGACTGACCGTCGAACACCCCCAGCTCTACCGGCTCAGTCCTGCTGGGCCGGTGAAAGCCCGCCGGCGGCGGCACCTGCTTGTGCGTGGAGGAGCCTGGCAGCGCCCAGTCCGGCACCGCCGGGGCAGGCGTACCCTGCTGGACCGGGCGGCCCAGCGAGCCCGTTGCTGCAAGCAGCGGCAGGCCCAGCAATAGAGCAAAGCGGTAAGCATAAATATGCAAGGTCTCTCTCCTTCAATGCGCGGTAGGGCTAGGGCAGGGGGTCGTACTCCACGTAAGCAAAGCGCTTGGAATCGGGAGCCCAGGAGTTGACATTCATCGACCCCTGTCCGCCGGTGGTCGTCACGAGCGTCCGCGCAGACGCGCTGACCCGGTCATGGTCAATGCCGGCGAGCTTAAACGCCACCTTAATGCCGCGCGGGTCGTGTGTCGGCGTGCCTGCGGGGTAACCGATGTACACCATTCGCTTGCCGTCGGGCGAGATATGCGGGAACCAGTCCTCGAGCGCATCGCTGAGCACCATCTCGATTCCCTGGTCCGGCTTCGTCATCCTGGTAACGGGTAGCCGCCAGATCGCCTCTTTCCCCGACCGGTCGGAGTTGATGTACATCCAGCGGCCGTCCGGCGAGTAGTCCGGCCCGTCGTTATGGTGCGGCACCGCGGTAATGGGCATCTCGGGGCCGCCCGCGGCCGGCATCGTGTCGATGTTGAAGTGGTCAGAGCCGTTGCGCTTGGCGACAAAGGCCAGGGTGCGCCCATCCGGCGACCAGCCGTGAAAGTAGCTGGGTGTTTCCCGGGTCATCTGCCTGGCGCCGGTTCCACCGGCCTGGGCCAGGTATACCTCCGATCCCGGACTCGACGGGGAAGAAGCAGAAAAGGCCAGCTGCTTGCCATCAGGCGAGAGTGATTTGTCGTTGTTGCAGTTCAGCTCCCGGCCAAGCATCAGCCGCTCGGGTTTCGCAGTGCCATCGGAGCCCAGCACCAGTTTGTAGATCGTACCGTCGTGATTCACGATCAGCGCCTTGCCGTCGGGCGACCAGTTGGGCGCTTCCCACACCGAGTCGTCGGCGAACACCGGGTGCGATTTGCCATCGGCGAGGCTGTAGATCAGAATCCTGCTCCGCAGTCGAGGCGAAGCCGCCTGTTTTTCCGCCGCGCGCGCCGCTACAAGCGGGGCAGCCGCGACCAGAAGCAGCGTAGCGAGCGCACTTGCGATCAAAGCCGATCGTCTCACTGAATTCTTCACAAGGGTCACCTTTAAACTTTGAAGTTCTTCCAGATAATGACTGGATAATTACGCGCGCGCAAACAGGAGCTTTCCCCTGCCCTGGCTAGAACGAATACTTGAGCGCAAACTGAATCACACGCGCGTTCGCGGAGGCCGTGATCCGTCCGAAGAGCGGGCTCGTGAGAACCCCGTTGGGATTAGACAGGTTGACATTGTTAAACAGGTTGAACAGCTCTGCCCGGAACTGAAGCCGGCTCTCCTTCCAGACAGGGAAGTTCTTAAAGGCTGAGAAGTCAGTGTTCACGATGCCGGGGCCGATCAGCGAATTGCGCCCCGTGTTGCCGTACGGATTTGCGGCACCCGTCGGTAACTGGGCAAAGGCTGCCGTGTTGAAGTATTGAGCTATCTTTGCATTGCGGCCTCTGCGTCCGGACAGTACCGGGTCGGCGATGGTATTCGGGCGATCGGTCAGGGTCGTATCCAGGTTTGAGTCAACGCCGGAGGTGATAGTGAACGGGGTGCCTGTGCTCAGCGTCGTGATGCCGTTCAACTGCCAGTCACTGAGCGCCTCCGCACCAATTACCCCGAAGTGATGCACGCTGGGAGTTGCCCAAAGATAGGACGCAACGAAGCGTTGCGGCACGTCATAGTCCGAGCGCGCGCGATCAGCGGCGATATTGTTCTGGTTAGAGAGTGTGAGCGTGATGTTTGAGGGATCGTTCGAGCTGATATCGATCGACTTTGACCATACATAGTTAGCCAGCAGGGAAAAGCCGTGCGAGAAGCGCCGCGTAAGCGTCAGTTGCAAAGCGTTGTAGCTCGCATTGCCTGCCGGGTCGTTCTCGACGATCGCTCCAAAGACGTAGCTGTTCGGCGTCGGCTGGTACGGACGCCGGCTGTTGAGCGCGGCCGTCGCGGTGCTGGCGCCGGGAACGTACACCGGTGCATTCTGGTCGCGCGAGACGTAGAACTTACGCGAAACACTGCCCACATAGGCGATGCGAGCTGCCCAGCTTTTCCCGAGCTGTTGCTCAAGCGTCAGGTTGTACTCCTGCACGTAGGGTGACGTTGCATTAAGCGGAATGCTGCTTAACGTGGCGCCGGAGAAGAAGACTGGGTTCTGCAGGTTTACGACGTATGGAAACGGATCAGGGTTGGGAGCATACGGGGCGACCAGGTTGGGCGTGTCCGTAATCGTATTGTCCAGGATGAACGGCTGCTGCTCCGGATTGGTACTCAGGCTTACCGCGCGCGCGGCATAGAAGATACCGTAGCCGCCCCGGAAGGCTGTCGTGCCGTTGCCGAACACGTCGTAGGCAAAGCCGAGTCGCGGTGCAAAGGCCGTGTATTGGCTCTTCACGATCCCGTCCGGCACACCCGGATCTCCGGCTGTAAGCAGGCCGACAGGAGCATTGGGAAAGCGTACTGACTTCGCGCCCGGCACAAAGGTGCCGAAGTTGTTCTGCCCGGTAAATGGAGCGAACACCTCCCAGCGCAGCCCGAGGTTCAGCGTGAGCTGGTGCGTGACGCGGTAGTCGTCCTGTACGAAGAGCGAGGGGTCGGGCTGATGCAGACTATGGCTCGCGCCATTGTTCTGGCGCAGCGTGCTCGCGCGGCCGAGCAGAAAATCGGCCAGGGCATTTCCCGTGGCGAAGCCGTCGAAGGTGGCCGCGCCCGTGCCCAGGTATTCGCCTTGTTCCGCATAGCGATTCCAGAAAAAGGCTCCGCCAAAACGGAGCGCGTTATTACCGGCGTTCCAGTCAAAAATGTCCTCCGCGCCGAACGATTGCTGGTGCAGGTTGTCCGGGCCGCCTGACCCGACACCCCCGGTGAAGTAGCCGGAAATCGAGATCTGCGGCTGCGTAAGCGGCAGCGCGCCCACCTCGATCGTACTGCCGAGGTCGCCCCAGGTGGGCCCGTTGTACAGATTGGTCTGGTTCAAGTGATTCAACGTGTAAAAGGGGCGAAAAGTGTTCAGCTTATTTGATGAAATTGTCCACACATCGCTTAACACCACGTTGGTCTGATTCGCCGTACTGGTGGCGCCGCTGTAGTTCAGCAGCTGGTTACCGCCCGAGCCTGGATTGTCGCTCGTCGCGAGCGACTGAAAGAACATTCCCGCGATCTGGTGGCTCGCGACGGGTTGATAGTCAATATGGACCAATCCCTGATTGGCGGAGGTGTTCGCTGAAGCTGACTGTTGCGGAGTAATACCCGTGGTGGCGTTGGCAAGCGGCACCAGCTTTAGAAAGTTTTGCGCTACCGGGTCAAGGAGCGCCGGGTCGATCACTCCCTGGCGCCCGCTAAAGCTGTACGGCACACCGTTCAGCATCGGCCAGAGCGCGGGGTTCAGCTGCGAAAAATCTCCGCTGGCTTCAGCGGGGGTCGGTGTCACAAGGCTCCCGGACGCGAGGATCGTCGGCGTTACGATGCGCAGGCCCTCGTAAGAGACAAAAAAGAACGCCTTATCGCGCAGGATAGGGCCGCCCAGGTTGCCGCCAAACTGGTTCTGCTTCAGTGGGGTAATCGTCGTATTGAAAAAGTTTTTAGAGTTCAGCGCGTTATTACGCAGGTAGTCATATGCAAGCCCATGAAACGCATTCGATCCCGATCGGGTAATCACGTTCACGACCCCGCCCGGATAGCGTCCGAACTCCGCGTCGGAGTTGTTGGTGAGGAGCCGGAACTCCTGCAGGGCATCGGGATTCGGCAGCAGGTTGCCGCCCGTGATGAAGAGCGCGGAATCGAAAGCGCCATCCAGATAAAAAGAATCTTCGTTGGTGCGCGCGCCGTTCACGCTGAAGGTCGTCCCGTACTGGTTTCCTCCGGGCCCGGCCGCGCTGTAGCTGGTCACGCCGGGCACAAGCTGGACAAGGCTCGATACATCCCGGCCATTGAGCGGTAAATCCTCAATCCGCTTGATGTCTATCGTTTCGCCAAGCTGCGATTCGCGTGTATCGACCAGCGCTGCCGCGGACGTTACAGTGACGTTCTGGTTTTGTGCGCCGACGCTCAGCGTGAAGCTGGCCTGGGCATTCTGGTTTGCGTCCACGTGCAGCCCGGACGTTGTCTGGGCGCCGAAGCCCGTCGCTACGGTCTCAACCTTGTACTCCCCGGGCCGTACGGATGGAAAGACATAGTTACCCGAGGCATTGGTCTCGGCCGTGTGCGCGATGCCGGTTTGCACATCGGTAAGCGTCACGGTTGCATTTGCAACGAACTGTCCACTTTGGTCCTGCACGGTGCCGAAGATGGAGCCTGTTGTCGTTTGACCTGGAGCAGGCGCTGACAGCAGACAGGCGAGCATCGCCCAAAGTGTGAAAGCAGGGATGGCTCGTCGACACGTCAATCGCGAAGCTGGACGCGTTGGTGTGGCCGCCGCGCCGGGCCATAGCGGCTTTACGGGCAGCTTCATGCTTGTGTGGAGCCTAAGTGCGTTCGCAGCCTGGCGGTGAAACAGTTCGCCTCGAATCGACATTGGCACGGTGTGTAGCCCCCGGTTCCCTGGCGAGAGCAAAGTAAGGCGATTCGCAATCATTTGTCAAACAGGGGTGAGATTTGAGTCCACGATTCTGACCTTGCGGTCTTCTCGACATCGCAGGCTGCTTCGCGCAAAGCTGCTAGCAATACCCACAATCGCCGGATGCGCGTAGTATCCGGCTTGCGAGTTTTCTTCAAACGTGAGGTAAGTCATGAGCGGTCCGCGCAAATTTCTGGCGCTTGCAGCAAGCGTTCTCTTCAGTATCACGGCGATACACGCGCAGCAGGGGCGCCCGGCAATTACAGGCATCTCGCATATGTCGGTGTACACGGCCGACCCGGGCGCGAGCGAGCACTTCTACACCGTTGACCTGGGCGCTACCAAGGGCGCCGACCCGCAGGATCCCCACGGCGTTCGCTTCTACCTGAGCCCGACGCAGTTTATTGAGGTGCTGCCGCTG
Source organism: Acidobacteriaceae bacterium (assembly GCA_965276625.1). Classification (GTDB taxonomy): domain Bacteria; phylum Acidobacteriota; class Terriglobia; order Terriglobales; family Acidobacteriaceae; genus EB88. The sequence goes on from CBDIBB010000002.1 coordinate 602,089, forward strand.
CCCGCGCAGCACGGCATCAGCCGGATGGCTCGCGTTGCCTACAGCACGGTCGATGCGTCGGCCCTGCGCACGTACTTGGTGGCGCATGGTGTGAGCGACGCCGGCGCACTGCAGGGCGCAAGCGACGGTAGCCACTGGTTTGAAACGAAGGACCCCGAAGGAAACCAGGTCGAGTTCTACCAGCATGGCCGGCTGACGGCGGTTCCCGCGACTGCGAAACCGATCGGGACCCGCATCATCCACGTGGGTTACCTGGTGCACAACAAGGCAGCGGAAGATCGCTTTTACAAGCAGCTGCTGGGCTTCAGGCCGTACTGGTTTGGCGCCATGCGGCCCAATCTCACGGACTGGGTTTCGCAGCAGGTGCCTAATGGACACGACTGGCTGGAGTACATGCTGGTTGGCGACGGCACAACTACGCCGCTCGCCTCCGTCAACCAAACGCACCTGGGGGTGCTGAACCACTTTTCCGTCGGGGTGCCGAATATGGAAAAGGCAGTGACAACGCTCATCGCGGGAGACCGTCTGAGCCCGCGGCACGACGGGCCGCAGATGGGCAAGGACGGCAAATGGCAGGCCAACCTGTACGACCCCGACGGCACCCGCGTGGAGCTTATGGAGTTTCAGCCGGTAACCAAACCCTGCTGCTCTCCGTTCACAGCGGAAAGCCCGACGCGGTAGCAGGGCCGCTCCATGCGGAGGCAGCCATGCGGTGGGTCTCCTTCGGCAAGGGTCAGTCCCCATCGGTAGTATGTTTCCCATTGAAAGATTGGAGCTCGTGACGCATGGCCAGGCTCGGATGGTTGCTCCTCGCGCTCGCAGCCTCGGCCCACGCGGCCCCGGTTCACCTTCGCATCAACGGCCTGGTAAGCCCGTTTGGCATCGATACGCCGCAGCCCACGTTCTCCTGGCAGAGCGACTCGAAAACCGCGAACTGGATGCAGTCAGCTTATGAAGTGCTGGTCGCCGCCGATGTGAATAACCTGCGCCCGGGCAGTGCGGCCGCATGGGATTCGGGCCGTGTCCGCTCTTCTGACTCAGTCAATGTTGCATATGCCGGGGCTGCCATGCGGCCACAGCAGCGCTATGCCTGGCAGGTCCATACCTGGGACAACCAGGGCCGCGAAACGATCTCCGCCCCATCATGGTTTGAGACGGGTTTGATGGGCGATGCCGACTGGAAAGCGGAGTGGATCACACGCAGCGATCCTGCCGCGGAACAGGAACTAAGCGCGATCCGCTGGGTGTGGCTCGCAAAGGCCGACCCGACACACGTGCCATCGGCAACGCACGCGCAGTTTGGTTATCATCTGCACCTCGACGCAAAGCCCCAGGCCGCGAGCCTGCATGTGCTTGTGCGCGGAGCGTTTACGGCGCGCGTCAACGGCCAGGTTACAGGGCACCACGATGAGTGGGGCGCCTTCGATCGCGAAGAGATCAGCACGCTGCTTCACCCCGGCGACAACGAGGTTGAGCTCGACGTAGTGTCGCATCGCACGGACGCGCCGCAGACCACGGCACCGGCGGCTGTCGCCGCTTCCATCCACCTGACGCGTGCCGATGGCGAGCAGGCGCGGATCGTGACAGATGGCCGCTGGCAGGCGCGCTCCGCCCCGGACGGCGCATGGCAGGGCGTCCGGATAGCAGGCCCGCTTTCAGCGCGCTTCAGCATCGGCACAGACCGGCAGGAGGCTGTGCCCGGACCTGATCGCGTGACGACAGACGCCTCGCTGCTGCGGAAGGAGTTCAGCCTCGGCTCCGCGGTACGCAGCGCGCGGCTCAGCATTACTGCTCTTGGCGCTTACCAGGCAATGATCAACGGCAGGCCTGTCGCCCCCGATACGCTGCTTGCCCCGGGTTGGACAGACTTCCACAAGCGCGTGCTGTACCAGACCTACGACGTCACGCCCCTGTTGAAGCAGGGCGCGAATGCGATCGGCGTCATGCTGGGCGGCGGATGGTACAGCTCACCCATGACCTGGGTGGGCTTTCGCTACACGCCGGGGCCAGACCTTCTGCGCGCGCAGCTTGACCTGACGCTTGCCAACGGCGAGCACCGGACGATCGCGACAGACCCGAGCTGGAGCACGTCTCCCGCTCCGATCACGTTCTCGGAAATTTATGGCGGCGAGTCCTACGATGCGCGGCTTGCCCAGCTCGGGTGGAGCGCCCCCGGCTTTGACGCCGGACACTGGAGCCATGCTGTAACAAGAGCAGTGCCAGATAGCGGCATGGCTGTCACTGCCCAGCCGGACCTGCCCATCCATACCACCATCACCATTCACCCGGTCGGGCTCAACGCTGCCGGCGCTGCCCACCCCGCGATCTACGATATGGGGCAGAACATGGTGGGCAACGTACGCATCCATGTCCGTGGTCCGCGCGGCGCCATCGTGCGGCTGCGTTATGCCGAGCGCCTGAACCCGGACGGCAGCATCTATACGCAGAATCTTCGCAATGCCGATGCGACCGACACCTACGCTCTCTCAGGCAACGGCGAGGAGACCTGGACACCTGCCTTCACTTTTCATGGCTTTCGCTATGTCGAGCTTTCCTACCTTGGCGCGGCCCCGGCAGCTCCGCTCACCTTGTCTACCATCGAGGGTCTCGTCTTCAACAGCCTGCCGGTCGCACCCGCCGTGCGGCTCGCCAGCTCGAGCGAAACGCTGAACAAAATGAACGAGCTCGGCGCCTGGGGGCAGCGCGGCAACTTCGTTTCCATACCGACCGACTGCCCGCAACGGGATGAGCGCCTGGGATGGATGGGCGATGCCGGTGTCTTCTGGCGAACAGGCTCCTACAACTTCAACATCGATGCCTTCACGCACAAGTTCATGCTCGACGTCACCGATGCACAGACGGCTGAAGGCGCCTTTACCGATGTATCCCCCAACATCCTGGGGCCAAAGCCCGGCGCCCCCGGGTGGGGCGATGCGGGCGTGTTTATTCCGTACGCGGCATGGTTACAGTATGGCGATGCGACGCTCGTTGAGCGCTCCTGGCCTGCCATGCAACGCTGGATGGACTTCATCCTGCGCAGCAATCCTGATTACATCCGGCGCAATGCCCTGGGCAACAATTACGGGGACTGGCTTGCGCCCGACCAGAACACGCCCAAGACCCTGATCGACACTGCGTACTGGGCGCTTGTGGCGCGCGAAATGGTGGAGATGGCGCATGCCATTAACCGCCCCGCGGACGCTGCAAAGTATCAGCAGCAGTACGACCACATCGCGTCGGCTTATCGCGCGGCTTTTGTAAAGGACGACGGCAGCGTCACGGGTAACACGCAAACCGCCTATCTCGCGACGCTTTTTACCGGCATAGCCCAGCCTGCACAGCGCGCCGGCATGGTGGACCGGCTCGTCCAGGACATCCACGCGCATGGCGACCACCTCTCGACCGGCTTTCTCGGTACTCCGTTCCTCATGTTCGTGCTCGACGAGAACGACCACTCTAGCCTCGCTTTCAAGCTGCTGCTGTCAGACACCTATCCCTCATGGGGTTACATGGTGAAGAAGGGCGCCACCACCTGGTGGGAGCGCTGGAACGGCGACACCGGCGACCCCTCGATGAACTCCTACAACCATTACGCGTTCGGCTCGGTCATGGCCTGGGTGTACCGGCGCGCAGCCGGCATCGATACCGATGCTGCAGGACCCGGTTTCCACCACCTCGACATCCACCCGCACTTTGACGCCTCACTGCCAAAGCTGCACGTGGAGTACGATTCTGCTTACGGCACTGTCATCTCCGACTGGCAGGCAAGCCTCCATCGCTTCACCGTCACCATCCCGGCAAACACCACTGCGACCGTTACGCTGCCCATGAACAGGACGGAAACGATCGGCAGCGGTACGCATACGTACAGCATCAGATAAGCGCCACCCATAACATCATGGTCGCGGAAAACGTTTCCATATTCTGCTACAAAGCGCGTAGCATGGGCTGGTTTCGCGCGAGCGGGATTCCGTCGCAACGTGTTCGCGCAATCTATAGGAGCCACCGTGACCCACTGCTCTCGCCTGCTCCGCGCCGCCACCTGCGCGCTTGCCTTCTCTGCAAGTCTTACTGCCCTCGCGCAGGGCGGCTCACAGGCGCCCACGCCCACCGGTCCATGGATGAACACGAGCCTTTCGCCCGACCAACGTGCCGACCTGGTGATGAAGCAGCTCTCGCTCGACGACAAGATTCAGCTACTGCACGGCACGGGCTCTCCGGGCTTTGGTCCTGCTAACCCGCAGGCCCGCGACTCGAACGGCGGCGCGGGCTATGTGCCGGGGTTCCCGAAGCTCGGCATTCCCGGCATCCAGATGGCCGACGCGGCGTACGGGGTCACGCAGTCCGGCAAGAACGGCCGCTACTCCACCGCGCTGCCGAGCGACGTGGGCGCTGCCGCAAGCTGGGACCCGCAGGCGGCCTATGAGTATGGCGCGCTGATCGGGCGCGAGCTGCGCGACCAGGGCTACACTATGTCCCTGGGCGGCGGCGTGAATCTTGCGCGCGAACCGCGCGACGGACGCACCTTCGAGTATCAGGGCGAAGACCCCCTGCTGGCCGGCACCATGGTCGGCAACGCCATGAAGGGCCTGCAGGCGCAGCACATGATCGGCGACATCAAGCACTACGCCATCAACGACCAGGAGAGCGGCCGCGACGCCGTTGATGCCGTCATCTCGCACCGCGCGATGCGCGAGGGCGATCTGCTGGCGTTTCAGATCGGTCTCAAAATCTCCGACGCGCAGGGCGTCATGTGCTCCTACAACCGCGTCAACGGCGACTATGCCTGCGAGAACAGCTATCTCCTCACAGACGTGCTCAAGAAGGACTGGAAATTCCCCGGTTTTGTGCTGTCGGACTGGGGCGGCACGCACTCGACGGTGAAGGCCTCGCACGCGGGCCTCGACAACGAAGAGCCGGCTAACTCGTTCTTCGGCGATCCGCTGAAGCAAGCCGTGCAGGATGGACAGGTCTCGATGGCGGAGCTCGACGACCATGTGCACCGCATGCTGCGGGCCGAGTTCGCGGCGGGCATCGTGGATGATCCACCGGAGAAGCAGGTGGTGAACGCGCAGGCCGGGCTTGCCGTTGCGAAAAAGATAGAGGAGCAGAGCATTGTGCTGCTTCGCAATGAGGGCAATGTGTTGCCCATGGACCGCGCGCGAGTGCGCACGATTGCAGTCATCGGCCGGCACGCGGATGTGGGCATGATCTCGGGCGGCGGTTCCGCGCAGGTCGACTCGCCGGGCGGCAATGCGATCGTCAAGCCAGGCGAAAGGCGCACACACACGCACCAGGCCACGTGGTTCTCAGACCCACCGCTGAAAGCGATCAAAGATGCCGCGCCTGAAGGACGCGTAACGTTTGACGACGCGACCGACCCCGCCAAGGCAGCGGCGGCTGCAAAAGGCGCGGATGTGGCACTGGTCTTCGTGTACCAGGGAGAAAGCGAAGGCATGGACCTGAAGACGCTCGCGCTCGGCGATAACCAGGATGCGGTGATCGAGGCGGTTGCCGCGGCGAACCCGCACACGGTTGTGGTGCTTGAGAACGGCAGCCCGGTGCTGATGCCCTGGATCGACAAGGTCGCGGGCGTGGTTGAGACCTGGTACTCCGGCAGCGATGGCGCAAATGCAACAGCCGCTGTTCTATTTGGCGATGTAAACCCCTCGGCCAAACTGCCGCTTACGTTCCCCCTGAGTGATGCCGACCTGCCCCACCCGACGCTGACCATGCCGCCGCTCGCTTCGCAGGGAGACCAGTCGAAGGATCCGCAGGAGAGAAGACGCAGGGACATGGCCGGTAAGCCGGCGTTCACCATGAAGTATGACGAAGGTCTGAAGGTCGGCTACAAGTGGTACGACGCCGAAAACAAGAAAGTGCTGTTCTCGTTCGGCTTCGGGCTGTCGTACACCACTTATGCCTACAGCGACCTCAGCGTCGAGCCGGGCGACACCACGACGGTGCGGCTCTCGGTCAAAAACACAGGCAAGGTCGCCGGCGCCGAGATTGCGGAGGTCTACTCGACCATGCCGGCAGCGGCCGAGGAGCCGCCGAAGCGACTGGTGGGCTGGGCAAAAGTCATGCTGCAGCCGGGCGAGCAGAAGGAAGTCACAGTCGAGGTGCCGAAAGAGCGCTTCAACATCTGGGATGAGGCGAGCCACGGCTGGAAAGTCGTGCCGGGTGAGTACACGCTGATGGCCGGCCCGAGCTCACAGGAACTGCCGCTGAAGAAAGCGATGCAGCTCAAATAACGAGCCTACTGCATGCGCAGATTCGGCCTGCTCAGCAGGTGCAGGTCGAGCAGCTCAATCTCCGGCGTCAGATAGTGCTCGCGCATCGGCTCTTCTTTCAGCAGCGCCGTGCTGAGATATTTCTTGTTGTCATCCGGAAAGACGGTGGCGACGCAGGCGCTCTCAAACCCGAGCCGCTCCGCCGCCATCACCGCCGCCAGGAAGTTGCAGCCGGACGAAATGCCAAGCCCCAGGCCGAGCGTTGCGGCCAGCTTGCGCGCCATCAGGATCGAGTCGCCGTCGGAGACGGCAAGCACGCCGTCCAACTCGCGGAGCTCCACGATCGCCGGGATGAACTCGTCGGAGATCCCCTGGATGCGGTGCGAGCCGACCTTGTGACCGGTGCTCATTGTGGGCGACTCGGCCGGCTCGACTGCCCAGACCCGCGTGTGCGGAGAGGCTGAGCGCAGCGCGCGGCCAACTCCCATTACGGTGCCCCCGGTGCCCACTCCGGCGACGAACGCGTCGAGCGGCAGCCCTTCCGCTGCAAGCTGCGCCAGCAGTTCAGGCGCGGTGCCGAGCCGATGCGCGTCCACATTGGCGCAGTTCTCAAACTGGCGCGGCAGGAAGACCCCTCGCTCAGCGGCGGCCATCTCCTGCGTGCGGCGGATCGACCTGAGAAACCCGCCCTCCTCGCGCGAAACCAGGCAGATTTCAGCGCCGTAGGAGCGTAAAAGGTCGCGCCGCTCCTGGCTCATCCAGTCAGGCATGCAGATTGAGACCCGGTGGCCCAGCGCGCGGCCCAGCGCGGCAAAGGCAATCCCGGCATTGCCGCTCGTCGCCTCAGCCAGCGTGTCGCCCTCGTGCAGCAGCCCGGCGGCATACGCCGTGCGCAGCACGTGCAGCGCCATGCGGTCTTTAATGGAGCCGGTCAGGTTCAGGTGCTCGGCCTTGGCGTGGATGGTGCCGGTGCGACCCTTGTAGCGGTAGGTGATCGCAAACATGGGCGTGTTGCCGATAGCCTCACCCAGAGAAGCAAGGCGGCGCTGCGCCGGGCATGCAATATGAGGGATCGGCACAGAAAGAGCGGCGGGGCTGAAGGCTGTCGACACATCTCAAGCTTAGGGGTGTTTCTGGCCCGTATACATGCAGGAACGAAGGTATTCAGCTCAATCTGGCTTACGATTCACACATACGCAGTGCTTTTGCTTACAGCAGAGAGAAAATTATGGCTGAACCAACAGGAGTACTGGACACGATCGACACGAAGATCCTCGCGGAGCTGCAGGCAAATGGGCGTCTACCTTTCGCCGAGCTTGGCCGTCGCGTCGGCCTTTCCACGCCTGCGGTTACCGAGCGGGTGCGACGCCTCGAAGATGCCGAGGTCATCCAGCGGTACATCGCGGTCGTCGATCCGGCGAAGGTCGGGCTGCCGCTGCGCGCGTTCATTAAAATCACCGTACCGGGCGACCGCCTGCCCCACTTCAACGGCCTCGCGCAGCGAGTGCCGGAGGTGCGTGAGTGCCATCGCGTCACCGGTACCGAGAGCTACATCCTGCAGGTTGCCGTGCGCGACCTGCCGCACCTTGAAGCCGTCATCGACTCGCTGACGCCATATGTCGCGACCAACACGTCGCTCGTGCTCGCGTCGCCTGTGCCCTGGAATCCGGTTGTGCCCGCGGCAGCCTGCAAGCGCACAGCGCCCGGGCGTCGTGGCTAAACAAGCCTTACTGCTCCGCGCCCGGCGTCGTGGCATACACCTTGGTCGCGGCTCCAGCCGTGACGCTGTAGAGCGCGAACTGGCGTCCGGCATCTCTGTTTTCCGGCGACGTCGCAGCGTCAGGCGCAGTCTGCTGGCTGAACAGCAGCTCCGCCCGGTGGTCGCCGTCGGCATCCACCGCATCGATCAGCCGAAGCGCGGGCGTTTGCGCCAGCATGTCCGCGCGCGTGGTCTGCGCCAGTACCGCATGGGGCTTGCCGTAGAAGTCGGGCTGCGCAATCACCGTGACGTACCGCCGGCCGCTCCCCGGCGACCCCGTATGTGCGGTGTACACGTAGGTCACGACACCCTCGTAGCTCAACGCAAACGCATGGAACTCGGCGTCCGCAAGCGGGTCCGCAACTGCAGCGGCAGGCGCTTTGTGCCGGGTCGCCGCACCCGAATTACCCCGCAGAGAGGCCTCGGCAGCATCCGCGGCCTGCTTCAGAGCGGCATTTTCCCTTGCCGCCGGGCCAAAGCTCGCCTTGACTGAGTCGGCCAGCGCCCGCAGTGCCAGCGCGTGCATCGCCTGTTCCGCGCTCGACTCGGCCGCGGTATTGGGCCAAGCGTAGTGGAAAGGGTGCGGCTCGTCATCGCTCACGTCTGAGACGGCGGCCACTTCACCCACCTTGACCCCGTCGGCAGGCAGGTCCTTGAGCTCCGCCGGCAGCACCCGGGTTTCGAGCTCTGCAGGCTGGCCGTAGCGCAGGTGCGGCCTGTCCGCATCCGGAGCTGCCGCAGTTGTGCCGGCGGCATCGCTGTGGCGGTGCAGGGTAGGGCGATCCGGGTCTGCGGCAGGCGCACTGTCCTGGGTGCTAGTCGTGGCGGACCGGTGGAGCGTCGGACGATCCGGATCGGCAGCGGGTGCGTTGCTTTTAGTATCCGTGCTGCCCGCACCAGGGGCAGGCGGCGCATCCCTGCGGTGCAGCGTCGGGCCGTCACCCCCAGCAGGCGGCGATTGTTTCGAAGACCCGGACGGCCCGGCAGGCGGCGCATCTCCTTCGCTGCCCGCCTTGCGGTGCAGCACCGGTCCGCTGCTGCTTTCTTCATCATCGCCGGCCCTGCCACGGCCGGAGCCGCCGCTCAGCGCGGGCAGTTTCCTCGAGGCGGCAAGCTTTTTCGGCGGTGCCACGGGCTGCTCGGCTGCGTACCTGCCCAGGCCCACCCAGGCGCCGGCAAGCTGCCCGGCCGAGGCAATGTTGAAGTAGCCTGCGGGCACGCCGCTCTGCTCCAGCACATACTGGGTCCCGGGCGCGACCGCCAGCGGCTCAGGCTGGGCCAGGTACAGGCCGCCGGGCTGGTAGTGCTCGCCATCCCACACCACCACCGGCACCAGCCGGCTGGCGTTCGGTTTGGTCATTGAGCCGGTGTATTCATACACCGCCGTTGCCCGCAGAACCGGCTTTTTGTCGACGCCTTGGCCAACCTTGCCGACATACTGCGCGTGCGCGGTCAGCACAGGCGCCAGCAGCAGCGCCGCAGCCGCGGCTCCAGCTTTCCGTCCGATGCGGCCAGTTCTCATTCTGTTCGTTTTATCGTGCATGGCCGCCATGTCTCTGGGCTGTTGGACGCACCCGGGCACCGCAGGGACGCTTCGGCTCTCAGCCGAGGCATGCGGGGAGTCCGCGGCAGCCATTTCTGCATCAAGAAAGGTGTCGCGCCGTTCGGCGCCAAGGGAGACCCGCTGATGATTGAGCTGCACACACCTGTTCCAGATTTCACCCTCCAGGACGACCAGGACCGGACCCGCACCCTCGGCGAGTTTCGGGGCAAACCGGTCGTCCTCTTTTTCTACCCGAAAGCCGATACGCCCGGCTGCACGATCGAGGCCTGCGGCTTTCGCGACACCTTCCAGAAGCTGATGGATGCGGGCGCGGTGGTACTTGGCATCTCGCGCGACACGCCCAAGGCGCAGGCGAAATGGAAGGCTAAGAACGATCTGCCGTACACCCTGCTCGCGGACGTCAACGCCGAGGTGTGCAACCTGTTCGGCGTGCTGAAGGAGAAGACTATGTACGGCAAGCCGGTGAAGGGCATCGAGCGTACGACCTTCCTGATCGCGCCGGACGGTACGCTGGCCCGGGTCTTTGAAAAGGTCAAGCCGGAGGGGCATGCCGAGGAAGTGCTTGCAGCCATCCAGGCAGCCTGAACTCCCCCGGTGACGCACCCCTGCTGAGCCGGTCTTTCTTTCTCCCCGCGCCTGACATTGTCGCCCGCGCGCTGCTTGGCAAGCTGCTGCGGCGGCGCCGGCAGGGCGGCTGGCTCGCGGGGCGCATCGTTGAGACGGAGGCTTATTTCGGAACCGACGATGCTGCCGCCCATGCCGCGTCCGGGCGTACCGCGCGAAATGACGTCTTGTGGGGCGCACCCGGACATGCCTATGTGTATTTCATCTACGGCATGCATAGCTGTCTCAACGTGAGCTGCGAGCCTGAGGGCGTTGCCGGCTGCGTGCTGGTACGGGCACTCGAGCCGGTCGAGGGCGTCCAGGAAATGGCCGCACTGCGCGGTCTGCCGCCAGCGGCATCGCCCCGCATGGTGACGAGCGGCCCCGGACGCCTGTGCCAGGCACTCGGCATTACCCGATCAGGCTTCAACGGGACCGATCTGCTGGACCCTGCCGGTGAACTGCAGTTAGCCGAGGACGGCTGGGAGCCCGCGGCAATTGAAGTGACGCCGCGCATCGGGATTCGCAAGGCCGCCGAGCGACCGCTACGGTTTCTGCTGGCTGGAAACAGGTGTGTCTCCGGCCCGCGTGTGCAGACGGTCCGACCGATTTCGTCGCACTAGTTGATGACAAAAATTAGCGAAGCTTGTTATTCTGTCGCAGTCGGCACATGGAGGATTTCGATGAATGTTTCCCTTACATCCGAACTGGACCAGTTCGTCGCCACCAAAGTTGCCTCCGGCCGCTACACCTCTGCCAGTGAGGTCGTGAGGGAGGCCTTGCGGCTCATGGAAGAACGCGACCAGCAGCGAAGTGTTGAACTTGCTGCCTTCCAGCAGGAAATCGGCAGCCGATTGGCTTCGCTCGCTCGCGGCGAGCACGTGGATCCAGCGTCAGTTCGAGAGCATTTTCAAAAGAAGTCTCAGGAGCGGATGAAGCGCGGCGCATGAATGCGTACGCTGACAGCGCCGCGGAAAAAAGATTTGTGAGTCCATCGTCCTTAACCTAAAACGATGTCATTGTCCGCAAAGCAGCACATTATCGATCAGCCGCGTCGTCCCTACCCAACCCGCCACAGCAAGCAGAACCGGAACGCCGGGCTTGAGCGCTGTTACAGGTTTGAGCGTGTCCGGGTCCACCAGCGCGAGGTAATCGAGGCGAAAGCTCGGCTCCTGCCCCAGAACGACGCCCGCAGTCTCAAGCAGCACCTCGGCTTCACGCACACCGTGGCGCACTTTGTCTTCGGCAGCCAGCAGGGCGCGCGACAGCACCAGCGCCTGCGCCCGCTCCTCGTCTGACAGATAGCGGTTGCGCGAGGAGAGCGCCAGTCCGTCCGTTTCGCGGATCGTGGCGCACACCACCAGCTCAACCGGCAGCGACAAATCGCGGACCATGCGGCGCAGGACCGCGACCTGTGCCGCATCCTTCTGCCCGAAGTACGCGCGGGTGGGCGCCACGATATTAAGCAGCTTGGCGACCACCGTCGCGACCCCGGTAAAGTGACCCGGGCGGGAGGCGCCGTCGAGCCGTGTCGCCACCGGTCCAACGTCAATCGCGGTCGCGAACCCCGCAGGGTACATTTCTTCAGGCGCGGGCGCAAACAGCATGGCCACGCCGGCGGCCTCAAGCAGCGCGCAATCGGCATCCCAGGTGCGCGGATACTTCGCAAAGTCTTCGTTCGGGCCGAACTGCGTCGGGTTCACAAAGATCGACGCGACTACCTGCTCGTTTGCCGTGCGTGCCGCCTCGACCAGGGACATATGACCGGCATGAAGCGCGCCCATGGTTGGCACGAATCCCAGGCTCCGGCACACGGCGCGGAACGCGCGCACCTCGGCTACCGTGCGGGCGACCTGCATCAGCGGGCCTTTCCGGTGGTCGTGAGGTCTTCAAACGCGGCGCGGGTCTCCGCTGAAAGGTGGTAACTCTCTTCTTCGGACGGGAAGCGGCGCTCGCGCACATCCGCCGCATACTCAGTCACCGCATCGCGCATCGCTGTCGCCAGGTCCGCATAGCGGCGGACAAACTTGGCCGCGGGCGCGAAGGTCAGCGAAAGAATGTCGTGCAGCACCAGAATCTGCCCGTCGCAGTCAAGCCCCGCGCCGATCCCGATCACCGGCACGTGGAGCGACCCGGTAATCCGTGCCGCTACCTCCCGGGGTACGCCCTCCAGCACCACAAGGGCTGCTCCCGCGGCTTCCATGGCGAGCGCATCGGCGAGCAGCGTTTCAGCCGCATCCACCGTGCGCGCCTGCACCTTGTACCCACCCATGCGGTGTACGCCCTGGGGCAGCAGGCCGAGATGCGCCACGACCGGAATTTCCGCCGCGACCAGCCGTTCGGCGAGCACCCGGCGAGCACCCTCGATCTTGACCGCCCCAGCCCCTGCTTCCTTGAGGAACCGCGTGGCGTTGCGGACCGCTTCAGCGTCGTCCGCATGGTAGCTGCCGAACGGCATGTCAGCGACCAGCAACGCGCGTTGCACTGCCCGACGGACCGCGCGCGTATGGTGCAGCATTTCGTCGAGTGTGACCGGGAGCGTCGAATCGTAGCCGAGAACGGCCATGCCCAGCGAGTCGCCCACCAGCACCAGGTCGATCCCGGCTTCATCCACCACGCGCGCAGAGGGGTAATCGTAGGCAGTCAGCGCGGTAATTGGCTCACGGGCTTGTTTCTTTGCCTGCAGCGCCGGGAAGGTCACTTTCCCTGAGGAGGACGCGCCAGCCCGCGCACGCTCGGTTGAAAGACTCATGAGACGCACTCCAGTGCCACTCCCGAGAAGCGGGATGCAGCCTGTACCCTTCAAGCCTAAACGATAACGGCTGTGCTCAGGCGATATGCGCGAGCGGGGCGAAGTGCTCGCGCCCGTGCACCGGCGCCAGGATGCGGTCGAGCAGCAGTTCGCGTTCGCGCTCGCTATGCACAAAGTCGATCGCCGAGGTATCGACCACGAGTAGGCGGCTGGCGGTGTACCTCGCGAAGAAATGCTCGTACGCCTCGCACACCTGCGCGGTGTACTCCTCGCTCAGTCCCTGCTCCTCGGGCAGCCCTTTCCGGCGGAGACGCTCGCTCAACACCCGTGGGCTGGCCTGCAGGTACACCACAAGGTCAGGCCGCGCGACGCGGGGCGCGTGCGTCGCATGAAAATCCTTGTAGATGGCGAGTTCGGCGTCCGAGAGATTGAGGAACGCGAACAGCTTGTCCTTTTCGAAGATGTAGTCGGAAACGACCGGTCCGGACAGTTCCGCGGCCGCGGCGGCCTGGGCGATGCGTTCGCGCAGAAACCACATCTGCGTGGCGAAAGCCATGCCCGGTTCACCGCCATAAAAGCGCGGCAGGAAGGGGTTGTTCTCCGGTTCCGCCACGTAGCTTGCTCCCATGCGCTCCGCAAGCAGGCGCGCCAGGGTACTTTTGCCGGCGCGCAGTGGCCCTTCGACAGCGATGCGAACCGGCGAGCCGCCGTGTTCCGCGATCGGCCGGACCTGGCCACGCACACCAACCGGCTGCTTGCGCATAGTACTGTCAGCGGCGGGCGCGGTTGGGCATGGAAAGAGCTGCGGCATATCCGGATCAGATGGCAAAAGTGGAAGAGTGGATCGGCGCTTCTTCACGGCAGTCTCACTTTCGATGTGCGGAATCAAACCAGTGCGGAAGTGCTCAAGGCGAATAATAGGCGAAAGCCGCGCGAAACGGAAGTGCTTTTTTTCGGAGTGGAAGCGGTGCGTTCTGTAATCAGGGACAGGTACACTGGGTGCCTATGACTTGGGAAGTGGAAGCAGCCGGTTCCGGTGTCGCAGTTGCAGCGCTTGCCGGCGGGTGGGCGCGCTCGCAGTGGTCCACATCGCAGATCTGGGGCAAGACGCTGGTGCACGGTCCCCAGGCGCGCGAACTCGCGCTGACCTTCGACGATGGGCCGAACGACCGCTACACGCAGGAAATTCTGGAAAAGCTTGCCGACGCGGAGGTGAAAGCGACCTTCTTCTTCGTGGGGCGCTACGCGCGGCTGCTGCCATGGCTGGTGCGCAGGGTCGCGGCAGAGGGCCACGTCATCGGCAATCACTCCATGAACCACACTCGGCTGGTCTGGGCTTCCGAAAAGACGATCCGCAAGGAAATCAGCGATTGCACGGCACTGCTTGAAGACACGATCGGTGAGAAGGTGCACTACTTCCGCCCTCCGTACGGAGGGCGCCGTCCGGCGGTGCTGCGCGTTGCGCGGGAGCTCGGCCTGAAAACCGTGATGTGGAACAGTATGGGCTTCGACTGGCGCAGGGGAAAGCCGCCCAAGCAGATCATGAAGGCGGTCGAGCGCGGCATCCGGCGTAACCGCAAGGCCGGTCGCGGTTCGACGATCCTGCTGCACGATGGCGGTCCAAACGACGCGCAGGCCGAGCGCATCCGCACAGTAGCCGCTCTGGGTTTTCTGCTGGAGCGCGGCCATGCCGCCAATTACAAGTTTGTTACCGTCGCGGACTGGTGGCCGGCAGAAAGCAGCTGAACCGTCCGCTTACAATGGGAGCCGAGGACACAGACGTCGCATGGCACATATGGTTTTTTGCTCACGCTACAAGCAGGAGATGGAAGGGCTCGACGAGCCGCCATTCGACAGCGACTTCGGCCACAAGATTTACAACAGCGTTTCACGGAAGGCGTGGGGCGAGTGGGTCGAGCACCAGAAGATGATCCTGAACGAGTATCGGCTGCAGCCCTGGACACCGCAGGCGCAGGAGTTCCTGGTCGAGCAGATGCAGGGGTATTTCTTCGGAGAAGGTTCCGGGCTGCCGCAGGATTACGTGCCGCCCGCAAAGTAGATTCGAGCCGGCGCCCGGCCACGCTGGTGTACACTCAGGTACGGAAAGAAGCCTTGTCGGGACGTGGCTCAGCCTGGTAGAGCACTCGCTTGGGGTGTGAGGGGTCGGCAGTTCAAATCTGCCCGTCCCGACCAAATCTTCTAGAGGACGTGGCTTCTTTTCCTTATTCCTACCCAAAAATCTTTAATCGTTCTCATCGGTTTCCTTCGCGGAGACCTCGCCGGCCTTCGTCGAAATTGCCCCGATCTTACGAAGGTACCTGGCGTACGCACGATTAGCGTACACACGCGCATTGCATTTGCGGCAACGTACAGGGTAGCGAAAGAAAAGAAGCTGCAGGCGGTCTTCCGGGCGAACACGGGAGAGCTGGAACTTGGTTGACCAGCATGTCGGGCAGTGCAGAACGGGCACGATTTCTTCAGTCAAACAGGTCAACTCCCAGCATGCCGGGTTCGCGGAGGGCATGTTCAGTACTAGTCTAAGCGGAGCAGGCGGCAAACACAGCCTCCTGGTCCGTCCGTAATCGATCCTGCGAGGTACCAATGGTCTGGGACGTAACGTTTACCTGCGACATCTGCGGCAAGAGCAAGGGCGAGGCGAACCACTGGTGGATGGCTGCCGTGGGCTCGGTACCCTGCTTCGAGGAAAACGGAGGTGGCGACCTGCGCGACCAGAGGTTTACTCTCATGCGGTGGTCCAGGGCCGACAGCCAGAACCCGGATATGTACCACTTGTGCGGGCAGGGCTGCGCCATGCAGGCCATGGAACGCTTCATGACCGAGGGCTCGATCGAAAGCGACTGAATGTGAAATTACGAGAGTTTCGCGCTCACCTCGTGTTTATACAAACGTCTCACCATTTTTGACCGGCATTTGCCGGGAGGAGAAGCCGCTTCATGTCCGCTTCCGATACTTACAGGCTTCCGTCTGTCGCACTTCCCACTCCTCGCGCCAACCAGGCGGCGCCGACCCGGGCAGCCGCGGGCAACATGGCGGATGAAGCAAGCCGGGCAGCCGAGGTACTGCTGATCCGCGAGGCCCAGGCCGGGTCGCGCGCGGCGTTTGACGCGCTGGTGCGCCAGTATGACGGCGCCGTGCTGCGTCTGGCTCTCCGGCTCACCGGCTCTGAGCAGGATGCGCAGGATATACACCAGGAAGCGTTCCTCAAGGCCTATCGCTACCTCCAGAACTTCCGTTTTGAATGCTCTTTTTACACCTGGATCTATCGTATTGCAACCAATCTTTGCCTTGACCACCTTCGTCGGCGCAAGTCGCGGCGGGAGGAGCAGTCGGTCGTGGTGGATGGCCGCGGCGAGGAGATGGACCTGCTCGGCAATGTTTCCGACACGCGCTCCGGCGCGAACCCCGCGCGCGAGCTCGACCGGAAGGTGCTGGGCGAGAAGATACAGGAGGCGCTGGGGCACCTTACCCCACGTGAGCGGATGGTGTTCGAGCTGAAGCACTACCAGGGTCTCAAGCTGCGCGCCATCGGCGAAATGCTGCAGACCACCGAAGAAACGGCGAAAAATACGCTTTTTCGTGCGACGCGCAAGCTCCGCATGCACCTGGCCGAGCTGCACGGGTAACGCACGTTTTCGATACGCGGCAAACGGCGCCAGTCGTGGCACAACGGCGGCGCCGGCACGGGACGGCCTTTTCGGAGAGCAATGTGAAGCAGCAAAGTGAAAAAACCGGCGCTATGACGTGCGAAATGGCGCAGCGCGCCATCGCGATGGCGGCCCTGGCGTCCTCTGAAAAAGAGCACGACGACCCGGGCCCAGACCCTGAACTGCCTGACTACTTCGCCGCAGCCGAGCTTGAGAGACCGGCCCGGCAACGGTCGGCGCTGGATCAGTTCCACCCGGAAGAGCTGGCTCTGAATCTGGATGCGGACCCAGGCGAGCTCCCCGGCGACATCTTTTCTGCTCCATCCGCGCCTGTGCGCGCTCCTCGACTTCCTGAGCTGCCTCGTTCCGAGCAGGCCGCCCTGCTTGAGCACCTCAACACCTGCCGGTCCTGCCAGGTCGAGATGACCGCGACCACTGCATTCTTCCGCGCGCTGGCCAGCGACCGCGGACCGGAGCCTTCAGCAACCTTGCTGGCGCGGGCGCGCATGCAGCTCGACGAAACCCTGGACTCCTGCGCGCAGGACGGCCTATGGACACGCATGGTGCAGCAGTTCGCCTTTACCGCGGGCCGCCTGCGGGCAGCGCCCGCGCTCTCGTCCGCACTACTGTTCTGCGGGCTGCTCGCCGGCGGCTATGCCGGTTACCGCGCCGGGCATGCCGCGCATGCCGAGGAGCAGAGCGCCCTGCTGCTAGCCCCGCCCGCGCCTGAAGTGCCTTCGGTCGTGGCGGATGTCAGCGGCGTTACCCGTGACCCGGACACGGGGCTGATCGAGGTGCGATATGATCGGCTCGTTCCCGACGTGCTGACCGCTCCGGCGACGGACCCCTCCATTCGTGAGCTGCTGATGGCCGGCGCCGAGAATGGGACCGACCCGCGGGTGCGCGATATCGCGGTGGGGCTGCTTGGCGGTAATGCCGGCGGCAGCACCGCGGGCTGCGCCCCAGGGCTGCCTTGCGTGGGCAGCGGCTCAGTGCGGAACGCGCTGCTGAACGCGCTGGCTAAAGACAGTGCGCCGGAGGTGCGGCGCGAAGCGCTGGCCGGGCTCGAGCCGTATATCGCCGAGGACATGGAGGTGCGGGATGCGGTGCTGGGCACGCTGATGAACGATGCCAGCGCCTCTGTCCGTGCCGAGGCTGTGCGCCTGCTGGAGCCTGTGGACGTGGACTCGAGCGTTCGCCAGGTGCTGCACACGGTAGCGTCGCACGACGGCGATCCATCGATCCGCTCCGCCTCGCTCGCCGCCCTGCAGTCTGTCCCGCAAGTGCAGTAAAGCAGGCACACACCCACCGGCGCTGCCGGAACGTCCAACCAGAGTCCCCGCCCTGCCCCGATGTGCGCGGTACAGGTAGCCTCAACGCCGCACTTCCATTACCCATCGCTTCTGGAGCTGAAGAACCCCTTTGCCCCTGCCGAGCCAAGCCGGAAGACTGCTCTGCCAAAGCGCCCGGCTTCCCGCGCACGTGGCCCTGCTGGGCTGCCTGCTTTGTCCATTGGTGCGCGCGGAGGTACGGCATGCCGGTGCGTCGTCGATTCGGGGAGGGCACCACCCGGGTGCGAGCGCCGCGCCGGAGCAGCGCCCCGCGCCTGCTACCCGGACCCCGCAGCGCCCGGGCTACCTGGGCGTAACCCTGCGCGATCTGGACGCGGCTGAGGGAACGCGTCTTCGCCTGCGCGGGGCTATGGGCGCGCTCATCGTCACGGTAGACCGGGATGCACCTGCGTGGACCGCCGGTCTGCGTCCGCAGGATGTGGTCATCGAAATCAATGGGCAAGCCGTCGCCGGGGTAGAAATGCTGCGGCGCCAGCTGCGGGTGACTGCGGCCGGCGAAACCGTAACGTTGCGCGTGCGGCGCGGGGACGAGGAGACGAGCTTCGCGGTCACGTTGGGCGACCAGTCCGAGATCGCCCAGAACGCCTTAAGCCATCACCTGCGCCCGGGGACAAGCTCCCTGGCCTTTGCCGATGCGCCGCCTGCGCCCGCGCCTGCACCGCCTCCAGACCCGCGGGGCATGGCTTCGACCTTGTTCGACACGCTGATTCCCGGCTCGGTTTACACCGGGCTTGAGGTGGAACAGCTCACGCCACAGCTGGCTGCCTACTTCGGAGCGCAGAGCAGGACCGGCCTGCTGGTGACCGGCGTCACAGGGAACTCGCCCGCGGCAATCTCCGGGCTGCTTGCCGGCGATGTGATCCTCCGCGCCGCCAACCGCCAGGTAAAAACCAGCGGCAGCCTGGCGCACGCGCTCAGGGAGGCCAAGGGCAACGCGGTAGCGCTGGCGGTGTTGCGCGATCACAAGGAGGTTATCCTGAGCCTGCAGCCGGTCAAGCGTAAAAAACTGTAATCGCATCTGCGACAACTCAAGGGGGCTCCGAGTGAACATGCGCAACCTGATCGTGGGCATCACTCGCCGGCAGTTTCTCGCGGGCACCGGCTTTACCTTGGGTGCGCTGGGGAGCCGCTGCCTGGCCTGGGCGGTCAGCGATCCTTCGGCGGTGGTCCACTGCCCTGCCGGAACCCTGCAGGGCGCCGTGTCAGACGGTGTACGCGTGTTTCGTGGAGTTCCCTTCGCGCAGCCCCCGGTGAACACCCTGCGCTTTCGAGCTCCCGCCGGCTTGAAGCCCTGGGCGGGCAAACGCGATGCGACATCCTTTGCCCCCGCGGCGATGCAGCCGGGCCTGCGCTTGCAGAACGAAGATTGCCTTTATCTCAATATCTGGGCGCCGGAAGGCCCGGGACCCTTCCCCGTGTTCGTATGGATCCACGGCGGCGGTTTTACCGGCGGTGGCGCGGCAGACCCGATGTGCTACGGCACCGAGTTTGCGCAGGCCGGCATCATTAGCATCACGGTGCCCTACCGGCTCGGCGCCTTCGGCTTTCTGGATATGGAGCCGCTGCTGGGGGAGCAGTACGCGGGCTCGGCCAACAATGCCCTTCGCGACCTGATTGCCGCGCTCGAGTGGATACAGGGAAACATCGCCGCGTTCGGCGGCGACCCCGAGCGGGTAACGATCGGCGGCGAGTCCGCCGGGGCCAAGCTGACAGGCCTGCTGATGGGGGTGCCGGCGGCGCAGGGACTGTTTCACCAGATGATTTCGGAGAGCGGCGGCGCGGAGCGTATCTGGCCCGGCGCGCAGAGCGCCACCATCGCGGACGGTTACGGCGCCGCATGGCGTAAACGCGCGGGGATGACCAACCAGTCGCTGCTGACCGCCGCCGCGCCTTTGCTGATCGAGACGCAGGAAACGTTCATGGACGACTGGCCGCAGCACTTTCCCCTTCGCGCCGCCCTGCAGAGCGCTTTTTTGCCGCAGCTGCCCGTGGCCGCCATCGCGAGCGGTTCAACCCGCGGCAAGCGCCTGCTGATCGGGACGAACCGCGACGAGAGCGCATTCTTTCTGGGCCCTCACCCGGCCGCCGACCCGCGCGCGGCGAACCTCGGCAACCTGACGCTGGGCTCGTTCGACGCGGTCTTTGAGCAGTACAAAAGCATCTATCCGCAGATGACACCGGAGCAGCTGCGCATCCGCGCCGTGACTGCTGAGGAGTACTGGATCCCGTCGATGCGGGTCGTGGATGCCCACGTCAAAGGCGGTGGAGCGGCCTGGATGTATCGGCTGGACTTTACCGAGCCCTCCGGCAAGCTGGCCGGCTACGCCTACCACTCGCTCGACGTGCCGATGGTGTGGGACCATCCGCATACCCGTTTCGGCAACACGGCGGAAGAGGCCGCGCTCGGCGAGCGGATGCACACGGCCTGGGCTACGTTTATCAAGGGCGAAACGCCCGCGGCGCCGGGGCTGCCGACATGGCCGCAATATGCGTCGGACACGCGGCCGACCATGATTCTGAATATCGTAAGCCGCGTGGAGCAGCGCCCGCAGGAGGCCGAGTTGCGCCTGTGGGACAAGGTGCTGTAACGCCCGCACTCGGCTGCTTGTGTTCAAATAAAGCCATGGGGTCGGTCGTCCAGAGCGTTCAGCAAGTGCAGCCTGCTCAGGAGGTTGCGAGGGCAGCTTCGAGCCCGGCGGAGTCTGTCGCTCCGGTCTTCAGGACCGGTGGTGTGCCGAGCCCGAAGTACCCGGTTCGGCGGCGCTGGAAGGCTGTGACCCGCCGTGTGCGCGAGCTCGCTACTGTGGGCCATGCGCTGCTTTCGACCCGGCACCCGGTGATGGCGCAGATCGTCCCGGCGCGCTTCTGCAACCTGAGCTGTACCTATTGCAACGAGTACGACAAGGTCTCCGAGCCCGAGCCGATCGCCGAGATGCTCGACCGCATCGACCACCTCGCGCGCCTCGGCACCTCTATCATCACGATTTCAGGCGGCGAGCCGCTGACCCACCCTGACCTCGACCAGGTGATTGCGCGTATCCGCAAACATGGCCGCATGGCCGGCATGATCACCAACGGCTACCTGCTGATGCCGGAGCGGATCGAGCGTCTGAACCGCGCGGGCCTGGACCACATGCAGATCTCGATCGACAACGTGATGCCCGATGAGACCAGCAAGAAAAGCCTGAAGGTGCTGGACCGCAAGCTTGAAATGCTGCGCGAGTACGCCGACTTCCACGTGAATATCAACTCGGTCGTGGGCGGCGGCATCGCTAACCCGCAGGATGCGATTACGGTGGGCCGCCGTGCGATCGAGCTCGGCTTTACCTCGACGATCGGCATTATCCACGATGGCGACGGTCAGCTGAAACCGCTTGGCGGCGAGGAGCGCCGCGTGTGGGCGGAGATGCGGAGCTGGAAGAAGACGAACTACTCCCAGTTCAACAAGTTTCAGGAAGCGATCGCCAACGCCGAGCCGAACGACTGGCGCTGCAGGGCCGGTGCGCGCTACCTGTATGTGTGCGAAGAGGGTCTGGTGCATTACTGCTCGCAAAAGCGCGGGTACCCCGGTGTTCCGGTCGCTGAGTACACCAAGGCCGACCTGCGCCGCGAGTACATCACGGAAAAAGGCTGCGCGCCCCACTGCACCGTTTCCTGCGTGCACCAGATCTCCTACATCGATCACTGGCGCTCGCCGCAGACCCGCAGCAATCATCCCGGATCGACTGAGGGGCTGGTCAACATCGAGCTGTAGCAGGATCAGGTTTGCGCCGTACAAAGCCAAAAGCAAAGAGGAGACCGCTAGGGCGGTCTCCTCTTTGTTGGTTGCAGCGCAGGTTAGAAATTGACCTTGGCAGCAAACTGGCCGAAGCGTCGCTCGTCATTCGCTCCATTGTTGACACCGATGCCACCCTTGGAAGCAATGACCTGGGGAATACCGGTCGAGGCGTAGTTATGAACGTCATTCTGGGAAGCGTCAATGAACAGGTCGTGATGGTTGAGGATATTGAACCCTTCCGCACGCAATTCGAGCGAAATACCCTCGCGAATCGGGAAAGATTTGCTCAGCGAAGCGTCAAAGCCCCACAGCCCCGGACCGCGAAATGCATTGCGGGCAGTCATGTTGGCTGGGAACGGACCCCAATCGGAGGCTCCGAGAAGATTCGGATTGCCGAAGGAGACCGCTTGGGGCAGGCTGCCCAGATTGTAGCTGTTCGCTCCGCCGCCATTCTCACCACTTGGAATGCTCTTGAATGTGTAGTTCGGAACAACTCCGTTGGCAGGCGTGTAGCGAGCGACATTGTAACCGGAAGCATTGTTCGTGCTGTCGAAGAAGGTGAACGGCGTACCGGTATGCACCGTGTAGATACCGGTTACCTGATAACCGCCCAGCGCTTCCGAGAGGAGACCACGATGGCTGCTTAATGAAGGTGTGCGGTAAATTGGCGCGAGCACGAAGCGATGCCGAATGTCAAAATCTCCATTTCCATGATCAAGCCTTGGATTGAATGGGTCGGTGTAGCCAAGCGAAAACTCATTATTAGAAGCGGAAAAAGTGCTCGACAAATCGTCCGTTTCATGGGACCAGGTATAGTTTGCAACGATGGAGAGGCCGGAGTGGCGGATTTCTGTTGCCTGGTATTGAACGTTCAGTGCGTGGTAATAGGAGTCGCCGTTGGATCCCCGATTGTTGATATTGCTGTACTGCGGGTTAAGCCTTGTAAGCGCCGTATTTACAGCGCCCGTTCTGGCGTTGACAGAACCGGCTGGATCGGTGACAGGATCACCGAGAAGAGCATTTCCGCTGCCGATTCCGTTGTAGTTCTTGATGTCGTATAAGTGCAGTCCGCGAGAACCGCTATAACTGAGCGACACGACCATGTTGGGCGCGAGTTGTAGGTCATTCGCCAATGACCAGAACTGGGTCTGAGCTGTTCGAATATTCTCATCCACGTTGCGAAGGCTGGTAGGTGGAAGCGGAACACTCCCACTAGATGCTCCCAGAGGCCCGGCGTTTGAATTTGTTACCTGCACATTGTTCTGAACGATCACAGCGTAATTCGGTGGGTTTTGAATGACGTTGAAGGTTACATTGCCGAAGTTACGCTCGTAGCTGATCCCGTAGCCGCCGCGGAATGACGCCTTGCCATTGCCGAACAGGTCATAGGCAAAACCGATGCGCGGAGAGACCGTACCGTATTGCGGCTTCCAGAGACCCTTAGTGGGGCTATCCGGCGTTGTAAACACCTGGCCGCTGCGGATGTTTGCAGGGGACACCGTACCATCCCCCCCGTAGTAGAAATTCGAGTCGAGCGCCTGGTTATCGTTGTGCTGAACACCGTAATACTCATAACGGACGCCATAGTTGAAAGTCATTCTGGTATTTACCTTCCATGCGTCCTGTGCATAGACGGCCCAGTCGTGGTTGCGATTGGAACGCGCGAAACTCGGAGAAGTAGCGGGCAAGTTGATCGAGCAACCTGGGGTTTGGGTCAGCGCTCCGGTGTACTGATTCGCAACGCAAGGGAGCGCTCCATTCGGATTGACAGCGGCCTCGAACTCGAAAAGGGCGCCGGACTGGAGAGCAGCGAGACCGCTCGGCAGCCCGTTGCCCAACTGCTCTCCAGCCTGTGCATACGCGCCGTAAGCATTGTTGTCCTGCAGATATAGAATCTGCGTTCCTGCCTGAATAGAATGTTTGCCGCGCTGATAGTTCACATCTTGATTGAACTGCACAGTGTTCTGCGGGCCGCCATACGGCAAACCGCCATTAGCAGGATTAGTGTTATAAAAGCCCGGCAGCGAGATAGCCTCGGGAGTACCTGGAACTTGAGCATTCACCGAGACGAACAGCGTTGGCACATTCTGCAGAGTTGTGTCATAGGTATCTGCCGCGTTGAAGCGCTCAAAACTCAGTTTCGATATCGTCGTCAGGTTTGGGCCGAACACGTGCGAGACATTCAGGAGGTATGCCTGGTTCTTATTGGAAGCACCTACATCGTACTGCGAATACGGTGAGGAAAAGTTCGCGCCGGACTGCTCCACCTGGTTGTAGTCGACATAGCGAAAGAAGGCCTGGGTGCGATCAGAGATGTTGTAGTCCACGCGGCCTGTAACGTTGTAGGTGTTCTGCGGTACACCTCCGCCGGCATCCGCCGGCGCAGTGTATGCGATGTTCTGAAAGACGGGGAAGTTACCCGCCAGATTGGTGTAGGGAGTCCCCAGCTGATCGTTGGTCACGACACTGCTCGAGGTTGGAGCGTTCGCTCCATAAGCAGAAAAGAACGATTGGATATTTGGAGCTGCCTGGGCAAGGAACTGCGGAGTCGGAATAGCACTTGTCAGGCTCGCGGCACTGCGTACACGGGTCCACTCTGTCGACGCGAAGAAGAAAAGCTTGTCTTTCTTGATCGGACCGCCCACCGCGAATCCAAACTGGTTCCGTGTGTAGGTTCCCTTAGGATTGCCGGCCTGCGCGTTCGTGACAGTGTTCGCTGTGTAATCCGAGAGTCGGTTAAATCCGTATGCCGTTCCATGGAAAGAGTTCGTTCCGCTGCGGGTTGTCACGTTCACTACTCCGCCTGAAGCGCGGCCATACTGGGGTTCGAAGTTAGAGGTGATGACGCGGAACTCCTGCACGGCATCAATCGGCACAACAATGCCAACCGCATCGCCAAATACTGAAAGATTTTCAACACCATCCAGCAGTATCTCGGTACCGGATGAGCGCTGTCCATTCAACGAAAAACCGACACCATACGTGGTCGAGTTTTGCGACAAGTTATTCGAGCCGGCATCCCCCGACGAAATGTTTCCTGAAAGCGCGACGAAGTCGTAAGGGTTGCGTGTTAGCGAAGGAAGCTGCGAAACCTGCGTTCGATCGATAACCTGTGAAATCTCCTGGGTCTGCGTGTTGACCTGCGATCCGCCTTGCGCAGCGACTTCGACGTTCGTGCTGTTGGATGTCAGGGAAAGTTTCACATCCAGCGTGATGCGTCCACCAACCGTGACTTCCGCATTCTGCTTAAAAGGGCTGAAGCCACCGATCTGCGGAACGGAAACCTCGTAGTTCGCAGGGGCCAGATTCGTGATGGTGTACGTGCCATTCCCGTTGGAGGTCGCAGTACGAGTAGCGTTCGTCCCCAGATTCCGGACAGTTACCGCTGCGTTAGGAATAACAGCGCCCGAGGTGTCCGTCACGGATCCCGAGATTGCACCGGTTTCCTGAGCACTCAGGTAAGCTGGAGACACGCTGAAAAAAGCCGCGGATGCCAGGACGGGGACTGACAACAGCCTGAAATGGATACCGCGTGGAGAGAAAGGTTCTATACGCTTCAAGTAGTCACTCCTGAGTGAACCGCCATACAAGCTATGCATGGCGCTGTACTCAGGTGCAAGCAATTTTCTGGCCATCATTCAAAAGCCGCGTATTACGAACGTTTGCATGTTTCAGCAACAGTATACAACCATTTATTCATAAGCGATCTATGGCAAACAGTAGAAGTGGATTTCCAGCTTTCGTCGTTGATCCCCAGCAGAAAACTCCACACATGGTGCAGCGAAAAAGAAGGCTGGCCCAACTGTTTAAGTTGAACCAGCCTTGCGACTGTTATCCGTTCATCTCGTTCGCAGGCAATTCCATTTTGAAATTACCTTGCAGCACGTTGCTTAATGCCCTTCTCCGCCCTGTACACCGCTGTCCCCTTCGGACTGCTCGCCCTTCTCCTCGTCCTTCCCGTCCTTCTCTTCCTTCTTTTTCTCGTTTTTGGTCTTCCAGAAGTTCTGGACGGCACGGCGCTGGTCTTCGGCCTGCCAGGTCATCAGGCGCTGCTGCGCTTCCTGGCGGCTGATCTCCTCGACCGAGGTCGCCTCAATCAGCTTGACCTGATGCCACGGAACCAGGTGGGCGCCGCGTAGCAGGAACCCTGAATTGGCCCAGCCTTCCACCAGTTCAGACACCTTGTTTTTAACGTCGTCCACGTCGACAAAAGGGTACAGCTCGAAGCTGGTGCCATCGAGCAGGTGCGCGGTCACATGCGCAATCAGCAGGGTTTCCGGGCTGTTTTCAGCCATGGGCAGTAGGTCTCCTGTTTCTCGGATATTTGGATGAAGAAGATAAAGAAATCAGCAGCTTGGATGCGGCAGCGGGACGCGATGCCGCACAAAGGTGTGAAGCCTCTAACGTAATGCTTCCTGGCTGTCTTCGATCGCCGAGTGCGCGATGAGTTCCTGGGTGGAGTCGCGGTCCTGCTTCTGGCGCAGGCGAATGACGAACAGCCGGACAGATAATGCGATGGCGCCCCCGATGGCGGTGCTCACGAAGCGGCGATGCGCGATCTCCGGCCCCGGAATGTTGTTGAGCGAGAGCAGAAACACGATATACGAGGTGATTCCGACTGAAAACAGCGCGTAGTTCACATTCAGCACGCCATAGGAAAACCAGGTAAACAGCACCACCAGAGCCGCCAGCCCAACTACCGGCGGATGCACGTAAACGAGAAAAATGCTGGAAAGAACGGCCCCGGCGAGCGTCCCCACGGTGCGTGCAATGGCGCGGTTGGCCGTATCGGCAATGCCGGGCCGCATCACCAGCAGGGCCGTCATCGGGATCCAGTAACCGCTGGCGAAGTGGAGCTGCCGGTAAATCGCAGTGCTGATCGCAAGCACGACCGCGAGGCGGCAGGCGTAGGGCAGCGCCGATCCGCGCAAGGACCGATGTCGGAGTGAAAAGACAGCGGACAGGTACACGCGGCGCAATGCCAGCTCTTCCGCACGCATGCGCCGGGCCAGCGCGAACACGTGGCCGCTGAGCTCATGAAAAACCCGCAGCACGATGGACGACAGTACAAGCTGCACGATGCCGCCGGCGAAGATAAGCAGCGCTCGCACCGCGGCAGCACCCGGGGAAAATGGAAAAGCAGAGGCCACCAGCAGCGTCACCACGCACTGCTGCCCGACCCAGCTATAGCCTGCGCCCCGCTTTGAGAGCATGCCGTAGCCGAATCCGAAAACAGAGGCCAACAGCGTGAGCACCCAGTTGCTGTGGCCCGCGACCATGCCGATAAATGTGGCGCCCGCCATGCCGAAGGAGACGAACAGCATCGGCAGCAGGGGTGTTCCGTCAATGCTTTGCTTGGCGCCGAACCCCGCGGTCATGGCTCCGCCGCCGGCGATCATGCCGGCGGCCGGGTGCCCGGCTGCGATGCCCACCGCGAGGCAAAGCGCGACTGCGAGCGTGAAGGACCAGTCGCTGCGGAAGGAAGCGAGGTCCCAATGGAAGATGTAGCTGTCGGCCAGGTAGGCGAATGCCGGCTTTGCGGAGGCGGCTGCAGGCTGAAGGGCCGAGGCAACCGGCGGGGTTGGAGCGGTGCTAGGCAGTGGCCGCTTCCCCCGGGGTTTCCTCGATCTGCGACATGAAGCATTGTAGCCACGCGCTTAGGTTGGCCTTGCGTACCTGGTTGCGAAGCCGGATCATGCGGCGACGCTGCTCGGCCGGCTCCATAGTGACGGCCTCGGCCAGAGCGTTTGCCACCGCGCTCTGGTCGTAGGGATTTACCAGCAGCGAGCCATGTTTGAGCTCGGTCGCTGCACCGGCGAACTCGCTCAGGATGAGCACCCCGTCGTTTTCGTGGCGGCAGGCACAGTACTCCTTGGCGACCAGATTCATGCCGTCCTTGAGCGGCGTGATGAAGGCAACGCGCGAGGTCCGATACAGCGCCAGCAGCTCGGTCCGGCTCAGGGCGCGGTGGATGTAGTTGATTGGAACCCAGCCCGGCTCGGCAAACTCGCCGTTCACCTGGGAGACCAAACGCTCGATCTCCGCGCGAAGCGCCTGGTAGCCGGGGATGGTTTCCCGGCTGGGTACGACAATCTGGATGAGCGAGGTTTTGCGGTGCAGCTCCGGGTGCTGCCGCAGGAAGAGCCCGAATGCCTTGAGCCGCTCAGGAATGCCCTTCGTATAATCCAGCCGGTCGATGCCGAGGACGGTTACCATCTCCTTGCCGGCATGGGTCCGCAGTTCGGAGGAGCGCCGGCGCACGTCGTCGGCATCGGAAGCGTGTTCGAAATCGTCGAAGTCGATGGAGATGGGGAATGCGCCGATGATGGTCTGCCGGTCATTGTGCCGGACCAGGCGGTGGTCTCCGCCATGCCGCGTGATATTGATCTCAGGCAGGAAAGCGCGAAGGCAGGCG
The DNA here is from genome assembly GCA_965276625.1 of Acidobacteriaceae bacterium. Lineage (GTDB taxonomy): Bacteria > Acidobacteriota > Terriglobia > Terriglobales > Acidobacteriaceae > EB88. The sequence goes on from CBDIBB010000002.1 coordinate 630,210, forward strand.
ACCAGGTTGCGTACGTCCCGCGCCGTCTGCAGGCCGACCACCGCGTGTGCCAGCAGCCCTTCCAGCACCTGGCTGCGCCAGGGCAGCTTCTCAAAGATGTCCGGAGGGGGAAACGGAATGTGCAGGAAAAAGGCAAGGCTCGTTTTGGGCGAAAGCTTGCGAAGAACCGGCGCCACCTGCATCAGCTGGTAGTCGTTGATCCAGATAAGCGAGTTCTTTTTCGCGAACTTGCCAGCGCATTCGGCGAACCGCGCGTTGACCCTCAGGTAGAAATCCCAGTAGCTGGGGTCGAAGTTGCAGCGGGACTGCAGGTCGTGAAACAGCGGCCAGATGATCTCGTTCGAAAAACCTTCGTAGTATTTGGCGTATTCTTCGGGACTTACGGCAATCGGCTCATACCGGTAGTGGTGCTTGCGTGAGAGGGTGGCAAGCTCCTCCCGAACCTGCGGATCGTCGCCGGTGCCGGTGCTCCCCACCCAGATGCCGCCATGTTTGCGCAGCAGAGGCTCAAGCGCCGTGATAAGGCCGCCGCTGCTCTCGCGAATCTGGAGTCCGTCTGACCCCTTCTCGAAGGAGAGCGGGAGACGATTGGACACGATAATGAGGTCACGCTTCATAAAAAGTCCCGAAAAGCCCCGGCTACAGTTCTTTTGGCTAGTGTACGAATCGGTTTGCCGGCTGCCCAGCAGGTTCAACCGTGCTGAGCCAGAGATCGAGGAATGCCAGCAGTTCCCCGGGAGGCCTGAGTGCGAAGTGGGCATACGAGGATCGGGGAGGCTCACGCACCAGTAACCCGAGGCCGCCACGGGCCCGTATCACCTGGAACGCGTCTTCGTCCGTCGTGTCGTCGCCGAGGAAGGCTGTCGCGCCGCTATTTCCGCTATCGAGCAGCGCTGCCGTCGCGTGACCTTTCGTATGGTCTTCAGCGCGCAGCTCCACTCCGCCGTCAAACGGCAGCAACGCCAGGGCATCGCGACCGGCGTAGGCTGTAAACGCATCACGGCCAAAAGCCTGGACTTCGCGCAGGCGCTCTGCATTATCCGGATGTGCCTCAAGGGTGCGCCAGTGCAGCGCAAGGCTGGCCGTTTTTCGCTCGGTCAGGGAGCCTAATCCTGCTTCCTGTAAGCGAGCTTCCGCGGCATCAAGCGCGGTACGCTGGGGAGCACTCGGTTCGATTCGATGGACCGTGCCGTCCGGTTCCCGGTGCTCGCGCCCATGCATACCCCATATTTCGGTCTGCGCCGCCAGTGGAAGCAGCTGGATCAGCTCCTGGACGGGCCTGCCGGAGACAAAGGCGACGCGCGTCCGACCCTCAGTGATTGCGGCCAGTCGTTCCGAGACCCCGGGGTAGGCTACCGCTTGCATCTTGTCCTCTTTGAAAGGCGCCAGTGTGCCGTCGTAATCACAGATGAGCAATGGCGTGGAGGCCTCGCCGAGTTTCTTCAGGAAGGCAGACTGCGCCTGCGGGCTCGACGCCCAGGAGGGCGGCACGGCCGGCGCGTCGGTCCCCGAGAAGATTTGAAACTCTGCCATGCAGTCTGAGATGCCGGGAACGGCCTTTCTTCTTCGGAAGTGTTGCAGGGCAGACAGGTTATCTACCTGGATTGAGGATCGTGCGCCTGAATGGGCGGTGAAGCGGGTCCGGTGACAGGTGCGCGCAGTACGACGAGGTCGACCCGTCGGTTCTTCTGCCGACCTTCTGCGGTGGTATTGCTGGCGACTGGGCGGTAGGGCCCGTAGCCCGCCATCGAGATCCGTACCGGGTCGTAATGGGCCTGATCGACAAGCAGCAGCAGGACTGTCATGGCGCGTGCCGCGGACAGCTCCCAGTTGGAAGCGAACACCGCGTTATGGATCGGCTGGTCGTCGGAATGGCCTTCAACCCGGAGCGCAAGGTCGTGCTGCTGCAGGATGGCGCCCGTTGCGATGATCTGCGCCGCCTGTCCGCTCAACAGGTTGGCCTCCCCGGTATGAAAGAAGCCCAGCTCTTCGAACGAAATGACGAGGCCCTCCGGCGTTTGCATCAGCGTGACTTCGTGTTTGTCGATTGACTGGCCAAGCACACCGTGCAGTTGAGCGGCCAACGCGTCCAGGTTGGGAAGCGGCGCCGGCGCAGGCGTTGCCGCCTGCACATGCGCCGGCATACTGTTGGCGGCCGCGCCGGGCTGCCTGGCGGTCGTTTGTGGGCCGGAGAAGCCGGAGTGAATCGCCCCTGAAAGTTTTCCAAGCGCGTCGGTGCTGTGGTGCGAGGCCGCAAAGAGCACCACGAATAGTGCAAACAGAAGGGTCATGAGATCGGCATAGGAGACCAGCCAGCGGTCCTGCGAAATGAGCTGCTGCCTGCGGCGCTCTCCGAACGTCCGCCGACGGGCTTCTCTCGCTGGCGTCATCGCGCCACCATCTGCGCGATGCCCGCCGGCGCCCCAAGCTTCTCCCTCAGCGTTCTCGGGCTGGCCCCTTCGACGATCGACACGACGCCCTCAAGGGTCGTCTCCCGCAGAATGTGTGCCTCGCGCGCCCGCAGGCGCAGCTTGCCTGCCAGCGGCAGAAAAACGAGATTCGCCAGCCCTACCCCATAAAGCGTCGCCACGAAGGCAACGGCGATCCCGCGGCCCACCGCGCCGATATCGTCCAGCCGCTGCATCACCTGGATCAGCCCGAGCACCGCGCCGAGGATGCCCACGGTCGGCGCAAAGCCGCCGGCGGCTTCCCACACCCGCGCGGCCTGCTCTTCGGCCTCTTCTATGCGGAGCAGGTCAAGCTCCATAATTTCGCGCAGCTCCCGGGCATGCGTCCCGTCCACCGCCAGCATCAGGCTTTTGCGGAAGAAAGCGTCCGGGATGGTTTTGAGCTCGGCGTCGAGCGAAACCAGCCCGCTGCGCCGCGCCTGTGTCGCAAACCGCACGATCTGGTCGGAACGATGCCGCGCGGCGGTGCTGTCGCCTGCGAAGGCCTCGCGAAGGCGAGCCATGGCCTCGCGAACAACCGGCAGGGGGAACTGCACCAGCACTGCTCCAGCCGTACCGCCCAGCACAATGATGGCCGCCGTAGGCTGCAACACCTGCGCAAGGCTGCCGCCTTCAAGAAACAGGCCGAGCAGGATAGCCGACCCTGCCACCAGTAAGCCCCCTGCCGTACCTGTCTCCAGTTTTCGCATCGATGGCACCCTTCCTTACGCTGGAACGCTTCTCTTCACTTCATCGGCAGCACGCGCTAAAACTTGAGCCGTCGCTGTCGCTATTGCGCGTCGCACTCACGGTGTGCAATCCAGGGGCCGTTCCGGGGCGATAAAAACGCCATTAGCTGCGTTGCGGGGTAGCGAAAATGAGAAACCTGTGAGAGCGAGGTAACTCAAAAAAGAATTACAAAAGTGCGATCGCCCCCTGAACAGATTTCCGGAAGCGCCGATAGATGGCCTGCAAGCCAATGCAGCCGAAGCACAAGGCCATCACGCAGAGCGGAGCTGGTTGTGCAGGCGAACCACCCAACTCAAGGAGTAGTCCACCATGTCGCTTAGCATCCTGAACAACATCTCGGCCCTTCAAGCAGAAAACCAGCTCAACATCACAACCGCAGCGGCGAACAAGAGCCTCCAGCAGCTGTCCTCCGGTTCACGCATCAACTCCGGCTCTGACGACGCGGCCGGCCTCGCCATCTCCGACGGCCTCAACGCGAATGTCGCGGCGCTCAACCAGTCGGCACAAAACGTGACCGAGGGCGTTGGCCTGTTGCAGACCGCGGACGGCGGTCTGTCCCAGATCACCTCGCTGCTGAACCGCGCCGTCACGCTCGCCACGGAAGCCTCGAACAGCACCGTCAACACCACGCAGATCGGCTCGATCAACGCGGAATATAAGGCGATTCAGACGGAAATCAACGCCATCAACACCAGCACCAACTACAACGGCCAGGCTATCTTCGGCAGCACCCTCAACATCTACAGCAGCGATGGCACGACCAACGGAGCAAACACCGTCAGCACCGCTGTTGCGGCGACGGATTCAGCTTCGCTGGGGCTGACCGCAACAGGCTTTACCACCAATGCAACCGCACAGGCGGAGCTGGGTCTGCTCACCTCGGCGATCAATACGGTATCCGCCCAGCGCGGCACCCTGGGCGCGAACGTGGAGCAGCTCCAGGCCACCTCTGCGGTTGCGACTACCGAGTCGCAGAACCTGACCAGTGCTTCGAGCGACATCCGCTCCGCCGACATCGGCGCGACGGTGGCCAACGACACCAAGTACTCGGTGCTCGAGCAGACCGGCATCTCCGCACTCCAGCAGGCCAACCAGCAGTCGCAGACTATTCTCAAGCTGCTGCAGTAACGACGGGGAAGCGGCGACAACCATCGCCGCTCCTTCTTTACAAACCACGAGAAAATGCCTGCGGGAACAACCATCCGCAGGCGTTTCTCCCCGCTGCAAGTCGACTCGATCCGGCCCCGACGAGGGTCTCTTCGCTCTCGATGCCATTCGCGATGAAGTTTTGGCACCACACGTGCAACCGCACCGCTTTGCAGCAAAAGGAGTTCCCAAGGCATGAGCACTTCCTCGACAGCGGCACTCGGCTCCGTTCTCAGCGCCCTGAACAACGGTTCAAGCGGCATCGATGTAACCTCTGCGGTCGCCAGCATCATTCAGGCGGACCGGGCCCCGGAAACCGCGTGGCAGGCCCAGCAGACCTCGCTGAACAATCAGGCTACCGCCCTCCATCAGCTGGAGAGTGAGGCCTCGGCCGTCACCGACTCCCTGCAGGCGCTGGGCGATGTGACCGGAACCTTCAATACCGTTGCAGCCACTTCCTCTAACACCAGCGTGGTGTCGGCTTCGGCCGCATCGGGGACTGCAACCGGCAATCACACCATTGAAGTCGACAACCTGGCGGTCACCGGCTCCTGGTACTCCGGGCAGGAATCGAGCAGCTCTGCCGCGCTTCCGAGCGGCTCCTTTGACCTCACCAGCGGCGGTAAGACCAAGACCTTCTCTACGGCAGGGGGCGTCACGCTCGACCAGCTCGCCGCATCGATCAATACTGCCGGGGTCGGGGTTACGGCCAGCGTTGTCAGTGATTCGAACGGCGCCAGGCTCGCGCTGGTGGCCCAGAACTCAGGCGCGGCCGCGGACTTCTCAATAGCCAACGACACGGCACTCCAGCTTCAGCAGGGAACCGCCGGCAAGGATGCATCGATCAAAGTCGATGGCGTCCCGGTGACCAGCGCCTCGAATACCGTTACAGGCGCGATTAACGGACTGACTCTCAACCTGCAGAGCGCGCCTCAACCGCCGCAGCCGGTCACTGTTTCGCTCGCGCCCGATGCGAGCAGTATCCAGTCCAGCCTCAGCAGCTTCGTCAGCGCCTACAACGCTCTCATCACGGACCTGAACCAGCAGTTCACCTTCAACGGCACGACCTCCTCGGAAGGAGTTCTTGCCGCTGACAGCTCGGCTCGCTCGCTGCAGAACGATGTGCTGGGTGCGGCGAACCTGAACGTCGGCTCGGGATCCATCACGAACCTGGCCTCGCTCGGCATCACCACCAACCAGGACGGCACCCTCACTCTCAATGCACAGACGCTCGGGGGCGCCATCGCTACCAACTATCAGGGCGTCGTCGACTTTTTTCAAGGTACCGGCGGCAAACCAGGCTTCGCTTCCACCGTCACGACCACGTTGAACAGCTATACCGATCCGTCGCAGGGCGCCTTTACCGTCGACCTGGCCAGCAACAGCAACGAATTTCAGGACTTAGGGTCGCAAATCAATACCTTCGAGCTCTACATCGCCAACCAGCAGACTGTTCTGACGGCCGAATACAACAACGCCAACATCGCACTTCAGCAGCTACCTCAGCAGATTAAACAGGTGCAGACGCTGCTGGGCGAGAACACTTCGAGCAGCAACTAATGACGCCGACACCTCCAGCACTCGCCTATCGGCGCGCCGCCACCCAGCAGGCCTCTATCGTCGGCCTTGTCATCGCCCTCTACGACACGTTGGCGGGCGATATGCGCCGTGCCGTGACAGCCATGCACCAGGGCAGCATTGAGGAGCGCAGCCGGCAGCTCAAGCATGGCTTCTCCGTGCTGATCCAGCTCGACAGCCTGATCGATATGGAGCAGGGCGGCCAGACAGCATTGCATCTCCGCCGCTTTTACGCATACCTGCGACAGGAGATGCTGGACGCTCAGTTCAGGCAGAGCCCTGTTCCGCTGGAGCGTGCCGCGGCGCGCCTGGTTGATGTGCGCGAAGCATGGCAGCAGGTCGATACCAGGGCGCAACCAAGCGTATCGCTCGATCTGCCGGAGGACACCGCAGGCGCGCGATCTTTCCCGATCGACTGCCATGCCTGACACCGCGCGACAGATGTAGCAGACTAGAAGCACTCATCCGGTTGACCGTTTTCCTCCGGTTTTCACCCCTGCTTCGGCACGGGAAGCCTTGTGTCGAACCAGACGTCGCGACATTTCAACGAGTTTATGCCGCGATTCACGAGCCCTGCCGCGTCCCCGGGCTTTACACTCGGCTCCGGGGCCACAGTTGGCGAGCGAGCGGACTGCCGCCCCGAGCCAACGCGGGCGGTGCCGCAGAATGCCATCGCAGGAGTCGGAAAACTTGGAGGTCTGGGACGCGATCGTGGTAGGAGCCGGACCAGCCGGGTGCGCGGCGGCGTATGACCTGGCGGGCGCTGGGCGTCGGGTGCTGCTGGTGGATCGCGCCGCCTTTCCCCGGGATAAAGCGTGCGCAGGCGGGCTGACCCTGAAAGCACTGCGCGCCTTACGATACCCGGTAGACCCGGTGGTGCGTCGCTGGGTGCGCGAAATGGTACTCGAAGAAGGCCCGGGCAGCGCCGTGACAGTCGGACGGGCGACGCCCGTCTGCGCGATGACCGTTCGTCAAGAGCTGGACAGCTACTGCCTGGCGCGGACAGAGGCGCACGGGGCGATCTTTCATCGGGTAGGGGACTTGCTGGCGGTTGACCAGGAAGCAGACCGGGTCGTGCTGCGGTTCGCGGATGGCGAAGCAAACGCGGCGCGTTTCGTGGTGGGCGCCGATGGAGTACACAGCCGGGTGCGGACGCTGACGACCAATGCTCGCTGGTTCAGGACGGCGTTCGCGCTGGAGGTAAATGTTCCGTACCGCAGGGCTGACGAAGCCTACCCGCTGTGCTTTGATTTCGCGCCCATCCCGGGTGGGTACGGCTGGATGTTTCCGCGGGACAACCATGTGAACGTCGGGCTGTACACGGCCGGGAGCGCCGGCCTGGACAGGGAAGCACTCGAGCGCTACATCGCCCTGCGGTGCGGCCCGGCGAGGGAGCACTCGAAAGTGGTGGGGCAGTTCCTCGGCCTCGGCGCGGCACGGTACAGGCCTGTGGAAGGGTCGCGCGTGCTGCTGGCGGGGGATGCGGCGGGATTTGTCGACCCGCTGACGGGCGAAGGGATTTACGGGGCGATCCGGAGCGGGCAGGCGGCCGCGACGGCGATCGACGCGGCGTTGGCGGGAACACCGACACGGCAGCCGCGAAAGACCGATCGAGGCACCCGGCTGCTGATGCGGAAGCGCGAAATTTCTTTGGCGGAGAGCTTTGACAAAGCGATCGGGCGCCTGCGCGCGGACCTGCTGGTGGCCGAGCATGCGGCAGCTCGCTTCTATGCGGAGCCCGAGCGTGGATTCGCCCTGATGCGCCTGCCTTTGATGAAGCATGTCGTGCTGCGCGCCTATGGAGAAGGGCTGAGTCTTGCAGGCCTGCTGCGCGTCGTACGTACGGCATCGCGAATGCGGGAGTGGATGCGCGCCGGTTTTGGCTGAGATCAAAATGAGAGCGAGAAAGAGCATAAAGGAAACTTCGCAACGTGGAACTCCGGTCAGTTCCTTGGCGAACGGAAGGGTGCCCACGCACTTTTCTGCTGCTAGGATGGGAAACAAAGAGGGATACAAGCGGCACGTCGGGCCGGTGTGTGCGGGAGTAGCGACAGGCACAACAGGGTCGCGACACCTGGCCCCTCAGAGAAAGGCAGAGTTCATGTTCAGGCGCAAAGCATTGCAGCCACAACTGTTAAACGGAAAGCGCAGGGTTTCGCTCCCGGGGCTTGCTCTCTGTCGCGCTTCCTGGCGGACGATCGCAGGCATGGCCGCGGTGCTACTGATGACGGGAAGCGCGTGGGCGGAAAACAAGCCTTCGCCGGTTCCGAATATGTTCAAACCGACGTCGACGCCGGCACAGCAGGAGTTCATCATGAGCCTGTTTGTGCTGGGCATCACGGTGGGCATCCTGCTTGTCGTAGGCTCCGCCTGGGCTTACGTGGTGTGGAAGTTCCGGTCGAAGGAAGAAAGCAACATTGAGCCGGCGCAGGTTTACGGCTCGGCGCAGGTCGAGTTGGCCTGGACGATCGTGCCGGTAATCATTGTTGTCGTGCTGTTTCTGACGACCGCGCGCATGATCTTCGCGATTCAGGACAATCCGCAGCCAAAAAACGCGCTCGAAGTCACGGTAGTCGGTCACCAGTTCTGGTGGGAGTACCGCTACCCGAAGTACGGGGTCATCACGGCAAACGAGTTTCACGTGCCGGTGAGCACGAAAGAGCGGCCGATGCCCACCTTCATGAAGCTGCAATCGGCGGATGTGTGGCACTCGTTTTGGGTTCCGCAGCTGGCCGGCAAGGTCGATAACATTCCCGACCACGTGAACAAGATGTGGATCGATCCGCATGTGCCGGGTGTGTATGTCGGGCAGTGCGGGCAGTTCTGCGGGCTGGAGCACGCAAAGATGCTCATCCGCGTTTATGTCGATACGCCGCAGGATTTCCAGCGGTGGATTACGAAGCAGCAGCAGCCGGCGCTCCAAGCAGCCAGTCAGCCTGCGGCGAACTCGACCGCTGGGGCGAACAGTGGACAGGCGCCCCCGAAGCTCGAAGAGGCAAACCTGTCGGAAGCGGCGGCGGGGCAGCAGGTATTCCAGACGAATGCCTGCATGAACTGTCACGCGATTGACGGTACGTCGGCGAACGGGCGTTTCGGGCCGAACCTGACCCACTTTGGAAGCCGGGACACGCTGGGGTCCGGGATCGCGGCAAACAACCTGGACAACCTGAAGAACTGGATCCGCAACCCGGGCGATATGAAGGATGGCGCGCTCATGCCGGCCATGCAGTTGAACGAAACGCAGCTTGAGCAGGTATCGGTTTACCTGCAGAGCCTGAAGTAGAGAAACAGGAGCAGACATACGATGGCAGACGCATCGCTTCCAATCGGCTCGCTCGACCTGACGCCCCCAAAGGTGGCGGAAGGCACGTTCCGCGAGTATCTTCACGGCTGGGTCACGACAGTCGACCACAAGCGCCTCGGGATCCTGTACGTGATGTACGCATTGTTTTTCCTGCTGGTGGGCGGGGCGGAAGCGATGGCTATGCGCATCCAGCTTTCGCAGCCGAACAACCACTTTCTATCGCCGGAAGTGTACAACCGGATGTTCACGATGCACGGCACGACCATGGTTTTCCTGATGGGCATGCCGTTGCTGTTTGGCTTCGCGAACTACATGGTGCCGCTGATGATCGGGGCGCGCGACATGGCGTTTCCGCGGCTCAATGCGCTGTCATTCTGGCTTACCGCATTCGGCGGCCTCTTGCTGTATTACTCCTTCATCGGCGGTTTCGGGCTGTACGGTTCGGGGTCGGCGCCGGACGTGGGCTGGTTCGCCTATGCGCCGCTCACAACCAAAACCTATTCGCAGAGCCACGCAGTCGACTTCTGGGCATTGAGCCTGTTCGTGATGGGCTGGGGCACGCTCGGCGCGGCGATCAACATTATCGCGACGACCATTGCGATGCGCTGCAAGGGCATGACGATGATGAGGATGCCCTTGTTCGTCTGGATCATGCTGTGCACCTCGGCATTGACGCTGATCGCGATTACGCCGCTGACGGCCGCGCAGGTGATGCTGGAGCTCGACCGGTACCTGGGCGCGCACTTTTTCGACGCGCAGGCCGGCGGTTCGGCCCTCATTTGGGCGCACTTCTTCTGGATCTTCGGCCACCCCGAGGTCTACATCCTCGTGCTGCCGGCGTTCGGCGTCGCCAACGAGGTCATCCCGGTGTTCTCGCGTAAGGCGATGTTCGGTTACCCGGCGATGGTCGCGGCGACCGTCGGCATCGTGTTCATCTCAGTCGGCGTGTGGGCGCACCACATGTTTACGGTCGGCATGACATCGGTGGCGAACGCGTTCTTCACCCTGTCGACGATGATCATTGCGGTGCCGACGGGCATCAAGATCTTCAACTGGATTGCGACGATGTGGGGCGGAAAGATTCGTTTCGCTACGCCGATGCTGTTCATGACGGCGTTCGTGTTCCAGTTCCTGATCTCAGGGCTCACCGGCATCATGCTGTCGTCGTCCCCATGGGACTGGCAGTTGCACAACTCCTACTTCGTGGTGGCGCACTTCCACTATGTACTGGTGGGCGGCATCGTGTTCGCCATGCTGGGCGGCTTGTACTACTGGTTCCCCAAGGTGACGGGCCGGATGATGGATGAGAAGCTGGGCAAGCTGCACTTCTGGCTGTTCCTGATAGGCTTTCACCTGACGTTCGACTTTATGCATGTGCCGGGCATTCTGGGTATGCCGCGCTGGATCTACAGCTACCAGGCAAGCCGAGGTTGGGGCGACTGGAACATGATCGTCTCGGTCGGCGGCGCGATCCAGGGGCTGGCGACGCTAGTATTCGTATATAACCTCATGCACTCGCTGCTGCACGGGACAGAGGCTGGACCGGACCCATGGGACGCCTGGACGCTCGAGTGGGCGACCTCGTCGCCACCGCCGGAGTATAACTTCGCGGTGGACCCGGTGGTTTCGAGCCGTCGTCCGCTATGGGACCTGAAGCACCCGGACGATCCGGACTGGAACTACGAGTAGCTGTCCCGGTTCCGCGGAGGTGTAGAGCCTTCGCGGGGCGCCGATGGTAGATCGACGCACTAAGAACCCCCGAGAAAGAGCCTGAATGAGCACCATTACCGTACCGGTCGTCGCGCGAGAACTGGAAGAGCCCTGGAACCTGCCCAACAAGGGCAAGGTTGGCATGATTTGCCTGATCATCGGCGAGTCGGCCATCTTCGCCATGTTCGTGCTGGCTTACCTTTTCTACATCGGCAAGAGCCAGTGGGGGCCGCAGCCGAAGGAAGTGCTCGAGATCCCGATCGTGAATACGATCTGCCTCCTGTCGAGTTCGCTGACCATCTGGCTGTCGGAGCAGGCAGTCGAGCACGGGCACATTCGCAAGTTCAACGCGTGGCTGGGTGTGACGATCCTGCTGGGCTCGATCTTTCTGTTCGGCACCGGCTACGAGTGGTACAAGCTGATCTATCACGACGGGCTGACGCTGCAGACCAACCTGTTCGGCACCACGTTTTATTCGCTGGTCGGGCTGCATGCCTCGCACGTCGTTATCGGTCTCATCATGCTGATCACGCTCTGGCTTTTCGGGATGACTGGGCATGTCACCGCGAAGAACAGTGAGCGCATCCAGACGCTGGCGTTGTACTGGCATTTCGTGGACGCGGTGTGGGTCGTCGTATTCGCCGTGGTGTATGTGATTGGACGCTAAGGGATCGAGGCAAGTATGAGTTCTCAGCAGCAGGAAATAGAAGAACAGGCGCAGCACGGGGGCGTCGAGATTCCGCACGGCGACCCAGTGGTGGCGCACCACGCAGCGCATGGTGACTCGATCCACCTGCCGGCGCCGACAGCGTACCCGATCATTGCGGCGCTGGGATTCACGCTGCTGGTAGGCGGCATCCTGACGCATTATGTCATCAGCATCCTCGGCGGTCTCATGCTCGTGTACGGCTGCGTGGGCTGGTTCCGTGATGTACTGCCGCACGAAGCGCATGAGTATGTCCCGGTGCGGGTGCAGGAAGTGGCCATCGAGACTTCCCGCAAATCCGTGGCGCGCATCCCGCTGAGTGAAGAACATCGCCAGCAGCTGCCGCTCCAGCACTTTTCCGTGCTGACCGGAGTCAAGGGCGGCATTGCCGGCGGCATTGCAATGATCATTCCGGCGCTGGCTTACGGATTGATCGCGCAGCACTCCATCTGGTACCCGATCAACCTTCTGGGGGGCGCCGGTGTCGCCTCCTCGCACAATCCTTCCATGCCCGACCTTCGAGCGTTTCATCTGGAGTGGCTGGGCACGGCCGTGCTGATTCATGCAGTCTCCTGCGTACTGATCGGACTTTTGTACGGAGCGATTCTGCCGCTGATGCCGAAGCGTCCGGTTCTTCTCGGCGGCATCCTGGCGCCGCTAGCGTGGACGGGGTTATTGTTCGCAACGCTGCCGACGATCAACCCGGAGATGTCGCAGCACATCAACTGGTGGGCGTTTTTAATTTCGCAGTTAACGTTCGGCATTGTTGCGGGGATCGTGGTGTCGCGCTCGCCCTATCTGCGTACAGCGCGGACTCTGCCCCTCGCCATGCGGCTGGGGCTTGAAGGCGGCGGACTGGGCCACGGCGGAGCCACAGGACAACCGGACACAAGCCGGGATACGAAGGAGCGCCACTGATGCCGCGGGGAGCAAGAGGAATGTGGAAACAGGCAGCAGCGGCAACAGCATTTTCCTTATTGGCGCTGGGAGCCACCGGCTGCAGCCGGCTGATCAACGGGCCCGCGAGCGCGCACGAGGTAGAAGCGCGTCCCGACAAGATTATGAACTTTGACACCCTGTACGGGCAGAACTGCTCAGGCTGCCACGGTGTTGACGGAAAGAATGGGCCGGCGCTCAACATGAACAATGTCATTTATTACGGCATTGCGACAGACGCGCAGATCAAGGACTACACGACTAACGGCGGACCCGGCGGAGGCATGCCGGCCTTCGGCACATCCGCCGGCGGACTGCTGACCGATGACCAGATCAATGCGATCGTAAAGGGCATGCGTCAGCGCTGGGCGCGCCCGGCTATGCTAGTGAATATGACACTTCCACCCTATGCCGCAACGCACCCGGGCGATGTGTCGCACGGCGCCCAGGTGTACGCACAGGCCTGTGCAAGCTGCCACGGCGCAGCGGCGCCGAATGGTGCGGTACTGCATCCCGGCAAGGCCGGATCCATCACTGACCCGACCTACCTTTCGCTGATCAGCGACCAGGGAATGCGGACCATCGTGATCGCCGGGCGGGCGGATCTGGGGCAGCCTGATTATCGGGGCGACATCCCGGGTCATCCGTTGAGCGACGGAGACATTACCGACGTCGTGGCATGGCTGAGCGCTCACCGGCAGCCGCAGCCCGGGAACCCGCACCCGGTAGGCAGCGGGACAGAACTGCAAAGGGGGACCAGCACGCCATGAGCGCAACCGAAGATCACCAGGTAAAGGTCGTACACAAGCCAACTGAAGATCAGAAGATTGAGGACGCCGAAATCCACGTCCATCCGGTGTCCCGGCGCAATCTGCTGATGAACATCGGCATCGGGCTCAATGCGCTTGTCGGTCTGGCCATCACGGTACCGGTGGTGGGTTATCTCATCGGCCCGGCCATTCGCAAGAAGGGCTATTACAAGTCGTGGATCTCGCTCGGAAACGTCAGCCGCTATCCGAACGGGCAGACACGGCTGGCAACGTTCGTGACGCCGTACAAGACGCCGGACGATGGCGCTACGGACAACACGGCCTGCTGGGTCAGGCGGCTTTCTGACCAGTCGTTCCAGATCTTTGCAATCAACTGCGCGCACCTCGGCTGCCCGGTGCGATGGTTTCCGCAATCGGGGCTGTTCATGTGTCCATGCCACGGCGGGGTGTACTACCAGGATGGCTCCCGCGCGGCCGGCCCGCCTGAGCGCGGCCTGTTCGAGTACCAGTGGAAGCTGGTCAACGGTGAGCTGCAGATCAACGCCGGGCAGCTACCGACGCTGTCCAACCAGGCGAGTCTCGGAGAAAAGGGTAAGAAGTCATGCCTCGGCTAAATATCAATGCCAAGAAGTCGGCGCTCGAGGTCTATAGCTGGATCGAGCGGCGCGTGCAGCTTGAGGGCTTCGTCAAGGAGTCGGCGCTGCACCCTGTACCGAAGTCGACCGCGAGCTGGTGGTATGTATTCGGCTCGGCGGCAACGGCGCTACTGGTGCTGCAAATCCTTACCGGCATCCTGCTGGCGCTTGTCTATACGCCCTCGGCGAGCGAGGCGTGGCAGAGCCTCAATTTTCTCAACAATCACCTGGTACTGGGCTGGTTTCTGCGCGCCATGCACGGCTGGGGTTCTGACTTCATGATCGCGGTCGTGATCGTGCACATGGCCCAGGTGTTCATGTTCGGCGCGTACAAGTTTCCGCGCGAGCTGACCTGGCTGCTCGGTGTCGGCCTGCTATTCATGACGCTCGGCATGGGTTTTACCGGCCAGGTGCTGCGCTACGATCAGGATGCCTTCTGGGGATTGGGGATTGGCGCCTCCATCGCCAGCCGTGTGCCTGTGATTGGCCCATATGCGGTCCACGCGCTGCTGGGCGGCCCGATGATCGGCGGAGCAACGCTAACGCGCTTTTTCGCACTGCACGTGTTCGTCATCCCGGGCCTGCTGATGGCGTTTGCCGGCCTGCATATATGGCTGGTGCTCAAGCTTGGCATCAACGAGTGGCCGATGCCGGGTCGTATCGTCCGTCGTTCCACCTATGTGCACGAGTATAACGAGCTGGCGCACAAGGACGGTATCGCGTTCGTACCGGGCGCGGTATGGAAGGATCTGTTCTTTTCGGCGGCGATTTATGGCGCGGTGGCCCTGTGCGCGGTGGTCTTCGGCCCGTTCGGTCCGGGGGGACAGCCTGACCCTACGATCATTCAGGTAGCACCGAAGCCGGATTACTTCTTCCTGTGGATCTATTCGATCCTGTCGTACCTGCCGGATTCGCTCGAAACGCCATTTCTGCTGATCGTGCCGCCGATCGCGATCGCCGTTCTGGTGGCGCTGCCGTTCGTTGCGGGTGAAGGCGAAAAACACTGGAGCCGGCGCCCGGTTGCGGTGCTCACATTGATCACCATGGCGATCAGTATCGCGATCCTGAACCACCTCGGCACCTATGAGCCGTGGAGCCCGCACATGACGGCATGGAGCGGCAATGCGCTGCCGATCCAGAAAGTCCATGAAGAGCTGCCGCTTGAGCGACAGGGAGCGGTTGTCTTCCAGGGTAAGCAATGCCGTAACTGCCACGAAGTCGGCGGTCTGGGCGGTCAGCGAGGCCCCGGGCTTGATGCCGTGGCGACGCGTCTGACATACGACCAGCTGGTACGCCAGGTGCTGCAGGGCGGCGGCAACATGCCGGCCTACGGCAAAAACCTATCCCCGGCCCAGACGACGGCTCTCGTAGCTTTCCTTGAAACAATGCACCCGAACGGGCAGCCACCGGCACGGAATGCGGCGACCCCCAATGGTGTTCCGACTCCGGATAACACAGGTGGCCCTCTGCTGAGCCAACCGAACGGCACTCCGGTGATCGGCAAGGTGAAGCCGCCTGCGACAAAGGACAATCATGCGAGGACTGCGTCGCTCAGCTCAAAAAACGAAAATAAGACGGTAAGCATGGTGACGGCGCCTGCGGTGTCGCACTAACTCAGGCAGTTTCTTTGTTGAAACCGAGATGCTGGTGTATAGTCTTGGCATACTTCCGGTGGGGCTGATACCACCGGAAGGTATAAACCTGGTTTACCTGAAAAGGTAAACCAAGGCAGCAATCCACCGCAAAGGCAAGTGGACTGCAAGGTCGAAGCGTAGTTGAGACGCAACATTGCTTGTTCCTCCTTTCAATGAGAGATGACGGCCCTGTTGACGCAGGGCCGTTGTTGCGTTGGCAACCTCGGTTTTGCCCCTGCTTAACCAATCGCACATCTGTAAAGCCTCATTGAAAGCGCAGATCCAGTGTCCGGTCCGGCAACTTCCGCGGTCAAGCTGGGAGATGCCTTGCGTAATGCATTGATCATGCGAAAGCCGGGTCTCCCAAAGCCGTTGCCGCTCCTCTGAGTTTCCAGTTCGTTTCGCAGCCCCGTGTAGGCTTAGTGTAGGGTGTGCCGGTGCGGACCGTGTGTACTCCGGTGCTGACGCTGACCGCCCGCCTACCTAATGCCAGACGCCACACAAGCCGCTTACGGAGCGTACGGACTCGCGTCGATCCCCTGGTGGGCGACGCTTGCGCTGCTGCTGACTGCCGGGTTTTATCTGCGCGGGTGGCTGGCGCTGCGCCGGACACGCGCCGAGCAGATTCCATCGTGGCAAGTGACGTGTTTTCTACTAGGCATCCTGTCGGTCTGGATCGCGATCGCCTCCCCGCTCGACACCTTGTCAGGCGTGCTGCTGACCGCTCATATGATCCAGCATCTGCTGTTGATGGCGATAGCGCCGCCCCTGCTGGTACTTGGCGCGCCGCTGGTGCCGCTGCTGCGCGGGCTGCCGCGGTATTTTGTGCGCGAGGGGATCGGGCCATTCTTCAGTCTGGGGCCGGTGCACTGGCTTGAGCGGCTGTTCCGCTCGCGGCTGCTGGCGTGGATGCTGATGAACATCGCCTTCCTGGCCTGGCACACGCCCGCGCTGTATGACCTGGCGCTGCGTTCGCCGGGCTGGCATGAGGTAGAGCACGCCTGTTTCCTGTTTACGAGCGTGCTGTTCTGGTGGCATATCGTTGCGCCCTGGCCTACGACCTATACGGCGAGCAGGTGGCTGCTGCTGCCGTTCCTCATCACGGCGGATTTCGTCAATACGGGGCTTTCCGCGGTGCTGAGCTTTTCCGGCCGCGTCATTTACCCGGCGTACGCGCAGGTTCCCCGGTTTTTCGGTGTTTCGGTGCTTGATGACCAGGTGGCGGCCGGGGCGCTGATGTGGGTCATCGGGTCGATGTCGTTCCTGGGCGCTGCCATGCTGATCACGGTACGGCTGGTGTCGCGGCGCAGCGAGCGGCAAAAGCTTGCGGCGCAGCAGGGGCGGGCACGCGAGGAGGCGCTGCGAGCTGCGGAAGCCCCTTCCCGCGCTGTCCGCAAATGGCACGACTGGCGGACACCGCGGGTGCGGGCCGCGGGTGAGCGCGCCGGTTTTGACCTGCTTCGGGTTGGAGGTATCGGGGCATTCCTCAAGTCGCGCTACGGGCGGCAAAGCCTGCAGGGGCTGTCCCTGCTGATCGCGACAGCGGTGATTGTGGACGGGCTTTTCGGTCACCAGATGGGCTCGATGAATCTGGCGGGGATCGTGCCCTGGACATTCGCGCGGGGCATCTTCATATTGGCGCTGCTGGTGTGCGGCAATCTTTTTTGCATGAGCTGTCCATTCACCCTGCCGCGCGATGCCGCGAAGTGGGTGCTGCGCAAGGCGGGCGTCCGGCAGCTGCCGTGGCCGCGATTGCTGCGGAACAAGTGGCTGCCGGTGGCCCTGGTCGCCCTGTTTTTCTGGGCATACGAGGCGCTGGATTTATGGAACTCGCCGGTACGCACCGCCGTGGTTCTGCTGGCGTATTTCGCGACCGCGTTCGCGGTGGACGCGGTGTTTCGGGATGCGTCGTTCTGTAAGTACGTGTGCCCGCTGGGGCAGTTCAACTTCGCTTCGTCGCTGCTGTCGCCGGTCGAGGTGGCGCCGCGATCGCTTGCGACCTGCGGCAGTTGCTCGACCCGGGACTGCATCGCGGGTCATGGGGAGAGAAAGGGAAGCGACTTCCAGAGAGGGTGCGAGCTGCACCTGTTCCTGCCGGAAAAACAGGGCAACATGGACTGCACGCTCTGCATGGACTGCGTAAAAGCCTGTCCGCATGACAACGTAGGCCTGTTTGTGCAGGCGCCCGCGCGTGACCTGGTCCAGCTGTCGGAGCGTGATCCGCAGCGCTCAGCCGTGGGGCGGTATAGCCGAAGGATGGACATTGCCGCGCTGGCAGCGACCGTGACGGTCGCGGCGTTCGCGAGCGCGGCGGTCATGGTGGCGCCCGTTGCGGACCGGATGGATGCGCTCGGCGCGCGACTGACCGGGGTGGCGGCACGCTCGGTCGGCCTGCTGGCGGCAGCGGCACTGCCGCTGGCGCTGCTCGGGCTAACGGCCTTGGCGGTACGGCTGATGCGCGCCGGGCGGAGGCAGGGGAATGAGCTGCCGCGCTGGGTGCTGGCGATGCTGCCCCTCGGCCTGGGCATGTGGGCGGCGCACCTGTCATTTCATCTGCTGACGGCGTGGGGATCGCTGATGCCGGGGATTTTGCTGGCCGGGCATGAGCTCGCAAAGGCAGGGGTGGTGCTCCACGGGCTACCACAGCCGGACTGGATGGGGGAGCGGCCCCTGCTGAGCGCGAGCTCCCTGCTGGGTACGCAGCTGGCAATGCTGGATGCCGGGCTGGCCGGAGCGCTTTACCTGGGCTGGCGCATGGCCGGCGGCCCGCTCGGGAGCGTTGCTGGAGGCGTCATGCGGAGGGTGCTGCACCTGCTGCCGTGGGCTGCCGTGGTGGTGCTGCTGTACGCGGCCGGGGTATGGATACTGTTGCAGCCGATGCAGATGCGCGGCATGGCCGGGATGTGAGCGAGCGCTTGAAAAGGCTGAAAAGCGGGTTCCTCGGCTGCGCCTTTCCGAACCGGCGTGGGGTCTGGCTGGGCATTGCTTTCTCCCTGCTGATCGCTTCCCCGGTCTTCGCGGACGGCCCGCATATCGCGTTCCATGCAACCGAGGGCGCCTGCACCGTGACGTTGTTTTCCGCGCCTGATCCACTGGTGGCCGGACCTGTCACCCTTACGCTGCTGGTGCAACACGCGGGGGATGGGTCGCTCGTCAACGGGGCGACCGCGACGGGCGAACTGACGCTGCCCGGTGCGGAGCCCGTGCGGTTCGCGCTGCGAAAGGGCGGTTCAGGCAACGGGCAGCTGCCGGGGGCGACCGTCCAGCTCAAGGCGCCGGGCACGTACTCGCTGGGCCTGCAGGTCGCGGCGGGCACGGCGCCGGTGCGCTTTACCGGCACACTGCCGGTCGAGGTGAACAACGGCTGGCGCAACACGGTGCTCTGGGCGGTGTTGATGCCGTTTGTATTGGCGCTGCTGTTCCTGGCCAACCAGCATGCGAAGCAGCAGCTGCGCTGTCCGGCGAACCGCAGAGCCGTGTGAGCGACAGCCGGAGGGGCACTCGACTGATGGATTTGTGGTATCCGGCGTTCACCGGCGCCTTCTGCCCCGGGAACCGCTCCCGGGAAAACCGGTGACCGTAGGTGCCGGATAGTCCGGCAATTCACTTGCCCCATCGCCCAGCCCAGTCGAGAATGGAACCAGAAGGAGCGATATGCTCTCGCAACGACGACGTTTTACCTGTTTTTCTGTTCTTTTTTCTGTTCTGGGTATGATCTCGGGGTTCTTCCCGGGCCAGCTCCACGCACAGGCCGCCCAGTTTGACCTGCAAGGCCCCACGCTCGAGGTCAAGGTGCAGCGCATGGGCAAGACCCTGCCTATTTCGCAGGTCCCAACGCTGCAGGAGGGTGATCGTCTGTGGCTGCACCCGGTGCTGGGCGAGCACGAGTCGGTCCACTATTTGATGGTGGCCATCTTCCTGCGCGGCTCGACCAATCCTCCGCCGGACAACTGGTTCAACAAGGTCGAGGCCTGGAACAAGCAGGTGATGGAAGAGGGGTCGTACCTGGTTGTGCCCCCGGGCGCGGAGCAGGTGGTGGTGCTGTTCGCGCCCCAGACGGGGGGAGATTTCTCAACCTTGAAAAGCGCCGTGCGCGGCAGGCCGGGTGCCTTTGTACGCGCCTCGCAGGATCTGAACATCGCCAGTTTGGACCGCGCCCGGATCAACCAGTACCTCGAGGCGATCCGCAAGATCACTGACCCGGACAAGGTCAAGGACACATCGACGACGCTGGCGCGCTCGCTGTCGCTCAAGCTCAACCAGGACTGTTTCCAGCGTCCGGCAGACCAGCAGGCAGCTTGCCTGCAGCAAAGCCAGAGCGCGATTATCCTGGACAACGGCAGCGCCAGCGTGTCGCAGGGACTGCTCAACGGCCCCACAAGCGACCTCGCGCTGCAGGCAGGCGCGACGCCCGGCATGGCGGCGGGGCTGTACGACCCGTACATTTCAGCGGCGTTCGATATCGCGCGCATTCTCTCGAGCTTTCACTCCGCGCAGTACCAGTACATCCCGGCGCTCTCAAGCGGCGACGGGCTGGACATGAACCTGTGGCTGAATGCGCCGCCCTCGTTCCACAATCCGCGTTCGGTTCTGGTGGTTGCGCTGCCGCCGATCAAGAAGGCGGAGCCGCCCAGCCTGCATCCCGTGGACCCGAAGCAGGTGTTCTGCATGCAGAAAGTGCCGCTAATTCTGCCTGTGGACGGTGCTCCCGAGGTGTTTGCGACCCAGTATGCACATGGCATGACGCTGCACCTGATCGGCGCCGGAGGCAAAGCGCTCGACCTGCCGACGCAGCCGGACCCGGAACAGGGCGGCTTCCTGGTGCCGACGCCCGTACTGCAGAACGCCGACCTGGGCCAGGAGGTGCAGGCGACGGTGCACGGTTTCTGGGGTTTCGACGACTACACGGGCCCCGAATTCAAGCTGCGATCGACCGATGGCTCAGCCTGGACGGTGGCCGATGCCGACAAGAACGCGCTGGTGGTTGGGCGCGATGACGAACTGCACCTGCGCTCGAACACCGCGGCCTGCGTGGACGAGCTGACGTTCAAGGATGCGAGCGGCAAGGACCAGAAAGCGACATTCAAGCTGGATGGGCCGGATGGGATCATCGCAACGCTGCCGCTCAAGGACGCGCAGCCGGGCGCGCTGACCCTCTCCATCAAGCAGTTCGGGTCGACCGATCTGAAAACACTGGCTATCGCGAGCTTCTCGGAAGCAGGCAAATACAACACCTTTACCCTGCATGCGGGCGACCGGAACGGCGTGCTGACCGGCACACGGCTCGATGAGGTGGCGACGCTGGAGCTGCGCGACGTGAAGTTTGCACCGGGCAAGCTGACGCGCAACGGCAATACAGACCAGCTGGAACTGACTGCGCCCGCGTCGGATGCGGGCAAGCCCGGCGCCGCGAATAAGGATGCGGCTGCATCCGGGGTCGGCGTGGCAGGGCTGAGCGCGGGTGCGCGGAGTGTCGCGCAGGTCATGCTGAAAGATGGCCGGGTCGTGGCCGTGCCGGTGACGGTCGAAGACCCGCGGCCGTCGGTCACGCTCATCAACAAGAGCGTACAGCTGGCGGCTGCTCCACAACCGGCGCCCACCGTGGCTATAAAGCTCGGTGCGCCCGACGAACTGCCGCTCGACGGCAAGCTGACCTTTGCGCTGAAGGCGCAGACGCCTGCAACCTTCAGCAAGGGCGAGTCGATCGAGATTGCGACCGACGATGGGCTGTCGTCCGTAACCTTCAGCACCGCATCGGGTGAGCTGATCCTGCAGGATGCGAAAACGGCGATCGGCACCCTGGACCCGGCGAAGAGCTTTAATCCTTCAGCATTCGGTCCGCTGCGCCTGCGGCCGATCCTGGCGGACGGCACGATGGGCGACTGGGTGCCTGTCGCGACTCTGGTGCGTCTGCCGGCGCTGCAAAGCTACACCTGCCCACCCGACCCCGCGCAGAACTGCATACTGGCTGGTAGCGGCCTGTTCCTGCTGGATTCCGTTGCGGCGGATTCGCAGTTTTCAAAGCAGGTGGTGGTGCCGGACGGCTTCGCGGGAGGCACAATCGAGGTGCCGCACGCGAATAACGGGCAGCTGTTCGTCAAGCTGCGCGATGATATGGCCGTGGTGAACACCATTTCTGTCACCCTGCCGAGTCCGCGTGCCGCTGTACATCATCCACATCGCCCCGATGCGCCGGCAGCGCCGGACGGGACTGTCGCCCCGGATGCGGCCGGTACTGAAACTCCGTCGGCTACGCCCCCGGCAGCAGGTGCGCCTGCCGTCGCTGCGCCCACGAGCCAGGCTCCTGCGGCGCCTGCAACCGGCAGAGCGCAAGCACCGGTTCCTACATCGGCGCCTTCCGCTCCTGCGGTTACCACGCCACAGTAGTGGTCAATGCACTAGCGAGATGTCCTCTGTCATCAAGCGGAACCGAAGCGAGCGCCAGATGCGAATCAACGTGGAATGATGGCTTTGATAGAACCGCCACAGATAAGGGTAGTAGTTTTGCCCGCCTGTGCTTGATGCGCCTCACATTGCTCGAGCAGTTCACCGCTGTCCGCTCGAAAGAAGTCCGGGTCAAAGGAGCAGACCGCTACCGCAACCCGGATCAGGATCTGCCTGCAGATTTTGAGCAGGAACGCGCGCTCTACTATTCAGACTTGAAACTGCCCCTCACTTCGAAGACTTTTTTTGAAGGCGTCAAGTTTTGGAAGGCGTCAAGCAGGAGATGCGCGACGCCCTTGTTCATTCAATGCGGGACTGCCGAACAACGAGCACGCGCATTACCGAGAAATAGTAAGAGTGGCGTACGCCACCACGACTTGTGGGCGCTCAGGTTGTCCATAGTGGCGGCTCCGACAGGTGTGGAAGGTTGGGAAGCAATTCCATCGTTTTCGGGGCTTTCCACAGCCCTGCATCACCATGGCCTGTTCGCGCTCGCCAAGCCCTTCCGGCGCGACGTGGCCCTTGTCGGTCAGGTTCCGGCGGGCAGCCGGCTCATGAGTTGACGCATGTCCACAGCCATCGGCCGCGTTGAGGAACTCGCGCCCAGCCCTGCCTGGGGGCGGGCTGAAGTTTCGACGCGGCCAACCGGGAGCCGTCAAGGCAAGCACGTTGAGAGTGTCAGTGTTGGCGTTACCCTAAAAACGCTGAAGCACGGTAAAGCTGCCGGACAAACTCCCCGTGGAAAGAACAAAGCTGGTTTTGTGATCCGGTTTTTTCATCAGGTCGATCGCATCGGAGCTGCAGTAGACCAGGTCAGAGGCCATCGCATCGAAGAGAACGCGGCCGTTCACCGAGAGCGCAGAAGATGCGATGTTCAGGATTTCGTGGATCGCATCACGCACCGGCTCATCCATGGGTTGGGCCAGAGCGCGTTCCACCGCGGTCTCCTCCGGCAGCCCGAGCAGCGCGCCGGCGAGGCTACCCATAACCGCCAGTTCTGTCGCGACCAGCAAGGGAACCTTAGCCGGCAGTACCGAGTACATGCCGAACAAAGGCCGCGCCTTGCTCGTGGGGGCTTGGGTAACGAGCTTGAAGGTCACATCGCGCCCGGTAAGGTTGGAAAACAACTGTGAAAGCGCGTAAGCGGTAGGCTCGGCCATGGCTCAGCAGCCCCCAAGGATCGGGTTCAGCGCGTTTTGGATATCTTCGGCTTCGAACGGCTTTGTGATGAGAAATTTCGCCCCATTGTTTAGTGCCAGTTCCTTGATCTCAGCCGAGGCCTCCGACGTGATGAAGCCGAAAGGAACACTGTTATTTGCCGCCCGCAGCTCTTGAAGCAGCCCCAAGCCGGACATCTCGGGCATATTCCAATCGGAAAGCACCAGCCGGGGACGCTTCACACTGATTTTGTCCAGCGCCTGGCGGCCGTTCTCAGCTTCTTCAATTGTCAAGCTGCGATATCCGGCGCGACGGAGCGCTCGCACTACCAGCATGCGCATGGTTTTGCTGTCGTCCACGAGAAGAATATCCATGGCACCTCTTGCCTTAGTGAGATTCCGGACCGCTAGATCTGTTCTCGTATTGATGTAGAGAGTGGATTATTGCGACGCGGCTTCTCCTTTAGGAAAAGCCGCGTCCGGAGCCGATGTCCACTCTGCGTGTGTACGAGAACAGCTATAGAAATAGCTGCCGTCTTAATAGTTATCGGCACTTCACCGGCTGGCGACAGATGCCAAAAGTAACGACTTTACAAGGGCGGCCAATCGATGTGAGAGGAAGACGGTGACCTGCCTTCGTGGCTGAATCTGCTATCTCCGCTGGCCCGCCTTGGCTTCAGCGGCGCGCATGAGAGCCGCCGGCATAGCCGACAGCGCCAAGGATTGCTCGACTGCTCCGACACGCACTGCTTCCCTGGGCATACCGTAAACAACGCAACTGTTCTCGTCCTGAGCGAACGTGCTTGCCCCCGCCTCGCGCATCGTGCGCAAGCCCTGGGCACCGTCGGAGCCCATGCCTGTCAGCAGGGCGCCCACCGCGTTTGCTTTCGCGGCGGCCGCCACGGAGGCGAACATCACATCTACTGCGGGACGCTGATAGCAAACCTTGGGACCGGATTGCAGGTGCACGCGATAGCCGTCTCCTGCGGGGCGCAGCACCATGTGGAAGTCACCCGGCGCGACAAGGGCAAGACCGGGCGAAAAAACGTCTCCATCCCGAGCCTCTCGCACTTCCATGGCGCTGCCCCGGTTGAGCCGCTGTGCAAAGCTGGCAGAAAACAGCTTGGGGATGTGCTGCGTGATCAGGACGCCGGGGCTGTCGGCGGGCATCCTGGTCAGGACGTGATAGATGGCTTCGGTCCCACCAGTGGAGGCCCCGATCGCGACAACCGTCTTCGGGTCGAAAGGCGTCGCGGGTAGCACCGTGCGCACCACCGGGCGTAGAGCGGTTTCGCCTGCGGAATCCGGTGTACTCAATTTTGCCCGCGCCGCAGCCCGCAGCTTTGCGGGAAGCGATTCCTTCAGTTCACCAATCGAGTAAGGGCCGCTCGGTTTGGCTACTACCTCGACTGCCCCGCTGCGCAGGGCTTCCATGGCGATTTCGCACGAGTGCTGCGCGAGCGAGGAAATGATGACGACCGGCATGGGTCGATACTGCATAATCTTTTTGAGAAACGTGAGCCCGTCCATACGCGGCATTTCAATATCAAGCGTCAAGACATCCGGGGCAAGCGCGAGGATTTTTTCGCGAGCAACAAAAGGGTCCGGCGCTGTCCCAATCACCTCCATGTCAGGCTGCGAAGCGATGCACTCGGAAAGCAGCTTGCGCACAATTGCCGAATCGTCCACGACGAGGACCTTGATCTTGGCTGTCGGCGCAGTCATCGCCCAACCTCTCTGAAGGACTGCGAAGCGAGCAGAAGACCTTCCTCGGTATGGAACAGACAGGTAGAGCTGGCACCCGGTGCCGGGTTCCCTGCGTCGATGGGAGTTTGAAGCGCGAAGGCTTGCTTCGCTTCCAAGGAGCCGAGCATGGAGCCGCAAGCCATGTTTGCAATTTCTCCAAGCGCATCGGATACATCGTTTTCTTCCATTTCCGCGATTTCCGACCCCAGTAGATTGGCGGCAAGCGCAAAAGCCAAACGCCGCGAAAACCAGAAAGTGACGTTGCCGCAAAGGGGACCGCTGAACGCGACCTGCTTCCCGAGCGCCTGCTCCGGCTCACCTTGCAAGGCGGACAAGAGCGGCAGCGCATCGCCGCCCGGGCCTGAGGAAATTTCGGTTTCGGCGGCAAGAGAAACGAAGCACATTCGTTCGAGTACGTCTTGAACCGCACTGATAAGTGCGAACTCACACGATTGGACGGGCATAGGAGCAGTCCTCCAGGACATTCGCAAGCGTTGCGTTGAGCGATTCGGGGGTAAACGGCTTCGTGATGTAGCCGCGGACGCCGAGCCCGAGCATGCGGCTTACGCGTTCCTCGCTTTGATCGGTAGATATGACCAAAGTCGGCGCAGGCAGGCCTTTTCCGCTTTTGGCAAGCCGCTCTATAAATTCTTCCCCGTTCATATGCGGCATGTTGATGTCAGTCAGGATGAGGTCTACGCGCATGGCTACAAGCATGCTCAGCGCTTCCAATCCGTCTGAAGCTTCATGGCATACAACGTCACCGTAGTTGGACAGACGAAGAACGCGGCCGATGACCTTGCGCATCGACGGCGAATCATCCACGATCAAGACTTGAAGCGGCATGGGTCAAAATCCTCCTTGCAGGTTGAAGAAAAAGTTCGCGCTGCGCCTGCCCGTGCGAGATGACGACCCTTCCATGCGCGGCTTCTATATGCACGGTCCGCGGTGCTGTTCCACCGAGCTCCTCGTGATGCAGCATCAAGCCGGCTTTCCAAAGAATCTTGCGTACCGCAAGGCAGTTCCGTTTTCCGATGGCCAGTGCGTCGCCTCCGGAGGTGACGTGCGCGCCTCCGAATGCGGCCGTAATCAGGTTGGCTCGGTTCGCCCCCATGCTATACGCGCCGTGAAATAGCCGCGGAATGCCAGTGTCGGCGAATATAAACGGGCGCGCATCGGCTTTGCCTCGATCTGTTCCCGAGTCGGGGAGAAGGAAATGCAGCAAGCCCGCGACATGCACTGCCGGGTCGTAGACAGCCACCGCGACGCAGGATCCTAATGCGTGGGTGGCCAGCACGGCGCCTGGGTCGCGAGAAACGATGCATTCGCCGATACCCACCGTAAGCAAGCTCATTTCGGTCGCCTGCCGAAAAACAAGTTTTGTGCGCCTGTAGCCCTCACCGGCATGCGATAGGTAGCCGGAGCTACATATTCGAGGCAATGACGCACACCGTTGAGGCTTTCCGAATGACCGATGAAAAGATAGCCGCCGGGGAGCAGCCGGGACGCGAGCCGATTTACGACGCCTTCTTGCGTCGCCTTATCGAAATAAATCATGACGTTGCGGCAGAAGATGGCGTGAAATGGCCCGTAGTGAGCCGGGCTGTTGAGCAGATTGAACTGCTCAAACTGAATCAGGCCGCGCACTTCCGGTTTCACCATGCAGTAGCCGCTGCCTCGGCCGATGCCGCGCAGCATACAGCGATGCAGGACAGGTTGCGGCACGGCTGCAAGCTGGGCGGCCGGATACATGCCGCGACTCGCGAGAGCGAGCACGCGTGTAGAGATATCTGTCGCGAGCAGGCGGACGCGGGCAAAAGCTTGCTCTCCAAGCGCCTCAGCCATGCTGAACAGAAGTGTGTAAGGCTCTTCGCCAGAGGAGCAGGCCGCGCTCCAGATCGCGATCTTTTCAGACTGCGGTATGGAAGGAAGCACCGTGCCCGAAAGGAAGCGGAAATGCTGCGGCTCCCGGAAAAAGCTGGTGTGGTTTGTGGTGAGTGCATCAATAACCTGAGTGAAGAGGCCGCCGCGCGGCTCGGCTGTGATTGCGCCCGCGAGCGCGCCGATCGAGGGCAGGCCGAGAGTTTGCGAAAGTCGGCTTAAGCGGGCATTGACAAGCACCTGCTTACCCGAAAGATCGACTCCGCAGAACGCGTAGGCCAAGCTGCGGATGGAATTGAACTCGCGCGCGGAAAGGCTTTCGCCCGAGCGATGCGCGGCGCTAACAGGGGCGCCTCGACGCTGCCGCGGAGCTGGACAACCCTGAGCATCGACGCGAACGCAAGCAGCAATCGGCTTGCCCGGAGCGGTCATCGACAAGCTCCCCGGTAAATGCCTTCAATGTCTAGAATGAGGCCGACTCGGCCATCGCCGAGGACAGCACAGCCGGAAAGCGCAGGCAGGTTTTCGAGCAAGCCGCCGAGGCTCTTGATGACCACCTCCTGCTTGCCGACCAGATCGTCGACCGCGATGCAAAAATGACGACCGCTCGACTCGACGACAATGAGCAGTCCGCTTGCCGGGTCGCCGGTGCCGACGCCGGCCCGCACCGACAGCTGCTCGTGGAGGCGCAGCACCGGCAGAAGCCGGTCGCGCACCAGCACCATCTCTTCGCGGCCATGTACGGAGAATAGTGTCTGTAGGCCTGGACGGAAAATTTCCCGGACCGCGGAGATTGGAATGATGAACTGTTCGCTCCCCAAGACAATTACCAGGCCATCAATGATGGCGAGGGTAAGCGGCAGTTTGAGCAGGAATGTTGTCCCGAGACCCAAAGCAGACTGCGTTTCGATGGTTCCTCGGAGTTTTTCCACATTGCGGCGGACAACATCCATGCCAACGCCCCGGCCGGAGATGTCTGTGATCTGCTCGGCAGTCGAGAAGCCTGGCTCGAAGATGAGGTTGTGGATTTCTGCTTCAGCGAGAATGGCACCGGCTTGGACGAGTCCGCGCTGCTCTGCCTTTGCCCGAAT
Source organism: Acidobacteriaceae bacterium (assembly GCA_965276625.1). Taxonomy (GTDB): domain Bacteria; phylum Acidobacteriota; class Terriglobia; order Terriglobales; family Acidobacteriaceae; genus EB88. The sequence continues at coordinate 658,145 of CBDIBB010000002.1, forward strand.
CCGTTCGGCATTGAGCCCCCGGCCGTCATCCGAGATCGCGATAACAATCTCTCCGCCCTTATGGAATGCGGAAAGCCGTATGCGCGCTTCGGGGTGCTTCCCTGCCGCAACACGCTCGGAGGGCGCTTCGATGCCGTGGTCGACTGAGTTGCGAATCATGTGGAGCAGAGGATCGGAGAGCTCTTCCGCGACAGTTTTGTCGATTTCCGTTTCAGCGCCCGAGGTTTCGAGGATGATCTGCTTGCCCGCTTTGCGGGAAAGGTCCCGGATAACGCGTTCAATGCGGCTGAAAAGCTGACCGACGGGAACCATGCGCATGCTCAGCGTCGCTCGCTGCACCTCAGCCGTGACACGGGCGAGTTGCGAAAGATCACCAAGGAGGCGCGAATCGGTGAGGGAAGCCAAAGCCTGATTGTGACGAATGAGCGATTGCGCGATGACGATCTCGCCGACCATGTTCATAAGGTGGTCGAGCTTAGCGGTTTCCACGCGAACCGAGCCGGCATCGGATACATTGCGCTGTGCCGGAATGCTTTTCGCTTCGCTTCCCATCGATGCCGGCGCTTCGGGTTGTTGTACGGCGGATGTCATGGCGGCCGGGGCAGGCTGTGGGGCATGGTCGGATTTTGCCGAGGGTGCTGCCGGCCAGCCCAGCTCGAACGGTTGGGCCGAACTTACATCCATTACCGGTTCGACGGCGATCGCCGGGCACGGCTCCGCGTCTACCGCCGTTTCGGCGGCCTGGAGCAGCTGCGCTGAATAGGCGGGAGGCGGTAAAGGCTTAAGCGCAATCAGATCGCGTATGCGGGCAACCAGCCGGGCATTGTTGGCCGGAGTTAGCGGCGCCTCTCTCGCAAGCGCGTCTTCGATCGCGTTGAGCTCCCCTTGCAGGAAGTCGCCGCTCTCAAGAACAAGATCGACTATGGGACCGTCCACCGCCCGCTTTCCATTGCGGGCCAGATCGAGCAGAGTTTCGATCTCATGGGCGACGGCCTGGATGGACGCGAAATCAAGAAAGCCCGCAAGCCCTTTAATTGTGTGAAACGCGCGGAAAACCGTGTGGATGGTTTCAATCGCAGTTGGGTCGCGCTCAAGCGCCAGCATCTGGCCTTCAATTTGTGACAGGTGCTCGCGGGCTTCTATCAGGAAATCGTGGATAAGCTCGGAATCCTCTCCGAACGACATACTCGTCGACTCTTTCCCCGACTCTCCTGGATCGGCGAAAAAGGCCTGTAATTGAGTGAAGCCAAGGTCAAGCAGATATTTGGTCCCCTGCTCCGGGTCGGCTTGAATGCGCGTAAGCAGGTCAACGGCAGCTTCGCCGGCGGCGGAGCAAACGCGGCAGTCCGCCCCACGAAGCTCGCGGGCTAAAATGGACAATTCGGAAGCAGCGGCGGCGGGGCTGCCGTCCACCATTAAACGTGTGGCTGCGGCTTCCAGGCGCGCCGGCCAGGAGACGGTTTCAACCGCTTCGTTTCGACCCGCAAGGGGCGGCGCTTTTTGTTCTGCCATTGCGATGCGTGCTCCGTAGTGCGGCTTCCGTTTGTAGCCTAGCCTGGAAACCTGGGCTAATTCAGCCGCAGATGCCTTGTCGAGTTCCCCGTCTCAGGCTTACGGGCAGCCGGTTCGTAGCTATGCGAAAGCATTTCGGGCCTCTGCCCGTAAGTGCAAGCCTTCCCCAAAAGAGGGCTTCCGGGCGCGTTTGTCCTACGGCTGCTCCGGCGCAGCCACTAAAAATTCCGAAAGTCCCGTTCCATCGGGAAATCGTCTTTCGAGCCGGGCCGTGCGCTTTTCAGCAACGCCGACGGAATTTCATGTCTGTACATCGGCATTGAAGGTGCAATGGCTCGCGGCGCCGATGAGAACTGAGGCCGCGGCGTGGTCATCGATCGGGAAGGGGCGGAAAACGCCGGCGCTCGATCGCGTACCGGCACCGGCCCAGAAGACACCATGGCCCGCAGCCTGCCGATCACATCCTTGAGCGTCTCCGACTGGGCGTTCAGCTGCTCTGAGGCAGCAGCGCTTTGCTCCGCGGTTGCGGCCGTGGTTTGCGTCACCTGCTCCATCTGCGTGATGGCTTTGCTGATCTGCTCGATGCCGCGGGACTGCTCCTCGCTTCCAAGCGAAACTTCGTCCACCATGACCTTGATCCTGGACGCGTCTTCCGTGATGACGAGAATGACCGCCGCGACCTGGTCGACCTTGCTCTTGCCTTCGTTGGAGCGTGTGATGGAGTCCTCGATCAGCACCGCAGTGTCCTTGGCCGCCTGTGCGGAGCGTTGCGCCAGGCTGCGCACCTCATCGGCGACAACAGCGAAACCCATGCCGGCTTCCCCGGCTCGCGCCGCTTCGACTGCTGCATTGAGGGCGAGAATGTTGGTTTGGAAGGCGATCTCATCAATCACCTTGATGATCTTGGAAACTTTCGAGCTCGAATCGTTAATTGCCTCCATAGAGGTAATCATTTCCCGCAAGTGCTTGTTCGCGAGCTCGACTTTGCGTTGAGACGCGGCCAGGAGTTCAGCTGTGGAGCGGGAATTGTCTGTGTTCTTGCGCGCCATGGAATTGATCTCCTCCGCCGATGCGGAGGTTTCCACCAGGGACGCTGCTTGCTCGGAGGCACCCTGTGCCAGGGATTGGCTGGATGCCGACACTTGCGACGCGGCGCTCGCGACCTGGTCCGCACCGTCGTGAAGTTCGGCAATACTGTCACTCAGGGTCTTGCTGATCCCGCGAACGATCCAGGCAATGGCGCCCCCCAACGCAAGAGCGACAAAGAGCAGCGCGATGCTGACCGTGCGGGCCAGTCCGATCCCGGAAACGGAATCGTTCGCGTAGTTGACGGCGCTGTTCTCCTGGAGCTGCGACAGAGTGCTCGCAGCCGCGCTCATTTGATCGCCGTGGGCCACGGACTTCGATATTTGTGCATCCGCCTCGTTGAGCTTGCCCGCTAAACCAAGCTGGAAAATAGAATCCGTGTCCGCCAAAGCTTGATCGATCCTGTCGACGATTTGTGTCTGGGCCAGCTCGCGAAAGTGCGGCTTCCCACTTTGTGCAATGAACTCCAGGCTTTCCTCGCGCAGAGTGGTCATGTCACTCTGAAAACCGCTGTAATCGGAGCGGGCAGATTCAGCATTGCTTAAATGGAACTGCAGCATCATCATGTTTTTGTGGCCGCGGGCTTGCGCCACCTTCGCATTGATATCGCAAGCTAAAAAGAGCGCACGCGTGTAGTGGTGACCCAGGCGATCGACCTGCGCGCCTAAGCCGGCCACGTTGTAAATCGCGGCGCCGCTGATGAGGCAGCAAGCAGCGAGGAGAGCGCCGAGCGTGGCGAATAACTTTTTGCCGATGGTGAGTGATCGCATGATGGCACAGGCCCTTTATGGGTGGTGGTGGTGAAAAATTGAAGCTAGGCGGCTCTATGGGCTCCGTCGCCGAGGACGCGGTTCATGTCAAGAAGCAGTTTTACCCTTCCTTTGCTTTTCGCCATGCCGCAGACGAATGAATGCTCCTTTGACTGGCCGATATCGAAGCCTTGCTCAATCTCGCCGGCCCCGAGGAATAGCACTTCCGCAACGGAATCGACGATGACTCCGAAAACGTGCTGGTCGCCATCCTGTAATAGTGGGCGGACAACAACGATGCAGGTGCGCTCCGACACCTCCTTGGGAAGCATCGAAAAACGAATTCGGAGATTTAAGACCGGGATAATGCGCCCGCGCAGGTTGATGATGCCTTGTACATAAGGCGGCGCCTGCGGAACGGGCGTCACTCCCTGAAACTTCATAATCTCGCGCACCTGAAGAACGCTGATGCCGAACTCCTCCGAGTCAAGCTCGAAGATGAGGTACTTGCCTTCCGGCGTGCCGGAGGATTCTCGTGAATTTGCGGTCATATTTTGCCCATTGATTGGCTCCGAACCGCTCGCCCTGTCAGGCTTTTCAAATGCGATTCTGTTTCTGCTTATCGGCACTATCCTGCGCTCCGTTCAAGCCCCAAAAATGAAATCCGGCAACCTTCAAACTTAAGTAATTGGCTAAGCTTCGGTGCGGCGGCAACGAAGCTCGCTGGCGGCCGAGCCATGTTCCCGGCGCCGCGATCAAGCTCGCTGATCGAAAAAGAGCTGCGTTGGGAAGTTCCCTGGATGCCCAGACTCAACACTGACACTGGTGATGAAATCGGGTAGCGGAGTTGCCGATGCGGATAGCGAGGGGCGCGGGAGATTTCGTCCGCCGCGATTCCGCGGCTAAACGGGCAAGCCGCTGTCACGCGGCGATACATAGGCGAGGGCGTGAGCTCCTCGATGCGACCGGCGGCGCGAACCCGCAGCAACTCGGGGGGGCGGCTGTAAGGTCCACCTCGCGCGAAGCCGCGATGAACAAGGGGTACCTTGAGAAAGGCTATTTTGCCCAACCTCACTATTGTCCCGAGTCTGAAGTGCGCTTACAAAAGCGGGCGACGGAGTCGAGAATCTGGTCTGCGGTTTTGTGCCGGACGAAGGGCTTGGGATCGCGGTTATGATGCTGGATGAAATTCTTGATCGCGGACTCCAACTCCCTGGCGGACCGGTGGACTCCACGGCGAAGCCGGCGTTTTGTGAGCAGCGCAAACCAGCGTTCCACCAGGTTCAGCCAGGAGACAGGCGTGAAGTGAAAATGGAAGCGTGATCGTTCGGCCGGCCAACGATGAATCAACTGTGTCTTGCGGGGGCCGTAGTTATCAAGGATGAGGTGAACGTCCATCTCCTTCGGTATGTCGCGTTCGATGGTATCGAGAACTTGCGGAACTCCTCAGAGCGGTCTGCCCGATGATCTTGCCGGTTTTTGTATCAAGAACGGCGAAGAGGCTGGTGGCGCCATGGCGTTTGTAGTCGTGAGTGCGGCGCTCGGACTGACCGGGGCGCATGGGCAGCATCGGCGCCGTTCGATTCGGCGGCGCCAAATACAGCCCTACGATATCCCGCACCTTGTCGATGAACAGCGGGTCATGCGACAGCTTGAAGGTCTCCGCCCGGTGCGGCTGAAGCGAAAAGGCTTGCCAGATGCGGCTGACCGTGGACTGGCTCAATCCCGTCGCCACAGCCATCTGTCGCGTCGATCAGTGCGTTATGCGACCATGCTTGTAATTGCTTGCGCTGCTCCGGAGTGATCGAGAGTGGAACCAACGGACGACCGGTGGGCATTGGGCTTGCTCCTCACCTGATGATCGACCGATCCCGCTTTATTCAATTACTTCAAATTCGGGGACACCAGAGCCTGTTATGAAGTGCATGCGAGTTGTTTGAACAAGTTGGCGATCATGAGGGCAGGCGAGGCTGACGTAATGAAAACCTTTGAAGGTAGTGTCGAGCCGTTCGTAGTCGCGTACAAGTCGGCGGAAGCGCGCCGCCCAGGCGAAGCTTCTCTCGACCACCCAGCGGCGCGGGAGCAGCACGAACCGCGTTTAGCCATGGGGTGCTTGACCACCTCCAACCGGATGCCGTGGTTCTGGGCAGCTTCGGCGGTGAACGGGCCGGTGTAGCCCTAGTTCACATACGCCATCTCCACCGTGCCGCCGGTAACGGTCTGCATGTCCTCGGCGAGCGTTTCGATTTGGGCGCGATCGCCCTGATCGGCCGTTGTCACGCGCAGCGCCAGCAGGTGGCCAGCGTGTCGACGGCGATGTGAACCTTCGATCCCTTTGCTCCGTTTCGCGCGTCGTAGCCTGCCCGCGCGCCGCTCTCGGGCATGGATTGCAGCGTACGGCTGTCGATGCACACCGCCGTTGGCCGGCCGTTGCGTCCGGCAAACTCGCGCAGCAGAATGCGCACTCTTCGACCAGCCGCTTGAAACACCCGGCTCGTATCCAACGCTGCATCTGCTGAAAAATTGCAGGCCAGGGCGGATAATCGTGCGGCATGAATCGCCACTGGTTCCCCGTCCGCGCAATGTAGCGAATGCCGTTGAAGACAGCCCGCAAATCGTGCTCCCGGTGGGTGCTGACCTCGCGGCACAGCAGCAGATACGGCAGCACAAACGCCCACTCCTCATCCCAAACATCGCTCGGATAACCGACTCTAACCTTCGTTCCCATTTATTTGTCATAAATCGAATGGCTCGACAACGTAAGAACCGGTGCGCTCTAAGTTAGGGTTCAACATTTAGCGGAGAATATGTTGCATGGGAAGAGCGTATCAACAACGAGACGCGAGCTAACTATCAACTCTCCAAGCTGTCGTTTGCGTTAGGAAGGCCTTCCTTTAGTGAGTCTTTGGAAAGCCTCGCTCTGCGCATACGTTTACCGACTCGTACCAGTGCTTCCTTCTTGGTAATACTCACTTTGAAATGTGGAGTTCTTACGACTTCACCCTCGACGTGAACGGCGCCATCTTTGAGTTTGCGACTGGCTTCGGTAGCAGACTTGGCTAGACCGAGCCGGACGAGGAGTTTGTCGAGGCGGACCTGCTGGTTCTCCTCGGTCCAGCCGATTTCGCTTTCGCTGACAGAAACTTCTTCGATGTGCTCCGGCTGCTCGTCCCGCTGGAACTGCCGTGCCCAGCCTTCATCGGCGTCGCGCCCGGCGTCTGCCGGGTAGTAGCCGCCGACGATAGTGCGGGCGAGCTGCTTTTTTACTTCCATGGGGTGCAGCGTGCCGCTGGCGACTCCGGCCTGCATGGATTCGATTTCGGACTGGCGCAGATCGGTGAGCAGCGTCCAGAAACGCCACATGAGCGGATCCGAGATGGACATGATCTTGCCGTACATCTCGGGCGCGGGCTCGTGGATGCCGATCGCGTTGTTGAGCGATTTCGACATCTTCTGCACACCGTCGAGGCCCTCGATGATCGGGGTCATCAGGACGATCTGCGGCTGCTGCCCGTAGTCGCGCTGCAGCTGGCGACCGGCCAGCAGGTTGAACTTCTGGTCCGTGCCGCCGAGTTCAACGTCGGCCCGCAGCGCGACGGAGTCATACGCCATCGCGAGCGGGTAGAGAATCTCATGCAGCGCGATCGGCTGCTCCTTCTGGAAGCGGGTGTGGAACTCATCGCGTTCGAGCATTTGCGAGACGGTGAACTTCTGCGCGAGCCGGATCATGCCCTCAAAACCCAATGTGCCGAGCCACTCCGAGTTGAACCGGACCTCGGTGCGCTCGCGGTCGAGGATGCGAAAAACCTGGTCGGTGTAGCTCTTCGCGTTCTCGTCAATCTCCTCGCGGGTAAGCACCTTGCGCGTCGCCGAGCGCCCGCTGGGGTCGCCGATCAGCGAGGTGAAGTCGCCGACGAGAAAGATGACCTGGTGGCCGAGGTCCTGGAAGTGCTTGAGCTTGCGCATCAGCACCGTGTGGCCGAGGTGCAGGTCGGGCGCGGTCGGGTCAAAGCCGGCCTTGACGCGCAGCGGAACGCCGGTCGAGCGCGAGCGCTCAAGCCGCTCGCGCAGGTCGGCCACCCGGATAATCTCGGCCGCACCTTTCTGGAGAAGGTCGAGCTGTTCGTCTACGGGCGGGAAGGTGGGTTCGGTGGCATTAGGCATGGTCTGGGTCAGTATACGAGGCGCGTAAAGTCAAAAGTAGTCATCAAATTACAAGTTATCCCCTGGGCATAGCTGTCCTGTTTTTTTAAGAGGAGCTTGATGGCTCAACGAGCTGTCTTTCGCAGCCGTTTGAGCCTAATCGCAAAACGGGAACTTGGGTCAATCAAGGTACTTACTCTCCAAAAACATGCCGCAGCGGTACAGACTGCCGAATGATTACACTGACAAGCCGAGCACTTCGACCCACTTCAAAGTCTCGATCCCAGTTCGACGCAGCATTTCCACCATCCGGGCGTCGTTGCTGACGATCAGGAACCTGTCTGCCAACTGGGCCAGAACGCTGTCGGTCAGGCCCAGGTACGGAAATTCCTGCCTGCGTGCGACTTCGTAGCTGGAGATTTCCTGCTCGCTGACCACCTGAAGAGTATCGGCAAAAGCATTGAAGACGCGCAGCTTGCCTTTATCGTGCATGGCGTTTACAAGATTGCTGACTTCGGTCAGTATGTGGGCGGTGGTTACTACACGCGGGAAAACGGAGACGAGTTGTTGCAGTAAGGTGATTTGCAAGACCGTGAAGCTGGAAAGCTTGTTGTACTGACCTGTGCCAACAAGAGTGGGATCGACACTCCCAACGAGATAGAGAAGAAGAAGATTGGAGTCAAGAAGCAGTCCTCGTGACTTGTATTTCTCAAGCAGCATGACTGCATAGCTCATCTATTTCCAGAACCTGAGTGCCATCACCTCTTTCGCTTTACTGTTCACGACGAGTTCTTTGTATACCCGGTCTGCCATGTGGATTCCCGTAATGGTGGAGAAAACGCCTGTCAGGTCGGGAAACGAGAGCACCACTGACCACTCTCCATCTCCACGTTCCTCAATCTGTTCAAGACGGCTGGCTTTCGCCGCCGGTTCCTGCTCGGCGAGGAAGCTGGCCGCTACCTTCACTACTTCCCTAGCTTCTTCCATCTGCATCGCTCTTGCCCTCGATCCCAGTCGCCTTTAATGGGTATTGTAAGCGGGCATGACAGGAGAAGCATTTCGCTCGCTGTTTCGGGTGCCTATGAGTGATCCGGATAGGCGCAGCAGAGGAAATATGGGGTGAGTGTTACCTGAACTCGCTACTTGACCCACACCTGCGCCGCTCCGCCTTCTACCTGCTGGGCGTGAAAAATGCCCAGGGTGTTGTTGCTCCAGATGGGTGGGCCGGTGGGCGCGAGCACGATTACGCCGCCCTCGCCGCCTTTGAGCGCGGGCAGCTCGGCGTGGATCATGTGGTCGGCGGCCTGCTGCGGGGTCTTGCCTTGCTCGACGAGGGTGCAGACCTCGCGGGCGAGGGTGAGGCGGATAAAGTACTCGCCGACACCGGTGCCGGAGACGGCGCAGCTGTGGTCGCTCGCGTAGGTGCCGGCGCCGATCAGGGGCGAGTCGCCGACGCGGCCGGTGAGCTTGCCTTGCATGCCTCCGGTGGAGGTGCCGGCGGCGAGATGGCCCTGCGCGTCGCGGGCGACGGCGCCGACGGTTCCGTAGCGATGGGCGAAGATATGCGGGTCGGGTTCGAAGGCGAGACCTCCGCGGCCGTCGGGCTTGGGAGCAGGCGGAACGCCTACGGGGCGCGGCGGTACCGCGCGGCCGCTCGCGCGCAGAACGCCGGCAAACTCCTGCCAGCGCATTTCCGTGAAGAAGAAGCTGGGCGGCTGCTGCTCGAGGTGCTGCGCGCGGGAGAACGCGTCGGCGCCGGTGCCGACCATCAGAACGTAGGGCGTGTGCTCCATGACCGCGCGAGCCAGGGCGATGGGGTGGCGGGTGTGGTGGACGCCCGCGACCGCGCCGGCCTCAAGGTTCGCGCCGTCCATCAGGGAGGCGTCCATCTCGTTGGTGCCGTCGGCGGCAAAAGCTGCCCCGCGCCCGGCGTTGAAGAGCGGATCGTCTTCGAGGACCTCGATTGCGGTCTCAACCGCGTCGAGCGAAGAACCGTGGCGGGCGAGCACGGCGGAGCCGGCGGCGAGCGCCCTGGCAAGCGAGGCGTGGTACGCCGCGGCGGTCGCGGGGTCCATGTGCAGCCACTCTTCTTCACCTGCGCCGCCGTGGATCGCGATGGCCCAGGGGTGGGCCGGCGGCGTCTCGGCAGGGGCGAGCGCGGGAAGCAGCATTAGCAGCGGAGCGAGCAGTCGGGCGTCCATGAGGGCTATCGTAACCGGCGAGTCCGCAATGATCGCAAGCCAAATTGCAGGAATGCGCGAATCCATCCGGCGGGACGGCGATGGCATTTGAGCTTGCCGTCCAGTGCTTCGTTTTCCGAAGCGGGAAAGATTTCCCGAAAAGGTAACAGGAAGAGGATGCTGCAGTTTTCACGCGATGCCGGGTGAGGTTTGCCCTTAAACTTCCGGTATGAGTCTCCTGCACGTCATCATCCTTGCCATTGTGCAGGGCCTTGCCGAACTGCTGCCTGTTTCCAGCTCCGCCCACGTTGTGGTGGCGGAAAAGTTGATGGGGCTCGACCCGTCCTCGCCACCCATGACGCTGCTGCTTGTGATGCTGCACACCGGAACCATGTTCGCGGTGATTGTGTACTTCTGGCGGCAGTGGATGCGGACGTTTTTCTCCAGCATGGACGCGTTCAAGCGGTTCGCGGCGCGGGTAATCCTGGCGACGGTGTTGACCGGCATCATCGGCGAGGGACTTATTAAGGTGATTGAAAAAACTATCCTGCGCGGGGTGCCGCATGCGCAGATCGAGGACCTGTTCGGGCATCTGGAGTGGGTGGCGCCGGCGCTCGCGGCAGCCGGGCTGCTGATCCTATGGGCGGGGCTGCGGGAGAGGGGTAACGAGGGAGTCGGCGCGAATGAGAACCGGCAGCTCACGACCGGGCAGGCCGGGCTGATCGGCGCGGTGCAGGGTCTTTGCCTGCCGTTTCGCGGCTTTTCGCGCTCAGGGGCGACCATTTCCGCTGGAATGCTCGCAGGCGCGGCGCGAACCAGGGTGGAGGCGTTCTCCTTCGCCCTGGCCGTGGTGCTGACGCCGCCGGTCGTCGTGCGCGAGGCCATGCGGCTGGTTCATGCATCCCACGCCGAGGGCGCAGGGGCGGCGAGCCTGTCTTCAGCAGTGGTGCCCAGCCTGCTGGGGGCGGTGTTCGCGTTCCTGGCCGGCCTGTTGGCGCTGCGGTGGCTGAGCGGCTGGCTCGAGAGCGGCAAGTGGTACCTGTTCGGGATCTACTGCCTGGTGGCATCGGGCGTCGTGTTCTACCTGCACCACGTGGGCTACTGAAGTGGCGGCTGCTCAAGGCTTCTAAGTCCCCATGGAGCTGAAGACCAAGAGCTGCGCGGTGTGCGGACGCGAGATCACGTGGCGCAAGAAGTGGGAGCGCTCGTGGAACGAGGTGAAATACTGCAGCGCCGGCTGCCGTCGGCGAGCCGGTTCAAATACCGCTGTCGGGCAGGATGGCGCGCTGGAGCAGGCGATCCTCGCGCTTTTGGCGGAGCGTGGCGCCGGTAAAACGATCTGCCCGTCGGAGGCAGCGAGGCGGGTGGCCGGGAGTGAGGAGCGCGCGCGTTGGGAGCCGCTGATGGAGCCGGCACGTGCCGCGGCGCGGCGACTGCAGGCGGCAGGGAGAGTCGTGGTGATGCAGGGTGGGCGACCGGTCGATCCGTCGCATGCAAAGGGGCCGATCCGGCTGAAGCTGAGCTGAGAAAGCAGAAAGCAGAAAGCAGAAAGCAGAAAGCAGAAAGCAGAAAGCAGAAAGCAGAAAGCAGAAAGCAGAAAGCAGAAAGCAGAAAGCAGGAAGCAGAGATGAGGAGATCGGAAGCATAGTTGAGGTGTGAATTTACAGGCTTGATACGGCAGGACCAGGAGAATTCCTAGAGAACTCCTTTCTGTCGGAACGTCTTCCTGCCTCCTGCTTCCTGCCTTTTGCTCTTCTGCTTCCTCGCTCGCTGTACGCTGGAGTTCTATGGGTGTGGAGCTTTCGTTCGCGGATAAGGTGGTGCTGGTGACGGGTGGGTCGCGCGGCATCGGTGGGGAGACGGTGCGGTTGTTTGCTCGGGCCGATGCACGTGTGGTGTTCAATTATCGCTCCGCGCGCGGCGCTGCCGAGGCGCTCGTCGCAGAATGCGGCGGCGACGGCAAGTGCGTGGCCGTGCAGCAGGAACTGGGCACCGCGGAGGAAGGCCGAACGCTGGTGGCTGCCGCCGCTTCACAGTGGGGACGGCTCGACGCGCTGGTGGTGAACCATGGCGTGTGGCCGCCGCACGATGCGCCGATCGACACGATGCCGGACGAGCAGTGGCGCGGAACGATGGGCATTAACCTCGACAGCGTGTTCGGGCTGGTGCAGGCAGCGGTCGCGCGCTTCAAGCTGCAGGGCGGCGGCGGACACATCGTGCTGGTGGCCTCGACCGCCGCACAGAGGGGCGAAGCGTTCCATGCGGACTACGCGGCGTCGAAAGGCGCGCTGATTTCGCTGACGAAGAGTCTATCGAGTGAGCTGGCGGGTGAGGGGATCGCGGTCAACTGTGTCGCGCCGGGTTGGGTTGCGACCGATATGTCGGCGCCCGCGCTGGCGACGGAAGCGGGTCGCGCGAAGATCTTCGGCACGATCCCGATGGGCCGTGTCGGGACGCCGTCGGAGATTGCCGGGCCGATCCTGTTCCTGTGCACGCCGTGGGCGGGGTTCATCTCGGGTGAGGTCATGAACGTAAACGGTGGCGCGGTGCTGGTGGGTTGATGGCTATTCACTCCGGAAAACTCTTGTTTTTGAGCGCATTGTTACTCCCGTTCACTGTCCAGGCGCAGGTCGCGCCCGACCCTTCGGCAGCGCCGCAGGCATCCGCGACGGCCCCTTCCACCGATGCGAGCGGCAGCGATCCTAAGGCCGTCACGCTGATGGGCCAGATGGTCGCGGCGCTTGGCGGGGCAACCTGGCTCGCGGTCACAAATATCGTCGAGGAGGGCCGCACCTCGGGTTTTTACCAGGGCAAACCGACGGGGGAGATCGGCGACTTTCGCCAGCTGCGGCTGATCCCGACCTCCCGCACGGATGCCGGACTCGAACGCACGGAGTTCACGAAAAAGCGCGACGTCGTCAGCATCCTGCTCCCGTCGGAGGAGTGGGAGATCACCTACAAAGGCAAGCGGCTGGTGCCGCCGCAGGAGTTCCTCACGGTGTTCCGGCGACGCGACCACTCGCTCGATATGGCCGTGCGCGTGTGGTGGCACGAGCCTGGTACCGTACTGTTTTTCGCGGGCGAAAGCATGGAAGAGCGCCACCTGGTCGACAAGATCAACCTGCTCGACAGTCACAATGACAACATCGAGCTGCAGCTCGACGCAGATACCCACCTGCCCCTGCGCGTGGCTTTTACCTGGCGCGACCCGCTGTACAAGGACCAGAACGAGGAAGCCGAGGAGTTTGCCGACTATCACCCCGTAAACGGCATCCCCACCCCACTGAACGAGAGCTTTTACCACAACGGGGATATGACCTCGCAGCACTACCTAAACCATGTGACCTACAACGTGCCCATTCCCCCGGGCACGTTCGATGTCGACGCCACCGTGGCAAAAATCAAACGCTAAGACCGCCTGCGCGGCTGGCGGTCACTTCGTGACGTGTCTTTGTTCTCCGTGACCCTCCCGTTGGTCGGGATTCCGGTTCCCGACCAACGGGAGGGTCACGTATAGCGAGAACACGCCACGAAGTGGCCCGCGCAGGCGGTCTTAGTAGCTTTCCGCGGCGGCTTCGACGAGTGCGTCGATGAGTGCGCGCGAGCCGGGACCTGGATAGTTGTTGCAAAGGATGGAGAAGATGACCGGGCGGCCTGAGTTGGTGATGAGGAAGCCGCTGAGGGCGTCGACCTCGCCGAGGGTGCCGGTTTTCGCCTGAACGCGGTTTCGGAGCGTGGGGAAGCGCCCGGAGAGGGTGCCGTCGACGCCGCTTGCGGGCAGCGAGTTGCGGAGCACCGGCCCCCACGGCTGGGTCGTGCTGTAGCGCAGCAAGCTGGTGAGGGCGCGCGGCGTGACCAGGTCGGCGGTAGAGAGGCCGGAGCCGTCGTGGAGCAGGAAGTCGTCAGCGGAAACGCCGGCCTGCGTGGTGAGGAAGCTGCGGACGACGCGCGCGCCCTGGGCCGCGGAGCCGTCGTCGCCCTCGGCGCGACCGAGCAGCCGGAGCAGTAGCTCGGCATGCAGGTTCTGCGAGACCTTGTTAGTGACGGTGACGATCTCGCCCAGGGGCACGGACTGGCGGGTCGCGACGACGCGCGCGGTGGGCGCGGCAGCGGCCGGGGAGAGTGAGGTTGCGCCGGGCGCGAGCGGATGCAGGATGACCGGCAGGTGGGTCTCGGCGCTGAAAGACTGGGTATCGGCCGACTCGCGATGCATGGAGGAAACCGTGCCGGTAACGGAGACGCCTGCCGTCACGAGCGCGGCGCGCAGGGCATCGCCGGCGTAGAGTGCCGGATCCTGAAGCGCGATGGCGAGGTGGGTGCCGGCGCCGCCGACCGGGAGCGAGCCGTAGATGCGGAGCATGCCCTGCGCTTCCGGGGCGCCCTGCCGGCCGGGAGGCATACGCGTCACGCCGAGCGCGGGCTGGGTGCCACGGCTACTGGTGGATGCTTCGATCGCGAGACCGGGCGGCAGTCCAGGCAGCTCGGGCAGCCACGCGGCCGAGACGGGCTCACCCGGCGCGGCGCCGGGCAGCACGGAAAGATAGCGGACATTGTCGTTGACGGTAAGCGCGGAAACGGGCGCGCCGTACTCCCACTGCAGGTCGTCCCAGGCCCACCCGGCGCCGTAGCGCTCGTCCGGGAAGAGGGTATCGTCAGCCAGAACCGGGCCATCGACGGAGCGGATGCCGGCGGCGAGCACCTGCGCGGCGAGGGTGTCAAAGGCGGCGAGCGGCGGGGCGGAGCGATCGGTGTGCCCGGAGTACGGATACACCCGTCCGGAGAGTGTGGGATCGGCGCCGCCGACGAGGCGCAGGTCGCCGTGCAGCGTTCCGCTTGCGTCAATCGTGCCCTCGGCAACAACACGGGTGGAGAGGGTGTAGCCGGGGCCCAGGAGCGCGAGCGCGGCGGAGGTGGTGAAGAGCTTGGCGTTCGAGGCCGGCTCAAAAAGCTGTGCATCGTTGTGCGCGTAGAGCGTGGCTCCGCTAGCGGCGTCGACAACAGAGATGCCCCAGTGGGCGCGGGCCGCGGCAGGCTGCGTCGACAAAAGAGTTTCAGCGGCAGCCGCCATACCGGCCGGCTGCGGAAGCGTCGGCGCAACCGGTTGTTGCGCGCGAATGCAGAGAGGGCTGAACGCGATGGCAGCGGCGAGGGTGACGATGGGTGACGACAGGCGCATGGCTGAACCCCAAAATAGCAGGAGCGTCCGATGCAGGCCGCGAGCATTTGTTGGAGACTGGCCTATGGCATTTTCGCAACGTCCCCGGATGCTTTGGCAGCTGCGTACTCGCGTGCTGGAGGCAGGCACGCGCACCCTGGTGATGGGCATTGTGAACAGGACGCCTGACTCCTTTACCGGCGATGGCTTCAGCGCGCACGAGGCGGCGGTGGCGCATGGGCTTCGTCTGCTGCAGGAAGGCGCGGCGGTGCTGGACCTGGGCGGCGAGTCGACGCGGCCCGGCTCGGGCGCGGGGAGCGACCGCGCGGTTTCGGCAGCGGAGGAGCAGGACCGCATCCTGCCGATACTGGAGATGCTGCTGCGCGAGCGCCCCGAGGCGGTCGTCTCAATCGACACGTACAGGGCGGCAACAGCGCGGGCCGCGGTGAAGGCAGGGGCTGAGATCGTGAACGATGTGAGCGGGCTGCTGTGGGACGAGGGCATGGCCGAAGCCTGCGCGGAGCTGGGCTGCGGCGTGGTGCTGATGCACACGCGCGGGCGTCCGGATGAGTGGCGAACGCTGCCTGCGCTTGCCCCGGATGAGGTGGTGCCGCTGGTCTTCGATGGCCTGCGCGAGCGGCTCGGGGCCGCCGCAAGAGCGGGGATTGCGCCGGAGCGGATCGTTTTGGACCCGGGCTATGGGTTTGGCAAGGCGTGGGAGGCGAACTACGCGCTGCTGCGTGGGCAGGACCGGCTGCTGACGCTGGGCAGGCCGCTGCTGGCGGGGGTGTCGCGCAAATCGTTCCTGGGCCGAACGCTGGGTCGGCTGCGCGGCCTGGCTGACGCGCCGCCGGCTGAACGGGAGGCTGCGACGACCGCTGCCTGCGTAGGGGCGGTGCTGAATGGGGCGAGTTTGTTGAGGGTCCATGCTGTGCGGCAGGCGGTTGAGGCGGCGGCGATCGCGGATGCGATGCTGTCGGGCTAAGCTCAGCAGGCTTCTCGGCGCAAGGCGCTCAGCGACGCTCGCTGGCGTCGTGGATGCGGCTGGCCTCAAAGCTCACGATCCGCCACTGCCCCCGCAACAAACTCCAGACGCGGGTGTAGCGGTACTCCCCCAGCAGCGGCTGGCCGGAGTAGACGCCCTCAATCCTGACCCTCGACGTGACGACGGCGGTGGTGCCGTAGATGCGAATTTTCTGGTCCAGGCGGTCGTACTTCTCGAGCCGCTCCTGCCCGCTCGCGCGTGCTTCCAATTCCTCGCTCTTGCTGGCGATGGTGCCGTCCGGCCCGATGCCGACATAGCTTTCAGCGATCAGCACGGCCATGGAAGCGGTGTCTCCGGCAAGGACGGAGGTTTGCCACTGCTGCTCAAGCTGTTGAATCTGCTTGTGTTCCGCTCCCTTGTTACCGCCCTTGCCAACTGGACCGAACAGTGCCCGGGCTCCGGGCGCGGCCATGGCGCACACTAGCAGCATCAGCAGAGGAAGAACGAGCCTGCCCCGCCTTAATGCCTGCCGTGAGGCTTTGACCTGTCGTGAACCGTTGCCGTGCCGCCTGCTCGCCATGTATCTACCGGGATGGGCGCGGACTGCGGAGGGATGCACGGGCAGCGGCGAATCCGCACCGTGTTTCCCGTTACGGGAGTCATGACGATTGCCTTAACCAGGCAGGGCGACTCAGGCGACGACGTGGAGATCTTCAACCGAGCGCTCGCGCATGCGCTGGTACAGGCCGCCAACTGCATATTTCTGAAAGTGCTGGGTACCGCGGTGTGCCTCGTGCGCGGCGCGATCCTGGTACTGCTCGTAAATCAGCACGGTGTCCGGAGCAGCTTCGCTCCAGTGCGGGATGTAGGTCAGGCAGCCGGGCTCCTGGCGGGAGGCGGTGGCCAGTTCCGTGAGGAACCCGGTGACGTCGGCCCGGTCTTCCGGGGCAAAGCGCAAGCGAACGAGGAAGCTGACGGTACCGGCCATTGCGGGCTCCTTATGCGTGCAGCTGCCGGAGTGCGGCGCTAAACGGTGGCAGTTCAATGGTCTGGTCGCGGTCGGGGCCAGTCGAGATCATGCCGATCTTCGCGCCGGATTCCTGTTCGACGAAGTTAAGGTACTCTTTCGCGAGCTCGGGCAGATCGTCGTAGGTTTTCGCCTGTTCGGTCGATTGCCGCCAGCCGCGCAGATGGGTGTAGACCGGCTTGATGGACTCGATGCCGCGCACGTCGGCCGGCATGGTGTCGACGCGCTTGCCGTCGATCTCGTAGCCGGTGCAGACCGGGATCGTCTCGAACTCGTCGAGCACGTCCATCTTGGTGACGACGAGCCACTCGGTGCCGTTGATCATGTTGGAGTAGCGGAGCAGCGGGAGGTCAAGCCATCCGCAGCGGCGCGGGCGCCCGGTAACCGCGCCAAACTCGGCGCCGCGGGTGCGCAGCAGCTCGCCCGGCTCGTCATGGATCTCGGTCGGGAACGGCCCCTCGCCCACGCGCGTGACATAGGCCTTGGTGACCCCGATGACGGTACCGACCTTGGTGGGCCCGACGCCGGTGCCCGTAATCGCGCCGCCCGCCGTCGCCGAGGACGAGGTCACGAACGGGTACGTGCCGTGGTCGATATCGAGCATGGTGCCCTGCGCGCCCTCAAACATCACGCTTTTGCCGGCGTCGATGGCGTCGTTGAGCAGCGCGGCCGTATCGGTCACGAAAGGTCGCAGCTGTTCGGCAGCCTGGGCATAGTCGTCGTACATCTTCGCGGGGTCAAGCGGATGGGTGCCGAACAGGGCCTGGGCGATGGTGTTCTTTTCGCGGCAGGCGTTCTCGATATGGGTCTTCAGCAGATCCTTGTTGAGCAGGTCGACCACGCGAAGGCCGTTGCGGGCCATTTTGTCCTCGTAGGCCGGGCCGATGCCGCGCGAGGTGGTACCGATCTTCTGGCGGCCGGGCGCGCTTTCTGCGGCGAGCTCGATCATGCGGTGATACTCGAGGATGACCTGGGCCCGGTTAGAAACCTTGAGCTGGCGGTCGATGTCGACGCCCAGCTCGCGGAGCTTGCCGACTTCCTTGAGGAAAGCCATCGGGTCGAGCACCACGCCATTGCCGATGACGGCCTGGCAGTCCGGGCGGAGGACACCGCAGGGCACCAGCTGCAGGATGAACTTCTTGCCCGCGATGATGACGGTGTGCCCGGCGTTGTGGCCGCCCGCGTACCGCGCGACGACATCGAAGCTGCCCGAGAGCACATCGACGATCTTGCCCTTGCCTTCATCGCCCCACTGGGCGCCTAGAACGACTGCTGTTTTTGCTCGCATCTACTTTTCGTCGTGCTCATTTCGTCTGGGAGTTGGTTGGGGAGTGGATACCTGCGGCGCCGGCAGGCTGCGGCTGCGATCCGGCTCCCGCCCCGATGATATAACGGCGCGGCGAGGCTCGAAACGGTCGCGGAGCGTCAAAGTACTCATGCCGTATTAAATCGGCTGTCAATCCGCGCGGTAATGGCGCAGATGCCATGTACAGTGAGAACCGAATGCGTGTCCGTGCCCTGATTGTCCTTATCCTGCTTTTTGCCGTGGTGATTTTCCTGCTGGGGCTTGGCTGGCTTACTCACAGTAGGAGTGGTGTCGCTCCCGGCGTTCCCGGCTCGACTGCCGCCCTCAAGCCTGTGCCCCATCTGCCCAGCGCGACCGATGCCACAGCGGAAAATGCGCCCACAAACTTGTACGCGCACAATCTGCTGCTGCGCCAGGGCCGCAAGTTCCGCGCCTATATCCCCTGGATGCGCGGGCAGTTGCTGCGCACCCGTCCCGACACTGTGCCATCGTTCGACGTGCCTGACTCCTTCGTCATCAACGTCCAGCGTGGCGTGATCGATATGTACCTGAACGACATGGCGCAGCTGTTCAATTCAGGCGCGGTCCCCCACTCCCCATTCTCGAACGCGAGTTTTACGGTAAAGGACGGCGAGGTCAATCTGCGTGGCACACTTCATAAGCTCGTCCCGCTGCCATTTGAACTGGCGGGGTCGCTTTCACCCATGCCGGGCGGCAAGGTGCGCCTGCACGTCAGCAATATCCATCTACTCAAACTGCCGATGACTCGACTCCTGGGCGGCCTGCACATTACGATAGCCGACCTGGTGCGGCGAGGCGCGACCGGCGTGCGTGTGGAGGGCAACGACATCATCCTGGAGCCGAAGGTGCTGCTGCCGCCACCGCATATCGGGGGCGACCTGACCGCCATCCGATCGGTCACACTGCCTGGAGGCCCTGGGCTCGAGGCGACCTATGGCAATGCCGGCAGCAAGGAGCAGAGTTCCGTCCGATCGGTCGAGCTGCCCGGCGGCCCAGGGGTCCAGACGATCTACGGCAACGCCCGCAATGATGAGCAGCGCGAACACCAATGGCACGACTTTCTGCAGCTGACCAATGGATCACTCTCCTTCGGCAAGCTCACCATGCACCATGTCGACCTGATCATGATCGACGCTTCGTCGAAGGACCCGTGGTTTGACCTGGACCTGAGCAATTACGAGGCGCAGCTGGTAAGCGGCATTACCCGAACAACTCCCCAGGCCGGCCTTGAAATCTTTATGCCGGGGCTTGACCAGGTGCCCAAAGCCAATGCCGGCAACGCGATTACGATGGAGTGGCTGAAGGACAGGAACCAGCCGCCGCCCGTGACGATGCCGCGACCCTGATCAAAAAGCGGCTAGCGGCTTGCTGCCTCGGCGTGCGCCGTCGCTCTGTCTTCCGAGAGCTGTGCTACCCGGTGGTGCTCCCGTGCGAGGCTCCGGCGTGCGCGTTTCAGGCTGCCGGCGCGCATCCGCATGACCGGCACCTCAACCAGGTAAAACGCTGCGAAACCGGCAAGCAGGGCGGCGGCCAGCACCACGAAGGGACCGCCCCAGCGCGCCTGCCACTCCTGTATGACCAGCACATGGTAAAGGTAGAGGCTGTAGGACGTAACGCCGAGAAAGACCACCGGCTTCGAGTTGAGAATGCGCCCGGCGACGGTATGCGCCCCGCGGACCGCCCATACCAGGAAAAACGCGGCGCACAGCGACTCAACCGTGTACCCCAGCGTAAAGGTGTAGGCATTACCCAGGGCAAAGCGCAGCACCGGGGAAACGACGCAGAAGAACAGCAGCGCGACCCACCAGAACCGCTTCAGCCGCAGGTAGGCTGCCTCAAACCTCGGCATGTTGATGCAAAGCGCCGCGAGGCAGCCGGCAAAAAGGCTGTCCATGCGTCCCGGCAGGATGAATCCCTGGCGGTGGGCAAAGACGTGCCAGTGCAGCATCGTGATGCCGACGCGAAACAGCGGGCTGACGGCGATGAGTGCCATGCAGGTCAGCGCCGCCAGGCGGTTGCCGCCCCGCCGCATGGCCCAGATCATGAGTATGGGCCAGATCAGGTAGAACTGCTCTTCAACCGCGAGCGACCAGAGCTGATCGGTCAGAACCGAGCCGTCATGCGGGTAAAGACCGCTCATCAGCAGGGCCGAGCCCAGGATGGAGCGCCACGGGATGACGTTTCCGGTTGCCAGGCACACGGTCGTGACCACGCCCAGGTAGACCATCATGGGCGGCAACACGCGCGACGCCCGTCTGCCGTAGAAACGGAAAAGCCCGATTCTGCCGTAGGTCTCCTGTTCCTTGAGCAACAGGCTGGTGATGAGAAAACCGCTCAGGACAAAGAAAAGCTCGACACCGTCCGCGGGCGGCGGCCCGACCCGCCCAAACGCAAACCTCTGCTGGACATGGCACAGGATGACAGTCGCGATGGCGAAGGCGCGGATGCCGTCCAGGCTCGGGATGCGTTTACCGGTGAAGACCATAAGGAGGAACCTGCGACGCGGTCCGTTCCTGACCCGGCGTGCCCCTGATTTTACACACTTGGGTACAGACGGCGTAGAGATTGCCGGGTGTTCTTCGACTTACCCTTACTATTGGTATCTCTCTGTCGTAACTAAGGTTATTGAGCGGGACAGCTGGAGAAGCAAAGTGCCCTGAAACAGGGCAGCATCAGGCAGGTTGCCCAACCGCGCAAGTTTTACAGCCTAAAGGCCGAGCTCTCGTCCCTGTAGCTTTTCCGGACGGAAAAGCTACTGACGCAGCGTTGAGTGAAAATGCTCTACTGCGGCAGCGTCTCCGTCACCTCTGCCGACCGGGCGCTTTCATTGCCGCTCTCGTCCGTGGCTGTAATCGAATAGGCATAGTGGACGCCCTTCTTCACGCTGCTGTCGCTCCAGGCGGGGCTGGGCAGCAGCGCGGTACCGCTCACGCGCCGGGGCGCTTCCGGGGAAGCGGCATCCCTGCGGTAAACCGTGTAGCCGGCGGTGTCCTGGTCCGAGGAGGCTGCCCAGGAGAGATCGATCGTGCCTCCATCGCTATTGGCAACTGCGGCCAGGTCGAGCGGAACCGCCGGCGGAAAGACATCCCGGGCGGCAATCACGCCGGAGCGGTCCGGGAGTCCCGCGACTTCAAGAACGTGGCCCTGCAGGGTGACCTGCTCCACCAGTTGCACGGTATATCGGTAGCTGCGGTTGAGCGTCGCCTGCGCATCCACGGTGTAGTCCGGTTGCCAGGTGCTGCCCGGCTCGATGGAGGCGTGTTCCGGGGCCTCGAGCGTCTGCTGCATCGGCTGTTCCGGAGTGTGTTCTGGGCCGGCTTTCGTGTTCTGCTTTCCCGCCGCATCGCCCGATTGCGGCACCCGGTCTCTCCGCAGACGGGCAAACAGACGCGTGGTCGGCGCGCTGGCAGGCGCTTGCTGGGTGGGGTCGGCAGGCGCCTGCCAGCGTACCGCGATTCCGGTCGCGGCAGGTGTTGCTTCAATGGCCCTGACCGTCGGCGGCGCCCATCCGGCGGCGGTCAGGGCCAGGTTCGAGACTCCGCCTTCGTGCTTCGCGTGGTTCTGAAGGTGCACCTCATAGCGCAGCAGGCGGGGGGCGCCGGTCGCGAGCGCGATGGGCAGGGGGTCGGTGTACTCGGCCGGCTGCCCGGCATCCAGCAGCAGCACCCCGACCGTAGTGCATGGCTCCGCTGCGAGCGCACGGCAGATGACCGCGCGCTGGTCGCCCGTGAGCTGGACGCGGTCGGTGGCGCGGCGGGGCATGGTCCAGTGTAGGGTGACCGCGTTGCCGGTGCGCGCCGCGGAGAGGTCGGTCACCGGCTGCGGCAGCAGCAGCGAGGGGGGCAGCGGTGAGCCGGGGTTGCCGCAGCCGCAAAGCAGGAGGCCGCTGCAGAAGGCCGTGCTCAGAAAAACGGCCGGTTGGCGAAAGGGCGTCATCGCAAACCAAGCCTAGCAGAGCGGTTCGGCGGCGAGCCGGAGCTTTGCCCGGACTACGAGACACGCCCCGGCGGTTTGAGCATAGCCCGCAGCGCTGTGTGGATGTCGGGAGCTGAAAAGTTAAAGTGGGCAGCCTGAAGTTTGGCTGGAACCGCGCGGCAACTGGACAGCAGTGCTTCGTCCGCCATTTCGCCGAACGCAGCACGCAGCGCAAAGGCGGGAGCAGGCAGAAGAGTAGGCCGGCCCAGCACCGCACCCAGGGCTTTGGTGAACTCGGCGTTGGTAACAGGCCCGGGAGAGACCAGGTTCACCGGCCCTCGCAGGCTTTCGTCCTTCAGGATGTGAAAGATGCCGTTGAGCAGGTCCTCGAGCGCGACCCAACTGGTCCATTGTTTACCGTTGCCGAGCTTGCCTCCGGCGCCTGCCCGGAACAGCGGAAGCATCTGCCTGAGGGCGCCCCCGTACGGCGTCAGCACTACACCGAATCGCGTGTGGACGACCCGTATGCCGGCTGACTCCGCCGGAGCGGTCGCCTTCTCCCATGCCTGGCACACGTCGCTCAAAAAGCCGGTGCCTTTGGCCGAGTCTTCGGTCAGCACTTCGTCGCCGCGCGAGCCGTAAAAACCGGTAGCAGATGCCGACAGCAGCACCTGCGGAGGTTTGCGCAGCCGGGCGAGCGCCAGCGCCAATGCGCCGGTGGTCAAGGTGCGGCTGTCCACAATCGTTTTTTTATAAGCGGCATTCCAGCGGTGCGCTGAGAGGTTCGCGCCTGCCAGGTGCACGACCGCGTCAAAGTTTTCGAGCTGTTCGAGGTCGGCAAAGGGTTGTGCCGCTTCCGGCATCCAGAGGATCGTGCCCTCGGGCGCCGGGGACTGTGCATGGTTGCCGCCTTGCTTCCGCACTGGGCGCTGCACGGCAACTGCTTCGATGCCCCGCTGCCGTGCCGCTGCCTGTAATGCATGGCCAATCATTCCATTGGCGCCGGTGATCATGATGCGGAGAGTGCGTTGTGATGAGGGTCCGGCTGGACCGGGAGATACCTGCGAAGGATCGGACGACGGCATGCAAGACCTCGGGAGATTGAGAGAACCGGGAAGAAGCAGGGAGTGACGCAAAGTCAGGAATCAAGCGCTAAAAGCTATCCGGAACGCATGCTTCAGTTTTAGGATGCAGTGCCTTTCTCAACCGCCTGTTTGGAAGTTGATTTTCGTGGAAAACAATGTCGTTTGCGGTACAGACTACCTGTAAAAACACGCCTACGATCAAATGTTTTCTATAGCGAAGATAAGGAGAAACAAATAAAAATAATCGATCAGCGCTTCCGGGAACTGCATCCAAAAATAAGTTACATGTAACTGGGTCCTGGAGGACCTTTCCCTATGATTGAGCAGATAACGAAGGCCGAGATACCTGAGCAGGAGAGCCACCCTGCTACCGCCGCGCCTGGCGAGGAGAAGGTAACCGAGTCCGGGTCGATCGACCAGGAAAGCGCAGAAGCTTTCATCACCGAGAAGAAGATAGGCGAGCGCATCAAGCGCCTGCGCCTGAAAAAGTCCATGGGTCTTGTCGAGCTGGGACGGCAAACCGGCCTTTCCGCGAGTTTTCTGTCGCAGCTTGAGACCGGTCGGGTGATTCCGACACTGCGTAACCTGGCGCGCGTGGCACTCGTTTTCGGCAAAGAGTTGAATTACTTTTTCGAGACGGAGCCGCAGCCGGTTTTCCGGGTGCACCGGAAGAGTGAGCGTACGCGCCTGCCGCAGAGCGGCGTCGAAGACCCGAATTACTACTTTGAGAGTCTCGGCTACATGGTTCCCGAGCGTCAGCTTGATCCTTATCTGGCCGAGTTCCTGCCGTTGCGTAAGGCAAGCGAGGTGCGCCCCCATGTGCATCCCGGGTTCGAGTTCCTGTACGTGCTCAGCGGCGAACTTGAAATTCGTCACGCCGACAAGGTGCATGTGCTGGAGACCGGCGACGGTGTTTATTTCGACGCCAGCACGCCGCACGCTTACCGCTGCAACGGCAAAACTGCCACGCAGGTAATCATCGTAACGATGCACCAGCAGCAATCGCAACACGCCCAGAACACGGTGCGCTCGATGCCGGGGAGCCGCCCTGTCACCGCAATCAGCGGCGGTTCACCGACGCTCAGGACGCCTGGCACGACGCAGCCGATGGTGCAGGCGCCGCGGCAGAACGGCACAGCCGCAACGCTGTAAGCTTCATAGATTCAGACAGTATTCAGCAGCCCTCCCCCCCTGAGGAACGGCAGCCGGTATCTCCGGCTGCCGTTGCTTTTTTGGTTAAGGGCAGATGTGCCGGCGCAGGTAAGTACACTATTGCTCACAACATCTTATTCAGTCGGAGCCCCAGTGCCCACTCTTCGCCACTGTTCGCCTTGCGTTACCGTTTTCCTCCTCTCTGCCTCGACCATCCTGGCCCAGCAATCCCCGGCCCCCGGGGCAGCGCCGACCCCCTGGACTGTCCGTGCTCTGTTTGACGGCAGTATCCACGGCTCTAAGCCCGGGCCGCCCGCCTCGACCGACTGGTCTCCGGATGGGACGCTGCTGAGCTATGTCACGCCCGAGCACGCCCTGGGCGCGTTCAATGCGAGCACCGGCGCACGATCAATCATCGTGCCCGCCGAAGCGCTTGCGCCGGTCGGGGCGCATGCCAAGGCGCATCCGGTCGGCGAGCAGGATCGCGACCATCGTGCCCGCTACTCGCAGAAAAGCTACTTCTGGTCTCCCGATGGAGCGCAGGTGCTCTTTGACGAGGACGGCAGCCTGTGGCTGGATACGCTGAAGACGAAGCAGATGCGGCAGATCGGCGAAACCGGCCAGGGATCGGGCGATGATGTGCAGTTTTCGCCGGACAGCGCGTCGATCGCCTATGTTCACGATCACAACCTGTATGCCTTGCGGCCGGGCTCGACGCCCGTGGCGCTGACCACGACGACAGACCCGAACCTGCGCAATGGCGAAGTGGACTGGGTGTACCTCGAAGAGCTGAAGGTCAGGACCAACTACTCCTGGTCCCCGGACTCGGCGCATATCGAGTATGTGCAGATGGACGAGACGCGGGTACCGGCGTATCCGATCGAGGACTGGATCCCGACGCACGCGACGGTCGAGGAGCAGAAATATCCGCAGCCCGGGAGCGCGAACCCCACGGTCCGCGTCGGGGTCGTCGCGGCCACAGGCGGCGAGACCCGGTGGATTGACCTGCCCGCGACCGGCGAGAACGGTGTGCGCCCGGACCAGGACTACATTCCGCGCTCCGGCTGGCTGAACCCATCCACCGTGTGGATCGAGACACTGCGCCGCGACCACAAGCATCTCGACATCTGGTTCGCCGATATAGCGACGGGCCATGCCAGGCTCGCGCTCGCGCTGACCGACCCGAAGTTTTTCGATGAGAATTACGACCTGGACTGGTCCTCGCCCGGCGATCTGCTGCTGCGCTCCTGGCGCACCGGTTATACCCACATCGACCACTACACCTACGCGGCCGCCGCGCCGGCGGAGCTTCACCTGGCCGGGCAGCTTGAGAAGGGTGACTACGAGGTCTCGGATATCCTTTCGGTCGACCACGGCACCGTGTACTACCTCAGCAGCGAAGGCGAGCCGCTGGGCAAGCAGGTGTGGGCCGTCGGGCTCGATGGAAAAGGCAAGCGCCGGATCACGACCGCGCCCGGCACGCACAATGTCGAGTTCGCAGACGGACATGCGACGTTTACCGACACCCACTCCAGCCGGACCTCGCCGCCGGTGCTGGACCTATGCCTGGCGCACGGCGAGGCCGCGCCGGGGTGCCGGATGCTGTACAAGGCCGACGGCCCGGTTGGACACACGGTTCGGCCGCCACAATTACTGACGCTGAAAGCGGCGGATGGTGCAACGAAGCTATATGCCACGCTGCTGCTGCCGGCCGGTGTGACGAGCCCGGCCAGCGTGCCACTCATCAATAATCCGTATGGAGGCCCGGGCAGCGCAACGGTGACCGACAGCTGGAGCGCCTCGAACTACTTCGACCAGCTGCTAACAGAGCATGGCTTTGCCGTATTGCACGTGGATAACCGCGGCATGGGTAGCCGCGGACGCGCGTTTACGCAGGCCTGCTATCACGACTTCGGCAAAGTGCAGCTTGCCGACCAGCTTACCGCCATCGACCAGGTGCTGGCGAAGTATCCGCAGCTGGACAAGGAGCGGCTGGGCTGGTGGGGCTGGAGCTGGGGCGGCACGTTCACGCTGAACGCCATGACGCACTCTGACCGGTTCCGCGCCGGGGTTGCGGTGGCGCCGGTGACGGACTTCCGCAACTACGACTCGATTTACACGGAGCGCTACCTGGGGCTGCCCGAGGCGCAGGCCGGGATGCCGGGGGAGGCCGCGGTGTATGACGCGGCATCGGTGCTGCGAACAGCCGGGCAGCTCCACGGACACCTGCTGATCGCGCATGGCACCGGCGACGACAACGTTCATATGGAAAACACGATCCAGTTCGTGCAGAAGCTGATTGACGCAAACAAGCCGTACGACCTGCAGCTGTTCCCGCGCAAGACGCATTCGATTGCGGGCGAGAACGAGAGGATCGAGCTGTTCGATCGGATCGTGGCGCAGTGGGACACCTACTTGAAGCCGAAAGTGGACCCGAGCGCGAAGGAGTAGGGGTTACAAAGTAATTCTATTGCTTCTGTGAACCGAACAGACCGTCTCAATGTGGCTTTGTCTACGGAAAAGCCATATTGCCGCATAGCTGTAGTATCTCGGCATGAAGAAGCTTCCCCGTTCCCCCTGGCCATCTTGGAAATCGAAGCCGATGTCTACAAAATCCACAAGAAGCCTTGTGCTGAGTTTTGTTTACTTCGGCTTCGGCGGATGGCTTGCGAGCCTCTTCTTCAGTACCTTCTTGCACCCTTTTGCTGTGAAAGCCTTTCAGCCTCATTACAGATTTAGCTGGGATTGGTGGTACGGAATGCTAATGATGCCTGCCTCTGCCGTAGCAGGATATGTATGTTTAAAAATTGCCGACAGAATTGCAAATGTGCTGCTAGATCGCTGGCATTTAAAATAGAGAGCGCCACCAAATCTACTCGATCTAAGGCGTCGTAAGCTGGCTCTGGTGCCCGAGAGTTAGTTTTAAGCTGTTTATGCAGCCAATGACAATCGCGCTTGTCGAAGTTCTTTCATCGAATACTGCCCCGACACCTTGCTTCTGATCGGATGGGCTACACATACAAAAAGCAGTAGCTCAGTCGACCGGGGTGGCGTGGACGAACACGTTTTCGCTCAGCGGCAAGAACCGCCGGCTGCGGGCGTCGAAGGTATTCACGCCGCCGGAGCCGATGTCGTACACCCATCCGTGGAGCCGGAGACGTTTTTCTTCAAGCGCCTTCGCGACCGAGGGGTGGGTGGTGATGTGGCCGAGCTGGGCAAGCACGTTCTCGCGGACCAGGGCGTTCAGCCGCTCTTCATCCGACGCGCCGGCATATGTACGCTCGACGACGTCGCGCGCGGAGTCGGCATAGTGCAGCCAGCGGGCCACGGCCGGCAGCTGCTCAAGCTTTTCCGTCCCGCGCAGTATGGCGGTCATGGCGCCGCAGCCGGAGTGGCCGCAGATGACGATGTCCGGGATGCCGAGCACGGCGACCGCGTACTCGATCGACGCCGTGACGCCGCCCGGCATGGGCGAGTGCGGGGGCACGATATTTCCCGCGTTGCGCACCACGAACAGCGAGCCGGGGCCCTGCTGCGTCAATACCTCCGGCACGATGCGCGAGTCGGCGCAGCCGATGAACATGGCCGAGGGCGACTGCCCCAGCGAAAGCTCCTGAAAAAGCGCGGCGCTGTCGGCATGCACCTCGCGCTGAAACCGCAACACGCCGTCGATGATATGGTCCATGCGCTCAACGTATCGCATTCCGGCGCGCCGCACCACTTGGCGCGTAATGTTTGGAGGTGGAGGTGCCGATGACAGGACCGGGTGGTGAGTCGCTGGTGCGGGCGCGGCGGCAGCTTGGCGCGGAGACGGAGCTGATTGTGCTTTCAGACGGCACGGCCCGCTTTGACGGGGGCGCCATCTTCGGCGTGGTGCCGAAGGCGCTGTGGGGCCGCGTGGTGCAGGCCGACCCGGAGAACCGGGTGACGGTCGGGCTCAACACCGTGGTTGTGCGAAGCGGCGGCAGGACGGTGGTGATCGAGACCGGTTTCGGCGAAAAGCTGCCGCCGAAACCGGCAGCGATCCTGGGCGCGCAGGCGCGTCTGCTCGATGCCTTTGCCGAGGCCGCGATCCCGCTCGAATCCGTCGATACCGTCATCAACACCCACCTGCACTGGGACCACTGCGGCTGGAATACGCGGCTGACGCCTGACCGGGAACGCGTGGCGCCGACGTTCAAGAATGCGCGCTACTACGCCCACGCCGGCGAGATCGCGGCCGGCCGCAGGCAGCGCGAGCGGGACGGGGTCTCCTACGTCGCGAACAACTACGAACCGCTGCTGGCCAGCGGCCAGATGCAGGCGCTGACGCTCAGCGAAGGCGAAGAGCGCGAGATCGCGCCGGGGATCGCGGTCGAGCTGTTTCCGGGGCACACGCCGCAGCTCATGGCGGTACACATCCGAGATGGCGCGACAGGCAGCCGCGCCTGCTACATCTCTGACCTGGTGCCGACTACGGCGCATCTGCCGCTGACCTGGGGTCTGGGCTTCGACCTTGACCCGCTGCGGACCATCGAGGAAAAGAAGCGGTTTTACGCACGCGCGATCGCCGAAGAATGGCTGGTATTGTTTACCCATGAACCGGGCGCGCCCGCCGGCTATCTCGAGGCAGCGAAAAACGGGGCGAGGCTGAGGGAAGCGGAGCATTAAAGCGTCGCTGCGCCGGTTACAGATCGCGCGTCAGCGAATCAGCTGCAGCGTAGCGCGAAACAGCAGGTCGAAATGCTCGGCTACCGCGGCATCCCGGCCAATTGCGGTATCGAGTGCTTTTTGCGCTGCCGCACGGTTATAGCCGAGGTTTACGAGGGCCGACAGCACATCCTCGCCGGCGGGTGTTGCCGCGGCGCCCGCGTGTGCAGTCGCAGCAGGCATCGCGAGATCGTCCAGCTTCTCCTTCAGCTCAACCGCGAGCCGCTCCGCGAGCCGCTTGCCCACGCCGGGAATGCGCGTGAGCGTCGCGTGGTCCTGCGCGCGGATTGCCGCGATCGTCTGCGCGGTGGAAAGCCCGCTCAGGATGGTAAGCGCCAGGCGCGGCCCTACGCCGGACACCGTGATCAACCGCTCGAAGAGCCGCTTTTCCGAGAGCTCGAGGAAGCCGATAAGCGCCAGCGTGTCCTCGCGCACCTGTGTGTAAATGTGCAGCGCCACAGCGGCCTGCGCGCCCGGCTCCGGCAGCGCCGTAAATGTCGGCACGGCGATCGCGACCTCGTACCCCACGCCCGCGCACTCGACAATGCAGGCGCCGGGATTCTTGCTCAAGAGGGTGCCGCGCAGGTGGGCGATCATCGTTTCGCTATTCTAGAGCTTTATCACAGTTTCTATGAGGCGCCGGAATTTGCGAGGTGCAGCTTTTCTCGACGGAAAAGCTGCGCGAACTTTAGCGTTTTACCTTACACCTGCTGTGATAATGCTCTACCGGGCGCGCCCGCGCTCCAGGCAGGTGCTAAAAGCACGTGAATGCGGGTACTCTCACAGCGAGGGTGCGAATGCGCGGAAGCTGGCGGGTGTGGGTTGCAGTACTGGTGTTGCTGGGTACGATGGCGGCGGAAATGACGCTCAGCGTCCGGCGTGAGTCCGTAAGCTGGGATGAGGGCGACCACCTGTTCGCGGGCTATATGTCGCTGCTGACCGGCGACTTCGGCATCAACCCGGAACACCCGCCCATGGCAAAAATGGTCGCCGCGCTGCCGCTGCTGCCTTTGCAGCTCAAGGTGCCGGTGCTCGGCAAACGCTTCTTCAAGGAAGAGGCCTACTACGGCGGACGCGAGCTGCTGTTTCGCAATGCCCCGGCGTACAGCGCGGACACGCTGATGCTGCGCGCGCGCATTGCGATGATGGTCTTCTCGCTCGGCCTCGGCCTGTTCGTCTTTCTTGCGGGCCGCGAGATGTTCGGCGCGGGCGCGGGGCTTTTCGCGCTGGCTCTGGTTGTATTTGAGCCCAGCCTGCTGACCCACGGCGCATTTGTAACCACTGACATGGCAATTACCTGCTGCTATTTCGCGACGATGTGGCTGCTGTGGCGCTACGTCAGGGCGCCCTCCATCGCGCGGCTGCTCGCGGTCGGCTTGATGGCCGGCCTTGCGCTCGCCTCCAAGCACTCGGCGATCGTGCTGCTGCCCGCGGTCGTGCTGGTGCTGGCCGGCGAGGTCGCGGCGCGCGCGTGGCAGCTTCGCCGGGGGCCGTCAGACCGCGCGCTGGGACCGGCTGCGCGCTATGCCCTGCGCCTCGCCGGCGCCGCGGTGCTTATGGCGGTCCTCGCGGTCATCGTCCTGTGGGCCTTTTACGGCTTCCGTTACGCTGCCCGGCCCACGGGTCTGCGACTTGACCCTTCGCTCGCGCAGTATGTCGCACCGCTCAAACCGATCGAGTCCGGAACCATTCTGTTCCTGGCACGGTTCCATATCCTGCCGGAGAGTTGGCTTTTCGGTCTCGCCGATGTGCGCCGCGTTTCTGACTTTATGCCCACGTTCTTTCTCGGCAAGGTCTACGCGCACGGCATCTGGGTTTACTTCCCCACGGTGCTGCTCATCAAGCTCACGCTCGGCTCCATGGGCCTGATGCTGATGGCCGCCTGGGCCGCCGCGACGGGGCGCCTGCGCCGCCCGCGCGAGGCATGGTTCCTGCTCGCCCCGGCGGGTGTGTACCTGCTCATCGCGATGAACTCGCAGCTCAATATCGGCGTCCGCCACGTATTGCCCGTGCTCCCGTTCCTGCTGGTTTTTGCAGCGGGCGGCGCGTGGGCGCTTATGCAGCGTGACCGCCGCTGGGTCTACGCTGCCGGCATCCTGTTCGTGGCCCACGCCGCAAGCACGCTGCGCGCTTCTCCCAACTACCTGCCGTATGCCAACGAAGCCTGGGGCGGCCCCAGTCAGACATACAAATACCTCAGCGATTCCAATGCCGACTGGGGCCAGCAGCTCAAGACCGTTTCGGCCTATCTCAAGGCCAACAAAGTCCATGACTGCTGGTTCACCTACTTCGTCTCGCCATTTATCCTGCCTGCGGACTACGGCATTCCCTGCCGGATGCTGCCGACCTACGACACCAGCAACCAGGTCGATCTCGATGTCCCCACCCGCATCAGCGGCACTGTGCTCATCAGCGCCGGCGACCAGAACGGCTTCGAGTTCGGCACAAAGGTTCGCAACCCCTACCAGGCCTTTATGGGCCGCGCGCCCGACGCGCTCCTCGATGACGGTGTTCTCGTCTATCACGGGAGCTTCGACGTGCCTCTCGCCGCCGCCATGGCGCCCACCCAACGCTCCATCCGCCTGCTCGCAAAGGGCGATGCGGCCGGCGCCGTTCGCGAAGCCCAGTCAGCCGTCGCCCTAGCGCCCGCCTCGCTCGACGCGCAGGAGCAGCTTGGCAAGGTGCTTGCCCGCGCCGGGCAGCCGCAAGCCGCGCACTCTGCTTTCCTGCGCGCTCTCGCCCTGGTCGACGGCATGGAGCCATCCGCGCAGGCGCAGTGGCGGCCAATCCTCACAGCGGAGATGGCCGCCTCCCACTGATCTTCCTGTGTCAGTCTGCCATTGGTAAGATTTCGGTTGGACCAGCAGTCACACAAAACAGCCATGAAAAAAGATCACGCAACCCGAAGAGATTTCCTGAAGGCAGCCGCGGTTGCCTCGACCTCCCTCGCAGTTCCTGCCGCCGGTGCGCTTGCCCAGGCAGGCAGCGGGCAGAGGCGTGCAGGGTCAACAGGTGTCGATCTGTTGCGCCGTCCGGATAGTATCCGTGCCCGTTTCGGCATGGCGGATGTGCAACCGATGGAGTACGCCGCAGGGGCGTGGACGTTGCGCGGCGTCCGGGTTACGGCGGAACCGGTGCAGCAGGGCGGCGTTGGCGAACTCCCGGTCCGCGTGACCAGCGAGGGGGCGGCGCTGACCTTTCTGCACCTGCGCTGGACAGGTAGGTCAAGCGCCGCGGTGCAGTCGATCGGAGACCAGTGGGAGAGGAGCTACGGCGACCTGGAGTGGCGCGGAACTATACCGAACCGCATGATGCCGTGGTACTTCCTCACCTTCGAGGACGCAACGGTGCACGGCTACGGGGTCCGAACGCAGCCGTCCGCTTTCTGTTTCTGGCAGCGGGACGCCGACGGCATTACGCTGACCATCGATCTGCGCAACGGCGGCGAGGCGACGCTCTTGGGCCGGCGCGAGCTGCTTGCCTGCACGGTTGTGATGCGGAAGGGGTCGGCTGGCGAGACGATCGCGCACGCCGGCCGTGAGTTCTGCCGGCAGATGTGCCCCTCGCCACGGCTGCCGAAGGGGGCCATCTTCGGCAGCAATGACTGGAACTACGCCTACGGCAAAAACACCGCGGCAGGCATCCTGCGCGATGCCGATCTGATCGCGTCGATCGCGCCACCGGGAGACGTAAGGCCGTATATCGTGATCGATGATGGGTACCAGGATGCAAGCCGCTTCCCGAGCATGGCGGACCTTGCATCCGGCATTCGGAAGCGTCGGCTGCGCCCGGGTATCTGGGTGCGCCCGCTGCGCGCGCCCATGACGGCGCAGCCTTCGCTGCTTCTGCCGAAAGCACGTTTTGGCCCGGGCGCGTCGGACAGCTCCCCGGCGTTCGATCCGACGATTCCCGAGGCGCTCGACGAAGTGCTCAAGACGATTCGCACCCCGGTCGACTGGGGATACGAGTTCATCAAGCACGATTTTTCGACAGTGGAACTGTTCGGCCGCTGGGGTTCGGCGATGGACACCGGCCCTGCCCGCCCCGGCTGGCACTTCGAGGACCGGTCGCGGACGAATGCGGAGATCGTGAGCGATCTTTATCGCGCGATCCGGGGAGCGGCCGGCGAGCAGACCGTCATCCTTGGCTGCAACACCGTGGGCCACATCGCCGCGGGTATCTTCGAGTCGCAGCGCATCGCCGACGACACCAGCGGGCGCGAGTGGGAGCGGACGCGACGCTTCGGCGTGAACGGGCTGGCGCATCGCATCGCGCAGCATCGCACGTTCTCGCACATCGATCCCGACTGCGTCGCCATTACCAGCGCCATCGGCTGGAGAGAAACTTCGCAGTGGATGGACGTCGTCGCTAGGAGTGGAACGTCTCTCTTTCTGTCGCCCGAACCGGGAGCCGCTACGCCTGAGATCAGGTCGGCGATGAAAGAGGCTTTCTCTATCGTGTCGGACGACGCAGCCGGGTTCCCGGCAAATCCCCTGGAGGGCACAACGCCGAGCGAATGGACGTTCGAGCGACCGCAGCAGGTTACCCGGAAATACGATTGGGTAGGGCCGGACGGAGCGTCCCCTTTTCCGGTCTGATCAGTTTCATCGTATAACTTTTTCGCTGTGAGATACGCTCTTGAGTTTGAGATAGCGCTGGCCTACTTAGAGCATTTTCACTCTTGGTGTAGAGGCCCGGATACTCGCTCCAGTGGCTTTTCCCAACGGAAAAGCCACGCGCACACCTGTCGGTCCCTCTACTTGTGGAGTGAAAATGCTCTAGTCGCGATCACTAACTTCTTACCGGTTTCGAGATCGCTATGGTTGACAAAGTAACCGTCAATCTTTCGGCCGCCATATTTAATGCTGGTGATCCGTTCGCCTGAATTCTTCTTCAGAATCGTCAGCGTCTTGCCTTCATTTAACCTGAAGGTTGTCTTCTTAAAAAGCGGGACCGACACAATGTATCTGGGGTCTGCGGGCGAGTAGGGGTAGAGACCGATCGCGTTGAACACATACCACGACGACATTTCTCCGGCATCATCCATTCCAGACAACGCCAGGCCATCCTCGCCCATTCCATAGAAGCGGCTCATGATGGTATTCAGGATGGCTTGGGATTTCTCCTGCTTGCCGACAAAGTAATAGAGATAGGCAAAGCCATGGTCCGGCTGGTTTCCCTGGCAGTATTGCCCGATGAAGGAGTTGATGTTCTCAGCGATGTAATCGGGGTTCCAGGAGATCGTGAAGAGCGAGTCCAGGTGTTGTTCAAAATCTGCCTTGCTCTTGTAGAGGCCAATCAGTCCCTCCGTATCGTGCGGCGCGAAGAAGGACGATTGCCATGCGTTGGCTTCGCGGTATATGTATTCGTAGTAGGGATATTGCGGATTGAAATTCTTCACCCAGTCGCCGTTATCCAGGCGGCCGCGCATCAGCTCGGTCGATGGGTCGAACATATTTTTATAGTTCTGCGAGCGCTTCATTAGCATGTTGTAGTTCGGCTGGTCACCGAGTTCCTTTGCCAGCAGCGCGACGGAGTAATCGTCGTAGGAATACTCGAGCGTCTTGGTGACGCCGGCCTTCCCCTTCGTCTCCACAACAGGATCGGCCTCATCGGGACTGGAGATGTAGCCTTTGTCCATGTACTCGCGGATGTAAGGCCGGGTGCCTCCTTCTACCGTGGCATTTCGCAGCAGCAGGTTGTAGGCGCTCCTGATGTCATACCCTCTCAGTCCGCGCAGGTACGAGCCTGCGATAAAGGCCGAGGCGTGGTCTCCGTGGAAGAAGGTCGGGATGAAGCCGGTCTTTTCGCCGCGGTCAATCAGCGATCGAATTACATCGACCGTCACATCGGGCGAAATCATGCCCAGCAGAACCAGCTTGTTCCGGTAGTCGTCCCATAGGGAGGGCAGGGTGTAGTACTGAAAGTCCGCCTTGACGATCGCTCCCTTTACGTCAGGATATTCGCCGTTCACATCGCTTCTCAGCGCGGGCCACAGAAACGAACGATACAAGCAGGAATATAAAAGCTCCTTTTGCCGCTCGGTTCCACCCGACACTTTAATCCTGGACAACAGCTTTTCCCAGGTTGCGGAGGCCTCTGTCTTCACCGCCTCGAAGCTCTTATCCCCAAGCTCCTTCTCGATTTTCCTTCGCGTTTTCGGTACTTACAAAGGATAGGCCGATCTTGATCTCCACCGGCTTGCTGCCATCGACGAAGTCGACGACCGGCAGGTCGGCCTTCTCGCCCTTTAGCATCTCAATGCTCTTGATCTTGTAGTTGGACACAGCGTAGAAGAAGACTTTTTCGCTCGCCACCTGGAAGCCCTTGAAGACATTGCCTCCGTCCTGCTCAATCTTCCAGTCCTTGATTCGCTCGTTTGAAACGGCGAGGTTCACTACCAGTTTCTTGGACTGAGTGTTATCGGTGTAGGTGTAACGGTGATATCCGGTCCGCAAGGTTGAGGTTAGCTCGGCGTTGATCCCATACCGCTCCAGGTAAACCTGGTAGTAGCCGGGATGGGCCGACTCTTTCTTGTGGCTAAAGGTCGAGCCGAAATCGGCGGGATTCACATCGCCGCTCACCGGAAGTATGGGGATGTTACAGAGATTCCAATGGCCTTTGTTGGTATGAGCAAAGGCTTGGATCCTGGGATTCTCGTATTCATATCCGGCTCCGCTGTGGAACCTGGTGATCGGGCTTAGCTGCACCATGGCGTTGGGCACGGATGCTCCGGGAAAGACAAGTCCGGCCCATACCCGCCATGGCGGCTTAAATCCGATGTCTGCCGGATTGGTCAGCGGGGCGGTCCCCAGGAAGGGGTTGACGTAGTCCACGGGCCGCTTCTAGGCTTCCAGGCGCAGGGCAGTGAAAGTCAGGAGCAGAACCAACGTAACAAGCGCTTTTTTCATCGAGGTAGCGTCTCCCGTGTGCTTGAACTGGAGGTTATCAGGATACCGTTGTCATTTGCTGACGATGCGGCCATGGAAAGGAAGCACCAATGTCGAAACACGTAGCCTTACCGTGGCAGCAGCTTTCCAAAGTACAGGCTGATGTGGCCCTTGTATTCCCCTTTGGCAATCGCCGGCTGCCCCATGGGCCCGGTGGATTGCGGACTCCCGAACTTGTTGCCGATCGCCGGGATGGCATGCAGGAAGGAAACTCCGGCATTCGGGAACGGCACGGCAACTTGCCCTAGCAAATTCGGAGGCGGGGTCTTCGGAGTAAAGACCTGCACGTAGATTGGAGAGTCGCGATGCTGGTCCACCATCGCGGTGATCGGGCCTTCAGAGGTATTGAGCTGCAGCCAGCGCACCCCTGAGTAGAACCCCTTGAAGAGCGGGTAGTCGAAGTGCTCTCCGGGCTTGAGTTCGTCCGGATCCCCGTCAATGGTGTTGTTATAAGGTCTGTTCCAGACGTCGAGAGTGCCGCCGGCGAGGCGATTCTGATACACGGGGGCGGGCCCTTCGCCAAGGAATCGCATGCCTTTCACATCAGCTTCGGGATAGTCGAACCCGATGCCGAAGTATTCCTGGGCCCCACTGATGGCGTAAACGTAGTCAATGGACAACCAGCCGCTGGGTTTGAGCCGGTAGGTAAGCGATTTCATCGGGCCGTCGAAAGCCGCAGAGATGACAAGATCGTTGCCGTCGGTTTCATGGGTTAACGACGTAAGCCTGGAGTCCGGCGCCATGGCGGGCGGCTGGGGCGGCGGAGTTGGCGGGTCCGACGGTTTTTGCCTGCGCGCAACACCGAGCCTGGGACCCATCGCCATGACGCGAGGTCCATTGGCCAGGGAGAAGGAATTGCCCTGCCGAGAGACAGAGACCAGCAGACCGGTGGTCTTGCTTATCTGCAATGACAGGTCTCCCGCAATGGCGGTGAGTGTGTCGCCGGATTCGGTTGCAGTCGGCTTTACACCACCAACAGAAGCATCTAACTGGTCCAATCGTTGCTCGAGACCGTCGGTAGGCCAGACATAGGTCTGAACCACGCGGCCTGTGGCGTCCCTAACGATAAGTCGAGTGGCATCGGGTGCCTTCTTTGCGCTGCGGCCGGCAGC
This sequence comes from Acidobacteriaceae bacterium, assembly GCA_965276625.1. Classification (GTDB taxonomy): domain Bacteria; phylum Acidobacteriota; class Terriglobia; order Terriglobales; family Acidobacteriaceae; genus EB88. Next base: position 695,212 of record CBDIBB010000002.1, read on the forward strand.
AGGAGCAGGCGGCCCCCAGCCGTCCCAGCTTGCCGACGAGCCCGGCGCCAGCGAACGGCCGTGATCGGTCCGCGATGCGAGCACGACCGAACCGGAAGCTGTGTCATTGGGTTGGCGAAAGGCGAGGGTCTGCCATTCGTAGATGCATTGGTCGGCGTTTAGGAACCCGTAGCGATTTGTAACAGTGTATGAACGCGAAGTGGCGTCGGGCGGCGTCACGATAATCGGCGACCAAAGCTGCTTGACGGTGTAGAAGCTCGCCTCCCGCTCGCGATAAGGGCCGACGATGCCATCGGGAGCCATGTTGCCCTGAGAGTCAAGAATACCGCCCTTGTCCGTGCGCTTTACATCTTCATCCACAAACGACCAGATGAATCCGCCGGCGCCGGCCTTGCTCTTGAGAATGGCGTCCCAATAGTCCTGCATTCCTGCGCCGGCTCCGCCGTCATAAAGGCCGTGCAGCATCTCCGTTGGGAAGAAGACGGGATCGGCGGCGAGCTTCTGCGTCAGCGTCTCGTAGTTTGGGTAGTGCTTGGTATCGGCAATACCCGGAGGATAGGACGCCCACGGGTGCAGGACCACGCGCTTCGCCGGGTCATACTTTGCATAGTCGCCGTCGAGGTCGAAGTTGAAGCCGCCTTCATTGCCATTGTCCCAGAAGAGGATGGACGGATGGTTTACGTCGTGCTCCACCATTTCCTTGACCAGCTTCCTGCCGATGTCGGTGTCGTAATGCGCTTGCCAGCCGGCGAGTTCATCGAGCACGTAGAGGCCAAGTTCGTCGCAGGCATCGAGGAAGTGTCGGTCCGGCGGATAGTGGCTGGAGCGGACCGCGTTGCCGTTCATCTCTTTGATCAGATTGATGTCGTCTCTGGATATCTGCTCGGACAAGGTCCGTCCGGAATCGGGCCAGAAGGAGTGGCGCGCAACGCCCTTGAGGAAGACGCGGTTGCCGTTGACGAACAGGCCTTGTCCGGGACGGAGTTCAATGGTGCGGAATCCGAACCTCTGGTGCACGGTGTGTACGACAGCACCGCCTAACTTCAAACGCACTTCAAGCTGGTAGAGATTCGGCGTCTCCGCAGTCCATAGTCTTGGATTGGGGAATGTTCCGGAGAGATGGGCGGTTGCCTTGAGGTCGACATCCTTCGCAGTTACCGGATTGCCGACAGGCTTGCCGCTCATATCGAGCACTCGCATCTCTACAGAGGCTGCGGGGCCGCCCGGGGCTGATGCGCGTGTATCGGAGAGCGCGACATCGACATTTAGGGAGCCCGACGCGGACGCGTTGATGGCCAGGTGATCGACAAAAGCTTTTGGCACGGCCTCGAGATAAACGGGACGGAAGATGCCGCCGTAGTTCCAAAAATCGCCGCGACGTTCGGCGTGATCGACGGATTCATTTTTGGAGTCGTCGTCGACGTCGACCTGGATCTCATTCTTCTGGCCGGCAGGCTTGAGGATACTCGTGATGTCGTACTTGAACGCGTAATAGCCGCCCTGGTGCACAGGGCCGGCGGATTGGCCGTTGATGGTGACCTGGGTATCGGTCATGACGCCTTCAAACTTGATGAAGACGGTTTTGTCTCGCCAGTTCGCAGGCGTCGTGAAGGTGCGCCTGTAGATGCCGTGAACGCGAGGCCAACCGCCCGGGGGCGTGACTCGGCCATAGGTGTAGATGCCGAAGCCCTGCAGTTCCCAGTTGGACGGGACGCCGATGGTGGACCATTTGCCGGCGTTCTGGCCCTTGTCGGCCCTGAACTCCCACTTGACCGGGTCGTCTTTGCCCAGGCCGGATAGATACTGAGTTTCAGTCTCCGCAGCTCTTGCTACTGAAGCCAGAAGAAGGACCAACAAAGCAGCATAGCGAATGAACGAACCCATCAGAAATCTCCCGGCAACCATATCTCAAAGCAATCAATTATGGCATGTGCATTTCGGCGGGCACCAGCATGAAATCATGATAAGAGGCCGGAGCGACAAAGCGCTCTTCGTTATTCAGTACTACGCAACAACACTTTCTACACAAGATCTCATTAAATGCGATATACCAGCCGCCGATTACGGCCAACTTCCTGTAGGCCTAAAACAGTATCTTCGCGGCGAGCTGAAAGACTCGAGCACCATTGCTGGTTCCTGTGATATATCCAAAGATTCCTGATGCAGGATTACCTGAATTTGGGTTGCTGAAACCTGGATGATTCAGCACGTTGAAGGCTTTCAATCGTGTGTCCAGGGAAAATCTCTCGTCGATCGGAAAGCGCCGAGATATCTGCGCATCCATGTTAAACAACATCGAGCCATTTAGAGAGGTTCTTCCCAGGTTGCCATATGTGCCAAGTTGAGGACATGTCGCTGTAGTAAAAGTCGCCCCACAGGGCGCGGTGACCTGCGCGAAGGCAGCCTGGTTCAGGTATGACCGGGTAGCTAGAGAACTGGATTGAAGTATTTTCTTGTAGTTGTATGGGTTGACGCCGTGTATCTGGTTTGGGCGGTCATTGCCAATGTCTGTGAGAGAGAGATGTCCGATCCTGTAGATACATTGACTGGTGTCCCGCTGGTGATATGAAGCGGAGGGCTAATTCCCATTGTTCAGCAGGTATCCCCCGATGCCCTGGACTGGGAAGGCGCGCTTGGCGACAATGCTGGTGTTGAAGATGTTGCGGGTTTCGGACGAGCACCGGCCGTAATCCATACCCTGCAGGGGATTCGCAATAGCGAGAGCAAAGCGTGAGTTCTGGTTGCCGGGGGTAGAACAATTCGTTCCGGCCGAACCTGGCTTTACAGCAGCTGGACCCGTTCTGACGATGCCGCCGCACCCTGTACCATTCGGGTCCCAAACTCCGGGAATAAATACCGCCGGGTTGAGTGACAAACCCAGGAGAAGGCGTTGCGTCCTGTTCGCGATGTAATCGACCTGGGCCATCCAGCCATGGGGGGAACTGTTGCTAATGCTTGCGGTCCACTGAAGTGTATCGGGCGCCTGGTACTGAGATTGCAGCACAAAGTATTGGCTCTGGGCGGGGAAGATGGCGGTAGCTGGATTTGGGACATTAGCTTGTGGAAAAGAGCTGGCGTTAACGCGCCAGCTGAGCGGGAAAGAGGCGAGTGAAGCAGCCGCTCTGGTTGCAAACTGTCATGCGTCATCACATCCAGCTAGTTGTCAAAAAGCTGAAAATCGACAAGCGTGTCTCATGGCACACCTTCCGGCGCACCTACTCGACGTTGCTCAAAGCAAACGGCGAGGATGTGAAGGTGGTGCAGGAACTGCTGAGGCATGCATCCGTCCGCATCACGATGTATGTGTATGCACAGGCGATGACTTCGGCAAAGCGCGAAGCACAGCAGAAATGGTGGAGATGGTAAGACCAACGAAGGCTCTACTGGAGGCCAAATGGTTTAACTGCTCCCCAAAAGCTCTTCGGCGAAAACTCTGGATTCTTGCTAAGCACTTGAAAAGATTTGGCGTCCCCGACGGGATTCGAACCCGTGTTACCGCCGTGAAAGGGCGGTGTCCTAGGCCACTGGACGACGGGGACGCGCTGCCAGGACGTGCTCGGGACGCCAGCTTTAACACTAGCAAGCCCTCTGTCGAGTGTCAAAAGCCTGCTTTGTGCATGTCAACTCCGAGGTAAGCGGCCGGAACCAGCTTCACTCCTACATTCCCCTTTTGGAACTGCGGAGACCGAATGGTACTCACGCAAACAGAACTTTCGACGCTGACGCTGTTGACCGGTCTGGGCGCTCACAGGTCTAGTCGATAAGGCCAATAAAGTGCAAGACACGACCACACGGCGCGGGTATAACAGGCATCTCACTTTCTACTGGTTCTAAAGCATTTGTCTTTAGGTTGAATAATTTTCAGGGCAACACGGCGTAGGGTCCGCGAGACGCTTGTCGTGCTTATCGGTAACACATTGGCAAGTCCTGCGGAGAATCCCGCGGGAGCAGAGGAGTAGTAACGATGGTGAACAATTGTGCCAATCCCACCTGCAATAAGCCGTTGCATTACCTGCGCGACGGCCGCGTTTTTGTGTTTGAAGTAGCCGGTGCCCGCCTAGGCCCGGATGGCAAGAGGGGCCGCCACCTGGAGCATTATTGGCTCTGCGGCGACTGTTCGCCTTCCATGGTTGTGGTGTATAGCCCGGAAGCAGGCGTCTTGGTGCGCTCGAAAGCCGGCCGCGCCAATACGGCAAGCGCTCTCGCTTCCTGAGCTGGGCAGCAAGGGCCGTCAGCGGGGTGTGCCTTCCGGGCTTCGGCCCGGCATCTAATGCGGGAGAGGCTGCTCTACGAGCACCGAGGAGGTTATCCCATGGCAGCCGCTACGACTCCCATTGCAACGACGATGACGAAAGCAGATCTTGTCGAGGAAGTATTGACACTCGGCGACCTGACCCGCAGAGACGGCGAAGTGATTGTCGAAAGCGTTTTTGAGTCGGTGATCGGTGCCCTGCAAAAAGGCGAAAAGATAGAAATTCGCGGCTTCGGCTCTTTTCGCATTCGCCAGCGCAATCCCAGGATCGGCCGAAATCCCAAGACTGGCGCCCGGGTCGAAGTTCCGGCGAAGCGGGTTCCATACTTCAAGCCGAGCAAGGAACTACGTGACTTGGTGAATCCTATCCAAGTTTCCGATCACGCGGAGCAAACCGCTTAGCCTGGACTGATTACAGAGAGCATACGGCCGGTAAAGCCCTGCTCGGCTCGATAGGAAAAAAACAGGTCTGTTCGGCAGTTGGTGCATTTTCCTATAACGTCGATCGACTCGGCGGCTATACCGGCATCCACTAATTGCCGCCTGTTTGCCTCCTGCAGATCAAGGTGCAGGCCTGGCCCGAAGTCGCTATGGCCGGGCGCACGCTGCGACAGAAAGAGCATCGGGTACTTTTTCCGCACGGGGTCCGAGTCAAAAACCTCGCAGAATAGCTCACTCGCATACGCAAACTGCGAGTAAAACTCGTGTTCTACCTCTTCCCCGACGCTGTAGCAGCATTGCCCGATGGCAGGACCGATCGCCGCAACCAGGTCGGCCGGGTCTGATCCGAACTCCACCCGCATCCTGCCGATACCCGATTCAATTACGCGCCGCAATGTTCCGCGCCAGCCGGCGTGGAAGGCCGCCACCGCGCCGCGTTTACGATCAGCCACCAGCACCGGCACGCAATCCGCTGTCTGGATGCCGATCGCGACACCCGGTTCGTCCGTCATCAGCCCATCGCCGGCCAGCGCCGCATCTTCACCCGCGTGCCCGTTGCCAACCCGGTGAACGATTGCCGAATGGACCTGCCGCAGCGTCACCAGGGGAAGTGCCTCCCCGAAGACCCGGCCCAGCAGTCGCTTACGATTTTCGACCACGTTGGCGTGATCGTCGGAAGCGGTGTAGCCCAGGTTCAACTCTCCGTCCCCGTAAACAGTCGAAACTCCACCTGTACGGGTCGAGAAGCCATGCCGGACTCCAATGCTGCTGAGCATCGGCGCATCCAGCACCCGAATCTCCCGGGTCCGTTCCACGGACTTTTCCTGCGGCGACGGCGCGTCCTGCCTCGGGTGCCGCGCCTGCGGCACATAGCCCGCGCTCAACAGTTCTCTTCGGCCATGCTGCAGGCCGACCGAGGTGAGCAGGTCATCGACCGCCTGGATCGAGGAGCGGCTGGCGGCAACAGGGGCACTCTATGATTTTCGCGATCTCTTCTCGTTTTCAAAACAGGAGTCCTTTCCGGGTCTGCGTCAGGCCAAAGTGCTCATACGCCAGCCGCGTCGCGACCCGCCCCCGCGGCGTCCGGTCCAGGAAGCCGATCTGGATCAGAAACGGCTCGTACACCTCTTCCAGCGCATCCTGCTCCTCGCTTAGCGTCGCCGCCAGCGTGTTCAGCCCCACCGGGCCGCCGTCGTACTTCTCAATAATCGTCAGCAGCAGTCTTCTATCCAGCTCGTCGAACCCGTGCGCGTCCACCTCCAGCAGTTCCAGCGCGCCCATCGCCGTCGCCCGGTCGATCACGCCTGTCCCCCGCACCTGGGCAAAGTCCCGCACCCTGCGCAGCAAACGGTTCGCAATCCTCGGCGTTCCCCGCGACCGCACCGCGATCTCCGCCGCGCCGTCCCGATCGATCGGCACCCCCAGCACCTCCGCCGAGCGCTCCACCACAAACCGCAGCTCATCCTCGTTGTAGTATTCCAGCCGCAGCAGTATCCCGAACCGCGACCGCAGCGGCGAGCTCAGCAGGCCCGGCCGCGTCGTCGCCGCCACAAACGTGAACGGTTTGATCTCCATCACGTGTGTCCGCGCGCCCGGCCCCTGGCCGATGATGATGTCCAGCTTGTAGTCCTCGAGCGCTGTGTACAGCTTCTCTTCGAGCACCGGCTGCAGCCTGTGGATCTCGTCCAGAAACAGCACCTGCCGCTCCCGCACATTCGTCAGAATCGCCGTCAGGTCACCCTGGATCTGCAGCGCAGGCCCCGACGTCTGCTGGAAACCGACATCGAGCTCATTCGCCAGGATGGAAGCCAGCGTCGTCTTCCCCAGCCCCGGCGGCCCGAATAGCAACACATGGTCCAGCGCCTCGCCCCGCGCCCGCGCCGCCTCCAGTGCAATCTCCAGCTGCGCCTTCGCCTTCGTCTGCCCGATAAACTCCCGCAGCAGCCGAGGCCGCAGCTTCAGCTCAAACGAACTCTCCTCATCCGCCCGCACCGCCGAAACCAGCCGCTCCGGATTATCCCCAAACACCACCATCCCCCCAGTCTAGCCCTGGCCGGGCGGGCAGCGGGCCTTCGGCCAAATTCGCCAAACCTTCTCCCTCAGAGTCCCATCTGCGCCAGAAAGTCTTGCACCCGCTCGCACAAAAACGGGTGCCCAGGTCTCGCATCTGAGACCTGGGCAAAGAAATAGTAGCGCCGGAGGCGCCGATCCCGAAAGCGGGCGGCGGCTTTCAGTCCGCCGCTTCCGAATTCGGCGCCATCCTGAGTGATAAGGTTTCGCCGGAGATCAAAGGACCCGCATTTCACTCACACAGCAAACGTTTATGACCATTATGAAGAGGCAAGCATGTAAGCTCACTTGCACATGCTGTGCTTGCGGTGAACTGGCCAGGAGGCCGCATTGCGATAATTGTTGCGCTCCTATAGCCGCTGAAGCCGATAACTGCACCTACTCATCTTGGCGTCATAATTCCGAGGCGAAGTTAACTCAACAGGAAGGAGCGTATGACTATGCCAATCACTGCCGAAGCCCTCATGAGACAGTTGGAATCCGATCCTGAATGGGTTGCACGACGCGACGAACGTGAAGCACTCGCCACAAAGAAGCGGGAAGCTATGCTTCTCGCGCAGCAGCCGATCCTCCAGGATCTTAGGGCAGTGGGGGTGTCGTGTAAAAGATTAAACTTATCGGATATAGAGCAAGATGCTACAGTGTTCCGCACCGCTGCATGTCTGTTGCTGAAACATTTGCAAAAGCCATATTCTGACGCTGTCAGAGAATCTATTGCAAGATGCCTTGAAACCAAACAGGCCAAGCCTTTTTTCGATCTTATTGTAGACAGCTACATACGCGAGCCCCGTTTCAACGAAGGGCGCGAATCCGGAACAAAGGAAGCTCTAGGGGCCGCAGTAGGCGTAACAGCAGATTCAAAACGGCTTGCGGTAATCGTTAAATTACTCAGAGATCCGACACATGGTCCGAGCAGAGTGCTGCTCCTCAAGCCTTTGCGGAGGCGTTTCAAGAGAGCTGATGTTAGAGAACTGATAGTAGAGTTTATGGACGACCCAGGTCTTGTGAAAGAAATTATGTCGTGGAAGAAGAAATTAGTGCCTCATAACTAGAGGCAGGCGTAATTCAGCGCCCTGCCCCTCACACTAACTCAAACCTGACCGCCCCCGCCACTTCATCCAACCTCACCCGATACGCACCAACCCCATCCCACCCTCGAACCCACTCCATCACCATCGCCCCCACCGCCGCCTTTTCTAGAGTCGTGCTGAAGTAAAGCGCCAGATGCTCCACATGCCCGAACTTCTCCATGTACTCGGCATCTGTCATCGGCGCAAACGCGCCCGGGCTCGCCGCGCCGCCCTTCGCCTCCAGGTCATACCGCACCTTGTGCTCCATGACGTGCCGCCGCAGCGCCACCCGGTCCCCCGGCGGCATCGCCGCCACATCGATCTTTACGTTCACCCGCTTCGGCTTGTCTGTTTTGTCCATGAAAAGCAGCCTACAGGAACGAGCAAAATAAGCTATGCTGAAAGCACTCAATAAGGTGCTTTTCAGCGGAGCCGCCCATGCTTGATATCACCAAGGACATTCAATCGCTCACTACCTTCCGCCGCCAGTCCGGCGACCTGATGAAGCAGATCAGGAAGAGCAAGCGGCCCATGGTCCTTACCGTCAACGGCAAAGCCGCCGCCGTCGTTCAGGACGCAGAGGCCTACCAGAGCCTTCTGGATATTGCCGCCCGCGCCGATACCGAAGAAGCCATCCGTCAGGGACTTGATGATGTAGACCACGGCCGCACCACTCCCGCGCGTGAAGTTTTCGCCAAGCTACGCCGCAAATATGATCTACCACGTTGAATTCGCCGAGCGTGCAAGGCGGGATTTAGACGAAATCTACAAAAGCAAGCAGGTAGCACATGTCCAGGCTGCCGCAGCTTGGTTCAACGGCCTTGAGTCCGTATTTGAAACACTCGCCTGTTTCCCAAACCGCTGCCCTGCAATCCCTGAGAACAAGCACCGCAAACGCGACGTGCGCCACCTGTTCTACGGAAGCAAGCCGCATGTCTACCGCATCATTTTCGAGATCAAAGTGAAGCGGCAGAAAGTTCTGATCCTTACTATCCGGCACGGCGCCCGAGAGCCGCTTGCATTTTCATCGGCTGAATAGCTCAACTCTAAAAGACCAGCCGCGCTAACTATCCTTGCGATACAACAAATCCCGCATCGCCGTTCGCCGCGCCTCGTTCGCCTCGCTCAGCGTCTTTCGCTCCTCGGCGTCCATCCGCTGCTTCTCCGAAGGATCGGCAGCGTCCGTTTCACTGCACTCCGGGCAGCGATTCGCAAAGCCGGGCTTGTCCGGCTTCAACTCAAACTCTTCTGAGCAAACAACACAAATTTTGATAGGAAATGCCATACTCCCTCATCATAACGGCGCTTGCCGTCCATGGTTCTTGTCAGATCAGTTTCCGCGGAGGCGAAAGAATCCGGACTTTGGGAAAATACGTTGCTGTCCACCAGCACGCCACGGCAGCCATCCAAGCGAGCCGACAGATTCTCCAGTACTCGTTCACCGGCCTTTTTTGCCGCTGTACCCACGCGTCATTGCCAGAATTTCGTCGGTACTCATCCGCGTATTCGCCGTGCCGCGCAGCGCGTCAAGCGCCCTCCTGCCTCGTTCACCCACGCCTTGCGTAATCCTGGCTTTGCGAAGAATGGCATGATCCTTGCCCAGCTCGAACTCTACCTCCGTGTGCGGCAACAGGCCCAGCCGGTTGCGAACATCCTGCGGAATCGTCACCTGCCCCTTGCTCGTGATCTGCATCGTAAGACTCCTGGCAGTAAGAGTAATACCAGTCTCTCAAGAGATCGCTATCGCCCCAAAACAATCGGACGTTGCAGCTTATAAGTCTGCGTTACCTCAACACAAACAAGCGCCCCACTTCCCGCCCCTGAGAAGTGGGGAGCTACAAGAACCCGCACCGCGCACCTATCGCCTTACCCATCACCTCGCCGCGTCACTCCTCCCTCACCCGAATACAGGCCCTACCTCCAGCAGCTCCTTTTCCAGAAAAATCTTCGTCAGGATGTCGATCGCCTCTCCATACTTCCGCACCACCGTTCTCTGCCCCTGGCCGGTCAGTTCCGCCGCCTCTGCCTGTGTGTACTCCTGCAGCGCGATCCGTGCCACCAGCTCCTTCTGCTCCGGGCTCAGCTGCCGCATGCACCGCTCCACGTCATAGACAAAGATCACCGCATCCTCAAAGCTCTGCACCGGACGGCTCGAAACTCTCCCTCGGAACATGCAGCTCCCCAACACCGACGGGACCCGCCCCATCCGCATGGAAACCTGCATATATCTCCGCAGCAGTAGCTCCGTGTACCGCCGGTAGAACGCGAGCGAGCTGTACGGCACCTCCACCACGCCCTTTTTCTTCGTAGGGTCCACGCTGCTGCTGCTGCTGCTCCGGCTCTGCGCCCATGCGGTCTGCGGCATCCGTGCCGCGGCCCCGCTCACAGGGCACCCCCAGCCGTCTGGAACGCCGGCAGCGCTCCGCCAAACCCAGTCTCGGGACGCTGTTTCTTCGGACGCCCCGGCCGAAGCCGCGTCTTCGGATCAGGAAAGTGCTCAAATACCTCCGTACACGGCCCGCAATACACCCCGCCCATCGCCTGCTTGCGAATCCAAAGCGTCCCGCATCCCTCGCATACCTTCAACATCACCCGCTGATACGTCATGTGCCCTCCAAAATGCTTCAACCTGCTGCTCCCACCCAACGGGGCCGTGAAAAGCAAGGGTACAAAGGCAGGCGCATCGTGCGCGCCCGCTAAAGCCCTTAAAAGTCAGGTGAAAGTACCCTCACCCTATCCACCGCCACCCACCCGGTCAATCGCCTTTGGGAACCGGAAGTTACTGCGGGAGGCCTGATTGCGGCTGCTTCTTTTCGGTCTCTTCGCTACCTTGCGAGACACTTGCCTTTGGGCAATGCATCCTCAAATGGACGTATTGCTCCCTGGCATAACGCAAGATGAATTTTTCCCAGTTGCACGAGCAGCTGCGAGTGGAGGTTCTCCGCCGCATCGAGCGGAAGGTGATCACGGCTTCAGCGCTCGCCCAGCTCTCCGGCCTGCGGCAGCCGCACATCTCGAACTTCCTCCGCAACCGGCGCCGGCTCAGCTACTCTGCGCTCGATCGCGTCCTCGACGCGCTCGGGCTCAGCGCGGCCGATCTTCTGCTCGCTCCAGCGACGCCCATCCTGCCTACCCCAGGCGGCGTTCCCCTGGTCGCGCAACAATCCGCCATGAACGACGACATCATTCGCGCGCCATCCATCCAGGCCACCATCCCGTTTTCCGTACTCGACGCGCTGCAACTGCCGCGTGCCGAAAACAATGCCCCCCGCGCCCTACGCCAGCGTTTCGTCGCGGTCAGCCTTGCCGCTCAGCAGTCCGCGCCCATGGCGCCATACCTCAGCGCTGCCGCCATCGTCATCCTCGACCGCCATGCCAACACGCCTTCGTCGGCCGCTTCCATCTATGCTGTTCGCCTCGCCGCCGGCCTTCACTTCTGCTATGTCTCCGTCGATCGCGGCGCTCTCCTGCTGAGCCACCAGGTCCCGGAAACCTCGTCCATCCTGCTCCCGGTGCCGCCCTCCGCCGCCCCGTCCGACCTCGTGGTCGGTCGCGTCTGTTGCATCCTTCGGCTCGCCTGAGCACGGCAACCCGCCTCGATTTTTGTTAGCATCGGCGTCGGAGGGTATTCATGGACCAGGCAACTCAAACTTCACCATCCGCGGCCACCACGGCCTCGCGCCGCAACGAGGACATCGCCCTCGACCTGCTCAAGTTCGTCGCTTCCAGCACCAACATCCTGCGCACCGCCAGCCCGTCCACCGGCTTTACCGCGGCCGGCACCGCCAAACCGGAAGACCAGGTCTCGCAGCTTCTCGAGCTGTACGGCCGCTGCCTCTCCACCGTTCAGGGCAAGCCTGAGGCACGCTGAATGTAAAGGGCAGCGCTGTATTTGTAATAAATATGGTTACAGTTAGGTAGGCCGCGCAGTCTTACTGAAATGCCGCCGCAGCAGGCCGCCCGGCACTGCGATCAGCGCAGCAGGTAGCCGCTCACCTCATAAGGGAGCATCGATGATTACGAATCTCGCTGTCTGCGGCGCCGGCGCGTTCGGCCGCAACCACATCCGCATCTACCGCGAGCTCGCTGCGGCCGGCGCGGCCATCCAGCTCGCCGCAATCGTCGACCCCGCGCCCGCGAGCCTCGCCGCCGTCGCCGGCGACCCAGCCGCCCGCATCTTTCCCACGACAGAAGCTCTCCTCGCCGCCGTGCAGCGCGGCGAGCTGCGCATCGATGCCGCAAGCGTCTGCGTGCCAACCTCCGCCCATTACGAAATCGCCGCGCAGCTTCTCTCCGCCGGCATCCACACCCTCGTCGAAAAGCCAATCGCCGCTACCCTTGAAGAAGCAGACAGCCTCATCGCCCTCGCGCAACAACATCAGCGCATCCTCATGGTCGGTCACCTTGAGCGGTTCAATCCCGCGATCCAGGCTGTCACGCCTCTGTTGCGCGGACCCATGTTCTTCGAGGCCCACCGCCTCAGCATCTTTTCCCCGCGCTCCCTCGATGTCGACGTCGTTCTCGACCTCATGATCCACGACCTCGACATCGTCCTTCACCTCGCGCAGTCACCTGTCACCAGCGTCCACGCCGTTGGCCTGCCCATCCTGTCGCAAAAGACTGACATCGCCAACGTCCGCGTCGAGTTCGCCTCCGGCTGCGTCGCCAACTTCACCGCCTCCCGCGTCTCCACCGAGCGGGTTCGCAAGCTCCGCTTCTTCCAGCCCCACCAGTACCTGTCGATTGACTACGCGCGTCAGGATCTTCTGGTCATCGAGGTTCAGTCTCCCGCCGCACCTTCTGCTAGCACGGCAGTAGCCCTGCCGTCGCTCGGCATGCAGAAACCCACAGTCATGCCCGGCGAGCCACTTCGTCTCGAAATCCAGTCGTTCCTGCACGCGATTGAAACCGGCACAACCCCGGAAGTTACAGGACAGCAGGCCCGCGATGCCCTGGCGCTGGCTTTGCAGATCCAGCAAGCCATCGCAACCCATGCCCAGCATGCCGGACTACAGGCCTTTATGCATCGCTAGCGCGGCAGTTTCAACTACACAAGCGCCGCGCCCGCGATCCCCTCCAGCACCGTGAGCGGCGCATGCTCCGGCGCTACCTGCGCTGCGCGTTCCACCAGGAAGGTCTGCTCCAGCGCATACTGACCGGCCAGCACGGCATGCGGCACAGTGTCGGTAAACACCATCCAGCTTGAGCCTGCGGGAAACTCGAAAGACTCCTTGCGCGCATCGCGCTGAAAGCCTTCGTTCTCCTTCAGGAAATTATGGAAACGCATCATGAAGTCGTCATACGGCGTTCGCTTGACGCCCGGCAATGCCGCGCCCAGACCCACCGCGCGCGCTATCCCTTTGGCCGCGCGGCCCATGGAGCTATCCGGTCGCGGCGCGATCTCCCGGGGAGCGAACTGCGGCGCCAGCTCACGGAAAGCCTCGCCGACGACCCAGTCCCGCGTCCGCTCAGGGTGGATGTTATTGAAGAACCGCAGGATGCGGGCCCCGTGCGTCGGCCTCGTCGGGAAGGCATCGGTGTGCAGCAGGTCGTTGCGCCGGCGTAGCGGCAGGTCGCGATTCTGCTCTTCCTGCGGGCGAAAGCTGGCGTAGTCCCGACGCATCCGTCCGGCATATGGCTCCAGGAATCCGCCCAGAAAAGCCGTCACGGCTTCCGAGTACCGCCGCATCACCTCGCGGAGGCGCTCTGCCGCCGCGCTGTCGCTGCTGCCGGCATCAAGACCGGTCAGAACGTCGCTCGCGGGCTTATACGCGATGTTTTTGTGCAGGGACGAGTCGGTCTGCTGCTGCCCTAGGAGGAACGAAATATCCTCAGCGGCAAGCGGCACGGGGGTGCTCGGAAAGTACAGGATTGCTCCTGCCTCCAGCTGCGCGCACCACGCGCGCTTCTCGCTCGCGCCCAGGCCCGCAAGCGTCTCCAGCCCGATTTCGATTACCGCCATCCGGTCACCTCTCGCGAAACGTCAAGCCCGCTTTCGCATTTCCACGAACACGTTCAGCAGCGTAAGCGCAGCTGGCGTCACGCCCGGTATACGGCTGGCCTGCCCGATCGTGCCCGGGCGCACGCGCGCCAGCTTTTCCTGCATCTCGCGCGATAGCCCGGAGACGCCCTCATACTCAAAATCACTTGGGATCACCCGCGTTTCCGAGGCCTTCAGCTTCGCAATCGAGCGCCGCTGCTGGTCGAGATAACCGGCATACTTGATTTCGGTTTCTACCGACTTCAGCTCGATCCTCAGGTTGCCGGCGGCCGGCGTTCCGGGCTCGGCCGCGATCCACGGGGCAAACACCGTTTCGCCGCTCTGCTCCTCAAATACTCGCAGGACGGGCAGCACCAGCGGCCACAGCATCGCCAGCGTCAGCTCCGGCCGGCGCAGTAGCTGCGCGAACGTCAGCCCCGCGGTGTTCGCAGACGTCAGGCTACTGGCCTGCTTGTTTCGCGAAGGCTGGGCCTGGTCGCCTTCATCAGCCAGCAGGGTCGAGAGCAGCACCCCCCAGGCAGCGGCATCGGGACGCTGCGTTGCCAGCAGTTTTTCAAGCGCCGCCGCTCGCGCCTGCTTCGCCTCATAAGCCGTCCAGTCCGCATCCGGAATCAGCCCCAGCCGTCGTGCATGCGGCGTCAACCGGCGATCGGCGTTGTCGATCCGCAGGTGCAGCCGGAACTCGGCACGCGAGGTAAACATCCGGTACGGCTCGTTCGTACCCTTTGAGATCAGGTCGTCGATCAGGATCGCGGTGTACGCCTCTGTGCGGTCGAGCGTAAACGTGGGTGGCGCTGACTCCTCCGCACCGCTTCGTGCCGCGAGCGCCGCATTGATGCCCGCCATCAGCCCTTGGCAGGCCGCTTCCTCGTAGCCTGAGGTCCCGTTGATCTGCCCAGCGAGGTACAGTCCTGCGAACTTTTTCACGCGCAGCGAGCGATCGAGCTCCGTCGGGTCAATCGAGTCGTACTCGATCGCGTAGCCGGGCCGCAGCATCTCCGCATTTTCCAGCCCCGGGATCGACCGCACGATCTCCGCCTGTACGTCCATCGGCAGAGAGGTTGACATGCCGTTGATGTACACCTCGTGCGTGTCCAGTCCCTCCGGCTCCAGGAAGAACTGGTGCGAGCTCTTCTCCGGGAAGCGCACGACCTTGTCCTCGATCGACGGGCAGTACCGCGGTCCGATCGCTTCGATCGCACCCGAGTACATCGGGGAGCGATGTACATTCTCGCGGATAATCTCCAGCGTGCGCGGCGTGGTGTGCGCGATGTGGCACGAAATCTGCCGCAGCGGCAGCGTCGTCGTTTTGAACGAAAACGGCGTCGGCTCCGCATCGCCCGGCTGCTCTTCGAACCGCGACCAGTCGATCGTGCGGCCGTCCAGCCGCGGCGGCGTTCCGGTTTTCAACCGGCAGTTCCGCAGGCCCAGCGCCTTTAGCGACTCGCCCAGCAGCACCGACGCCGGCTCGCCCGACCGGCCGGCCGGGTACTGCTGTTCGCCGCAGTGGATCAGCCCGTTTAGAAACGTCCCGGTCGTAATCACGGTGGAGCGTGCCCGTACCTCGCGTCCGTCACGCAGCCGCAGCCCCAGCAGCCGCGAGCCTTCGCCCGGCTGCTCGCCGACAGCCAGCTCCACGCCATCCTGCCCTGCGAACACGAACCCCGTCACCTCAGCCTGCTTGATCAGCAGGTTCGGCTCGCGCTCCAACACGCGCCGCATCGCCACCCGGTATAACGCCTTGTCGCACTGCGCGCGAGGGCTCCAAACCGCCGGCCCGCGCGAGGTATTCAGTAGTCGAAACTGGATCCCGACCGAGTCCGCGACCTCGCCCATCACACCGCCCAGCGCGTCGATCTCGCGCACCAGGTGCCCTTTTGCGACGCCGCCGACCGCCGGGTTGCAGCTCATCTGCGCGATCAGGTCGAGATTCAGTGTGAACAGCGCCGTCCGCAGCCCCATGCGCGCCGCCGCGACCGCCGCCTCGCAGCCGGCATGCCCCGCGCCCACCACCGCAACATCGTATTGTTCAGCCAGTCCCATCCACCTGCTATTTTACCGCCCGCAAAAGCAACGGCCCCCGCTTAGGGCGAGGGCCGTTGCCTGGTCCAAAAGGCAAGCCGGTCAGAACTGCAGCCGCACAGCCAGCTGCAACTGCCGCTGGCTATACGCAAAGTTGCTGTTATTCACCGAGGACACGGCGCCGAACGGCGTCGAGGTATACGGGACAAGCGTATTCCCCTCGCCGATCGTCGTCGTCCCGTTCTTCGTCGTTGCATTGCTGACCGTATAGCCGCTGGTTCCGACCGATGTCACGTTCTGGTGGTTCGCCAGGTTGAACGCCTCCCCGATAAACTCCAGCCGGTACTGCTCACGCACCACAAGCCGCTTCGAAAGTCGAAGATCGACCGTGTTGATCCGCGGTTGCTGGTAGGCGTTGCGAATGGAAACCGGAACGCGGTCCGCTCCGCCCGAACCGTTAAACGACCCCGTGTTGATGAGGGACTGGACCGATGCGCCGGGAGTTACGGTCAGCGTGGAAGATGAACCGTTGATGCCGAGCGAGTACGGCAGGCCGGTCTGTGCCTGGAAGTCCGGCGAAACTTCAAAGTCGTTTACCAGGTAGCCAAGCGGCCCGTGTACGTGGAACGGCAGGTCGGCAATCGCGTAAATCACCATCCGGCTCGGTACATTCTCAAGTGAGTTGCCGTAGTCGAGCCGGATGTTAGTCGGATCGAGGAGCGCCGTCGCGCTTGCGCCGGTCGTGTTGTTCACCCCGTAGTCCATGGCGTGCGACCAGGTGTAGTTAGCGTTGAAGCTGACAAAGTGCGAGAAGCGGTGCTGATACTGCCACACCGCGGCCTCGTAGTTTGAGGTAACACCGCTGAAGATGTCGGTGATTGAGCTGAAGTTCCGGTTCGGGCGCGCACCCAGGAACGCATTCGCCGTAAACGTGGAACCGTTCGCCAGCGGTGAAAGGTGGTTCGGGTCGTTTACCGTGAAGCTCACCGGGGTCGGCGCGGGCAGGTTCTTGTCGACGAAATCCGGCAGCCTGCGCCCATACGAGCCGAGCCACGAAACACTGAAGGCATCGTTCCGACCCAGCTGCTGCTCCACCGTCAGGTCCGCCTGGTGAACCTCCGGCACGTTGAAGTTCGGGTCGAGATAGTCGGCCGTGGCATTGCCGCTTGTGCCGCCCAGGCAGGCCGCCTGGTCAGCCGGCGCCACAACCTGCGGAAAGCTCGGCGCGCAGGTCTTGCCGGGGAGCAGCTGCGGATTGGTTTGTGCTTTCGTTGCGCCGGTGCCGATCAACGCCTGGTACACCGTCGAATTAATCGCCCGTGCAAAGAACATGCCGTAGCCGCCGCGCAGCATCGTCTTCCCATTGCCGAGCACGTCATAGGCAAAGCCCACGCGTGGCGCGATGTTCAGCTTGTTATCCGGGATCACGCTGGTCTGCGGCAGCAGCGGATTGGGGATCTGCGGGTTCGGTAGCTGCTCATACTCCCAGCGAAGGCCTACCGTCAGGCTCAGGCGCCGGCTCGCCTTCCACTGGTCCTGCGCGAACAGGCCGTAGTCGCCGGTGGTAAAAGCAATCCCTGCCAGCCCCGCACCCTGGGTGTACGACGTGTAATGCTGCGCGGTGCTGCCCTGCTGCGAAAGGTACAGGTCGGAGACGTAGTTGCCCAGCGGCGTGGCGCCGCTGTACGTGTAGCCGCCGAACTGGTTGTAGAGGTTTGAGAGCAGGTCGTAGGTGTGGATGTAGTCCACGCCGAACTTCAGGTCATGCTTGCCGCGCTGCCAGTCCACGGTATCGGCAATCTGCCAGCGGCGCTCGTCCGGGTAGGCGCCCCGGTTGAGGAACTGCGCCGTGCCGAACTGGAAAAATCCGCTCAGATAAATGTTCGGCGGCAGCCCCAGCGGATTGGTATAGGCCCCGTTGCTCAGCAGGTTCTGCTGCTCATAGGCCGTGGGCGTTTGGTTGGTTTCGAACTCGAAGTCGCGCCCGTACATATAGCGGATTTCGTTGCTCAGCGAGGGTGTGACAAAGCTGTCGAGCTTGCCCACGATCCAGTTATCGCGCACGTAATCGTTGCCGAAGCTCGCCCGTCCATATGCGACAGCGGGGCTGGTCTGGATGCCCGCCGGCGAGGTCCACCGCAGCCGGTTCGCTTCAATCGCGACGTGGTTCTTCTGGTTCACCTGCCAGTCGATCTTCGGAAAATAGATCGTCTGGTCGCCGACACGCGGCGTGGTGCCCAGCAGGCTGGTGAGCCCGGCGACCCCGGCGGTGTACACGCCATAGGCGCTGGTCGCGGCGCCGCCATACGGCAGGCCCGTGTTCGTCGCGACCTGGCACACCTGCTGGTCCTGGTAGCGCGTTACCGCGGCCGCGCCCGTACCTCCACACCGCTGCCCGGCAGGCAGCATCTGGTCCGCGGGGTTATAAAAGTTGCTGTTCGCGCTGGCGCTGGTGATCGTCGCTGCCGCGGGAAAGTAATGGTAAAACCGGTCTCCCGCTACGAAAAAGAACAGCTTGTCCTTGATAAACGGACCGCCGGCGGTAAACCCGTACTGCCTGCGAATGTCCGTCGGTTTGAACAGCTCCGACACGAAGCCCGTCGAGGTCTGCACCGGATGAACGACCGTCGGATTGATTGCGGCCCACTGGCTGTCGCGCAGAAAGTAGTAGCCCTGCCCGTGAAAGGCATTGCTGCCGCTCTTCGTGACGGAGTTCACAATGCCGCCCGCGGAGCGCCCGTATTCGACAGAGTAGTTCGATGTATTGACCTGGAACTCCTGCACCGACTCCTTGATCGTCGAGTAGCCCGCGCGGGTGCGGCCACGCTCCTCTGAGAAGAAAGCCTGGTTATCGTCCGTTCCGTCGATCGTGACGTCGTTGAGCAACGTGCTCTGGCCGCGAAAGCTCAGCAGCCCGAACCCGCTTGTATCGTTGACCACGCCCGGCGTCAGCAGCGCGAATGCTGACCAGCGATAGTTGTTCTCCGGCAGATCGTGGATCGTCTCCTGGGGAACCACTGCGGCAAAATCCGCGGAGATGGTATTGATGATCGGCGACTGGTCCGTCACCTCGACCGCTTGCGCGCTGGAGCCGACCGCGAGGTGAGCGTCAATCGTCGTGAACGCGCCGACCTGCACCACCGCGTTCACCGAGCGGAACGTCTCGAAGTTCGGCGCCGTCACCGTGATGTTGTAAGTGCCGGGCTCCAGGTGGACAGCGCGGAAAAAGCCCGAATTGTCAGCCGTCAGGCTGACTTCGGCATTGGTGCCGTTGTTGTGGATGACGACTTTGGCGCTGCTGACGACGGCCCCGGAGGTATCAGTGACCGTACCGCCGATTGCGCCGTCCACGGCTGTTTGAGCGTGTGCGCCCGGTACTGCGGCCAAGGCAAGCAGCAGGGCGCTCGTCGCCCCTGCGAGGGTGTTCAGAACTGACATGGATGGCGCTCCTTGAGGCATGACAGCCTGCGCCTTTTCTGTCAGCGACCGGTCCCTTCAGCGGCAATCATTTTTCTGTCGCGAGCCGGCCCGCAAGGCGCAGTGCTTCGGGTGACACCAGCTTGCCACGACGCCATGAAGAGAATGTGAAAACTTTTTCCCCCGCTCTCAAAAGTGCAGCCGCGCCGAGATCTGCAGCTGCCGGTCCTGGTAAAGGTTCGTATTGTTCGCGTTCAACACCGTCCCGAATTCAGATGAGTTCGCCGCAGTCCCGCTCTGCCACGTCAGCTTTGATGGCGTCCCTACCGTGCTCGAGTTTGAAATCGAGTAGCCCGTCGTATCGATGCTCGTCACATTCTCATGGTTTAGCAGGTTGTAGCTCTCACCCAGCAACTCCAGGCTCACGCGCGGGGTCAGCTGCGTTCGCTTCGACAGGCGCAGGTTGGCATTGACCACCGCGGGGTAGCGAAACGTGTTGCGGCCCGTCTCCGCGATGCGCGCCGCTCCGCCTGAGCCGTTGATCGAGGCACCCAGCCCGCTCAGGATCTGCTTACGGTTCACCGTATCCGTGTAGCGCATCTCAGGGATCGAACCCGAGGTCTGCATCGAGTACGGAAGCCCATCGCGCAGCTCCCCGGTCGACGCAAGCTCAAAACCGTTCACGAACATGCCGCTCCATCCACGCACCTTCCATGGCGTCTTTACCAGCAGCCCGCCCGTAAGCCTGCGCCGTATATCGAAGTTGGAGTTTCCATATTCGAGGGCTAAATTGCCCGGGTCCAGCACGTCGTCCGCATCCGTAAACGCGGTGGCATTCTGGTTCCAGTCCGCCGCGTGTGCATAGGTAAACGAGGCGTGCAGGTCGAGCGAGCGCGTCAGGTTATGCTCGGCCCTTATCACTCCAGCGACATACTTCGAGTTCGTCTCGGAAAATATCTTCGTAATCTGCGCGTAATTGTTATTCAGCCGCGCCGTGTAAAACCGGGTGGTGTAGTTCGCGCCCAGCGGTCCCTGGTGCAGCGGGTCCACGACGTTATACGTGATCGTCTGTGCCGACGAGAGATCGATATTCGTATCGAGATAGTCCGGCAACTCGCGCCCTGCGGAGAACAATCCTTCAAACGTCAGGCTGGTACTGCGCCCGATCTTCTGCTCGAGCGATACCTCCGTCTGTTCGATCTGCGGATTCTGAAAGCGCGGATCGAAGTACACCGCGGACGGCGCAACGGACAGGTATGGCGTCCCCGAAAACACGAAAGGAAACGGCGGCGCACCGGTGTCGAGCGGCTTGAAGTAGTACGACCGCTGCCCCTTGAGGGAACCGGTCTGCGTCAGCGCCGAGTATGCCGTCGAGTTGATGATGCGTCCGTAGTACACGCCGAATCCGGCGCGCAGCACCGTGTGTCCCGCGCCTGCGACGTTCCAGGCCAGGCCAACCCTCGGCCCGAAGTTGTTCTTGTCGTGCGGCAGCGCGGCCGTCTGCGGCAGCTCCGCATTCACGAGCGAAGCATTCGTGTTCGGCAGCTGCTCGTACTCGTACCGCAGCCCGAGCGACAGCGTCAGCCCAGGCCTCGCCTTCCACTCATCGGAAACAAAACCCGCATAATCCGCCGACTGGAACTGGAACGTTGTCGGCCCGAAGCTCTGCGTATAATACGAGTAGCACGGCAGCACGCCCGCACCCGTGGAAGCATTGTTGCAATGGTTGGGTGACAGGTAGTCCGTCGCGAAGTCCATCACGTTTGAATACACATACGTGCCATTGCCGTTGTAGAGCGCATCGCTGTAATCGTTCACAAAATCGACCGAGTAACCGAACTTCAACGTATGCCGCCCACGCACATTCGTCAGGCTGTCCGTCGCCTCGTAGCGGCGCTCATCCGGGTAGGCCGCGCGGTTTAGCACCGGCGGATTGCCAAACCGAAAACCGTAGCTCTCGATCTGCACCTGGGCTGCCCGCCCGTAAATGTTGGTCGCCAGCGGCTGCTCAAACGCAGACGGCGCATTGCTCGTCTCGCTTTCAAAATCCTGCCCATACTGGAAGGTCGCTTCGTTCAGCAGGTTCGGCGAGAGAAAGTAAGCCCACCGCCCTATCGTCACGTCATTGTTGGTTACGGAGTTGCCGAACGAATTGCTGCCATACGTCGCTGAAGGCGAAGTCTGCACACCGTTCGGCGAGTTCCACCGCAGGTGGTTCCATTGCACGGTGGCATGGCTGCGGTCGCTGATCTGCCAGTCGATCTTCGGGAAATAGATCGTCTCATCCGCGCTGCGCGGCACGTTGCCCAGCAGCGAAGCAAGGCCGCCCAGCACGCTATTGTACTCGGCCAGCGCCTGCGCCGGCAGCACATCCAGCCGCGCCGCAAGCGTTTGTACGGCCTGCTGTGTCGGCGTGCCGAACAGCTTCGCCGCATTGCTCGCCCGCGCAATCCCCGGGAACTCCCGGTGGTACCGGTCATACGTCACAATGCCGAAAAGCTTGTCGTACACGATGGGTCCGCCGACAGACGCGCCCCACTGCGTGAGCGTGTTCTGCAGCCGCACCGCACTGGTCGTCGCGGCATCCGCCGCCCCCACGCTTACCGTGGTGTTGCTAACGAAAGCATTGGTCGCCGCCCACGCGCTGTTGCGATCGTAGAAAAATGCCTCGCCATGCACCGCGTTGCCGCCGCTCCGCGTCACCGTGTTGATCACGCCCCCGGCAGCGCGCCCGTACTGGGCGCCGTAGTTCGACGTGTTTACCTGGAACTCCTCCACCGCCGCTTCCGAGTTCGAGTAAGCGATCGTGGTCCGGCCACGCTCTTCCGAGAAAAACGCCTGGTTGTTGTCCGCTCCGTCGACGGTGTTGTTGTTCAGCAGCGCGCCGATTCCGCGGAACGAGAGCAGCCCGTTCGCGTCAGCATCCGGTGTCACGCCCGGCGTCAGCAGCGCAAAGTCCGACCAACGGCGGCTGCTCGAAGGCAGGTCGTGGACCGCTGCTGCGTCAAGCGTCGTGCTTACCGTAGCATCGGTCGTGTTCAGCACCGGCGCCACGTCCGCCACCTGCACCTGCTCGCGCGTCGAGCCGAGCGGCAGCATAGCGCGCACCGTCGTGACTGTCCCAACCGCAACGGTTGCATTGGTCTGCCAGCTTGCGAATGATGGCGCGCTGGCCCTCAGCTGGTACGTTCCCGCGGCAAGCGCGTGGAAATGAAACAGCCCGTGCTCGTCGGACGTGTCTGCGAACGTGCCGCCGTTTGCAGGGTTTGTGAGCGAAAGCGCCGCCCCCGCCACTGGTCGCCCGCTCGGGTCCAGCAGCGTGCCTTCAATGGCGCCCCGGTCGGCTGTCTGGCCCATCACGGCGCGTGGCCCTGCGAGCGCACCCAGTACCAGCAGACCCAGCACCGGCGCATTGCAGGCGTAAGAAAAATAAGAACGGCGAATCGTCAACGAGGCTCTCCAGACGGAGCAAGTCAGGATCGCAGCCCGGGGTTCGTGAACAAGGCGGAACAGGGCAAAAGCAACTGCAGCAACCGTCGCTGCGTGGCGACGGCGCGGTGCAGCCTGCACATCCACGCAGCAGTTAAAGACCGCGCAGCGGCAGGAATAAGTTCACACATCGTGCGGATAAGTGCCATGAGCATAGCCGATTGGCTAGACTGGAACTACAAAATGTTTATCGATCAAACCCGAATTCGAGTAAAAGCCGGTGACGGCGGTAACGGTTGCATGGCTTTCCGCCGGGAAAAGTTCGTTCCCAAAGGCGGCCCCTCGGGCGGCGACGGCGGCCGCGGCGGTGATGTCGTCATGGAATCGAGCCAGCGCCACAACACCCTCATCCACTTTCGCTATAACCCTGAGCACAAGGCCGAGCGCGGCCGCCACGGCGAAGGCTCCAACTGCTCCGGTCGCGACGGCGACGATGCCGTCCTTAAAGTACCCGTCGGCACTTTGGTCTACAACGAAGAGACCGGCGAGCTGATCCACGATTTCCGCGAGTCGGACGAGCGCATCATTGTGGCTCGCGGCGGTCGCGGCGGCCGGGGCAACCAGCACTTCGCCACCCCTACCCACCAGGCGCCGCGCGAGCACGAGCTGGGCTTCGCGGGCGAAGAACTCCCGCTCCGCCTCGAGCTTAAGCTCCTGGCCGATGTCGGACTGCTCGGCTACCCGAACGTCGGCAAATCCACCCTCATCTCCCGCATCTCCGCCGCCAAACCAAAAATCGCCGACTACCCTTTCACCACGCTCGAGCCCAACCTCGGCGTCGTGACCGTGGGCGAAGCGCCGCACGAGGAAAGCTACGTCGTCGCCGATATTCCCGGGTTGATCGAGGGCGCGCACGAGGGCGCTGGCCTCGGCGTCCAGTTCCTCCGCCACGTCGAGCGCACCGGCGTCCTCGTCCACCTGGTCGACGTCTCCGACGGCAGCGGACGCGAAAATCCGGTCGAGGACTTCAAAATCATCACGGAAGAGCTGCGCAGCTTCGGCCACGGGCTCGATGAAAAGCCCGTCCTCGTCGTTGCTTCCAAGATCGATGTCGCCAATCCTGACAAGCTCAAAAAGCTGCAGGCAATGGCAAAGCGCCGCAAACTGCCCTTTTACGCGGTCTCAGCTGTTTCCGGCGAAGGCGTCGACGCCCTGCGCTACATCATGGCCGAGTACGTGCGCGCCCATCGCATCGATCAGCTTTCCGTCGCCGCAGAACTGGCCGGGGGGTTCTGAGCCGAAGACATATGTATCGGCGCGTCTGGACAAGCTCTTTATTGAACGCGTAAAAACGATTCCATGGCAGCCAACCCACGCACAGCCCGCCGTGCCCCGCAGGTATCCAACCATGCGCTTTGACCGGCGTCGTTTTCTGCAGGGTGCGGCTGCTCTCGCGCCTGTTTTCGGCTCGGGGCTCGGCCGTTTCATGGCGCGCGGGCAGCAGTCCGCATTTGAACCCGGCCGCACACTTTTCGTCGGTACCCAGACGGCGGACGGCAGCAAAGGCATCTACGCCTACAGTTGGAACCCGCAGCGCGGGACCCTCAAGCTGCTCGGGCTGGCCTATGCCACGCCCATGCCCACCTTCCTCGTTCTCGCGCCCGACAGGCACTTTTTAATCGCAGCGAACGAGACCGATACCTACCAGGGCAAACCGTCCGGCTTCGTCTCCAGCTTCCGCATCGTCGACGCGCACGCGCATCCGGGCAAGCTCGCGCTGGTCAACAGCCAAGCCGCCGACGGGGCCCAAACCACCAATGTCACGCTTGACCGCACCGGCCGCGTACTGCTGGCCGCAAACTACGGCGGCGGTAGCGCGTCCTCGTTTCAGGTCTCCACAAATGGAGAGATAAGCCCCGTCGTCTCGCATTTCCAGTACACGGGCAGCGGCCCCGACCACGCGCGGCAGGACGCTCCGCACGTCCACCGGGCCACCGTTTCCCCGGGTAACCGGTTCGCGCTGTTTAACGATCTCGGGCTCGACGTGATTCACATCTACGCGCTCGACCCCTCGACGGCAAAGCTCACGCCGCACACGCCACCGGCATGGCATGCGCCTGCCGGCTCAGGGCCACGCGCCCTGCGCTTCCACCCTAACGGCCGCTGGGCCTACTGCGTTACCGAGATGGGCTCGTCCGTCATTCACCTGGAGTGGAATGAGTCCAAAGGAACCTTCACCACGCGCGGGCAGGTTTCGCTCAAGCCGGCCGGCTTCACGGGCCGTTCGCAGGCCTCTGAAGTGGCAATCGACAGCAGCGGACACTTTCTCTACGCGGCTGATCGCTACTACGACGGCTTCTACAGCTTCACCATCGATCCGCAGTCGGGCGAGCTGCACGGCATGGAGCGCATCCCCTCGCTCGGCAAAACGCCGCGTTTTATCACGCTTGACCCAACAGAGCACTGGCTGCTCTCCGCCGATCAGGACTCAAACGACATCGCCATCTACGCCCGCGACCCGAAAACCGGCCGTCTCTCCGCCCACGGCACAACGGTGCCGCAAGCCAAGCCGCAGTGCCTCATCTTTGTCTAACGTTTCCGGGGTTTGTAAAGCCAGGTAGCAGAAGCCTAAACGGCGGCCGAAACAAGCGCTGGTGCCGAGGCATTTACCGGCCGCAGGTTGGCCAGCGTTACCAGCGAGCAGGTCGAACGGTCGCGCAGCAGTCGCGACACCAGCGCTGTATGCATCGCGTGCCCTGCCCGCTCCGCGATCACGCGCCCCAGTATCTGGTGACCGGCCAGCGCCAGGTCGCCGATCAGGTCCAGCACCTTGTGCCGCACGAACTCATCGAGGAAGCGCAGGGGACCGCTAACGATCTTGCCGCCCGCCACGATGATCGCGTTGTTGTCGGAAACACCGCGAATTAAGCCCATATCGCGCAATTTCTGCTCGTCCTCGCGGAACCCGAAGGTACGCGCCGGCGCAATGGCTTCTCCGTAGGAGCCCGATGCCAGGTCGATCGACATCTGCTGGCAGCCGATGGGCGCGGAAAAGTCGATCCCGTAACTAATCGAGTAGCCATCCCCCGGGTACACGCCCAGAAACTTGTCGCCCTCGCGAATCTCGATCGGCTTCAGGATGCGAAGGTACTCGCGCCGGCGCCGCTGCGTTCTCAACCCGGTCTGCTGGATTGCCTCGACATAAGGTAGTGCCGAGCCGTCCAGGATAGGCAGTTCGAGATTGTCCAGCTCGACGATCACGTTGTCGATCGAGAGACCGGTCAGCGCGGAGAGCAGGTGCTCGGTCGTCGAGATCAGCACACCCTGTCGCATCAGACTGGTCGCGTATGAAACCTTCGCAACATTGCGTCCGGTGGCTGTGATCTCGAAGTTTTCGAGGTCGGTCCTGCGAAAAACCACCCCGGAACCCGCGGTCGCCGGCAGCAGGCGCATTGAAACCGGAGCGCCGCTATGAAGCCCTACCCCGGCAAAACACAAGGGTGCCGCGATCGTCTGCTCGAAATGCATGCGCTCCGGAAATAGAGATAGCTCTGGCAAAAGCCGGTGCTCCCTGGGTTGGCAGTTCTCGTCTTAAGTTTCATTTAACGCCAGGCGCGGCATCTCTGCCTGTGGTCAGGGAGCCACACTGTCGATCAATCTCCAGGAGGGTATCTCCAGCGCCAACCTCTGTAGTCTGTGATACTTAGCGCCTAGCCGGGTTGGATGCCGAACGGCGCCAGCATACTCGCGACAAGGGCCAGCGGCAGCCCCACGACATTACTGTAGTCTCCCCGGATCTGCGGAATCCAGCGCGCCGCCCGTCCCTGGATGGCATAGGCCCCGGCCTTCCCGTCGGGCTCGCCGCTCTCGATGTATTCAGTGATTTCACGTTCGCTCAACGTCTGAAACGTCACCCATGTCAGCGCTGCTGCTACTTCGACCCGGTCTCCGCTCCGGGCACAGACGCCGGTCACCACGGCATGGGTCGCTCCGGCGAGCAGCCTAAGCATGCGCGCCGCGTCGCGGTTGTCCGCCGGTTTCCCCAGCAGCTCGCCGTTCGGGGCCGCGACGACGGTATCCGCGCCAAGGACGACGGCTCTCGGCGCCCCCATCGCAACCGCTTCCGCCTTTAACCGCGCCAGACGGATCGCCAGCACGACGGCATCCTCGCCCGGCAGCGCGGTCTCGTCCACGTCGGCCGTGCTCACATCGAAAACGAAGCCTGCCTGCAGGAGCAGCTCCTTGCGGCGCGGCGAAGCGGACGCCAGCACCAGCCGGGGCATCGGCTTAATAGCCCGCCGGGGCCGTCAACCCGGTCCGCATCCCATCCGGCGCGGCGAGGCCCCAGGCCATGCCCGGGGTATTGTGCGCCAGGCCCACGCGCCCCTTGCGGTCCATCAGGATGATGCCCCCGTGCCCGCCCAGCCGGTTGAACAGGTACTCGATCGCGTCCACCGAGGCTTCCTGCGGCGTCGCGCCTCCAAGCACCCGGTCGACCGCCCACTTGCCGAGCACCAGCTTCATAATGGGTTCGCCCCAGCCGGTGAGCGACACCGCCGCACTCTCGTTATCGGCATAGCAGCCGCAGCCGATCAGCGAGGAGTCGCCCACCCGCCCCGGCGCCTTGTTCAGCGTGCCCCCGGTCGAGGTGCCGGCCGCGAGATTGCCCTGCGTGTCGAGCGCGACCGCGCCCACCGTATCGTGCGAATCCAGCGGGGAAGAGTGACCGGCGAAGGTCCGGTCCGGCAGCCCGGCCCGCTCATTGGCCTGCGCGGCACGCAGATTTTCCCGCTCGCGCGGAACCACCAGCTCCCCGTTCTCTACCAGCTCCATGCCATGCGACGCCGCGAACTCTTCCGCCCCCGTGCCGACGAAGTACACATGCGGGCTTTGTTCCAGCACCAGACGCGCCGCCTGGATCGGGTTCCGCAGCCGCTCCACGCAGGCGACGCCGCCGGCTCGCAGCGTCGCGCCTTCCATCAAAAGGGCGTCCAGCTGGACGCGCCCGTCGCGGGTTAGAAAAGCACCCCGTCCGGCGTCGAACGTTTCGTCATCTTCCAGCAGGGAAACCGCCGCCGTTACCGCCTCGACCGCGCTCGCACCCGCTTCCAGCAGGGCATACCCCCGGGTCAGTGCTCGGCGCACCCCCGCTTCATGCGCCTCGCGCAGCGCGGCTGGGATGGCCCAGGCGCCGCCATGCACCAGTAGAAGCGGCTTGTGCGCGTCCGGCATGGCCTAGCGTTCCGACGGCCGCGGCAGCGCGGCGCCCATCTTTTTGGTCATTTCGTAAGTGTACGCAATGCGGTGGATGACCGTAATGGTCGAGAGCACGGCCAGCACCCACAGCACCGGCGCCATCACCCCGAACCGAGCGAAGAGTGCGCCGATCAGAATCAGCACGATCCGCTCCGGCCGCTCCATGAAGCCTACCTTGCATTTGCCGATCAGTGCCTCGGCCCGCGCCCGCGTATAGCTCACCAGCAGCGACGTCACCATCACGAACGCGACCAGCCCGACATAAAAGAAGCGGTTGCCGCGCGCATAAAACACCAGCAGCCCGAAAAACAGCGCCACGTCCGAGTAGCGGTCGATCACTGAGTCAAAGAAAGCGCCGAACACCGTGACCTGGTTGGTTTGCCGGGCCACCCGCCCATCCACCATGTCGAAGATGCCGGCGCCGATAATCACCAGGCCCGCGTACAGAAACATGCGCACAAAATTATGCTCGTTGGCATACCCGAAGAGCAGGGCCGCGCCGATATTGATCAGCAGCCCGACAAACGTCAGCACATTCGGGGAAATACGGGTCAGCGCCAGCCCATTCACGATCGCCTGTAAAATCACCCCGCAGCCGCGCCCGAACGCGCCCGTCCACGTCTTCGCATACGGCACCGCATGGGGCGATTCGGCCACCATGGGCGGCAACGGGCGGCGGCGGCTTTGTTCGCTCACGCTTCGGGGCATTCTGGCTCAGGCCTTCCCGCTGTTACCGCGGTATCAGGCTACTTCGTCGTGGATGGTCGTGAATTTCAGGACTTCCAGGTCGCGCTTGCCGTTCGGCGTCACGACCGTGGCCGTATCGCCCACCTGTGTACCCACCAGCGCGCGGCCGATCGGCGAGGTCGTCGAGATGAACCCCTTCTGCACGTCAGACTCTTCGCTCGTCACCAGCTTATACACGAGCTCCTCATCCTTGGTCGTGTCGAATACCGTGACCCTCGACCCGAAAGCAACGCGGTCGTGTGGAATATTCGAGAAGTTCACCAGCGCGAGCTCGCCCATGCGCTTCTTCATCTGTCCCAGGCGGGCGTTGACGAACTCCTGGCGCTGCTTCGCCATGTGGTACTCGGCGTTTTCGCTCAGGTCGCCCAGGGAAGCGGCCTTCTTGATCTCCTGCGGCAGCTCATGGGCAAGCTCGTGCTCCAGCTGGCGGATCTCATCGAGCAGCTTCTTCTTGATGTGCTCAGGGATACTGTTCTGAATTGGTTCTGACATGGTCGGTGTTTGTGTTCCAGAAGGGAAGAGTGTTGAAGTGCGTTTAACGCATTTTCACAGTTGCTGTGATCCGTCCGAGTTGAGTGGCATGCGGCTTTTCTTGACCGAAAAGCCGCGCCGAGTTTCGCTTATAGGCTTGCACCTACTGTGAAATGCTCTAAGCGCGCTGCAACCGCAATTATACCTGCCCTTCGTCCTGGGCCGGCTTTTGGGCATCGAGGAAGCCCTGCAGGATCAGCACCGCCGCGACTTGGTCCACCACCCCGCGATGCTCCTGCCGGGGCCGTCCGGCTTCGCTCAGGATACGGTGCGCCTCCAGGGTGGTCAGCCGTTCGTCCCACAGGTGTACCGGCACGCCGGCAGCCTCGCCCAGCAGCCGCGCGAACGCCTGCGCCTTTGCGGCCTGGGGGCTCAGCTCACCCGACATATGCAAAGGATTGCCGGCCACGATGGCCGTGCAGCCGTACCGCCGCATCAGCCGCAGCAGCGATCGCACATCCTCCCGGGGATTTTTGCGGAACAGCGTCAGCACCGGCTGCGCCAACAGTCCAAGCGCGTCGGATGCGGCGACACCAATGCGCCGGTTGCCGATATCGAGTCCAAGGTAGCGGGGCACCGTTTCCATTTGCGGTTCCGGATATTGTTCACTCACAGGCACAGCCCCCATCCTAGTGCTTTCGATCTGCCTCAGCCTCGGCCTTAGAATCAAGACATGCGTCGGTTGTTTGCTGTGGTGGTACTGCTCGGGCTGCTGGCCGGGGCCGGATGGTCGTGGTGGGTCTTCACCTGGCCGGCGGGCCCGCAACGCGAGACCTTCGTCGAAATCCTCTCCGGCACCTCCACGCGCGCCATTGCGGCCCAGCTGCACAAGGCCGGCATCATCGCGTCGCCTTATGGTTTTGAAGTCCTGCACCTGCTCGGCGGCTCGCTCAAGGCAGGCGAGTACCGCTTCGACCACCCCGTAAAGCTGACCGAGGTCTACCGGCGAATCGAGCGCGGCGACGTCTACACTGTCGCGCTCACCATCCCGGAAGGCGCCAACATCTTCGATATCGCGGCACGCGTCGAGGCGGCAGGGTTAGGGTCTCGCACCGCATTTCTCGCCGCTGCTCGCTCCCAGGTCGCGCTCGTCGCCCGCGTTGACCCCAAAGCGACCAGCCTCGAAGGCTACCTGTTCCCCTCCACCTACCGCTTTGAGCGCCGCACCACGCCTGCCGTCATGCTGCGCTCCATGGTGCGCCAGTTCCAGATTGAAGCCGCGGCGCTGGGGCTTACCGGCAACCTGCCCCGGGTCGTCACCATGGCTTCGCTCGTCGAGCGTGAAAGTCCCATTCCCTCTGAGCGGCCGCTGGTCGCGAGCGTCTTTGAAAACCGCCTGGCAAAGGGCATGCCGCTTGAGACCGACCCAACCGTAATCTACGCGGCGCTGCTGCGCGGCCAGTACCGAGGCTCCATCTACCAAAGCGACCTGCAGTTCGACTCGCCCTACAACACCTA
The DNA here is from genome assembly GCA_965276625.1 of Acidobacteriaceae bacterium. Classification (GTDB taxonomy): domain Bacteria; phylum Acidobacteriota; class Terriglobia; order Terriglobales; family Acidobacteriaceae; genus EB88. The sequence continues at coordinate 725,906 of CBDIBB010000002.1, forward strand.
CCGACACCCCGGCCTGCCGCCCGGGCCTATCTGCAACCCGGGCGCGGTTTCGCTACAGGCCGTCATGCACCCTCCGCATACCAATTACCTGTACTTCGTTGCGTCCGGCGCCGACCCTCTCGGGCGCTCCCGCTTCGCAGCTACCCTTGAAGAGCATCAGAGAAATGTAGCGGCATACCGCGCTTCGGTGCATACGGGCGCACCTTCGCGGTAGCCTCGCGCATCTTTGAAGGAGAAGGAAACGCGTAGGCTGTCGCTATACTCGACGTTTGTGCGTCTTCTCACCATTTCCCTGCCATTGCTTAGGATGCCCGGCTATTTGCAACCCTGCCCAGAACGACAGAAGCATCCGGCGACTCGCTACCCTCGCAGTTTTTTTTCTGCTCCCCGCTCTCAACGGCTGCCTGATGCACACCCACCGTGTGCAACAGCCGCGTATGCCTTCCATTGTGAAGGAAGCCCCGGCCGATCAGCTCGTGCGGGCGGTCAACGACGAGAACAGCCGCATGCAGTCGCTCACGGCCACCGTTACGTTCCAGCTCTCAGTCGGCGGCGAGCGCAAGGGTAAAGTTACGGATTACACCTCGCTCAGCGGGTACGTCCGTCTGCGCTCGCCGGAGATGCTGCGCGTTATCGGCCTGCTTCCCGTCGTGCATACCCAGGCCTTTGACCTGGCCAGCGACGGCAAGCAGTTTACCCTCGTGGTGCCGCACAACAACAAGGCCTATGTCGGCTCAAACGCCGTGACAAAGCCGGCGGCCCAGCCGATTGAGAACCTCCGCCCTAATATCTTCTTCGACACCATGATCCTGAGTCCGATCGCGCCCGATGACCTGGTGACGCTGACGACCGACACGGACAAGACGACTGTCGACCCCAAAAGCCACCAGCTGCTTGCACAGCCTGAGTACCTGCTGACGATCGTTCGCCGCAAAGCCAATAGCCAGGAGCTCATTCCGGAGCGGCGCATCCACTTCGACCGCACTACGCTGCTGCCCAGCGGCGTGGACATCTATGACGCTTCGGGCGCTATCCAGACCGAGGCTATCTATGGGCCGTATTCCAGCTTCGGGGATGAGCGATACCCGGCGACGATCACCATCCGGCGGCCGATTGAGGAGTACCAGATCATGCTGTCGATTCTGAAACTAACGGTGAATGAGCCGATCGCCGATAAGCAGTTTGAGCTGAAGATCCCCGAAGGCTACACCGTCCAGAAGATGGACTGACGTGTGCCGGACAGCCCGCAGGTAGAATGACTGTGCGGGCAGCTGGACGGCCGCCGCCGGACGCGCGCAATCGTCGCCCGGGGGAGGAAAGTCCGAACTCCGCAGGGCAGTGTGCCGGATAACGTCCGGGGTCCGAGCGTCAAGGCTCGCGATACGGCCAGTGCCACAGAGAAAATACCGCCAGGCGAGCCGCGCAAGCGGCAAGCAAGGTAAGGGTGAAAAGGTGCGGTAAGAGCGCACCGCTCTCGCGGTAACGCGAGAGGCAGGGTAAACCCCACACGGAGCAAGACCAAATAGGAAGGGAACAGCAGCCCGGTCCAGAAAGCTGCTGTGCGTGCCGGCCCGGCGCGCCAACGTGGACCCCGCGTGCGACCGCAAGCGAGCACACGGCGGAAACCTTCGGGTAGGTTGCTGGAGCACGTCAGCAATGGCGCGCCTAGAGGAATGGCCGTCTCGGATGCAAATCCAGACAGAATTCGGCTTACAGGCTGTCCGCACTATTCATAAACGCAAGCAAGCCACCCGCGAGGGTGGCTTGCTTGCGTTTGCGATTAAGAAACAAATCTAGGTGCTCTTGATCGTCCCGTTGAACCCGCTGGGATAGAACCCGCCGGACGTTACGTTCAGCGCGGTCGTCGCATAGGTAATCATCAACACCTGCGACGTGTTGCGCGAGGTATTCAGCCCTGAGGTCGCGTTCGTGTTGAAGATTGCGGTCGCAGTCGGCGGAATATCGTTCGCATCCACCGCAGGCGACGAAACCCCGTTCGCCACGCAGTATTGGCGAAGGGTACCCTCGTGCTGACCTTCGGTGTCATGGATCTGCGCCGCATAAGTCAGTGCCGCGGTGTTCGAGACCAGGTACTGGATCGCTCCTTCATACGCGCTGGTCCCGGTCGTTTCGAGCGCCCGGGCAATGGCCAGGAACTGGGCATCGTTCGTAATGCCGCCCAGTGCGGCCAAATTCAGGGCAGGCATATCGACCGGTGTCAGGCTCAGGGACTGCATGGTCGCGCGCAGAAACTGCACGTGTGCCTGCTCGTCCGCTGCCAGCTGGTTCAACAGGTCCTGAACCCCGGGGTCCTGGAGCGAAACCTTGCCCAGTCCGCCGGTTACGGCGCCGGGGCTGCTGCCCATGTCGGCGGACGCGAGACCCGAGCCGGTCGCCAGCGTCAGGTAAAACGTCGCTTCCAGATACTCCAGGTTCAGCGCGAAGTTCAACACGTCTGAAACTGAGGGCGGTGTCTGGGCGGGTGCCGGGGTCGTGGAGTTGCTGTTGCTGCAGCCTGCCAGCCCCATCGTCCCCACCGCGCCCGCGGCAAGCCCTGCTTTGGTTAAAAAGCTGCGGCGGCTCAGGCGGTCGGCCTCGCGCTGCATCCTCAGGATGTTCATTTCGGTCACGAGCTGCTCGTCGGTGACTCGCTCACCGGACTGGAGCAGCGATTTGTTACTGAACTTCGACATGAGATTGTCTCCCCAAACTGATTTCTTCACTTTGTGTGGTCATGCGGCCCGGTTATCGGCCGCGCTGGGCGCTGCGGCAATCCTCTAGGTCGAGGTCACGTTGCCGTTGACGCCGTTCGGGAAGAAGCCGCCCTTCGCCGTGCCGGGTGTCGGGGTAACCGTCGCGGCTGTCGAAACGCCGTACACCACGCCGAGCACCTGCTGCGGGGTCCGAGCGATGCCGACCGCGGGCGCCGGGTTCGCGGATGTGACCGCGATCGGGGTGACCGTGAAGATCGCCGCGGTGCCGTTCGGCGGAACGTCCTGCGCGTCAATCTGCTTGTCCGTCGTCGGGGTAATGCCGAGGGTCGCGCACAGATAATTCACGACGCCCAGGTGCTGCGCCTCCGCGCCCAGAATCTGCGACGCGACGGTGAGGACAGCGGGGTTGCTGACCAGGTCGACCGCGGCGCCCGCGTAGGCGCTGTTGCCCAGCGCGGTGAACTGGCGAGCCGCTGCGAAGTAAGCCAGGTTGGTCGTGACCGCAGGCATCGTTCCACCCGCGCTGAAGTCGATTGTCGGTTCCGTGATCGGTGTGCCGCCCAGCGTCATAATGGCCTGCTGCAGCGTCGTGATGTGGTGGGCCTCGTCCAGTAGCAGGGCCATGGCGACCGCCTGCTGGTTGCCGGTCAGCTTGACCTGCGGCGGGTTCATCACATTGCTGGTCGTAATGGAAGGCGGGTTCGCAATCGTAGCAGTGCTCATGCCGGCACTTGCAGCCACTGCGGAGGCGAGCGACATCCCCATCGAACCATAGGAGTAGAACTCGGCTTCTAGAAACTCGAAGTTCAACGCGAAGTTCAGCACGTCGGCGATGGACGGCGCGGCGCTCTGGGCCATGGCGCGGGTGCCGGTAAGCGCGCCGCCCATGGTCGCGATAGCGCCGGCGGCTGCTACTGAGGTAAGAAAACGGCGGCGGTTCAGGGCGCGCAGGTTCTGCTCCAGCGCCAGGATCCCTTCTTCTGTCGCGAGTTGCTCCTCTGTCACTTTACTGTGTGGAGCTAACAACGATGTAAACACTGCTTTAGGCACGCTCAAGACCTCCTGGAATCGATGTCGCTCATGTATGGCACGACAGGCGCTGCCACGGCATGACAGCTATTAGTAGTAGCCCGGAAGTCCGGGGTTGTTCTTGTCTCAAACATTTTCGCGTTACTTTTGGTGCGGCGAAACTATCACAGCCGACGCTGGACTGTAGATGCAAATCGGCACACCAGTCGGGCAACCAAGTCAAAATCCCGACGGCAATCCCCGGCTCCGCTGCTACACTCATCGCGAAGCGCCGCGCTTACCCTCCTTATGCAGTGGACTGAATCGATCAGCATCGCCGTGCAGTCGCTGTGGGCCAACAAGCTGCGCACGGTGCTTACGCTGCTCGGCATGGTCATCGGGGTGGCGTCGGTCATTACCGTCATCACGCTCGTCAATGGCGCCAACCACTATGTCGCAACCAAGATTTCCGGCCATGGTGCGGACGTCATCACCATCGGCAAGATGCCGAGCGTCATCTTCGACGCGGAAACCTACATCCGCTTCAACAAGCGCAAGGACCTTACCTTTGAGCAGTACCAGGCGCTTACCGAGGCATGCCGCCGCTGCCTGCTGACTGGCGCCCAGCTCAGCACCACCGGCAAGGTAGTCTTCAACGCCAAATCCAGCAATACCACCGAGATTCGCGGCTGGACCCCCGGCATGCAGGAGATGACCGCGCTCGTGATCGTCGCCGGCCGCCAGCTCACCGAGGCGGATGAGAAAGCGGGCGCCCACGTCGTCATCGTCGGCGACGATGTCGTGCAGCACCTGATGGGCGGCGGCGACCCGGTCGGCAAGGAAATCCGCGTCGACGGGGACGTGTACACAATCATCGGCAATGGTCAGAAGCAGGGCACCACCCTCGGCCAGAGCCAGGACGACTATGTGGACATGCCGCTCAGCACATATATGCACTCGCACGGGCTGCACCACTCGCTCCGCTTCTTCGTCAAAAGCCCGTCCGGGCCGGCGCCGATGGAGGAAACCTCCGACGAGATCAAGTCCATCCTGCGCCTGCTGCGCCGCGACCCGCCCCCGTCTGCGACGGCTGACAACGACAGCTTTACCGTCGAGACCAACGGCAGCCTCGTCAGCCTGTGGAAGAGCCTCACCTCCAGCTTCAGCCTGGTGCTCATCGGCATTGCCTCTATCTCGCTCGTCATCGGCGGCGTCGTTATTATGAACATCATGCTGGTGTCCGTCACGGAGCGCACCCGGGAGATCGGCATCCGTAAGGCGCTGGGCGCCCGGCGCGCCGACCTGCTGGTGCAGTTTCTGGTGGAGTCGGCAACCATGTCGGCGCTCGGCGGCTTGATCGGCACCATGCTCGGCGCAGGCATCTCCTACGCCATTTCGGCAGCGGTCGGCTGGCCTGCCGTCATCAGCCCATGGTCGGTCGTCGCGGGGCTTCTCGTTGCAACGTCGGTCGGCATCTTCTTCGGGGTGTACCCTGCCAGCAAGGCAGCGCGGCTCGACCCTATCGTCGCCCTGCGATCGGAGCTCTAGGCGATGAGACTGGGCAGCGTACGCGAGACCATCCGGATGGCGCTTGAGTCGCTGCGCGCCAACCGCATGCGATCGGCCCTCACTATTCTCGGCGTCGTGATCGGCGTCGCGACGGTCATTATTATTTCTTCCATCATCACCGGCCTCAACAACAAGGTGCAGGCGTTCGCCGACGCCTTCGGCACCAATTCCATCTTCGTCTTCCACATGCCAGTCGACGTGCAGCCCACGGCGGAGCTGCTGGCCCGCAGGCGCCTCACGGTCGAAGAGGCGATCGCGATGCGCAGCCTGCCCCATGTCGTCGCTGTCGACCCGGCTATCCGCTACCAGGATCCTCAGTTCGATATCGGGCAGGAGTCGGTCAAGTATCGCGGCAAGGCCGTCCAGCAGACCATCCTCGAAGGCGACACCGACGCCATGCCGGAGACCTCGGACCTGCCCATGAAGGAGGGCGCTATTTTTACTGCGGAGCAGGATCGGCAGCGCGCCAATGTCGTCGTGCTCGGCTACGACACGGCGGGCAAGCTCTTTGGGCAGGAGAGCGCCATGGGCAAGGACGTCGAGATACACGGGGAGCTCTTCAGCGTCATCGGCGTCGTCGGCAAACGGCAGCAGCTTTTCGGCAGCGGCGCCAACCCTGAGGACAACATCGCGTTCGTCCCGCTCGGCACCTTCCGCAAGCTCATGCCCGGCCAGAAAGACGTGTGGATCAGCATCCGCTACGACGAGCCCAAGAACCAGGCGCTGGTCGAGGACGAGGTGCGCACCCTGCTCCGTATTGCGCGCAAAGTGCCTACGCAGAAAGACGACGACTTTGCCATCTTTACCCCGCAGGCGGCGGTGGAGTTCTGGACCCAGCTCACCGGAGGCCTGGTCCTGTTCATGATCGCCGTCTCGAGCGTCGGCCTCATGGTCGGCGGTGTCGGCGTTATGAACATCATGCTGGTCTCGGTCACGGAGCGCACCCGGGAGATCGGCGTCCGTAAGGCCATCGGCGCGACCCGCGGCAGTATCCTGCTCCAGTTCACCGCGGAGGCCGTCACGCTCTGCGCGCTCGGCGGCGCGCTCGGCGTCGCCATCGGCGGGCTGTTCACGCTGGCTATCCGGCTCAGCTTCGCAGGCCTGCCCGCCAGCATGTCCACCCTCTGGACGACCGTTTCGTTCACCGTCTCCTGCCTGATTGGGCTGGTCTTCGGCATCTACCCGGCCTGGAAAGCCGCAACCCTCAACCCCATCGACGCCCTGCGCTACGAGTAGGTATTAACGCCAGGATTTACGACAGGTCATAACTTGGCTCATCGCTGATTTTCTTGGCATATCTCAAGCGTGTTTTAGGTATACCCAATGCGGCACTTAGACTAGGCCTTTTGTAGCTGTAGGCCACAGTTTCATAAGGAAAATCGACAGAGGCTCGACTTGCGAGTTCCGGCGTCGATGCAACCAGATCTCGAACCTGCTGTGCGACCCGCTCACGCTCAGCCTCGGGAAGTGCGGCAATAAAACTCACCGACAGTACCCGGTCCACAATAACCCGCTCAGGATTGCCGGTATATTTGTGCGAAAAATGCCGCTCTTCGACAGGCGAGAAATCGGTTTCCAGAAGGGTATCTCTCCACCGCATTGTGGAGTAGCGAGGCGCATCCCCTTCAAACGGCTTAATTAACTGCGTGAGTGCCGCAACCCACCCGACGCACTCATTACGAACATTCCATATCAGGCCCAGCATTCCGTCAGGTTTCAGGACACGATTAATCTCCCGGACCGCTTGAGCATTTGCAAACCAATGGAATGCTTGTGCACAGATCACCACATCCATTGAAGCTGTCGGACACGGTATGGCTTCCGCGATACCTTCTCTTGCTTCAACCACCGGAAACTCTCGCCTTAACTCCTGCAACATCGCTGGAGCCGGCTCAACGGCAATTACCTTCGCTCCTGTTGCGAGCAATCGCAAAGAGAACTTCCCAGTTCCAGCGCCGAGATCAAGGACGCTCTTGCCAGGGGCGAGATGCAGATCGTTACGCAGCCAATCCATCACTTCATCTGGATAACCCGGGCGCCCACTTAGGTAACGGCCTGCATCCGTCCCAAAGCCAGCCCTCGCGGCCGAGTGAATAGTTAACATCTTCTCAATTTATTCCCGCCGGGTGCCCCGGGTCTCGCCCCCGCTACCTGCAATGTGAGACCTGGGGCAAGGCGATCCCGGAAGCACCCGTGCGCGACGAGGCCTAGGCTCTCTACCTTCCCGCGAAATCCGTAATCAACCCAGCCAGTTTTTCCGGCGCCTCCATCGGTACCATGTGGCCTGACTTCGCCACCACCTGGAGCGTTCCGTCGCGTAAACGCGGCATCGTCAGCTCCCGCTGCACCTCCGGCCCCAGCGATTTGTCGCACTCCGCGGCAATCACCAGCGTCGGCAGCGACAGCTCGCCCACCCGCTCGCTCCAGTCCTCTTCGCTGCCGTTCTCGAGCCATGCGCGCCATGCCGCCGGGTTCGCGCGCATCCGGTCGTCCACTGCCCGGGTAAACACCTCGGGCTTGATCGGCAGGTTGCTGTTCGAGCGAATGTAGTTCTCCGCGTCCGCCCGCGTCGGCACCGCCTGCGCCAGCATTGTGGCCCGGTCGGCGGGAGCGATCGGCTCCGGGCTGGCCGGCGAGGGGGTCAGCAGCACCAGCTTCTCAAGCCCTGGCAGCCGACGGCTTGCCAGCACTGCGGCGACCTTGCAGGTCATCGAGTGGCCCACCAGCACAAACCGTTCGATCCTCAGCTCCGCAATTGTCTCCGCGAAGCTGTCCGCCATCTCGGCAACGGAGTAGCCCGGCACTTTATTGGCCTCTCCAAAACCCGGTGTGTCGATCGAAAACACGCGAAAGCGCGAAGCCAGCGTGACCCCAGCCTCGATCCACTCGCGGCGCGATCCGCCAAAAACATGCAGGAGAACCAGCGCAGGCAGGTTCTCGCGGTTCTTTTCGCAAATAAAAAGGTCGGTCACTGGCAGCATCGTTTCTCCCCCGCGTCCCGCAGCTCTATAGGAAGAACGTGCAGCGTCCCGATTGAGATGCAGAGGGGTTACATGGTTGCAGCGGCATCAACAGCCGCTGCAAGCCCTTGACGGTAAACTTGGACCTTGCACGCCCTCTTTACTGTCGTGGTGCTGGTTCCGGGCGTGCTCGCCGGCGCGGGCATTTTATTCTGCGCGGTAACCCTATGGGCCGCGCGCGGCTTTGTCCGCGACCAGCGGACCGTTTCGCGCGAACACCCCGACCCTCCCTCGGTTTCCATCCTCAAGCCCGTCAAAGGCCTTGACCCAGGGCTCGCCGACGCCCTCCGCACCCACTGCACACAGGACTACCCGGCCCCGTTCGAGCTGCTTTTCGCCGTCTCCTCGCTCGATGATTCCGCCGTTCCAGTCCTCCGCGCCCTCGCCGACGAGTTTCCGGCCCTGCGCATCGAAACCGTCGCCACCCCGCTCACCCTCGGCAGCAACGGCAAAATCAGCAACCTCGCGCAGCTGCTGCCCCATGCCCGGCACACGCTGATCCTGATCAGTGATGCCGATATAGCCGTCGGTCCGCGCTACCTTCGTCGCATTACAGCGCCGTTTCTCGATACGAAAACCGGCCTCGTCACCGCGCCCTATCGCGGACGCACCCACCCGCCGGCTCACCCCACGCTCGGCTCCCGGCTCGAGGCGCTCGCCATCGCAACCGACTTCATCCCGGGCGTGTTGACCGCCCGGCTCACCGAGGGCGGCCTCCACTTCGCCCTCGGCTCCACGCTCCTTGTCTCGCGCCCCGCGCTTGCCGCCGCCGGCGGTCTTGAGCCGCTCACCGGCGTGCTCGCCGACGACCACGAGCTCGGCCACCGCATCGCCGCCGCCGGCTACACGGTTGTGCTCAGCCCGGAGCCGGTCTCGACCTCGGTGCCCGCCTACACCCTGCGCGGCTTCTGGCAACACCAGCTCCGCTGGGCCCGCACAGTTCGCGACGTGCGCCCGTGGAGCTACCTGGGCCTCGTCTTCACCCATCCCGTGCCCTGGGCGCTCCTTTACCTGCTGGCCACCGGCGGCAGCCTGTTTGCGATCGTCCTGCTGCTGCTCGCTGTCCTCGCGCGCATGGCTGTCGCCCTGCTGATCGGCTTTGGTCTGCTAGGCGATGCACAGGTCCTTCGCGACCTCGTTCTGCTGCCTCTACGCGACTGCTTCGGGCTGGCACTGTGGGCGTGGAGCTACGCCGGGGATACGGTCGAGTGGCGCGGCGAGCGTTTTCGCATCCACAAAGGCCGTCTCCTCCGCATCCCACGGCCCGATTTACAGTAGAGAGACACGCCATGGCTCTCTCCCCGCTCGTGCAGCTCGCGCCTTCAGCCAACGCCGACCAGTCCGGCCTCGGTCCCCCGGCCGTGCTCCTGTTCGACGACTGGTACCCGGCCCTGCGCTCCGCCACGCTTACCGGCAGGCGCCTGCACACTACCCTGCTGCTTGGCATCCCGCTCGTGCTCGGCCGCAAGCGCGACGGCACCCTCTTCGCCATGCGCGACAGCTGCCCCCACCGCGGCATCCCGCTCTCCTGCGGCAGCTTCGACGGTGAGTCGCTCGCCTGCAAGTATCACGGGTGGACGTTTGAGCCGGTGTCCGGCCAGTGCACCGCCATCCCGTCCCTGACCAGCCACGACACACTCGACCCCGAGCGCATCTACGGCACCGCCTATCCGTGCATCGAGCGCGATGGCTACGCCTGGGTGTACCTGCCCGCGCCCGGCTCCGGCCGAGTCCGCACCAGTGACACGAGCCTGCCGCCCGTTCCGGAAGCTCCGAAGTTCGGCGACCGGTTTCGCTCGGCCCATCTGACGGCCGACCTGCCCTGCAACGTCGACCACGGCATCATCGGTCTCATGGACCCCGCGCATGGCCCGTTCGTCCACCAGAGCTGGTGGTGGCGCAGCCAGGCCTCCATCCATGAGAAAGAGAAGCACTTCGAGCCGATCCCGGAGGGTTTTCGCATGTCCGCCCACGCGCCCTCCGGCAACTCCGCGCCCTACAAGCTGCTCGGCGTCTACGGCGAACCCATCACCACCACCATCGACTTCCAGCTCCCCAACCGCCGCATTGAGACCATCCGCTGCGGCCCGAAATGGTTCTCTAGCATTACCACCGTCACGCCGACCACGACCCGTGCCTGCCGCATCGACGTTTTCGCCGCATGGAACATCTTTTACCCCGTACCCGGCGTCACCGCTATCGCGAAGTTCTTCGGCAAACGCTTTGTCGCGCAGGACCAGCAAACGATGGTTGAACAGGCCGAGGGCCTCCGCTACGACCCGACCCTGATGTTGATCGACGATGCCGACCGCCCTGCCAAGTGGTACTTCGCGCTCAAGCAGGCCCGGCTCGATGGCTCCGGCAAGCACCCTCTATCAGGCCCGGTTACGCTGCGCTGGCGCTCCTGACAAGCCCTGCGGCGTTGCAGTCGTTTTGCGCGGCCGTGAAACCGCATCCTCCGTCGCACTCTTGTCTTCCCGCGGTTCCGCTCATCCAACCCGGGGAAGATCCCGATTGGAGACAAGCCCCGCCATGTCGATCAAAGATGCGCTCGAAGACGCAAGGCTGGATCGCCGCACCCTGCTGGTGCAAGGCGGTCGCGGACTTGCGGGCGCCCTGCTCGCCGGTGGCGTGGCTGAAGCGCAGTCCAAAGTGCAGAACACACCGGTACCGCCGGTCGATCGCGGCATGGTCGAGGGAAAGAAGGTCGAGTTCCCCGCGATCCACGCCGAAACCGACCTGCCCGGCAGCGGGCCGCCCAACGCCGACCCCCAGGATATTCGCGTCGGCTTTGCCATCCTGGGCCTGGGACGCCTGTCGCTGGAAGAGATTCTGCCGGCATTCGCCTCGTGCAAGCACGCCCGCGCCATAGCTCTCATCAGCGGCGATGCTGACAAGGCAAAGACCATCGCCGCCCAGTACGGCATCCGCCGCACCTACACCTATGCCGACCTCGACTCGATCAGGGCCAACCCGGAAATCCAGGCCGTCTACATCGTGACGCCGAATGCCACGCACCGCGCCTTTACCGAGCAGGTGGCGCGCGCCGGCAAGCACGTCCTGTGCGAAAAGCCCATGACCGTCTCCCCCGCCGAAGCGCAGGCCATGATCGACGCCTGCGAAGCCGCGCATGTGCAGCTCATGGTCGCGTACCGCATCCAGTACGAGCACAACAATCGCTATCTGTTCGATCTCGCCCGCACCGGAAAACTCGGCACCGTGCGCTCCATCCACGCGATCAACGTGCAGAACCAGGCCAACCCGGAGCAGTGGCGGCAGATCAAAAAACTTTCCGGCGGCGGCTCGCTGCCCGACATCGGCCTCTACTGTCTCAACACCGTCCGCGCCCTCACCGGCGAAGAGCCGGTTGAAATCACCGCCGTCATCCAGACGCCGAAAAACGATCCGCGCTTCCGCGAAGTCGAAGACCTGGTCAACTTCACGTTGCGCTTTCCCTCCGGCATCGTGGCCGCCTGCACCTCCTGCTACAGCGCCCATAAGCACGCCGAGATGCAGGTGCTGGGAACGCTCGCGACCGCGCGCATGGCCAGCGCCTTCAACTACAGCGGGCAAAGGCTCACGGTGTCGCATCGCGACGGCATCGCTGAGGGCGAAATCGAGTTCACCCTCAACGCTTCAAAGCAATTCGCGCTTGAAATCGATCACTTCGCCGAGTGCATCCGCTCTGGAAAGAAGCCGCGCACCGGCGGACCGGAGGGCCTGCAGGACCAGAAGCTGATGGCCGCGATCTACCAGGCTGCCGCGACCGGGAGGCCCGTGTCACTGCCGCCGGTAGACGGGCTGGACAGAACGCGCGGCCCAGCCCTGCCGCCGCTCTCGTTGTAAGCCTGAAAAGCGCTACACCGGCTCCTGCTTCGTCACCGCCTCCACGCAAATGCCCAGGGCATACCCAAGCGTTCGAAGCAGCGCGGTATCGGCAACCGGTATCTCCACCACATCGTGGTGGGCGGTCGCCACGGCGTGCCAGATGTTCTGAGCCTGCCAGATATTCGCGGGGAAGGGCAGCAGCTTCAGTGCTTCCGCCATCGCCAGCGCATTCTCCAGCCTGCCAATGTCATTCGGCGCCTCGGCCAGGGCCAGCATAGCGTCCCGCATTCGCCCATCGGCGGTAAAGCTCAGTTCCTGCCGGTCCAGGTCCACGTGGTCCTGCTCCGCCAGCTCCAGCGCCGCGCGAACCTGCGCCGCGTCCACCGGCTCGCTTTCAAGCGCGCGCCGCAGCATGATATTGATCGCGAAGTTCGCCGCCAGTGCCAGCGCTGAAGGCCTCGGCACCTCGGCCTGGCTCAGGAAGTGCAGCAGCGAGGCATGGTCGGCGTACAGACGCAGCAGGCTTTCCTCAGCTTCCGCGACGGTGTTATTCAGGATCAGGCTCATGACCCTTCGCTGCTCATCCCGAAACAGCGACCGGATCGTGTAACTCTTCGCACCGAACTCCCGGTCGAACAACCGGATCACCGACGGAAGGTCCGCGCGCAGCATCGCTGCCCGGGCCTCTGCGGTAAAGCGCGCGTGGGCGTCGCGCGTGCCGGGCAGGCATCGCTTTACGCCGGCGGCGATGTTCTGGTCGCCGAAGTGCAGCACCGCGTAAAACAGCCGCTCCCGCTCCTGCGTCAGCGTCGAGCTGATGGACGCCTCGCCGGAAACAAGCCGTCCGCGTCCGGAGTTCTGCACCTCCTGCCCGCAGTTCTGCACCTCGAACGCGAACACCCGCGCATGCTCCGGATAGGTCGTGAACACGGACGATACGGCATAGTGCGCCGCCACCTGCTCCAGGCCCACGCGCATCGGCAGCACCTGCAGGCGGTAAATGTCCGCCCCTGTTCCCTCGCTCGCGTCATTGCTTTGCGCCCGGGCAAGCTCTGCCAGGAACGCCGGTTCGAGCCTTACGCCCTCCTCGCCGAACAGGTCGCTTGCCATCTCCAGCACCCGCGCCGCATACGCAATAATCTGCACCGTCTCGATGCCGGAGATGTCGTCGAAGAACCAGCCGCAACTCGTGTACATCAGCTGCGCATGGCGCACCAGCTCCAGCAGCTTAAGCGCCTGCACCTCCTCGGCCGCCGTCAGCGCGTGCGAGCGCTCAGCCTTCAGAAACTGCTTCACCTGTGAGCGGTCAAGCATCACCGCGATATACCTGTCACACGCATGGTGCCAGTCTTTGAACAGCGCCGCTCCCAGCTTCGCCGCCGCCGGCGCAACTCCGTCGCGCATGTCATCGAGGCCTTTGCGCAGCGGCGCGCGCCAGCGCTGGTTCCACCCCGCCCTGCCTCCGTTGCAGCCGCAGTCCGAGCGCCAGCGCTCCACCCCGTGCGCGCAGCTCCAGCTGGTGTCCTCGGCGATACGCGCCTCCCACTTCGGAGGGAACAGCTCCAGGAACTCGCCGTAGTTCGTCACCGTTGCCAGCCCTTGCTGCGCGGTGAACTGCAGCGCATAACTCAGCGCCATCTCGCCATACCGGTGATGGTGCCCGTAACTTTCGCCGTCGGTCGCGACGTGCACCAGCTCAGGTTCTGCCGGCGCATCGCTGCTGAAGCCACCGGCAAGCCGTTGCGCGAATCCCTCGCCTGAGTTCAGCAGGTGCTCGAACGCAATTGCGCGCGAACGGGCGCCGTCATAAAAAAACACCGCAATGCTGCGCCCGCTCGGCAGCTCGACCCGGTAGGGGCTCCGCGTGTCGACCGAACCATCGCCGGTCTCGTGCCAGGCGTCCGGCAGCAGCTCCGCCCCCGCCGCTAGCTCCGCCCCTTCGAGCAGACCTGTCATGACTACAGCAGTTCGCGGCCGCACCGTAGCGCACTGGTTCGGCGCCAGGACCGTAAACCGGATCCCCTCCTCGGCCAGCACTTCCAGCGATTCGGTATCGACCGCCGTCTCCGCCAGCCACATGCCCTCCGGCCTGCGGCCGAAGCGGTGCTCGAAGTCCGCGATGCCCCAGCGCACCTGCAGCTCCTTGTCCCGGCGCGAGGCCAGCGGCAGAATCAGGTGGTTGTATACCTGGGCCATCGCCGAGCCGTGTCCGCCGAACCGCTGCGCGCTCAGCCGGTCCGCTTCCAGGATCGACCGGTAGGTCAGCTCCGCATGCTCCTCCAGCCAGCTCAGCAACGTCGGCCCGAAGTTGAAGCTCATCTGTGCATAGTTATTGACGATGTGCAGAATCTCGTTCTGCCGGTTCACGATGCGCGACGCGCCATTGCGCGCATAGCACTCCGCGGTAATCCGGTCGTTCCAGTCGTGGTAGGGCGCGGCGGAGTCCTGCGTCTCCACGCTCTCGATCCACGGGTTCTCCCGCGGCGGCTGGTAAAAGTGCCCATGCACGACCAGGTACCGGTTCGACCTCTTTGCCTCGCTCAATCGCTTCACCCCTTTTTCCAGTTCTATGCCGCGGGCGGCGCCACGAACGGCTTGCCCGCCAAGTCGCACGCCCGCCACAGGTACCAGCTCGCCACTGTGCGCCACGGCCGCCAGCGCTCCCCGCGTCGAGCCATCACCTTCATGTCCGCCAGCATTGTGGCATCAAACGGCTTCGATTTCGGCAGCCGCCCGAACGTCAATGCGAATCCCTTCCGTACGCCGTAATCGCTCACCGGCAGCACGTCCGGCCGCCCCAGCCTGAACATCAGCATCATCTCCGCCGTCCACGGCCCCACGCCCCGCACGGCCGTCAGCCGCGCCACAATCTCTTCATCGGACAATCTGCGGATTTGCGTGAGCCCCGGCACCGTTCCGTCCAGCGTCTTGCGGGCCAGGTCCTGCAGCGCCAGCATCTTGTTCCGTGACAACCCGCAGGCTCGCAGCGCCTCATCCGGCTGCGTCAGCAGCAGCTCCGGGCTGGGGTGGATATCGCCGAACAGCTTCAGCAGCTTGTGCAGAATGGCCCGCGCTGCGCTGCCGTGCAGCTGCTGCGACAGGATCGCCTCCAGCAGTGCCTCAAACGGCGAGTGCTGGCTCTTGAGCAGCAGCGTGTACGGCCCGGCGCGCTCGATCAGCGCGCCCAGCTTCGGGTCCGCCGCTGCAAGCGCACGGCAGGCCTCGACAGCGTCATAACGAGGGGTGCGGCGTCCATCTGCCATGCGTCCAGTGTAGAACCCAACCGGCTCGCAACAGCCGGTTTGCGAGAGACGGTCCTTTCGCATCGAACCGCATCGAATCGAGAACATGAACGACTCCGCGAACAAAGCGACAAAGCAAGCCGCAGGCAAAAGTGCCGCCCCAAAGGCCGCCGCGAAGAAGCAACAAGCTCCTTCCGACGAAGCGGGCGCAGGCCGCATCATCCACGCCGCCCCGGACGCCGGCCCCATGCCGGAAGCGCTGAACACTATCGCCGCCGACCCCCGTGTTACCGTGCGTCGCGGCGGCGCTCCGCCGAAGGACGCGAAATGCGTCATCTACTGGATGCAGCGCGCCCAGCGCGGCATCGACAACCCCGCGCTCGATGTCGCGATCGCCCTCGGCAACGAACTCGGCCTGTCCGTCGTTGCCTTCTTCTCCGCGATCAATAATTTTCCCCACGCCAACCTGCGCCACTATCATTTTCTTTCGCAGGGACTTGTCGACGCCCAGCACGATCTCGCCGAGCGCAACGTCGCCTTCATCGTGCGCCGTCCGCCCCATAACGCGCTTGAGAAGCTGGTGGTCGAGCTCCACGCCGCAGCCGTCGTCGGCGACGAAAACCCCATGCGCGAGCCCGAGCGCTGGCGCCAGGTCTTCGCCCACCGCATCGACGTTCCCTACTGGACCGTCGATGCCGATGTCATCGTCCCGTCCAACACCTACGTCAAGCACTTCTACGCCGTGCACCATTTCCGCCCCAAGCTCTACGCCGAACTGCCGAAGTTCCTCGACTGGAAAGCACCGGAAAAAGCAAAGCACACCTGGGAGCGCCCGCACGGTTTTGACAGCTTCCATGTCGGCGACGACGTGACCGAAGGCTGGGGCAAGCCTTTTGACCGCAGCGTCGGCCCGGTCGACAGCTTTACCGGCGGTACCCGTGCTGCGGAAAAGCTCCTCGCCGCGTTCGTCAAGTCCAAGCTCTCTGACTACGACACCGTGCGCAACCACCCGGAGAGTGATGGCACCAGTCGCATCTCGCCCTACCTGCACTTCGGCCACATCGGCCCGCTCACCGTCTGCCGCGCCATTGAGGACGCCGTTAAAAAAGGGCAGTGCACCCCGGAAGCCCGCGACGCGTACTACAGCGAGGTGCTCGCCTGGCGCGAGCTCAGCGTCAACTTCGTCAAATTCGTGCCGGACTACGACTCCATGGCCTGCGCGCCCGACTGGGCCAAAACCACGCTGCGCAAACATGCCCGTGACAAGCGCCCGCACATCTACACCCGCGAGCAACTCGAAAAACACCAGACCCACGACGACTTATGGAATGCCGCGCAGCAGCAACAGGTCGAGGTGGGCTGGATGCATAACTACATGCGCATGTACTGGGCCAAGAAGATACTTGAGTGGAGCAAGGACGCATCCGAAGCCTGGGACACCTGCGTCTATCTCAACGACAGGTACTTTCTGGACGGCCGCGACCCCAACGGCTACTCCGGCATCGCCTGGGCCATCGGCGGCGTCCACGACCGACCCTGGTTCGAGAGAGAAATCTTTGGCACCATCCGCTTCATGTCCGGCGCGTCGACGGGGAAAAAGTTCAATTCCAAACGGTATATCGCAAATGTGCGGGAGGGGAGAGCGTTTGGGGATTAGCTCAATAAGGATAGTAGTACGATGCACATGGAGTTTAAGCCATGTCTGCGGCGAAAGATGATCATTTCGTTCCTTGCCTCTATCTAAAACGCTTTGCGCCTCGCGGTAAACTTTTTATGTACCGCACTTTGGTAGAGCATGCCAACGTTCGTAAATGGAAGCCGTGCTCACCTAGGGGGGGGTAGGTTACTTTCAGCATCTTTATACAAGCGTAGAGTCTGGCTTGGAAAGCGATCATATTGAGAAGTGGCTCCATCGCGAGATTGAAGAGCCAGCGAAGCGCGTTATTGAAAAGGCAGTGTGCCGAGCAAGGATCACTCCCGGCGAATGGCGAGACCTTATTCGCTTTGTAGCTGCGCAGGATGTCCGGACGCCAGCCCACTTTTCAAGGTGTCTAGCCGGCTACAGCACCATTGTTCCAGAAACGATTGAGCGTTCCTTGCGAGATTTAAAGGAAAAGCTGACGCGAAGTCCCGCATTGAGTACGCAGGAAGAGGAAACGGCTGCTCTCGCTCAAACTCAAGGCATGCCTTTCCCTATGCGCACCACAGTCGTTGATGATGACAATGGAATGGCGACGGTGAGAGTTGAAGTGCTTGGTGGACGACGTCTTTGGTTGTACGAGATACAACGTGTTCTGGGAAGCACGTGGGAAACACTTGCAGAGCATCGTTGGACAATCCTCGAGGCTCCAGTTGGCATTGCGTGGTTCACAAGCGATGATCCTGTTATGAAGCTGCATACACGCAATGATGGAACTTACAATTTCGGTGGTGGATGGAACAGCCCGCGCACAGAAATACTTATGCCCTTGAGCCCAAAACACATGCTCTACACAAGGATGGGAAGCAAGCCGCCTGAACGCGGGCACGTTTTGCCACGCGATATCGCCATGAGATTCCGTCGCCTTTTACTCAAGCCAGGTTGAGCCTGACATTTCTGTTCTACGTAAGCGTCGAGTCGATCCCGTAGCCTTCAACGCCGAGCAGAATGCTATACATAGCTTCCATCAAGAGCAAACAGACGCAGAATGGGATATGTTGACTCGGCCCTTCATAAAGGGCGTTTAATATATGCGAGCCGTCTATAACTGTCCATATAGGAAAACCGGCCCGTACGCGTGAGCGAAGAGGGACCGGCCGTATTACTTTCCAATATCTCCTGTTAGAGGAGCGCTGTCTACCTTTCTTTGGTAATCGCCGACCTCAGCGTCTTAAAACAGTCCATCCGCCTACCGTGGATAAACCGTCCGAAATGCCACCCCATTCCGCATCACCACGACCGGCATCATCGGCGGCGGCGGCGGATACATATACATGGGCGGCGGAGCATAGCCGTACATCACAGGCCGAGGCGGCGGAGGCGTCATCTGCACCGGCGGTTCGTCATACGCTGTCGGCGCCCGGTGCATCAGCCCTGAAGGGTCCCGCTCTGGCTCCGGCCCCACCGGCACCTCGATGTCATCCATCACCTTCAGCGTCAGCCGCGTCTCACCCTTCAGTACCGGCCGAGGTCCACGCCGTGGCAGGTTGATCAGGTCGAGAGGCCACAACACCGGAATCATCCAGTCGATCGTGTCCTTTACCGGGTGGCCCTTGCCGTGGATCCGCCCGTCCCGATCCACCGGATACCCCGGCACATACACCACCTTCGCATCGATCGGAATCACCGTGTCCGGCTCAACCACCATGCGGTCGAACCGCAACTCCATCCAGCCCTTGCCCACCAGGTGGCCCGGGTCCTTGTAGTCTTCAAAACGGCCTTCCAGGTAGCTTTCATACGGCATCATCGAGCGGCCGTACCGCTCCATCGGGCTTACCTGGCACAGCACTGGGTCGCCGATCGCCGCCGTCTTTGACGACAGCCTCGGCTCCGATACCGTGCACTGGATCAGCGAACCGGCCGGGATAAGTCGCGTGGCAGCGCGAGCGGCGAGCGGCGCGGCGAGCAGCATCAGGGAAAGGGCAGGGGCAACGTATTTCATGGAGAGTTCTCCCTGGCGAGACAAGCTACCCGAAGCGCTGGCGCCCGTCATCCTGGCTCGCCGTCCAAGGCGGTTGGCGTGAAGCTTTCATTAGCAGGCAGGCCAACGACGTGCTGACCTTGGACGCCCATCATCCCCCCGTTCTGAAGGCGCGTCAATAAAAAGAAACGGACTGTAAAAAAAGTTTGTGCCGTCACAAAGAACAGCCGCGGCAGAGCTGCTTCGCGTACTGTATCCAGCACCACGAAAAAGCGGCGCCCGTGAGGCGCCGCGCTCCGGGCGGTCAATTCGCCGCCGCTACTAAGGCTTCAGCACAACTTTGATATATCCCTCTTCCCGCGCATCGAACTTGCGAAACGCGTCCGGCGCCTCGTCGAGCGACAGGCGATGGCTCACCACCATGCTCGGCTTTGCCGCCCCGGTCAGGATCATGTCGCGCAGCTTGCCATTCCACTGCTCGTCGTCATCGCGGCCCATCGTGATCCGCACGTTCTTGCCGAACAGCTTGTCCCACGGCACCAGCAGCTTGCCTTCCTGCAATGTCGGCTCGGTGCCATGCGGGTCCTTCGGCGGCCACACGCCGACGATCGCGATGCGCCCCGCCGGATTGATCAGCTCCGCGATCGCCTCCGTCACCCAGTGCGGGTCTTCCTTGCCGTAATCGCTCTTTGACCGCGCCTGGAACCCGATCGCGTCGATCGCGCACGTCACCCCGCCCAGCGGCTTCTCATTGCGAAACGCGCCGCCGGCGCGCCATTTACCCTGCTGCTCCTTGATTTGCTCCACCGGGTCGCCCTTGAGGAAGTCGATCGGTACCGCGCCCAGCTCGCCCGCTTTCTCCAGCCGCTCCTTGATCGCATCCACGACATACACCCGCGCCGCGCCTCGCAGTTTCGCGGAGTACGCCGCCAGCAGCCCGACTGAACCCGCACCGAAGATCGCCACCGTATCCCCGGGCGCAATATCGCAGATCGCCGCAGCGTGATAGCCGGTCGTAAACGCATCGGCCAGCAGCACAAAGTCGTCTTCCCACTGGTCACCCGGCTCACCCGGCAGCTTCAGGCAGTTCGCGTCAGCCAGCGGCACCCGCAAAAGCTCCGCCTGCGCGCCCTGGTAGCCGCCCTTGTTCGGGTAGCCGTAAGCCGCGCCCGCCGCGCCGGGGTTCGTCGTCAGGCAGGCGGAGGAGTGCCCATCCACGCACATCGCGCAAAAACCGCAGCAGATGTGCGTCGGCACCGTCACCCGATCGCCCTTCTTCACGTTCATCACCGCCGAGCCGACTTCTTCGACCACGCCCAGGGGCTCGTGACCGATGATGCCGCCTTCGATCCCGCGCATGCGGCCTTCGTAAAAGTGCAGATCCGTGCCGCAAATCGCGCTTGACGTTACGCGCATCAGCACATCGGTTTGCGCCTGCATCTCCGCATCCTTCACATTGCGCACCGCGATCCTGCGCGTCTCCTCCAGCACCACTGCTTTCATCGCTCAGCCCTCGTGCAGGTTAGGATGCGGCGGCTCACGGTGCTTCGCCTCCGGGGCTTCTGTGGGCGGTGCCGATCCGTTGCGGCTGACAAAAGTAACGTTTCGGTATTGCGCGCTTCCTCGCATAATTGCCCCAACACTCCGTTTGGTTCAATACAGCGTCTCTGCGCGAAAGCTCCGCGATCCGCAGGCGTTCAGCAGCGACCCAGTTTGCAGGCTACCCTCGCCGGCGTTATCAAGCGCCCGGCGGCGGGTTGCGCCCGGGTCGGTCAACGCCCAGGCCGCCTGTTGCCCAAACGTCGCGGTGCGGCGAAGGGGCCGCCATGTTCTCTGTTCGTGCGCGATGTGTCGTGGTCTCGCTCCTGCTGCTGGCGGGGTCGCTGTTGTGCGCGCAAACTCTCCAGACCCCGGCAGCCCGCCGGCAGCAGGCCGACCGCGCTTTCCTGCTGCGGCGCGGCATCGGACTCGCGGCATCGTCGGAATCACCTGTACGCGGCCTCCAGGCGGCGCGTCAGCGGCAGGCCGTCATCGCCGCACCCGCAAGTACCGCGGCGAACACCACCATCTGGACCGGGGCCTGGCAGCCTTCCGGCCCGCTCCAGCTCAACACACAAGCCTATGGCCTGGTTACCGGGCGAGTCAGCTCGCTCGCCGCCGACCCGAGCGACACCACCGGAAATACCGTCTATCTCGGCGCAACCGGCGGCGGCGTCTGGAAAAGTACCAACGCAGCGGGCAGCGCGGGCAGCGTGAGCTTCACCCCGCTCACCGACGACATCTCCGTCTTCGCCAACTCCTTCACGTCGATCCCCTCGCTCTCCATCGGCGCGCTTACCGTGCAGCCAGGCAATCCAAACGTGCTGCTCGCTGGCACCGGCGACCCCAACGACGCGCTCGATTCCTACTACGGGGTCGGCATCCTGCGCTCCACCAATGGCGGCAGTTCGTGGAGCCTGATCCAGCAGAGCAGTGATGCAGCCCTCAACGGCAGCAGCAACTACAGCATGCAGGGCGTCGGGTTCGCCGGTTTTGCCTGGAGCACCGCGACGCCCAACCTGGTTGTCGCCGCCGCGTCGCAGTCGCTCGAAGGCCTGCTGGTCAATACCGGCAACGCCTCCACCGCGGAGACAGGTCTCTACTACTCCTCTGACGCGGGGCAGACCTGGCATCTCGCGACCGTCGAGGACGGTCCGCAGCAGATATTCCAGTCCAGTGACCCGCCAACCTCACCGCCGGGCAATCCCGCCACCGCCGTAGTCTGGAACGCGAAGCGCAGTCTCTTCGTCGCGGCCATCCGCTTTCACGGTTACTACTCGTCGAGCGACGGCATCACCTGGACGCGCTTAGCCAGCCAGCCCGGCCCCGGCCTCTCGACACAACAATGCCCGTCAAACCCGGACCGGACCGGCAGCCCAGCCTGCCCTATCTTTCGCGGGGCGCTGGCGGTGCAGGCCTCGACCGGCGATATCTTCGCGCTTACGACCGACATCAACAACGTGGACCAGGGTCTCTACCAGGATGTGTGCTCGACCAGCGGCGCCGCAGTCAGCTCCTGCGCCTCCAGCACCATCGCCTTCGGTACGCGGATCACCGACTCCGCGCTCGATGCCCCGGACGGCACCATTCCCCAGGCCGACTACAATCTCGCGCTCTCCGCCGTCCCCTCGCAGCAGGATACGATCCTGTTCGCGGGCAATGAGGACATCTATCGCTGCTCGCTCGCCAACAGCTGCACCTGGCGCAACACCACCAACGACCAGACCTGCTCTGCCGCCCAGGTCGCACCCTCCACCCACGCCATCGACGGCGCTTTCGGCGCGAACGGACTTGTGTATTTCGGCAACGACGGCGGCCTGTGGCGCTCGACCGACACCGTGAACCAGACGGGCCCGGTCTGCGCCGCTACCGATGCCGCCCATTACCAGAACCTCAACAGCGGCCTGGGCTCCCTCGCCGAGATCACCCATCTCGCCGTGAGCCCCGCGAACGCCTCGCTGGTACTTGCCGGCATGGGCGGCTTCGGCGTCGTCTCGAACGGCGCAGGCTCCTGGCAGCAACTGCTCACCGGCGAGGGCAGCTACGTCGCCATCGATCCGCTCACGCCCGCGAACTGGTACGCCGACTCCGGCCCCGGCGTTTCCATCTTCAGCTGCCCCAACGGCGGCAACTGCAGCACCTCCGGCTTCGGCGCGAGTCCCGTCGTCGGGCGCGCGGATGTCGATGCCGACGCCGACTATTTCTTCGACGCCGCACCCTGGATGCTCGACCCGCTCAACCCGTCGAATATCATCCTGGGCACCTGCCGCATGTGGCTCGGCCCCGTCACCGGCGACTGGAGCTCCGCCAACCTGCTCAGCGGCATGCTTGACGGCAACCAGGGCAGCTTTTGCGACGGCAACGCCCAGCTGCGCTCTGTCGGTGCCGGCGGCAGTTACAATTCCGCGCAGGGCGGTGAGCAGGTCTATGCGGGCATGGCCGGCCCGCTCGATGGCGGCGGTTCTGTCCCCGGCCACCTCTTCGGCGCTACCGTGCCGCAGGGCGGCGGCACCGTTACATGGAGCGACCTGTGGCGCAATCCGGTCACCAACGCGTCTCTCAGCAGCCAGTTCAACCAGGGCGGCTATGCCATCTCTGCGATCACCGTAGACCCTCACGACTCCACTGGCAAGACGATCTACGTCGGCATCGCCGGCTTCCCCTATAACCAGTCCGGCATGCTCTACAAATCCAGCAACGGCGGCGCCAGCTGGCTCAACATCACCAACTCGCTGCCACAGGCGCCTGTCAGCAGTATCGTCGTCGACCCCGGCAATAGCGGCGCGGTTTACGTCGGCGGCGACTTCGGCGCCTACTACACCACCAATGTCGCTAACTGCACCCCCGGCCAGAACTGCTGGAGCCAGCTCTCCTCCGGCCTGCCCAACGCGCCTGTCACCGGCCTTCAGATGGCAACCAGCGGAAGCAGCAGCGTGCTTGAGGCCGGCACCTACGGCCGCGGCATCTGGACCCTCGGCCTGAGCACCACCCAGGTCGCACCGCAAGCCGCTCTGTCCCCCATGAGCGCCACCTTTCCCGCGCAGGCAGTCGGCTCAAAGAGCAGTATGGTCAATACCTTCACGCTCTCGAATTCCGGCAGCACCGCGCTCGTGATTACGGAGATCAGCGTTTCTCCCGCAACCCCCTCCGGCGACTACGCCGAAACCACCACCTGCGGATCATCGCTCGGCGCGAAAGCCACCTGCCAGGTCAAAGTAACCTTTACCCCTGCCGCCACGGGCGACAGGCCCGGTACGCTGAAAGTCGCGACCAACGCGCAGAGCGGCACACTGACCGCGACCCTCGACGGCACCGGACTCGCACCCGGCGCGCTCACCCTCAGCCCCGGCTCTCTCGCCTTCGACACGACAGCCACTGGTGCAAGCTCCGCGCCGAAGAGCGTCTCCGTGACGAACACGGGCGGCGCTCCCGTCACTTTTGGTTCAGCCACGATTGCAGGCACAAATACCAGCGATTTCAGCATCGGCAGCGGCAACACCTGCACCGGCACACTCGCGGCCAACGCCTCCTGCACCGTTCCGGTCATCTTCAACCCGGTTCAGACAGGCGCCCGCTCCGCGACCCTGCAGCTCGCGTCGAGCATGCAGGGCAGCCCTTCGACCGTCAACCTTTCCGGCAGCGCCGTCTCGCCGGCGACGCTCACCCTGACGCCGACCTCGCTTTCCTTTCCAGCCACGCCGCAGAACAGCACTTCTCCCGCACAGAGCATCACGATAGCCAACAGCGGCGGCGTTCCAGCGCAGCTCGGAACCGCCACCACCACGGGCGACTACACCCTTACGGCAAACACCTGCGGCTCGACCCTGCCGGCAAACAGTAACTGCACGGTCAGCATCGCGTTCGCCCCCACCGCGACCGGCAACCGTGCCGGGCTGTTCACGCTTCCATCGACCAGCACTCCGAACAACGTGCCGCTCACTGCTCCGCTCAGCGGCACGGGGCTGCAGCCCGCCACCATTAAGCTCGCGCCCGGCTCGCTCAGCTTCAGTGCTCAGCAGCAGGGCACCACCTCCGCCGCCATGGCTGTTATCGTCAGCAACTCAAGCGGCAGCACCGTGACTTTCGGCACCCCTTCCATTAGCGGCGACTACGCCGTGTCTTCGACCACCTGCCAGTCCACGCTCACGACCGGCAGCAACTGCTCGATCAATGTCACATTTACGCCCACAGCTGCCGGCGCACGCAGCGGCGCGCTCACCGTTCCCTATAACGGCGCGAGCGCGTCCGTCTCGCTTGCCGGCACGGGCACCGCTCCCGGCTCGCTCAGCTTCAGCCCCTCCGCGCTCGTGTTCCAGACGACCGCCCAGAATGCTTCCTCTACCCTCACGCTGACTGTTACAAATACCGGCAGCAATCCCGCGCAGATCACCGGGGCAAGCCTCGCGAGCCCCTTCGCAATCGCGACGAACACCTGCCCTGCCGCACCCCAAACGCTGGCCGTAAACGCGACCTGCACACTCGGGGTCACGTTCACGCCGCCCGGCACTGCCGCCTACTCCGGCGCGCTGACCTTCACCGGAAACTTCAGCAACTCGCCCGCGTCCGTTCCACTCAGCGGCCAGGGTGCGCCCCCGGCCAACGCAACGCTGACGCCCTCCGTGCTCGCCTTCACCGATACAGCGCAAGGCTCCACCTCCGCCGCGCAGAACATCACCGTGACAAGCACAGGCGGCGTTCCCGTCACGCTTGGCGCGGCATCTGTAACCGCCGGCTACACAGTTTCAAACTGTCCCGCTTCGCTCGCTCCCGGCAGCACCTGCACTCTTTCAGTTCTGTTCCACCCAACGACCACAGGCCCGCAGCCCGGCACGCTAACCCAACCCGGCAACATGCCCGGCGGCTCGCTCACCGCGAACCTCAACGGCACTGGCCTCACCCCCGGCGCCCTCATGCTCTCCCCGGGCAGCCTCGGCTTCGGTTCCGCAGCGATCGGCTCCACCACCGCCGCGCAGACGGTCACGGTCAGCAACGCGGGTCAAACCACAGTCACGCTCAGCAGTCCCGGCATCTCAAGCGGCTACACCATCGGCAGCACTTCCTGCGGAGCCAGCCTGGACGGCGGCAAGACCTGCACCTTTAACATCGCCTTCAGGCCAACAGCGGCGCAATCGTATCCCGGCCAGTTCACCGTACCGAACAGCGGTGCCAGCAATCCTGCCGTCACGCTCACCGGCGCGGGCACAACCCCGGGCAGCCTGGCGTTCTCGCCGTACTCACTCGCGTTCGGCACAGTGGCGACAGGAAGTTCGGCAAATGTAAGCACAACAGTTACGAATACCGGCGGTACCGCGGTCCACCTTGGCAGCATCACGGCAACGGGCGACTTCGCCGTCACCGGGGGCACCTGCCAGGCCGCTGCCATAATTGCCGCCAACGCTAGCTGCTCCGCTACCGTGACCTTTACGCCGACAACCACGGGAAGCCGCACCGGCACACTCACCATCGCCAGCGACGGCTCCCCCGCAAACGCTCAGGCAGTGCTCGCCGGCACAGGAGCTGAGCCCGGCAACCTCACCCTCGCCCCGCTCTCGCTCCAGTTCAGCTCGGTCGTGCTCAACACCTCTTCCGCCCCGCAAATGGTCAGGGCGACCAACAGCGGTGGAGTGTCCGTGCAGCTCAGTGCGGCGGCTATCACTCCAAACGCCGGCTACACCATCCAGAACAACACCTGCGTCTCGTCGCTCGCGTCTGGCGCAAGCTGTACCCTACAGGTCGTCTTCACGCCAACCGCAACCGGCGATAGTGCCGCGACTCTTTCGTTACCCGGCCAGTACAGCAGCAGCCCCGCCTCCGTAGCCCTCGATGGGAACGGCGTTACCCGCGGAGCGCTCACATTCACGCCCAGCGCGGTACTTTTCGGCCCCGTCGTCGTCAACTCCACCGCCACTCAGTCGATCAACGTGCAGAACACCGGGGGCGCTTCCGTCACCCTCGGAACGCCGTTCACCGACCAGGGCAGCAGCTTCGGCGTTGTCAATCACTGCGGAACGAGCCTTGCGCCCGGCTCTGCCTGCACCATGCAGGTCTCCTTCTCGCCCAGCGCTGGCAGCGCTGCCAATGGCTTGCTTACCGTTCCCGCGTCGGTAACGGGTAGTTCGGCAACCGTGCCTCTTTCCGGCAACGGTGTTCCGCCCGGCGCTCTCTCGGCAACGCCGGCAACCGGCGACTACCCATCGACCGTGACTGGCAGCACCAGCACGCCGCAATCGTTCACCTTCCGCAACACCGGCGGCGTCGCTGTCACGCTCACGGCCCCAGCCCTGTCGAACACCGACTACGCCCTCTCTTCCAACACCTGCGGCGCGAACCTCGATCCCAACGCAACCTGCTCGGTCTCGGTCGCTTTCACGCCGACCGCATCGGGCGACCGCCCGGGCACACTTACGCTTGCGGGCACCGGTGCCAACGCGCCGGCCGCGCATGTCGCGCTCGACGGCATCGGCCAGCTCCCGGCACACCTCGCCTTCGCGCCGGCCTCGCTCGCCTTCGGCCCGCAGGCTGAGAACACCACATCCGCCCCGCAGACCCTGACCCTCGCGAATGACGGCGGTGTCCTCACCACCCTTGGCCTCCCTATCCTGTCCGGACAGTACGCGCTTGCCGCGAACACCTGCGGCAACACTCTCGCCGCGGGCGCCGGCTGCACCATCCAGCTCAGGTTCGCGCCTATCTCGCACGGACCGCAGTCCGGCACTCTTGCCATCGCCGGCAGCACCGGTACTCCTTCGGCCAGTGCCGCCCTCACCGGCACCGGGCTGGCGCTCGTCGTCGCACCCGCCGCCTACACCTTTACCCCCGCCGTCGCGATCGGCGCCAGCCTTAACGCTCCAACACAAATCAGCGTGTCGAACCTGGGGAGCACCCCGATCCCGCTCACCAACCCGTCCATCACCGGCGACTTCGCCGTTGTCCAATCCACCTGCGGCAATACCCTGGCCGGCAGCAGTGAGTGTTCCATCGTCATCAGCTTTACCCCTACAAGCGGCGGCCAGCGCACCGGGCTCTTCACCATCTCCTCCGGTTCGGAGTCCGGCAGCACGGTGCTTGACGGCACCGGCTTGTCACAGGCGACCGATGCGCTCTCGCCCGGTTCGCTGAGCTTCGGGCCTACCGTGATCGGCGGCAACTCCGCCCCGCAGAGCGTCACGTTGACAAACACCGGCGATGCGACTCTCGCGCGGATCGCCGTCTCCGCCACCGGGCCGTTTCTCGCCGCGAGCAACTGCGGCGCCAGCCTTGGCGGTCATCTCAGCTGCTCCATCGCCGTCACCTACTCTCCGTCCGCGCTTGGCACGGAATCCGGCACGCTCACGGTGAGCGACGCACAGCGTACGCAGAACGTCAGCCTCACGGGCCAGGGAGCGGCCCCGCCCCAGGCCTTCGCCACGCCCTCCAGCATCAATTTTGGGCCCTATGCCGTGGCCGTTTCCACTGCGGTGCAGACCGTCACCGTCAGCAACCAGGGCGCCACCCCCATGGTCGGCATCACCGTCGTACCCTCCTCCGCGGATTTCGCGGTGGCCTCCAGCAACTGCGGTCAAAGCCTTGCTCCCGGCGCGAGCTGCCAACTCGGCGTCACGTTCACCCCGGGCATCGTCGGCAACCGGCAAGCCACGCTTACCGTCGCCAGCCCGTCGCTCGCTTCACCTCTGGTCGTATCGCTCGCCGGTTCGGGTGAGGACTACGCGTTGTCCGTCGTCGGCAACGCCAGCGATGTCATCACGGAAGGGCAGACCGCCACGTACCAGCTCGCCGTCACGCCGGTCGGCGCCTCATCCGGCAGCCTCGTGATCTCCTGCTCGGGCGCCCCGGCCAACTCCGTCTGCACCGCCAACCCGTCTACCCTCACGCTTTCAGGCGGCGCGCCCGGCTCCATCACGCTCAGCATCGCTACCGGCACTGCGGCCACGACGGCCCGCAACGGCAGCAATCCTACTTTGTCCCCCGGTACCCGCTTGTGGCAGGCAACGGCGGGCCTCGCCTTCCTGTGCCCGTTGCTGTTCCTCCGCCGCGACCGGCGTCGGCGGCTGCTGCTGGGCTGCGCCGCTCTCGCCCTGCTCTGCTCTCCGATCGCCTGTGGAGTGCATGCCAGCGGGGTAAACAGCAGCGGGACTACCGCGCCGGGCCAGACGCCTTCCGGCTCCTACACCCTCACCGTCACCGCAGCCTTCCCTGGCGCGCAGCGTACGACCTCCGTTACCCTCGTCGTGCAATAGTTTGGCGGCTATACTTGCCGTATCGCACCCAAAGCCACCCGCCGGGGCAGGCTCGCGACGTAAAAGGACCAACCATGAGTAAACCTGCCGCCATTACCCGTGAGGAAGTCGAGCATGTCGCTGCGCTCGCCTCTCTTGCGCTTACCCCGCGGGAGCTGGACCACCTGGGCCGCGATCTGA
This sequence comes from Acidobacteriaceae bacterium, assembly GCA_965276625.1. Classification (GTDB taxonomy): domain Bacteria; phylum Acidobacteriota; class Terriglobia; order Terriglobales; family Acidobacteriaceae; genus EB88. Next base: position 754,863 of record CBDIBB010000002.1, read on the forward strand.
CCGCCATCCTGGGCTACGTGGCTGAGCTGGATCAGCTCGACACTGCCGGCGTCGAACCGCTCACGCATGTTTCAGAGCTGTTCCCGCACCGGTCTGCAATGCAGCAAGACACCCTTCGCGCCGACGAACCGCGCCCTTCGCTCCCCCGTGCGCTCGTCATGGAAGAGGCTCCGGCTACTGACGGCACGTTCTTCAAAGTTCCAAAGGTAATTGAGCGGTAGCAGCAGGGCAGCCGAAACAAATCAAGGAAAACGGAAAAGCACATACGCATGACCGCAGCAAGCGCACAGAACAAAACCGGCGACACCCTCACCATCCCGCACCTGCGCGACGCCATCGCCACGGGCGCCGCCTCCGCGCGCGACATCGCGCAGCAGTGCTTCCGCCAGATCGCCGAGCGCGACCCCGAAATCCACGCCTTTCTGTCGCTCGCTGAAGAGCGCGCCCTCGCCCAGGCCGCCCGCATCGACGGCCTGGCCGCCGCAGGCGATGAACTGCCCCCGCTCGCCGGCATCCCAGTCGCCATCAAGGACGCGATCACCGTCGCCGGCCTGCCCGCCACCGCCGGCTCCCGCGTGCTGCAGGACTACATCGCCCCGTACACCGCCACGTCCGTCCAGCGGCTTGAAGACGCAGGCGCCGTCACCCTGGGCAAGCTCAACTGCGACGAGTTCGCCATGGGCTCGTCCAACGAAAACTCCGCCTACGGCCCCACCCGCAATCCCCACGCGCTCGACCACGTCCCCGGCGGGTCTTCCGGCGGTTCAGCGGCGGCGGTCGCCGCGGGCATGGCCGTCGCCTCGCTCGGCACTGACACCGGCGGATCCATCCGTCAGCCCGCCAGCTTCTGCGGCGTCGTCGGCGTGCTGCCGACCTATGGCCGCGTTTCCCGCTACGGCCTCATCGCCTTCGCGTCCTCCCTCGACCGCATCGGGCCTTTCACCAACACCGTCCGCGATGCCGCGACCGTGCTTGAAGTCATCGCAGGCCACGATCCGCTCGACGCCACCTCGTCCCCGGAGCCCGTGCCCGCCTACCGCGCTCTCCTCGAGCAGGAGCAGGGAATCAACGGACTCCGCATCGGTGTGCCGGAGGAGTACTTCGCCGAGGGCCTCGACCCGGAAGTCCGCGAAGCTGTCGAGCGCTCCATCGACGGCCTCCGCGAAGCCGGCGCCGAAATCCGCGCCATCTCCCTCCCGCACACCCGCTACGCCGTGCCTGCCTACTACCTCATCGCCACGGCCGAGGCCAGCTCCAATCTCGCGCGTTTCGACGGCGTTCGCTACGGCTACCGCGCGCCCGCCCCCGCGTCGCTCTCCGGCATGTATCGCGAGTCGCGCGACGGCGGCTTCGGCGCCGAGGTCAAGCGCCGCATCCTGCTCGGCACCTACGCGCTCTCCGCCGGCTACTACGACGCCTACTACAAAAAAGCGCAGCAGGTCCGCCGCCTCCTCGCCCGCGATTTCCTCTCGGTCTTCGGCTCCGAGGTCGATGCCATCGTCACCCCGGTCGCCCCCACCCCCGCCTTCAAACTCGGCGAAAAGTCCGACGACCCGCTCTCCATGTACCTCGCCGACATCTACACCGTCACCGCCTCGCTCGCCGGCATCTGCGGCCTCTCGGTCCCGGCCGGATTTTCAAAGGCAGGCCTGCCGATCGGCGTCCAGGTCCTCGGCGCGCATTTTGACGAGAGCACCATCTTCCGCGTCGGCGAAGCGATCGAGCGCGGCTGACAAATACAGCCGCAAAGTCGCTCTTGCCCGTTGCACCCTTCACCCTGCCCCATGTCTGCTATAAAAAGCCATGCAGTTTCCCGGTAAGCTCAACGAAGCCGAGGTCAAGGAAGCCACGCGCTATGTTCGACCCAAAGGCTACGGCGTCCGCATGGCCTTGTCGTACCTGCGCCTCATCGTCTACGCCATCATCGTCATCGCGATCCTGTTTGAAACCTTCGTTCGGCACGCGCACATAGCCCCGCAACTGCTCATCAGCCGCATCCTGATCCTCGTGCTCATCGGCGGGGTCTCCTTCTATCGCTATCGCAAGGGCACCCGCGATGCCGTCGCAACCCTCGACGCGTCACTGCCCGACCAGCTGACGCTTTCCTCTGAAGGCGTGCGACTCGAAGGCCCGAACGGCGCGCAAGGATTCCAGCCCTGGGGCAGCTATCGCGCCTTCCGCGAGGGCGACCATGTTGTCCTTCTCCACCGCAAGGAAAAAGGCCTCTACAACGTCATCCCTGTCTCATCTCTCGATACCGGAGCCCGCGCCGGCCTGCGCGGCCTCCTCACCGGCTACCTCCCCGTGGAAGGCCCCACCCGTACGTAACTGTCACAAACGAGAACACGTCCTGAAGGGACCGCCAGCCGCGCAGGCGGTTTTAGCCTGCCCTCTCCCGGACCATTCGACGGCTGACCGCGTTCCGCCGCATTGCGTACACCGCAATCGCGATCAGCAGCAGGCCAAGCGCCGACAGCAGGGCATGGGCATGCGCGTGGACCAGCCGGCCGCCCTGGTTCACCACCTCCGGCCCATACTTGATCGTCAACACCGCCAACACCCCGAACCGCACAATCCGCCCCAGGAACACCGCTAGCAGGTAGGTCAGCACCCGCATCTCGAATACCCCGGCCGCAAACACGAACAGCTTCCAGGGCGTCGGCGGCGGCAGCATGGAAGGTAGCAGCAGCGCCAGGAACTCCTGCCGCTCGAACCGGTTTCGCAATTGCTCATAGCGCGTCCGGTCGATCCGTTTCAGCAGGAACAGCTCTCCGCCGGCCCTGCCCAGCAGAAACGGCAGCAGCCCGCCGATGGCCGAGCCGACCGCCCCCAGCAGCACATACAGCCATGCCCGTGGCCGGTCGTTCCAGATGTAGGTCGCCAGCAAAAAATCCATCGGCACCGGGATCGTACTTGAATCGATCACCGCGATCGCGCCCGCGCCCCAGATTCCCAGCGGCTTCAAAAAAGCCAGCAGCAGCAGCGTGAACTTCTTCAGGAGCAGCAGCAGGTGCTTCACGCCGGCTGTTCCGGGTGGGGTGCGCCGGCATCCACCAGCAGCCGCAGGGCATGGTGCAGCACCGGCAGAATCGCCTCAAGCGAGGTCACCGCGCCGCGCGGAGCACCCGGCAGGTTCACCACCAGCGCCTGGTCCACCAGCCCGCATACCCCTCGGCTCAGCACCGCGAACGGCGTTTCCTTCAGCCCATCGGCGCGCATTTTCTCGCTCAGTCCGTCCAGAAGGCGCGTGCATACGGCCCGCGTAGCCTCCGGCGTCACGTCGCGGAGCGTCAGTCCGGTACCGCCCGTCGTCACCACCAGCCGGCCCGGGCGCGCTGCCTGTCGCAGTGCGTCCTCAATCGCAGGCTGTTCGTCTGCAACGATGCAGCGACCCATTATGACAAAGCCGTTTGCCTTTAGAAGCGCGTCGACAGCAGGTCCGGAGAGGTCGTCCCGGCTGCCTGCCGCGCACCGGTCGCTCACGGTGATCACAAAAGCCTGGAACTGATTTTTAGCAGGTGTATCCACAGAGTCATTGTACGGGGGGCGGTCCCATGCGGGCCGTGTTGCCCCAGGCGGATTACGGTTGGCAGGGAAACACGATCAGCAGGCGGGCAACGCATCTAAAAAATGAGAGAATGGAGCACACTCGGACCGTGCGGCCGCAAGATGGAGCGCGACCGCAACTGATGCCATGCCGACGACTGAAGCACCTCCGCCCGATTCACAAAGCACCGAACCGCAGCAAAGGCCGCGCGCTCTGCGTGGACGCGCCGCGCGGCTGGGCGCCTACGACGAGGTAGAAGCCTACGACCTCATCCACATCATCGACGAGCTCGAGGATGAGCGGTGGCGTGTCCAGCGACGCGAAAAGATCTACATCGCGATCGTCCTCCACCTCATCGTTTTCGCCCTCATCCTGTTCCTGCCCAAGTATCTGCCCCCTGTCAAGGTGCGCGACAGCTCTGAGCATCTGAAGAAAATGACCTTTCTCGCGCTCCCTCCGGACGCGCTCAAGCAGCTCACGCCGAACAAGCCTGCGCCGCTCTCCGACAAGAGCCGCCGGCAGGAAATGCCGAAGCCGACCACCAACCCAAAGACTTTGCGGGAGCTTGAAGCCATGCGCCGCGCCGGGCCGCCCCTGCCTGCACCCCCTGCCCCGAAGCCTACCCCTGCGCCCGCCCAGCAACAGCCTGCCCCGCAGCCGAAAACCCAGCCGGCACCGCAGCCTACCCCCAGCCAGCGTGCCGATGTCGAGGCGCCCAGCCCGACAAAGCCGAATTTTTCAGGTGCTCCCTCCACCGCCGGCGAGGCCATCCAGCAGGCCGAGCGCTCGGCCTCGCACGGGGCCACGTACGGCGGCGGCGACATGGGCGAAAATGTTCCGTCGCAACACGCCGGCAACAAGGGTTCGGTCGATATTCTCTCAGATACGCTGGGCTACAACTTCGGCCCCTACATCCAGAGGGTCATTTTTGACACCTACCGCGCCTGGTATCCCATCATGCCTGAGGTTTCAAAGCCGCCCATCTCCAAGCAGGGCAAGGTCCTGATCCGCTTCACCATCCTCAAGGACGGCTCCATCGCTGGAATGCACCTCGAAGGCCCCTCCGGCGATGTGTCTCTCGACCGGGCGGCCTGGGGTTCCATCACCGGGGGCGGCTACCCGCCGCTGCCGAAGGAGTTCAAGGGGCAGAACCTCGAGCTGCGCTTCTATTTCAGCTACAACGATCCGCAGGGCATTCGACGGTGAGCCTGATGACGCCTCCCAGCGATCAATCCGGCGGCCGCACCGCCGAAGCAGCCCTCACCCGGCGTCGCCAGTCGGTTGGCCTGCTCATCCTGGCCGCGCTGCTGCTGGCCGCCGCCGTGCTGCGGGCGCCCGCGCACTGGTTATTCCCGCCGGGCTGGTGGCGTCTTTAGGGCATTCTTCCCTACGCTGTTGAGTCCTCTCCATATTGAGTCACAATGCGTTCGTTTGATGATCCGCAGGTTTCCGCATGACTGTCACCCCGGGCCAACGCTCGCCCGATCCCCTCATGGTGCTCCTGCTCGGCCCCACCGGCAGCGGCAAAACCGCCCTCTCGCTCGAGCTTGCCCGCCGCTTTAACGGGGAGATCCTTTCCTGCGATTCGGTCGCGGTGTATCGAGGCATGGACGCCGGCACCGCCAAGCCCTCGGCTGCAGAGCGTGCCCAGGCGCCGCACCACCTGCTCGACCTGCTCGACCCGACCGAGGCCATGACAGCCGGCGACTGGGCCCGGGCCGCTCGCGCCACCGCCCGCGCGGTCGCCCGTCGCGGCCACCTGCCCATTGTTTCCGGGGGAACCGGCCTGTACCTGCGCGCGCTGACCGAGGGACTGGCCCCGCTGCCGCCTCGCTGTCCGGCGGTGCGCGAGCGGCTCGCCGCATCCGCGCATGGCCGCGCGCCCGGCTATCTGCACCGCCTGCTCACCCGTCTGGATCAAGCCGCCGCCGCCCGCATCCACCCGAACGACGAGCCGAAGCTCATCCGTGCCATCGAGATAGCGCTGCTCGCGCCCGGGCTGATCTCTTCCGCAGGCCGCGACCCGCTGACCGGCTTTCGCCTGCTTCGTATCGGCCTCGACCCGCCCCGCGCCGACCTGTATGCGCGTCTCGACCGGCGCGCTGCAGCCATGTTCCAGAACGGGCTGCTCGCCGAAACCCGCCACCTGCAGCAGGTCCACGGAGCCACTGCCCAGGCCCTGAACGCGCTCGGCTACCGCGAAGCAGCCGCCGTTCTGGCCGGCTCTATGACCTTGCCGGATGCGGTGGCAGCCACCCAACAGGGCCATCGCAATTACGCCAAGCGCCAGCTCACCTGGTTCCGCCGCCAGCCCGATGTCGTCTGGCTCCCGGACTTCGGAGACAGCCCGGCGAGCCTCGAGACAGCGACGCAGCTCATCGCACAGGCGCTCCCCTGAAAGGATCGACGGATCGACTATGACGCAGAAAAAGAGAGGCCGTGCATCTCTATGCGGCCCCTCTTTTCTGCTGCCCATTGCCTTTGCCTGTTGTCTTTGCCTGCTGCTCTCGCCTGCTTCCTGCTTCCTGCCCTTACTGCACCACCAGGCTCACCGTAATATCATGCTCTGACACCGCGGAGCCCTGGTCGCCATCGACCGCGATCGTAATCGGAAAGGTGCCGATCGGGGTTCCGCCGGCGATCGACGGGGGGTGCTTCAGGTAGCTATAGCGCTGCGAGCATCCGCTGAGGCCCAGGCCGGTCCCGGCCAGCAGCAGCGCCACGCCAAGCATCTGCGCGCCGCGGAACCGGCCGCGCAGCCCGAAAAGCGCCAACATGCCAGGCAACGCGAGCGCCAGGGCGATGCCCGTCGACCGAGGCAAAAGGCTGCTGGTGGCGGTGCCGGAAGGCCCCTGCGTCTGTAGTTGAAGTGTGGTCGTAAAGCTGCTGTTCGCCCCCAGCAACTGCTGGGTCGGGTTGAAGGCGCAGGTTACCTGTGCGGGCAGGCCGGAGCAGGAGAGCTGGATCGACCCCGCATACCCGCCGACCGACGCAACGGTCAGGACCGTCGTGCCGTAGGAGCCCTGCTTCGCCGTCACAGTCGTTGGATTGCCGGTGACGGTGAAGTCCGGTGTCACATTCGTGACCGCGGGGCTTGTCACGGCAGTCGCAATGGAGCGGGAGCCGGTGAACTCCGCAGTTGCTTCCGGGGACGACGCGTTCGAGGACGCGACCGGCTGGGCCGGGCTGAACACCGCCGCGACCTGGACCTGGCTGCTGCCGTCAATGGCGGTCGTGGAGGCTACGGGCAGCTTCGACAGCACCAGCGTCGCCGTGCCATCCGAGGCCACAACAGCCGAGCCCAGCGACTGGCCGCTGGCCAGCTCAAAGTCGACCGTGCCCCCGGCCACCGTGGAGCCGGTCGCGGTCTGCACGGTGGCAGTCAGTGTTGCGCCTCCGCCGTCTGACGGGTCAGCCGGGTGTACGGCGAGCGTGGTGCGCGTGGGCGCGGCGCTGTCTGCCAACGCGCCGCGACCGCACACCAGCAGGAGCAGCGAAAAGGTGAGACCGAAAAGAAAAATACGCCCGGGCCTGGTCACGGAGCGTCTGGTCTGGTGAGAAGGGTGAATCTGCCGCATTATCAGTTTCGTTTTCCTCTCCCCCGCGCGGGGGTCTCCGCATCGTGCCAGTGCGGCTCAACCGCTATTGTATCCGGGGCCGCCCGCGTGTGCCTTCCCGCGTGGCAAACAAGCACTCTCGCGGCGGAACGCGATGCTGGAGCAGTTTCACTCCACATGGAGAGGGACCGGCAGCTGCGCGCGTGGCTTTCCGTCGGGGAAAGCCACCGGAGCGAGTATTCGGGCTTCTGCAGCAAGAGTGAAAATGCTCTAAACTAGGCGTTCCCCCTGAAAGGTTTCCGCTTGCCCGTAAAGCCCGAAACGCCAGCCCGCAAAGCCCCACCCAGGCCCCAGACCTACGCCGCCGCAGGGGTCGATATCGCCGCCGGCGAAGGCGCCAAGCAGCGCATCAAGGCGCTGGCGCAAACCACCTTCTCGCGCAGCGTCCTGGGCGGCATCGGCGGCTTTGGCGGCCTGTTTCAGCTCGACCTCAAACGCTTTCCCGAGCCGGTGCTGGTGTCGAGCGCCGATGGGGTCGGCACCAAGCTCAAACTCGCCTTCGAGCTGGGCATCCACACGACCGTCGGTGCCGACCTCGTCAATCACTGCGTCAACGACATCGCCGTCCAGGGCGCGACGCCCCTCTTCTTCCTCGACTACCTGGCCGCCGGCCGTCTCGCCCCGAAGGTCATTGAGCAGGTCGTCTCCGGCATCGCCGAAGCCTGCCGCGCCAATGGCTGCGCCCTCATCGGCGGCGAAACCGCCCAGATGCCCGGCTTCTACGCTGACGGCGAGTACGACCTCGCCGGTACGATCATCGGCGCGGTCTCGCGTCCCAGGCTGATCACCGGCAGCGGCATCCGTGCCGGCGATGTCCTGCTGGGCCTGCCCTCGACCGGCCTCCACACCAACGGCTACTCGCTCGCGCGCAAGCTCTTCTTCGAGGTAGCCGGGTACGGCCCGAAGCAGCGCGTGCCTGCCCTCAAAGCCAAAGCCGGTGCGGCGCTGATGGCGACGCACCGGTCTTATCTCAAGCCGATTCAGGCGCTTGCGAAGTCCGGCTTGGTCTCCGGCATGGCCCACATCACCGGCGGCGGCATCACGGAAAACCTGCCCCGCATCCTGCCGAAGGGCACCTCGGCTGTGATCGAGCATGGCTCGTGGCCTGTGCTGCCTGTCTTCAGCCACCTGCAGCAGCTCGGTTCTGTTGCGGAAGACGAGATGTTTCGCACTTTCAACATGGGCATCGGCCTCATCTGCGTCATTCCCGCAGCGAAGCTTCGACGCGCGCAGGCCATCCTCCAGAAGCAGGGCGAACCGTGCTTTGTGATTGGCAAAGTGATTAAGAGCCGGAGCGACCGGCGGGTCGAATACCATCCCGATTCAGGGTCTAAAAAGAGCTTAAAACCGCGCGAAATTGCGACAAAAACGCGCGAAAAACGTTGAGTTTCACGCCTCATCGGCTCGGTATTCTGCTCTCCGGGCGCGGGTCGAACTTCGCGGCGCTTGCCGCGGAGATTGCTGCCGGCCAGATCCCCGGGACGCAGATCGCCGTCGTGCTCTCAAACAAGGAGCAGGCCCCGGGCCTTACGCGTGCCCGGGAACTCGGGCTGCCCGCGATCGCAGTCCCGGCCCGGGGCCGCTCGCGTTTAGAGCAGGACGCCGAGCTGCTAGGCCACCTGCGCGACCACGGGGTCACCCTGGTCTGCCTTGCCGGGTACATGCGCCTGCTCTCGCCGGAGTTTATCCGCGCCTATCCTGATCGCATTCTCAACATCCATCCCTCGCTCCTGCCTGCGTTTCCCGGCCTCGACGCGCAGGCCCAGGCACTGGCGTACGGGGTCAAGGTGGCAGGCTGCACGGTCCATTTCGTCGATGAGCAGCTGGATCACGGCGTCATTGTGGACCAGGCCACCGTCGCGGTGCTCCCCGACGATGATGAGCAGACGCTGGCCGCCCGCATCCTGGAGCAGGAGCACCTGCTGTACCCGCGGGCGGTGGCGCGGGTGCTTGAGGGCCGGTTCAGGATCGCAGGGCGGCGATTTCTACCACTTTAGGGTTGCTGCTTCCATTACACCAATGCGAAATCCGCACCCTTCTGCACCTTTGCAGCGTCTGACGATGAAAGCTGTTTTTGTAACGAAGCACAGTGCAGAATGCCCGCTTCTTTCAGCCGGGCGAAAGAGGATTATGCCGCCGACATCGACGCTCAGCACTCCGTTGCTCGAAATCCTGAAGTCCCCCCGTGTTTCCTCCCCGACGCGCCGCGTGCTGGAGCAGCGCCTGGCCGGTCCGCCGGACGGGTACAAACTGACCTGCATCACGCCCGAAGCGTTCCAGATACTCGAGCGGGTACTGGGGCGCCTGCTGCCGGACGATGAACACGGCGCGCCCGGCGCGAACGAATTGTCGCTGGCTGCGCGGCTTGAGCAGCAGCGGGCGGCAGGGCATGGCAACGGCTGGCGCTATGCCTCGCTCCCGCCCGATGCACAGGCGCTGTCGCTGGGCCTCGCGAGGCTGGATGAAAGCGCGCAGCACCGGCATCGCAGGCATTTTCTGGAGCTGACCGAGGACCGCGCCGACGCGCTGCTGCACCGGGTGCAAAATGGCGAGGAGAAGTGGGAAGGCCTGGACGCGAGCCGCTGGTTTGAAGAAATGCTGGCAGATGCGACCGAGCTTTTCGTGGCGCACCCCTCGACGATGGACGCGATGGGCTTCGACGGCTTTGCGGATGAGCCTGCGGGCTGGCCTGCGGAAAGCGGCCGCGGCGTGGGGCTGAACAACACGGAAGCCTGGGAACTGAAGGGCAGGCAGAAGGCTCGATGACCGAGGCACAAGAACGCTTTGCCGCCGCGCGGAGCACCACCGGCAGGCTGCCTCGCGATCCACACACCCCCATGCAGCACCATCCGCTCGATCAATCTGTCGATGCGGTCGTAATCGGCACCGGCGCGGGCGGCAGTCCTATCCTGGCGCGCCTGGCGCAGGCCGGTTTGAAGGTCGTTGCGCTGGAGGCGGGGTCATTCCTCAACCAGGAGGAGTACGCCTCAGACGAGCGGGCGCAGAACTATCTGTACTGGCTGGACGAGCGGTTGACGGATGGCGGCAATGCCGTCGCTTTCGGCAAAAACAACTCCGGCATCGGCGTGGGCGGCTCGACGCTGCACTGGGGTGCATACGCGCCCAGGCCGAATGCTCGCGATTTCAAGATCAAGACAGATTTCGGGACCGGCGTGGACTGGCCCATCGAATACCACGACCTGCTGCCCTACTTTGAAGAGGTGGAGCGCTTCATCGGGGTCTCAGGTCCGGAGGACTACCCGTGGGAGCCGGGGCGTAAATACCCCTTGCCTGCGCTGCCGCTGAATGCACCGGCACAGCTAATGCAGCGAGGGTGCAACGAGCTGGGGATTCAGACCGCGCCGGCGCCGCTGGCTGCTGTGAGCGCCGCGTACAGCGGCCCGGCTCACGACTATCCGGAGCGGGCCGCCTGTGTGAACCGGGGCTACTGCCACCAGGGCTGCCGCAATGGCGCCAAGGCTTCGATGGATGTCACCTACCTGCCGGCCGCGGTGCGCGCCGGGGCGGAGATCCGCGCCGAGGCGTTCGTCACACACTTCGAGCAGGACGCGCAGGGGCAGATTGCCTCGGTCGTGTACCGGCAGGATGGGCAGGAGAAGCGGCAGAGAACGAAAGCGGTCTTCCTATGCGCGGGCGCGATCGAGTCTGCCCGGCTGCTGCTGCGGCTTGGCCTGGCGAACAGCAGCGGACAGGTGGGGCGCAATTTCATGGCGCATCCCTCAACGCAGATCTGGGGCACGTTTGACGAGGACACGCGCCCGTACAAGGGTTTTCCGGCATCGCTGATTACCGAGGACCCAATCCGCCCGAAGGACGCCGACTTTGCCGGGGGATACCTGATCCAGAGCTACGGCATCATGCCGCTGGCGTGGGCGGAGTCCGTGGTGCGCGGCCGCAAGATGTGGGGACCGGAGCTGGTGCGCTACCTGCAGAGCTTCCCGAATATTGCCGGGATGGGCATCAGCGGGGAATGCATGCCATCTGAGCAGAACTACATGGAGCTTTCAAACGAGCTCGACTCACGCGGGCTGCAGAAGCCGCACATCCACTTTACGGCGGGTGAGAACGAGACGAAGCTGATGGCCCATGCCACGAAGCTGATGCACCGGATCTGGGACGCGGCGGGCGCCAGCGACTGCTGGACGCTGGACCGGATGGCGCACCAGATCGGGACGTGCCGCATGGGAGACGATCCGGGGAACTCTGTGGTCGACCCGTGGGGGCGCTCGCACGATGTTGCCAACCTGTGGATCAGCGACAACTCCGTGTTTCCGACGGCGATGCCCGCGAACCCCGCACTGACGATCATGGCGCTGAGCCTGCGGTGTGCCGATCAGTTTCTAGGGAAGAATTCGGCCGGCTGAAAGAATCAGCCGCTTGCATTGCTGTTCTTGTCGCCGAGCAGGCCTCCTATGCGGGCGTATCGTCGACGCCCAGGCCCCGGAAGGCAAGCTTTAGAAGCCTCCCGACGCGCGCTTCTCCGGCTGCGTCTGGAGGGATTCGCCACAAGAGTCCCACCAGCACCAGGAAATCCTCGGGGTCGGTTCCGGGACGGATATCGCCGGAACCCTCGCAGGCCTCAATCAGCTGACGGACCGCACCCAGTATGGGCCAGTAGCTTTCCTGCATGTCCTGATCCGATGTTGCCGCATGGACGATGTCCGCCACTCCGTACTTCATTCTCCCAAATTGAGCGAGCCTGTCGCACCAGACGCGGAAGGCTTGTAACGGCGGGTATTCGGCGAGCAGCGTGGGAGCAAGCGCTACCAGCAGGTCGATCTCTTTGCGATAGACGCCGAGCACCAGGGATTCGCGGCTCGGAAAGTGACGATAAAGCGTGCCGGCGCCAACCCCGGCCGCCTTCGCGATGGAGTTGAGGGACGCCGCCGGATCAGCGGCCAGCGCATCACGCGCCACACCCAGAATGCGGTCCCTGTTGGCCCGCGCATCCGCGCGCAGATTTTCGTCGTCGCCCATAACCTCTCTTGACTAAGCGGAGAGTTCTCCGATACGCTCTACTGTAACCGGAGAGTTGTCCATTTTTACCCCGGTTCGGAGGGAAAATGCAATACAAAAAACTCGGGAACACAGGTCTTGACATCTCGCCGATCTGCATCGGCTGCATGGGATTTGGCGAGCCTTTGCGCGCCTATCCCAGCTGGTCGCTCGATGAGGAAGCCAGCCGCTCGCTGATTCGCCACGCGGTCGAGGCGGGGATCAACTTCTTCGACACCGCCAACATGTATTCGAACGGCGGGAGTGAAGAGATTGTCGGGAGGGCGCTCAAGGATTTCACCAACCGCGACAGCGTCGTCATCGCGACCAAGCTGGCCGCTGCTACGCATCACGGACCCAACGCTGTCGGCTTGTCACGGAAGGCGATCATGACAGAGATCGACTATAGCCTGAAGCGGCTTGGCACCGATTATGTCGACCTCTACCAGATCCATCGCCGTGACCAGCTGACCCCGTGGGAAGAGACGCTGGAGGCGCTTCACGACCTGGTGAAGATGGGCAAGGTGCGTTATCTCGGCGCTTCCTCCATGAAGGCGTGGGAGTTCAGCAAAGCGCTGCACCTGCAGAAAGCAAACGGCTGGGCGCGTTTTGTATCGTTGCAGGATACCTACAATCTGCTCACTCGCGAAGAAGAGCGCGAGATGCTGCCGCTGTGCGCCGATGAAGGCGTGCAGGCAGTCGTTTACAGTCCGCTTGCGCGTGGGCGTCTGGCGCGGCCATGGGGAGTGACCACGACGCGGTCAGAAAACGAGGCCGCCGCCGGCTATAAGGATGAGACAAACGCAGTAAGCAATCAAAAAATCGTCGAAGCGGTGGGCGCGGTCGCAACAGAACACGGCGTGAGCCAGGCACAGATCGCACTGGCGTGGCTGCGTAGCAAATCCGTCGTTGCCGCGCCGATCGTGGGTGCGCTCAAGGCCACGCACATCGACGATGCGGTTGCGGCGCTCGCGGTCACCTTGACGGAGGAAGAGGTAGCCAGGCTGGAGTCGCCGTACACCCCCCGTATGGACTACCAGGGGGTATCTGATCCGGCCATGCTGCATCGTGCCATGGAGGCCGCCACCGGGTTCAGGGCGTCCGTCACCTGACAGCATCTGTAAAAAGCCGCGCATCGGGTGTGTTTAAAGCATTTTCACTCTTGGTGTAGAGGCCCGGATACTCGCTCGAGTGGTTTTTCCCGGCGGAAAAGCCACCCACACATCTGCCGGCCCTCTACTTGTGGAGTGAAAATGCTTTTGCCTCAGCATTGAGGCCATGGGCATGGCAGGTGTGATCGAAGGGATGGCCGCGGAAACTATCATGGATGCAAAGGAGAAGTGTCTGAACTCAGCGGCGCAAGACAGGCGTATGCTAGCACGGTAGGAATTATTCATACCGCGGGAGGACTGTTCATGCCGTCGATCATCGAGAAGATTTCAATCGCGCTGCCGCCTGAAATGATCGCCCAGGTCCGCGAGGCCGTGCAGACCGGCGAGTACGCCTCATCGAGCGAGGTGGTGCGCGAAGCCCTGCGCGACTGGAGGCATAAGCGCCAGCTGCAGCAGAACGGAGTCGCCGAGTTGCGGCGGCTTTGGCAAGAGGCGCGCGCGGACAGGAGCCTCGGCCTCGATCCTGACGAGGTATTCGACGAACTCGAACGCAAGTATCAAGCGATTGCCGATACCGCGAACGAAGCCGAGTAATGCGCTACCGGCTTTCCCTCACTGTCAAGAGAGACCTTAACGAGATCGCTGAATGGATGGCCCAGGACAATCCGGGCCGCGCCATCAAGGTGGTTCGGCAGCTTCGAGCCGAGTTCCGCAAGATTGCTCAACATCCCACGCTCTATCAACTGAGGTCCGATATCGGCGAAGACGTGCGACTTGCCGCCGCCGGCCACCATGTAATCTTGTTCCTCGTCGAGGACGACATGGTGAGATTCGAGCGTGTCGTGTATGGCGGTCGCGATCTTCCGCCGCTGCTTGAGCTCTAAGGAGCGAGCAGAGTGCCGGGACGAAACATCGAGGGAAGCTCTGAACAATTTCTCAGTCTGAGGCGGTTTCCGTGAAGAGCGTGAGCCCCGCTTCGGCGGCGGGGCTCATGGGTGATGTTTCTGGAGTTTGCGTGTTTATGAGACCGCTTCTAGCCTGGTTTTCGGGACTTATGCGCTGACGCTGGGATTTCCTTGCCCAGGTCGCCGCCCGGCAAATATTGAGGGCGAGACCTGGGGCATCCGCATCTGTCGTGGCGCGGAATTGGTCTAGTGTCCCTAGACGCCGACCTTGGCGGGCTCGGAGCTCTTGACGGCGGTGTCGGGCTTGCGGATGTCGATGCCGCCCTTGAAGAAGGCGCCGTCTTCAATGGAAATGCGCTGCGCGGCGACGTCGCCGGTGAGCGAGCCTTCGGAGCGGATGTCGACGCGGTCGCTGGCGACCATGTTGCCGCGGACCTTGCCGAGCACGACGATTTCGCGGGCGGTGATGTTGGCGGAGACCTGGCCGTTGCGGCCGACGGTGACGCGATTGCCGGCGAGGTTGATGGTGCCTTCAATCTTGCCGTCGATGTACAGCGACTCCGACCCGGAGACTTCGCCCTTGATCACGAGGCTTTTGCCGATGGTCGCCTGATCGCCCGCGGCGGCCTGGGCGCCGCCTGTGGCGGGTCGTGACGCAGGTTCAAAGGCCGGGGTAGCCGGGGTGGCGGGGCGCAGGGGCTCGTTGGGGGTAGGTGTGCTCGCTGGCTGATTCGGTTTCCACATCGCTTGGTTATTTCCTTTCGTGGCTCAACGCGTCGGTTCGTATCGTGGGTGGTAAGCGCCGATCGCAGCCGCAACATGGCTGCAACGCGCAAACCGCGCGTGGTCTAAGTGACTGCGTCTGCCCTTGCACGGGCAAACACGCTTCCCTGTTGGCATCTTAAACAGACCACGGTGCAAATGCACGGGCCATCCGTGTCTTTTCACACGTGGCGCGGCCGGCGCGGGCCAGCGGCGACAGCAGACGTTACGATAGTGATGCCATGACCTGTATTCCAAGCGCCCGGCTGGGCATTGAGAGCGCCCGCCCGGGGCCTGCATGACCGATCGCGAGCTGCTGCGGCACATTGAGCGGCTGCCCGGCGCACGCGCCGGCTACAAGCAGCTGGTGCGCGAGTTCGGGCTGGGCGGCGGCCGTGAGCGGAGGCTGCTGCTGGAACACCTGGCGCGGCTGACCGCGTCGGGCCAGCTGGTGCAGATGGACCGCGAGCAATGGACGATCGCGCGTACTGCCCAGTCGCGCGACAACCTGGTGGCCGGGCGGCTGGACCTGCACCGGGACGGCTTCGGGTTTGTGCGTGTGACGGGGTCCGCCGACCGGGCCGGCGACGTGTTTATTCCCCCGCCAGAGATCAATGGCGCCATGCCGGGCGACCAGGTCCTGGTAGAGATTGCGCCCGGGCGGGGCGGCGCCGATGCCGACCGTCGGCAGGGCCGGGTGGTGCGGGTGCTGACCCGGCGCAATCCGACGATCGTGGGGATCTTTCATTACGCGACGAACCCTCGGCAGATGGGGCACCAGGTCGTGGCGTTCGACGAGAAGCTGACCCAGCCGATCCTGATCCCGTTCGACACGCCGCTGCCGGAGGCGCGGGCGACGCTGCGCTCGCCGCACCGGGTGCTGGGCGAGGAGGCTGCCGCGCAGATAGCCGAGTACCCCGACCTGGAAGGGCTGGTGGTGGATGTCGAGGTAACGGAGTGGCCGACGGCGACGCGGGTGCCTCGAGGCCGGGTGAGCGAGGTGCTGGGGCGGCAGGACGATTTCGGCGTGGATGTGGAGATGGTGATCCGCAAGCACCAGCTGCCGCGGGTGTTTCCGGAAGGGGTGCTGGCGGAGGCACGGGCGGTTGCGTTTCTGGATGAGGCGGCGGCGCGGGGCCGTGAGGATTTTCGCGGACGCCCGATCGTGACGATCGACGGCGAAACGGCGCGGGACTTCGACGACGCGGTAGAGGTGCGGGAGCGCGGGGACGGCAGCTGGGAGCTGGACGTCCACATCGCGGATGTGGCGGAGTATGTGCAAACGGGCACGGCGCTGGACCTGGAGGCGCGGCTGCGGGGAACGAGCGTGTACTTCCCGGACCGCGCGATCCCGATGCTCCCGCAGGAGCTGTCGAACGGGATCTGCTCGCTGCGCCCGGATGAGGATCGGCTGGTGCTGTCGTGCCGGATGCGGATCGATGCCGTTGGGGAGATCACGGGATACGAGGTGAGCGAAGGGCTGATTCGCTCGGCGCGCCGGATGACCTACACGCAGGTGGCGGCGGTGCTTGAGGGGGAGGAGGCCGCATGCGCGGAGTTTGCGCCGCTGGTCGCGCATTTCGAGGCGATGCAGAGGCTTGCGGAGATCCTGAACCGGAAGCGGGACCGGCGGGGTTCGATCGATTTCGACCTGCCGGAGCCGTCGATCCAGTTTGACGCGCAGGGCGCGATGGAAGGCGTGACGCGGGCGACGCGGAACTGGGCGCACCGGCTGATTGAAGAGTTCATGCTGGCGGCGAACGAATCTGTCGCGTCGTGGCTGAGCGATCATGCGCCGGCGCTGTACCGCATCCATGAGAAGCCGGACCCGAAGCGGATTCTCGACTTCGAGGATGTGGCGGCGGGGTTTGGGTACTCGCTCGGGATCGGGAACCTGCCGGTGAAGCGCTTTGCGATGAAACACGAGCAGAGGGAGAGCCGGGGACGGACGGAGCGGGACGGGCGCGGGCGCAGTACGCACAGAACTGCACATGAGGTGCCGGAGGATTTGCCGGTGACGCCGCAGATGTATCAGCGGCTGGCGCAGAAGATCGCGGGCAAGCCGGAGGAGCGGATCCTGAGCTACCTGATGCTGCGCTCGCTGAAGCAGGCGCGGTACAGCGAGGAGAACGACGGACATTTTGCGCTGGCGGCGAGCTTTTACACGCACTTTACGTCGCCGATCCGGCGGTATCCCGACCTGATGGTGCACCGCGTGAGCAAGGCGCTGCTGCGGGCCGGGGTGAGCGGCGCGGGTGTGCCGCGCGGCGGGGAGCCGCGGGAGTTTCGCTTTGTCGCGGAAGGCGGGCAGACGCAGGAGATCCCGGTGCCGGTGTCAGAGCTGGCGGCGATTGCGACGGAGTCGAGCGAAGCGGAGCGCCGGGCCGATGCCGCGGAGCGCGAGCTGGTGGAGTGGAAGAAGATCCGATTTATGGCGGGGCGCGTGGGCGAGGAGTTTGACGGGCTGATCCTGAACGCGACGAAGTACGGGTTGTTCGTTGAGCTGCAGGAGCTGTTCGTGGAGGGGCTGGTGCCGATCCAGTCGCTCGGTGAGCTGGACGGCGACCAGTACACCTACCGCGAGAACACGCGCGAGATTATCGGCGAGACGTGGAAGCGGAAGTTCCGCATGGGGCAGAGTGTGCGGGTGCTGCTGGAGCGGGTGAACGCGGTTGAAAAGCGGCTGCAGTTCGCGATCGTTCCGGGGGCGGAAGAGGCGGCGGCGCCGAGCAGGCTTGCGAAGTTCTACGGGAAGAAAGCGAAGCCTGCGAAGAGCGCAAAGAAGAAAAGCATGCAGGCGAGTACGCCGAAGCATCGGATCCCCGCGCCGAAAGGGAAGAAGCCGAAACGCAAGCGTTGATGCTCCTGAGCGCTATACTCGCGCCATGAAACGTATGGTCGTTTTGCTGGCTTGTGTCATGGGGAGTGCGGCGTTCGCGGGGGCCGGGGCGCAGAACGTTCCCGGGCAGGTGGATATTCAGGTGGACGCGGGCCAGCCGCTGTCTGCGTACACCCCGGCGTGGAACTACTTCGGCGCGGACGAGCCCAATTACACCTATGCGCCGAACGGCCTAAAGCTGCTGAAGGAGCTTACGGCGCTGAGCCCGACGCCGGTGACGATGCGTGTCCACAACCTGCTGACGACGGGCAATGGCGACAGCTCGCTGAAGTGGGGCTCGACCAACGCGTATACCGAGGATGCGCAGGGGAATCCGGTGTATAGCTGGGTGATTACCGACCGCATCTTCGACGCGTTTCGCGATGCGGGTATTCGGCCGCTGGTCGAGATCGGGTTTATGCCGGAGGCGTTATCGACGCACCCGGAACCGTACCGGCACAGGTTCCCGAAAGGCGACATCTTTACCGGCTGGTCCTACCCGCCGAAGGATTATGCGAAGTGGGGCGCGCTGGTGACGGCATATGCCACGCACCTGCACGAGCGCTACGGCGCGAGCGTCGATACATGGCTGTGGGAGGTGTGGAACGAGCCTGACATCGCCTACTGGCACGGTACGCCCGAGGAGTACGACAAGCTGTACGACGTGACGGCCGAGGCGATCCGGAAGGCGCTGCCGCAGGCGAAGATCGGAGGCCCGGAGAGCACGGGGCCCTACGGCGGGAAGTCGGAAGCATTCCTTCGGCAGTTCCTGGAGCACTGCGCGCGGGGCAGGAACGCGGCCACCGGTGGGACGGGAGCGCCGCTCGGCTTCATCAGCTTTCATCCGAAGGGTGAGCCGAAAGTGGTGGACGGGCATGTGCGGATGGATATAGGCCGACAGCTGCGCGCGGTCGACCTGGGGATGCGTACGGTCGCGTCGTTTCCCGAGTGGAAGAACACGCCGATTGTGATGGGCGAGAGCGACCCGGAAGGCTGCGCGGCGTGCGGCGTGCAGCAGAACCCGCAGAACAACTATCGCAACGGGCCGCTGTACGGCGTGAGCGTGGCGGAGGCAACGGCGCGCACCTATGAGTTGGCGCAGCGCGACGGCGTGAACCTGCAGGGTTCCGTTACGTGGGCGTTCGAGTTTGAGAACCAGCCGTATTTCGCCGGGTACCGGGAGCTCGCGACGAACGGGATCGACAAGGCGGTGCTGAATGTTTTCCGCATGTGGGGGATGCTTGGCGGCGACTGGCTGGCCACGAACAGCAGCGGGGCTTTGGCGCTGGCGGATGTGCTGCAGGGCGGCGCGGCGAAACGCCCGGATGTGAGCGCAGTGGCGACGCGCAAGGGCCGAGAAGTGGATGTGCTGGTGTGGAACTACGACGACAACGATGTGGCGGCTGCGCCGGCACACGTGGCGCTGCACGTTTCAGGGCTGAGCGACGGGCGCGCGGTGATGGAGCGCTACCTGGTGGACCGGGACCACGGCAATGCGTACGCGGCCTGGCTCGGGATGGGTTCGCCGCAGGAGCCGACGGCGGATCAGAGAGCGGAGCTGGTGAAGGCGAGTGCTCTCGATATGGTGGCGCCGCGGGAACGGCTCGCGGTGCGCGGCCGCGCTGCGACGGTCGAGTTCGGGCTACAGAGGCAGGGCGTGGTGCTGGTTCGGGTTACGGAGCAGTAGGGCTCTGCACCCCGAGACCGTTTTGCGTGAAGACACTCACTCGATCAGTGGGTCGAAAACGCCTCGCGTGCTGCCGCGATGGTCGCGTCGACGTCCGCCTCGGAGTGGGCGATGCCCAGGAACGCCGCTTCATACTGCGAAGGCGGCAGCCAAACGCCGGCGTCGAGCATCGCGCGGTGGAAGCGGCCGAAGGCCGCGGTGTCGCTGGCCGTGGCGGTCGTGAAGTCCGTGACAGGCTGCGCGGTGAAGAACCAGGTCCACATGGCGCCGACCCGGTTGGTCGTGAGGGGCACCCCGGCGCGCTTGGCTTCCGCGGCGACGCCGTCGGCAACCAGCGCGGCGAGGGTTTCGAGGCGCGGGTAGACTTCGACGCGGAGGTCGCGAAGGTAGCCGACCGTGGCGAGCCCGGCGGCCATGGCCAGCGGATTGCCGCTGAGCGTCCCGGCCTGGTACACGGGGCCGAGCGGCGCGAGCAGGCGCATGATGTCTGCGCGGCCACCGAAGACGCCGCACGGCAGGCCGCCGCCGACGATCTTGCCGAGGGTGGTGAGGTCGGGCGTGACGGCGTACCGCTGCTGCGCGCCGCCGAACGCGAGCCGGAAGCCGGTCATCACTTCATCGAAGACCAGCAGCGTGCTTTCTCGCTCAGTGATCGCGCGCAGACCTTCGAGAAAGCCGGGGGCGGGCGGTACGCAGCCCATATTGCCGACGACCGGTTCGACGATGATCGCGGCGATCTCGCCCTTGTGTTCGGCAAACGCCTCTTCGACTGCTTCGAGATCGTTGAAGGGCAGCGCGAGGGTCCAGTGGGCGACCTCATCGGGCACGCCGGCGGAGCCCGCGATCCCGAAGGTGGCAACGCCGGAGCCGGCCTTGACGAGGAAGCCGTCAGCATGGCCGTGGTAGCAGCCCTCAAACTTGATGAAGTATTTGCGGCCGGTGAAGGCGCGGGCGAGGCGGATGGCGGACATGGTGGCCTCGGTGCCCGAGGAGACGAAACGCAGCATTTCAATCGAAGGGCAGGCCTCGACGACGAGCGCGGCCAGCTCGGCTTCAGCAGCGGTGGACGCGCCGAAGCTCGAGGAGCGCTCGGCTGCGCGCTGGATGGCCTCGACGACCGGCGGAAAGGCGTGGCCCAGGATCATCGGCCCCCACGAGCCGAAGTAGTCGAGGTAGCGGTTGCCGTCGGCGTCCCACAGGTAGGCGCCCTGGCCGCGCTCGACAAACGGGGGGGAGCCGCCGACGGCGAGGAAGGCGCGGACGGGCGAGTCGACGCCGCCGGGCAAAAGGGTCTGGGCGCGCGCGTGGAGCGCGGCGGAGCGTTCGGTCTTGCGCATGGGTCGCGGGTCCTTGGTTGCGTCGTTTCGCTGGCTCAATGGCCTGCAGCGGACTTCGGTGGCGGCTTTGGCGCGGGCGCGCCGGGCGTCATGTCGGGCTGACCCTTGATGGCTGCCTGGGTTCCGTCATCGGAGGCGGAGGAAGGCTTGCTGGTCGTGGTGTCCGCCGGGCTGGGAAGCGTGGCGCCTCCGCCACTGCCGCTTGATTCAGTCTGGCCCCCGCCTTTGCTGCCGCCTTTGGCGTCAGAGGTGTAGGTTTTGGCTTTGCCGGAGGTGCTTGAGGAGTCGTCAGCGCTGCTGCTGGATTTGGATTTACCGCAGCCCGGGAGCGTGCCGAGAACGAGCAGGGCAGCGGTCGTCCACAGGAGCAGAGGTCGCATCGGTTACCGTCCCATGGCGGCGCGATCGCTGAGTACACCGACCGGACGGCCGCCCTGCCACTCCGGGTGGAAGCCGACATCGATGAGCCCGAGATTGCGCGCGAAGTTGAGCTTGGCCTGGTTGTACTGGAAGGTCGCATTGACGAACTGGATCTGCGCCTGCGCCAGCGTGGACTCAGCCTCGGTCGAGGGCAGGTTGTCCTCGATGCCCGCGCGGAAGCGCTGGATGGACTGATCGAGCGCGGCCTGCGACAGGGCGGCATTGCTTTTCGCAATGGCCAGGGTCTGGCTCGCGGCCTTCAGGTCGATCAGGCTGCCGCGCACCTGCTGGGTGATCTGCCCGCGCACGTTGCCGACCTGGGCCCGCGCATTGTCGAGCTGGTACTGGGTCAGGTCGCGGTCAGAGCGGAACTTCGCTTCCTGAAACACCGGAATGTTGAGCGTGCCGACGGCTGCGAACGTGCCGTGGTAATTGCCCCCGGAGATGCCGGTGACACCGTAGTTGCCGTTGAAGATAAGCGAGGGGTAACGCTCGTGGGTAGCGGCCTTGCGCTCGTACTCGGTCGCGCTCACCTGTTCGAGGGCGCTCTGGTAATCCTGGCGCGCGGCAAGCGCTTGGCGCTCGGCATCTTCGGGCGTCATGGCTTCGAGCTCGGCAAAGGGCGCGGCATCCGTGACGCGGATTTCCTGCTCGGGTGCGAGGCCGATCGAGCGGTTCAGCGCGATCTTGGACTTGGCGAGCGTGTTCTGATCGGCGATCAGCGACTGCTGCTGCGTCTGGTACTGCACGCGCGAGCGCAGCTCGTCGAGGTTGGCGGCGATGCCGGCCATGTGCTCCTGCTGCGACTGGTACAGGACGGCGGCATCAGTTTTGAGCAGGGCCTGGTCGTAGTCGACCTGCGAGCGGGCGGCAATGACGCGGAGGTAGGAGGTGCCGACGTTCTGCACGACCTGCCCGCGCGAGGAAGCAGTGGACTGCGCGGTAGAGCGCAGCAGGTGGCCGAGCGCCTTGACGAGATCGTAGCCCGCGAGATCGAACAGGTACTGCGAGAAGTTCGCCTGGCCCTGCGTGACGTCGACTTTGACAATCAGCGGGAATCCCCCGGCTGCGCCCCCGGAACTGCCACTGCCGGACCCGCCTCCCGCACCGCCACCTCCACCTGCGCCGCCACCGCCGCCGCCCAGGAGCGAGGCAAACTGGGGCAGGATGTCCGGGCGGAAGCCCTGGGACTCAAGGTTGAACTGGTGCAGAGCGGTGGAGCCCTGAATGTCGATGTTGGGCAGCAGAACGTTGAGCACCTGGAGGCGCTGCGACTTCTGCTGGGTCTCGGTTTCAGTGGCGTAGACCAGCCCTAGATTGTTCTCGATCCCCATGTGCAGCGCATCGTCCAGCGTGATGGAGAGCACCTGCGGCGTGGCCGGACGGGCCTGGATGCTGCCCAGGTAGGGATTGAAGAGGGAACTCTGCGTCGTGAGCTGGATAGGGTTACCGCCGCCGGTGCCGCCCTGCAGTCCGGAGGCGTTGCTGACGCCGGCTCCGGTGTCAGACGGTGACGGGGTGGGCGCGATGGGCAAAGCGGTTTGTTGCGCGAGGCCGGCGAGTGGAAGCCCCAGCCCGAGGCACAGGGCCGCCCATTGCCATACCTGTCGTGTTCCCTTACCCATCCGCGCGCGGCTCCTTTGATTCCAGCTTAACGGTTTCAGCTTATCTGTCACGGGCGGCGTGCGAGCCCGTTCACCATTAGAGTACGTTGGGCGCGTGGAGTTGCCGAATCTGTGGAATGAGTTGCTCGCCCGGGTAGAATCAAGCGCGATGCCCCCTTCACAGCAGACGACGGGGCGCCCCTCGGCGCTTCGCAGCGTGCTCCAGACGCTGCGCCCGACCCACGCCCATACCGCGTTTACGGCGACGATCCTGCTCGCGGCAGCGGCTTTCGGGTCGAAGATCATTTCGCTGGTCCGGGTCAAGTACATCCTGTACCTGCTGGGCAGGACGCCGGCGGCGGACGCGTTCAACGCGATGTTTCAGCTGCCGGACACAATCAACTACTTCCTGATCGGTGGGGCGACGTCGATCACGTTCGTCACGATGCTGACGCGCTACCGCGAGACGGGGCGCGAGGCGGAAGGCGAGGAAGCGCTCTCGGTCATTTTTTCCACCATGATGCTGGTGCTGGGCTTGGGCGTCTTGGTGGCCGAGATACTGGCGCCCTTGTATGTGCGGGTGGCGTTTCCGGGGTTTTTGAAGGACCCGGCGGAGTTTGCCCTGTGCGTTCACCTGACGCGCATTATTCTTCCCGGGCAGCTGTTCTTCTTCGGCGGAGGGATCTTCGGCGCGGTGCTGCTGGCGCGGCGGCAGTTCACTCTGCAGGCGTTTGCGCCACTGATCTACAACATTGGGATGATCCTGGGCGGGGTGCTGCTGTTCCGCTGGTTGAATGTTTCGTCGATCGCGTGGGGCGGGCTGGCGGGCATTGTCCTGGGGCCGTTCGCGGTGAACTATTTCGGGGCGCGGCAGGGCGGGATGCGGCTGCGGTTCCGGCTGGACTTTCGCAATGCCGGGCTGCGGGAGTGGTTCCGCACGACGCTGCCGCTGATCCTGGGATTTTCACTGGTCACGGTGGACTCGTGGATCATTGCTCATTTTGCGTCGCATATTCAGGGAGCGGTCACGCTGTTCCTGAACGCGAAGCAGCTGTTCGGCGTGCCGCAGGCGCTGGGGCAGGCGGCCGGGGCAGCCTCGCTGCCGTTTTTGGCGGCGCTGTTCGGCAAAGAGGCCAATGTGCCGTTCGCCCGCTCGGTGAACGAGTCGGTGTCGAGGATCGCCGCGTTTTCCATCCTGCTGTCGGCGTGGATGGTACCGATGGCGGTGCCCGCGGTGGACTTCTTCTTTCGAGGGGGTCTGTTCCACCGGACCGACGCAACCGCGGTGGCGTTCTATTTCGCCATATTTTCGCTGTCGCTGTTCGCATGGTCGGCCCAAGCGATCTATGCGCGGGCTTTTTACGCGGCGGGCAATACGCTGACGCCCATGATCGCCGCGACGGTGATTGTGCTGCTGTCGCTGCCGGTGTATGCGCTGCTGTTCAAGATGATGGGGGCGCCCGGGCTCGCGTGGGCGTCGAACATTGGCATCACGGTGCAGGTGGTGGCGTTCGCGGTGCTGCTGCACCGCAGGGGCATGGTGCCGGCCGGGGGGCTGCACAGCGCGGAGCTTGCGCGCTCACTGGGCGCGGCAGCCGTGAGCGCCGCCGCGCTGTACGCGCTACGCCATGCGCTGCCGCCGGAACTGTCGCGCCTGGGCGAGTTGGGGGTGCTGATAGTCAGCGGCGTGGTGTGGGTGGCGCTCTGCTATGCGGTGCTGCACGTTACCGAGTCCGCGCTGCCGGGGCAGCTGGCGCGGCGTCTGCGCGGCAGGGCTGTCCCGGTTTAGAGATTGCAGCAGGTGGGGGCGAAGCGGCCCCGCTTCGGTCAGCCTTGTTGCTGGCCGGCTTCACCCAGCGTCATGCGGACGGTCATGCGGCGCTTCCCGCGGTAGAACGTCACGGTCACGGCGTCGCCCACCTGGTGCTTGTCCATCAAATCGCTGATGTCCTCCTTCGAGCGCATCGGCTGGCCGTCGATGGCGACCAGCAGGTCGCCGCCGAGCAGGATCTGGATGTTGCCGAGCAGCGCCTGCTCCGACCCTCCGCGCAGGCCGGCCTGCTGCGCCGCTCCGCCGGGCACGGTCTGCTCAATCAACATGCCGGTATCGGCTGCGAGGCCCATCTGCTCCGCCAGTTCCGGGCCGATGGGCAACGACACCACGCCGAGCGACGGCCGGCGGGAGTGGCCGTATTTCTGGAAATCGGCCAGCACAGCCTTGGCCGTGTCGATCGGGATGGCGAACCCGATGCCCGCGCTCTGGTCAACTGTTTCATTCGGGTTGGTGGCGATGAGGGTGTTGATGCCGATGACCTCGCCGCGCGAGTTGAGCAGCGGGCCGCCGGAGTTGCCGGGGTTAATGGCGGCGTCGGTCTGGATGGCATTGTCGATTTCGCCGCCCATGGGCCCGCGGATGGAGCGGATGGCGGAGATGATGCCGGTGGTCATGGAGCCGTTGAGCCCGAACGGATTGCCGATGGCATAGACCTTCTGCCCGGGCACCAGGTCGGCCGAGTTCGCGAGCATGACCGGCTGCAGGTTGGGGGCGTTGATCTGCAGCAGCGCCAGGTCGTGCCGCTGGTCCTTGCCGATCACAGTGGCTTTGTAGCGGTGCTTGTCCATGGTTTGCACCTCGATGTTCTGGGCGTCGGCGACGACGTGGTAGTTGGTGGCGATATGGCCCTGCCGGTCGAGGATGAACCCGGAGCCCTGGCCCTGTTGCGGCACCATGCCGTAGAAGAAGTTCATCTGCAGCGAGGTCGAGGTAACGTTGACGACCGAGGGCAGCAGCCGCCGGTAGACGCTGATGTTGTTGAGCTCTTCGGCATCGTACTGCGGCGCGGCTTTGACCTCTTCAAGCACCAGGGGCGAGGTGGAGCGGCTCAGCGCAGCGCCGCTGCCGGCGGCGAGAAAGCGCAGCGGCGAGAATACCGGCAGAAAGCTGTGCGCGGAGGTGAAATACAACACCCCAAGTACCAGCACGGCAGTGATGAGAAAGCGCCTTGCGATCATGATTCGAGCAGTCCCCTGTCTGTTTGACCTCGCGAAGCCGCCAGGGTTTCGCCGCTGGCCTTGTTACGGTGCTGTGTCGATATTAGAGTGCCGCCGCGTCATAAGAGTGTCGCCGCGGCGCTCCTCAGTCTTTCAAGCACCGCGAGCGCCTCGCGCCGCAGCAACACCAGCGTGCGATTGTTCTCGATGATGTAGTCGACGCGCTCGCGTTTCCAGCTGTCGGGCAGCTGGGCGGCGATGCGGCGGCGCGCGTCGGAGCGCAGGCGTTGCTTGTCCTCGTTCGAAGCTTCCGGCGCGGCGACGCGCGTTACGAAGCGCTCGATGCGAGTCTTCTCGGGTGCGGTGACGAGTACCAGCTTGTGGAATCGCTCGCGCCAGCTCGGGGCCGTGCCCTCGTTGTCCTGAGTGCCGGACGCTTCGAAGATCAGCGCCGACTCCACCACGGCGAGCGCATGGACGCCCTCCGCGGCAAGCCTGGTCAGTTCATGCTTCTGCGCCGCGATCACAGCCGGGTGCACGATACGGTTCAGCTCCGGCAGCCGGCCGCCCGCGAACGCTTCGCGGGCGAGCGCGGCGCGGTCCAGACGGCCATCGGCGCAGATTACCGACGGGCCGAACGCCGCGGCAATGGCCGCGTGGACCGGTTGACCCGGCTCCATGAGCGCGCGGCCCAGGGCATCGGCTTCAATGATGGGCACGCCCGCATGGGCCCATACCAGGGCGACCGCGCTTTTGCCGCTGCCCATGCCGCCTGTAAGCCCCACCCTCAGCATGTCTTTTAGAATAGTGGCTCATGGCCGACGTTCCCGAAGCTCCGCTGTCCCGCACACTGGCCCTGCTGGTCTGCCCGGTATGCCACGGGCAACTGCGTGTGCTGCCGGAGAGCGTAGGCTGCGCCGGCTGCGGGCGGAGCTACCCTGTGCGCGATGGCATCCCGGTGCTGATTGCGGGTGAAGCCTCCCCGCCGCGGTACCCTTCGGGAACCTCCGGGTAAAGAAATGGGCGCGCGCGGCAACGTTGCGGAGCTTTTATCGCTCCTACTGTGTTGGGTAGGCGACATTCGCGAAGGAAGAGGGCCGCATGAGAGAGCAAAAGCGAGTGGAACAATTCAATCACTATGACCTGGGCGCGCTCCGCACCGGGCTGATGCAGACAGAGATCGATACATACCAGGCCTCGGAGCTGCTGGCAGCTTTTTTGAATGGACGCGGATACGGGGCGGACGTGCGACTGGTGCAGGATGCGGTGCTCCGCATGGATGGCGGCCAATGCGATGCAGCATGTATGCAGGCTGAGCTGGAGCGTGTCGCGCTTGTCATGTAGGGGTCGCCTGCATTCGCGCAGCTTAGGCAGGCGGCATCACGGCGTTACCCTGGTTGGCATTTTGCGTTGAAGCTGAAGAAAACAAAGGTCTCGGCGCATTTTGCCGCATCTGTATGTGCATGACGCCCGTACGCCCGTTCCGCCGCCTAATTGCGCTTGCCTCGATCGCTGTTTTTACCGGTCTGCTACTCCCCGTAGTACACGCGCAGGCACCCTCGCCGCTGGCGCCCGCGCCGAACGGTCCGATACCGAAGCCGGTTTACCTGTATCCGAACGGCGCGCCGGGCGCGCTTGGGACCGGCGAGGCGGACAAGCCGCGGATGTATCCTTTCCTTCCGGCGACCCCGTCCTCTCGCGCGGCTGTACTGATTCTGCCGGGAGGCGGCTATACCAATGTGGCGCTGGGGCATGAGGGCTTTCAGTACGCGGAATGGCTGAACGCGCAGGGGATTGCCGCGTTTGTGCTGGACTACCGGGTCGCGCCCTACAAGTACCCGGTCGAGATCGCGGACGGGGCGACGGCGCTGCGGATGATTCGCACCCATGCGAGCGACTACAACATTGATCCGGACCGCATCGGCGTGTGGGGATCCTCGGCCGGGGGACACCTGGCGGCGGTGCTCGCGACCGAGTGTCGCGTGAGCGATGCGCCGGGCACAGGCCTTGCCGGCCTGGGTTGCCAGCCGAACTTCGCCATCCTGGCCTACCCGGTCATCAGCATGGAGCTGCCGCTGACCCATCCCGGTTCGCGCATCGCCCTGCTGGGGCCTAACCCCGATCCCGCCATGGAGCATCAACTTTCAGCGCAGTATGCCGTCACCGCGGACACGCCGCCGACGTTCATCTTCGCAACCACGGGCGACCCGGTGGTGCCGGTCGGCAACAGCGAGGCAATGTACAGCGCACTGCAGAAGGCGGGTGTGCCTGCGGAGATGCACCTGTTCAACTACTCAAACCATGGCTGCGGACTATGCGGCGATATTCCTGAGCTCGCGATATGGCCCGCGCTGCTGCGTACCTGGCTTATCCACCTGAACGAGATGCCGCCGAACGCCCCACCCCTGCCGCCGCCCTCGGCAAACATGCAGGACTGGCCGTCGGGGATCGACGGGCCTGGGCATAAAGATTAGAGCGATTTCACTGCCCGTGTTGAGGTGAGCGATCGGGATTGCCGGGCGGATGATGCCTCCGGTTTTTTGTAACGTAAACGGTTACAAAAAAGGCGAGCTATCGCTATAGTAACTTCCCGCCGAATGGAATCGGCCAGAGCGTGCACCAGCTTTGTGTGCACGTTTGATTCGCAGTTCCGAACAGCCAAGAACTGCTCTCCATAGGTTTCTCATGCCGCTATCATGGAACCACGCGCGAGCGAGGGCGTGCATCTGCGGCGAGTCCACTGGCTTCCCTGTACCGTTGTCGTGCTTCTGCTGGTCATGATGGCTGAGATTTTTCTCTCTACCCGCCAGGTCTCCGCCAGTTGGGACGAGGGTGATCACATCTTCTCCGGCTATATGAACTGGAAGCACGGCGAGTACGACCTGAACCCCGAGCATCCTCCGCTGGTCAAGCTCATCGCCGCGCTGCCCCTGCTGCCGCTTCAGCTCAAGGTTCCGCCCAGGCAGGGGCGCTACTTCAAAGACGAGGCCTACTACGGGGGACGCGCGCTGCTGTTCCACAACGGCCCGCACGACGGCGGACGCTACACCGCCGACTCGCTGCTGCTGCGCGCGCACATGGCCGTGTCCGTCTTTGCGCTCACGCTCGCGCTGCTGCTCTTCTTTGCCAGCCGCGAGATGTTCGGCCCCGCTGCCGGGCTCATCGCCATGACGCTCTTTGTCTTCGACCCCACTATTCTGACGAACGCGCCCTTTGTCACCACTGACTCCGCCGCCGCGTGCCTCTTCTTCGCCTCGGTCTATGTCTTTTATCGGTACTTTAAGGCGCCCTCTTGGCAGCGCGTACTGGTTTGCGGCCTCACCTTCGGGCTGGCGCTGGTCTCGAAGCACTCGACTATTCTGCTGCTGCCAATTCTGCTCCTGCTGGCTGCGGTCGAACTGGCAGGCCGCCGCATTGAACAGCATCGCCCCATGACTCATCGCGAGTTGCTGCGTGTCGCCGCTGCCCTGCTCGCCATGGCCGCGCTGGCGCTCGTTGTCATGTGGGGTTTCTACAGCTTCCGTTTCGCCATGCACCCGGTCGGGGAGAACATGCACCCGCTCCTGCCGCAGCTTTCGAGTCTCTCTCCGCCTATAGCTGCCGTCATCCACTTCTTCCTGATGCACCATCTGCTGCCTCAAAGCTACCTGTACGGCCTGGTTGATGTGCAGCGGGTCGGCAATCACATGCCGAGTTATATATTCGGCAAGCTACACGCTCACGGCGTCTGGTATTACTTCCCGGTTGCACTCTCGCTTAAGTGGTCCGCCGGCGTCCTCGGTCTGCTTTGCCTGTCGCTTTATGCCGTCGCGCGAGGCGCCTGGCGTAGTTGGCGAGAGATATGTTTCCTCTCACTCCCGGCGCTCGTCTATCTCGCAGTCGCCATGGCCGGCCCGCTTAATATCGGCGTCCGCCATGTGCTGCCGGTTTTCCCATTTGTTTTCGCACTGGCTGCAGGCGGTGCGGCTTGGCTCATGCGGCAACGGCGAGCATGGCTGTTTCCCATCGGCTTACTGCTTGCCTGGCACGTTGTCGACTCGGTGCGCATGTTTCCCAACTACATGCCCTATGCCAACATCTTCTGGGGAGGACCCTCGAAGACCCACCTGTACCTGTCTGACTCCGCCACCGACTGGGGGCAGGAACTTAAGTGGACGCGCCAGTATCTCGACGCGCATCATATCCACGATTGTTGGTTCGCTTACTTTCCCGCGCCCTTTCTTTTGCCGGCCGATTACGACATTCCCTGCAAACTTCTGCCGACGGCCGACACCCACGGAGAAATTGACATCGATGTGCCCCCAGTTATCGACGGGC
This sequence comes from Acidobacteriaceae bacterium, assembly GCA_965276625.1. GTDB lineage: Bacteria > Acidobacteriota > Terriglobia > Terriglobales > Acidobacteriaceae > EB88. The sequence continues at coordinate 785,056 of CBDIBB010000002.1, forward strand.
CCGTGCTGATCAGCTATGCCGACCTGAACGGCTTCGAGTGGGGCACAAAAGTTCGCAACCAGTACCAGAATTTTTTCGAGCGCAAACCGGACGCAGTTATCGCCGACGGCATCGCTGTGTATAACGGGCGATTCGCCGTCCCGGCGCTCGCCGCGACACTGCCGACATGGAAGGCGCAAGATCTGCTGAAGGCGAAGAATCCGGCAGCTGCTTTGCGCGAAGCCGACACCGCTCTCGGCTTCGATCCCCACGACTTTGACGCGGAGGTCGCCGCAGGCGACGCCCTTCACCAGCTTGGTCGCAATGCCGATGCCCTTCAGCAGTACCGCGACGCCATGGCCCTGGTGGATACGATGGAGCCCTCCTCCAAAGCCGTGTGGCGGGCTGACCTGAACAAGAGAATGGCAGAGTTATAAGGAATACGCTGCACAGAACCGGCGAACCGGCCTGATAACCTGAGAGGCTATGGCACTTTCGCAACATACCGTCCCGGCTGAGGCTGCGGGGACCCGTTTGGACAGCTGGCTGACCGCGCAGCTTGAGGGGGTAAGCCGCTCCCGGGTGCAGCTTCTGCTGGAGCAGGAAAGTGTGCTGGTCGATGGGGCGACGGCCAAGCCGTCGCTGCGACTCGAAGGCGGCGAACAGGTGGAGGTGCTGCGCGAGCCGGTGCTGCCGCCGCTCAAGGCGACGCCTGAAGATATTCCGCTAGACATTATTTTTGAAGACGACGATATGTCGGTCGTGAACAAGCCCGCTGGGATGCTGGTGCATGCCGGCGCGGGGGCACGCAGCGATGAGGCTGCCCCGGTCGAGGACGAAAGCGTTGCCGCAAGCGACGAAGTCCTCGAAGAGGACTCGGAAGCCGGCGAAGAGGCCGCGGCGGTGATCGTTCCGGTCGTTTCGATCGAACCGCCGCGCGAGAACTTTCGCGATAAGGGCACGCTGGTGAACGCACTGCTGCACCACTATGGCCAACTTAGCTCGGGCGGCGGGGACGCGCTGCGGCCGGGGATCGTGCATCGGCTGGACCGGCTGACCAGCGGACTGATTCTGGTGGCGCGCAACGATGCCACCCATGCGAAGCTGAGCGCGATGTTCGCCGAGCGCGCGCTGCGCAAGACCTACCTGACCCTGGTACACGGGCACATGGAGGCGGACCGCGGCACGGTGAACGCCTCGATCGGCCGGGACCACATTCGCCGGACGCGGATGACCACGCGGCGGGTACACGGGGCGCGCAACGCCATTTCGCACTACAAGGTAGAGCGGCGGCTTACGACCCGCTTCGGCCCGTTCACGCTGCTGCGCGTGCGCATCGAGACAGGCCGTACGCACCAGATCCGCGTGCATTTGAGCTCGCTGGGGCACCCGGTGGTGGGCGACACGCTGTACGGCGCGCCGAGGGAGGTTCGCGCGACGGGCGAGCAGAAGGTGATGAAGAAGAGCCGGCGGCGTGCGCTCGAGACGATCGCGCTGGACCGCAATTTTCTGCACGCGGCGGAGCTGGAGCTGGCCCACCCGCGCACGGGCGCGCCGCTGGCCTTTGCGGCGCCGTTGCCGGCGGAGCTGCGCGGCTTTCTGGATACGCTCGAAAACGAACCGGAGCAGGCATAGGGCGTGAAATGTAGAATGGCAGCACTCCGATGAAGTTTTTGACGTGCCTCACCCTGCTCACTGTTTTCTTCCTGCCTGCTGCCGGACTGCTCGAAAGCGCGCATGGCCAGACTGCCCCTGCACCCGCTCCTGCACAGACTCCTGCGCCGGCGCAGCCCCAGCCTGTGCCGACGGTCCAGACCGCACCGGCTGCCGGACCCCAGCAGCCGGGTTTCACTATCACTACGCGCGTCGACGAGGTGGACCTGACGTTCACGGTGACCGACCGCCACGGCCACTTTATCGACAACCTGAAGCAGAGCGACTTCGCCCTGCTCGACGACGGCAAGGCCCCGGCGCAGATCTACCGCTTTGAGCAGGATACGAACCTGCCGCTGCGCGTCGGCATGATTATCGACACCAGCACGTCGATCCGCCAGAGGTTTTCCTTCGAGCAGCAGGCGGCGACCGAGTTTCTGCTGCAGATTCTGCGGCCGAAAACGGATAAGGCGTTTGTTGAAGGTTTCGACCTGACGCCGGACTTCAAGCAGGATTGGACGAACAATCTCGACTCGCTGACGAGCGGCATTGACGGGCTGCACTCCGGCGGCGGTACGGCGATGTTCGACGCGCTGTACAGCGGCTGCCACGACAAGATGCTGGACGCGACCGAGCACCACGAGCCGGCGCGTAAGGCGATCGTGCTGATCTCGGACGGCGACGATAACCAGAGCCACGCCTACCTTGAGGACGCGATCAAGGAGTGCCAGCGAGCCGAGACCATCGTGTATGCGATCAGCACGAATGTGAGCCCCAGCCGCGACCGCGGCGACGACACGCTGCAGAAGATTGCCGATGCGACGGGCGGCCGCGCGTTCTACCCGAACCGGATCGAGGACATGCCGGTGAGCTTTGGGCAGATCCAGCAGGAGCTGCGGACGCAGTACGCGTTGAGCTACAAGCCGGCCGACCTGAAGACGAACGGTGCGTTCCGCACCATTTACCTGTTTTGCCTGGATCGTAAATACCAGGCCCGGTCGAAGATCGGGTACTTCGCGCCGAGGCAATAAAAGCGGTGGTTCAAAGGAACCGGCAGGGGCAAGGGAAACTTCGCCCCTGATCTTTTTCGGCGCTACGTCAGTACTTCGCCACCTTCGGGTCGATTTCGCTGGACCAGCCGAGAATGCCGCCGGCGAGGTTTTCGACTTTGTAGCCTTGCGCGTGAAGCAGCTCCGCGGCTTTCTGGCTGCGGCCTCCGCTCTTGCACTGGACGATGATGGGCTGGTCTTTGGGCAGCTCACCGAGGCGCGCCGGCAGCTCACCCTGCGGGATGAGATGGCCGCCGAGGTTGGCGACCTGGTACTCCCATGGCTCGCGCACATCGAGCACAAACGGGTTCTCGCCGGCATCGCGGCGGCGCTTGAGCTCCTGGACGGGGATCTGGTCGATACCGTTTTGCTGGGGCATGGGGGCTCCTGTTTTGGCGGCTGCTTCGGTGGTGGACTCCTGCGCGCCGGCGACACCGCAGAACTGGTTGTAGTCGATGAGCTCGGTGATCGTCGGGTGGGTTCCGCAGACAGGGCAGTCGGGGTTTTTGCGGAGCTTGAGCTCGCGGAAGCGCATAGAGAGCGCGTCGATGAGCAGCAGGCGCCCGATCAGCGGCTCACCGATGCCGAGGATGAGCTTGATGGTCTCGGTCGCCTGCATCACGCCGACGAGGCCGGGCAGGATGCCGAGCACGCCGCCTTCAGCACAGGAGGGGACGAGGCCCGGCGGCGGCGGCTCCGGGTACAGGCAGCGGTAGCAGGGGCCGTCTTTGGCGCCGAAGACGGTGCATTGGCCCTCAAACCGGAAGATGGACCCATAGGCATTGGGCTTGCCGAGCAGGATGCAGGCATCGTTGACCAGGTAGCGGGTCTGGAAGTTGTCAGTGCCGTCCGCGATGATGTCGTAGTCCTTGAAGATCTCAAGGGCGTTCGCGCTAATCAGCATGGTGTTGTGCTTTACCAGGTTGAGCGACGGGTTGAGCGCGAGGAGCTTGTCGGCGGCGGAGTCAACCTTGAGGCGGCCGACGTCGGGAGTGGAGTGGATGATCTGGCGCTGCAGGTTGCTCGCGTCCACCGTATCGAAGTCGACTAGGCCGAGTGTGCCAATGCCTGCCGCCGCCAGGTAGAGCGCGAGCGGCGCGCCGAGGCCGCCGGTGCCGACGCAGAGGACTTTCGCGGCCTTGAGCCTGCGTTGGCCTTCGATGCCCACCTCGGGCAGGATCAGGTGGCGCGAGTAGCGCTGCAGTTCGTCGGTTGTGAGCTCGGGGAGTGCAGTGATCTCTGGAGCAGTTGCTGTAGCCATTGAACTGGTCCTCTTAGTAAATAAACGAGTAAGTAAGTGAACGAGAGTCTGTGCTGCTTATCATGAACGAACTTGCGCCGAAGGCGCTATTGCCCCTGCGGCCAACAGCGCCAAAGGCGCCGCTGCCTGCCGGCTAGTCCCCGCCGGCGATGGAGGGAATGATGCTTAGCGCGTCGGAGGGCTGGGTTGCCGTTGCTTCCTTCTCCGGGAGGTAGCGGACGTCTTCGTCGTTGAGATAGAGGTTGACAAAGGCGCGGAGTTTTCCTTCTTCGTTGAAGAGATGGCGCTTGAGCTCCGGGTTGGTGCTGGTGAGCTGGTCGAGGGCGGCCTGCACGGTTGAGGCCTCGACGGAGACGGTGGCCTGCTGGCCGGTGTAGGCGCGAAGCGGGGTGGGGATATGGATCTGCATGCTGAGTCCCTCGGTGGAACTGGATGTGTGTGTATGGTGCACGGATGCAATGCCTATCAAATCAGCAGGGTAGGCGAGTCAGCAGTCCGGCGTTAACATCGTGCGGCTTCCGGCAGCTCGACCTTGACAGCCTCATCGTCAAAGCGCTTGTCATCCTCGGTGGCGCCCTGGAGCCGGAAGGAGTTGGTCTGCACAGCGCGGCCTTGCTCGACAGCGGTGATGACGTAGGAGCAGCCGAGCCAGTGGGCTTCATCCAAGTCGGTCGGAGACCAGTGGGCGGGGTGGTCAGGGTGCGAGTGGTAGAAGCCTACGATGTCCCAGCCCTTTTCGCGGGCTTCGCGCTGGATGCGGATGAGCTCACCGGGCGCGATGTGATAGCGGTTGTGGGCGGAGTCGGTGCGGGTATTGCCCGCGCGTACAGCTGCTTCGACGGCATTGCCGTCCGCCGAGGCATGGCCCAGCAGGACGCCGCAGCATTCATGCGGATAGGTCTCCTCGCCATGGGCGCGCAGGGTGTTGTAGACGAGCTGGGGCAGGGTAAGCACGATTAATCTTCCTCCCAGAAGCGCTCGCTGAGGTACTTGTCGGCGGCGTCGCACAGGATGGTGACAATCACTGCCTCGCGACCGGCGGAAGCTTCTTCTTCAGCGACCGAGAGCGCCGCTGCGACATTGCCGGCAGCGGAGACGCCGACGAGCAGGCCTTCTGTCCGGGCGAGTTGCCGGGCCATGCGGTGGGCGCGCTCGGTTTCCATCTCGATGTTGCGGTCGGCGAGACCAGCGTCATAGATGGGCGGCACGATGGCGGTGGCCATGTGCTTGAGGCCTTCAAGGCCGTTGAAGGGCGAGTCAGGCTGCATGGAGTAGCAGCGGATGGCCGGGTTGAGCTCGCGCAGGCGGCGCGTGACACCCATAAAGGTGCCGCTGGTGCCGAGCCCGGCGACGAAATGGGTAATCCGTCCCTCGGTCTGCTGCCAGATCTCGTTGCCGGTGGTGCGGTAGTGCGCCTGCCAGTTATTGGGGTTGCCGTACTGGTCGGCGTAGAAGAAGCGGTCGGGTTCGGCGGCGGCGAGCTCGCGCGCCTTCCGGATGGCGCCGTCGGAGCCATCGGCGGGGTCGGTCCACACGACGTTGGCACCGTAGGCAGCCAGGATGCGCTTGCGCTCCGGCGAGACGTTGGTCGGCATGCAGAGGGTGACGGTGAAGCCAAGGGCGGCGCCGAGCATGGCATAGGCAATGCCGGTGTTGCCGCTGGTGGCGTCGAGCAGGTGCTCGCCCGAGCCCGGAAGAATGCGGCCTGCGGCCTGCGCGGCTTTTACGATGGCGGTTGCCGGGCGATCTTTGACGCTGCCGCCGGGATTGGTCCACTCCGCTTTGCCCAGTACCTGGATGCCGGGCAGGTGGGCGGTAAGCCTGCCGAGGCGGATAAGCGGCGTGTTGCCGACGCGCTCGTGCGGCAGGGTGCCGAGCGAGCCGGGCTGTTGCTGCTTCCGGGTTTCAAGCGCCGGGTTATCTGTCGTCGCTGCGGCCATCGCTCTTTCCGCTCCTTTTGTGCGCCTGCTTTGCTGTGCGACGCTGTGTGTGCGAGAGTTTTGAGTGTAGCTATTGTTTAGAAGACAGCTGAGAGGCAAGCCCCGCCATGGCAAAGAAAACCAAGGTTCCTACCTTTGATGAGACGCTCGCTACCCTGCGCAACTACAAGTTTGATGTCGGAACCATGGGCTCCGTCGCAAAGCCTGCCGGCGCCGTGCAGATCGGCAAATATGGCTGCGCGGCGGTGCTGATGCCGGGCGGCAAGGATGTTTCGGCAGCCGTAGCGGTCAAGCCGGGCGTCGTGGTGGACGGGGAGATCGGGCACGTGCTCGACAAGGGCTATCAGAAGTTCATCAAAACGCCGGGTGGGGAGCGGCCCGCGACGGCCGACCACCTGAAGGCGCTGCACAAGTTTTCAGAGGAGCTGCGCCAGGCGATCGGCGCGATTTCGCTTTATAACGAGTCAATGGGTACGGTGAGCGACGAGTATATGTATGACCGCGTGAAAGGGCGCAACCTACCCGTGAGTGAGCGACCCGCGCCCGCGTGGGAGCTACCGGTGGGCGCTGGGACGCCCGGGGAAGTGAAGTAAAGCGGGACGTGAACTGCCTGTAAGGAGGAGAGCATGGCTTCCACGACACAGATTCCGGTTGAGATCTACCTGCATACGTCGTACGAACCGGATGCGGAATACATCGACGGAGAGATCGAGGCGCGACCCATGGGCGAGGATAGTCATTCTGCGTGGCAGATAGCGATTGCTTACTGGTTTCGCACGCATGCTGACCGCTGGAACATCAGGGTGCGGCCGGAGCTTAGGGTGCAGACCGGCGCGACCAGGTTCCGGGTACCCGATGTCGCGATTCTGGATGCTTCATTGAAAAAAGAGCCGATCGCGACGCATGCGCCGCTCGCGGTTTTCGAGATTCTGAGCCCAGAGGATTACTACAAGCGGCTGATGCGGAAGCTTGGGGAGTACGCGCAGATGGGTATTCCGGCGATCTGGGTGGTTGACCCGGAGACTGGCGTGTTTGAGCAGTTTGAGGATGGAGGGCTGCACCGGCGGCAGGAGTTCAGCCTGCCGGAGCGGGGGATTGAGTTCCGGTTCGAGGAGATTGCGCGGCTGGTTCTGTAGTCAGAAATTCGCGCGATGAGTTCATGGCGGAGATGAAGCAGTTGCACTCCGCCCTATACTAAGACCCTGCGGCTTACGCGTGCAGTCCTGGAGGAGCCATGGCGACCACGGCGGTCACTATTGAGGATTACCTCAACGGCCCGATACCCGATCCTGATATGGAGTATGTGGACGGCGAGCTGAAAGGGAAGAGCTTGGTACAGTCCGTGCACGGGCTTTTGCAGGTGGAAATCGGCATCTGGTTCAGGCAGAATTTTGATGCCTGGGGTCTTATTGCCGCAGCGGAAGTTCGGATACAAGTGTCAGCGACCCGCGTCCGTCTTCCGGATGTCGTGGTAAACGAGGCTGGACCCTGGCTGTCAACCCTGATTGAGCCTCCTCTTATCGTGGTCGAGATTTTGTCACCGGCCGACAGCTTTACGGAGTTGACGGAAAAGCTACGTGAGTACGAAGCAATGGGCATTCAAAACATCTGGGTTGTCGATCCGCAAGCGCGGCGGTCCTGGACGTACGAAGCGTCCGCACTGATTGAGAAAAGCCGGTTTGCGGTCGCGGGAACAGCGATTTACCTGGACGTTCCCGAGATGTTTGCCCGTTACGACCGATACCAGATGCCGCGCGCGTGAGCTTCTACTTCCTAGCAGGGCGCTTCGAGCGCTCGCGCTGGAGTTCGCGATAGGCGTCGCTTTTGCCCATGCCGCGTTCGCGGGCTGCGCGTTTCAGTGCGTCTTTCTCGTCGAGAGCTTCGGTCTGCTGTAGCTCCGCGACGCGGGCGCCGAGGGTCTGTGGAGCGACCTGCGTCGGGGAAGCTGCATCAATGCGGAGTAGCAGGACCATTTCGCCGCGCACCCGGTCGCGCGCCGACAGGGTTGCGAGGAGCTCGGCGGCGGTGCCGCGCAGAAACTCTTCGTGCAGCTTGGTGAGTTCGCGCGCGACGACGACCCGGGCGCGCCGGCCGAAGACGGTCTCCAGGTCAGCCAGCGTGTCCAGGATGCGGTGGGGCGCTTCGTAAAAAATGTGGGTGCGGGTGGTCGCTTCCGGGGCGGCTGCGAGGGTTTCGAGCGCCGTCCTGCGCGCGCCGGACTTCTCCGGCAGAAAGCCGTGGAAGGTAAAGGTTTCAGTGGGCAGGCCGGAGGCGATCAGCGCGGAGAGCGCGGCGTTGGCGCCGGGGACCGGGAAGACCGGAACGCTGGCCTCGACCGCTGCGCGGACCAGCAGCATGCCGGGGTCGGAGATGCCGGGCATCCCGGCGTCTGAGACGACGGCGACGCGTCCGCCGGCCTCAAGCATTGGCAGCAGGTCTTCCACGGCGCGGGCCTGCTCATTATGGGCGTGGAGGCTGAGGGTGGGGGTCTCGATGCCGAAGTGGCCCAGCAGCTTCGCGGTCTGTCGCGTGTCTTCGCAGGCAATGCGGTCAGCAGAGCGGAGCACCCGGAGCGCGCGCAGGGTGATGTCCTCAAGATTGCCGATGGGGGTTGCGACCAGGTAGAGCCCCGGCGCCAGCGGCCGCTGTGGTTCTTCGGCGGGCGCGGGCATGCGGCTTACCGGCCTTTGTCGCCCGCGGCGCGGAGCTTGCGCTGTTCCAGCAAAGGCACCATGCTCTGGCGCAGGTTCTGGAGGGTGACCATGCCGAGCACGCGGCCCTCTTCATCGGCGACCGGGATCATGCCGACGCGGCCTTCGCGCATGCGGCGGATGGTGGTGCCGAGCGTGTCGTCGGGCGCGGCGATGAGGAAGTTGCGCGCCATGACCGACTGGACATAGCCATTGCCGCTGGCGCGGAGGGCCAGGAGGATGGCGCCGCGCGAGACGACGCCCTGGATTTCGTCGTTGCGGACTACGGGAAACTCATCCTGAAGCGAGTGCACGGCCCTCTCGAGCGCGTCCTGGAGCGTATCCGACGGAGAAACGGTGCTGAAGCTGGTGAGCATGACGTCGCGCATCGCGACTGCGTCGATGACGGACTGGAAGATGGTTCCCTGGTCGTCAAGCTGGGCGCCGATCGCGACGAAGAAGCCGCAGAGCAGGAGCCAGGGGCTGGCGGCGACGGCAAGCGGCACGTTGGGAAAGAGCAGCAGCCCGATACCGAGGACCGCGGAGGCGGTGCCGAGCATGCGGCCGAGGCTGAGTGCGGCGCGACTTGCCTCCTGCGCGCCGTGCTTGCGGACGGAGAGATCGCGCAGCAGGCGCCCGGCATCGAGCGGAAACGCGGGCAAAAAGTGCAGCGCGGCCAGCGCCAAATTGAGCCACACGGCCGAGCGGAGCAGGTGCGCGGGGCTGACCAGCGGGTGCGCGATCAGGTGGATGCCGGGGCTGCCGCCGAGCAGGAGGCCGCCGAGCAGTGCCGCCATGAGCAGGTTCGCGGCAGGACCGATGAGCGCGAGCGTGTAGCGGGCGCGCGGCTTTTGGCTGTCAGGCTCAGTATCCGGGTCAGACGGGGACTGCAGGCCGCCAATGGGCAGCAGGAGGATGGAGCGGATACCGATGCCGAAGGTGACCGCGCAAAGGCTCCGAGCGGTCTCGCGAACGCCTACGGCGAACAGGATCAGCAGCCATAGCCCGACGCCGCGCCATCCGCCGAGCCCGGTGGTGCTGGCAAAGGCCGCGGCGAGAAACAGCAGCACCACGAAGAGGCCGTGGATGCGCAGCTCGATGCCGAAAGGTTTGCCGAGGGGAAAGCTCCAGGCACGCATTGTGTGGCAGGTCCTCCTGAAGCTCGTTCCAGGCGCACTTGACTGCGCCTGTCTGATTGTAGAGGGTTTGTCCGCTTAGCATGGGGTATGCGCATCATTGCGGGGGAGTTTCGGTCGCGGCTGCTGGGGACGCCGCGCGGCATGGAGACGCGGCCGACGAGCGACCGTCTGCGGGAGAGCCTGTTCAATGTGCTGCGGCCGAGGTTGGCAGGGGCGCGGTTTCTCGACCTGTACGCCGGCTCCGGCGCGAACGGGCTGGAGGCGCTGAGCCGGGGCGCGACGGAGGCGGTGTTCGTCGAACAGGCGGCGCCGGCGCTGGAGGCGCTGCGGAAGAATGTGGCGACCCTCGGTGTGGTGGGGCGCTGTCGCGTGGAAGGGCTTGCCGTTTCGCGCTGGCTGGGGAATGCGCTGCGCGCCACCGAGGTGCGCGCGTTCGAGGTGATTTTTCTTGATCCGCCGTACGAGGCCGCAGGGGAGTACGACGCTACGCTGGGGCTGCTGGGCGGTGGGGGCGCTGGATTGCTTGGTGCCGGAGGCGTGGTGATCGCCGAGCACCGGCGGGTGCGGACCGGCGGGCGCAGCTCCGGCGACGGGGCTGTTTTAGTGGAGCGGTATGGAACTTTGCAGCGCACACGGGTGCTCGAGCAGGGGGACGCGGCGTTGAGCTTTTACGGGCGGGCTGCCGGTGGCGCGGATGCATCTGTGCAGTAACCGCGCCGGATTCAGGCGAGCGCCTGGAAGCTACGGAGCCGTTCTCGCACGCTCGGCACGGGTTTTGGCAACGCCAGCTCCGCGCCGAACTCGATCACCGGCAGAAGTTTATCGAACTCCGGGCCGGAGTGGACACCCGTAAGTGCGATCCGGATGGGGTGAAAGAGGTCCTTTCCCTTGACGCCGGTTTCGGTTTTGACTTCGTTCATCCATTGTTTGAAAAGCTCAGGGGTGATAGCGCCGAGGTGGGCTTCGACGCGGGCGGCAAAAGCGGCGAGCACCCTGCGCGAGCTCTCGGCTGCGAGTACGGCGGCGTTCTCCGGCTCGGCGGCGGCTGCGGACGGGTCGAAGCCGAACAGGAATGCGGCCTTGCCCGGCAGTTCATCAAGCTGATCGATCGAGTGCAGGAAGAGCGCCAGCATGGACGCGGCCCAGCCGACGACTTCAGGCGCGGCGGCGCCCCGGGGCGGCAGCAGGCCTGCGGCGGTGAAGAAAGGCCATGCGAGACCCAGCAGGCGCGCCGGATCGTTGGTCTTGATGTAGTGGCGGTTCAGGTAGCGCAGCTTGTCCCAGTCGAACACCGCCGGCGATGCGGTGATGCGTTCCAGGTGAAACTCCCGCACCAGCTCTTCGGCTGAGAAGATTTCGCGGTCGCCGCCGGCCGGCCCCCAGCCGAGCAGGGCCAGGTAGTTGACCAGCGCCTCCGGCAGGATACCCATTTCGCGGAAGCTGGCGATGGACGTGGCGCCGTGGCGCTTGGACAGGCGCTCGCGGTCCGGTCCCAGGATGGTAGAGAGGTGCGCGAACTCCGGCACGGGCCAACCGAAGGCCTCGTAGATGGCAACCTGGCGCGGGGTGTTGGAGATGTGGTCGTCGCCGCGGATGACGTGGGTGATGCCCATGAGCGCGTCGTCGATGGTGACGACGTAGTTGTAGACCGGCATGCCGCCCGCGCTGTTTGTGCCGGCGCGCACCAGCACGGGGTCCGAGATGGTGTCGCTGGGGAACTCGACCGGGCCGCGGACCAGGTCGTGAAAGCGCAGAGCGTGATCGGGGATGCGCAGGCGCACGGCAAACTGCTCACTCGCCGTGACGCGGGCGGAGGACTCTTCCGGTGAAATAGAGCGGCAGCGGCCGACATAATTCTGCGGCTGATGGGTGGAAAGCGCGACCTGGCGGTCGTGTTCCAGCTGCTCGACTGTGCAGAAGCAGCGGTAGGCGCTGCCGGCAGCCAGCAGCTGGTCAGTATGGCGGGCGTAGGTGGCGAGCCGCTCGCTCTGGCGATAGGGCGCGTAGGGGCCGCCGGTGACCGGGCCTTCATCCCAGCGCAGGCCGAGCCAGAGCAGGTCTTCCATCAGTTGCAGCTCGTGCTTTTCCTCGCTGCGCTCGACATCGGTGTCCTCCACGCGAAGCACGAAGGCGCTGCCGGGCTCCTGACCGCGGGCGTACAGCCAGTTGAACAGGGCGGTGCGGGCATTGCCGACGTGGAGCATGCCAGTGGGCGAGGGGGCGAAGCGGACGCGAACGGGAGCCATATGCCTGATGCTACCAACCACAGGGTGGTCTCCAGTACCGCCTGTCGCGAGGGACTGTTGGGGAGGCGAACAGTTACATCCGTTTAACCGGCAGTCGAAAATGCTCCCAACCCCGGTTGGCCAGCGGGCTGCTACTGCCATCTGCCGCGACCAGCGTGACGCCGGGCTGCCCCTTTGTTCGCCGGAGCATTCGACCGATGCCGTGGATAGGAACGCCGGCGATGGCACGGGGAACGCGAGCGGCTGCTGGAGCCGTGAACAGCAGTTCGTAGTCCTCGCCGCCGTGCAGGGCGAGCGTGAGCGGGTCAGCGGATTGAGCGGCAAGCGGGTGCAGGGGGACGGCGGCTGCGTCGATCTCGGCTGCAAGCCCGGAGCTCTCGCACAGGTGGGCCAGGTCGGTCGAGAGGCCGTCGCTGAGATCGATGCAGGCGCTGGCGAGCGAGCGAAGGCGCAGGCCCTGCGCGAGACGTGGCTGCGGAAAAAGCTGCGGGTGACCCGGGATCGCCTTGTGCAGGCGCTGCGCGGCTCCCGCGCGAACGGGAAGCGAAGCGAGCTCAGCCGCCGCACCGCCGAGCGCCCCGGTAACGTAGATCCGATCGCCGGCTCGGGCGCCGGAGCGTAGCATCGCCGTGCCTGTCGGCAGCGAGCCGAGCAGGAGGATGTCTGCGGTGACCAGGGCTTCACCATTCGCCACGGGCGGGGCTTGCGCTGTGTCGCCCCCGGCAAGCGGCACGCGGGCTTCGCGCGCCAGGGCCAGCAGTCCATCGAGAAAATGGGTGCTCCAGCTACCGGCAAGCGCCGGGGGGAGCGCGAGCGAGAGAAAGGCGGCGAGGGGGCGCGCGCCCATGGCTGCGAGATCGCTGAGCCCGCGGGCCAGGCAGCGGTGGCCGGCAGACTCGGGCGAATGCCAGTCGCGGCGAAAATGCACCGTCTCAAGCAGCAGGTCTGTCGTGACGGCGAGCTCGTGCCCGGCGGGGACGCGCAGCACGGCGCAGTCATCGCCAATGCCGACACGCAGCTGCCGGCTCCCGGCTGCGGGCAGACGGGCCTGCAGGCCGGCGATCAGGGCACGTTCGCTCGTTGGAGAGAACGCATTCCGAGACGTCAACCTATTCCGGGACGGGGGCATGTAGTCTTCAGCTTACCCATTACCACGTGCCGAATTACCCGGGACAAAGCCGAAATGGACGTCAGACGTTTGCTTTCTGGGCTGCCCAGCGACGCTTCTGAGCGTCGACGATCCGTTGCCGGGCATCGTCGGACAGATTGCGCTTTTTTGGAGCGGCGCCGCGGGCAACAGCATGCCAGCGCGCATCTGCCGGGGCACCCAGCAGCAGGTTCCGAATCCTGCGCAGCCGGTCCAGCTCTTCGTCGATGGCATAAAGAATTGTTTCACTTTTCACGAGATCGATCGTAAGCGAAGACCGGCAGGGCTGGGAAGGAAGAAGTTACGATAGGTATGTTACCGACTCAATACCGTCAATCCGAATGGCTGCGGAGGCATTGACCCTGCGGGACAGCCGCTGATACCGTCAGGAGTAAGTGCCTTTCGGGGTACTTTGTGGCACAGCTGTCTCCGCAAACAGGCGGCAGGGCGGTTTCAGAGCAGCACGGTACAGGTGGTCTTTCGTGAACAAGCGTTTCTACATTATCTTCGTCGCACGGGAATCAGACGGGCGGCTCCGAAAGGTGCCGGTCCCGCTGAGCTATGCGTATATTTTCGTCGCGGCGGCACTGGTGGGCGCGTTCACGATCGCAGGTATGGCCGGGTCGTACAGCCGGATGCTCCTGAAGACGGCGAGTTATAACCAGGTGCGTTCGCAGAGCGATACGCTGCGCAAGGATTATGCGAAGCTGCAGGTGCAGGTACACCAGAAGGACGTCCAGGCGGCATCGCTCGGGGCGCTTGCGAGTCAGGTCTCCGCTCTGTACGGGATGCATGCCCGCAGCACCAGGGCAGTGGCCACAGCGGCAGTCCCTGTGCTCGCGGACAGCTCGCCGGACAGTTCCGCCGGCTTCAGCCAGCAGGCTTATGCCAAAAGCTTGAACGAGTTCACTGAACTGCGGACGACAGCGATTTCCATGCATATGGAACCGCGCTTCAGTTACACGCCGCACGCATTCGCAACCAACGCCGACACTGTGCTGGCCGGCGTGCAGGTCCCGAGCCTGTGGCCGGTAACTGGACGGCTCACCAGTTCCTTCGGAGAGCGGCTTGATCCGTTTAATGGGGAGGGCGCCTTCCATGCCGGGCTCGACATAGCGACAACGTACGGGACGCCGATCCACGCGCCGGCAGACGGGGTGATTGCGAAAGCAGGGCCGGCGAGCGGTTACGGACGCGAGATGATCGTCGACCACGGGGGTGGCATTACGACGATTTACGGGCACCTTTCGGCGTTTGCCGTGGTATCCGGGCAAATCGTAAGACAGGGACAGGTGATCGGCTATGTCGGCTCAGCAGGCCGCAGCACCGGCCCACACCTGCACTACGAGGTTCGCGTGAACAACACGCCGGTGAACCCGCACAAATACCTGCGCGAGACGATGGAGCAGCAGGAAGCGCGGACAGCGACGACCCCATCCACCTTGCCGGCGCACGGCGGCCAGTAACGCATTTTATTCCCGATGTAAGCGAAAGCCGCCGCGGCAGTGGGCGGCTTTTCTTGTGTCTATGGGTGGCTGTGCCCCGGCGCAAGCTGGTCGGGCGTGGATACGAGGGAGTGGAGGAGGTTTTCAGGCAGGGTCGCGTTCAATACGGCGCGATCGTTGTACTGGACGACGGAAGCGCTGTTGAGCAGGGCCTGGGTGTCGGCGTTGGTGACCTGGCCGGGCAGATTGTTCTCGGCGAAACGGCCCACCTGCAGCAGGCCTTTCAGCGCCTGGGCCGAGGCGTGGGCGGAAGCTTCATTGGGAGCGATCTCCTCAATCCGCAGTCGCAGGCTCCCGGTCCAGCGCAGTGACGCGACAAAGGTCGCGTCGAGCCGGAAGGGCAGCGTGAAGCCGAAGACGCGGAACTCGCCGTGGTCGCCGAACGGCAGGCCGATCTGCCCGATGCCCCAGGCGAGCGAGAGCATGGGCAGGTCGCTGTAATGGCGGGCCAGAAGGGTGGGCTCGGTGGAGCCGAAGGGCAGCCACGCGGTACGGGCGCGGTCGAGCATGGAATGGATCTGCTCGGCGGTTGGGGTATTGCTGATGGCAACCATACCGTGGGGCAGGATGGCGACCCGCACGGTGCGTCCATCGCTCGCAATGTTGAAGATCGTGCGGCTGTCGTAAGTTTCAGACGAGCCGGCGATGCCGCCGAGATAGTTGGCGAGGCGCACCGGGTCGAAGCGTCCAGCAAAGACCTCGGAGAACGCGAGGCCTCCATTGGGTCCGGTCGCATCGGGCAGCCGGTCGAGTGCGAAGGCTGCCTGGTTGAGGTCGCGCTCAAAATTTATGCCGGTAGCATTGATGAACTGCTGGTAGTCGGGCGCGTGCTGGACAGGCTTGCGGTCGAAGTGGGTGGCGGCACGCAGCGGGCTCAGATTGAAGTAGAGAACACCCTGCGACTCGGGGAGAATCCGCGCGACCAGGGGCGCTGTATTTTTGCGCCAGAAGAAGAGCGCCGCGCCCAGTGCGAGTGCGACGACGAAAACCAGCAGAACGACGCGTCCACGCGACCAGCGCACCAGAGAAGCTCCCAGGGAAGAGGATTGAAGTTCAGACTACGCCATTGCAAAGGCGTAAAACCGCCTACGCTGGGGCATAGCCCTATTCGGCTGGCGGCCACTTCGTGGCGTGTGATCGTGATGTGCGGGAGCTTGCCTGGTGGCCCTTCCGTTGGTCGGGATGTGAGTCCTCTAATGCCGAGCATTGCGAGGCCCACAATCGCCCGCACCGGCACGTAAACGAGAACACGCCACGAAGTGGCCGCCAGCCGCGAAGGCGGTCTTATGAGGTTTCAGTGCCCGGGGCGACGCCGGGCTCCGGGATGGAGACTTTTTGCGGGTCGCCTTTGTAGGGTGCGAGGCGGTTCTTCTGGGCGAGGAAACGGTCTTCGAAGTATCGGCGCGACAACCAGGCGATGGCTGTCGCAATGATGCCGGTGATGAAGAAACGTAGCAGCAGCAGGCCGAAGTTCTGGTTGTAGCCGCCGAGCACGGTGTGCGCGACGTACTTGTCATACTGCCGGAAGACGAGCTGGTGGACGAGGTAGAGGCCGTAGCTGATATCGCCGAAGAAGACGAAAAAGCGCAGCGTGGGGCTGGGCGGCGGGCCGTTTTTGCGGTGGTTGGCTACTGCGAACAGTGCGTAAGCGGCGAACAGCGCGAGGATCGGCGGCTGGCGGAAGCTGTTCATCAGCAGCGTAGCCGGCCTGTTGCCGGCGTAGCCGTGCAGGGCGGTGAGCAGGACCGGAATGATGGCGATGCCGCCGAGGATGGCGAGTCGGCGCGCGATTCTGCGGATATTGGCGCGGTGGACGGTGCCGTCGCGCAGCAAAAGGGCGAGCAGGGCGCCGGAGACGATGGAGTCGACGTTCGAGGGGGTGTTGAGGAAGGTCTCGATGCCGACCGAGCCCAGCGCGAGCCGGAAAAAGGGCGTGAGCACGACGCCCGCCACGGTGAGCCACACCAGGGTGCGGCGGCTGCAGAAGCGCACGAAGAAGGGCCAGATGAGGTAGAACTGCTCTTCGACGGCGAGGGTCCACATGACGCCGTACTCCTGCGAATGCGCGCCGACGAGCCGGGCCATGTTGCCGATGTAGAGCACGCAGGCGAGGACGAATCGCCAGGAAACGAAGTGGCCCAGCTTGAGCACGGCGAGCATGAGCAGGTAGGCAGGCAGGATGCGCAGGGCGCGTCGGACGTAGAAGTTCTTCCAGTAGTGCGGGCGGTCGACCGAATCGAGCAGGATGCCGGTGATGAGGAAGCCTGAGAGCGAGAAGAACATGGTCATGCCGGCGGCGCCGAGCGTGGTGGCGTGGATGAAGTAGGCCTGCCAGCTGCCCGGGACGGCGGGGTAGTTGGAGTCGTAAAAGGCGTGGAACAGCAGGACGGTGAGCATACCGGCGCCGCGCAGGCCGTCGAGCGGGAGGATATGTCCGCGGTACTCGATGCGCTCCGCGGTGCTCGCTGCGTCGATCGCCAAGGCGCGTGTTCTCCCGTCGCAACACGGTACCACGCAGACGACGGTTCGACGGCATACCTGCTTGCCTGAAGCAACACCAAAGGAATGTGCGCGACGGGTCCAGGCGATGCCGCTAGCTAGATTGCAGCGTGGTCTAAGCTGTGCTAGCCTCAAACTTCGTGCGCTGCTTTTTTCGCTCTGAAGGGGCGCCGCGCCCGGGAGGGCTGGCGTAGCTCAGTTGGTAGAGCTCCTGATTTGTAATCAGGTGGTCGGGGGTTCAAGTCCCTTCGCCAGCTCCACAAAACAAGGCTCAACAGCAGGGGAGTGTTTCGATACAGGTGCTGACGCCTGTGCGGTGCAAGCCACGTCCCGGCGCAGAGAAGCAGTTGTACAAACGGGCACAGGTGGCCGAGTGGTTAATGGCAGCAGACTGTAAATCTGCCGCTCCTAGGAGCTACGAAGGTTCAAATCCTTCCCTGTGCACCACAATTTTCCTTCCGTTCCCGGGCGCTGCTCCGGGTGGAGAAGCACTGGGCAGGGCCGATGCGTCTTGAAGGCGCGCAGCGGCAATGGGTTGCGTTGGGCGTGCTGGGATGTACGGCGGCGCTGGCGTGGGCTACCATGGATGCGGACAGGGTTCGCGACGTGGTGCTGGTTGTGCTTGCGGGCTTCGGGCTTCGGGTGGTGCTGACAGGGCGCCGAAGCGGTTAGTACCGAAGCGGGCAGGGTTTCAAAAGCGCGGAGACGCGCAGGTTTGCCGGAGTTTCATCCGGCAGGGGCAGGCTGATGTAGCTCAGTCGGTAGAGCACTCCCTTGGTAAGGGAGAGGTCGTGGGTCCGAATCCCATCATCAGCTCCAGATGTTTCGCGATAGCAGTTGGCAAGGGCAGGATGTGGGCGCAGCGTGGTCCACAGGAGCGCGGGAGTAACTCAGTGGTAGAGTCACAGCCTTCCAAGCTGTTGGTCGCGGGTCCGATTCCCGTCTCCCGCTCCATCATCCGGATCACTGAAGCAGTTTGAGGCGAGAGACAGCAGCGCATGTTTGAGCAAGCAGTACTTCCCATCCAGGACGAAGCGACCTATGGCAAGGTCCATGCGTCGCTTGAAAAGACCTTTGCCTCGGCCCATATTGCCGGGTACCTGCGCAATCTGCAGCGCAATCGTCTGCGTGCGCGGCAGTTTGAGGCAATCCTGGCGAGCGGGCTGTTCGGACCCGAGATCTCGGCCAGCTACGCGGCCCTGGGTGACTCGGACCGGGGCCATGTACGCGAGGAGTACCTGAGCCGGGTGGAGCAGGTCGCGCCGGAACTGCGGGCCAAGTTTTTGAAGGTTTATGCATACTACTGATTCACGTGGCGCGTAAATCAGCAGGCACTTCCAGTGCCGAATGTTTAAGTTCAGCCGGTTATTTTGAACCGCTTTGAGGAGAAAGAAGCAGCGATGGGCAAGGAAAAGTTTGATCGCAGCAAGCCGCATGTAAATGTTGGGACGATTGGTCATATTGATCATGGGAAGACGACGTTGACGGCGGCGATTACGAAGGTGTTGTCGAAGCACAACCCGAACAATAAGTTCCGTTCGTTTGACACGATTGATAATGCTCCGGAGGAGCGGGAGCGGGGTATTACGATCGCGACCTCGCACGTGGAGTACGAGACCAAGAACCGGCATTATGCGCACGTCGACTGCCCTGGCCACGCGGATTACATCAAGAATATGATCACGGGCGCGGCGCAGATGGACGGCGGCATTCTGGTGGTGGCGGCGACAGACGGCCCGATGCCGCAGACCAAGGAGCACGTGCTGCTGGCGCGTCAGGTTGGTGTGCCGTACATTGTGGTGTTTCTGAACAAGTGCGACGCGGTTGATGACGAGGAGCTGGTGGACCTGGTCGAGATGGAGGTCCGCGAGCTGCTGTCGAAGTACAACTTTCCGGGTGATGATGTGCCGGTGATTCGCGGTTCGGCGCTGGGCGGTTTGAACGGCGAGGCGCAGTGGGAAGCGAAGATTGACGAGCTGATGCAGGCTGTGGACGATAATGTTCCTCTGCCGGCGCGTGCGATCGAGCTACCGTTCCTGATGCCGATTGAGGATATTTTCTCGATTTCTGGTCGGGGCACGGTGGTGACGGGCCGGATTGAGCGGGGCAAGATCAAGGTGGGCGAGGAAGCGGAGATTGTCGGTTTCCGCGACACGCGCAAGACGGTGGTGACGGGCGTCGAGATGTTCAAGAAGCAGCTGGACGAGGGCATGGCGGGTGACAATGCCGGGCTGCTGCTGCGCGGCATCGCGAAGGAAGATGTGGAGCGCGGGATGGTGCTGGCGAAGACGAACTCGATCAAGCCGCACACCAAGTTCAAGGGTGAGATTTACGTGTTGAGCAAAGAAGAGGGCGGTCGGCACACGCCGTTCTTCAACGGGTACCGTCCGCAGTTCTACTTTCGCACGACGGATGTGACGGGGACGGCGAAGCTGCCGGAGGGCACGGAGATGGTGATGCCGGGCGACAACATTGCGCTGGAGATCGAGCTGCACACGCCGGTGGCGATGGAGAAGGGTCTGCGGTTCGCGATTCGCGAAGGCGGCCGGACCGTGGGCGCGGGCACGATTAGCGAGATCATCGCGTAGCGATTCCGCCTGTAGTATTGCGTCAAGTATGAGAGCACCAGGAATGAAGCAGAACGAGCGGCAGGGATTTACCCTAGCCGCGCGTCGCTGGGAATGCGGCGCAAGTTCGGATAGGATAAAGAAATGCGTGAAATCGTGACGTTGGCCTGCGGAGAGTGCAAGGAACGGAACTACTCGACGACGAAGAACAAGAAGACGACCACGGGTCGCCTGGAGTTCCAGAAGTTTTGTAACCGTTGCCGCAAGCACACCCCGCACAAGGAAACCAAGTAGGACGGGATCCCGAGCGGTATGTCCTGCGGGACAGCCCTCCGGGCCGGGCGAATGCGCGGTGAGTCGAGTGCTTACCGCAATACAGGGGCGTAAGCTCAATGGTTAAACTGTCGGTCTCCAAAACCGAACTTCTCGGTTCGAATCCGAGCGCCCCTGCCAGTTTATGAGTGCCTGCCGCAGCAGATGGGCAGTTGTATGGAAGAGCGAGAGAAGCCAATGGCGAAAGCAGCCGTAATCACCACGACCCCGGAGAGCCCTCGCGAAAGCCCCATTACGCGTGGCCGGAACTTTCTTGGGGAAGTACGCAGCGAAATGCGCAAGGTCACCTCTCCTTCGCGAGCCGAGGTGCAGTCGACCACGACCGTGGTGATTTTGGCTGTGTTTGCATTTGCGGCTTTTTTCTACGTGGTGGATACGGTGCTGAATTACGTGCTGCAGATTCTGCTGCACTGGCTTGGCGGATCATAAATTGGCGATTGGGCTGGCAGCGAAACATAGATTTTCGATTTAAAAGCGGTTCTCTGGTTTGTGAGGATAGATGGCGGACGAGCAGCAGGACGAGTTGAAAGCAGCGGCCCCGGCAAGCGAGCTGTCGCCTGAAGAGCAGGCAGCGGCGGATGCTGCCGTGGACGGCGCTCCCGCCCTGGAGCCGCCGGCGAACGAGCGGTTTAAATGGTATGTGATCCATGCGTACTCAGGATTTGAGCGCAAGGTTAAGGAGGCGATCGAGACGCGTAAGCACTCGTTCGGGCTCCAGGACAAGATCGGTCGCATCGAGATTCCGCTTGAGTCGCACACGGAACTAGTGAACGGCAAGAAGAAGATCACGGAGAAGGTGTTCCTGCCGGGGTATGTGCTGGTCGAGATGGATCTCGATAATGACCTGTGGCACACGATCAAGAACACGCCGCGCGTGACCGGTTTCCTGGGCACGGGCGACAAGCCTGTTTCGATGAGCGAGGAAGAGGTTTCGTCGCTGCTGTTCCGGTCAGAGGCAAGCAAGGAAAAGCCGCAGCTCAAGATCAAGTTCGAGAAGAACGAGTCGGTGCGCATCACCGAGGGGCCGTTCGCCAACTTTAACGGCGTGGTAGACGAGGTCAACGAAGATCGCCAGACCGTGAAGGTGATGGTTACAATTTTTGGGCGCTCGACCCCGGTCGAGCTCGAGTTCGGCAAGGTTGACAAGGTTGAAGCATAGAAGCGGTCTCATATATGCCATTGTGGCTTCAATGGAGAGTGTGAACCCCCGCTTCGGCGGCGGGTCTCATGGGTGACTCTTCTGGCATTGCGGGTTTATGAGACCGCTTCTCGTCGCTGACAGTTTCGCTTGAGAACTAAGTAGATCGTCGCTGCAGGCCCGCGTATTTGCGTCGGCTCAGGCAGAAGAAAAGAGAACAGGACAATGCCGCCAACGAAGAAGATCCAAGGATACGTCAAGCTCCAGATCGAAGCAGGCAAGGGTACGCCTGCGCCGCCGGTCGGCCCGGCGCTGGGCCAGGCTCAGGTCAATATCATGGAGTTCTGCAAGCAGTTCAATGCGCGGACGCAGAACAAGGAGATGGCCGGGCTAATTATCCCTGTCGTCATCACTGTTTATGCCGATCGCACCTTCAGTTTCGTCACCAAGACCCCGCCGGCGGCTGTTCTGTTGAAAAAAGCGGCCGGGCTCGCCAAGGGGTCAGGGGTGCCGAACAAGACCAAGGTGGGCAGCGTGACCGAGGCGCAGGTGCGCGAGATCGCCACGCAGAAGATGCCGGACCTGAATGCCGCGTCGGTCGATACAGCAGTCAAGAGCATCAAGGGCACGGCGCGGTCTATGGGCATTGAGGTGGTTGCTTAGCTTCTGCTTGCGCAGAAGTATCGGTTTCCGTCATACTTAAAAGGTTGTTCCCGACTCAGGTCTGGAACTCGTCAACAGGACCACGGCTGGTGCGTATGCGCCATCGCGGTGGGAGACAGGATTTATGGCACAGAAGATTACTAAGAACATCGCGGCTGCGCGCGCCCAGGTCGAGGCACGCCCCTACACTCTGCAGGATGCTGTCCCTCTTCTACAGAAGATCAAATTCGCCAAATTCGACGAGACTGTTGACCTGACGTTGCGTCTTGGTGTGGACCCTCGCCACGCTGACCAGATGGTTCGCGGCACTGTGGTGCTGCCGCACGGCCTGGGCAAGACGAAGATCGTTGCTGTCATCACGACCGGCGATCGACTGAAGGAAGCCGAGGCGGCTGGCGCCGAGTATGTCGGCGGTGAAGAGATGGTCGAGCGAATTCAAAAAGAAGGCTGGACGGATTTCGATGCGTTGATCGCAACGCCGGACATGATGAAGTCGGTGGGACGTTTGGGTAAGGTGCTCGGACCGCGGGGGTTGATGCCGAATCCGAAGACGGGGACTGTTGCGAGCGATGTCGCGGCTGCCGTGAGAGAGATCAAGGCCGGTAAGATCGAGTTCCGCACGGACAAGACGGCGCTGGTGCACTGCCCGGTGGGTAAGATTTCTTTTCCGGCTGAGAAGCTGGTCGAGAACGCCATGACAGTGATTTCTAGCGTCATGCGCGCGAAGCCTTCCGCGGCGAAAGGCCGGTACGTTAAGGGGATCACGCTGTCGTCGACGATGGGGCCCGGCATTCCGCTGGATCAGTCGGTCTCTGATGCGGCAGCCAAGGCATAAGCGCGCGCCCGTAGTTCTTCATCTTTACTGATCGCTCCGCGGGGCAGGGCTGCTAGCCGCGCCTGCCTGCTCCGGAGCACTCCTGCCTGCTGGGAGAGCGTTCAAAAGGGTTAGCACGATTGGGGTTGCCGGATGGCATTGACGAGGGCGAAGAAGGTTGAAAAGGTCGGGGCACTTGCAGCGGAGCTGCAGGGGTCGACCAGCGCGATTGTAGGGACGTTCAGCAAGTTGACCGTGCAGCAGGATTTTGCTCTGCGGCAGAAGGTACGCGAAGCGGGCGGCAGCTATCGAGTGGTCAAGAACAAGTTGGCTGGCCGCGCTTCCGAGGGTACGGCGATCGCGGAAGCGCTCCAGGGATTGAAGGGTGTGTCGTCTGTGGCGTACACCAGCGGCGATCCGGTTGCGCTGGCCAAGGCGTTGGCCGCCTGGGTCAAAGAGAACGCGCAGTTTACCTTCAAGCTGGGCATTGTCGACGGCAAGATCATCAACGTAGCCGAAGTGCAGGCGCTGGCGACGATGCCGGGCAAGGAAGAGCTGTTCTCGAAGCTACTGTTCCTTATCAACGCCCCCGCGCAGCGGCTTGCGACGGTCATGGCGGCAACTGGCCGGGACCTGGCAGTCGTTGTGAGCCAGGGGGTCGAGAAGAACAAGTTTGCGGCAGGCAGCGCGCCGGCACCTGCGGCAAGGGTGGAGCCTGCGGTGGCGGAGGAGCCCCAGCCGGCAGTCGAGGCAGTGCCAGTGGCCGACGCAGCGCCGGTAGTCGAAGCGGCGACAGCGGCTGAGTCGGAGCAGAAGCAGCCGGAAGAGAAGCAGGCGGAAGCGACTGTTGACGAGGCGCCGGCCGAAGGCTAGGTGCTCGATCCGCAAGTTCGGCGGGGAAGACAGGAGCGGGGTGCTGGTCTGGGCACATCGGAAGCTGCTTCGCGATCGACTCGCCAGCCAGTGCAGACTGGTGGAAACTCAGTTCCTCCATCCGGATCGCAAGACCTGGATGCATCAAGATTGAATCGAAACAAGGGAGAAGAAACATGGCGGATCTCGCGCAGTTGGAAGAACAGATTGTTGGGTTGACGCTGCTCGATGCGGCAGCCCTGGTGAAGAAGCTCGAAGAGCGTCTTGGCGTATCAGCAGCGGCGGCAGCCCCGGTGATGGCTGCCGGCGGCGGCGCGGCGGCAGCAGAAGCAGCACCTGAGCAGACCGAGTTCACGGTCATCCTGAAGGATGCGGGCGCGAACAAGATCAATACGATCAAGGCCGTTCGTGAAGTGACGGCGCTTGGCTTGAAAGAGGCGAAGGACCTGGTGGACGGCGCACCGAAGCCGCTCAAGGAGAACATCAGCAAGGACGATGCAGAAGCCATCCGCAAGAAGTTCGATGGCGTCGCAACAGTCGAAGTCAAGTAGGCGTTCCGGGTGGGGCTCCGGTCGGCTTTTGCTGATCCGGGGCCTTTCGCTTGCAATGGCCCCAGAAGTGCAGTAGCATAAATGTTGTGCCACTTCACTCCGAGCTGCCGCTTGGTTTTCTGTTTCGAAAACAAAATTCTGAACCCTTTCTGGGCGCAATTCGCGACCGGGAGGGCTTCGCTGTCTTCCGGAGGTTGGGAAAGACAAGCGATTTACGCCTGAAATGGCAGGGAGCGGTTCCCCGTATCAATACATTCCTGTAGCTTCGAACTTTCCCGTGCTTGTGCTGCCCTTGGCTCACAGGCAATTTTGCGTTCCGGGCGCGGTTTCACAATCCGGCTCCCGCTGGATGGGTGGAATGAGTGATAGGAGCCTGTTCCGCAAGGGGCAGGTTGCATGCAAGTAGCTATCTTTTAAGCTCGCCGGGCCTTCCCTGGCAAGCGGTTTTGGCAAGGCGGTTTCCGGCTGAACGAGGCAGTCGGGACAGGTAGCGCTTTGCTGTGGGTGTGTGCGCAGGCTGCGTGGTTCCGGGCCGCCTGTCTTTCTCTCGTGTACCCGGGCCAAGAGGAGCAACCGATGCCGAACGAGATCCGAGCCCTTCGCAGCCGACTCGATTTTTCCAAGATCCCGACTCCAATCCAGATACCCAACCTAATCGAAGTGCAGCGCCGGTCGTATGAGCGCTTTCTGCAAATGGACAAGCTGCCGAGCGAACGAGATGACAACGGTCTCCACTCGGTGTTTACCTCTGTCTTTCCGATCACGGATTTTCGCAATATCTCGCAGCTCGATTTCGTCGATTTCTCGATTGGTAACTGGGAGTGCAAGTGCGGCCACCTGAAAGGGCTGCACCATTTGCGGACAGCCTGCTGCAATTGCGGCAACATGGTGATAACCGACCCGTTCCACCCGGGCGATGTGCTTTGCCATAAGTGCGGCACCTACAACAAAAACACGCCGGACTTCTGTAACAAGTGCGGTGACCCTGTCGGCCTGCAGCTGAAGTACGACCAAGCGGAGTGCGAAGAGCGCGGCATGACGTACTCGGCGCCGCTGAAGGTCACGGTGCGCCTCACGATCTACGACAAGGACCCGGACACGGGCGCCAAGTCGGTACGCGATATCAAGGAGCAGGAAGTGTTCTTCGGCGATATTCCGCTGATGACGCAGAACGGCACCTTCATCGTCAACGGCACTGAGCGCGTCATTGTGTCGCAGCTACACCGCTCGCCGGGCGTCTTCTTCGAGACGGCGAACAACCGTACCTACTTTCTGGGCAAGATCATTCCGTACCGCGGCTCGTGGGTTGAGTTCGAGTTCGACCAGAAGAACACGCTGTACGTTCGCATCGATCGCAAGCGTAAGTTCCTGGGCACTATCTTCCTGCGCGCGCTCGGCCTTCGCACGGATGAACAGATACTGAAGAGCTTTTACACGGTTGATACGCTCAAGCTGCGGGACGGCAAGGTGTTCTGGCAGCTTTCGTCCGACACTGTGGCGACGAACCTGCTCGGCGTGAAGCCGGCGACTGCGGTTTCCGTGAACGGTTCAGAGATTGTCGCGGCCGGACGCAAGATTTCGCCGTCGATTCTCAAGAACCTGCGTGCCGCGGGTGTCACGGAGATCGAAGTTGAGGGCGCGGATTTTGATGGCGCGATGACCGCAGCGGATGTGCTCGATACGGAGACGGGTGAGGTGTTTCTCGAGGCCAACCTCGAGCTGACGCCGGACAAGCTACACAAGATTTCAGAGGCGGGCATTGCCGAGGTCCAGGTCTTCTTTCCGGAGAAGGATGAAGTCGGCAACATCATCACCAACACGCTGCGCCGCGACTCGGTGCACAAGCCGGAAGAGGCGCTGATCGAGATCTACCGCAAGCTGCGCCCGGGCGATCCGCCGACGCTTGACACCGCGACTGCGCTGTTTGAGGGCATGTTCTTCGACCCGCGCAAGTATGACTTCTCGCGGGTGGGTCGGCTCAAGTTCAACATCAAGCTGTATGAGAACCAGGAAGCGACTTCGCTCGATCACCGGACGCTAACGCCTGATGATTTCTACGCGACAATTAAGTACCTGCTGAAGCTGCGTAAAAATATCGGTGCGGTCGACGACATCGACCACCTTGGCAACCGCCGCGTCCGCGCGGTCGGCGAGTTGATGGAGAACCAGTTCCGCATCGGGCTCGTACGCATGGAGCGCGCCATCAAGGAAAAGATGAGCGTGTACCAGGAGATGTCGACGGCGATGCCGCACGACCTCATCAACGCAAAGCCGGTGATGGCTGCGATCCGCGAGTTCTTCGGTTCGTCGCAACTGTCACAGTTCATGGATCAGACCAACCCACTCTCCGAGATTACGCACAAGCGGCGTCTCTCGGCGCTTGGACCGGGTGGCCTGTCACGTGAGCGTGCCGGTTTCGAGGTGCGCGACGTGCACCCGACGCACTATGGCCGTATCTGCCCGATCGAGACGCCGGAAGGTCCGAACATCGGCCTGATCTCATCGCTTTCGTGCTTCGCGCGGATCAATGAGTACGGCTTTATCGAGAGCCCGTACCGGCGTGTGCGTGGTGCGCAGATGATCGATTACGTGCAGGTGACCAACGCAGGCGAGAGCGGCATGCGTGTCGGCGATCACCTCGAGAAGAACGAGGCGGGGCAGAAGAACGAAGAGCTGCGCGCCGCCGGCAAGCGTGAGATCGAGTTCGAGCCCTTTTCCTTCTATCTGTCGGCGTGGGAAGAAGATCGCCACACGATCGCGCAGGCGAACGTTGAGCTGAATGAAGAAGGACGCATCGTCAACGAACTCGTCAATGCGCGGCGCCAGGGTAACTTTGTCCTGGTGTCCCGCGACGAGATTGACTATGTCGATGTAAGCCCGAAGCAGCTTGTTTCGGTCGCGGCATCACTCGTGCCGTTCCTCGAGCACGATGACGCGAACCGTGCGCTGATGGGCGCGAACATGCAGCGGCAATCTGTGCCTTTGCTTGTGGCAGAAGCGCCGTTTGTGGGCACCGGCATGGAAGGCGTGACGGCGCGCGACTCAGGCGCTGTCATTTCGGCCCGCCGCAACGGCGTGGTGGACTCAGTTGATTCCGAGCGCATCATCATCCGTGTCGAAGGCGAGCACCACCCTACGCAGCTTTCGCGTGAGGTGGGGTCCGATATCTACCAGCTCATTAAGTTCAAGCGCTCGAACCAGAACACCTGCATTAACCAAAAACCGATCGTGCGCAAGGGTGACCGCGTTCTGAAGGGCCAGGTGATTGCGGACGGTCCGTGCACAGAGCAGGGCGAGCTTGGGCTCGGCCGCAACGTGCTGGTTGGCTTCATGCCGTGGCGCGGCTACAACTTCGAGGATGCGATCCTGATCTCGGAAAAGCTCGTGCGCGAGGACTATTACACCTCCGTGCATATCGAGGAGTTCGAGATTGAGGCGCGCGACACGAAGCTGGGGCCGGAAGAAATCACGCGCGATATTCCGAACGTCTCAGAGCACGCTCTGCGTGACCTGGATGAAAGCGGTGTAATTCGCATCGGCGCCAAGATTCGACACAACGACATCCTGGTCGGCAAGGTGACGCCCAAGGGCGAGACCCAGCTGACGCCGGAAGAAAAGCTGCTGCGCGCGATCTTCGGTGAAAAGGCCGGCGATGTACGCGATGCCTCGCTGACGTGCCCTCCGGGTATCGAAGGCACGGTCGTCGATGTTCGCATCTTCTCCCGCAAGGGTCAGGACAAGGACGAGCGTGCGTTGCAGATCGAGAGTGAGCAGATTGCGAAGCTTGAGAAGAACCTCGCCGATGAGATTCGTATTCTCACCGACGAGCGGCTGAAGCGGCTTGAAATGATTCTTGGAGCCAAGGAAGTCCAGGCTGACCTGCACGACGAGCGTACGAACAAGCGTCTGCTGGTGAAGGGAAATATTCTCGATCGCGAAACGATCGAGCTGATCTCGACCAAGAACCTGAAGCGCATCCGCTACAACGACAAGGACCCGCGCGTGAATGAGCAGATCGACGAGATCGAGGAGATGACTTCTCGCCAGATCGATGTGCTGCGCAAGATCACAAATGACAAGATCGGCAAGCTGCAGAAGGGCGACGAACTTTCTCCGGGTGTTATCAAGCTCGTGAAGGTGTATATCGCGATGAAGCGCAAGCTGAGCGTTGGGGACAAGATGGCGGGCCGTCACGGGAACAAGGGTGTGATCGCGCGCATTCTTCCCGAGGAAGATATGCCGTACCTGCCCGATGGCACGCCGGTCGAGATTGTGCTGAACCCGCTCGGAGTGCCGTCCCGTATGAACGTGGGGCAGATCCTCGAGACGCACCTTGGCTGGGCCGCGCACGAGCTCGGTCGGCAGATCGGCGAACTCGTGAAGCAGCACCAGCAGAACGGTGACGATGCCGGCAAGGTCCGCGAGATTTTCGCGGAGCGCTTTGCCGGGACCGCGGCGCTTCGCCAGCTGCTTGAGCTTGATGATGAGCAGGTGATGCGCATCGGCAAGGGGATGCAGCGCGGCATCTGGTTTGGCACGGCTGTGTTTGACGGCGCGCGCGAGACTGAGATCAAGGCACTCCTGAAGGCGGCGGGGCTGCCGAGCTCCGGCAAGACGGCGCTGTTCGACGGTATGACGGGCGATGAGTTCGAGCAGCCGGTGACGGTCGGCTACATTTACATGCTCAAGCTGTCGCACCTTGTCGATGACAAGATCCACGCACGCTCGATCGGGCCGTACTCGCTGATCACGCAGCAGCCGCTGGGTGGCAAGGCGCAGTTCGGTGGACAGCGCTTCGGCGAGATGGAAGTGTGGGCGCTCGAAGCGTATGGCGCTGCCTACATCCTGCAGGAGCTGTTGACCGCGAAGTCCGATGACGTCTTTGGCCGCACCAAGATTTACGAGGCCATCGTCAAGGGTGAAGCAGCCATCGAGCCGGGTGTGCCGGAGTCGTTCAACGTGCTAATCCGCGAGCTGCAGGCCTTGTGCCTGGATGTCGAGCTGATGAAGCAGGAAGACCTCGACGGCTCGAAGAACAAGCTGCCGGAGCCGGTGCTGGCCGCAGCCGACTGATGCTGATGTTCCGGGTGGTCTTCTATGAAGATCACCCGGGGCAAAGTAAAGCAAAGATTTGTAACCACCAGGGTTACCGTTCCGTGAGCGCAGCTCCCGGGGGCGAACGGCGAACCCGAAAACTTAGAGCCCCGGGACCTAGAGCGCTACGGCGCCTTCAGGAGGAACACCTTGTACCGTTCCAGCCCATTTGAACTGACCGGCCCCATCACCGACTTCGACGCCATCCGCATCCAGCTTGCGTCGCCCGAAAAAATTCGTTCCTGGTCGCATGGTGAAGTCACCAAGCCCGAGACCATTAACTACCGCACTTTCAAGCCCGAGCGCGACGGCTTGTTCTGCGCCCGCATCTTTGGCCCGGTCACCGACTGGGAGTGCCTGTGCGGCAAGTACAAGCGCATGAAGCACCGCGGCGTGATCTGCGACAAGTGCGGCGTGGAAGTGACGCTCTCGAAGGTTCGCCGCGAACGCCTCGGCCACATCGAGCTCGCAAGCCCCTGCTCGCACGTCTGGTTCTTCAAGGGCTTGCCGTCGCGTATCGGCCACCTGCTCGACATCTCGCTGCGCGATCTGGAATCCGTTCTTTACTTTGAGAGCTACGTCGTTGTCGATCCGGGCGATGCGCCGGTGAAGGAACGCGAGATCATCAAGGACGAGACCAAGTTCCGCGAGCTTGACCAGATGTACCGCCCCAGCGGCTTCAAGGGCATGATGGGCGCCGAAGCCATCAAGGAACTGCTGAAGCGCGTCGAGATCCAGGAACTGTCGATCGAGCTGCGCGAGCGCATGAAGACCGAGACCTCGCTGCAGAAGCGCCTCAAGTATTCGAAGCGCCTCAAGGTCGTCGAAGCGTTCCGCAAGTCCGGTAATAAGCCGCAGTGGATGATCCTCGACGTCATTCCGGTGATTCCGCCCGAGCTGCGCCCGCTTGTTCCGCTCGACGGCGGACGCTTTGCGACCTCTGATCTCAACGATCTGTACCGGCGCGTGATCAACCGCAACAATCGCCTCAAGAAGCTCATGGACCTGCATGCGCCTGAGGTGATTGTGCGCAACGAAAAGCGCATGCTGCAGGAGGCCGTCGACGCGCTGTTCGACAACGGCCGCCGTGGTCGCGTGCTGCGCGGCGCCAACAATCGTCCGCTCAAGTCGCTCTCCGATACGCTCAAAGGCAAGCAGGGCCGCTTCCGCCAGAACCTGCTCGGCAAGCGCGTTGATTATTCGGGCCGTTCGGTCATCGTCGTCGGCCCGGAGCTCAAGCTGCACCAGTGCGGCCTGCCGAAGAAGATGGCGCTCGAGTTGTTCAAGCCGTTCATCTATCACCGGCTTGAGCAGACCGGTCACTGCACCACGATCAAGCAGGCGAAGGAAATGGTCGAGATGCAGGAGCCCGTGGTCTGGGACATCCTCGAAGAGGTCATCAAGGATCACCCGGTCCTGCTGAACCGCGCGCCTACGCTCCATCGCCTCGGTATCCAGGCGTTTGAGCCGGTGCTCGTCGAAGGCAAGGCGATCAAGATTCATCCGCTCGTCTGCACGGCGTTCAACGCGGATTTCGACGGTGATCAGATGGCTGTCCACATCCCGCTCTCGCCTGAGGCCCAGGTGGAAGCGAGTGTGCTCATGCTCGCCTCGCACAACATCCTGTCGCCCGCATCCGGTCAGCCGATTACCGTGCCGACGCAGGATCTCGTGCTCGGTCTGTACTATCTGACAAAAGCGAAGAAGGGTGGCGTCGGCGAAGGCCGCGTGTTCGCGAATACCGACGAAGTGCTGATGGCTCTTGAAGCGAAGGCGGTGGAAACACTGACGCCGATTCGCCTGCGCTACTCGGGGCCGGTGCTCGACATGACCACCGCTTACGACGACCAGGACCTGACGCACACAGAGCCCGTGCAGTACGACCGTCAGTACATTTCGACGACGGTCGGCCGCGCGATCCTGAACGACGCGCTGGCTGACGGCATGCCGTACATCAATGGTCTGCTCAAGAAGAAGGGCATCGGCCAGCTGGTCAACTACTGCTATCTGAACCTGGGTCTCGAGACCACAGTAAAGATGCTCGATCGCATCAAGGATCTGGGCTTCCAGTACGCGACACGTTCGGGCCTCTCGGTCGGTCTTGATGACATGGTCATCCCTGACTCGAAGTACCCGGTTGTGCGCGAAGCCGAGCAGCAGGTTGTCGCCGTCACCCAGCAGTACCTCGACGGCGCCATCACCAACGGCGAGCGCAACAACAAGGTTATCCAGCTCTGGTCATCTGTCACTGAAAAGGTTGCAGATGAGATGTTCAACAATATGAAGAACGCGGACAAGGAGGGAGCCATGAACCCGATTTACATCATGGCCGACTCCGGCGCCCGTGGTTCCAAGCAGCAGATTCGCCAGCTCTCCGGCATGCGTGGGCTGATGGCGAAGCCGTCGGGTGAAATCATTGAAACGCCGATCACGGCGAACTTCCGTGAGGGCCTCACGGTGCTGCAGTATTTCATCTCAACGCACGGCGCCCGCAAGGGTCTGGCCGATACGGCGCTTAAGACCGCAGACTCAGGCTACCTGACCCGCCGATTGGTCGACGTGGCACAGGATGTGATCGTCTCCGAGCTCGACTGCGGCACCTCCGACGGTATTTATGTCGGGCCGATCGTCGAGTCCGGCGAGATCATCGAGCCGCTACGCGACCGCATCATCGGCCGCGTGTCGCTCGAGCGCATCAAGGACTTCGAGGGCGCCGCGATTGTTGAGGTTAACCAGGAGATCAGTGAAGACGCAGCCTCGGCCATCCAGGCCGCGGGCATCGAGCGTGTCAAGATTCGCTCGGTCCTTACCTGCGAGTCGAAGCGTGGCGTCTGCATCCACTGCTACGGCCGCAACCTGGCTTCGGGCCGTCTGGTCGAGCTCGGTGAAGCTGTCGGCGTCATCGCCGCGCAGTCTATCGGCGAGCCGGGTACGCAGCTCACCATGCGTACCTTCCACATCGGCGGTACGGCATCGCGCGTCAATGAGCAGTCCAAGCTCGACGCCAAGAACAACGGCACCGTCCGCTTCATCAACGTGGTTTCGGTCACGTCGAAGATCGGCGACACCGTTGCCATGAACCGTTCAGGTTCGGTCGCCATCATCGACGACCGCGGCCGTGAGAAGGAGCGCTACCAGATCGTGTATGGCGCGAAGCTCAAGGTCACCGAAGGCCAGCAGGTCACGCTCGGGCAGGAGCTTGCCGAGTGGGACCCGTACACCTTCGCGATCCTGACGGAGATCGGCGGCACGGTTCAGTTCAAGGACCTGCAGGAAGGCATCACGCTTAACGACGAAATCGACGAGGTCACCGGCCTCTCCCGTCTCGTCGTCGCCGACGCGCAGGATGAAAAGCGTCAGCCGACGATTCTGATCAAGGTCGAGGGCAAAAAGGACAAGCGCTACCTGATGCCGAGCCGTGCTCACCTGATGGTGCAGGATGGCGAGGAGGTCTTCCCGGGCGATATCCTGGCGAAGATTCCGCGCGAAACCACCCGCACCAAGGACATCACCGGCGGTCTGCCGCGTGTCGTCGAACTCTTCGAGGCCCGCAAGCCGCGCGAGACGGCGATCATCTCGGAGATCGAGGGCGTCGTCCGCTTCGGTGAGGTGGCAAAGGGTCAGCGCAAGATCTACGTCACCGCGGAAGACGGCAGCGAGAAGGAGTACTCAGTGCCGCGTGGGGTCCACGTCAACGTGCAGGAAGGTGAGAAGCTGCGCGCCGGCGATCCGCTGATGGACGGCCCGCTGAACCCGCACGATATTCTCGCGGTGCTCGGAGAGAACGCATTGCAGGCATTCCTGGTGAATGAAATCCAGGAAGTCTACCGTCTGCAGGGCGTCGCTATCTCCGACAAGCACATCGAGACGATCGTTCGGCAGATGCTGCGCTGGGTCAAGATCGATGAAGTCGGCGACACCAACTTCCTTCTGGAACAGCAGATCGATCGTTTCCGCTTCCGAGCGGAAAACGAGCGGGTACTGGCCGATGGCGGCCGCCCGTCAACAGGCAAGCCCCTGCTGCTCGGCATCACCAAGGCGTCGCTTTCGACCGACAGCTTTATCTCGGCCGCGAGCTTCCAGGAGACCACGCGTGTGCTGACCGAGGCGTCCATCAACGGCGCCGTCGACAACCTCCGCGGTCTCAAGGAGAACGTCATCGTCGGCCGCCTCATCCCGGCCGGTACGGGCATGGAATACTACCGCAACATCCAGCTCTCCCCGGAGCTTGAGGAAGCGGCAGAGCGCGTCCAGCAGGAAGTCGCCGCCCAGCATGAAGCCGAAGAGCGCGAGCTCGAGATCATGCGACAGGAAGGCGAAGCCGAGGAGATGGCAGCTTCAGACTAGGGACTAGCCGTCCAGGCGACTGCGCTTCGCGCAAAGACGAGGGCCCGGCAAAAGCCGGGCCCTTTGCTCTTGGGCAAACAAGATAGGAAGAGGGTATCTCTCTTAACTTAGGGGCGAACGGCGGTGTGGAGCTGTGCCTTTACGCTCCTTGGGAAATGCTCTAGTAGGCTGGTGGTGCAGCGAAGCCACCCGCAGGAGCTCCCCAAAAAGTGTTTTCTCCCACTCCGCCCAGAACCTCTCTCAGGCTTTCCAGCATCTGTTTTGGCCTGCTCCTCGGTGCGGTGTGTCTCTGGATTCTCACCCTGCCCGTCTTCCCCTCGCAGGACGGGCCCATGCACCGCTATTACATTCACGTTCTCGACAGCCTGCTCCAGCACAAGAGCACCTACGCTTTCTACCAGATCCGCCACCCGTTTCCGCCCTATGCCACGCACTACATCACGCTTTTGCTGCTCTCGCACCTGTTCTCTTTCGATATCGCCGAGAAAATATTCGTCTGTCTCATCCTCGTGGTGTTCGCATGGGGTCTACGCCTTAGCGGCAAGCGTATCGGGCCGGCAGGTCCGTGGATCACGCTGCTTTTCGTTCCCCTTGCGCTGAGCTGGCCGCTGATGATGGGCTTCTTCAATTTCACGCTCGGCGTGTCTTTGCTGCTGCTGGCCACAGCCTGCTGGCAGGGTATCTCCGGCAACCGAGGCTCGGCCCTCGCAGCTTTCGCCGCTGTTTTGCTGGTGCTCACCTTCACCCATCCCATACCGTTGCTGCTGCTTATCCTTCTCTGTGCGTTGGACCTGCTCCTTTCGCTTGTCCTCAGGCCAAATCCCGCGCCCCTCCACGCATGGTTTCGCGAGCACAAGCTGCAGTGCATTGCCCTCGCACTTACGCTCGCGGCCGCGGCCTTCCCGGCAATGGCCATGGACCCGAGCAAGACCCATTCGACACTCTCTCTCATTGGGTTTCACTCGCCGTTTGTGCGGACATCCCTGCTGCTCACCGGCCTCTCGCCCTACAACAGCCGCTCGCTCAAAGTTTCGATTGACGTGTATCGCTTGTGCCTGTGGGTGACTTATCTCGCGGGTATGGCGATGGGTGCCTGGGCCGCAGTGCGATGTTTCCGGCAAAGGCGCGCTAATTTTGGCGTGACTGTCTTTCTCGCCACTCTTGCACTCACCCTAGCGCTGCCTTTTCTCCCCAACTTTGTGAACGGCTCCGATTTCTTCGCTACCCGACTGATCTTCGTGCTGTGGCCCGGCGCGCTGCTTGCTGCCTCTGCTGCGCCGCTGACTGTCCGATCCCAGCAGGTGACTGCCGTGGCCGCTGCCGTATTTTTCTGTATCGCCACCTTGATCCCCGCTCAGATCTACATTCGCCCTCTTGCCCACGACCTGCGGCGGGCAGAACTAGAGCCGCTGCCGACCCATGCACGCGGCGCGCTGCTGCTCGCCGGCCTGATGGACGAGTATGTCCGCCATACTAAGCAGCTCGCCTTTAACCCGCTCGAGTGGGCACCGGTGCTTGCCTTTGTGAGCCAGAACGACGTTGCGCTCGATAGTCCTTGGATTGACCAGAAGATCACCCCGCTGATGGCCGCGCCGGGCAGTCCCTTGCTCGTCGATGACATCGCCCTGACCCCCACCTCTACGACGAACCCACCGCTTGTCCCGGGCAGATGCCTTCCCGGCGCCCGGGAGGCGCAGATCGTGCGCGACTCAAGCTTTTTCGTTTACAGCGGCTCTCCGGCTAACCTCGCCCAGGGCCTCTCGCAACAGCTCTCGCCGTCTGAGGCAGAAGAGTTTCAATGCGCGGCTTCCCATGGCTCGTACCGCGTGTGTCTGAAAAAAGAACAGTACCGCAACGGGCAGTAGAGTTGTTGCCCTGTACAGAAACCGGCCACCCTGGGGCGCAGCGAACCACGCGCAGATCAGGATCAAGTCGATTACTCGAAAACCGCGGCATCTACAGACTCGCCGCACTGAGGCATTTCTCCTGCTATGGTGAACCGAACAGATCGTCTCGACATGGCTTTTACAAGTAAAGCGCAGTTGTCGGCTGGTCTGTAGCTGTAGGAGAAATCTTGTAGCGTTTTATCCGTTGTTCCCCGGAGAGCTTTCCATGCCCGGCACCGCTGTTTCCACTTCCGTCGCGGAGCAACGCGTCTCGCGCGCCTCCCGCTACCTGTTCGCAGCCATGATGCTCATCTATTCCATCTGGGTGCTCATGCTGCCGGTGTTTCCTACGCAGGACGGACCGATGCACCGGTACTACATCCATGTGCTCGATGCGGTGCTCCATCACTCTCAGCTGTACAGCGTCTACCGCATACGGCACCCGTTCCCGCCCTACGCGACGCACTACGGATTGCTCCTGACGCTGTCGCATGTCGTTTCCTACGACATGGCCGAAAAGCTGTTCACGATCCTGATCGTGGTTTGCTTCGGCTACGGCCTCCGTTTTTGCTCCATGGGCTGCGGCCCCGCGGGAGAGGTGATCTCGTTTTTCTCGGCGCCGCTGTTTCTTCATTGGGCGCTCATGATGGGCTTTATGAACTACTCGCTCGCCCTCGGCATTTTTTTGTTTGTCGCCGGCTGCTGGCAGCGTGCTTGTACGGGAAAGCCGCAGTACTGGGTTCCGTTTGCCGTTCTGGTATGTCTGCTCACCGTAACGCATCCGGTGCCGCTGCTCATTCTCCTTGCGCTCTGTACCTTCGACCTACTGCTGCGCTCTTTTTTCCTTCGCGCTCGCGGTACCGGGTTTGAGGGTAGGACGATTGCGTTCGCGATCGCAGCGCTGGTGTTCTGCTTTGTCGCATTTCAAGTACCGGCTGCCAGCCTGCAGAAGCATGCCGCAAGCTCCGTGTTCGCTGATATGGGCTTCCATGCGCGCACTGCCGCGCAGTGTCTGCTGCTGGCCGGCGTATCTCCTTTCTATACGGTCACGCATAGCCTGCTTCCCAATCTGTATCGACTTATTCTCTATGCGATTTTCGCGGGTGCGCTCCTGCTTGGCGCGCGCGCGCTGCGGGTGCACTGGGCCGCGCGGCAAATTGGCTTTTCCGATACCTTTCTCATCAGTACAGTGCTCCTTGCGGTGGCGATCCCGATTTTGCCCGACTACGTCAATGGCTCCGGCTTTTTTTCGACGCGCATGGTTGTGCTGCTCTGGATCGGCGCGCTGGTCGCAGCCTCGGGCGTTGACACGCTCTCGTTACCGACACAGCGCGCTTTGCGATGGAGCGCGCTGGGGTGTGTCGCGATCTCCCTGCTGGCTGCGCAGGTGTACTTCAGGCCGGTTGCGATACAACTGAGCCGGGTCGAGCAGCAGAGCATCCCAGGCAATCAGCGTGGCCTTGTCCTGACCGGGCCGGACCTCGATAACTACGTACACCATCGCTATCAGGTCGCTTTCGATCCATTTGCCTGGGGCCCGGCGCTTGCCTTTGTGCGAGCGAACGATGTCATTCTCGATAGCCCATGGATCGACCAGAACATCGCGCCCTTGCAGGCGGTTCCAGGCTCGCCCCTGATGGTGGACGACATCCGCATGACGCACCTGTCGAAAACCGACCCCGGCTTTCTTCCGGGTGCTTCGTTGCCCCAGAGCAAGGAACATAGCCTGACACAGGCAGCAACCGTGCTGCTCTACTCAGATACGCCTCCGGAACTGGAGAAGGGAATCGGCGAACAGCTACCGTTGCCTGACGCCTCGCGCTTTACCTGCTCCCGCGAGAGCTGGTATCTCACCTGTATCGCGCGTTGATCGCCGGAAAAGTTTAATTAGCAATCCGTCTACGAGGACACGATCTTGTCAACCTTCCCGATGCAGCCATCCCGCCCTGCTGTACGCTATGCTGCGCTGCTCCTTGCGCTCCTGGGAGTTCTTGCCTTTGTGATGCGCGGCTATCACGATGAGAGCGAGGCTCTGCACTTCCGCGATTTCAAACAGCCGTACAGCAGCGCACGCTGCCTGCTCGAGCACTGCGACCCTTACAGCGAAGCAGATACGCATGCCGCTTTCCTTCGAGCGCAGGGACCTGATAACGATCCGGTTGTCTTTGACCCATACTCCGCACTCTACCCACCTTTTTCGCTCGTCATGCTTGTTCCGATTGCGGCGCTGCCCTATCCGGCGGCGCATGCTGTGTGGAAGGCGCTCATCGCGGCAAGCTTCTCCGCCGCGGTGCTGTTGACTGCTGAACTCTGTGTCACAGTTGGCATGTGGCTGCCGCCGGTGGTACTGCTCATGCTGTTCACCGTCAGCAGCACTATTCTGCTGATGCTTGGGCAGGTATCAGGCCTGGTGGTTTCGCTGCTGGTGATTGCTTTCGCCTGCCTGCTGCGCGAGCGCCTTTTCGGAATTGCGGTCGTGTGTTTTCTTGTCGCGCTCACGCTGAAGCCGCATGATGCGGCATTGCCATTTCTGTATCTGCTGTTCGCCGGTGCTCGCTGGCGGAGGGCGTTCTGGGTTACGGCTCTGCTCACGATTGCGTTCGCAGTTGCAAGCCTGATCTGGTTTGCACATACGCCATCGACAGCGCACTGGCTTGCGGAGCTGCGAGCCAACCTACAGGGCAACTCGGCGACCGGTTCCGTGAACGACCCGGGCATTGGACACATGCAGGGCATGAACCTGGCCGATCTTCAGGTAGCCTTTGCGGCAATGCGGGATAAGGCATCGTTCTACAACGGAGCTGCTTTCGCGGTCTCGGCATGCTTGTTTATCGCGTGGCTGGTTCCGGTTCTGCGGCTTCGCAACACGCTGCCGAAACATCTGCTTGCCATCGCGGCGATCGCCTGTTTCGCGCTGCTGCCTATCTACCACCGTCAGTACGACACCCGGATCCTGCTCCTGACGTTCCCTGCCGTCGCGTATCTGCTGTCTCGCCGCGGTCACCGCGCCTGGGGTGCGCTCGGCTTCGGCCTGCTCTTTTTGGCGACGGTGCTTACCGCGCACCAGTTTATCAACCACGTGATGTTGCGGCAGCAGCATGCGATGGAGCACGCCGGCATGGTGCGTACGCTCCTGCTCTACCGCCCCATTCCCGAGATCACGCTGGTGCTGTTCCTCTATTTCCTCGGCTCGCTCCTGCAGGCCATGCGCACACAGGATCTGCAAGGCCGATCGCTTGCGACTACCGCGGAGGCTTAGAGATACCGCTGATAAATGCGGAATAGCTCGCCAAATGCCTTGAAGAAATCCAGTGACCCGACCTTTGACCCGGCGACGTCGGTCCACTCGGGCAGCGGGTACTCGTAAATGCGATCTCGCACGAACCCCGGATCGTTCCGATGCCGGGCCATGAACCGCGCCAGCATTTCAACGTCGAATATCCAGCGTGACTGGAAGGGTTCGGCCAACACCTCAGCCAGCTCCGGGGTTATGCGGAACAGCTTTGCCCCGCACTGCGTGTCATAGATCGGCAGGCGCAGCAGCGTGGAAGCGGTCGTCGCAAAACAGCGGCCGAGATAATGGCGCAGCGGCTGCCGGTGAATCTTTCGCCCCAGCAGGCGCACCCGCGCGCCGAACACCATCGTCAGCTGCCGGTCACGATCGAGCACTGCCGCCAGGTCCGGGATCTGCGCCAGGGGCGTTGCCAGGTCCGCATCCCAGAAACCCGTGATGTCGCAGTTACCGAGCGCGATGGCGTGGAGCATTCCATGGCGCACCGCTTCCGCCTTGCCGCCGTTCGGCTGCTTATCCAGGACGCGTACCCGCTGGGGAAAGCGAGAGCGCAGCGCCTGCAGCACCGAGAGGGTGGCATCGCGGCTGCCGTCATTGACAAAAAGCAGCTGGGTCTCGCGGGCCTGCCGGCTCTCAAAGAATTCGGCGAATGCCTCGGTGCGCAGACGGGCAGCTTCGTTGTAACAAGGCACCACCACAATGCATCGCAAGGCCGATTGAGGCGTCGCCGCTGCTGAACCCTGGACAAATTCGCTCTCACCCATGGCGTTCAAGCGCGCACACCCTCTTTCTGCCGCGGCGTACTGCGGTCACAGACGGCCCCAGTATAGCCCATGACAAACGCGGCATCCGCGCAAGCCGGCATTGCCAAATCGAAAGCGCCTGCATCCCATACGCGTGAGAAAGGATCGACCCCGATATGCACACGCGTCAGCTCGTCCCCGTCCTGCTCTGCGGCTCTATCATTCTGGCTGTTGGCTGCACCAGCAGGAAAGCAGCCTCGAAGGACAATTTCAAGACATCCATCGGCAACTACTACAATGCGCATCCCGAGTGCATCTGGTCCAGCCCCGTCAAGTTTCCGGTCGAAGCCGACC
Source organism: Acidobacteriaceae bacterium (assembly GCA_965276625.1). GTDB lineage: Bacteria > Acidobacteriota > Terriglobia > Terriglobales > Acidobacteriaceae > EB88. Next base: position 824,819 of record CBDIBB010000002.1, read on the forward strand.
CGAAAAACGGCGACCAGACCAGCGGCTACGACGCCCTGACTGATGCCGGCCTGCTGACCCGCACCACACAGCAGAAGAAGCAGTTCCTCTTCGGCTCCAGGCAGGTCAATGTGTACGACCTTTCATCGAAGGGGCGATCCGGCTGGACCCCCGACCAGAACCAGCCCGGATCGGGCAACTTCTGCTTCGGCCATCGCGATGTCAGCTCGATCGACAATTTTACGACCTCGAGCGATAACAACCGCGATCAGGTCGCGAATGTCGACTATCACTACACCATCTCCGGCGTGGCCGACTGGGCCAAGTCGAGCGAGATGCAGACCGCATTTCCGACGATCCAGGCAGATATGGCCGGAGCAAAGGTGGGGCAGGCGACCCTGATCAATACGGATGATGGCTGGCAGGTATCGCATAACTAAAGCAATTCTGCGTAGCTACGCAGAATTGCTTCATCTCGCACATTCGCCGCCTCGCAAACAGCGGACGTGCTTCTGAATCAACTGTGTCCAGCATGCTACCGTTAATCTTTGAGGGGTTTCCCTAAACCCCTTGTGAGGAACGCGTGCCAGCTACAGAATCCGCACTCCGCAAAACCTCCCTCAATGCCCTCCACCGTTCGCTCGGCGCCAGGATGGTCGACTTCGGCGGCTGGGACATGCCGGTTGAGTACTCCGGCATTACCGCGGAGCACATGGCCGTGCGCACCGGCGTCGGCATCTTCGACGTGTCGCACATGGGCGATATCCAGTTGCGCGGCCCGCAGTCCCTCGACGCGGTCCAGCAGTTCTCGATGAACGACGCATCGAAGCTGCAGGTGGGTCAGGCCCAGTACTCGGCCATGCTCTATCCGCAGGGCACGTTTGTCGACGACATTATCGTGCACAAGCTCTCTGACAACGATTACCTGATCGTGATCAACGCCGGAACGCGCGAAAAGGACCACCAGTGGATCCGGCAGCAGGCGCAGCCGTTCAAGTGCCACGTTTCCGACTACTCCGATATGTACACGCAACTGGCGATCCAGGGTCCGCGCGCGGTTGACGTGCTGCAGAAGCTCACGGATCTGCCGCTGGGCGAGATCAAAAACTATTGGTTCCGCTGGGGCAAGGTGTGCGGGCTGTACAACACCATGGTGGCGCGCACCGGCTATACCGGCGAAGACGGCTTCGAGATTTACATTCCGTCCGACGAGGCGACCAGCGCCCGCGTGTGGAACGAGATCATGGCGGCCGGCGAGGAGTTCGGCATCGTTCCCTGCGGCCTTGGCGCCCGCAACACGCTGCGGCTTGAGTCGGCAATGGCGCTGTACGGGCATGAAATCTCCGACACCATCAATGTGTACGAGGCCAACCTTGGCCGCTATGCGAAGCTCGACAAGGGCGCCGGGTTTACCGGTGCTCCGACGCTCCGCGAGGTACAGGCAGCGGGCGGCCCGGCGCGCCGGCTTGCCGGGCTTGAAATGGTGGAACGGGGCATTGCGCGCGACGGCTACAAGCTGTTCGACGAAACAGGCCGGGAGATTGGCGAGGTAACGAGCGGCTCGCCGGCGCCGTTCCTCAAGAAGAACATCGCACTGGCCTACCTGCCGGTTGCCTACACTGATTCCGCCGAACCGCGCGACGTGTGGGTCGGCATCCGCGGCGCCATGGTCAAGGCTCGCACGACACCGCTCCCGTTTTACAAGCGCCCGAAGAAGACCCAGCAACCGTAAGGAGACCGATGAGCTACCCCGAGCAGTTCCGCTACACCCGCGAACACGAGTGGATCCACGTGCAGGAAGGCATCGGCACCGTCGGGATCACCGACCACGCCCAGTCCACACTCGGCGACATCGTTTTTGTCGAGGTGCCGAAGATTGGCGCCAAGGTGGAAAAGGGCAAGGTTTTCGGCTCGGTCGAGTCCGTCAAGGCTGTTTCCGACCTGTACTCCCCGGCTTCGGGCGAGGTGGCATCGGTTAACGAAGACCTGGACTCCACCCCCGAAAAGGTCAATACGGATGCTCACGGCGCCTGGATCATGCGCATCAACCTCAGTGAGCCCTCTGAGGTAGACGCCCTGATGTCCGCCGCCGATTATGAGAAGTTCGTCTCAGAAGAAACCGGCCACTAGACCCATATCGGCTCCCGCACTGAAGGAATCTTTCCCATGCGCTACCTTCCGAAATCCGACGCCGAGCGCGCCGCCATGCTCCAGCACATCGGGGCTGCCTCAATCGACGCGCTCTTCTCGACCATCCCGGAGCAGTTCCGGCTTACCGGAAACATGGATATTCCGCGCCAGCTCGGGGAGTCGGAGATCATCGACTACTTCAAGGCCGCGGCCGCCCACAACGCCGTAGGGTACTCAAGCTTTCTGGGCGCGGGCGCGTACCGCCATTACCGGCCGGTCATCATCGATTCGCTCGTGCAGCGCGGCGAGTTCCTGACCAGCTACACGCCCTACCAGGCCGAGATTACCCAGGGCACGCTCCAGGCGATCTTTGAGTTTCAGACCATGATCTGCGAGCTGACCGGCATGGACATCGCCAATGCCTCCATGTACGACGGCTCGACGGGCGCGGCCGAGGCCGCCATGATGGCAATCCGCGTCACCGGGCGCGACCATGTCATCGTCGCGCGCACGGTCCACCCTGAATACCGCGAGGTGATGGCGACCTATGCCCAGCACCAGGGCACCCGTCAGACTGAGGTCGCTTACGGGCAGGACGGCCGCCTGGACCTGGCGGCGCTTGCCGAGTCTGTCACTGCCGAAACAGCCTGCGTTCTCGTCCAGTCCCCTAACTTCTTCGGCATCGTCGAGGACATCCCCGCTATCGCCGAAATTGTCCATGCCAAAGGTGCGCTGCTGGTCGTTTCGATCGCGGAGGCGATCTCGCTCGGCGTTGTGCGTCCCCCGGTCGAGGCCGACATCGTCTCCATGGAAGCGCAGAGCTTCGGCGTCGCGCTCAGCTACGGTGGTCCCTACTGCGGCGTGCTCGCAGCCAAAGAAAAGTACCTGCGCCAGATGCCCGGCCGCCTCGTCGGCGAGACCAAGGACAAGGCAGGCAACCGAGGCTTCGTCCTGACGCTCTCCACCCGGGAGCAACACATCCGCCGCGAAAAAGCGACCTCCAACATCTGCACTAACCAGGCCCTCGTCGCATTGATGGCGACTATCTTCCTGACGGTGTACGGGCGCGAAGGTGTCCGCGACGTGGCCGTGCACAACCTCGCCAAGGCAGACTACGCCGCGAAAACTCTCGGCTGGCAAGGCAAGCTCCTGTTCGCCGGCAGCCCGCGCTTTCACGAGTTCGTCCTTCAGACCGAGGAGTCTGCGGAAGAACTCAATACCCGCCTGCTCGACGAGAAGATCATCGGCGGCCTGAGCCTGGCGAAGTGGTACCCGGAGCTGGGCAATGCCACCCTATGGTGCGCCACTGAGCTCACCACCCGCGACCAGATCGACCAGGCCGCCCAGGTACTCGCCGCTGCGCCTGTAGCCGCCGGCGCCGCCCGCTAGTCAGAAGGGAAACCCATGAGCACCGTTGCAGCCCCCGCACCCCAGACCGAGAAATTTACCGGCACCCCTCGCAAGGTCCGCGCCCACCAGACCCAGAACGAAGCCCTCAGCTTCGAGAAGTCCGCACCTGGCAAGCGCGCTTACAAGCTGCCCCCGCTCGACGTGCCCGAGGTCTCGGCCGAGATGCTTCTCGGCGCATTCGCCCGCACAGAGACCGCGCTGCTGCCCGAGCTCAGCGAGATCGAGATCATCCGTCATTTCACCCGGATGTCCACCTGGAATTACGCCATCGACCTCGGCATGTATCCGCTCGGCTCCTGCACCATGAAGTACAACCCGCGCGTGAATGAGTACGTCTCGCGACTCGAAGGCATCGCCGAAGCCCATCCCTACCAGCCGGAATCGCTCTCGCAGGGCTCGCTCTCAATCCTTAAGGAGCTGGAAGCCTGCCTGCTCGAAATCACCGGTATGGACGCGATTACGCTACAGCCTGCGGCCGGCGCCCACGGCGAGTTCACCGGAATCCTGCTGGTCCGCGCGTATCACCAGTCCCGCGGCAATGCCCGCAAAATCGTCATCATCCCGGATTCCGCCCACGGCACCAACCCGGCCACCGCGGCAGTGTGCGGATATCAGGTCGTCAACCTCAAGTCGAATGCCGAGGGCGGCGTCGACCTTGAAGCACTGCGTGCGCTCGTCGATGAAAACACGGCGGCGATGATGCTTACCAATCCGTCAACTATCGGGGTCTTTGAGAACGAGATCGCCGCGGTGGCGGAAATCCTCCACGCGAAGGGTGCCCTGCTTTACATGGACGGCGCCAACATGAACGCGCTCGTCGGCAAGACGCGTCCCGGCGACTTCGGCGTGGACGTGATGCACCTCAACCTGCACAAGACCTTCTCGACCCCGCACGGCGGCGGCGGTCCCGGCTCCGGCCCGGTCGCGTGCAAGGCAATTCTCGAGCCGTTCCTGCCCACCCCCATCGTCCGCACTGACGAGCAGGGAACCCATCACCTCGACTTCAACCGTCCGCAGTCGGTTGGGCGTGTCCGCATGTTCTACGGCAATTTCGGCATGTTCGTCCGCGCGCTTGCCTACATTCTGGCGAACGGCCCCGACGGCCTGCGCCAGACCACGGAAGACGCCGTGCTGAACGCCAACTACATCCGCGCCGGCCTTGAAGATCTCTACGAGCTCCCCTACAAGACACCGTCGATGCATGAGGTCGTCTTCTCCGACAAGCGCCAGGCAAAAAACGGGATCAAGACCGGCGACCTGGCCAAGCGCCTCATTGATTACGGGTTCCACCCCTACACCACGAGCTTCCCGCTCATCGTCCCCGGCGCGCTCATGATCGAGCCTACCGAAAGCGAGTCGCGCGAGGAGCTCGACCTGTTTATCGATGCCATGCGCCAGATTGCTCGCGAAGCGGACGAAAATCCCGAACTCATCCTCGCGGCGCCTCACTCCACCCGCATTTCGCGCCTAGACGAAACCGCGGCCGCCCGTAAACCCGTGCTTCGCTGGAAAGCCCCGCCGTCCTCCACACCGCTGACCGCGGATAATTCGCCCGCGAAAGAGTGGTAAAGCCCTGTTTCTCATATCTTTCCGGGAGAACCTGAATGACGATCTTCGACCAGCGACGCGATGAGCTCGAAAAATACGAGTTCATGCTTGGCCAGGAGCGCGGCCGGCTTGCCGTTTCCCTTGACGTGCTCACCGATGCGCTCATCATGATCGGCCAGCACGGTGTGTACTGTGTCTCCAACCGCAATCCGTCGAAGCCGGCGCTTGATTTGCAGGCTGTACTTTCAGGCATCGAGGGCGCCAAGGAGCTGATCCAGTCCACCATGGCGCTGCTTGAAGAGCGTTCCGGACACGCCTGAGAGGAGCCGCCTGTAGTACTCTGGTTGCTGCGCGACTGCTTTGTGGCGCGCGCCCGTAGCTCAGCTGGATAGAGCGTCCGCCTCCGAAGCGGAAGGTCGCAAGTTCGAATCTTGCCGGGCGCACCATCCCTTCCTCCGCATGTCCCTGGCCCATCCCACAGACCAAAGCTGTTTCCGGCGCAAGAATACAGTGCACAGAAACGTTCCGGGCAGGTACTATGGTCTCGCCTCCTCGTCTTTTTGCTTCCGATTTGGCAGCACAAAGCGCGCGCGGCGTCCTAAAGTAGGACAGATACTTGGAACGACCTTTTACTGTTATCTTTCGGTGATCTTTCAATTGACACGGAACACTATCTTCTGTGAAGTGTTCTAGTAAAAGTTCACTTAGCGGTTCGGTTTGACAAGGGCATGGCCTTGAAACGACAGTTTGGCTCGAACAGGGAATGGCTTACCGCCGAGCTATTTACTTTTGCTGGCTGGCTCATCGCCGTACTTCTCCCGGCGAGCCGCTGGTACGGAGCTGCCCTGTTCCTGTCGCAACTGCTGGCCAGGGGGGCTGGCTGGTTCGCGCCAAAAACATCCAGCGCCAGCCAGGTGTCGCTTGTGCCCCGGCTTCTCCATCGTTTTCTCGACCTGCTCTCCACGCATAACCCGTATTTTGCGATTCCCGTTGTGGTTGAAGGAGAGCAGTACCTGCGCGACTATGCGGCGCAACCCGGGGGATTCGTATGCTGTTCAGCCCACATTCCCTTCGTCAAGCTCTTTCTGCCGCTGGTTCGCCAGGTCGTCGGCGAAGATCGCGAGCTCCGCGTCATCGCTCGTGAGCCTGTCGGCAATAACGAAGTCTCCGCGTGGAACGATGAGCACTGGAAGGCGATCCGCACCGATCACGCTGTGCTGCTGCATACCCGGTCGCTGCTGCGCCAGAACGGCTGCCTCATGCTGGCCGTGGATAAGGAGCAGGGGGAGTTCATCTCTTCAAACATCTTCCGCTTCGTCGGCAAGATGAACTCACGCATCCTGATGTGGTTCACCCAGCTCCAGCCGGACGGCAAGATACTGCTCCGCATCATGCTGCCGCCCGGTCCCCATTGCCGCGATGAAGAGGAAATTCGCGCCAACCTGGACTTCGTCGCCGGCAACGTCAAGCGCATCCTGCAAGGCGATAAGCTGGCTTCTGCTGCCCGGCTGCGGCCTGCACAGGAAGCGGTTTTTGAGGCCGGGCGCATTCGGGAGATGCACCGCATCCAGCTCTACTCGAACCTACAGCTGGAAGCGAGGCTCAGGAGGCTTGAGTCTCTCCTGCACGAACGGAACCAGACTGTCCTGCAGCGAGAGCTCCTCGAAGAACGTCTCGCGCTGATGCGCAGTGAACTCGAGAACCGCGCTACCGTCTGAGCATCGGAGGGATCCCGGGTGTGCTGTACTTTCGATCTAGATGTGGCAGCTCACCGCGCCGCGCTTTTCCAGGTACTTCTGGTGGTATTCCTCGGCTTTCCAGAAGGTCTGTGCCGGTACCAGCTGGGTCACGATCGGCTTACTAAAGCGCTTTTCCGCAGCCAGGCGGTCGACGAAAGTCTTCGCGGCAGCTTCCTGTTCGGGTGAGTGGAAGAAGATTGCGCTGCGATACTGGTTGCCCCAGTCCGGCCCCTGGCGGTTCAGCTGGGTCGGATCGTGCAGCGCGAAAAACTCCTCCAGCAGGTCTGTGTAGCAAACCCTGGCTGGATCAAACGTCAGCTCAACGACTTCAGCATGTCCTGTACGGTCCGTGCACACGTCCTTGTACGTAGGATTCTGCACCGCTCCGCCTTCGTAGCCGGCAGCGGTTTCCACAACACCCGGAATTTGGCCGAAGCGCGCCTCGACACCCCAGAAACACCCTGCTCCAAACGTCGCTTTCTCCATGACTTCTCCTCTTTGCTCTCCATTGGATGAGCGCCGCCGACGTCCGGCTTCATCGGCTCGCGCCGGCGATCAAGCGCGGGCACAAGAAAAGCAGCACTCCTGAGCGCTGCTTTCTGCCCGGGTGTTCTGCTCTACGCCAGCTCGTATCCGGCGAAGAAGTAGCCGATCTCAAACGCGGCGGTGTCCTCTGCGTCTGAGCCGTGGATCGCGTTTTCCTCGATCGACGCGGCAAACTGCTTCCGGATGGTGCCCTCTTCGGCGTTTGCCGGGTTCGTCGCGCCCATCAGCTTGCGGAGGTCGGCAATGGCATTGTCTTTTTCGAGCACCATCGGAAAAATTGGCCCGGAAGACATGAACCGGGTCAGCGAATCGAAGAACGGACGCGCGCTGTGGACGTGGTAAAAGCCTTCAGCCTGCTGCTTCGAGATGGAGACCTTCTTGATCGCGATGAGCTTGAAGCCTGCTTTGTCGATGGCGGCGAGAATGGCCGCGGAGTCGCCCTTGCGAACGGCGTCCGGCTTAATGATGCTGAAAGTGCGTTGAGACACGGTAAATCTCCCTTTTGTGGCGAAACATGGTCGTTGCGCTTGACCAGTGTACTGGTGGACACAGCAAAAAGGGTGCCGCTTGCTGCACGGCACCCTTGTACGAGAACGGATGAATTAGACGGCTTGTGCGAGCTGGGGCAGCAGCGCGATGTGGCTTGTTTCATAGAGAGCGAGCAGCCGCTGGCGCATCAGGTAGTAGGCGGAGGCGGCTTCCTGCAGCTGGAAGGGAACTGAAATCCAGTGACGGCCCGTTACGAGCTGCGACAGCATGCCGAACTTGATCTGGCGGACCGCGGAGCGAAGCCGCAAGGCATCGCGACGCATACGCTCACCCACAATCACGCCTTCTTCCTCGTTCCACTGCGAAGCCAGGGCTGCCATGGCGAGCAGCAGGTTCGCATTCGCGAGCATCCGGTGCAGGCCAAGCTCTCCGCCCAGCAGTTGCCAGATAATTGCCGGCTCCATGGAGATCTGCTCTCGTTTGGGATCCAGGTAGTCGCGCGCGACGCAGCGCAGGCCATGCAGGTCTACCGGCGCCAGGTCCGCCAGAAGGGAATCAAATTCACGTCCGTCGATGCGGATCGAAGAGCGTTTCGCATAGAACGCGAAGCCGCCGAAAGCAACAATAGCGAGCAGGAACAGGGAAAAGGGTACGATTGCATTCATAAGAGTCTGTAATACCTCAGTGGCCGACCTTGCCGAGATCGTATTGCACCTGGTCGTGAAGTGCAACAATATATTTACGTAGCGCAGGAGAAATCGGTTTCCGGGCGGGTTCTTCGCGCCAAAGCGAGACAGTCCAGTAGGCAACGGTCACAAGATAGATGAGGAGCCGCGCGTAGTAGATGCCGTCGGATTTGCCTTGAGGGTCGAAATAAGCGCCGATGTCCTCGATTGAGACAGTCAGGAGCGCCCAGAACATCAGGCCCTGACCGACGGCCATGACATGGCTCTTCCAGGGGAGACCGGTGTGGCTCGCCGCAAGCATCATGGCGATCACAGCTTCACAGGTCACGAGGCCTGTGAAGGTATCAACTCGGAGTTGAAGCAGGAAGTCATGGGAGACAGACGCAGGCGACAATAGAAAACTTGCTCCAAATGCGGCCGCCGCTCCAATCACGCTAGCAATAAAAAAAGCCCGCCGGGCTTCAGGAACCCACTTGCCATTAGGCTTGAAGACGTTGAGCATGATTTCAACGATTACCGCGAGTTGGAGAAGAATGCTAACTACATCATCGACGTAATAGACGGTATAGCGTGTATGAATTGAGGCGGAACTTGCTAGAACCTGAAATAGCGAGAACACCAGCCCAGAAAGTCCTAAAGCAAAGAAGGCCGGAAACTTAACCCAGCGCTTCTTATATAGGAGGCATGCAACGAGTGCGGCATTTGCCGCAGGTCCACTCCACGCATTCAAAAAAGCTAGCACGATAGCGACCACGCGTCGAAGCCTCGACATCAGAAGGCTATCAGTGTTTTTGCCTTGTGGCTAGTGAAGTAGTGCCTGTCAATCGCACTTAGACACCAGCAATCTGGCCGGAAGGGTTCCTACCACTCTGGAACGGCAGCGCGGCAATCTGGCCGGAAGGGTTCCTACCACTCTGGAACGGCAGCGCGGCAATCTGGCCGGAAGGGTTCCTACCACTCTGGAACGGCAGCGCGGCAATCTGGCCGGAAGGGTTCCTACCACTCTGGAACGGCAGCGCGGCAATCTGGCCGGAAGGGTTCCTACCACTCTGGAACGGCAGCGCGGCAATCTGGCCGGAAGGGTTCCTACCACTCTGGAACGGCAGCGCGGCAATCTGGCCGGAAGGGTTCCTACCACTCTGGAACGGCAGCGCGGCAATCTGGCCGGAAGGGTTCCTACCACTCTGGAACGGCAGCGCGGCAATCTGGCCGGAAGGGTTCCTACCACTCTGGAACGGCAGCGCGGCAATCTGGCCGGAAGGGTTCCTACCACTCTGGAACGGCAGCGCGGCAATCTGGCCGGAAGGGTTCCTACCACTCTGGAACGGCAGCGCGGCAATCTGGCCGGAAGGGTTCCTACCACTCTGGAACGGCAGCGCGACAATCGAAGTCGCTCCTGATACATTCAGTTTTACCGAAGAACCGGTTTCTACTGCGAAAACGGGTGCTGAGAGTGCTACCACCGAGAGGGCGACTACGATCTGCTTGACAATCTTCATGAGACTGTTCTCCTTGCGCTTGCTGCGCTGATTCAGAAGATAGTCAGTTGAAGCTATTGTCGTGAAGGGTTTTCGGGCGACTTGACAAATCAAATCGTCGTACCTGCAAAACATTACCATTCTTTATTACCGCAAGGGTTTTGCAGTTACCTTCAGCTCCTTCAATAGGAGGTATCTCCTGCACTCTGAGGAATCTAGCGGCGCACGTTCGTAATCGGTTCACTGATGCAGCCGGGCAGGAAGCAGAACGCAGGAAGCAGTCCGGCGGCAGCGGGTCCACCTGCCGATCTGGCCTTGAGTGTTTAAACGCGAAGGCATGGGCCCGGCTCACCCGGATGTATGGTGTTGGACGCAGCCGAGCGGAAAACCGGGGTCCGGCTATGCAATACAGTTCTGGTGGTACGAAGCCTGGGCGCCCGGGCGTCGGTCAACCGCACGCCATCGGGACGGGCACTCAGAACCCTAGCTGCGGCCCAGAACCTGGGCCACGGTCGCGCCGATCGCGGCGGGTGAGTCCACCACCTGGATCCCGGCAGCGCGCAGCGCGGCCATCTTTTCAGCTGCTGTACCCTGCCCGCCTGAGATGATAGCCCCGGCGTGGCCCATGCGGCGGCCCGGCGGCGCGGTTTGCCCGGCGATGAACCCGACCACGGGCTTCCTGACATGCTCCTTGACGTAGGCCGCCGCTGTTTCCTCAGCCGTCCCGCCAATCTCGCCGATCAGGATGATCGCCTCGGTCTCCGGATCCTCGTTCAGCATCTTCAGGGCATCGGTATGTGTCGTCCCGATCACCGGATCGCCGCCGATCCCGATCGCGGTCGACTGCCCGATCCCACGCTGGGTCAGCTGGTACACCGCCTCGTAGGTCAGCGTGCCGGAGCGCGAAACGATGCCCACCGAGCCTTCCTTATGGATACGACCAGGCATGATCCCGATCTTCGCCTTCCCCGGCGAAATGACCCCGGGGCAGTTCGGTCCGATCAGCACGGACGGCGAGTGCTTCAGCACACTCCACACCTCGACCATATCGTTGATCGGGATGCCCTCGGTGATGCAGATGATCAGCGGCAGCCCCGCGGCATTTGCTTCAAGAATGGCGTCGGCGGCAAACGGCGGCGGCACAAAGATGACGGTCGCATTGGCGCCGGTTTCCCGAACCGCCTCCTCGACCGTGTCAAATACAGGCCAGCCTTCGTGCGTGGTGCCACCCTTGCCGGGCGTGACCCCGCCTACAACTTTGGTGCCATACTCGGCGCAGCCTTTGGCGTGAAAGGTGCCTTCCTTACCCGTAATGCCCTGCACGATGAGGCGCGTGTTTTTGTCTACCAGGACTGCCATTGTTTTCTCCGTGGATGGTTAGGGATTAGGGTGCAGGGTTCAGGGCTTAACAGGCGGGATTGTTGCGGCATCCAACCTCTTGATCATCGCTGAGAGCATCTTGCCGACCTCATCGGAAAGTGCATCTGCTTCGGCAATACGTTCCAGTGAACCAAAGCCAAGTTTCTTTGCTATGACCAACTGGGTTTGCACTTCCATATTTGAGCCCCGCGAAATAGCTAGAAAATGCCGGTACTCGCGCCGCGTGTTGCGTCCGTAACCTTCAGCGATATTGCTCGGAACTGAGACTGCCGCTCGGCGAATCTGGCTAGTCAAGCCGTAGATTTCCTGGCGAGGAAAACTTTCTGTGCACCTGTAGATGGAAATAGTCAGTTGCACAGCCCGCTGCCATAGAATCAGATCACGGTAACTCGACGCCACTTCCGCTCAATCCTCGCCTAAAGCTCTTGTTTGTTGTTTTTAGCCTGTTGCTTTTGCCTGTCAACTCCTACGCCCTCTTCGCCGCGGCAACCACCTTCTCCGCCGCATCCTGCATCGTGTCGCCCACCTCGAACGCGATCCCCGACTCTGCGAGAATCTTGCGCCCCTCTTCAACATTCGTGCCCTCCAGCCGCAGCACGATCGGGATTTTTACGTCCAGGTTCTTTGCTGCCGCGACGACCCCGGTCGCGAGCGTGTCCACGCGCAGGATGCCGCCGAAGATATTGATGAACACAGCCTTCACGTTCTTGTCGGACAACAGGATGGTGAAGGCATTCTCGATCTGCTGCTGGTTCGCGCCGCCGCCGACGTCCAGGAAGTTCGCAGGGCTGCCGCCCGCGTACTGGATGATGTCCATGGTCGCCATCGCGAGGCCCGCGCCGTTCACCATGCAGGCGATGTTGCCGTCAAGCTTGATGTAATTCAGCGCATACTTCGACGCTTCGACCTCCAGCGGGTCTTCCTCCGCCAGGTCGCGCAGCTCCTTCAGCTCTTTGTGCCGGAACATCGCGTTGTCATCGAAGGTCAGCTTGCAGTCGAGCGCCAGCAGTTTGTCGTCTTTCGTCGTGATGAAGGGATTGATCTCCAACAGGGACGCATCGGTCGCGATGAATACGTCATACAGCCCGCGCATAAACTTGACTGCCGCCTGCAGCTGCGTGGGTTTAAGGTCCAGCGCGAACGCCAGTTCGCGCGCCTGGTAGGGCTGGAACCCGACCGCGGGGTCAATCACCACCTTGCGAATCGCGTCAGGGTCCTTCGCCGCGACCTCTTCAATCTCCATGCCGCCGGCCTGTGACGCCATAAAGACCAGCCTGGCCTGCGCCCGGTCCAGCACGATCCCCAGGTACAGCTCGCGGTCGATCGCCGCCGTTTCCTCAATCAGCAGCCGCTGCACTCTTTGGCCCGTTGGGCCGGTCTGGTGGGTCACCAGCTGCATGCCCAGGATCTGCGAGGCATACTGCTCGGCTTCATCGAGGGTCTTCGCGACTTTGACGCCGCCGCCTTTGCCCCGTCCCCCGGCATGGATCTGTGCCTTGACGACAACCCCGGTCGCGCCGCCCGTCATCAGGCGCTTTGATACTTCCATCGCCTCTTCAAGGGTATTGGCGACTTCGCCCTGCGGCACGGGTACCCCGTGCTCGCGAAGAATCTCTTTAGCCTGGTATTCGTGAATTTTCATGGGTTTAGGCGCTGCCGCATTGGGCCCGGGCAGACCTGTTCATAGTACAGGCGGTTAGCGGGGGTTGTCAGGCGACCCGCTGCGCCCACCCCGGCTGCCGCCTGTCCGTGCAGGCGATTTACCCTGCCGCCCGCCGAGCCTGCTCCAGCGTCAGCGTCTTGCGCATGCTCTCCGCAAGCATGGCGATGGCGGAGTCTCGCCCGCAGCCCAGCACGGCTTTCACGGCGTTGCCCTTGACGTAGTACGCCAGGAACTTCGCATCGCCGAGTGAGCCGTCGACCTGCAGCTCATCCCATTGGCTCGCGTGGCCCACGTAGCCGAAGCGCTTGCCGAAGTGCGCGGTCCAGAAGAACGGAACGCCTTCAAAGCTTTCCGCTCCGCGCGTGACGTGGGCGCCCGGTTTGTGCACCATGCCGAAGGCAGCGGTGCGTCCATGCTGCTCGGCAAGCCGCCAGTGCTCGATGCGTACCCCGTTGACCGATGCCGCGTCGCCCGCGACCCAGACGTTCGGCGCGGCCTTTAGCGTCTGGTTCACCGGGACGCCGCCGTCTTCTTCGAGCTTCAGGTCATGCTCAAAGTTCGTCGCGACCGCCACGCCAACCGCGACGATCACGATATCCGCGGGCAGGGACTCGCCGCTTTTCAGCGTGACGGCCCCTTCTGTAATCTCGCGCGCTTCCGCCCCCAGCTTCAGCGTCACGCCATTGGCTTGGTGCAGCGCGACGATCGCCTGGGCGGGCGCCTCGCCGAACTTTTTGCTGAACGGCTGCGGCGAACGGCATACCAGCGTCACCTTGAGCCCGCGCGTCGTTAGCGCGGAGGCCGCTTCAAACGCAATAAAGCTGTCGCCGATCAGCACCGCTCGCCTGCTCTTCGGGTCTTCGCCGATCAGTTTGGCTATCGCTTCCACATCGGCCACATGGCGGATGGTGTGGACGTGCGGCAACGCCTCGCCGGGGATGCCCAGCTGTTTGGGTACGCCGCCCGGTGCGAGCAGGGCATAGTCGAAGTCGACCGTCTTACCCTCGCTCATGTGCAGCTTGCCGGCCTCGCTGTCCAGCCGTTCGACGCGCGCGTTCACGCGCTCCACCATCATGATGGCGGCGTCTTCCGGCTTCCACATCGGCAGGGTCGCCACGGGCTTTTTCCCGGCCAGGGTCATTTTGCTCAGGTTCGTGCGGTCCACGGGTTCTGTATCGACCGGGTCGAACACGGTGATGCGCCCGGCAAACCCCTCTTGCCGCAAGGTACACACGGCGGCGGTCGCCGCTGCTCCCCCACCGATCATCGCGATGTGCTGCGACTCGCCGACCGGCTCGGCAGGCTTTTTATCGTCGTAGTTTCCAAAGGAAGGCGTGTTCAGCGGCTTGGGATCGACCAGGATCGCGTCGCCCTCCAGCTTTATCTCGTAGTGCTTCAACGAGCGTAGCGGCGGAGGCTCCACCAGCGCGCCGGTCGCCAGCTCAAACGTGCCGGTATGCCACGGGCACACCAGCCTGCCGTTGCACACGGCGCCCTGCTCAAGCGGCGCCCCGGCGTGCGGGCACTTCGCTTCAAGCGCGTACAGCTCACCTGCTTCGGTGTGGACCAGCAGAATCTCCGCGTCGTCGACCTTTACGGCTTTCTTGCTGCCCGCGGGCAGCTCCTTATATAGCATCACCTGCTTCAACGGCATCGCACAACCCTCTCCCACGTGATCTTGTTCCATGCTGGGATGCACGGCTCGGCTACCATACTGGGGTGCAGGCAGAAGAGTTTCGCGCGCTGGTAAAGGCGGTTGTCGAGGATGGGCACACGCTGTCGCGGGTGCAGGCGCGGGAGCTGCTGGCGCTGCTGCTTGCCGTGCCGGAGGCTGCGGCGGACGGCGCGCTGCCGCAGGCTTTCGAGCTGCCGCTGGCGGCGCTGCTTGCCGTGATGGGCCGCCGCGGAGAGACCGCGGACGAGCTGTGCGGGTTTGCCGAGGCGATGCGCGCCGCCGCGACGCCGATCCCGCTGAGCGAGGACGAGCGCGCCCGGCTGGTCGATACCTGCGGCACGGGCGGCGATGGGCTCGACACCCTGAATATTTCGACAGCCGCGGGCCTTATCGCTGCCGGCGCCGGCGCGTGGATCGCCAAGCACGGCAACCGCGCCGTGACTTCGCGCTGCGGATCGGCCGATGTGCTCGAAGCGCTCGGCGTCCCCATCAGCCTCAGCCCGGCCCATGCAGCCGAGTGTCTGCGCCGCACGGGCTTCATGTTTCTGCTGGCCTCCGGGCTGCATCCGGCTATGCGCCGGGTGGGTCCGGTGCGGCGGGCGCTTCCGTTCCGCACCATCTTCAACCTCGCCGGGCCGCTCACCAATCCGGCGGGGGCAGGTGCCCAGGTGATTGGGGTGTACGCCGAGGCGCGCATCCCGGTCGTCGCGGAAGCGCTGCGGCTGCTCGGCACTCGCCATGCCTGGGTCGTGCATGGCCGGGTGGCCGGCACAGGCGAGGGTCTCGATGAGCTGACCGTGACCGGGCAGAGTGTGTGGACGGCTGTACAGGACGGATCGCTGCGCCCAGGCGTGCTGTGGCCCGAAACCTACGGCCTGCGCCTGGCCTCGGTCGAGGAGCTTCGCGGCGGTGCGAACGCAGGCGAGAACGCCGCGCTGATTGAGGCCATTCTCAACCGGACGGAGCAGGGCGCGCGGCGCGATATCGTGGTGCTGAACGCCGCCGCCGCGCTTGTCGTCTGCGGGCTTGCCCCGACTCTAGTGGAAGGGCTGGAGCGCGCGCGCGAAGCCGTAAACAGCGGGGCTGCCGCCCAGGTGCTCGCCCGCCTGCGCGCTTTCAAAGCCTGAAGGACGGAAACGAAAGGCGCCGATGCGGTGTCTACCCTGCGGGCGTTCTTTTCCATGGGAGGCAATAGTGCATATCGGGTCGCAACTACGCAGGTTTACCTTGCCGGCAGTGCTTTTCGGGCTCACGTTTGGCCCGGCGCGCGCGCAGCAGATCCAGGTCAGCGGCGCCAACCGCACCATCGCCGTCACCACCACGGAGCAGGCTGAACGCCGTGCCGATACCGCCGTCGTTCATATCGGCTACCAGCTGTATGCGCCCACGTCCGCGCAGGTGAGCGAGGAAGCAGGTAGCAGTTCCAAGGCCATTACGGCAGCGCTTGCCGCCGCCGGTGTGCCGAAGGATGCGGTCGAAAGCCAGTCCCAGGGCACCGGGCCGGTGCAGGAGTACCAGGTAAACCAGTTCACGCCGGAGGAGCGGGCGCAGCGCAAGTTCCAGGCCATGCAGGAGTGGACCGTGCGCCTGCCTGCGGACGCGGTCGCAAAGGCGCTGGCAGCGGCGGTGGACGCGGGCGCCAATCAGAGCGGCAATATCGAGTGGTCGGTCGCCGATGAAGCCTCGCTCAGCGCCGAAGCCGCCGGCAAGGCGCTGCAGCACGCGCGCGCCATTGCGGAGCAGATGGCCGGGGGGCTCGGCGCGAAGCTTGGGCCGCTGGTTTATGCCAGCAACGAAGCAGAGCAGCTGCGCGTACTGCCGATGATGGCTCGCGGCCAGGTCAGTGGCATTCTCGGTGGAATGGGAACAGGTCCGGCAGGCAAGCAGCTCAATCTCAACGCCCCCATGGTCCGGCGCTCCGCGACCGTTTCCGCCGTCTTCTCCATCCAGTAATCCACCCGTCCGTGCGACGGATACCGGCCTCGCGCATCTGAGGAGAGGACAAACACACAGGAGAACCCACACAGAATGCCCCGTTACGGCTACCGCGAGCTGGAACCGACACGCGAAGCGAAAGAAGTGTTTGAGCGCTGGATCGAGTTTCTGGACCGCGAGATTGGCAAGCATAAGAAGCCTGCCCTGCGGGAAGAACTGGTGCTCGACAACCTGCACCAGCTGCAGCTTGGCTCGCCCAAGGGCGGTCGGCTCAACTTCAACCTGAACAGTGAGCTGCCGTACAACGTGCTCCAGCTCTCGCTCGACCCCAAAAACATTACGCTTGAGGCCGAGTACTACGGCGAGATCGACGAAGAGAAGTACGCGCCGATCAAACCGCTGATCTACTTCTGGCAGATGTTCGACCGCTCGCCCATCGGCATCAATCACTGGCTGGGCTTCCGTTTCCGCGCCATGCTGGGCAAGCACATCTTCAAGCACATCGGCAACAACGTGAAGATCTTCCACGGCGTCGAGTTCTCCTTCGGCTACAACCTGTCGATCGAGGACGATTGCGTCATTCACCGGTATGTCATCCTCGACGATCGGGGCGAGATCGTCATCAAGAAAGGCACATCGATCTCGGATTTCGCGGCGGTCTACTCCCATGCACACGACCCGGTGGATGGCGCCATCGTCGAAAACCGCAAAACGGAGATCGGCCCGAACGCGCGCCTGACCTACCACACCGCTGTGATGGCGGGAATCAATGTGGGCGAGGACGCGACCGTCGGCGCAATGGGCGTGGTGACCCGGCCGGTCGAGGACCACTCGATCGTCGGCGGCATCCCGGCCAAAGAAATCAAGAAGAAGGCGGATGCCAGGCGTTTTGAAGACAAGGAAGAAGACGGCGCCCAGCCCGAGACCTCCGCCGATCCGGAACGTCCAAGGGAGTAGCTGTATCGGGTTTACCGGTAACAGAACCAGGGTGACGCGGCGGCGGTTCGCAGCGTTGCCCATGCTACGATCAGCCTGCCTTCGCCATGTCCCAACAACAGATTGTCCTCAAAGTTTTCGAGTTTGTCCTGCTTCTCTTCTCGCTTTCGTTGCATGAGGCAGCGCATGCCTGGACCGCATCCCGCCTGGGCGACCAGACCGCGCGTATGCTGGGCCGCATCACGCTGAACCCCATGAAGCATATCGACCCGGTCGGCACCGTGCTGCTGCCGCTGGCGATGCTGTTTCTGGGTCCCTACGGCGGCCGGTTCCTGATCGGTTGGGCGCGCCCAACGCCGGTCAACACGCGTAATTTCAAGAACTACGTCCGCGACGATGTGCTGACCACGCTGGCAGGCCCGGTCAGCAACCTGCTGGCCTCTTTTGCCTGCGTCATCATTCTTGTCGTGCTGGCAAAAGCCTCGCCCGTGGCCGCGGGGCTGGTCCGCGGGCTCGCCTACGGCGGCTTCAACCCGGAGCAGATCGCAGCCGCACCGGCGCTGTTCCCGGCCGTGCTGCTGCTGTACATGGCGATCACGCTCAACCTTTTCCTGGCATTCTTCAATTTGCTGCCGCTGCCGCCGCTCGACGGCTCGCACCTGATCCGGCACCTGCTCCCGACCGGGATGCTGCGCGTGTATGACCAGCTGGGGATCATCAGCCTGATCCTGATGTTCGTCTTCGGCGGCCGGCTGGTGAATATCTTCGTGGGGCCGATGCTGGCGCTGGTGAACCAGATTCTGGTCTCGATGTAGAGGAAGGCAGGAAGCAGGAGGCAGGGAGCAGAACTGCTTTCTCCCATCTGCTGCTGCTTCCTTCTCTTACAATGAGGGTTTGACTCCCGCCGTTCGAGGTTCCGTGTCCGACTCCGCTCCCATATCCACTCAGCGCCGCGTTCTCAGCGGTATGCGCCCCACCGGCAAGCTCCACCTGGGCAACTACATGGGCGCCCTGCACAACTGGGTGCGCCTGCAGGAGAGCTATGAGTGCTTCTTCTTCATCGCGGACTGGCATGCGCTGACGACGGATTATGCGGACCCGAAGGGTATTCCTGGCAACGTAGAAGCAATGGCAATCGACTGGCTCGCCGCCGGACTTGATCCCGAAAAGTGCACCATCTTTGTGCAAAGCCATGTCCGATACCACGCCGACCTGCATCTTGCGCTCTCGATGATTACACCTTTGAGTTGGCTGGAGCGTGTCCCTTCGTATAAGGATCAGCAGGAGAACATGCTCGGGAAGGACCTGACCACCTATGGTTTTCTGGGCTACCCGTTGCTGCAGTCAGCGGATATATTGCTTTACGGCGTTCCGGGCGGATCGCTTCATGTGCCGGTAGGCGCCGACCAGGTGGCGCATGTGGAGCTCACGCGGGAGATAGCGCGGCGTTTCAATTCGATGTACTCGACAGGTAAAGAAATCCTGCCCGAGCCGCAGGTCCTGCTCACCCCCACGCCGAAGCTCCCCGGCACCGACGGGCGCAAGATGTCGAAAAGCTACGACAACTTCATCCTGCTCTCCGACCCCGAGCCGGAGATTCGCAGAAAACTGAAGCCGATGGTGACCGATCCGGCGCGGGTGCGGCGCACCGACCCGGGCGACCCGGACAAATGTCCGGTCGGTGACCTGCACAAGGTGTTCTCTTCAGCCGAAACGCTCGCAGATGTATACGCGGGCTGCCGTTCCGCCGGCATCGGCTGCATTGAGTGCAAGGGCTGGCTTGGCGATTCGATCGTCTCGGCGCTCGCCCCGATGCAGGAGCGCCGAGCCATGTATGAGGGCCAGCCTCAACTCGTCAAAGACATCCTGGCGCACGGCAACGCTTGTGCCGCTGCCGCCGCCGAGCAAACGATGCAGACAGTGCGGGAAGCCATGGGCCTGGGTAGATGAGCGACGAACAGTCAAAGCCCACCCAGCAGGTATCCCGCGCCGAAGGCGCAGTCGCCCGTGCGGCCAGCACCCGGGGGGCCAGCACTTTTCCGTTTTCGGTCATCGTCGGCAAGGTGTATGATGGGCCGCTCGACCTGCTGCTCGACCTCATCCGCAAGCAGGACATCGATATCTGGGACATCCCGATCGCGCGCATCACCGCGCAGTTCCTCGCCTATGTCGAGCGGCTGAAGGAGACCGACGTCGACAACGCGGGCGAGTTCATCTACACGGCGTCACTGCTGATCCACATTAAGAGCCGCATGCTGCTGCCGCGCACCCCGTCTGAGAACCCTGAAGACACGGCCGAAGACCCGCGCATGGAACTGGTGGAGCGGCTGCTTGAGCATGAGCGCTTCAAGAACGCGGCACAAATGCTGCTGCAGAAGCAGCAGATTGAAGCCGCGACCTGGACGCGCCCCCAGTTGCGTACCTTCCTGAACGAGACGGACATCGAAGGCGAGGTCGCGGCCGATGTGCCGGACCTGGTGCGGGTCTTCCGCGATGTGCTGGACCGCCTGCGGACGCGGCCTGTGCTCGACGTCGAGGAGGATTCCGTCACGGTCGGGCAGATGATTGACTACGTGCGCCGCCGCCTGCTGATGGAGGACAAGCCCGTCGCGCTGAGCCGAATGCTCGCGAACACGCGGTCGGAGCGGGCGCTGATCTGCATGTTCCTGGCGCTGCTTGAAATGGTGCGCCTGCAGGCCATCCTGCTGCGGCAGGACGGCAACTTCGCCGAGGTGTTCGTCAAAAAGCAGGATGGGTTTGAGTCGCTGATGGAAGAGCGCATGCAGCATCTGAAGGACGACTGGCAGTAGCGCATTCGCACAAGCTTCGCAACGTGGCGGCGTTCCGGGAAATGGTTCGATACCATAGACCGGAGCGCCGCTCTTCCTTTTGCGGCTGTGCAAGGGCATGAATGATGGGTGTTCGGGGAAAGATCGAGGCGGTCATCTATGCAGCGGAAGAGCCGGTGACGCTGGCCCAGCTCTCGGTCCTGTTTGGTGAAGAATTACTGATGGAGCGGCAGTCCGCCGGCGACGATGAAGGTGAAGCGATCGCCGGCAATGGGCCGGAGCTGCCTGCGGTCGATACCGAGCCGATCTCAGAAGCTGCCCCGGATGAGGGTGACGCACCGCAGGTTCCGCCGGAAGAAGTGACCGGACTGGAAGGCCAGCCCATGCTACTCGGCGACCCCGATGGGGACAGGCGGGCGGTGCGGCTGCGCGAGCGCGCGGCCCGCGAAGCAGTGCGCGGGGTGCTTGAAGAGTTAATGCGGGCATACGACTCGGACGGGCGCGGGATGGAGATTCGCGAGATCGCCGGGGGGTACCGGATCGCCACCAAGCCGGAGTACCACGATGCGGTGCGCGCGTTCGTCAAAAGCCTGAAGCCGACGATGAAGCTGTCGCTGCAGGCACTCGAGACGCTGGCGGTCATCGCGTACAAGCAGCCGGTGACGGCACCCGAGGTCTCGGAGATTCGCGGGGTGGATTCAGGCGGTGTGCTGGGTTCGCTGATCAGCCGCAAGCTGGTGACGACTGCGGGGCGCAAGCAGGTGGTGGGTCGCCCGATCCTGTACAAGACGACGAAGGAGTTCCTGCTGCGGTTCGGGCTGAAAGACCTGGCTGAGCTGCCGAGCATGGAAGAGTTTGAGAAGATGGCGGGCGAGCTGCAGGGGATGAGCGAGGAGCCGGGCGAAGTAGCTATTGAAGCGGAACCGGCGAATGCGAGGCCCGAAGCAGCTGGCGTTGAAGCGGTTCGAGGCGAGAAGCCAGTGCTGGCGCCTTCGTCGATCAGTATCGCGGTAGAAGAAGGCGAGCCCGAGGGAGTATCGGTGAACCGGAGCGGGATTCCGGTCCCCGATGCTTCGACTACCCGGGCGGAACAGTTGGTGAATGCGACAGGGCACCTGAAAGAAGGCGAGTGAGATGGCTGAAGAACGGTTGCAGAAGATAATCGCCGGAGCTGGGGTTACGTCTCGCCGCAAAGCGGAAGAGCTCATTCTAAGTGGCTTAGTGCAGGTGAACGGGCAGTTGATAACGGAGCTCGGATCGAAGGCCGACCTCGCAAAAGATCATATCCGGGTGAATGGCAAGCTGCTGCAGGGGCAGGAGCAGCGGCGCTACTACATGCTCAACAAGCCGCGGGGATACGTCACGACGGTATCGGACCCGGAGAACCGTCCGACGGTGATGGAGTTTTTTGCACGGGTGAAGAACGCGGGGCGCGTGTATCCGGTCGGTCGGCTGGACTATCTGTCGGAGGGGCTGATCCTGATGACGAACGACGGGGAGCTTGCCAATCTGCTGACCAAGGCCGCTACGCTGGTGCCGAAGACCTACCTGGTGAAGGTGAGCGGCAAGCCGACGGACGCGGCGATTGAGCAGCTCAGGTCAGGCGTGATGATTGAAAAAGGTCGCTACGGTTCGCGGGAGGGCCGGGTGCGGACCGCCCCGGTGGAGATCAAGCTGATCCGCGAGGGGGAGAATCCCTGGTACGAGATGGTGCTGATCGAGGGCCGGAATCGCGAGCTGCGGAAGATGTTTGAAGAGGTGGGGCACCACGTCGAGAAGATCCGTCGCGTGGGGTTTGGTCCACTGGTGCTGGACCTGCCACCGGGTGAAATGCGAGAACTGGACGAGCGGGAGATCATGCTGCTGCAGCGCGCGACCAGGGCCAAACCGGTGAGAAAGCAGCCGGTCGTGGAGAGTGCCGCACCGGTGCCGAAGGGTAGCTCCGTAGTTAAGGATAAGCCTCGGCCGCGACCGAAGCTGGCGCTCAAACGGTCGATCAAGAAAGTTACAAAGTAGTCACCTGCCTTGGGGCAGTACTCCAGCGGTTTGATGGGATGGAGGGATAGGCACTGGTGGCGCGCAACGGTATGGCGGGGGCGCGATTCCTATTGCGCTGAGTACGCACAGATGGCGGCTCGGGTGAGGGGTGATTGCGATGGCAGGGAGCGACAATAAGGATTCCCGCTGCTGGCCGGGGTACGAGCCGGCGCCGGGCAAGGGCGAGCACGAAGAGGGAAGCTGCCGCCCAAAGGCGAAGTCGAAGAACAACGGCAAGACGCCGGACCGGGAGCGCTCACGCAAAGAGCAGATTGCCGAGGGCGGTACCCGGGCGGCGCAGGCCAAAGCTAAAAGTCCGAGTGCGGCTGAGCGCCGAAGCGTGAGCAAGGCCGCCGGAAAGAAGCCGGCTGCGAAGCGTGCATCCACGAAAAAGCCCGCAGCAAAAAAGACTGCTGCGAAAAAGACGACGCGGAAGCGCGTAGCAAAAAAGGCCACTGCTGCCGCGTGAGTCTCCTTGCAAGCAGTCCGCGGGATGCGTGATAGCAGCAGGCCTCTCGTATTCGTCTTCGACGTGTAGGGCTAGCCCGCTCAGTAGCCCTGTCGCTGAGCGGGAAGAGTTGTGCCCCATTTACATGGCAAACGAAACAAAATCGAGTTTCAAACATCTATATCTACAGCGGAGATTTAAGCAGCGGTAGCCGTCGTCCCCTTGGGGAATAGCCTTTGCCGAGAGCAGAAGGCGCTGTGACGGCATCAAAACCTGCTATTCTGGACATCTTCGGCACACTGCGCCAGCCTGCGTTTCTGCGATAGAAGCGCTTCTTTTGGCCCCTTCCTGTATGAAGCTGCGACAGTTCTGTGCCGGAATACCCGGAAATATCCGAAATATACGCGGGGAGAGAAGACTCGCTTGGCCATGGAAGACAAGTACGAAGACGATATTCAGAACCTGATCGAAGCAGGCAAGGAAAAAGGCTATTTGACCTATAACGAGGTCAACGACCTGATTCCGGGTGATGTGCATTCTCCAGACGATCTCGACGACCTGATGACGACCATCGGGACGCAGGGAATCGACATTCTAGAGGGCGGACCCAAGTTTGGCGGAGACAAGTTCGAAGAGGGTGAGGAGGGCGAGGATGTTGAGCTCGACCTGACACCCGGAACCCTGGAGAAGACCAACGACCCTGTCCGCATGTACCTGCGCGAGATGGGGACAGTGCCACTGCTGACCCGCGAGGGTGAAGTGGAGATTGCCAAGCGCATCGAGCGCGGGCAGGTTCGCGTGATGAAGGCGATCGCGCGGTCGCCCATCGTGGTGCGCGAAATTATCGCGCTGGGCGAAGACCTGAAGCGCGGCGTGCGCAACATCAAGGAAGTCGTGATCTTTGATGAAGAAGAGGTTACCGAAGAAGTAGTGGTCGCCCGGGTGAAGCAGACCTCAACCAAGGTCGAGTCGATGGTGCGGCACCTGAAGAAGGCGGCGGCGCTTGAAGAGAAGTTGCCGGCGCTGGAAGCCGTAAAAGCCAAAGCGAAAGAAGCGCGCAAGATCCGGTGGGGCATTGCGCGGGAGCGCGTGTACGTTTCGCGGATAGTGCGCGAACTGAAGTACACGAACGGCGAGCGCAAGCGGCTGCTGGACAAGGTAAACAAGTCGGTCGATTCGATGCGTACGCTGGAGCGGCAGATTCGTTCGCTCGACGCAAAGTTCGATGCGTCGAAGAGCGAGGAGCTGAAGAAGGAGTACCGCCGCCAACAGAAGAACTGCCGGATCGACCTTGAAAAGATGGAAGAGGAGACGGGCGTTCCGCTCACGGAGATCAAGCGTACCCAGCGCGAGATGATCCAAGGCGACATGGATGCCGAGCAGGCGAAGCGCGAGCTGATCGAGGCGAACCTTCGGCTGGTGGTTTCGATCGCGAAGAAGTATACGAATCGCGGCCTGCAGTTCCTCGACCTGATCCAGGAAGGCAACATCGGCCTGATGAAGGCGGTGGACAAGTTCGAGTACCGTCGCGGTTACAAATTCTCAACCTATGCAACGTGGTGGATTCGGCAGGCGATTACGCGCGCGATTGCCGACCAGGCGCGTACGATTCGCATTCCGGTACACATGATCGAGACGATCAACAAGCTGATTCGCACGTCGCGTCAGCTGGTGCAGGAGCTGGGTCGCGAGCCTACTTCCGAAGAGATCGCGCGGCGCATGGATATTCCGGTCGCGAAGGTCCGCAAGGTGCTGAAAATCGCGCAGGAGCCGATTTCGCTTGAAACGCCGATCGGCGAAGAGGAAGATTCGCACCTCGGCGACTTCATTGAAGACCGCCAGGCGGTCTCGCCGTCGGACGCGGTCATCAGCGTGAACCTGAAGGAGTACACCTCGCAGGTGCTGCGCACCCTGACGCCTCGCGAAGAGCGGGTGATCAAGATGCGGTTTGGCCTGGAGGACGGCTCGGAGCACACGCTCGAAGAGGTTGGGCAGAGCTTCCAGGTAACGCGTGAGCGGATTCGTCAGATCGAGGCGAAGGCGCTCAGGAAGCTGCGGCACCCTTCGCGATCGCGCAAGCTGAAGGCGTTTGTGGATACGACCCGCGAGTAGGGCAGAGCCTGGAAAACCGGAAGGGCCACCGTTGTCGGGTGGCCCTTTCTACGTGGTGCGTGCGTATTCGCTACGAGACGCGGCGTTGCTGCTGGCTAGGCACCAGTGTCAGCGTGGAGTTGCGAATGCGGGCAGGTGGGCCGATGGGTGCGCCGCTGAGCAGGGCCGCCCCTGAGACGTGGGCGTGGCCGTGCCAGTGGGGAACGTTGAAAGCGTCGCCAGGGTGAGCCGAGGGCAGGTGGCTGCGGAGATGGTGCTCGGAGAGGGCGGCAATCACCGCGAGAAGGGCCTGCTCGCACTCAGCCTTGTCTCGTCGCGAGTAGTAAACGACGTATTTCTGCTTGCAGCAGGGGCATTCAACGTCGGCCTCGCTGTCAGACGTGAGCATGCAAAGAACTTGCATCTTTTAGATCTCCTTACCAAGGAAGTGGGCTTGCACTTTTGTTTTCGCTTCAAAGAAATGCGGGCGTGCTCCCGCAATTCATATCGCGACTATAGACCTGTGAGGGGAAGGATTGGCAACGGATTTTGGGGAAAAGAAGTGTTTTCGGGCAGCCGTTGGTATAACTTTTCGTAACCACAAGTAACCGTGTCTTATAAGTCGCTCAGCCGGCGTGGTTTGTTGCCGAAAGCTGGTTGCTGATCTCCGCTGCCGGATGAAGGTTTGGACCCGAGCGCAGCGTTCCTCGCCAAAGACCGGCTCCCTTTTTTCAAAAACTTTCGTTGCATTCCCATTTTGGAAGAGTGGGCTGCAGCGAGTTTCGCTCTGAAACAGGAGCGCGGATTGTGCTGTGATTTCGCTCATGGTGTGCGAAGCGGGGCGGCATGATGCCCATGAGGAGCAAACACCATGACACATACAACGCTGCCGAACACCAGTGAACGCTACACCCGCCCGGCTCTCCTGCTACTGCTGGCGGTGCTTTCGTACTTCTCCGCGGGCTGCGCGGTCAGCTCAAGCGGCGCGGTTTCATCGGGTCCGCAGCAGACGCAGAACGAGGAGTCGACCGGGATCGTGCCGGCGAAGTTTTTCGGCATGGTGGTAAAGAGCGCGGGGACACAGCCGGCGGTGGCGATGGGTTCGCGGCGGCTGTGGGACTCAGGCGTGACGTGGGCCGCGCTTGAGCCGGCGCGGGGCACATTTGTGTGGACGACGCTGGACGCCGAGGTTGCGGCGGCGAGCGATCAGGGCGCGCAGGTGATGCTGACGCTGGGGATGACGCCGCAGTGGGCGTCGACGGCGCCGGGGCTGGCCTCGAACTATGGGCCGGGCGCGACGGCGATGCCGGCGAACCTGGCCGACTGGGATGCTTACGTTACCGCAGTGGCGATGCGCTACAAGGGGCGGATCAGCGGGTACGAGGTTTGGAACGCTCCGGAGAGTGCGGCGTACTGGACCGGTGCTCCGTCGCAGATGTGCGCCAATATGGCGATGCTCGCCGACCATGCGGCGAAGGCAGTGCATGCGGCGGACAGTACGGCGGCTGTGGTGTCGCCGGCGCTGTCACCCGCGAGGTTGACGGCGTTTCTTACGGCCGGCGGCGAGACGGTGGACGCGATTGGTAGTGCCTTAAATCAAAGTGCTGCCGGCGCGGCGCCGGAAGCCATGACAACCACCCTGGCTGCGCTGCGGGCGGCCATGGTCGGCACCAGCGCCGATGGCAAGCCGGTGTGGAACGAGCAGGCGTCGTGGGTGCTGCCGCAGGGCGGCGCTTCCGCTGATCTGCAGGCGGCGTACGTGGCGCGTGCGCTGGTGCTGAACGCGGGCTATGGCGTGGCTCGGATGCACTGGTATGCATGGGACGAGGGCGCGCAGGGAGCTCTGTCGCTGACCGATGCCCAGATGCGTCCAACCGAGGCAGGCCTGGCTTATGGTGTGGTAGAGAGCTGGCTTGAAGGCGCGCAGATGAATGGCTGCGCTTCGACAGCAGCCGGAGTCTGGAGCTGCCAGCTGGTGAGCGGCGGCAGGACAGAGTGGATCGTGTGGGCGCCAAGCGGAGAGACGCAGAGCAGCAGCTTTGGCGCGTCGAGCGTGACGGACCTGGTTGGGAACATGAGCGCGGTAGGTGCCGACGAGCTGGTGACGGTAGGCGCGAGCCCGGTGTTGCTGCAGTAGGTCTTAATGACCGGGAGCGCCGCCGGCGGTAGGGGCATACCAGACCTTGACGATGCGGCCGTCGCGAACTTCAGAGAGGACCATGGCTTCCATCGGGGGCTGGCCCTCTCCCGATATCTGCTGCAGGTCGATGACGAAGGGGCCCATGACGGCATGCTGCTTGACCTCGCAGCGGACGGTAGGCCGGGCGGTAAAGAGGTGCTCGTGGTAACCCTTCATGGCTTCGCGGCTGTCAAGCAGAATGCGGCCGCCGAGCTGTCCAAACGTAGCGGCAGGCGTGAAAAGAGCGACGTAGGCGTCGACATCATGGGCGTTGTAGGCATCGATGCTGGCTTGCACAACAGCTTCCGGGGATTGCGGGGAGTCCATAGCGGGGACCGCCTTTCTGAACGGTACTGAAGTGGATGTGGATAGAGGGAGGAACGCTGCATGGAGTGCGGTAGTGCAAGTGACTGGGGTCAGCGCACGACTGCGAGCGAGGGCGAGGTACTTCGGGCGTAGATGTCATCGCTGATCGTGGGCTCGTGACCGCGGATGACGGCGAGGGCGGCAGTGAGCGTGGTGGCAACGTGGTCCTGCTCCTCGGTCATGTCGAAACGCTGGCGCAGCAGGGAAATTTCAGACGGGCTATGCCACAGCCCGACCAGCACCGGGTTGCCGGGAACCTGGGCGCGCAGCTGCCGATAGAGCGCACGGGCGCCGGTGAAGGCGAAGGGCGGGACGGCGGAGATGCAGAGCACGGTCTGCGGCTCCTTGGCGAAGCGGGCCAGCAGCTCCGGTGTGAGGGCCGAGGGCGGCAGCAGGAGGGTTTTGTGGCCGGCTGCTTCCAGGACCTGGGCGAACATGGTCGCGGCCAGTTCGTCGGCCTGGTCGCTGGCCGGGATGCAGACAACGGGGCAGCAGACGCGCGCGGCAACCGCGGCTTCGACGACCTGCTGTGTGTCGACGCGAGTGGTGAAGGCGGGTACGCGGGCGGAGTAGGTGGTGAGCTCGGCGATGAGCTCGGCTGCGCTCTGCATGAAGAAGGCGGCGCGGGTATCTTCAAGCGTGCCCCTGTGTCGGTCGTTTTCAGCCAGTGCAAGGGCGGGCAGTAGGACGGAATCGTAGAGATCGAGGGCGGTGTGCTGATTGCCGAGGCGTGCGTTTGGCAGGCGGGGGTCGCCGACACGCTGCTGTAGGAAACGCTCGGCGATGCTGCGGGCTTCGACCTGGTCAAGGGCGAGCATGCGCTCGTAAAAGCGGGCCTCAGGAGCGAGTTCGGCGTCGTCGCCGAGGAGGATATGGAGAAAGGACATTTGCGGCATGGTACGGCCGATGACGATGAGGCAGACGGTGAGCGGGGTGGAGAGGGCGAGGCCGGGCCAGCCCCAGAGTAGTGTCCAGACGATGGCCATGGCGAGTAGCGCGAGCTCGGAGATGCCGGTGTGCGAGCCGTAGAGCCAGGGTTCGAGAAAGTTAGAGACCAGAATCTCAAGCAGGGCGAGCAGGGCAAACGCCGCGCCGGCAGGCCACCAGGTGGGGAAGTAGACCAGCGCGAACAGCGTAGGCAGGCCGCCGCCAACCAGTGGACCGATGTACGGCACCGTGCGGAGAAGGGCCAGCAGCGCGCCCCACAGTACGAAGTACGGTACGCCGATGGCATAGAGACCCGCGCCGAAAACGATGCCGAAGCCGGTATTGACGGCGACATTGGCGATCAGGTAGCGGGAGATGCGCTCGGCGGCGTCGTCGAGCGCGTGGGACACGAGGTTGAGTCGGCCAATGCCGGCGAGCAGAAGAATGCGGTTGCGGAGGTCTTCTCGCTTGATGAGCATGTAGACCGTGAAGATCAGGACCATGCCGGCTGTGCCGAGCGGCCCGAGCACCGGCCGCAGAAGCTGGCGGAGGTAGGCGATCTCAGACGCGGGGGCCTGCACGACGACGACGGGGGTGGGCTGGGGAGCGGCTTCGCCGGCGGCAGCTTTGCGGGCGGCAGCGCGACCGGCTGCGGTGCGCGCGCGCTGGGTGGCGGCGCCGGCCAGGCTGCGCTGCTGGGCATCCTGCTGCGCGGGGTCGGTGGAGAATTCGCGGGACAGGCCTTCCATGCTGACGACGGCCTGGCCCAGGGCGCTGTCAGCCGGGATGTGGGTGTTGGCGAGCTTGGCGCGGATATTCGGGGCGTGGCTCGGCAGCTCATTGACGACGGTGAGCAGCTGGCTGGCGACCAGCCAGACGATGCCGCCCAGCAGCGCTGTCGCGGCAGCAAGCACGAGCAGCGCCGCGGGGGTGCGGCGAAAGTGCAGCTTCTCAAGCCGGGTAACCACAGGGGTGAGCAGGAAGTTGAACGTCAGGGCAAGCGCGAGCGGGATAAGCAGTGGGCGTCCGAAATAGAACACAGCGAGCAAAACGGCGAGGAGCAGCAGGGGCTCGCGAGTAAGGAGGCTGCCCTGCGGCCGCTTGTCAGCGCCTGTCGAATTGTGCCTGGGCTGTGTCCGCAACCGGTTAGGCCCTCCTGTCGCACGATGTTGCCGGTGCTCGGCCTCGTGCCATTATCAACCGTGAAGCGCTGCCGCGGCGCTGGCAGAGAGGCGGTAGGGAAACTAAAGAATGGCCCTGCAGATGTGGCAAACGCGAGTGCTGTGTCATCCGCACATGCGTCAACCGTGGAAATTTGCGATGCAAATTGAATGTTATATATTAAATATGCATGATTGAAAGGGCCGCTGGAGCTTCAGTCCGGGATGCTTTAACGCATCAAGCTGCCGTCGCTCTGATCGGGCCGAGGCAGGTTGGAAAGACTACGTTAGCGCACGAGATCGCCGGCCGAGATCCGGGCGCCCTCTATCTTGATCTGGAGGCCCGGGAGGATCGAGAAAAGCTTGTCGAACCTGTGCTCTTTCTGCGCCAATACGAGCATAGCCTGGTACTACTGGACGAGATTCATCGCGTTCCTGAGCTTTTCAGCTCTCTGCTCGGCATTATCGACCAAGGTCGCCGCGAGAAGCGAGGCGTTGGCCGTTTCTTGATCCTTGGCTCAGCCTCCATCGATCTTCTCCGACAATCCGGCGAAAGTCTGGCGGGAAGAATCAGTTACATCGAGATGGGGCCGTTGAACACGCTGGAACTGCCTGCGGATGAAGCCACTTTACTCCTGCTTTGGCTGCGCGGCGGTTTCCCCGGTAGTTACCTGGCGGCAAACGATACGGTAAGTCTGCGCTGGCGTACCGATTTCATCCGCACCTACCTGGAACGCGACGTTGCACAGTTTGGACCACGCGTGGCGGCCGGTGTGCTGGAGCGTTTGTGGACGATGCTCGCGCACAACCAGGGCACTCTACTGAATGCTTCGCGGTTAGCTGCAGGACTCCAGGTCGCCTCTCCAAGCGTAACGCGTTACATCGATCTTTTGAGTGACCTGCTGCTGGTCCGGCGGCTTCTGCCGTTTCATCGCAACACCGGCAAGCGTCTGGTAAAGTCGCCTAAGGTTTACGTGCGCGACAGCGGCCTGGTGCATGCCCTGCTGGGCCTGCGGACCTATAACGATTTAGCCGGTCATCCGGTTGTCGGAGCCTCGTGGGAAGGCTTTGTGATCGAGAACCTGCTTGCTGCCGCACCGGAGCGAACAGTGGCGAGCTTCTATCGCACGACGAACGGCTCGGAGATCGATCTGTTGCTGGAAATTCCAGGCCACGGTTTATGGGCTATCGAGATCAAGCGCAGTCTGTCGGCTCGTCCTGAACGAGGGTTTCATATCGCCTGCGAGGATTTGCAACCGGATCGTCGCTATGTTGTAAACGCAGGGGCAGAGCAGTACCCGGTTGGCCCGGAGACAATCGCCATCGGAGTTCATGGTCTCGCGACGATGCTGAAATCGCTCTCGGCCTGAAGTCGCTGACCTTTAAATGATCCGGGCTGGATAAACCTACCGGCGTTAGGTCTTCAGGCGTTCAGATCGGTCGCCCAGTTTACGGGTGCGATGAGGCTCTCGACCTGGCTGAAGGCTTTGTCATTCGTCACGAGGACTGCTCAGGTTGCGAGCGCATGCGCAGCGATCATCATGTCCATGTTGCCGAGGGTGATGCCTGCTGCTTCAAGGTTCGCCCGTATGGAGCCATACGCTTCGGCTTCGTTGCGGTCCCACGGCAGAACCTGGATGCCGGCGAGAAATCCGTCCATAAGCGCCTTAAGCGCGGTAGCTTCCGGCCTTTTCGCAAGGCCGTAATGTATTTCAGCCTCAGTGACAGCAGAGATGCAGGCGACCTCATCATCCTTCAATTTGGGCAACCTGGTTCGGGCGGCCGTTGACCGGCCTCGCGCGATGTAGCTGACCATGTTGGTATCCAGCATGTAGGTGGATGTCACCCCTCGGTTCGTTCCTGCGGTGTGTCCTGTGCGCGATCGGCAGGGGTCAGAAAGTCATCCGGAACGCCCAATGCATCCAGTGCGGCAAATATTTCCGCAAGGCTACCGGGAGCTTTCGAAAGAGTCAAGTCGCCGTTCCTGGCGTCCCGCCGGATATACACCTCGCTGCCGGGAAAGCGGAATCGGGCCGGAATGCGAACGGCCTGACTCCTTCCGCTCATGAAAATCCTGGCCTTTTCAACTTGAGCCATCGCCTGCACCTCGGATACATAGCATGGTATCGGACAGCTAGAATACGAGGCAGTACGGCAAGATTACATATTGGTGTGGCCGCCGCGCATGGCTTCGTTAAAGGCGGGCTTGATGCTCTGCAGGGCTTCGGCGAGCTTGGCGCGGAACTCCGGTTCGCGGGCTATGAGCGCAGGGGTTGCCGCGGCGTAGGCGGGGTCGGAGGCGAGGGCCACAAAGCCGGCTTTGGCGAGGGCCTGCATGTCTTTTGCAAGCTGCTCTTCGGTGGTGTTGAGGTACTGGGCGTCGCGCGGGTCGACGAGCCAGATGGGCGCGCTGTTGCCGTGGATGCCGGAGAGCCAGAAGGTTTTGAGCGCGAGGAACTCGACGCGGGACTCGTCCGTGGTGTCGGCGAAGAGGAACTTCTTCTGCCAGCGGCTGTAGTAGCGGGTGGTGACGGGGACAGGCTGGCGGTTGCCGCTCTTGAGCAGCTCGAGTTGGCCGTAGTCAAAAGTTTTGCGGATGGCGTTGTAGATAAAGTTTTCGGCGTAGGGCTGCTCGGGCGCCTCGACGATCTCAGCAAACGTGACGGTCATGCTGGCGGAGATTTTGGCGTGGAGCGGGCTTTCGGTTCCGTCGGCGAGCCAGATAACGCCGTGAACGATATAGGTATCGGACCCCGAGGTGGAGCGGTGAAACGGCCACTGAAACCCGGTAAAGCGCAGCGGCAGACCGCCCATGGTGACGTAGAGCTCGGGCTGCGGGTTGGTGAGGCGGGCGGCTAGGTGCTGCATGTGCCGGGCGAGCCCGGTGCGGAGCTCAGCGGTGGACGGGTCGAAGCCCTCGGAAAGCTCGACATGCAATGGAACGCTGCCGGTCTGGGCCGCCTTCTGAAAGGTGAGCCGGGCGGTGGGCTTGCCGTGGAAGTCGGCTCCTGCCTCAGTTGCAGATGGGGTAAGTCCGGCTTCGCGGGAAGCAGTGAGGAGGGCGTTGCCGGTGGGCGTGGTGAGATCAGTGCTCATGTGTTGTAGGTCGCTTCCCTGGGGTGCGCGCAGTGTGGAGAAAAGACCAGTGACGCGGCGAAAGATTTAGTCCAGTTTACAGCGCCTGACCGTTATCCGGATGGTTTTGCTTGGTCCGTCTCTTCACGGGAATGCAGGAAAGGGTTTCGGGCGATTGCCCTGAGTGTGACTGTCAGGCGTGATCCGGTGGAGTCTTCGTTTTGCGGAGAAAACGCCAATGGTGGCCGTTCAGCAAGAAATAGTAGGTCATTCCATCTGCTTTGCGCGGTATGCCGATAAGAGTGCTGTTCCATCGAAACTCAAGCGTACGCATATCGGCCGATCCGGTGGGGAGCACGAAGCCGGCGGGTGTCTCTCCGGGGATCTGCGGCAGGTGGAGCACGGAACCATCGCGGCCATCGATCAAGGCCGCGCGCATGCAATCGGAACCGCAGCCCCACTGAACGAGAACGTAGCGTCCGGCGAAGTTCGCTCCGGGGCGCTCGTGTTCGGTGCCTCCATCGACGACGTCGTAGCCCCTAGTAATGGCTGCTTCCAGTTCGTCTTTGTAGCGGCGATCCCCGACAGTCACGAGCCTTGGCATCGCCAGTTTGCCGGTGATCGAGTCGGGGGCCGGGTACTGCTGAAACGGAGCCGGAGCGGCAGGTTGAAGCGCGACAAGGTAATGGACCTGGGCCAGAAGCAGCAAAGGGAGAAGCAACATAAGTCCTAGTGTGGCGCGGGGGACGTTCAGTGTCACTCGCGAAGTCGGCAGCCCTCGCATCGGCTGCGAGGATCGAATTACAGGTGGACTGGCAGCGCTTACTCCGGCACTGGGACGTCATACCCGTTGAGCAGGACGGAGATCATGCCGTAGCAGCCGATGAGGTAGAAGAGCTCGGCCGTCCCCTGGTCTCCGAAGACCTTAATGGCGGCCTGATTAGGTGGTGTCGCCGAGCTGGCCGCCGCCGGCGAGGACGGCGGCGACGTCATAGGCGACGGCTTCCTCTTCGGACAGATCCGATGGGCGCTGGCCGGCGGTGATGGTGGCGATTTTGGACGGGGTAAGACCGGACTGCGCGGCCACCCGCTCATGCGAGTAGAGCTCGTAGCGGGAGTGGAAGCGGGCTCCCGTGACCAGGATCGCGACTTCGTGCGCGTTTTTCGGCAGGGTGGTGTTCTCGGCAAGCGCGGTAAAGACCCCCCATGCGGCTGCGCCGAACTGCGGGAAGTGGAGCATGGCAGGGAACGGGCCGATGAGCGCCCCGTCTTCGCGCTGGCTTTTGAAGCCGTGGAGATGCTTGTGGACGCCGTCCAGCATTTTCTCGTTGAGCGCGCTTTGTTCAGGCGAGAGATTTGTGGGGGAGAGTGGTTCGAGTCGCATGAGAGCTCCTTGTGGGTGATGCGCGTATGGATTCGTGAACAGGTTTGCGCGCCTGGCGTTTGGATGCGAGCGCGGCCCAGTACCCGTTTTCGCTGTGGTGCGCACCTTACCGGAGAATCTACCGGGGCAGCTCACGGGCGACAGCGGCGGCGGACGCCCAGGCCCACTGAAAGTTATAGCCGCCGAGGTGGCCGGTGACATCGACAACCTCACCAATGAAGTAGAGGCCTGGCACCGTGCGGGCTTCCATAGACTTCGCAGAGAGCTCGGACGTGTCGATGCCGCCGGCGGTGACCTCGGCTTTTTCGTAGCCCTCGGTGCCGGATGGGGTGAGCGGCCAGGCGTGCAGCTGGCGCTCGGCTTCGGCGAGCGAGTCGTTGTGCCAGGAACGTGGAGGGTCGATGGCGAGCAGCCGCTCGGCGAGTCGGCGGGGCAGCGCTGCGGCCCAGGCTTCTGCGGCGGAGCGAATGTCGCGGCGTGCGCCGGCGGCGGTGAGCGCCGCGGTCACCGCGCGGCCGGGGGCGAGATCGATCGAGAGCGCGCGACCGGGGCGCCAGAAAGAAGAGATCTGCAGCACCGCGGGGCCGCTGATGCCGCGATGGGTGAACAGAAGCCTGTCGTGGAAGGTCGCTGCTTCGCGTTGGCCTTCGACAGCGATGCCGACTTCGGTCGCGACGCCGCTCATGCCTTCGAAGCGGCGAGCGTCTTCCGCGTGGAAGATGAGCGGAACCAGTGCCGGGCGGGTCTCGACCAGGCGCAGCCCGAAGCTCTTTGCGATGGCGTAGCCGATGCCGGTCGCGCCGATCTTCGGTATGGACAGGCCGCCGGTGGCAACCACTACCTTTGCCGCGCGGATGAACCCAGGCGGGGCATTGGCGGCGCTTTGCGCGGGACGGGTTTCGATGAGGAAGCCGCTATGTTCGCGCGTGACGGCCTGCACAGCGGTGCGGAGTTGCAGGTCAGCCTGGGCAGCTTCAGCCAGGAGCGTCTCGACGATCTGCCGTGCGGAGCCGTCGCAGAAGAGTTGGCCCGGCGCCTTGGCGTGGTAAGCGATGCCGTACTGCTCAACCAGAGTTACAAATGCCTCCGGCGGGTACTGCGCGAGTGCCGACTTGGCGAAATGCGGGTTGTTCGAGAGGAAGTGCCCGGGCTGGGTGTTGAGGTTGGTAAAGTTGGCGCGGCCGCCGCCCGAGATAACGATTTTGCGACCCGGCTCCGTGGCATGGTCGATCAGCACGACGCGCAGGCCGCGCTGGGCAAGCAGGCCTGCGCAGAACAGGCCAGCGGCACCGGCGCCGAGGACGGCTGCGTCGTAGGCGGGTGCGGCTGCCGGAGTGGGTTGGGAGATAGGCACGCTGGGATGCTCGATTGTAGAGGCACGGCGGAACGCTATGGGGCGGTCAGCCTCAGGCACCGGCGAGCGCGGGAGCGGTGGAGCGGGTGCCGGTTGCCATAAGAGTTTCGATTTTCGCGAGGTCGGCGATGTGGCCGCGCGCGCCCTGGCCGGTGCAGTTGAGGGCGGCGGCGGCGCAGGCAAAGTCGAGTTGACGGGCCAGCGGCCAGCCCTGCAGCAGGCCGTAGATGAAGCCGGCGTGAAAGATGTCGCCTGCGCCCGTGGTGTCGACGACCGGGACGCGGTAGGCGGGGGCGTGGTGAAACTGCCGGCCGTCCCAGGCGAGCACGCCTTCGTCGCCCAGGGTAGCGGCAGCAAGCTTGCTGCCGTAGCGCTGGTGCATGGCCTGGAGCGCGGGCTTGAGGGCGTTAGCGGGAAACTCAGGCATGAGGCGGCTGGGAAAATCGCGCGAGACGATGGGGTAATCGACCAGGGCGAGGAGGTCTTCGACGCCGGGGTAGCACTCGTCGAGGTCGGCAATGACGGGCACACCCGCGGCGCGGGCCCACTGGGCGGCGCAGGTGGCGGCGGCGGTGTCATAGCCGTCAATGTGCAGGGCGCGGGCGTTTGTGATCCAGGCCTGCTGGAGCTCGAATGGTTGCAGCGCGAGCCGGTGGTCGCGGCGGTTCAGCACGGTGCGCTCCCCGTCGGCATCGACCAGGATGAGGGATTGCGCGCTGTCGGCGCCGGAAGCAGTCAGGATGCGGGTCTCGACACCGGCACGATCAAACGCGGCGCGGTGCAGCGCGGCGGCTGCGTCTTCCCCAAGTTTGCCGACATAGCGGGCGTGCAGGCCCCAGTGGGCGCAGGCGACGACAACTGTGGCGACCTGTCCGCCGGGGAGCACGGAGGCGTGGTGATACTCGACTTTAGAGCCGCGCGCGGGGTAGTGCGCCAGGGGAATGAGGGTGTCGGTGGCGTTGAGGCCGACGCCGACCAGGTCGGCGGGTGGGGTGGTGGGCATATCTGGGTAGGGTATAGGAAATGCTTCTGCGTCGATGTGCTTACAGGTAGGTGGGCCAATGGCGGGCGCCGTGGAGCAGGGCGAGGATCTGGACCGTCTGGCCTGTAACTCGGTAGGCAGCGATATAAGGTGTGCCTTGAATGACCAGCTCTCGAGTGCCTGCAATGCGGCCTGGGCGACCCATTTCGGGGTGGTCGGCGAGCCGGTCGACGGCGCGCTGGATGGTTTCGATCTGCCGATTGGCAGCGTATGGGTTCTCTACCGCAATGAACTCGTAGGCTGACGCGAACTGCTGGGAAGCTGGGCTGGTCCAGAGTACTTGCATGCGGCTAATGTGGTTTGGTATTGCTGCGCAGCGCGGCCATTCGGTTTCTGACGGCCTCATTGTCGATCAGGAGGCCCGCGTCGGCCTGGCGGATGCCTTCTTCAATCAGCTCGCGGTGGTAGTCGTTGAGCGAGAGATACTGGCTGACGGCCTCGTTGAGGACGAAGCTGCGGTCGCGCTGCTGAACTTCAGCGAGGGCATCGAGTGCCTGGAGGCGGTCGTCCGGGACGCGAAATGTGATGGTTTTGAGCGGCATTCTCGGAGAATACCAGAGAATATGTGGGCCAGGCGTTGGTTGCTGCTTAAGGCGATTGGATGGAAAGTCTGCGTGTACTCAAGAGTAGGACCGCACGGGAAGGAACCCACTTCTCAAAATCGAGAAGTAGGGCACGCCGTCACCCGGCAAGTGAATACGAAAGTGCAAACAGTAGCAAGCACAGACTGTAAAAAGTACCTTAGGCGGTCAACTACGAAAACATAGCTGACGTTGGTTACTGTTTACTGCGCATTTAACGTTGAATTAAATTCTCGATGGCTGTAGCTTTCGCTAATGGCCTCATTCTACCGCGCGACTGTAGAAAACTTTCTCGTGCAAACTAACGAGCAGGTGCTTGCACGTTTAGCCGTCGCCTACGCGAATCTTGGATTCACCAGTCAATACTCAGACCAAACGCTAACTTGGGAGCGGGATATTTCCGCCTTACGCAAAGTGTTGGAAGAGTGCGTCAGTCAGTCGATCTCTGCCGGGTCGTGGGGGTTACTTCTGGAGTTTTCAATTCCCCGGAAAGAGTTACGGATAGATGCGGTCCTACTCTTGCGTGATGTCATAGTCCTCCTTGAGGCTAAGACCGCAGAAGCAGGTTTAGCAGCAAAGAAACAAATTGAAGAGTACGCATTGCTACTCTACTACTTTCACAGTGCGTCCTCAGCCCGACGAATCGTGCCCATCGTCCTCTCATCAGAAAGCAACAGGGCAGAACATTGCGCAATCGCTCAAACCGAGTTTTTCCCACAGCTTGCCACATATTGGATTGCTCCGGTTGTGCGTA
Source organism: Acidobacteriaceae bacterium (assembly GCA_965276625.1). Classification (GTDB taxonomy): domain Bacteria; phylum Acidobacteriota; class Terriglobia; order Terriglobales; family Acidobacteriaceae; genus EB88. Next base: position 862,600 of record CBDIBB010000002.1, read on the forward strand.
GCTCATGGATAGATCTTGCTAGCCTACTTGCAGGTATAGAGAAACATACTGCAGAGCAAATAAATGCGAATGTTTGGGATGAGAGTCCTTATAATCCCGTGCCAGGCATATTAGAAGCGGCGGTAGCGCTGAAAAGTGGACTCTCGATCCGAGAGATAGCTCACTCAGAAGCGTCGGAGCACGAAATTAGTGAAGTGTGTCTAGCCATCCAGGGCATTGTAAATCTAGCCAGAGAGGAAAGGCATCATGCCATTTGTTTCTTGACAGGAGTGCCTGGATCAGGAAAGACGCTAATCGGGTTAAGCCTGGCGCATTCAGATGCTAATGTGGTGGATTCAATTCACTTTATGAGTGGGAATGGTCCTCTTGTGAAAGTTTTACAACACCTTTTCACACAGGAAAGCAAAAGAAAAGGCACAAGCGCTGCTCAAGCGCGTACGGAAGCAAAAACACTTATCGAAAACGTTCACGTTTTTGCCCGCTACCACACAGAAGATAATTCCGGGCCGCCGTCAAACCACGCTATTGTTTTCGACGAAGCACAGCGCGCGTGGAATCGGCTTCAGAACATGCGGAAATTCAAGCGTGACTACTCTGAACCGCAGATGTTACTGCGCATCATGGAACGGCTGCCAGATTGGGCAGTCGTCATAGCGCTGGTAGGTGGAGGGCAGGAGATCAACGACGGCGAGGCTGGGCTAGAAGAGTGGGGTAGAGCGCTTGCTAGTAGTACTAAGAACTGGTCTATCTACGCATCTCCTGAAGTGTTAGAAGGTGGAATCTCCACAGCGGGACACCAGCTGTTCGCTAAGGATTCGGCTCAAGGGAGAGTACATACTAGCTCTGCATTCCATCTCCGAACTTCTAGCAGAAGCCTGCGTGCAGAACACTTAGCAACATGGGTTAACCATGTTTTGGAGGGAAAAGCGGAGAGCGCTACTTCTTTAAAAGTGACAAGCAAATTCCCCATTTTCCTTTCACGAAATTTGTCAGAAACGCGAAGAGTGCTCCGAAAGCATGGACTCGGCGCGAATAGGTTTGGATTGGTAGGCTCTTCAGGTGCTGCTCGACTTCGTGCAGAAGGCTTGGAACATGACTCAACATTCCATTCACAGTATCCGTGGGAGCATTGGTACATGTCACCCTCATCAGACACACGCTCGAGTAATAGGTGTGAGGTGTTTGCAACAGAATTTGAGATCCAAGGTCTGGAATTAGATTGGATCGGTCTTTGCTGGGGCGGGGATTTTGTCTGGAACGAATCAAAAGGATGGCAACTGCGGGCCTTACGGCACGGGCAAACAAGTAAGTGGAACGCAATCAAGAGCGAAGACAAGCAAATCTATCGAAAAAACGCCTACCGCGTTCTGCTGACTCGGGCTAGGCAGGGAATGGTTCTCTTTGTGCCGAAAGGTGATGTGAATGATCCGACGAATCACCCTCGCGAGTTTGATGAGACGGCGAAATATCTCATTAGGTGCGGTGTAACTCCGTTATCTGAAAACTAAAGCGTGAAACAGTGGGGCAGGTTGGTGTGAGAGCGTTGGATTCGTCGTCATGGCTGAAGGTAGCCGTACGTAAGTACCCATCGGAGCAGAATGGCAAACAAATCAGATGTTCGATAAAGGCAAATTTGCAGAAACTGGCTTTTGGCGGCCTGGGAGACAGCGACGCTTTCTAGGTAAAGCATCGGCGCAAATCGCTATTGGTGTCGCTGCTTACGCTCTTTGCAATTCACAAGCTCGTAAAGCTGATGGGTCAAGCCAGGGATAACAGCAGACCGGCCTTCCCATCTGTGAGGCCGGTTCCAGTTTCTTGAGGATATAGCTCTTGGAGCAGTGGTGCTACCGATACGACCCAACCCCCGCTTCAGCGACCGCCTGGTCCTGCTCCTTCAACCCGCCGCTGACCCCGATAGCCCCGATCACCTCGCCAGCGCGCTTCAGCGGAATGCCGCCGGCGAAGATCATGATTTTACCGTGATTCGACGCGTGGATGCCGTAGAACTGCTGACCGGGCTGGGCGTTGTCGGCCAGGTCGATGGTGGGCAGGTCGAAGGCGCGGGCGGTGAAGGCCTTGTTCATGGCGATGTCGATCGAGCCGAGCCACGCGCCTTCCATGCGGGCGAACGCGACGAGATTGTTGCCCTGGTCGACGACAGCGATGTTCATGGGCTGGCCCAGTTCCTCGGCTTTCTTTTCTGCCGCGCTGATGACCTGACGCGCTTCGCTGAGGCTGATGCCGAGTGCTTTCTTCCCTGCCATTGCTGCTCCTTTGGTTGATCGTGAGTGTTCGGTTCCTGAGGGGTGAGATGCGGCGGCCATGGCTCAGGTGGCTGCGCTGAATCTGCCCGGCAGGCGGCTTCGTCTAGGATAGGACTCGATGCTGAAAGAGTGGTATGCGAAGCGGATGTTTGCGTGGGAAACAGCGCTGACGACCCGCGATGAAAACCGGATCGTGCGGCCGGTGGAGTGGGGCTTCGGTTGGCTGCGCGACGCGCTGCCGGCGACGATGGAACCGCTGGCCGAGGTTCCCGAGGAGCGGTTGACGTTCGCACAGGCCGAAGCTGCGATGCTGGCTGTGAATGCGGCGATCGTGGCCGACAGCGATGCGTTTTTCGGGTACCGGCCGCCTGAGGATTACCGGCTGGAGCGGCGGCATCCGCAGCTTTTCCCGACGAATGTGCGGCCGGAGACGCTCGCGCAGGATGCGGAGCTGAAGGCGCAGGCGGCGCGCGGGGAGCTGGCGCAGGCCGAGTTTCTGCGATTTACCTCCCCGGTGCGGACTCCCTTTCCCGAAAACGACCTGGTGAATGCACGATGGTACCCGGCGCCCGTGGATAAACAAACTGGAAAGCAGCCGCGGAAGGCGATTATCGTGATGCCGCAGTGGAATGCGGATGCGTTTTCGCATAATGCGCTGTGCACGCTGTTTAACCGGTTCGGCGTGTCGGCGCTGCGGCTGTCGAAGCCGTATCACGATATCAGGAGGCCGGCGGAACTGGAGCGGTCGGATTACGCGGTGTCCTCGAATATCGGACGAACGCTCGCGGCGTGCCGGCAGGCGGTCGTGGATATACGGTGCTGCGTGGACTGGCTTGCAGGCCAGGGATACGAGCGATTCGGGGTGCTGGGAACGTCGCTGGGCTCGTGCTACGCGTTTCTGGCCGCGGCGCACGACGAGCGGCTGGAGGTGTGCGCCTTCAACCATGCGTCGACCTCGTTTGGCGACGTGGTGTGGACGGGGCAGAGTACGCGGCATATCCGCGCGGCGTTTGAGCAGGCGGGGCTGACGCAGGCCCGTCTCAACGGACTGTGGGGCGCGATTTCGCCGATCCACTACATGGACCGGTTTCTGGATACGGCGAGGAAGCGGGACCGGCGCACGCTGGTGGTGCATGCGACGTACGACCTGACATTCCTGGAGGAGTTTTCGATGGAGGTGCTGCACGAGTTCCGGCGTTTGGGTGTACGGCACGAGTCGCGGGTGCTGCCGTGCGGGCACTACACCACGGGGGAGACCCCGTACAAGTTCATGGACGGCTGGTTCCTGGGGAGCTTCGTGTACCGGGCATTTGCGGAATAGAGCGGGCCTTAGAGCATTTCACTCTTGGTATAGAGGCCCGAATACTCGCTCCAGTGGTTTTTCCCGACGGAAAAGCCACGCGCAGATCTGCCGGCCCCTACGTGTGGAGTGAAAATGCCTCAGTTGACCCGCAGGTGATCGAATGCGTGGCGAATCAGCTCATAACATTCGCAACTCGCGCGCTCCAGGCACTTTCGATTCACGATCCGGATGGTGCCGCGCCTGACTTCAATGGCCCCGGCATTCTGCAGGTCGCCCAGTACGCCGGTCAAGATGGAGCGGTTGCAGCCGAGCAGCGACGCCAGGAACTCCTGAGTAATGGCGAACTGCTCCTCGGTCGTGCGGTCGAGGGTCGTCAGCATCCAGCGGGCGCAGTGCTGGGTAACGGAGTGGAGCGCATTGCACGCGCCGGTGCGCAGGACGCTGATCATCAGGGCGTGGGAGTACTCAAGCAGCATGTTATGGAAGACGCCGTTTTTCCGGTTCTCCTCTTCCACGGCTTTCGCGCTGATCGCATAGGCGGCCCCGCCGATAGCCACCATGGTCTGGCAGGGCATGGTGGGGGCGCCGAGGCTGGCCGAGATCCAGGAGGCGCCTTCACTGCCGACGGTTGCCGACTCGATGGTGTGCCCGTCCGACATGGACGTCAGCATGCAGAGGACGGAAGAGATGGGGAAGTAGATCTTTGAAATACGCTGGTCGGGCTGGTACAGGATCTGCTGGGATTTGAGCGTCTCCAGGGTCATAACGGACTCCAGATGCCCCCCGCTTTCCCTCAGGAGATGCCTGAGCAGGTGATTGCGCGACTCGGGATTCGGCACGAGGGGCTCCACTTGGTATCTGGATTGCATACTTCAAGTGTACGCCACCGCACATAAGGGCGAGGTGCGCTCCGGCGACTATCTGATTGCGGCGGTGAAGGGAAGAAAGACCGAGAAAACGGTGCCGGAGCGGCCTGGGCGCTGGCTGCTGCGGACGCTGAGCCGGCCCTTGTGCCGGGCGATGATCTCGCTCGTGACCCATAGGCCAAGACCCGTGCCGCCGATGCCCTTGGTGGTGAAAAATGCCTCGAAGAGGCGCTTGAGCGTCTGGAGTGACATGCCCGCGCCGTTGTCGGCCACGGTGAGCACGACGCCCTGCTCGCCGGTGCCCCAGCGGGTGGCGGAGCGGGTACGCAGCAGCAGGCAGCCGCCCGAGGAGGGCAGCGCGTCAATGGCGTTCGATACAAGATTGCTGATGACCTGGCGTAGTTCGCCCTCGAAGCAGCGAATAGGCGTACCGGCGCGGAACCGGCTTTCCACGAGGACGTGGGCATTGACGAGGCGGCCCTGGAAGATGGAGAGCGTGCTCTCGATAAGGTCGCCGAGGACCACGGCCTGGGGGCTGGAGGCCTGCTTGTGAAAGCGGAGCGTCTGGCTGCTGATGACGGTCACGCGCCGTAGTTCGCGCTCCGCGGTGTCGAGATAGGTCTGGATTTCCGCGACGTTGTCGCTCATGCGCGCGAGGAAGAGGAGATTGGTGACGGACTCGAGAGGGTTATTGATCTCATGGGCGATGGAGGAGGCGAGGCGGCCGACGGCGGCTAGTTTTTCGCTCTGGATGAGAGCCTGCTCGGCTTTTTTCTGCTGCGTGATCTCAAGCGTGGCAGCGGAGATGGCCTGGATGGAGCCGTCGGGCGAGTAGACGGGAAAGTAGGAGACGGTCCAGTATCGATGCTCGCCGGGATGCGTGATGAGCTCGCCTTCCAGCAAATGGTTGATGACGGGCTGCCCGTTGAGGACCTGCTCGAACAACTCGCGAAGGCCGTCGATGGGCGCCAGATCAGTCATTTTGCGGCCCAGAATGTCTTCCAAAGGAAGGCCGAAGAACTGCGCCTGCCGGTCATTGAGCCGGAGATAGCGGAAGTCCCGGGTATCAAAAAGCGCGAGACCGATGGGGGCAGTGCGATAGACGGTTTCGATCTCAGAGAGCTGCCGCTGGGCTTCCTTGCTTTTTTCGTGCAGGGCGTCGCGCGCGGCTTTTTCCTCGGTGAAATCGCGAAAAAAGATGATGATGCCATTGCTTGAGGGGTAGCTCTGGACGCGAAACCAGCGGTTGAGCGGCTCGGGATAAAAGGCCTCGAACTCGCCGGTTTCACCCTGGTCCATGCTGCGCCGGTAGGCTTCGACGTAGGGGGAGTCCGGGTAGACGGTGGCGGGAAAGCTCTCGAACAGGTTCCTGCCGAGAACTTCGCCGGCAGCCGAAATGACGGCGCGTGCCTGCCGGTTGAGAAAGGTGAACCGGTAGTTGCGGTCAAGAAAGACGATGGCGTCGCTGGTGGCGTTCAGCAGTTGCGCCAGGTTGTCAGGGCTCAAAGGGGCGTCGTGGTGTTCCGGGTCCGCGGGATGGCCAGGGGAGGCGTGCGACATCAGAATCCTTGTGAGCGCTATGGAGTGTGGCCGCTGCTGCTTTCAGGACTCTACCCCATGCAGGGCGGCCGGCGCTGTCGTGCAGAGAATGTGGAGCACAGCGGGTTTTGATGGCGCCGCCGCGGGGCGCGGCTACGCTTCAGGCCTGCATGATGGGAGCCCAAGTCAGCGGCGAAAGTCGTCGAGGGTGGACTGGAAATCATATTTGCACTGCGCGGCGCGAATGGTGACCAGCGTGAGCAGCCAGTTGCCGGATCGGACGAGGTAGACCTGCTCATGCACCGCGCCGTGGCCATCGTCAGCAAATGCGACGGAGAAGTGGCTTGAGGGGGCTCCCCCGAGCGACATGGCGGGCTGTGGGGTGACGAGGTGACCGGCTTTGTCAAAGGCCGCCCGCATGTCAGCCTCGGCGGCTGCGAGCGGGCGAGTAGAGAGGGAGCGGGAGAACTGGATGCGGCAGGCGCCGTCCTTGTCGTGGAGTTGGATGGGCGTGTCCTCCGTCGCGTCCTGCTCAGACGCGGTAACCGACCAGCCGGACGGGACAGGGAAAGCGAGTATTTGGCGGGGTGTGAGGGCGCCGGATGTAGAGCAGCCCGTGAGGCTGGCGAGCGCGAGCAGCAGGGTGGTAGCGGAGCATTGTTTGGCTGTGTGGTGCATCGGCTTTGAATGTACCGGAGGAACAGGTAGCGGGGTAGATGACTGCCTGGCACACGGTGTACTGCACTGCAACGAAACGGTGGCGGCACGGGCTTAGTCGTTTCGCTCTATCGACGGCTTTCAACCAAGGAAACAGCGTGTCCCCGAAGAGCGGCTACGAAGCGTCGAAAACTCAGGTCTTCGGACGGCTGCGTGATCTTCGTGCGGGGGGAATTTGTCACCATGACGAAACACGCCGCACCGTAAACTCGCTCAAGCACGAGCCGTCGGCAAAGGAGCTCGTAGCGTTTGCTGTAGGACGCTTCATCGAAAGCCGGGTCAACTGGAAAGTAGGGTTCTATGTTGCGCACGGGAACCCTCACTTGCGCGCAGTCTTCGAGAAGAAAGAAGTAAGCAAGGAAAGGCGGAGGGGATGTCCCGAACCGCCCTTCCGGGATGCTATCCGGAGCACTCCCGATTGCCTCTTCCGATCTGTAATTCAGGTTATTGCCAAAAAAATCCCCAATTAGGTTCAAAAAACACATCAGTCTTTAGACTCCGCTGCAATCGGAGTCTAAAAGGATGTCCAGCAATTTAGTAGCATCTTACAGTGAGGTGAGGCGCTTATGCCTGTAAATGCAGAGAAGGAAAAGCCCGGGAAGCGCGACGAAGATTACGGTGCAATCGATGTAGCCGCGTTGATGGAGCAAGTGAGACTTGAGACGCCGCAGGGCACCGTCACGGTAAGTGGAATTGTGAAAGCACTGTGGCCATGGCCTGACGAGCAGCAACCCAGAAGGGTGTACGGCAATTTGCAAAGTTTCGACAAACAATCAATCATGTCATTTCAATGTCCCGCCGCAACTGCGCCCGGGCTCCTGGAGGAGCACGTTCTCCTGCGCGGAACGCTGACCACAAAGAAGTCGACGAAGCATCGCGGGTTTGATCTTGAGCTTGTCGGCAGCAAAATATATGGATGGGCACTCAGTGAACCAGCCATCACTCCTTTGACTGCGCTAAAATCAACAAGAGCTAAAATACCCCTTGAGCGCTTCCTTTCAAGTGATGCTGTCAAGCGCTTGGTACTTATCGGAACGGAAACGGCCACGGTAGACGTGAAGCATACCTTAAGCCGTGGTTCCCCCAAGCAGTCTGTCGATACAAGAGTGAGTACGACCGGGCTTGACAAGCTGAAGACTGTAATTACTGAGTCCGCGCAAAAGTACGATGGTCTTTGCTTGGTACGAGGAGGCGGCCCTTCGGACTCATTCGCAACCTGGAACGATAGTCGCCTGATTGCAGCCCTGATCGATTGCGGGAAGCCTTTCTATACAGCACTCGGGCATTCGACCGACTATACATTGGCCGACATGTATGCGGACGAGAGCTTTGGGAACCCTTCGGATTTCGCTTCGGCCTGCACGGGTGCATGGAAAGCACGAGAGGAACGGGAGCAGCTGCAGCGTCGCTACGATAACCTGAGCCGTGCGCATCAACAGCTCAAAGCAGAAAGCGCGGGCGAGAAGTCATTGGGGCTCAACAGGAACATGGACGTACTTCAAACCGCAATTGCGAAGCTTCAGCAGCTTCCGGCGACCCTCGAAAAGCAAACCAGCCAGTACATGAGCATGGCGGTAAAGACTACTATTCAGGACGACGTTAGTAGACCCATCGCAGCAGCAGTTAAGGGATCGATTGCCGATCTGAATCAGGCGACCCATAACGCTCGCGAGGTATTGATAAAGGTGACCAAGAAATCACGATTTCATACTTGGACATGGCTATTTTCGGCCTTTTTGCTCGGTGTTCTCATCGGAGGCTTTGGCTTTTATCGTATTGAGCTGTCCAAGATCGATAACATCCAAAGCCAACTTGGGATCATTCAGCAGCAGACCACCCCGATAGCTCCTGCACCAGAGTCAAAGTCTACCTACGGCAAATCGGCTAAAGGGCGCCGGGAGCATTAATTTCCTATGTTCCCGGAGCGAACTTAGCAGGGTGTTCTAAGGCAATTTGATCAGCATGCCAGTGCTAAATCAAAGAATGTACCGGCTCAAATCCTGATCTTTCACAATGCTCGCGACCATCTGCCGCACGTATTCGGGGTCGATGATGACGACGCGTTCGTGGCCGGTGGGGATTTCGCGGTCGACCACCGGGAGCGGGACCGTGGGGGCACCGTCGGTGGCGGCTACGGATAGGTCGAAGACGCCGTCGGCGCTGCGCGGGGCTTTGAGCAGGTCGGGGGCGAGGAAGCTGATCTCGTCGAGGACGCGCTCCATGATGGTGTGGAGTCGGCGGGCGCCGATATTTTCCGTGCCTTCGTTGACGCGGAAGGCAAAGTGGGCCATTTCAGCGAGGGCTTCCGGGGTGAACTCGAGCTTGAGGCCCTCGGTTTCAAGCAGCGCGATGGACTGCCGGGTGAGCGAGGCCTTTGGCTCCGTCAGGATGCGGATGAAGTCTTCAACGGTAAGCGAGTGCAACTCGACGCGTACGGGGAAGCGGCCCTGGAGCTCGGGGATGAGGTCGGACGGCTTGGAGACGTGGAAGGCGCCGGCGGCGATGAACAGGATGTAGTCTGTCCGCACATTGCCGTAGCGGGTATTAACGGTGGTGCCTTCGACGATGGGGAGGATGTCGCGCTGGACGCCCTCGCGGGAGATGTCGGGGCCGTGCCCGCCTTCGCGACCGGCGATCTTGTCAATCTCGTCGAGGAAGACGATGCCGGAGGTTTCGACGCGTTCAACCGCAACGCGCTGGACCTGGTCCATGTCGATGAGGCGGCCTTCTTCTTCCTGCACCAGGTAGTCAAAGGCTTCAGCGACCTTCATTTTGCGCTTGCGGGTGCGGGGGCCGAACAGCTGCGGCAGAAGATCCTTGAGGTTGGTTTCGTCGTCGGGCGCGTTACCGGTGACGATTTCAACCTGTGCTTCGCGACGCTCGCGCACATCGATTTCGACTGTGTTGTCGTCGAGCTTGCCCTCACGGAACTGGTCGCGAAGTTTCTCGCGGGACCTGGCATAGGCGCTGCTGTCGGCGGCAGCGCTGAGGGCGGCGCCGTCCGGATTTTCCGGCGTTTTCTCGGGCACCGGCATGACGGTGACTTCGGCGGCGGCAGGCGGGGGCAGCAGGAGGTCGAGAAGCCGGTCTTCGGCGTTGAGCTCGGCCTTGTCCTCGATTTCGTCGAGCTTCTCGTCGCGCACCATGTCGATGGCGTTCTCGACGAGGTCGCGGATCATGGATTCGACGTCACGGCCGACATAGCCGACCTCAGTGAACTTGGACGCCTCGACCTTGAGAAATGGCGAGTTGGTGAGCTTGGCGAGACGGCGGGCGATCTCAGTCTTGCCGACGCCGGTGGGCCCGATCATGATGATGTTTTTCGGCATGATCTCGTCCGCGACTTCCGGCGCGAGCTTTTGCCGGCGCATGCGGTTGCGCAGGGCGAGCGCGACGGCGCGTTTGGCGGCGCGCTGGCCGACGACGTACTTGTCGAGCTCGACAACGATTTCGCGCGGAGTGAGGTCTTCGAGCGCGAGCTCCTGGTCGTCGGCGGTGCCGGGGAGGTAGATGGCCATGGCTTACTTCTTTTCCGGGAGTTCTTCGATCATGAGGTGGTCATTGGTGTAAATGCAGATCTGCCCGGCGATGCGCAGGGACTTCTCGGCGATGGCGCGCGCGGGCAGCTCGGTATTGTCGTAAAGGGCGCGGGCAGCAGCGAGCGCGTAGGAGCCGCCGGAGCCGATAGCCGCAATGGCCTCATCGGGCTCGATGACGTCGCCGGTGCCGGAGATGAGGAAGGTCTGCGCTGGGTCGGCGACGAGCAGAAGGGCTTCGAGCGAACGCAGCATTTTGTCGGTGCGCCAGTCCTTGGCGAGCTCGACCGCAGCGCGGCCGATGTTGCCGGCATACTGCTCAAGCTTGCCCTCGAAGCGGCCAAAGAGCGAGAAGGCGTCGGCGGTCGAACCGGCAAACCCGGCGAGCACCTTGTCCTGGTAAAGGCGGCGGATTTTGCGCGCGGAGTGCTTGAGGATGGCATCGCCGAGGGTGACCTGGCCGTCGGCGGCCATGGTGACGAGGCCGTCGCGGCGAACGCAGACGACGGTGGTGGAGCGGATGCGGCGGCGCTGGCCTTTAGGGCCAGCGCTGAAGGCCTGGATGCTGTTCATAGACAAGTGCTCAGTATAGCGGACCGGTTTTAAGGCAGGACCGCCTACGCGGCCGGCGGCCACTTCGTGGCGGGTACTCGTTGCCGCGGGAATGCAGGCTGTTGTGGTCCTCGCGTTGCTTGTAGGCGGGCTTACGGATGAGCGGGTGCCGGGGCGGGGTCCGGTTTTGCGGTGGCGGGCTGGGTCGTCGCGATGGCGGGCTGCGATCCGGCGGGTAGCTCGTCGTGCACTTCAAGGTCGACGAGCTGGCCGCCTTGTGGACCTTGCGGCCGATATGCGAGGACGGCCGGATGGCCGGCGAGGTGGTGGCAGGCTGAGAAGTGGTCCTCGCCCCACCACAGCGTGTCGGAGAAGCCGATCATGAGGCGTCCGTCACTGGCGAAGGTAAGGGGCTGCGCGCCGGAGGGTTTGTCGGGTGCCAGCGTGACGTTGAAATGGTGAGCGCCCTGCGAATCGTCGCAGGAGACGGCGGTGAGTGTGCCGCGGGCGACAGTGGTGCCTTGTGGCATATCCATGGCGAGCGGCGGTCCCTCGCCCCGCGAGGCCTGGGGTACGTCCTCCCAGAGGTCCACGGCCTCGTCGTGATCGGGGCCGAACCAGTGTGAGGCGACATAGCGGGAGTAGCCCGCGGCCAGGGCAGGCTGATTGCCCTTGAGAAGGATGCGCCCGGTGAGGATGTGATAGCCGGCGCGCCAGGGCTCGAGGGTTTCGGCCTGGTGGGCGTCCTGGTAGGCCTGCTGCATGTAGCCGAGTCGCCACTCGATAATGGCTAGCTCGACGTAGACGGGTGCAAAGCGGGGCGCGAGCGTGGTGATGTGCCGCAGCGCGATCTGCGAGGAGCTCAGCTGGTCACGGGTTTGCCGGGCGATGGGGATGCCGGACATCGTGAGAGCGAAGAGGGAGCGTGAGCGCGTGGGGTCGAGCGTGACGGCCTGCTGCCACTCCTTTGTTGCCTCGTCATCGTTGCCAGCGTCGAAATCGAGGAAGCCGAGCTCTTCATGAGCGCCGGCGAGCTGAGGGTCCAGTGTGAGTGCCTGCTGGATGAGGGCGCGGCCTGCGACGCGATTGTGCGCACCGATGTGGAAGCAGCCAAGTTCGTAATCAGCCTCCGCGGGCGACAGCTTGCGCTCGGCAAAGGTCTTTGGATCGTCGCCGCGGTCCGGCGGTAGAACACCGGCGCTGAACGTGAAGCGCTGCAGGTACTGCGAAAAGCTCTTGTCAAAAGCGGCCGGGTCGCCGAAGACCTGGCGGAAGGCTTTCTGCTGATCCACCTCATCCTGCAGCAGCTTGAAAAAGGCGTTGAGCTTGTCACCATGGTCCATGCCTGGACCGAAGATCATGTAATGCACCATGGCCCACGCATCGGCGTAGAAGATCTGCATTTTCAGATCGTCGTGATAGTAGGGCGACTGAGCGGTGACATCAAGCATGGTGGTAACGGGCACGAGGGGATAGCGTTGCAGCGTTCCCATGCGTTCCGACGGTGCGCCGATATAGATGTGGTCGTTCTGAAAGCGGGTATAGGAGTAGAACTCGGCGAGGCCTTCGTCGAGCCAGATGGGGAGCCAGTGGGCGTTGGCGTGGAGGATGCTGTGCGTGTATTCGTGGTACACGACCTCCTTGCCGCCGCCCTGCCAGTTGTCAAGCCGTACGATGGCGAACTGCTTCTCCCAGCCGCGATGGAATTCGCCCGCGATCTTATCGCCTTGCGCTTTCCAGAGGAACGGCTCGAGTGCGCGGAAGGTGTTGCCGTCGCGGGCGGCGATGATCGTGAGCGGAGCGCCGGATTCGATACTGTCATTGCCGAAACGGACGGCGAACACATGCCGCATCTGCTCGAACTCGTTCGCAACCATGCGCCCGTCTTTCGCGGAGCTGTCAGTGAGGACGCGGAAGTGCGGGCTGCGAATTTCGGTCCACGCCTGCTCGGCATGGGCGCAGTGGACAAGGCCCAGGCAAAGGGTGGGCAGGAGAAGAAATCGCATGGCGAAGAGACGCATGGCGGTGATTGTTGCTGCGCGGGTGGGGTGCGTCAAGCAGTTTGCGCGCGGTGGAGCGGGCATTGCGACACGGCCGTAACGTACGGCTTGTGATGAGCAAACCAGCGTAACGGGAAGAGGGCGGCGCGGGGTGGGGTAGCTGGGGTATTCTTCTCCTATCGCGGCGCAGCATAGTGTGCCGGGACCGGAGCGAGTGCGGCGATGAATGGGCTTACCCTGCGCGATCACCAGGTACTGACGACGATGGCTGCAGCTGTCGCGTGCCTGGGTGGCGTGGCGTGGTACATGGCCACGCGCAAAACCACCAGCGAAGAAGAGCTGGAGCGCACACGGCGGCAAGATCTTGTGCTGGGCGGCCGGATCATCGATGGCACCATCCTCGATATTCGCGAACTTGATCCGTATGAGGCCGAGCGGCCCGAGGGGATGCAGCTGATCCTTTACAAGTACGAGATCGCCGGGGTGTCGTATGAGTGCTCGCAGGACATTACGAACCTGAAGGACCTGATCAGCATCCGGGATATTCGCGTGGGGTTCCCCTGCTCGGTGCGATATGACACGCGGCAGCCGGAAAACAGCATCGTCATCGCAGAGAACTGGATCGGCCTGCGGGACACGGCGAACTCCGTACCGGTGCGGCGGTCAAATCCGCGCCGGCGGTGGTCTGCGCCTGCTTCGTAAAACCGCCTGCGCGGCTGGCGGCCACTTCGTGGCGGGTTCTCGTCTATGTGACGGGTCAGGCGGTTGTGGCCCTCCCGGTGGTCGGGAGCCTAGACTGGAAACAGTGCATACCCACGGATCACCTACGGGCAGGACACAAGTCGTGCTGCAGGCGTCGCTTGCGACGACCCTGCTGTATGTCGCGGTGTGCTTCGTGGTGGGGCTGCGGGCGCACTCGCTCGCGCTGTTGTCCGAGGCCGGGCACAATGTCTCCGATGCGGCGGCGCTGCTGCTGTCGTTCGCGGCGGTATGGCTGGGGAACCAGCCGGCGAATGATGCGAAGACCTTCGGCTATCAACGGGCCGGGGTGCTGGCGGCGTTTTTCAACGCGCTGGCGCTGGTGGCGGTTTCCACCTGGATCGCCGTCGAAGCGGTAGCGCGGTTCGGGCATCCGCAGGCTGTGGCCTCTACCCCGATGATGCTGGTGGCGGCGGCGGGCGTGGTGATGAATGGGCTGATCGCGACGATGTTGTGGCGGGTGGGCTCGGGCGGCGGCACTGCCGATGTCAACCTGCGCTCAGTGTTTGTGCACATGGCCGGGGACACGCTGTCCACTGCGGCGGTGATCGCCGGCGGCCTCGCGATCCGGCTGACAGGCGCGGAGTGGATCGACCCGGCGCTCTCGCTTGCCATCTCGCTGCTTATCCTGTGGTCGTCGGTTTCAATTGCGCGGGAGACGCTGAATATTTTGCTGGAAGGTACGCCGGCAGGCATCGAGCTGACGGAAATACGGTCGGCGCTGGCCGGTATTGACGGTGTTGAAGACGTGCATGACCTGCACGTGTGGTCGCTGGGGTCGCAGACCCACGCGCTGGCGACACACATCCGCATCGCGGATATCCCGCCGTCGGAGAGCAACGCAATCCTCGATCGCGTCAAGGCGGCACTGCGGGAGCAGTTCCGCATCGTCCATACGACAGTCCAGTTTGAGAACTGCATCTGCGAGACGGAGCATGGCTGCGTGATGGCGGTGGAGGAAGTGCAGGCCCATGGACACAACCACCATGGCCACCATCATCATCATTCCTGATTGCCCGCTATCTGCCGGGCTCCCCGACCAGCACGCCGCGCCCGTTGGTGCCCAGGAATACGCGTCCAAAGACCCTGGGATCACCCGTGATCTGCTCGATCCAGGCAAACCGGTGCTCCGGGTCGTCGATGCGCTGCCAGCTTGCGCCGTCATCGAGCGAACGGTAGAGCCCTCCGGCTTTTACCTCGCCCTTGCTCGCGGAGAGCTGCTTCGCCTCAGGCGTTCCGGCGACCGCGCCCGCCAGATAAATCGCCGGGGCCGCCGTCTTAACGGCTGGACCGAATGAACTGCCCGGCGACGCCTTGCCGAACCCCACCGCGTAGGCCGCCGCTACCGACGGTACCGGCTCGAACTTTACCCCCGCATCGACTGACCGCAGCAGCCCCGCGGGTCCCGCGAACCACAAAGTTCCCGGCGTCTCCGGAGCAATTCGCAGCCGCCCTGCTTTTTCGAGCCCCTTGTTGACCTGATGCCCCGTGCCGTCTCCGCCAAACGACCACAGCTGCCCGCTCTCCGGGTCATACAGCCAGAATGCCTCCGGGCTGCGCGTGTCCGCCAGCACCTGCACCGGCTGCCAGTTCGGTGAGCGTTTTGACAGCACCCGCCAGTGCGCGCCGCTGTCCGCGCTCATTGCCAGCACTCCGCGATGCACAGCCCACAGCAGCCGCTTTCCATCGGCGGAAATCGCCGCATCGCCGCCGTTCTCGCCACCCGGGGGCTCCGTCGCAAACGGCGTCCAGCTTACCCCGCCATCGTGCGATACCGCCCCGTGCGGCGCCCCGGGCGTCCAGCTGCGCCCTACCCGCACCATCTCCCGCGGTGCGTTCGCCGCAAGCGCCAGCGCGTCGCAGTTTGAGAGCTCCGGGTTCTTCATCGCGCCGCCCGGTGGCGAGTGCGCAAAGTCATCATTGCGGAAGCAGCCGATATCCCCCAGCCCGGTGTACAGGTGCGGCCCCGCGTCGCCCGGCAGCAGCGGGCTCAGCAGGGTAATGTCCGCTGTCTCCTCGAGCCCCGGCGCGCCCACGGCCCAGTGCGTTTTTTCGCCGGCTGCGTCACGCGACTCCCAGATCGTCTCGCCGGTTCCGTAGAGCACGTGCGCCGGGTCGAACGGGTCCACCATCACCGCGCCGATCCAGTGCCCGAACGGCGCTTCGGCGGCAGTGTGTTTTGTCCAGGGTGCAAGGCTCGAGTCGCGCGTTGCGCCCTCCTTCAGCGAATTCCAGTGCGCGCCGCTGTCTGTCGAGCGAAAGATCGTGTCGCCCGGCTGCCAGCGATCGATCGTCGATACCAGCAGCGTCCCGGCGTTCTGCGGGTCCACTGCCACTGTTCCGTAGCCGAACCCCTTGCCCCCGTGCTCGCGGCTACCCGGCACCGGCTTCTCCGGGGTTATGTCCCGCCACTGGCCGGTGCGCGGCGTGTACGCCCAAACCGAGCCGTTGCCCACGCCGTTCGGTCCGGGCGCGTCCGTGTACGTAAGGTAGAGCGTCCCATCCGCGGCAAATACCCCGTGGTTCGGGAACACGCCGGCCGGTCCGCCGGCCACGCGGTTCCAGGTGCGCCCGTTGTCCTCTGAGCGCATCAGGCTGCCGATCGGGTTCGCCAGCCCCACAAAAATCACCGGAGTCGGCGAGCCTGCGCCCCCGCTTGCCTTGTCATACGCCACAAAGGTCAGCCCGTCGTTGTTGAAGACCAGATCTGAAAAACTGCGTACCCGGTTCCATGTAATTCCCCGGTCCGCCGAGCTCCACAGCCCGTCCAGGCGTGTCGCCATCAGCATCGCCTGGGGGTGGTTCGGGTCGACTTGCAGACGCTCCCCCGCGAACCGGCCTTCTTCGTTCCCACCCATCTTGAAGGGCACCCGGATCGTTTCAAAATGCCGCCCCTGGTCGCTCGACCGCAGGATCGCTCCAGCCGGCGTACGCCCGTTGACATAGGTGCCCGCGGCAAGGAACAGCTTCTGCGGGTCGGTCGGGTCGAGCGCGATGCTCTCCACCCCCAGCAGGTTTCGCTCGGAGAAAGGCAGCCAGTCCTGAAGCGGTATCCATCGCTTCGCACCCGCGTCCCAGCGGTACGCTCCGCCTATGTCGGTCCGCACGTAGTACAGCCCGCGCTCGCCGGGGTGCGCCACAAAGCCGGTGATGAAGCCGCCGGCGACAAAGGTGACGTTGCGGTAGCGATAGGGGACGCGCTTCTCGGCAGCAGCCTGCGCCTGCAGGACAGACGGCAGGGCGACCGACAGGCTAAGGGCGGAAAGCAGCAGGCAGCGCAGTGTTCTTCTCACGAAGGTGAGATTACTCCACACTGCCGTGTGGGACTGTAGGTTTATTGGTGCGGCGGCGGTGTAAGTGCTGGAGGTGCTATTGCTGCTTCACTAAAGCCTCGCTGCGCTGCCTGTATCAAGCGAGCCTCAGAACGGCATGCGCGCAGTCAGCACGACGCCGTGATTGTAGCTGTGATAATTGCTGGTCGCCAGTTGAATCCCTCCGCCCAGCGTGACGCCGATGCGGTTATGCAGCTTATAGCGCACCACCACGCCGGGCGTGATGAAGTTCTGAATGCGACCATCGTTATCGCCTCCCTTGTAGTAAGTGAAGTTATCTTCGATTTCCGGCCACCAGTGCGAGTCCTGGTGAAACTGCACGGTCGAGTTCCACGCGATCGGACGGCCTGCCGTGCTGCCGCCCGTCGTTGGCAGCGTAACACCCACCGTCGACTGCACGTCGAACTTGCCGAAGCCCTTGCCGCCGGCGATCGTCGGCGTTACCGTCGCGTTTCGAGCACCGTTCAGGTAGGAGCCGGTGGGGTAGCTGCCCCCGACAAAGCCGGTCAGGATCGCGTTGCCGTGCTCCTCGTTCCGCGCGAAAAAGCGGTATTTCAGCAGGAAGCTGACGTCGCCGAAGCCGTCTTTCGCGGCGGAGTTGTGCTGCAGATACGGCGGCACGTTGAAGATCAGCTCGATGCGCCGCGTCGGAATGATTTCGAGCCCCTTGCCGTTGCCGAAGTTCCACAAGCGCGTCTTGTTGGCCTGCGGCTGCGAGAGAAAGTCCGAGCGAATCTCCTGCTCAAGCCTGGGTGTCACGGTGACGAGGGGCGTGACCCAGTGCGGCTGTTCTGCCTGGGTCGCGCTGGCCCTCGCCAGGAACGAGCCGAGGACGCCCTGCGGCTTTTGCGCGAGAGAAGGCGATGAGGAAGAAGCCGCGGAGGTTTGCGCCGCGGTCTGGGCCATCGCGGACGAGGCGGCAAGGGCAGCAGCAAAGGTGGAAAATGCCACCAGGCGAAGAGCATGCATATGGAAAGTACCTCGGGGAAACTTGTTGAAAATTACGAATCAATACGTTTTTATTCGTTGTATTCCTACTATAACGGGTCGCAGGCGGCAGCCCGGCGACTCCTGCGGACTTCCATGCTCCTCGCGCATCTATTCAAAAGAGTTATGGGCGAAACCGCACAAATCCTCGCACTCTTCAGCCGCGCCCGCGCTCGCGACGAGCGGGTCTGCCTTGCCACGGTCGTGCACGTGGAGGGGTCTTCCTATCGCAAGCCCGGCGCCCGCATGATTGTCACCTCGGGCGGCGAGCGGGCCGGCACCATCTCCGGCGGATGCCTGGAGGCCGAGGTAAGCCGCAAGGCATGGTGGCTCACCCGCAACGGGCCGGTGGTCGAGCAGTACCAGAGCTCTTTCGATGAAGACGGCGGCGGTCTGCCCTGGGGCCTGGGGTGCGGCGGCACGGTCTGGGTTCTGCTGGAGCAGGAGCCTCTCGCGGTCTTCGCGGCGCTTGAGGCTTCGCTTCGCGAGGGCGCTCCGGCGGTCATTGTTTCTCGGCTGGGTAGCGCGGCCCGCGCCTCTGAAGCGCCCGGCACGGCGGCCGTTATCCGCCACTCGCGTTCGAGCGAGTCCGAAGGGCCGCAGCATCTTCGCGGGGTCGTCGCCGATGCCTTCTCCGCGCGGCGTAGTCTCGCGCTCGACGAAGCACTCAATCCATCCGGCAGCGATCTGCCAAGCTATTTCATCGAGTACCTTGCCCCGCCGCCGCACCTCACGCTCTTTGGCGCAGGCGACGACGCGCAGCCGGTATGCCGTTTTGCCGAAGCGCTTGGATGGCGGCTGACGGTGGCCGACGGACGATCGCATTTGCTGCGCCCCGAGCGCTTTCCAGCCGCCGAGCTGCGCCTGCTGCACTACGACGACAGCGGCTCAGCCCCGGTAGTTGCGTGCGGACTGAACGAGGGCGCGGGAGCGGTCGCTAACGCGCAGATTGCATCTGCAACCGTGGTTGGCACAAAACTGAAAGATGGTTTGCCTGACGAAACGGCGCGCATCCCCGCTGTCGATCCCGGGCTGGCGCCATCTGGAACAGGGCTGGAGTTTGCCGTGCTGCTGACGCACTCGTATGAACAGGACCGCTCCCTGCTTGCAGCGCTGCTGCCGCGTACGCTCGACTACCTCGGCGTCCTGGGTCCGCGCCACCGTACCCGGCGTCTTATCGAGGAGATTGCGCCGACGCTCGGCTGGACCCCCGAGGAGTGCTTTGCGCATCTCCACTCGCCGGTCGGGCTTGACCTGGGCGCGAGCGACCCGGCGGCCATCGCGCTCGCCATCGTCGCGGAGCTCCAGGCGACGGTGACCGGGCGCGCAGTCGCGGTGCGCCGCCCGGAGGAGCACGAGTTGGTGCCGGCTTCCGCGGGACAGTCCACGCCGCGCGTCCATGCCTGAGCCAAGCCTGTCATGCGCGGCCATCGTGCTGGCCGCCGGGGCTTCCGCGCGGCTCGGGCAGCCGAAACAGCTGTTGTGTTTCCGGGGCGAGCCGCTCGTTCGCTCGGCTGCCCGCTTGGCGCTTACGGCGGGCGCGCTGCCTGTCTTTGTGATTGTCCCCGCGGCAGCAAACGCGGCCTGCGTTGAAGCGCTCGACGGGCTGCCGGTCACGGTCGTGGTCAACCCGGAAGCCTCGGAGGGCATGGGCAGCTCGCTGCGGCTCGGCATGGCTGCGCTTGCCGGCGTGCAGCCGCAGCCCGGGCGGGTGCTGCTGATGGTGTGCGACCAGCCGCTGCTGCGGCCGGAGCACCTGCTCGCGCTGCTGACTGCTGAAGCCCCGGGCGGTATCGCGGCAGCCGGCTATGGCGACCCGCCGCGCCTCGGCGTGCCTGCTGTTTTCAGCCGTGAGCACTTCGCCGCGCTTGCTGCCGCGTCCGGTGACGAGGGCGCTCGGGGCCTGCTTCGCTCCGGACGGGCTTCTGCCGTGCCTGTTCCCGAGGCCGCCGTGGATATCGACACGCCCGCCGATCTGCTTGCACTTGAGCAGCAATAGGCAGGTTGCCTGCCGCACTCTCATACGATCAAAAGCAGGGCTTTCCCAGCCGTACGACATGCGGCGTATCGTCTTCTGAATAAAGGAGCGTTACCCATGCTCAGGAGAGATTTTTTACGTCGTTCCGCTTCCAGCCTTGCCGCCGCCATGCTGGCCGGCAAAGTCGCCGAGGCCGCCGTGCCTCTCCCCCGCAAATACAACGCGCACGACGATGTGGTGCTGGGACGCACCGGCATCCGCACCAGCCGGCTCGCCATGGGCACCGGCACCATGGGTGGCGGCGGCCGGTCGAACCAGACCCGGCTTGGCACTAATAGTTTTGTCACCCTGCTGCTGGACGGCTACAACCGCAACGGTCTCCGCTTTTTCGACACAGCCGACTCCTACGGCTCGCACCCGTATGTCGCGAGCGCTATCAAGCAGCTGCCGCGCGACAAAGTGACCGTGCTGACCAAGACCGATACCCGCGACGCGGCAGGCGTCAAGGCCGACCTCGACCGCTTTCGCCGCGAGCTCGGCACGGATTACCTGGATATCGTATTGATCCACTGCGTCACCGAAGACGACTGGACGACCCGCTATCGCGGCGCCATGGATGTGCTCTCGGAAGCGAAGCAGAAGGGCGTCATCCGCGCTCATGGCGTCTCCTGCCACAGTATTGAAGCGCTCCGCGCAGCCGCCGCTTCGCCGTGGGTCGATGTGGACCTGGTCCGCCTCAATCCCATCTCCTCCCACATGGACGCCGACCCCGCAACCGTGATCACCGAAATTAAGAAAATGCGCGGCAACGGCGTCGGCATCGTCGGCATGAAGATCCTGGGCCAGGGCGATATGGCCGACCGCCCCAGCGAAGCCGTGCGCTACGCGCTGGGCTCCGGCGTACTCGACGCCTTTACGATTGGGGCGCAGTCGCAGCAACAGCAGAACGACTTGACGCAAAGGATCGCGGCCGCCTAAGAGCGGCCGCAAAGGATCGCGCCAGCTTGTAACAAGCCCGCGACGCGCAACGCGCGAGCCCGTCCACACGCCTGTAAGGCGTCCCCGCCCGCACGGCCAGTGCTATTGGGGTTTGCCTACGTTTTTGGGTTGGGCGGGGGTTGCGTTTGGGGCCTGGTGGACCGGCTTCTGGCCGAGTTCGTCCGGGAGGCGTCCAGGTTCAGGGCGTATGCCCTGGTTGACCCAGTTTGTCAGCTCGTCGAACGCCATACCTACCTGCTCAGGCGTCACATTGCAGTGCCCGTCACGGTTGACGTACTGCTGCACAAAGCGCTCGCCGACCCCGAGCCGCCGCGTCAGTTCGTCGTAGTACCCGGCGGTCGAGGCCGGGACGAGCGGGTCATAGGTGGTGTGCAGCGCCAGCAGCGGCCGTCGCAGCTCGCCCGTCGGTGAGCCGAACTCCGCGACGTAGCGCAGCGCTTTCGGGTCCGCCGCATACCGGCGCACTTTTGCGTTCAGCGCATTGTCGTCCGTCGTGCCGGTATAGATCAGGTTGCGGTTGTCGAAGGGATTGCCGCCTGCTTTTTCCTTTAAGTCCTCGATGACAAAGGTGTTGAACACCAGCACGTCCGCGAGCCCTCGATTGCTATGGATGTCGGCGAGTGAGCGCAGCAGCGCTGCCTCCGGAGCGTGCTGGTTGAGTGCTTTTTCCACCAGCGCCGCCGTCGCGGGATCGTTCATCTTGAAGCCCTGCGGAATATGCTCCACATCCGGCAGCACCCCGGGGAAAAACGCGTCAAACGCCACCCGGTTCGCAAAGGCCCGCTGCATGATCAGGTCCGCCGGCGTCAGTACGCCGCAGATGGCGAGGCCGCCCGCATACTCTTGGCGGTGCTGCTCCAGCGCCAGCACCGTCAGCAGCCCGCCCATCGACTGCCCCACGACAAAGGTCTGGCGAGGCGGCCCGTAATGCTCCGCGAAATAGCGCCGCAGCGCCTCGGCATCGCCCGGCGCGGTGGCGATCACCCAGCCGCCGGTGCGGTAGCCCGGCTGCGCCACGGCATACCCACGGCGAAGCAGCTGCTGAATCTGCCGCGAGGGCGCATTGGGTCCGTGCGTCGAAGGGTTCACGCGGAAGCGCTGCGGCTCCGAGGCGTAGCCGTGGAAGTACACGATCAGCCGGTGATTCCAGCCGGCATCTCCATCTGCGGTCTCCGTGCCCAGAGGCAGATCGATGCGGAAATCCGAGCCGTTGAGCGCCCCTTCTTCGGTCCGCACAGGCACGGGAGGCAGCGGCGAGGGCGCAGCCGGGAGAGCAATCGCGGGATTGGGAGGACGGCTCACCACCGGCTCGGCCGCGTCATCCGCCGCTCCATCTCGAGCTCCGGGCACCCCGGCGGCCCGCGCCGCCGCGCGGGGCGTTACCCCGGTGGGCGCACCGGCATCCTGCGCCCAGGCCGGCGCTGCGGCAAGCAGCACCGTGCACAACGCTGCGCTACCCAACACGCCAGCTCGTTTGTCGAAAAGAACTCGCATTGCAAAACGGATGCTACCCGGCGCGCGGCGCAACAGCAAGGTACGCGCTTTGATCCGGTACTGCCTAGAGTGGCACCGGGTCTGGCGCGGCGAGGCGCGGCCGCCAGCCGAAGTACGCCGCGCACGCAGCCGCGCACAGCAGGCCGGCCGTAAGCGCGACGCAGCCCGGCCAGCCCACACGCGCCCACAGCAGGCCCGGCAGGATGCCGCCTACCGTGCCGCCTATGTAGTAGCTGCTAATGTACATACCTGCCGCCGAAACCCGAGCCCCGTCCGGCGCGGCGTCGCGCAAAAAGCTGTTCGCGCAGGTTTGCGCGATAAAGACGCCCGAGCTTGCCAGCGCCAGCCCCACGCCTACTGCCACGAGCGAGTGCCCCAGCGTGAGCCCCACGCCCGCGAGACACAGCCCCACCGCGCCCAGCATGCCCTGTCGCAGCCCCACCCGCGCCAGCACTGTGCCCACCGCGAGCGTCGCCAGCAGCCCGAACAGGTACACCGAGAACAGCCAGCTGAGCGCTGCTGTCGATAGGTAAAAAGGCGCCGCGGCCAGGTGGAATGTGACGTAGCTGAACACCGCGACCAGTGCGAACAACATGCAGAACCCGATGCCGAACGTCGCCAGAAGCCGTGGATTGCGGAGATTTGCAAGGACCGGCGCCAGCCGCGACGCGGGCTTCGGGGCTACCGCCCTCTTCCGCGCCGGGAGCAGCAGCCGCCAGGTCGCCGCCGCGCCCAGCAGCCCCACCGCACCCAGCACGACAAACACCGCGCGCCACCCGAAGCGCTCCGCAAACAGGCCGCCGGAGACGCGCCCGATAAAGCCGCCGAAGACCGTCCCCGCCACGTACACGCTCATGATGCGGGGCACCAGCAGCGCCGGCCACTCTTCGGTGAGGTATGCGATTGTGATGATGAAGATGCCTGGCGTTACGATGCCCTGCAGCAGGCGCCATGCCGCGAGCATCGGCAGGCTTGTCGCGGTCGCGGTCAGCATCGTGATGACGGACAGTGCGACCATGGAGCCGACGATTATCCGCTTGCGGTCGACACGCTCGGCAAAGACCGCCAGCAGCAGCGCTGAACCCGCTACCCCCAGCGTCGAAGCACTGATGGTGAGCCCGACGCGCGCCTCCGATGCATGAAAGGTTCGCGAGAGAAACGGCAGCAGCGGCTGCGTGCAGTACAGGTCGAGAAACGCGAGAAACCCGCAAAGAAACGCCGCCAGCACCTGGCTGTGTGGCCGCAGCGAAAGGGCATTTTGCCCGGTTGCGTGCGGCGGCGCACCCACTTCAGGGATTGCCTGGAGAGCAGAAGACATGAAGTAGAGATGTGCGGGTTGCGCGAAATGCCGCAAGCATTCGGGCCGCATGGCGCAATTGCGAGCTCTGCGTCAGTTCTCTGTCGGCTGTTTGTCCACGTGCTCGATCACCAGCATCTCCACCGGCACTTTCGCCGGCGTCAGCTTCAGTCCAAGCTGTTCCTGCAGCGCCGTAAAGATGGAGGGCAGTGCCGAATCCGTGGAGGCTTCAGGCGCATAGTGCAGCGTGATGTCATAGTTGCCGGCAAGCTGGGTCTGGTCCGTCACCGGGTGGTGTACCTGGCTCGATACCAGGCCAGCCAGAGTCTTCATTGGGATACCCGCGCCGCGAATTCCATCCATTAAGATGTACACCGGTCCGGTTGCGTTCTGGGTGGGCTTGATCTTCGGGCCGCTTTTCGCAACCACCAACGCATAGCCGGAAAACACTTTGGTCTCGCGATGGACCGCCAGGTGGAATCGCTGCTGCAGTAACTCCTGCAGCCTCGGTTGAAGCTCTTCGTACGTCAGCCGGAGGTCGCCTTCCGGTTTCGCCTCGACATCGAACATAGCTGAGTCCATCCAGTCCGGCTTGCCTTCCCAGTACCTGGAATCAACGTCATAAGCGAGTGAGATCAACAGCGAGAGCGAAACCTTGATCGCGGTAAACCGCCCCTCGCCATAATGGCTGATCGAGCTATTTCCTCCCTTGCCGGGAGGCACAGCCCGGATCGAGGCGACCTCGAAACTGGGCAGGTTTGTCGTCGCGGCCTGCATGTTCGCGGCTTGTGCGCGCCCGCTCGACCAGGCAAAGAGCATGCAACTGCCAAGCAACAGCCGGCAGAGTCGATCAATGTGTCGGGGACGGATCATCGAGACGGGAGAATGATAGCAAGTCGGGGCAACCGCTGACCGCAATTTTGTTTGCGTAATCGTGTCGGCGTGGCCTTGGGGCAGCGAACTCACGCTCGCCGCAGCCTCGATACGAGTACACGCCACGAAGTGGCCCCGGTACCATGGACATCTATGCTCAACTCATCGACCCAGCCCCAGCGCACCGCCTCTCCCGGCGCCACTATCTCCCGCCGCGGCGCCGAGCGCCTCCACGCGGGCCACTCCTGGGTGTACCAGTCCGACCTTGTCGCCATGGACCCCGCAGGCGCGTCCGCAGGCCTGGTCGCGGTCCGCGACCAGGCCGGTCACCTCCTGGGGTCCGCCCTCTGGAGCCCCACCTCCCAGATCTCCTTGCGGCTCGTCACTCGCGATCACCTTGCCCCCGAAGCCTGGCTCCCGCTGTTTCGCCTGCGTATCCAGGCTTCCATCGGCCGCCGTGAAACGCTCCTGTTGAAAGGTCAGGAAGAAGGCACCGACAGCTGCCGCCTCGTCTTCTCCGAGGCCGACGAACTCCCCGGCCTCATTATTGATAAGTACGCTGACATCGCTATCTTCCAGCTGCTCGTCGCCGCGCTCGATACAGCGGAAATCCGCGCCGCCGTGGTTGAAGAGCTCGCCGCCGCCTTCGGCAGCAGTCTCCAGACCATCCTCGAGCGCCCGGACCCGCGCATCCGCGAGCTTGAATCCCTCTCCGCACCCGCGCTCGGCCCGCTCTGGAGCTCAGCAGGCTCGCTTGAAAACGCCGTCACCGCGAACCAGTTCAGCCTCAACGGACTGCGCTTTCTGCACGACGCCAACGCGGGCCAGAAGACCGGCGCCTTCCTCGACCAGCGCCTCAACTACCGGCTTGCCGCACAGCACGGCCATGGCGAAGCCCTCGACGTCTGCACCTACCAGGGCGGCTTCGCGCTCCACCTCGCGACCACCTGCCGCTCCGTGACAGGGCTCGACACCTCCGCCGCGGCGCTCGAAATTGCCGAGCAGAACCTTGCGCTCAACCGCGATACCCTCGGCGGCATCGAGGTCGAGTGGGTCAAAGGCGACGCCTTCGCCATACTGCGTGAGTGGGCCGACACCGGCGCCGCCTACGACACCATCGTGCTCGACCCGCCGGCCTTTGCAAAAACCCGCCGTGCCGCCGAGTCCGCCATGCGCGGCTACAAGGAGCTCAACCTGCGCGCCTTCAAAATGCTCCGCCCCGGGGGCACCCTCGTCACCTGCTCCTGCTCCCACCACGTCCCGCTTGCCGAGTTTCAGGAGGTCGTCGCCGCCGCCGCTGCCGATGCCGGCCGTCGCCCACGCCTCATCGAGCGCACCGGCGCCGCCCCTGACCACCCCGTCATCCTGACCCTGCCCGAGACTGAATACCTCAAATGCTTGGTACTGGAAGTGGATTAATCTCATACCGTATTTCGATCCTACGCCCATTACCTGACAATAGGTGACTCACATTTTCTGCATCGATTAGTATTATTCCAGCGTCTAGTACTCAGGTGGCGTATTTGCCGTCTGAGTATTAGACGACGACAAGCAGGAGCATCGGCATGGCTATTCGCTGGGACAAGTTCACAGTTAAATCGCAGGAAGCCGTCCAGGCCGCCAATGGCGTAGCCTCCGACAACGGCAACCCTGAGTTGCTGCCGTTGCACCTGCTTGCGACCCTGCTTGCCGATCGCGAAGGCGTCATCCTGCCGGTGCTCGAAAAGCTCGGCGTTCCGACGACACAGCTTGACGGCAAGCTCCGCGAAGCCATCGCCAAGCTGCCCCGGGTTGCCGGAGGCTCCCAGCCCGGCATGAGCCAGGCGCTCAACCGCGTTCTCGACCAGGCCAGCAGGGAAGCCGAAAACTTCCACGATGACTATGTTTCGACCGAGCACCTGCTGCTCGCGCTTGCTGATGCCAAAAACGACGGCGCCGGCCTGCTGCTCGCGAGCTTCGGCGCCACGCATGAGGCGATCCTGAAGAGCCTCTCGGCCATCCGCGGTTCGCAGCGCGTTACAGACCCCAATCCCGAGGCGAAATACCAGTCGCTGGAAAAGTACGCGAAGGACCTGACGGAGCTTGCGCGCCGCGGCAAGCTCGACCCCGTGATCGGCCGCGATGAGGAGATCCGCCGCGTTATCCAGGTGCTGTCACGCCGGACTAAAAATAATCCCGTGCTGATCGGCGAGCCGGGAGTCGGCAAAACGGCCATTGTCGAGGGCCTGGCGCGCCGCATCGTCTCCGGCGATGTGCCGGAACTTCTGCGCGGCAAGAAAGTCGTCTCGCTTGATCTCGGCTCGATGCTCGCCGGGGCAAAATATCGCGGCGAGTTTGAGGACCGCCTCAAGGCCATCCTCAAAGAGATTGAAGACTCCCACGGTTCCATCGTTCTATTCATCGACGAGCTGCACACTCTGGTTGGCGCGGGCGCGGCTGAAGGCGCGATTGATGCCGCTAACATGCTCAAGCCGGCGCTTGCGCGCGGTGAGCTGCGCGCCATTGGCGCCACCACGCTGAATGAATACCGCAAGTACATTGAGAAAGACGCCGCCCTCGAGCGCCGCTTCCAGATGGTCTACGTCGGCGAGCCGAATGTGGAGGACACGGTGGCGATTCTGCGTGGGCTCAAGGAGCGCTACGAGGCCCACCACAAGGTCCGCATCAAGGACTCGGCTATCGTCGCCGCCGCGACGCTCTCGCATCGCTATATCTCAGACCGCTTCCTGCCCGATAAGGCGATCGACCTTGTCGACGAAGCCGCCGCTTCGCTTGCGATCCAGATCGGTTCCGTGCCCGAGGAGATTGACACACTCGAGCGCACCATGACCTCGCTCGAAATCGAGAAGGCCGCACTGCGCCGCGAAACCGACGTCAACTCGCAGGAGCGTCTGCACGCCGTCGAAGCCGAGCTGGCCGGCATGCAGGAGAAAGCCACCGGGCTGCGCGCCCGCTGGCAAAAGGAGCGCGACTCCATCACCCGCCTCTCCGAGGTAAAGCAGCGTGTCGAAGCCATGCGCTTCGAAGCCGAAGAGCAGACGCGCCTCGGCAGGCTTGAGCGCGCTGCGCAGATTCGCTACGGCGACCTGCCCAAGCTCGAGGCAGAACTGCGCGAGCTGAACCAGGTGCAGGACGATATGAAGACCGGCCTCCGCATGCTGAAGGAGGAAGTCGACGAAGAAGATATCGCCGCCATCGTGAGTAAGTGGACCGGCATCCCCATCACGAAAATGCTCGAGGGCGAAGTGAAGAAACTCGTCGCGATGGAGTCGCGCCTGCGCGACCGCGTTGTTGGCCAGGATGACGCGCTTGCCTCGGTCGCGAATGCCATCCGGCGCTCTCGCGCGGGCCTCAGCGACCCCAAGCGACCTATCGGATCGTTCCTGTTTCTCGGACCCACCGGTGTCGGCAAAACCGAAACCGCGCGCGCTCTCGCCGAGTTTCTGTTCGACGACGAGCAGTCGATGGTCCGCATCGATATGTCCGAGTACATGGAGAAACACGCTGTCGCACGCCTGATTGGCGCGCCCCCGGGCTATGTCGGCTTCGACGAAGGGGGCCAGCTTACTGAGGCTGTCCGGCGGCGCCCCTACGCTGTCATCCTGTTCGACGAAATCGAGAAGGCGCACCCGGATGTCTTTAACGTGCTGCTCCAGGTGCTCGACGACGGCCGCCTTACGGACTCGAAAGGCCGCACCGTCGATTTCAAAAACACGGTCCTCATCATGACCTCAAACCTGGGCGCGCACCTGCTGAACGGCGAAGCGCTCGAGGACGAAAACAGCTGGGAGCTTGCGCGCGAAGGCGTCACTGACGTGCTGAAGCAGCACTTCCGCCCGGAGTTCCTGAACCGCGTCGATGACATCGTGTTGTTCCGCCCGCTGGGCGAGCAGCAGCTCGCGCACATCGTCGGCCTGCGGCTTGAGGACATGAAGCGCCTGCTCGCGGACCGCCGCATCACGCTCGACATGACCGAGGGCGCGAAGCACCAGCTCCTGCTCACGGGCTATGACCGCGCGTATGGTGCGCGCCCGCTCAAACGCGCGCTCCAGAAACTCGTGCAGGATCCTCTCGCTATCAAGATCCTCGACGGTGAAGTGCTGCACGGCGACCACGTGACCGTCGAAGCCGACCCGCTCAACAACCGCCTGCAGTTTACGGTGGAAAGCAGAAAGGCAGTGCCCGTTTAGGGCACTGCCTTTCTGCTGAAACTAAGATTTCGAAAGTCTATGCCATAGCCGCGGCAGCATCTTTTCGTTCACGTAGCAAATGAAATCCTCGCCGGTTGCAAGTATCCGTCACTAACGAATCCTTAAAACGAAAACACCGGCCCCAGCTGCACACCCCAGCTTCCGCGACTCACAAAGTCCTTGTGCGACAGAAACGTCAGGTAAGGCTGCGTCCCCTGCCCCGCATTCACCTGGCACCCCGTCTGGTGGTTCAGGGAGTGCAGGTCATACGGAATCCCCACGCCTGACGAATCGAGGCACGCATTCCTATAGCGCACCAGCGTCTCCTCGATCCCGGCCCGCAGCGCAAAGTGCTGCGTCAACTTGTAATCCCCCGCCAGCATCGTGTTCCAGGCGAAATGCGTAATCGTCCCCGTCGGCGGAGCGATCGTTTCCATTGGCGCCGGTACGGTCGGGGTGCTCAGCGGCACGCTCGTCAGGTAAGCGTCGTTGAAGCGCAGAAACCCCGGCCGAATCGACAGGTTCACCGCGTAGTTCGGCGTGTGTTTGCCGATGCGTATGCCGAAATACCCGGTTAGAAGATCGCCGCCCGCGCGGTCACTTGACCGCGAGCTAGCCCCCGGCTGGTAACTCACATCCGTGTCCGCGTATAGGTACTTCCACAGCTCGGCAGAGACTTGCACCCCCGCCCCTTGGGTCATGCGAACGCAGTACTGGCAGTGCGCTGTCGTTACCGTCGTTGCGAAGCTGGTCGAGTGCGGCGCTATCTCAAATCGCTGCCATCCCGGATACTCCGCCAGTTCGCCATTGCCTTTCTCCCATAGTCGCAGAAAGTGCATGCTCGGCCCCTGGTCCAGGTTCAGGTTTTCAACCTCCGGGTGCTCCCAGTCGCGATACCACGGGTTACGCCCGCGCAGCGCATTCGCAAAGGTGCGTGAAGGGTTTAGCGCTCCGCGAATCACTTTCGGGTACTTCGCGTTCGGGCGAGCATGCGCCATGATCCGCGCGCTCACGTCCTTGTCCAGGAAATCCTCCGCGAACACCCACAGCATCCCCACGCTCGGCGTCACGATAAAGTCCACCCAGCCTGTGTTGTTGGTGTCGCGTCCGCTCTCGGGCGCCGTTACCGGGTTGCAGTGCAGAATGCACTTCGTGTCGTATGTGTAACCGCCTTCGCTACCGATGCCTGCTTCGCCGGTTGGCCCGATCTCCGAGTAGGTGCTGAAGATCGTTGTCCAGGCAAGCGCCTTCGTGCGCGACGACCAGTACCCCGGTCGGTTCCACTGGATGCGCGACTGGGTCGGGCTGTTTTGTATCTCGATGAACGCCGCCACGCCGCCCTGCAGGGGGTGCCCCACATAGTTCGTCAGGAAATTGTCGCCGTCGTTCCACCGCCGCATATTGAACTGCTGCAGCGATGCGATGTAGTCATGCCAGAACGGCTTATCCACCGTCAGAGACCGCAGTGTATTGTCCGTTGCCAATCGGAACATCGTCTCAAGCGCGTTGAACTCGAACGACTGCACCAGGAGCCCGGTCCAGTGGTAATGATCCTGCACAGGCGCGCCAGTTTGCCAGGCAGGGGACCATTCCGCCGGAGACGTTTCGCCGGCAGTGCCGGCGCGCTCCGCCGAAGGAGGAACAGCATCCGGTGCGCTGGGCAGGCTTGCAGGAGCCTGGCTGTTTCGCTCATTTTGCTGTGCCATCGCGTGTGTCGCGCACAACGCGAAAAGCATGGTAGTCCAAACCAGCCCTGCTTTGTAGATCCGGGAACGACCGAAGGTGTACTGCAATAGCGAAAGCCTCTTTTAATCCGTGGCGTCTTTGCCGCGCTTCCATGCGGCTGTGCTTAGGATGACGAAGAGACCCGGAGCGCCGTGTGCTTTTTTAACGACAGTCTGCTGCGGCAGCCCGGTCATGGAGACTCGTCAGCATTACCCGCTCAATTTCCTGCAAATCACGGACAAACACAGGCTTGGCCCAGCTCATGTTCTGTGGGCCCGGCTGCGCGGGGTTTTCATCGCGTAGCGTTTCGTGCGCCGCCAGCAACGCGGCGACCGCCGGCGCCTGCCCCGAGCCCAGTTCCATCGCGAGCAGTCCGCCGTCGCGCAGCGCCGCTTTCGCTGCAGGGATCAGACGTCGGTACACGGCGAGCCCAAGTTCGCCGGCGAACAGAGCCTCGTGCGGTTCCCACTCCATCACCTGCGGCTCCAACTGTTCGTCAGCTGGCACATAAGGCGGGTTTGAAACGATGGCGTCGTAGTGCTCGCCTTGGAGCCCATCCAGTAGGTCCGACTGGTAAAAGCGCACTCTCGCTGCTACTCCATGCGTCTGTGCATTCTGCTTTGCTATGGCAAGCGCGGCGGGAGAAATGTCGACCGCGTCCACGAGCGCGAGCGGCAGCAGGTGTGCGAGCGTCACCGCGATCGCACCCGACCCGGTGCCGACATCCGCGATCCGAATCGCGCGGTCGCGGGGCAGACGCTCCAGCACCGCTTCGACCAGGTGCTCGGTTTCCGGGCGGGGAATCAACACCGCCGACGTCACCGCGAAGCGGAGCCCATAAAACTCCTGCTCGCCCAGGATGTACTGCATCGGCTCATGCCGAGTGCGCCGCGCCAGCAGTGCGTGATAACCTTCGCGCTCTGCTGTTGTTACAGATGCTTCAGGGTGTGCCAGAAGCCAGGTTAGGTCTTTCTTCAGCACACAGCACAGCAGGTAAGCCGCATCCCTTTGCGGCTCCCGCGATGTGTCGGCAAGCAGGCGGGCACCGTCAAGCAACATCGTCCTCGTCGTTGTCCGGGTGTCCAAGTCATCCTCCAAGCATGACGCGCTCAGGCTGCTTCCGACTCCGCTTTCATCCGCTCCGCGTTAAAGTGATTGATCGTCGCATCGATCACCTGCTGCATTCGCCCTTCCATCACTTCTGACAACTGGTGCAGCGTGAGCCCGATCCGGTGGTCCGTCAGTCGGTTCTGTGGAAAATTGTACGTGCGAATCTTCTCACTGCGGTCGCCCGTGCCCACCTGCGATTTCCTCTGCGCGGCCTCGATCTGGTGCAGGCGCTCCTGCTCTACCTCGTAGAGCCGCGCGCGCAACACCCGCATCGCCTTCTCGCGATTCTTGATCTGCGACTTCTCATCCTGGCAGCTCACCACCGTGTTCGTCGGCAGGTGCGTTATCCGTATCGCCGAGTATGTCGTATTGACCGACTGCCCGCCGGGTCCCGACGAGCAAAACGTATCGATCCTCAAATCTTTCTGCTCGATCTTCACGTCGACTTCTTCCGCCTCCGGCAGCACCGCGACCGTGATCGCCGAGGTGTGGACGCGCCCCTGCGTCTCTGTCGCGGGCACCCGCTGCACGCGGTGTACGCCGCTCTCGTACTTCAGCTGCGAGTACACGCCGTGGCCTTCCACCACGAACGAAACTTCCTTCAGCCCGCCCACCGAGCTCTCCGAGCTCGACAGTATCTCCACCTTCCAGCGGTGCAGCTCCGCAAACCGCGTGTACATCCGGTACACCTCCGCCGCAAACAGGCTGGCCTCGTCCCCGCCTGTCGCTGCGCGAATCTCTACCACCACATTCTTCTCATCGTTTGGATCCTTCGGCAGCAGCAGCACCTTCAACTCTTCTTCCACGGCGGGCAGCCGCGCTTCCAGCCCGGCCAGCTCTTCCTCGGCCATCGCGCGCATCTCCGGGTCGTCCTCGCCCAGCATCGCTTTGGCTTCGGCAATTCCGTCCACAATCGAGCGGTATGTCGCGAACGACCGCACCACGCCTTCGAGGTCGCGGTGCTGTTTCGCGACCTTCTGGTACTTGCTCTGGTCGCTTAAAATCTCCGGCAGCGCCAGTTGCGAGCCTAACTCGTCGTACCGCGCGGCAATCTGCTCAAGACGCTCAAACATGGCGAACTCCTTCTAACGCAAGTGTGAAATGGATTGATTCAGGAAACAGGCACAACAGGGCGCAAGGCGGCGGGAGCCGCTAAAGAAGGGTGCCGAACTGAATGGCAACGCGCATAGCTTAAGTCTACCAAACACCCAGGCAACAGGTCGGGCAACAATCCAATCCCCGAGCAACGCTCGGGACCACAATCGCTATAAACAGCACGTAAACGAGAACACGCCATGAAATGGCCGCAAGCCGCGTAGGCGGTCTACCCGCATCTATCCCTGAGCACGTATGGCTGAAGCTCAACAACTCGATGCCCTCGCAACCTGGGCGCACACCTGCGACGCACTTGCCGCCACTACGAAAAAGCTTGAGAAGCGCGCCATTCTCGCCGCCTATCTCGGTGCTCTGCGTATACCGGACGCTGCTCGCGCCGTGCTCTACACCGCCGGCCTTCCGTTCCCGGAGATCGATCGACGCCAGCTCAGCGTCGGCGGCGCTCTTCTTTCGAAAGTCGTGGCCGCCCGGACCGCCGCCTCCCCGCAGGCGCTCACCCTTGCCTTTCGCCGCCATGGAGACATCGGTGCGGCCGCTGCGGAGCTCATTACGAGCGCGCCCGAGCTGCCCCCGCTCCTGCTCGGCGACCTTGACGTCCTGCTCGCTGAAGTCGCCTCAGCCCGCGGACCTGCCCCGAAACTCCGGCTGCTGTCCGCCTTCCTCGCCCGTGCTTCCGCGGTCGAGTGCAAATACACGCTCAAGCTGCTCTCCGGCGACATGCGTATCGGGGTCAAGGCAGCGCTTGTTGAGGAGGCCATCGCGGCTGCGTACACGCAGCCTCTCGCAGCCGTGCGCCACGCCGGTATGCTGCTCGGGAGTTTGCCGGAGGTGGTCGAGCGCGCCGCCGCCGGAACGCTTGAGAGTGCGCGTATGCGGCTCTTTCATCCCATCGGCTTTATGCTTGCGAGCCCGGTCGATTCCGTCGAAGAAGCCATCGCCCGGTTCACGGAAGAAGTTAAAGCCGAACACACCCAGGCGTCTGCTACCACGATACCTACACAAATCGCAGTCCCAGACGAATCATCAGAAGCAGCCCTCCGCGAGTGCCGGCTGGAGGATAAGTACGACGGCATGCGCGCCCAGCTCCACGCGGGCGACCCGTCTCAGCCGGGGCGGGTCGGCCTGTTTTCCCGCAACCGCGAAGACCTCTCCGCGGCATTTCCAGAGCTCATTGAGGCCTTTGCCGCCCTTCCGGAAGCCGCAATCCTCGACGGCGAAATCCTGGCCTGGAAGCCCGCGGAACTGCCCGCTGACCAACCCGCCAGCCAGGCCTCACCCACCCGTGAAGAGGCGGCCGCCCGCGCACTCCCCTTTTCCTCGCTGCAGCAGCGCCTTGGCCGCCGCAATGTTCCTGACGAGCTTCGGCGCACGCACCCCGTCATCTTCATGGCGTTCGACATCCTCTACGCCGATGACGCCCTTCTGCTCGACCAGCCTCTCTCCATCCGCCGCTCGCGGCTCGAGCAGTACCTCGCCACCCACGCCGCCATCACCGATGGCCGCACTCACCGGGGCTCCGGACAGCAGCAGCTATTCGCACCTGAACCAGCCATCGAACACACTTTTCCGCGCCTCCTGCTTGCCCCCGCTATCCGCCTCGCAGGCGCCGCGCAGCTTGATCGCGCCTACCTTGACGCTCGCGAGCGGGGCAACGAGGGCGTCATGCTCAAGGCCGGCGGCAGTGTGTACCAGCCCGGCCGGCGCGGCCTTGCCTGGCTCAAGCTCAAGCGCGAGCTCGCCACGCTCGACGTCCTCGTCACCGGCGCCGAGT
The DNA here is from genome assembly GCA_965276625.1 of Acidobacteriaceae bacterium. Lineage (GTDB taxonomy): Bacteria > Acidobacteriota > Terriglobia > Terriglobales > Acidobacteriaceae > EB88. The sequence goes on from CBDIBB010000002.1 coordinate 897,008, forward strand.
TCGGCTCAGGCCGGCGCGCCGGCTATCTCAGTGACTACACCTTTGCCGTCCGTGACGAACACGGCGACCTGCTCAATATCGGCAAGGCCTACTCCGGCATCACCGATGCCGAGATGCACACGCTGTCCGCGCACTTCCACGACCACACGCTTGAGGATCACGGCCACTTCCGCACGGTCGAGCCGGATACAGTGTTTGAGGTCGCCTTCAACAACATCACCCGGTCTGACCGCCACGCCAGCGGCTATGCCCTCCGTTTTCCCCGCATTCTGCGTATTCGCGCTGACAAACCCCTGGACGAGATCGACAGCCTCGCCCGTGTCGCCGAGCTCTACAACCAGCAGCCCGATCGCCCGGTCGAAACGCCGAAGCCCAACCCTCGGTAACGCGCCCTTATCCAGCGTTGCGTGGAATAATGGGCCGCGTACTTGAAAACACCGGGAGAGTCTGTTTGCCGCCCACGCTCCGCCGCCTCATGCTTGCCACGCTTGAAGATACCGCCAACCCCCTGGCCTGGAGCGGCTCCGCGCTTGAGATTCGCCGGGCGCTCTCGGGCGCCGTCGAACGGCTCACCGTGGTCGATAATCTTCACGTCAAGAAGCACCCCGTGCACGCCGCCCTGCGCATTGCGCTTGCCGGCAAGCCCGCGCGCTATCCGCTCTGGATGACCAGGCCCGCGCTCCGCCAGTTCGCGCGCGAAACCGCTGCCGCCATCGAGGAGACGCACCCGCAGGCCCTCTTCTGCATCTCCTCGCAGTGCCTCATTTACCTCCACGAGTTCTACAAGGGGCCGCCGATCCCGACGTTCATCTTTTCCGATTCGGCATGGATGGCGTGGCTCGAGGTGTACAAGGGCTACTATCCCGTGCCTGTGGGCGCCCGGCGCTTCGCGGCGCGCGAGCGGTCTGCAGCCCGGCGCGCCACCGGCCTCATCTACGGGTCGGAGTGGGCGCGGCAGGATGCGGCGAAACGCTTCGACGTGTCGCCTCAGAAGATCCATGTGCAGCCCATGGGCGCCGCGTGGGTGCCGGCTGAAAACGATGCAGCCATCGAGGCAGCCGTCCATGCCCGCTCCACGACGCGCCTCAACCTGCTGTTCGTCGCCAAGGAGTGGGAGCGAAAGGGTGGCCCGCTCGCGCTCGCCATTGCGCGCGAGCTGCAGAAGCGCCTGCCGGAGAGCAATACCGGTTTCACCGAGGTGCGCCTCAACATCGCCGGCGTTCGGCCCGAGCTCGCGCCGGAGGATCACGAGCTCGTCCGCATGTTCGGCATGCTCAAGCGCAGCGACGCCGCGGAAGCCGCCAAGCTGCGCGACCTGCTGCTTACCTCGCACTTCATGGTTGTCCCGACGCTGGCCGAGTGCTACGGGCTGGTCTTCGCGGAGGCCCAGGCCTTCGCGCTTCCGCCTGTTTCGCGCGCTGTCGACGCTGTTCCCTCCGTCATTCTCGATGGCGAGACCGGCATCCTCGAGCCGAAGGACGCAGGTCCTGAGCCCTATGTGCAGCGCATTCTCGCGCTGCTTGCTGATCAGCGCGAACCGTATACCCGCATGGCTCTGGCGGGCCGCCGGCACTTCAATGCCCGGCTCAACTGGCCTGCTTTCGGTCAGGGTATCGCTCGCACCATCGAATCGAGCCTTTGATCGAAGCCGATACATGCCGCATTCCCGTTTTGGGTTATGCCGGCGTCGCCGCTTCCCGTTCCGGCTTATGCTAGCGTTTTTCAGGGACGCCCGAGCGCCGGCGCATGCGGAAAGCCGGGTAATCTCAGTGCATGAGGTTTCAAGGGAAGAGCTACTTCGTTCGGCCGAAGGTCGCGGTAGGCGCGGCTATCGCAGCTTCGCTGATCTGCGCCGGCCGTCACCATGTTCACATTGTTCTTTCAGAGCCGGGCACGTATCAGAACGTGCTGCACCACAAATGCGGGCTGCTCATGCTGGTGTGTGTGAGCTGGGCGGCGCTTGAGCTCGCGGTCCTGGCTGGACGAGGCCTGCGAGTATGGAGCCCGCAGGCAGGCTAGGCACTTCTCAGGCTGGGAACGTACGGCTGATCACCGGAGCGCGCGGGCGCGGCGATTTTTTGAGCGCGCGCGAAGGAATGAGCTGGCGCCGAACCAGCCAAATAACGCGGTAAACAGGGCATATGCGATGAAGTGTCCATGTTCGGGGCCTGTTCGCCAGCTGGAGCGCAAAGCCCACAGGTGCTGGGCAAAAAGGAAAGCGAACAGCGCGAAGAACATGCCGGTAACTTCAAGCCACAGGATAGAGCTGGCATGGGCGAAGGGATTCCACAGCGCGCCGGCAAAATTTCGGCCGCCTTTGCCAACATTGCGGGTGCGGCGGCCTGCGGCCTGAGCACGCTGAATCCGCGCGGCGGAGCGCGCTCGCTGCTCAGCGGGTGTGGGCGGCGCGGGGGCAGGCGGCAGAATTCGCTGGGTGGCAAGGCGCGCGCCGATGCCGAGCGCGCGCCCGAGTATGCCGGGGCGCATGGGTTGAGTGTAGCCCATGGCCGGCCTGCATCTTCGAGAGCGGCAGGCGCACTATCCCCGGTGAACGGTGGGTGGGGATGCGAAAGAGTTGCGACGGTTATGGGTGCTTCTTGCTGTGCCGGGACATCAAACGTACAGTTGGGTACAAAAGGACCGGTGACTCGTCCCGGGGGAAACGTGGGGTAAAGGATTTGAGCCAGAACTTGCGAAAGCTGGTCGAGCAACTCGGGGAAGCGATTCACGAGAGTGTGTCGGAATCTGAACAGATCGCGGGCGTCGTCCAGGCGATCCGCAAGCAGGGGTTCGACGTACTGCTGATGCTGGAAGCGACGATCGGGCTAAACGAGGTCGTGGAGCAGCCGGCGGCCGATGGCGAGGGGGCGGAAGCAGGCGGAGACGGGTTTACGCCGCAGGATGTGAATTTCCTCCGGTCGCTGCGCATCGCGATCGAAGGTGAGAACGTGAATGGACGAGAAGGGCCTGAGGAAGATCCCGGGCCATAAGCTCGTAGTCCGCCAGTTTTGCCAGGTGCAGGGTAGTTGGGGTACACAGGGGAGCGGGCACATCGCTCCCGCAGGGAAACCCGGCGACAGCCGGCAGCAGCAGAAGGGACGGACATGAAAGACACACTTGGTGTATTGCTGGCCGGTGGGGCCGGCGAGCGGCTTTTCCCCCTGACGCGCGACCGCGCAAAGCCCGCTGTTCCATTCGGCGGCCACTATCGCATCATCGACATCACGCTCTCGAACTGCATCAACTCTGATCTGCGCAAGGTGTACATCCTGACGCAGTACAAGGCGCTCTCGCTTAACCGGCACATCCGCGAGGGCTGGTCTGGCGCTGTCGCGCAGGAGCTCGGCGAGTTTATCGAGATCCTTCCGCCGATGCAGCGGGTCGGCAAGAACTGGTACCAGGGCACTGCCGATGCGGTGTACCAGAACATCTACTCGATTGGCGCCGAAAAGCCGAAGTACATTATCATCCTGAGCGGCGACCATATCTACAAGATGGACTACGGCAAGATGCTCGACCAGCACAAGGAGTCGGGCGCGGATGTAACGCTTGCGACGCTGCCGATTCGTCCCGATGAGGTGTCGCGGTTCGGCGTAGTGGAGGTGGACAAAAAAGGCGATGTCACGGGCTTTTTGGAGAAACCGAAGACGACGACGCTGCGCTCCCCCTGGAACGCGGAGATGGTGGACGCCTCGATGGGGATCTATATCTTCAACACGGACGTGCTGCTGCCGGCGCTGATGCGCGATGCGGAGAAGGAAGACTCAAAGCACGACTTTGGGCATAACATCCTTCCGGACATTCTGGGCAAGTACAAGATGTCGGCGTACAACTTCGTGGACGAAAACCGCAAGGAGCTGTACTGGCGCGACGTGGGCACACTCGACGCATATTACGAGGCGAATATGGATGTGGCCTCGGCGAACCCGGTCTTTAACCTGTATGACCACGAGTGGCCGATGCGCACGCGGGTGCGGCAGTACCCGCCGGCAAAGTTTGTGTACGGACGCGCCGGGCATGATGGTGCAGCCGTCAACTCGGTCATTTCCGCGGGGTGCATCGTCTCGGGCGCATGCGTGTCGAACTCGCTGTTTTCGCAGGATGTGCGCGTCAATTCCTACTCGTCAGTAGACCAGAGCGTAGTGTTTTCGCACGTCAATATCGGTCGCAACTGCCGCATCCAGCGGGCGATCATCGACCGCGACGTGACCATTCCGGATGGGACCGTAATCGGCTTCGACCCGGCTGACGACCGCAAGCACTACTTCGTCACGGAATCAGGCCTGACCGTGGTAGCGCGGGACCCCTCACTCTACGAGCAGGCCATCCATCCAGTGACGCTTGGGGAGCAGGGATAGCTCAGCAGGAATCCAGGAATAGCCGCCGGTATTAGGCGGCGCGGGCGGATTCGGCGTGCCGTCGCCCGGTTAGTACCCAAAGTTCGTGACTTTTTACTTGCCGAAGCGTCTGTTGGAAGGCGAATGTAGGGATGAGGCGGTGGAAGTTGAGACTGTTGTCATTGAGAGCAGCGGCAGTATTGTGTGCCTGTGTGCTTCTGGGCTGGGTGGCGGGGTGTGGGGGCGGTTTTTTTAACCCGGGCAGCAGTGGCAGCGGTTCCGGATCGGGCTCCGGCGGTGGAAGCGGCTCCGGTGGCAACGGTTCCGGGTCGGGACTCAACAGCCTGTACGTGGCGAACGGCAATCCTTCGCTCCTATCAGTTTCAGCCTATTCGGTGGGGTCAAACGGCAAGCTGGCGAACCTGGCAAACTCGCCTTCCGTACTCGGAATCCTGCCGACGACCATGGCCATCAACCCGGCAGGCACCCTGCTATGGGTGGGGAGCCTTTACCAGGGAGTTTTTGTCTACACCATCAATAACGATGGGTCGCTTACGCTTGCAGCAGGGAACCAGGCGGTGTCGCTCATAAGTGCGAGTTCGATGGTGGTCGATCCAACCGGACAGTGGTTGCTGGTGCTGTCGAACACCGGTACCGGCTCAGCCCCGGTGGTGTATGTGTATCAAATTAACCAGTCGACCGGGACATTGTCGCCGATCACCGAGAACGGCGTTCCCTATGTCCAGCTCGACACGGGCACAGCTGCGCAGATCGCCTTCTCGCCGAATGGGACGCAGGTTTTCGCGGCGCTGGGTACAGGCGGCGTGGACGTGCTGAACTTCAGTGCATCGAATGGCGGTTTGGGTAAGCTAAACGTTTTGCTGCAGCCAAGGGGCAACAGCTACGCGGACCAGGCGCTGGCCGTAGACCCTGCCGGCAAGTACCTCTTTGTCGGCGAGACGGGCACCCTCGGCATCCGGGCGCTGGGCATCAACGCAAATGGCACACTGAACGAGCTGCCCGGGTCGCCGTACGTGACCGGGTTCGGCATTAACTCACTGCTGGTAGACAAGGCCGGCTTGTACCTGTACGCGGGCAACTACACGTCGAACTCGATCAGCGCCTTTTCCATTGCGACGACGGGCGCGCTGGCACAGTTGCCAGGCTCGCCGTTCGCCACCGGAACGAGCCCCTACTCGCTGACTGAAGACAGCTCCGGAACGTACCTGATCTCCGCGAACCTCGGCGGCACCCCGGACCTGCAGGTGTTCACCATCACGGGCGCAACGGGAGCGACGCCGGGCGCGCTGGTATCGGCATCGACCGCAAGTACCGGGAGCGTGTCGCCGGCCGGGGCAATCAGCGCTGTGGCTACGCCATAGAGGGCGTTACGACGGTTTACGAAGACTGTGAAATAGAGCGAGAGCCGGGCAGGAGCTTTTGCCCGATGCTATGCTTGGGGCGACCGTGACTACCCCTTGTCTGTTTCGCAAACTTCCCCTCCTGTTCCTTCTCGCCGTTGCCTTGCTTTCGACCGGCTGCAATCGTCTGCGGCCGGGCGCCGCGCAGGGGTACGTCTACGTCATTTCCAAGGGAACGTACATCCGCGAGCGGCTGGCGCCGGTGGCGAACCATATCGAGAACATCACGAATGGTGAGCGACTGGCGGTGGTTGAGCACGACGGCCGGTTCTACAAAGTGCGGACGCCGGATGGCAAGGTGGGCTGGCTCGAAGAGCACTCGGTGATCGACCAGGCGGAGTATGACAAGTTTGCAGCCCTCGACAGGGACCACGCGAAAGACCCGGTGGTAGCGACCGCAGTGCTGCGGGACGTGATTTTTCTGCACCTGACGCCCGGGCGCAAAACCGAGCACCTGTACCTGCTGCCTGCGAACGACAAGCTGCAGCTGCTGGTGCGGGCATCCGTCCCGAAGCCGCTTCCGCCCCAGGCGCTGCTGGCCCCGAAATCGCTGAAACCTCGTCCGTCGCGCCCAGTGCGGCCTCTCGTGGTCAAGAGGAAGGAACAGGGCGGATCGACGGTCTGGGCGGCGGCGCCTCCACACCCGGACCGCTACATCGCTGCGGACCTGGACCCGAACGCGCCGTGGATGGCGCAGCCCATGGAGGACTGGTGGCTGGTGCGGGACTCGGCCGGCAAGGTGGGCTGGGTGCTGGGGCGCGGCTTTGACATCGATGTGCCGGACGAGGTGGTGCAGTACTCCGAGGGGCGCCGCATGATTGGGGCCTACCTGCTGAACACCGTGATGGATAACGGCGAGCCGCCGGCAAAACATATCGGGCCGGAAGAGCAAAAGCGCAACGAGGAGCGGGCGCAGCGGCTGCGGATGCACCCGAAACTGGCGGCAGCGGCGGCCGCGGCCAAGGCGGCGGAGCCTCCGCCACCGGCGCCGGTGCCGCATGGGGTGGGCCAGTACGTTACGGTAACGGCCGAGTTCAAAGACGGGCTGCCGTATGACTGGGACCAGGTCCGGGTGTTTATCTGGAACCGGGCGAGGCACCGATACGAGACCGCGTACCGCCTGCGCGAGCAGCAGGGCTACCTGCCGGTACTGATCGGCAAAGAGCAGGTCGAGAAGATGGGCGAGGAGCCGACGTTCGCTATCCGCACCACGCCAGACGGGGTCGTCACGCAGGATGACACCGGGAGCTTTCACCCGAAGACCGTACAGGTAACGCAGTACCGGCTCGAAGGAGGGATTGTGCGGCGGGATACGCCGCTGCCGCCCAGGCCGGGCGAGGACACCGCCGCCGCAAAACCGGCAAAAACACCGGGCCGGGCGGTTGTAAGGAAGCGCCCTGCTGCCTCGGCGCACGCGGCCAGGCGCCGCCGTCGAAGGTAAAGCTGTTCGAGGCGGCAACACACCAGCATTTTTTCTACCTGACGGTACGAAAGTTTGGCATTCTAAAGAGAGATGGTAGGTATCCTCTACCGATCTGGCTTTAACCGGCTTTCTGGTATGGAATCTGCGTTGCGCGGTTGCTGCCTTGGGGGGTTCCCCTTTAACAGCGCCGTTTGTTCTGCTCCCCGCGATGATGGCGTGGATAACTGAAAAACAGGCGCGCCGGCATGCCCTGCCGGGCGCAAGGAGATCGGCACATGGATAACAAGCCGGCACAGAATATCCAGGACACGTTTTTGAACACGGTCCGTAAGGATAAGACACCGATCACGATCTACTTGGTCAGCGGTGTGAAGCTGACGGGTAAAATTCGTTCCTTTGACAAGTACTCAGTGCTGCTGGAGAACAATAGCCAGGAGCAGTTGATTTTCAAGCACGCGATCTCGACGGTGGTGAGCACTCGGTCTGTGCTGCACGGCGAGCATCGACCCGCGCACGTGGTGGGGAGCGCATCGGCGCCTGCGGAGCATGCGCAGGGCGCATAGGGAGTCGAAAACACGGTACGCAGCACAAGGCTGGGCAGAGGACTCGAAAGTGATCGGTCGCCCGCGGCTCATGAAGAAGCCGCGGGCGAAACTGCGTTTCCCACCAGCGATGTGTCACAGGATTATCGGCCGGATACGCCGAAGGGCGCGGAGCGTGCGTTCCTGGTGTTCCCGAGCTTTACAGGGCTGGGGCCTGCGCTGGGACGTACGGCAGCGCTGGCGCGCAGCGCGGCGCGGTTGCGGGCTGGGGATGTGGAGCTTGACGACATACTGCCTGGAGCTGCGACGGACGCGAATGCGAATTCATTAGCGCGGTCCGGTTTCGCGGCCGAGGATGCGACGGCGGAGTTCCGCGAGCTGGCGGAGAGCGCGGGCGCGTGGATCGCCGGCGCGATGGAACAGCGGCGGGGACGGCCGGACCCTGCGACGCTGATCGGGTCAGGCAAGGTGGAGGAGCTGGCCGGGGCTGCTGCTTCCGCAGACGCGAGCATCATTTTGGTGGACTACGATCTGTCACCGACACAGTTGCGAAACCTTGAAGACGCGCTGCCGTGCCCGGTGATCGACCGGACGCAGTTGATCCTGGACATCTTTGCGCGGCACGCGCGAACGCGGGAAGGCCAGCTGCAGGTAGAGCTGGCGCAGCTGGAGTACATGCTGCCGCGGCTGACGGGGCGCGGGCGCGCGATGAGCCAGCTGGGCGGCGGCATCGGCACACGCGGGCCGGGTGAAACGCAGCTCGAGACGGACCGGCGTCGCATCGGCAGGCGCCTGGTGATCCTGCGGCGCGAGCTGGAGAGGGTGCGCGGGGTGCGGCGGCAGCAGCGGTCGCGTCGCGAGAGCGCGCCAGTGCCGACGGTCGCGCTGGTGGGGTACACGAACGCGGGCAAAAGCACGCTGTTCAACCTGCTGACGGGCGCGGAGGTGCTGGAGTCGTCGCGCATGTTCGCGACGCTTGATCCTAAGCTGCGGGCGATCGCGCTGCCTTCGCGCCGGACGGCGGTGCTGTCGGACACGGTGGGATTCATCCGCAACCTGCCGCACACGCTCGTGACCTCGTTCCGCGCGACGCTTGAAGAGGTGGAAAAGGCGGAGCTGCTGCTGCATGTGCGGGACGCCGCGGACCCGCTGGCGGAGGAGCACAAGGCCGAGGTGGAGAAGGTGCTGGGCGAGCTCGACGTGCTAGGGAAGCCGCGGATCGAGGTGCTGAACAAGCTGGACCTGCTGCCGGAGCGCGCGCGCGCAGAGCTGCTGGCGTCAGGCATGGCGGGCGGCGCGATCGCGGTTTCAGCGCTCAGGGGCGAGGGCGTGGAGCGGCTGCTGGCGGCAATTGATACAGCGCTGGTGGCAGATCCGCTGGAAGAGGCGGAGCTGTGGGTGCCGCAGAGCGCGGGCGACGCGCTGGCAGCGCTTGAGAGCGGCGGCACGGTCGCCGAGCGGCGCTTCGAAGAGCGGGACGGCGTGGACGGGGTGTGGCTGCGGGTGGCTGCGCCGCGTTCGCTGCTGGGCAAATGGCGGCGCTTCCGGGCGTAGAAATGGGCTGTTTCGGTCGGTGTGCAAGGCCCGATTGAGAGCGTTTTTTACCTAAATTGCATCGGAAATAGGTCGTACTGCGATATAAAACCTGCGCTGGCGCGTGTTTTAGTGTACATAAAAGCGTTCGACGGTGCATAGGTATGCAGTGTCAACGGTACTTCCGTACCGATACGAACCGCATGGGGGATTGACAGGGAATAGTTTTCAGACCGGGCGTCCCGTTGGCTGAGGATGCGCGGTGTTTGGACCGCACTCCATATATTGTCGAGCGCCGGCGGCGCGGGTGCGTCTGTCTGGATAGAAGGGCAGCATGGCGTCGATTGAGGGATACGGTCTGGTTTTGTTTTCCACGGAGGGTGCGCGGCCGGAGATCGATCTCGCGGCGGTGGTCGAGACGTATGCCGGGCTGCTCTTCCGGGTGGCATATTCCATTCTGCGGAGCAGGCCCGAGGCCGAGGATGTGGTGCAGGATGTGTGCGTGCGGATGCTGGAACACCGGGCCGCCCTGCCAGGTGTGTGGGACATGCGGGTTTGGCTGGTTCGCATTGCGTGGAACGCCGCGCTGGACCGCAGGCGGCGCAAGCGACCGGAGCAGTGGGACGAGAGCTTCGCGGAGAGCCTGGCGGCGAGCACGGTGCCGGCCGACCGGGCGATAGAGGAAGCGCAGCGGATGCAGGCGGTGCTGCGCGAGATGGAGCGGCTGCCGAAGGCCGAGCGCCATGTTCTGCTGCTGTCCGCTATTGAAGAGCTGGGGACAGTGGAGATGGCGGCGGTGCTGGGGAAGAGCGAGTCCGCGGTGCGGGCGCTGCTGTTCCGGGCAAGGACGCGGCTGCGCGAGCGGCTGGAAAGGAAAGCGGATGAAGGGTCCTGAGGAAGCGATCGAGAAGGTGCTGGCGAGTTTGCGGGAGGCCGAGGCGCCGGCGGGGATGGAGCGCCGCATCCTGAAGGAGATCCATGGCCGGGCAGCGGAAGGGTATCGCGCGCGCCAGGTTCGCTGGAGCTGGCCGCTGCTGTCAGGGGCTGTACTGGCGGTGGTGGTCGCCGTGACGGTTGCGATTCCGTCTGTCCGCTGGGTGCATCGACCGGGGCACGTGCGGACCCTATCGGAGGTGTCGCCTACGAGATCGCCGGAGTCGGCTGCGGGAGGAGCGCAGGAACGCTTGACCGTGTCTCGAGGGCGGACGGGTGTGCGAAGGGTGAGGCTTGAACGCGGGAAACACGCTGCTGCGCGGCCGGAGAGGATCGCGGCTGGCTATCCGGCGCCGCTGCTGCCGCTGACCGAACAGGAGAAGCTGCTGGTGCGGGTCGCGCACGCGCACGATTCCGCGGAGATCGCGATGCTGAACCCGCTGGTTCTGGCGCGGTGGGATGCGGAGGAAAAGGACCAGTTCCGCAGGTTTTTTGAAAGAGCAGGGGGAAGCGAATGAAGGCGAGCAGCGATGGAAAGGGGAAAACGATGAGGGTTGCGAGTGGAGTGGTGCGGGGATTGATGGGCGTGGCGCTGGCGGTCGGCGTACCGGGGGCGTGGGCGCAGACCGCGCCGGGGGCGACGACGGAGGCGGTACAAAACGCCGCGAAAGCCTATCGCCTGACCTACACGGTCACGGAGATGGACGGGAGCAGGCGGGTGGGCACGCAACACCTTGCCATGGTCGTGGTCGCGGGCCAGGAGACGGTGTTGAAACAGGGCAGCAAGGTGCCGGTCGTGACCGGACGGTATAACGCGACTTCTTCAGCACCACACAATGAGGTGCAGTACCTCGATATCGGGCTGAACGTCGTTGCATCGCTCAGCGACAAGGGCGATGGGCTGCGATTGAGCACGAAGCTGGAGCAGTCGAGCCTTGCGGAGGATAAGCCTGGCGCCGACATGCAGGACCCGGTGATCCGGCAGACCATGCTGGAAGGGGCATCGATCCTGACGGAGGGCAAGCCGTTGATGCTGGGCTCGCTCGACATCCCGGGAACCACGCGACGGCTGGATGTGGAGGCAACGCTTGAGGCGGTGCGGTAAGTTTGGCGGCGCGGGGCTTACCGCATGTTCACTCTTCTTCGTGTAGAGGACTGAATGCTCGCTCCTGTGGCTTTTCCCGACAGAAAAGCCACGCGCACATCTGCCGGCCCCTCTAAGTGTGGCGTGAGAATGCTCTAGCCGAAACTCGGTCCGACCGCCCCAGCGCCCGTGCCCGCCGTATAGTCGGCCAGGTGCTCTCCTCCGCCGTATAGCGACCCGCGAATCAGCTTAGCTATCGGGACTGAGCGTGGTGGTCAGCGTACCATCCGGGCTGTAGAGATACTGCTCCTGAATGGCGCCGCTCGCCTGCTTGGCTACTCGCTCGCCCTCTGGGCCGTATAGATAAGTGATACCCCCGTTGACCTGATGCAGGCGCGCTTCCCCATCGTAGCTGTAGCTGTTCAAGCCATCTGAGGTGAGTGTTCCCGCAGCCGCCGGGTCGCACAAGAAGACATCAGCACTACTTAGCTTCCGGTTCAGCACTCCATGCCTGAACCTGTAAGGAGATATTGTGCGTACTAATTGCCCGTAAGAATTCTGGCTGCAAACGAAGTCTGAATAAGACACCTTCATCCCATGGAACGCTTTGATTTATGGACACTAGAATATTTCCTCCTCCTTCCATGAAATTCTGCATGAACACTTGCCGGTCTTTGCAAAGATATAGAACGTCATCTAATGCTTTATCGAAATCTTCATTTCCTGAGCCCTTTCGATACAAGCATTTCCAAATGCTGCTTTTTTGTTTTAAAGCATGTGTTACCTTCGTAGATTTTAATGAACGCCATGGTTGAACACCCAATTCTTCTGTAATTCGATTAGGATCGTATTCAGGATGTCTCAAATCTAAGTCAATCCAAAAACTTCCTGGTGCGTATTCATTAATCAAAGCTTGCTCCTATCTGTTTAAGCCAAGAGCTTCTCTTACGTATTCAAGTCCTTCTTGAAACGTTGCAGGTCGTCCTTGGTCTTGGGAAAGTTCCTGCAACAGATCGTGTATTTGCTTCCTTGTAGCGCGTGGTTCTGCTCTTAATGTTTCTCGTGCAACTTTGTTCTCAGCGTCTCTACTTTCAAATTGTCCTAGTGAGGCAGACTTAAGGAAGAAATTCCACCGCCACCGCTTCCTCCACCACCGCCACTGCTCATGCAGTTATTCATCCCCATACTAAGGCCAGCAAGAGCGCCAATTCCCGATTCAATGATACAAAGTAATGAAACAGTTATCTTAGCAAACGGACCGCTTGCAAGCCCAAGTGCCGCACCCGTTTAAGCGCCGGTACCAGTTCCATGCAACATGTATGACCCTACGCAGCCCCGGTGTGCATGGTGCGCTGATGTAGCTTGATACCGTCTGTACGGCCCGAGCTGGTGCCTTGTGTTACTTGCACAACCAGCAGACTAAAAGCGGTCTCATAAACACGCAAACTCCAGACACGTCACCCATGAGACCCGCCGCCGAAGCGGGGCTCACGCTCTTCACCGAAACCGCGGCTGTATATATGAGACCGCTTCTAGGAGCTTGTTGAAATACTCTCCGCATGTGGCGTTTCACAGCGATGGATCGTCTTTGGAGTATGCGTGGAGACGAGCGGCGGCAGGTGGAGATATTTAGTTGTGTGACGCTGGAGCAGCGTGTGCCTGGGGACCATCCGTTGCGCGAGATTCGGCGGTTGACGGACGTGGTTCTGCGGAGCCTGAGCGTGGAGATTGATCGGCTGTACTCGGCCTCCGGGCGGCCATCCATCGCGCCGGAGTATGTGTTGCGTGCGCTGCTGCTGCAGGCGTTTTACTCGGTGCGCTCGGAGCGGCAACTGGTCGAGCAGTTGGAGTACAACCTGCTGTTCCGCTGGTTCGTTGGCCTGGGCATGGATGACGCGGTGTGGAACCATGCCGTGTTTTCGAAGAACCGCGCCCGTCTGCTGAACTCCGAGGTGGCGCAGCGCTTCTTCGCCGAAGTGAACAGGCAGGCGCAGCGCTTCATGAGCGACGAGCACTTCACTGTGGATGGCACGCTGGTCCAGGCGTGGGCCTCGCAGAAGAGCTTCCGCAAGAAGGACGGCAGCGATGATGGCGACGGTACCAACTTCCACGGGCAGACGCGCTCGAACGACACCCACCAGTCGACCACCGATCCGGACGCCCGGCTTTATAAGAAGAGCTACGGCAAGGAGTCGAAGCTGGCATATCTGGGCCATGCGCTGGTGGAGAACCGCAACGGCCTGATCGCTGCCGCCATGGCCACTACTGCGGACGGACATGCCGAGCGCGATGCCGCTCTGCTGATGTTGTACGAGCAACAGAAGAGGCGCGCCAAGCGCATCACGGTGGGAGCCGATAAAGCCTACGACGCGCGTGAGTTCGTCTGCACTGCCCGCGAGTTGAACGTCACCGTGCATGTGCAGAAGAACGACAAGGGACGTCGCTCGAACCTTGATCGCCGCACCACCCGGCATCCAGGCTATGCACACAGCCTGAGCCGGCGATGGCTTATCGAGAAAACCTTCGGCTGGCTCAAGCAGACCGGACCCCTGCGCCAGGTCAAGCTTCGAGGGCTGGCAAAGGTGGACTGGATCTTCGTCTTCAGCTGCGCCGCCCACAACCTGCTGCGCCTTCCACGACTGCTCGCCGCCCAAACCGCGTAAGTCCCGCAGCCGCACTGCGCCCCAAAACCCCGGTGAGTGCTCAAACCAGCACTCCCTCCCACTCGAATCGACCCCGCAGCCACCCCCGCCCGAGCCTCACAGAACCCGGCCCACACCAAAACAGCCCGCTCAAACCCACCAATCTCGTCAAACGAAGGGCTTGTTCAACAAGCTCCTAGGATCTTACGGTAACGTGTCATGGACGTAGACGTGTTCAGTTGGAGCGGTAGGAACAGGAGGTTTGGACGCGCAATCCGTCGCATTCCCTGACCTTGCAGGCCCCTTTACGTGTGGAGTGAAAGTGCTTTTTAAATCGAACGCGACAATGCCCGCTGCCATAGCGAACATTTTGTGATGTACTGCCTGTGAACATTATGGTCTTCACTCAAAACAATATCCGCGGCGTTCTTTTTGCCGGTTCCGTCTTTTTGCTGGGAGTGCACGCTGCTGCCGCGCAGAATGGCGCTGCTTTAGACAGCAACCATCCCCAGGATGCCCAAGCCGGCACAGTGCCGGTCATCACGATGAGCCCTCCGGTTGCTCCGGGCGTTTTTCATCTGGTGGTGAATGCCTTGCCGGATGCGGCAAAGCCTCCGGCGAGCCCCTTTGTCGTGGCACCCGGCGAATCGGTTCGGCCCCCCACTGGAAACTATTTGCCTGGGACATTGGCGGGCGAACCCTCGAGCGTGTCGAATCCGCTGGTTCTGAAGTCGGTTGCGGGAAAGGCATTGCTGACGCTCAAGACGGTCGCCTCGAACGGCGTCTCAACGACCTTTACGTTTGAGCACGATGCGCAGGATCGTTTTTACGGCAGTGGGAATGAAAGTGAAAACCACGCCGGCCCGCTGGTCCATACTTCCGGCCAACAGATCGTCAACAATGGCACTACCCGCGTCCCCTTTATCTGGTCGCCGTCCGGCTACGGCATACTGGTAGCCAACAACATCAGCGATGTGAACCGGCACATCACCTGGTCCGATACGAACGGTACCCTCACCTGGACGGTCCCTGAGGGTTTCGCTGACGTCTACCTGATGACTGCATCCGACAGCGCGGGCGTGCTGGGCGAGTATGCGCGTCTGACGGGTTCGGCGCCTATCCCTCCGCGGTGGACCTTCGGCTTCCTGCTCAGCCGATGGGGCTACAAGGATGCCGCCGACGTACAGGACAAATGGCAGCAATTCCGCAGCCGCAAAATACCTGTCGACGCCTTTATCTACGACTACGACTGGTACGTCAAGGATTGGGAGTTTAATCCCAGGACCTTCCCTGAGCCTGCCGTCGACCTAACGCGTATGCATGCGATGAACCTGCATTTTGTCGGCATTCGAAAACCGCGGGTCGACGGCGTGAACGCCGACTATGCCAAGAGCCGGGGCTGGGCAATACCGGCTCCCTTCGGATTCGACCTGCGCTTTGATATTCCATCGGCTCGGTCCTGGTGGTGGAGCCATCAACTGCCCTTGTTGAAGGCCGGCGTGGACGGCTGGTGGAACGACGAGGCAGAACAGGCCTATGACGAGTTCTTTTACATGTCGCAGAAGCAGTATCTTGACGGACGCGCGGTGAGCGCCAATCGGCAGTGGTCCATCAATCGAGCTTTTGCCCCCGGGATGCAGCACTATGGGGCGGCGGCATGGAGCGGGGATATCGACTCGACCTGGGCAGCCTTCAGGGAGCAGCCGGGAACGCTTCTCAACTGGAGTATGGCTGGAATGCCTTATGTCTCGCACGATACGGGCGGGTTTCAGAGCACTCCCACGCCGGAGCTTTACACGCGATGGATCGAAGAGGCTGTCTTCATCCCCATCATGCGCGCGCATGGGACCAAGGATTCGCCGCGATGGCCCTGGGCCTTTGGAGAGGACGGGCTCGCAGCCATGACAAAGGCGATCGACCTGCGTTACCGGCTGATTCCCTATATCTATACGCTGGCTGAGACGACCTATCGCACGGGAATGCCTCCCATGCGGCCTCTGTTCCTGGAATTTCCGGAGGATCGCAAAACCTGGTCCTTGAACGACGAGTGGATGCTGGGCGATCGGGTGCTGGCCGCGCCTGTGCTGACCAAGGGCGGCGAGCGAAAGGTTTATTTACCGGCAGGCGGCTGGTTCGATGGCAATACGGGGAAGGCCGTAGCCGGAGCGCAAACGCTGGACCTGACGCCGGTGCCGTTGGATGTCATTCCGTTCTATGTACGCGCGGGGACGATTTTGCCTCTCGGTCCGGTGACGCAGTCGACTGCTGAAGCGGAAGACCCTCTTGAAGTGCGCATTTACCCTGGAGCCGACGCAGCCTTCTCGCTCTACGAGGACGACGGCAAAACCTATGGCTATGAGAAAGGCGTCTTCGCTCGTATTCCGATGCAGTGGAATGATCGCCAACACATCCTTGCCATCGGCGCGAGGCAGGGGCACTATCCGGGAATGCCGGTTACGCGCCATTTGATTGTTGTAGTCGCTGGAGGCAGCACAAAACAGGTGACTTATACCGGAAGTAAGCTGACTGTGCGATGTGAGAGCCGGATGGCAGGCAGGCTCGACTAACGCGCGGTTGCTCCAATAAGGCGGAAGCCGCTCGGGGTGGCGTGGCATTGGGAGTTGCCGGAGGGGTGCCACACGGAGCCGTCGGTGAAGTGGAGCTCGGTAATTTCAGCCCAATTGACGAACATCATTTGGTCGACCTGGACGGAGGACTGCAGCAAGGTGGGGGCGCCTTTGGGGGGGTTGAGCTGAAAGGACTGCGCGCGGTCGTCGTTTGAGGGGGCGCCGGCGGAGATGACGCGCGGCTTGCCGGAGATCCCGTGAACGAGGACGCCGGCACCTGCGATGGCGCGCCCGCTGGCGCCTGCGGGAGTGTCCGAGCCGGGCTTGGCAAAGGTGAGGCTGAGCGTGAGATTGCCGGCTTTGTCGGAAGTGCTTTGACCAGGAGCGCTGTGGGCGGCGTTGAGTACGGCGCGAGAGCTGACCGAGGCGCCGAAGTCGACAGGGCAGCCACTGACGGGTGCGGGGATGGAGAGCACCGTGGGTGAAGCGGCGGGCGCGTGCTGAGCGAGGGAGACGGTGCCGGCGGTAAAGGTAAAGGCCAGGAGCAGGGAAGCGATGCGCATGGGCGTACTCCTTGAGGGAGCGTTCTGCGGATACGGTACGCCTGCGGCGGCACGTCTCTCAAGTGGTTCGCTGGAGGCGGGCTCCTTGCCGTGGGTGCTGCTGCCGATCAGGCCTATGCTGCGGCGCTATGGTTTGCGCTCGAAGATACGAAACTGGAAGGCATCCAGCGAGACAGCGGGAAGTGCAACCTGCGTCTCTCGCGAGGGAACAACAGGGTCGTCGATTTGCAGCCAGGAAGAGGAGCCGGCCTCGACGGTACCTCGAAAAGGAGTGTCTGAAAGATTGATAACAACCAGAAACTCCTCGCTCGAGGACCGGCGGAGATAGCTGATAATGTGTTGCTCGTCGGAGTTATGGACCCAGGTGAGCGTCCCTTGCCAGAGTGCCGGATGGCTTGCGCGGAAGGGGATCATGAAGCGGTAGAACTTCGCGAACTCCGGATGAATGCGGGCGGAGGGCCAGTAAATCTTCACCGTCTCAAAGAGAGCCGGGCCTGTCGATGGGGCAGCGTCGCCAACTTCCATGCCGTTGTAGAGCAGGGGAACGCCGTCGAGCGTGAACATGAGCGCAGACGCGGCGAGCGCGGCCGGCGCGCCATAGCGATTGATAGCGCGATCCGTATCATGGTCGTCAGAGATGAGCATGTGCGTGGCCCCTTTCGGGAAGCGCCCTCGCTCCTTCTCGATAGCGACCTGCAGATCACTGACGGGCGCTCCCTTCATCATGACGTCATCGAGCTTGAAGAGCAGAGGCCAGTCGTAATCGAGAGAGAAGGCGCTGCGCTCAAGCTCGGGCTTTGAGGCTTCGGCAAGCATCAGCAGGTCGGGGTTGAGATGGTCGAGCGCAGCTCGTGCCTGCTCCCAGAAGCTTGTGGGAAGTTCGCCTGCGGCGTCGCAGCGGTAGCCGTCTACCTTGAACTCCTTCATCCAGTAGAGAAGCACATCGACCATGTATTGGCGCAGGGCAGGGTTGGTGTAATTGAGCGCGGCGACATCGTTCCAGCCGTGCGGCGAGATCAGCTGACCATTTTTGTCGTGCTTGTAGAAGTCAGGATGCGCCATCATGACGCTGTCGAAGGAGGTATGGTCAAAGACCATATCGAGGATCACCTTCATCCCGCGCCGGTGAGCCTCGTTGACCAGGCGCCGCAGATCCTCTTTGCTGCCGAAGCTGGGGTCGATGGCATAGAAGTCGCGAACGGCGTAGGGGCTTCCGCTGGGGCCTGCCTTTCTCAGCTGACCGGGCGGGTGGATCGGCATGAGCCAGATGACGGTGACGCCAAGGCCCTTGAGCCGATCGAGTGCTGCAGTGACTCCATTGATGTTTCCTGCAGGAGAGAAGTCGTGGATGAAGACCTCGTAGATAAGTCCGGGTTGAAGCCAGGCCGGGTTGCTGCGGGCCTGGGCGGCGCTGATGGAATGGTCAGGTGCGTCAGCGTCTTGAGCATGCCCGCATAGAGTGCCGGCTAACATACAGACTGCAAGTGCGAAGACTCCATGCTGGTATTTCTTCGGCATGCTCTCTACCTTCTTCTACTACTTTGGTACTAGGGGGATGTAACGAAAAACAGCGCCGGCTTGCAAGCCCGGCGCTGCGATTGCGGTGAGATTGTTAGAAAACCAAGCGCGCGGCTAACTGGATTCGCCGGGCCGTACTACGCTCAGCCGTGATGGCACCGAAAGTAGCGCCTGATTGAACGCCATTAGGATTGGCGAAACTGGGGGTGTTCGTTACGTTGAACGCGTCGCCATGAAGTTCTAGCTGCTTACCTTCAAGGATATGGAGGTTCTTTTGAACTCCGAGGTCCATATCACGAAATCCTGGGCCGTAGATTGCATTGCGGCCCAGCGTTCCTAGCCGCGTGTACACCTGGGTGTTCGGCACATCCGTTGCCGCCTGCGAAGGAATGGCGGAGCTGAAGGAAGAGGGATCGAACCAACGGCTCAACGACTTCGGATACCGAATGGGTGCAATCAGATCCGGCCGGTTCCCCACAGCCTCTTGGCTGCTGCCGCCTGCCTGAAGATCAAGCGGCTGCCCGGTTGACAGTTGAACGATATCGTTAAGCTGCCATCCACCAATCAGCAAATCGAGACCATGATTTACCTTGCTACCGAACCGCTCACCGCGCCCAAACGGCAGACCATAGACGAATGACGAGCTGAAGATATGCCGCTCATCCTGGCTGGAATTACCGTAGTTCGCAGCCTGGTCGTACCACAATAGGACGGCGACAGGGTAGCCGCCATAGGGACTGTTTGTATTGTCGAGCGCGTGGGACCAGGCATAGGACGCCGTTGCCAAGAGATCCTTCGATCGATGCTCATAGTGTAGTTGTAGGCCGTTGTAGTTGGAAGTGCCGTTGTACAGGTTGTATGTGATCCCGCCGTTCTGGTTGGCGTACGGAAGTGTAGTTGCGCCGATGTGGTATTGCGTCAGGCTGTAGAAAGTCGATAGTCGATCTCCGTGTGTGCCGACGTAGGCCGCGCTAATGACGTCCCGAGGGGTGAGTTGTTGTTGCAACTGCACGTTATATTGCTGGATCCGACTGTGCTTGTTGTTGACGTTGATCGCGGTTCCGGCGAGATTCGGGGGCGGGTTTGTGACATCAAAGTCGGCTACAGACGTGGGCAGGGGTAGCGCTGAGGTCACGGCCGCAGGATTTGTATAGCCGGCGCAGGAGTTCGGTGCTTGCCGCGTCGACGTTTGACCACTCAAGGTGATGCAGTAGCCGCTCGATGCGTTGAAGAAGTTATTTCCGCTGAAGGGACCGTTCTGCCCCAACTGGTTGTTAATCCCGCCATAATCCGGAAAGTAAAAGATGCCGTATCCGCCATGGACAGCTGTTCTGCCGTCACCACTGAGATCGTAGGCGAACCCAACGCGGGGCGCGAAGTTCAGGTAGTCCTGCTTGACAATGGTTTTGGAGGTGCCGTTCACGCCGGCTTCCAGCACCTGGCCGTTGTTCACGTTGAATGAACTTTGCTGATTGTGCGCCTCATATGGCCAGGTAATCAGGTCGTAGCGGACGCCGAGGTTTAGGGTGAGCCGCTTGTTGACACGCCAGTCATCCTGAGCGAAAAGACCATCTTCCTGGTTAATGTTCGAGAAAAAGCCGGTTTGGGAACCGATCTGATAGGCGGCGGCGCCGGCTGTCAGGTACTCGCTCTCGCTATAGCCAGTGAAGAGCTGTGCGTTATAAAAGAATCCGCCCTTACCTTCGATCGGCCGATAGTAGTTGGTCACGCGGCGAATCAGCGTTCCGCCAACATTGAGTTGATGACTACCCCGGGTGAGGCTGAGTGTGTCGGTGCCCTCATAGATGTTCTGCGGCACCTCATACGGACCGTAATCACCCGTGTAGGTGAGAGCCCCATCATAGGGTCCGGTCAACGGTCCTCCCGTGTTTGCCGCAGCGCCCAAGGCCGTATTTTGAATCCCGAGCTGCTCGCCCACCGAGATCCCGTAGTTTGGAGGAGTGTAGCCGTAGTTATCGCGGTTATACGCAAGACGGAACTCATTTACCGCACGGGGGGAAAAGGTGTGCGTGTATCCCAGATCGTGTCCGCGGGCATGCAGGTAGTTGATCTGACCGCTGGCATTCAGGGGCGGGTGGCCGGGATTTGTTGCAAGTTGGGAATTCTGATCTGACGAGGTGTTGTCGTAGGAGTACCGGAAGAAGAACAGGTTGCTGGGGGAAGCAGTCCAGTCCAGACGGGTGTCGAAGGTGTTGTATTTACCGAGCTGCGTTTGCTGGTAGAAGTAGTTGCCGATCAGCCGATCCGTGCGCGTAGGCAGCGGAAAGGCATTCAAGTAGTTCTGGGAGACGGGATTGATACGATTGGCCGGAATGATATTCCCCTGGAAAGGGGTACAGGTCAGTGGATCGAAGATCTGCCCTTTACTGCCGGTGGTGGGGAACTGCTTGTTCAATATATTTGAGTTCGGATAGCAGGCAGGAAAGTAAGTCGTGTAAAAGGGCGCGCTACCATTGGTTTCGCCGTTACTTGCCAAGATGGGATCGAGCAGCTCGGTAAAGTCACCCTGGCGCATCAGCGCCGTAGGCACGGTGTCATAGCCGCTACCCACCGGCTGTTGATAGCGCGTACCCTGGTAGTCGCCGAAGAGAAACAACCTATTCTTGATAAGCGGCAGGCCTGCCGCGCCACCGAAGATGTTCTGGTTGTAAGTGCTTTTTGGCCCGGCAGGTAAACCGTTGTATGGAAACGCGTAATTCGGGTTTGCGGCCCACGCGTTACTACGGTAGTAGTCGAAGGCGGATCCATGAAATCCATTCGAGCCCGCCTTAATAGAGCTCACCACGATGGCTCCGCCTCCACGGCCGTACTGCGCGGGGGCCACACTCGTGTCCACCTTGAACTCTTGCGTGGCAAAAACCGGCGGGAAGAAAAGGATGACGTTCTGCAGGCTGTCGTTGTTGTCCACACCATCCAGAATGAAGTTGTTCGCTTGGGGTCGCGTCGCATTGACAGAAAGCGCGCTTCCGCCAGTGTTCCCGTGACGACCCGCCACGTCCTGGTTTAGTTCGCCATTAGCCCCCTGCGTCACGCCTGGGGTCAATAGGGCAAGATTCAGCGAGTTGAGGCCGTTTAACGGCAGCTCAGAAATTTGCTTTGCCTCGATCGTTTCGCCGAGGGTCGGGTCGGAAGTGTTTACCAGAGACGCCGCGCCAGTGACTTCGACGTTCGTCGTTTCCGCACCCGGCTGGAGGGCGAAGTTCAGCGTCAGACTTGTTGTGACAACAACGGTAATCGCCTGAGTCTGCGTTTGAAAGCCAGTCGCGGTCACTGTTGCGGTGTAGTCACCGGCAGGCACGGCTGAGACATTCAGTTCGCCGCTCGCGTTGGAGCTGCCCACCAGCTTCAATCCCGTCGTCTTATTTACCAGTGCGATGCTGGCCTGGGGGATCGCGGCGCCGCTCGGGTCCGTGACTGTCCCGACTACGCGTCCTGAGTCAGACTGTGCATGTGCTCGAGGCGCTATGCTGCTGACAGTGAGCAGGGCAAGTGTCGCTGCCATCGATGTGCGCCGGACCGTACTACCAGCTTGAAACCGTGGAAAAGTCTTCATGAGCAGTCCTCCTAAAAGTGTTCGACCGCTTGACGGCACCTGCCCCGCTTGATCCTGAACTGGTACGGGGCAGGCCCGACGACTTGGCTGAGTTGGTACTCATGCCTTTGTGTCGTGCGGCGATGCTGACGATCAGGGTTGGCATTAAAGATGTGCAAGCGCTTTGTTCATGAATTGGAACGCTACCGGGGATAAACAAATAACCTGAATCATCACAGTAGTTTACAGCGATGGATGTACGGCTTCCGACGAAGGAGATTCGTTTGAAGTATGTTTAGATCGCGTGGTTCGGTTGGGGGGGAGGTTTCTGCTTGGCAACTTTGCAGAATGCTGTTCGCATCGCCTTTGGTCAGTTCGAGGTCGATCTTCTGAGTGGTGAACTCTGGAGGTCCGGCTTCCTGGTTCGTATCCAGGAACAGCCGTTTAAGGTGCTCTCCGCGCTGCTCGCACGGCCGGGGCAGGTGGTTACACGGAGCGAGTTGCAGCTTTACGTGTGGGGACCCGACACAAACGTCGACTTTGAGCGCGCGCTTGCCGTAGCGATCAAGAAGGTGCGCGAGGCGCTGGGCGATTCCGCCGAAAACCCGAGGTTTGTGGAGACTTTGGCAAAACGCGGCTACCGCTTCATTGCGCCGGTCACGGTGACGTCGCCTGGCGCTCGGTTTCCGGCTGCGGATCCTGCCCATCCGACCGTGGAAGAGCCTGGGAGCCGTTTGGACCGGCCGCTTGTCCATGCGGGGGAGGTCCTGGCACCTTCAGCATTTCCTGCGACTCTCCCCACCCTTGCCGTCGAGAGGACGGCCGGGACTATGGCGCCCGCGTCTGCCTCCGCTTTGCGCCGGAAGCACGGCTGGAGCAAACGGGAAATCGTACTCGCCGGGGTAGCGATGGTGCTACTCGGGGTTGCTTTATTCATCTGGTTTACGGGGCGACCGATGCCTGAGCCACCGGTGCGCATCGTTCAATTGACACGGAGCAGCCTGCTTTCCTCGGGTCCGCCCAACGTGGAAAGCCTTTTGACGCTGGTAGCTGATGGTGACCGGGTTCTGACCTCGATGTTGATTGCAGGCAGGCCGCAGCTTGCGTCTCTGGACCTGAGTACAGCAGAGGTAAAGCTGGTGTCGGTACCGGCAGAGCTGGCGTCGGCCAGTTTATGTGACATATCAAGAGACAGCTCGCACCTGCTGCTGCGAGGCAACCTGAGCTCGCGGTCGGAGCAGCCGCTTTGGGTGGTGCCGACAGCGGGGGGCAGCGCGATGCGGGTTGGCAATGTGCTGGCCCACGCAGCGACCTGGATGCCGGAGGGCAGCAATATTCTGGTGGCCAGCGGCAATGATCTGAACATTGTGCACTCAGACACCGGCAGTGTTCTGCCATACGTGACTCTGCCGGGGCGAGCCTTCTCGCTCCGCTGGTCGCCCGACGGCAAGCTGCTGCGCTTTACTTTGATCGATCCCTCCACTCACACCTCTTCCATCTGGGAGCTGCACAATGGGAGCCATACGGCACAGCCTCTTTTACGCAGCCATGCGGGTCGCGCTTTTGAGTGTTGTGGAACCTGGACAGCAGACGGCAAGACCTACATTTTTCAGGCCAGCGACAACTTTGGGAGCGATTTATGGAAGCTCGAAGGCGATGGCGCGAGAGCGGCCCTGACGCAGCTGACGAACGGGCCGCTTCGTTTTTCGTCGCCTGTTGCTGCCCGCTCCGGACGACAGATTTTCTTTTTTGGTGCGGATCCACTCATGGGTTTGCAGCAGTACGAGGGAGAGCAACCGGGCTTTCGGCCGGCGCAGGCGTTCCTTGCCGATGCCAACCGGGTGACCTACTCACGAGACGGCCAGTGGGTCGCCTGGACAGACCCGGTAGGAAAGTTATGGCGTGCGCGCGCTTCCGATGGGTCGGAGCGGTTGCAGTTGACGCCTGATTATCTGGACGCGTTTCTGGCGCAGTGGTCACCTGACGGAAGCCGGCTTGCGGTGATGGCGCGGGCCCCCGGGCGGGCCTGGCAGATCTACCTGGTAAATAAGGATGGGGGCAACCCGGAAACGCTGTTCAAGGACGCGCGGAACGCGGCCGATCCCGCCTGGTCCGCGAACGGGCAGCAGTTGGTGTATGGACGTGAACCGGACACGATGGGCCAGGATAGCGAGCTTCACACGATTGATATTTTCGACCTGCCAAGCCAGAAAACTGAAACGCTTCCATCCTCAAAGGGTCTGTTCAGCCCACGTTGGTCGCCGGATGGAAAGTGGATTGCAGCGTTGACGCTCGACCAGAAAAAAGTCATGCTGTTTAACGTTGCCGGGCGAGTGTGGACGGAGCTTGCGACGACGAGCGCTGCCGATCCCGTTTGGAGCCGTGATAGCAGGGCTTTGTTTGTTCATGCATTCATGTTGGAGAAGCAGCCGATCCTGCGCATTGCCGTACCGGGTGGGGCAACGCAGGTGGTCGCAGGGACAAGCGACTTTCATGCTGGGAAGCCGGCGAATTACTTCTTTGGCGGCTTGACGCCGGCTGACCTTCCGCTCGTACAGCCAAGGGTCGGCACAGGCAACCTATATGTCATGGACTTACGTCATTGAGCATTGCCGGGCAGTCGGGCAGAACGCCTACGCGCTGCCTAACTGCCCGGCAACCGGTGCTCTTTACTCGCGGTCACTTACGAAAACTGCAGTTGTCAAGGCAGGGATCATCGCTCTACCCTGTTTCTCGTTGAAGGTAGCCCGCTGGAGAGTTGTGTCCGGGGACCTCTGCTGCACGGGATCCAGGTGAAACGGCACGCCTGCCAGTGAGGCATCGGAGAAGTTGACCGCTGCGTTGCTCGCATTAAAGAAGACGACAATGTGGTGGGCGCCTCCGTAGTTTTTCCCGTGATCCTCAAGCCGCATGACGATGAGGCCGGGAGTTTGGCTTTGACCGGTGTTGAGGAAGGAAAGATTGGACTGGACCTCGTCAAAGGTGCTCATGCGGAACAGGCCGGTGCTGTAGCGGATTTTGAGGAACTCCTGAAACGCTTCGGTTGTTGCGGCTATGTTCTGCGGGGTTGGTTTTAAGTCAGGATTCGCGAGCAGAGGCTGCATGACCGGCCACTCCGCCTGATTGACATTGGCTAACGGGAGCCCGATGCCCCAGTTATCGCCCTTGCCGCTCCAGTTAATCTTGTTAAACCAGTCCCCGGAGTTATAGCTGCCATTGTCCATATCCTTGGAGCGAAGCAGGTCATCGGCCGCGCTGTAGAAAGGGATGCCCTGGGCCAGGGTCAGCAGGCTCATAGCAACCACCTGACGCCTTGCGCGTTCCGCGATCGTGTCCTTCGCCGCAGCTTTGATCTGGATGGCGTCGAACAGGGTCTGGTTGTCATGGACGGAGCAATAGTTGACATCCTCAAGAGGCGTGGCCGCATAACCGGCAGGCTGGCCCCCGTACGTCAGCTGTGCGCCGGTTACCGTCTGCCCCAGGTAATTTTGAAAGCTGTAGTTTTTCAGCACCCCTGCGAGGCTGAGCCGAATGAGGTCAGAGTCCTGAAGCAGGGTTGTCAGCTGGTCACCGGCAGCGGTGTTCCGGCTGGTGTAGCTGCTCGGATCTGTAGCGAGACCGGTCGCAAACCCCTGGTCCTGCTCATCGGTACCGAACGCATTGCCGCCTCGAACGGAGTCGCGCATCCGGTCGTTGAAGCTGCCGATGCCGGTACCGTACAGATTGACCTGGCCGGCATTGGGACCGATGGCATTGTTTGCTGCCTCGGCTATCTGGAAACCCTCGCCGTAGATATAGATTTTGCTGCCGTCGATGCCGTCTTTTTCGAGCATCAGCTTGTTCAGCGCATCGCGGATGGCGACCATGTTGTAGACAAAATGAAGACCCATGGCATCGAAGCGAAAGCCGTCGACCTTGTACTGCCTGGCGTTGAGCAGGACTGTGTCGATCATTACCTTCTGCATCATGATGTGCTCGCTGGCCGTGTCAGCACAGCAGGAGCCTGTTTCGAGCCCACCATTGGCGTCGAGCCGGTGATAGTAGTTCGGCACAAGCTCATCGAAGACGGCGGTGGGATCTTCACCGCTGGTGTAGGTGTGATTGAAGACGACATCCTGAATGACCCGAAGCCCGGCGCGGTGGATGCCCTGGACCATATCGCGGTACTCCCGGACGCGGTCGGTGGGATTGACTGCGTATGCACCCTCAGGGGCCATGTAGTGAACCGGGTCATAGCCCCAGTTGTAGGGGTCGGTCGTTTGAACAGCCTGGACGGCGGCCTGCTGCTGCTCCCCGTCAGGAGGATACTGTGCCAGGTTTCCGGGGTCGGACCAGGTGCTCTTGTCCTCGTTGACGCTGCCGAAGTGAAAGCTGGGCAGCAAGTGGATGGCCGTCAGGCCTGAAATCGCCAGCGTGTGCAGGTGGCGCATACCGGCCGTGTTCGGGTCAGTAAATGCCTCATACGTTCCCTGTAGCGGCGACGGTACGGTGTTATCGCCGACACTGAAATCCCGGATGTGAAGCTCATAGACGCTTGTGTCAGAGAGGCTCGCGATCCGGGGTGATGTGGAGCCGTCCCAACCGTTGGGTTTCGTCTCGTCATCTTCCAGATCGGTGATGCGGCTCGCTGTTCCGTTCAGTGAAAGGTCGACGGAATAGGGATCTGTCGTTGTGTTGGTGACAATTGCCTGCTTTGCGGAGACATAGACCTGAGCCCGCAGCTGGTAGTACTTGCCCTTCCAGTCCTCTGTGCCGCGGGCGATCCAGACGCCATTTCGTTCGTTCATGGCGATGGTTTGTTCAGGCGCTGTGTCGGTCGCACTGTGGAAGAGAAGCAGTGAGAGTGTTTGCGCCGTGGGAGCCCACACCTTGATCTTTACCGGGCTGGACGGTGCATCATCGTCTTCGCTTTCAGGAGATCCACGGTCGAAGATGACGCCAAGCCGGCCCTTGTAAGCCAGCAGGGCATCGAGGGCGCCGAAGGTCTGGACGCCGGTGGCGTATTGCAGAGCGCCGTTCGCGGCAACAGCCGAAACTTCAAGTTGACTCTTCAGGGCCTGGCGCACCACGGAGGGATCGATATTGGCGGGCAGCTTGTAAAGCGCGTAGCCGGACAGCTGCGGGAAGCGTGTCAGCTCCTGTTTGGTGAGTGTGCCGGAGAACGGGGTGAGCGGGATCGCTGTGCCGCCGGTCAGGCCCGTGGCCGTGATCTGCAGCCCCGCGGTTAAGCTCGCGTTCAATGAGTAGCTCCAGCCGGACTGCGCGTAGTGCGGCTGCAAAGCGACGGTTGTTGCGTCAATCCAGTACGCCTGGAGCTGGTTGAAGGGGCCCTGGAGCAGCTGTGCTTCGGTCGGCAGTTGCGGAAAGACGGTCTGATCGCCTGAAACGACCCAACCCTCCAGCTGCTGCGGAATCTGCAGCGAAAGATCGGACACCGGGTCTTTGACGCCTGTAGCGCAATTGTGAATGATGAATCCGAGGTGACCGCTGCTCACACCCACATCAAAGTAAGGGCCGTAACTGTCATAGCCTGAGTAAGTATCCTCGGTGGTGCAGAAGCTGCCCGTGGGATCTGTCGTCGCTCCGTAGGGATACAGGCTCCAGTCGGCGTAGTTGCCATCAGGGCGGGAGTAGTGAATACGCGCATGCCCTGCCGGTATCGGTGGATCCTGGCCGGTGGGCGGACGTGACGTCAGCAGGGTGCCGCTTCCGGCAAGTTCCCAATACTCGTTGCCTTGCGTCGCCGGGTCGGCGAACTCGGTCAGCAGAGAATCCTTGACATTGCCTGCATGGAAGATCAATCCCACGTTGGTCGCGCCTGTCGTGACCCCGACATCGAAGTAGGCACCGAAGCTGTCGGTCCCGGTCACAGCGACGGGGCCGCCACCGAAGTTGTTCGGCTCGGTCGTGTCGTTGTAGGCATACACGGTCCAGCCGGTATAGTTTCCATCTGGACGGAAGTAGTGCAGGCGGATGTCGCCGCCTGGAATCGGTGGGTCAGCCTGAGCCAGGGCGGACCGAAAGCCGGTGAGACAGATCAGTGGAAGAATGCAGGTCAAGATACAGCGGACGCGGGCTACGAGAACCATATGAACAGGCACCTCAGGGTGTACTGGCCATACTCAACACAACCCCGGGCAGAATGTGCAAGGTACTCTCCATGTTCTTCCTGTCATCAATGCGTAAACAGATAAGCCTTTTAGGATTAGTTGCTTAGGTTAGAGTTGGACATCAGAGAATGTACCGGGTGGCAGAGAAATTGAAACTCGATACATAGCAAAATTAAAAACTGTATCGTGCGCCGGCCTCGACGCGACGGCTGTTATCGGCGGCGTAGGCCTGGTTAAAGAGCGGCGAGCCCAGCACGTTTCCAACGGCGGTCACGTTGGTGTGATTGAGCAGATTGGAGGAGCGAATATTGAAAGTGAGCGTCTGGGGGTGTTCTGCTTTGCCGCTGTGCGGCAGGGTCCAGGCGCGCTGCGCGTTTACGTCCATGTAGACAGTCCAGGGAAGGCGGCCGGCGTTGCGGGGGAAGACACCCTGCCCGCCCGAGGCAATGAGCGAGCCGAACGGAGTCTGGACGGCTCCGGGCTGGCCGGAGAGCGCGTACTGCGGCCGATCGTTGAAGTCACCGTCGCCATTGTTATCGAAGCCAGTCAGGATGTTATAAGGAGTCGCGCCGCCGGCGTGGAGGTCGGTGCTGAGCGTGAGCTTGCCGGGCGTCGTCCAACTGCCGTTGCCGAAGATCTGCCATAGGCTGTTGCCGGTGCGCAGGGCAAACTCGCCGGCGTCGGTGCGGGCATTCTGGGGCTGGAAGAATTCACTGTCGTCGGTATCGTCCTTGATGTTGAGGCGCACTGCGCCGGCAAAGAAGTTGAGGTTCTTGAGCCCGTGCTCGCTCACCTGCGCGAAGGTGACGGTGCCGCCGCCCTGACCGCTGTTATTCAGCTGCAGGATGTCGAGGTTTGCCGGCCCAGGCCGCGGGCCGTAGGGATCATTGGTGAGGGGCTGGTTGATGTCCTGTGTACGGCTGTAGTTCCAGATGCGCGCCCAGTTCTGCTGCAGGCTGACGGTCAAACCGTAAGGCAGGTCGCGCGCGATGCCGAGACTCTCGATGCTGATGGAGGCCTGGGTAAGGTGAGGATTTACGCTGCGCAATGCATGGACGACCGGCGCGCCGGGGCCGAGCGGGTCGCCGAAGACCGGGTTGTACACGGTGCTGGTGATGCGGCGGATGCCGTCCTCGCGCTGAAGCTCGGCCCAGGTCTCAGAGTGATACTGGCCTGCAAATAGCCCGGCGTGTGAGTCCAGCTTCCATTTGCCGCTCTTGCCCGGCGACCAGGCGACGCCGAAGCGCGGTGTGGCGCCGGCAAAGGTTGTGGGGCGGTCCTGAAGGAAGTAGCGCAGGCCAAGTGAGAGCTGCAGGTTGGGGCGCAGCTTCCAGCCATCCTGCACATAGAGCGCGACGCGGATCTGGTCGAAGCTCACCTCAGGAGTGCCGACTACGTTGCTGAAGGCGGTCGGCGTGCCTCCAGGCAGTTGCAGCAGCGAGCGCCGATACTGTTCTGTGCCCGTGATGGTGACAGTCTGGCCAGGGATGGAGTTTCCGGCTGCATTGAGCGCCGGTGCCGTGCCGCCGCCGAAGATGTACGTGCCGTTGAAGTTGCCGGTCAGCATGTCGTTATCCGCGATGTTGCGGAACTGAATGCCCACTTTGAGAAGATGCTTGCCGAGGTCAAGGACGGCGTCATCGTCGGCTTCCGTGATGAACTCGCGCTCGCTCGCGGCACCTGTGGTTGAGCCGCCCTGGGTGAAGGCGCCGGCCACCTGCACCTGCGGCGCCGCGGAGTTCGGCGCGTCAATATTGCCAGTCCACTGGAGTGAAACCCGCGCCTCATGCATCAGTTTGGCCGAGGCGAGCGTGATGTCGCTGAGTCGCAGATTGTGCTCGTAAACATCGTTGGCATAGCCGGTCTCGCGGAGCGCTGTGCCGCCTACGCCTTGGTTGAGCAGATGGTTGACGTTCGCGCTGTACTCGGCGGTGAAGGTGTTCTTGGTGCCGAATTGCCAGCCGTTGCGGGCAGTAGCCAGCCAGAGCGTTTGCGGGATCGGGACCGAGTCGACGACGCTTTGCGGGTTGCCACTCGGGTCCAGGGTGATGGCATTGACGACCGCGGTGTCGTTGATCTGGCGGTGCTCGAGGGATAGAGCGAAGTCGCTGCCCTGGCGGCGCACCGGGCCGCTCAGCTCCGCGCCATAGCGCTGCTTGCCAAGCGTGCCCTCGCTCACCGAGAACGGGTTGCGCGCGTTCATCCAGGAGCTGCCGTTGGTGGTGAACAGCGCGCCATGGAAGACAGGCTGGCCGGGCTTCGTGTACACCTCGACGCGGCCGCCTTCAAACGGCGGTTCGCGGTACTCGGCTGAGTAAAGGTCGGGATTGACCTTGATATAGGCGATGGAGCTCTTGGGCGGCAGCGTTGACTCGTTCTGGAAACCATCGACGGTGATGATGGTGTTGGCAGGGTTGGCGCCCGCTGTGGCGGCCAGCTGCTGCAGCTCACGCGCGAGGTCGTCCGGGTCGTCGGCAAGGGTTTCCAAGTCCCTGCCGGCCAGGGTGTGCGCAGCCGGGCTGCTTGAGGCAGCATCGGACGGCAGTTCCTTATCTCCCGAGTCGACGTTTATAGAGGTCTGGACGGTTTGCACCTGGAGGGTGATATCGACCGCGCCCGCATGCGGCAGGGTTTGCTCAAGAGTCGTGTCTGCGAAGCCCTCGGCCGTGATGTGCAGCTGGTGTTGACCGGGTGCGATGCAGACGAAGCGGTAATGGCCGTCGCTGTCTGTGCTGACCGGAGCGCCGCCGTCGAGCGTGACCTGTGCCGCGGGAATGATTGCGTCGGCAGAGTCGTGCACCGTCCCGGCGAGCGCTGCACCCGTGCAGGCAGGGGACTGCGCGCGCGCAGCGATAGAAGCCAGAGCGAGCAGCGAGAGACAGCCTGGTGAGCGAAAGGTCTTGCGCATGCGGGCAGTCTCAGAAACGCCTCGGCGCACGTCTCTGAGGTAAATCTATGTTGCCGCAGATTATGAATTTGCGCGAGCCAAAACGATCGCTAGGAGTGCGAACCCGGTTTTCGATACGCGCCGGGTCTGCACTTTACCGTTTTGACGAAGGCAGTGCTAAACGCGCTTTCCGAGCTATAGCCGACTGCGGTCGCAATAGCAGAGAGGCTTTTGTCTCCTGCCTGCAGCAGTTCACAAGCAATCTGCATGCGCCAGTTCAACAGGTAGATCATAGGAGAGACCCCAACCTTTTTCTTGAAGGTGAGAGCAAATCCAGAGCGCGACATATTTGCAAGTCTAGCCAATTGTTCAAGGGACCAATCTCGCTTGTAGTCCGTCTGCATCGCTTCGAGCACCGGGGAAAGTCGAGGGTGCGAGAGAGCAACCAGCCAGTTCTCTTCTTTTGGTCGAGATACGAGGTAAATGCGAAGGACCTGCAACAACATAATGGGTGCAAGGTGACTTAGGATGAGCGAGCGTCCGATGCCACTGCCGCGCAGTTCAGCACTGAAACGATCAAGGTTCCAACGCAACACCGCAGCCTGATCGGAACTTCCGTCGATATGGATGAAGGGTGATAGCCGGCCGAACAAAACGGAAGGCAAATGCCCTTGGAATCTGAAGATCGTGCCGACGACGAAGAAGTCTCCGCCACCGTTGCAGGACGCATACCCGTTCTCAGCCTGAGCAAATAATTCCGCAGCCTGAAAGCGATTTTTGAGCGACAGGTTCGAGGCAAGGGAGAACTCCCGGCCGCCGGTCAGGAGAAAGCAATCACCGGCTTTGAGGCGAGTCGATTGCTGCTCGCCATTTACGGCGAGCAGGCAATTCCCTTTCTGAACAACGTTGAACGTGAAGCCTTCGTAGGCGGGAAAGTCGACCGCCCAGGTTCCGCCGGCGTCCAAGGCGACGTTGATGAAAGCTCTCAGGCTGACCCTCGTCAGCGCATCGGACAGAAGGTCGGCTGCTTCAGAGTGTCTGCTTTCGAGCAACGACTGGACTCCTTCGCATGGAATACGGACTTTAGCGTCTTGAACGC
Organism: Acidobacteriaceae bacterium; assembly: GCA_965276625.1. GTDB lineage: Bacteria > Acidobacteriota > Terriglobia > Terriglobales > Acidobacteriaceae > EB88. The sequence continues at coordinate 929,220 of CBDIBB010000002.1, forward strand.
TGAGTATCTCAGTTGAATCATAGACTCACATGAGTATCGAATCTGCTCGTCCCGTTTCTCTCTCAAGCTTGCGTATCGCTGTGATCGGTGTTGGTGGAATCGGCAGCATCTTTGCTTTTCAGCTAGCTCGTAGTGGCCTTCATGACGTTACGGCAATCGCGCGCCCGGGGTCGGCGCGCTTTGAGCAACTGAAAAGCGACGGTGCTGTCGTCGCCGTGAACAGTGAACGGGCGGAGCTGCGCGTTGCCGACAGGCTGGACGAAGAGATCCCGTACGACCTCGTTCTTGTAACCCTGCCCGCTCACCAGGCGGAAGCAGTGTTACCTGCTCTGCAGCGTAGTGCTGCTCACTGGATTCAGTTCATGTTCAACACTTTCGATCCCGAGCAATTGCGGGATGCTGTCGGAGCAGACCGTTGCTCGTTCGGAATGCCGTTTGTGCAGGGGAGCATTGATAAGAATGGCAGGCTGAACGCGAAAATAGGAGCCGCCGGTCAGAAAACCAAGATGAATCACCCGGGGTGGGTGGAACTTTTCAAGGCGGCTGGGCTGCCAAGTATTTTTGAGCCTAACATGCTTCTCTGGCTTCGCTGTCACGTTCCGATGTGCATCGCATTTGAGAGTGTGTCCGTTGCGGGGATGCGGCGCGGAGGCGGTGCCTCCTGGAGGGAAGCGTCGGCTATCGCTCGGGGAATGCAGGAAAGCTTCACGCTGATTCAACGGCTCGGCTATGAACTCTATCCCTCCGGAAAGGCCCGGCTCCATGCGTATCCATCATGGGTGGCAGGAGGTATGTTGTGGTCTATGTCGCGTATCTCTTCCTTCCGTGAGCTACTCTCTACCGGAATCAATGAGTGTCGCGCACTGGTGGACGTGCTGATAACGAACGCTCATCGGGCAAAGCCCCCTGTTCTCGTTGCCAGGATTGCAGCGATGAAGCCCTTAGAAAAATAAGCTCCGCGAACCGGCGGGACAGTGTGCATCGAACAGTAGTGTAGTGAGCAGAGACGCAGACGGAGGAACACAGGATGGCGAGCAGTTCCAGCTTCGGCACTTTTGGACGTTATGAAGAAACCCCCGTGGAGCAAATGCCTCCCGAAATGCGAGAGGCATACGATTTTACGATGAAGCTGCGGGGTCAGGTGCCGGGCCCCCACAAGATATGGCTTGCCAACCCTGAGCTTTCAAAGACGATTGTGCCGACGGGCAAGTACTACCAGACGGACTCGTCGCTGACAAAGGCGGAGATTGAAATTGCTACGAACGTCATCAATGGCAGATGGCTCGCGGCTTACTCGAATTTCGAGCACGAGATGATCGGCGAGCAGCAAGGCCATCTGCCCGCAGCCAGCGTTCAGGCGTTAATTGCCGGCCTGCCTGCCTCCTTTGAGGATCCTCGGCAGCAGATTGTGTACGAACTCGCGGTAACGTTGTCGACTCCTCGGGTGGTGCCGACCGGCTTGTATGAGCGTGCCAGGCAGTTGCTCGGGGATGCGGGCATCGTGGACGTCACAGTTCTCATGGGATGGTTCACCATGGTGTCGTTCACTTTGATAGCTTACGATGTCCCGTCGGATGCGATCGGCCTGAAGCAGTAAGAAGCCAGCATATGTCTGAAGCAAAGCAAGATCTCGGCGGACGTTTATCGCTGTTCGATCCACATAGCTTGACGACACAGTTTCTTCTTACTCAACGCCTTCAAGGTTCCTGTCCCTGACCAGACAGGATGTTCGATTCATACGGTGAGGTTTGCTGTCCCACATTCATGTGAAGCTCTCAGGAGAGTATCGTTATGTCTCACAATCAGGCGCCACAGGCTCATATCACCACCTTAGCCCGTTTCCCGGCGAAGTACTTTTTAGAGAACCTGGCCATTCGCGCGGATAACTCTGTTCTTGTAACCGCAATGAACAACAAGGAACTGTGGTTTGTTCCACCCTCGAACGGCGAGGAAGAAGTCAAGCCGGTGCTTCTACATACGTTTGAGCAGCCCACCACCGGTATCGCAGAGATCGAACCGGATGTGTTCCTTCTGTTAAGCGGCAATCTCTACACTACGCATGAATCCTTTGCGCATGTGCTTGACCTCAAGGATTGGAAGCCCGGCTCGCCCGTCGCACCTAAGCTGCTCTGTCGATTTCCTGAGCAGGCGCGTGGCCTTAACGGTTGCTGCGTGATTGCACCTGGCGTCATTCTGGTGGCGGATTGTTTTGCCGGTTTGATCTGGCGCCTTGAGCTTTCGAGCGATGGGGGCAAGCCCTCTATTCGCGTCTGGCTGGAGCACGACAGCATGGGTTATTTCCCGGGCAAGATGAAGCCGGAGCAACCGGGGGTAAACGGCGTTCGCTATGCCGCCAGGACTCACTACCTGTACTACACAGCGACGGCGAAGAAGCTCTTCATGAAAGTCAAAGTCGATCCATCTTCGCTGGAGCCGGCAGGTCTGCCCGAACTTGTTGTTTCCGGAAGGATGGGCGATGACTTCTGCATCGATGAGGACGCCGAGGTTATCTATCTTACGACGCATCGCCAGAATACGATCGACGTTGTGTCGATGGATCCAGGATTGAACAGCGGCTTCACCCAGAGCGTGGCCGGGGACCCATTTACGGAGTCTCTGATTGGACCGTCCAGCGGTGCCTGGAGAAGAGGTCCAGGCGATTATGGACGTGTCGCCTACTTCATCATGGACGGTGGAACGGCGTCTCCACCACCCAGCGGCCCTCAGCCGGCGCAGCTGATCAAGGTGGAATTTCAGTCACTTCCAAAGGTATTTCCGGGAGTGACAGCATGACAGATGAAGTGCGGAACAGCCGGCTTCTTCTAAGTCAATGTGAGGGTTGAGAATGAAATGAGTGTTATCGTGCCTCGTGATGATGAGGTATGGTCTTTTATTCACGTCGAGGACGCAGCAATCGCTACCGTCGAAGCACTAACATCTGATGCAGGTGTTTATAATCTTGCCGACAGCAATCCGACACCGGCTCATAAGTGGCTGCCCGCTTTTGCGAGCTGGATAGGGGCGCCCACGCCGCCGAATATAACAGTAAAGCAAGCTCGAGAGGCCGGCGGTGATGAGGCTGTCTACTACGGGATGAACTTAGCGGGCGCCTCAAATGAGAAAGCGAAAAGAGTGTTGAACTTCTCTCCAAGGCGCCTGATTTGGCTTTGAACTCACCTTCGAATACCCGGACTGTTTCGGGTCTCGCGAGTAGGTTTGTCGGGCCTGCATAAAGGTGCTTTGTGTGCGGCAAAGTGCGTCAAAAATCTATCGTGCAGCGATATAAATTCGCGTGTCTTGGCGCGTTTCAGAATGTATAGCAATGGTCGGCGGTGCATACGTATGTACGGTCAACGGTACGTCCGTACCCCATGGGCGATTGACAGGGAATTGGCAAGCGGGCTGCCCCTCCCGCTCGGCAATTGCTCAGAAGTGCTCACCTGTCATCTCTTCTCCCTTTGCCCAGAGTGCCTTGGCGCGCTCCGGGTCAAGGGCATAGGAGCGGACGCCGGATTTCGCGGAAGGATCGTCGATCACTTCGGCGATGCGGCAGTCTTCGCAGTACCTTGCCCCGACCGTGTCCGCAGGCGCGGTAAAGGCCGCCCAGAGTGAGGTTGCCGCTCCCTGCGGCACGGTTTTCCAGTCGTAGGCGGCGACGGCCGCATCTTTGCCGGAGCCCAGGGACTCGATGAGTTTTTGAACTGTCTCGGTCTGGATGGCGCCCGGATGGAGCGCCGTGCCCCGGATGCCCCTGGAGCGATGGCGCCGGTCGAACTCGACGGCAAGGAGGATAGTCGCCGTTTTGGAGCGTCCGTAGGCAAGGTACTCGTTGTAGGGGGTCTGCTGAAAGTTGGGATCGTTGAGATCGATGTCGGCGCGCCGGTGGCCTGCGGAGGAGACCATGGCCACGCGTGCGCCGGGGTTGAGCAGGCCGGCGATGCGATTGATCAGGACGAAATGTCCGAGGTAATTGGTTCCGAACTGGGCTTCGAAGCCGTCGGCAGTTTCGGCCTTTGGCCCTGCCATGAGACCGGCATTGGCGATGATTCCGTCGAGAGGCTTACCGGCGGAGAGCAGGGAATCGGCGCAGGAGCGGACGCTCGCGAGTGAAGCCAGGTCGAGTTCGAGGAGCTCCAGGCTCCCACCGGAAGCGGCCTCAGCGCGGACCTGCCGGGTTGCGGTTTGCGCTTTTTCGAGGTTGCGCGCTGTTCCGATGACGTGCGCGCCTCGTGCAGCGAGGGCTCGGGCGGTCTCAACCCCGATGCCGGCCGAGACGCCGGTCACCAGAATGCGCCGGCCACGCAGGTCGATATTTGCCAGCACGTCGTCTGCTGTGGAGGTTGCGCCAAACTTCGCAGCCATGGTGGGTCTCCGTGGTGATTCGATTTTGAAGTGACCCTGGACCGGGCCCTGTTGCAAGTCGCTTTGGGGCCGCCCCTGTGGTATTTGTATAGGGGAGCGCGTGTGAAAGCTGCCGGTTTCGGCGTGGGCTTTGCGCTGCTTCCTGTTGATTCTCTACCGCGGAACCCGACCTTAACTCATGGAACAAATCCTACGTCAACTCGTTGGCCTGTTTGTTGGCTCGCTGCCAACGATGGTGATCTTTCTCCTGTTGATCCCGTTTTACGTTTTCCTGATGCACCGTCCGTTGCAGCGAACGCTGGCCCAGCGGCGGGAGCGGACAGCGGGCGCGGTCGAAAAGGCGCACACGGCGGTGACGCTGGCCGAGGCGAAGAGCCAGGAGTACGAGGCGCGGCTGCGCGGGGCGCGGATGGAGATACAGCAGGCGCGGGAGAGGCAGATTGCGGGCTGGAATACGGCGCGGGACCAGGCGCTGACCGAGGCGCGCGAGGTGGCCGCGTCGCAGGTGCGGCAGGCGCGGCAGGGGATCGCGGCGGAGGCGGAGCAGTCGCGCAAGTCGATGGAAGGCGCGATTGACGGGCTGGCGGAGCAGATTGTGAATGCCGTGGTGCCGGAAGCGGCGCGGGCCGGCGGGGAAGGCCGGTCGTGATGAGATTTGGGTGGATGGCGCGGCTGGTGGTGATGCTGGTGTTCTGTTGCGCGGCGGTGATGCCGGGGCTGGCGCAGTCGCCTGAGCAGACGCAGGACCAGCGCAGTATGCACGCGCAGAGCAGGACGCAACCGATTATTACCGGGACCCGGACCACCAGCATGGATGCGCCGGAAAACAACAGTGACCTGGAGCATTACGCGCACTCCGCGGTGGTGCAGGCAATGGCGCGGCACATGGGGATGTCGACCGTGGCGGCGGCGCGGCTGTTTGAGGACATCAACTCCGGCGTGCTGATCGCGGCGATCCTGTTTTTCATCCTTAAATATGTGCCGGGGATTTTTCGAGGGCAGCGGCGGACGATTGAGCACGACCTGGTGGAAGCGCGGAAGGCGACGGCGGACGCGGAGATGCGGCTGAAGGCGATTGAGGCGCGGCTGGCGGGGTTGAACGGCGAGGTCGATGCGCTGCGGAAGCAGGCGCTTGAGAATAACCAGGCGGAAGAGTCGCGGATGCGGGCTTCCCTCGAAGCCGAGCGTGAACGGATTGTGCATTCAGCAGAGGCCGATATCCATGCGGCGCAGGCGGCGGCGGAGCGCGGGTTGAGGCGGTATGCCTCTGACCTGGCAGTGGACCGGGCGGCGGAGCGGGTTCGATTGAACGAGGATGGGGACCGGGTGCTGGTGGATGAATTTCTGCAGAACCTGGCCGGGACGCTGGGCAGGCGGGGGCAGAACTGATGGCGACCGAGTACGCGGCGCGCTATGCGCGGGCGCTTCTGGATGTTCTGGAGACGAACAAGGCAGACGTGGAAGCAGCGGACCGCGAGCTGGGCGAGTTCGAAGCGGCGTGGGTGGAAAGTCCGGGGCTGAAGCATGTGTTTCTCGACCCGTCGATCCCCGCGGCGAAGAAGGTCGCAATTCTGGACCGGCTGAACGAGCGGCTTGGCATGTCGCAGTCTGTACGTAACCTGCTGGCCGTGATTGTGAACCATGAGCGGATGGATGGGTTTGAAGCGATCCTGTCGGAGTTTCGACGGATGGTGCGCGCGGAGCTGGGCATTGACAAGGTGGAGTGGACAAGCGCGCGACCGCTGAACGAGGACGAGCGGCGGGCGGTAGAGGCGAGAGTTACGGAAATGACGGGCCGGCGGGTAGAGGCAACGTTTCGTGAAGATAAAGCGCTGCTGGGCGGGGCTCGGTTGAGGATTGGGTCGGTGATTTATGACGGGAGCGTGCGCGGGCGGCTGGATGGGATGCGGGAGAGGTTAGCGGCGGGGTAGGTCAGCTGCGGATGCGAAGGACCCACATCTCAAAGGCGAGATGTGGGGCACCCGCACCCGGCCGGGTCTTGGCCGGGCGTGCGGTGCGGCGCTTTGCGCCGGTGGGTGCGGATGCGGGTTGGGGTAGCGAGACCTTCCGCCTGTCGATGCCGGGCTGGGTTTGAGCTGATTTTCAGGCAGCGCGTTTCGGGCAGGTAACGAGTTCAAAGCAAGACAGACAGGGATAGCAAGGGAACCGATGGCGAAGATCAACGCAGACGAGATTACGAGCCTCCTTCGGGAGGAGATCCAGAACTACGACAGCCGGATGCAGGTCGACGAGGTCGGCACCGTGATTTCGGTGGGCGACGGGATTGCGCGGGTGCATGGGCTGGATAAGGTGATGGCCGGCGAGCTGGTGGAGTTTCCGCACGGGATCATGGGCCTGGCGCTGTCGCTTGAAGAGGAGCAGGTTGGCGTGGTGCTGATGGGCGAAGGCTCGGAGATTCGCGAAGGCGACCAGGTGAAGCGCACAGGCAAGATCATGAGCGTGCCGGTGGGCGACGCGTTGGTGGGCCGCGTGGTGAACGCGCTGGGCCAGCCGATCGACGACAAGGGCCCGGTCGAGACGACCGAGACGCTGCCGGTGGAGCGGCTGGCGCCGGGCGTGATCGATCGCCAGCCAGTGAAGGAGCCGATGTCGACGGGCATCAAGGCGATCGACGCCATGATTCCGATTGGACGCGGGCAGCGCGAACTGATTATCGGCGACCGCCAGACGGGCAAGACCGCCGTCGTGATCGACACGATCATCAATAATGCCAAGAACAACCTGATCTGCATTTACTGCGCGATCGGGCAGAAGCGCTCGTCGATTGCACAGGTGGTGCAGACGCTGACTGAAAACGGCGCGATGGACTACACGATCGTGGTGGCGGCTTCGGCGTCCGAGCCTGCGCCGCTGCTGTACCTGGCGCCGTTCGCGGCGACGGCGATGGGCGAGTTTTTCCGCGATAACGGCAAGCATGCGCTGGTGATCTACGACGATCTGTCGAAGCACGCGGTTGCGTATCGCGAGCTGAGTCTGCTGCTGCGCCGGCCGCCGGGGCGCGAGGCGTACCCGGGCGATGTGTTTTACCTGCACTCGCGCCTGCTGGAGCGTTCGGCGAAGATGAGCAAGGAAAAGGGATCCGGTTCGCTGACGGCGCTCCCGATTATCGAGACGCAGGCGGGGGATGTGTCGGCGTATATCCCGACGAATGTGATTTCGATTACGGACGGCCAGATTTTCCTCGAGACGGACCTTTTCAACTCGGGTATCCGGCCTGCGGTGAATGTGGGCTTGTCGGTGTCGCGTGTGGGCTTCTCGGCGGCGATCAAGGCGATTAAGCAGGTGGGTTCGACGCTGAAGCTGGACCTGGCGCAGTACCGCGAGCTGGCGGCGTTCGCGCAGTTCGGCTCAGACCTGGACAAGGTGACGCAGAACCAGCTAAACCGCGGCAAGCGGCTGACGGAGCTGTTGAAGCAGGACCAGTTCCAGCCATTGACGCCGGAGCATATGGTGGCGATCCTGTTCGCGGGAACGCAGGGGCTGCTGGACGACGTGAAGGTTGAGGATATCCGGCCGTTTGAAAAGGGCTTCCACGAGTACCTGGACGCGCAGCAGCAGGGGCTGTTGAAGGATATTGCCGAAAAGAAGGCGCTGGATGACGACCTGCGCGGGAAGTTGAAGACGGCGATCGAGGCGTACAAGAAGGACTTTCTGGCGGAGCATGAGCAGGCCAAGGGGTCCGATGCCGTGGTGGAGCTGAGCGAAGACGAGAAGAAGAAGGCCGAGCAGAAGACGCCGGCGGGTTCGCAGCCTGGGGCGGCGACGACGGCGGGCGGCGGATCGGGCGAGGCGCAGGCGAACGAAAAGGGCGCCGAGCAGGCACAGGGTGCGGGTGATACTAAGGCGTCTGAAGAGAAGCAGGAGGCGGCGAAGTAAGTGGCAAACGTCCTCGATCTGAAGCGGCGCATTCGCAGTGTGAAGAACACGCGCCAGATCACCAAGGCCATGAAGATGGTGGCGGCAGCGAAGCTGCGGCGGGCGCAGGAGCGGATGACGAATGCACGGCCGTACGCGGTTGCGCTGGCGACGGTGCTGGCGTCGCTGCGACGGCGTATGGATGCGCAGGATCCGACGGCGAACGAGTCGCGGAGCCCGCTGCTGGAGCTGCGCGAGGAGAAGAACATCCTGCTGGTCGTGGTGTCGGGCGACAAGGGGTTCGCGGGGGCGTTCTCGACGAATATTGTGCGGACATCGACGAACTTTATCGATGAGGCGATTGCCGGGGACCGGAACAAGCGGATCGATGTGGAGGCTGTGGGGCGCAAGGGGCGGGACTTTTTCCGGCGCCGGTATGCGACGGCACAGTTTGCGGAAACACGCGAAAAGCAGGGGCAACCGGATCAGCCTGCTGTGCCGCAGGGTGCACAGGATAGGAGCGCCGGTCGGCCGGAGCGGACGCGCAAGGAGGATGTGGAGTTTATCGCGGACGAGCATGCGTCGGAGATCGTGCTGGACAAGATGCGGTTCGAGCAGGCGCGGGCGGTAAGCGAAGAGATCGTGGGGCGGTATGCCGCGGCTGAAGTGGACGCGGTTTATCTTTGCTACAACCAGTTTAAGTCGGTGCTGTCGCAGCGGGTGGTGGTGGAGCGGGTACTGCCGCTGTCGACAACCAAGGAAGGCGAAGTGAAGGAGCCGGAGGTTGCGGCAAGCGCGGAGCCGAGCAATGAGGAGCGGCAGAAGGCGGCGGAAGCTGCGATGTCTGCCGGGCTAACGCTGCGCGACGAGGAGCAGGATGCGATTCGCGCGCAGTATGAAGACGAGTCGAAGCGCTTCGGTACGGCCGAGGTGGACTATACCTATGACCAGCCCGCCAAGAACGTGTACCGGGCGATGCTGCCGCGGTTTGTGGCGGCGATGCTGTATTACGCGATGCTGGAGTCAGTAGCGAGCGAGCACGCGGCGCGCATGACCGCGATGGATGCGGCGACGACGAATGCGTCCGAGATGATTGATTCGCTGACACTGACGATGAACCGGGTGCGGCAGGCGGCGATTACGAAAGAGATTATTGAGATTGTGAGTGGGGCGGCGGCGGTTTAGGGGCAGGGGATACGGTGCAGTGTGAAGCGGGCAAAGGCAGGGTTGAGGGGCAAGAGCAGGGTGTAAGAGTCGGGCCAGCTGGGCGTTCGTGGCACCTTCGCCTATTACACCCTTCACCCTGTACCCTTCACCCTTAATTGCATCCCGTCACCCTGAAAAGGAAAGAGACTATGGCAGACACAGCAGTGCAGGACCAGATTACGACGGACAACCTGGAGCGCGGCAAGGACAACTTTGGCAAGGTTGTGCAGATTTCAGGCCCCGCGGTCGATGTGCAGTTTGAAGAGGCGAAGATGCCGAGCATCTTCCAGGCGTTGAAGGTGACGAGCGAAGGCTTCGACGTGCCGAACCCGGTGGACGTGGTGCTGGAGGTGCAGCAGCACATCGGCGACGGGCGGGTGCGCTGTGTCGCGATGGAGGCGACCGAGGGCATGGTGCGCGGCATGAAGGTGATCGACACGGGCGCGCCGATCATGATGCCGGTGGGCCGCGAGACGCTGGGGCGGATTCTGAATGTGATCGGGCAGCCGGTGGATGAGCTAGGCCCGGTGAACGCGAAAAAACATATGCCGATCCACCGTGCGGCGCCGCTGTTCGATGAACAGGCGACATCGGAGGAGATGTTCGAGACGGGCGTGAAGGTGATCGACCTGATCCAGCCGTTTTTGAAAGGCGGCAAGATCGGGCTGTTCGGCGGCGCGGGCGTGGGCAAGACGGTCATCATCCAGGAGCTGATCAATAATGTCGCGACCAAGCATGGCGGCTTCTCGGTATTCGCCGGGGTGGGCGAGCGGACGCGCGAGGGCAACGATCTTTGGCTCGAGTTTCAGGAAGCGGGCGTGATCGATTTGAAAGATTTGCCGAAGTCGAAGGCCGCGTTGATTTACGGGCAGATGACGGAGCCGCCGGGGGCGCGGCTGCGGGTGGCGCTGAGCGCGCTGACGATCGCGGAGAACTTCCGCGATGAAGAGGGCGCGGATACGCTGCTGTTCATCGACAATATTTTCCGGTTTACGCAGGCGGGGTCGGAGGTCTCGACGCTGCTGGGGCGGATGCCTTCGGCGGTCGGCTACCAGCCGAACCTGGCGACGGAGATGGGCGAGCTGCAGGAGCGGATTACGTCGACGAAGAAGGGTTCGGTGACGTCGGTGCAGGCGGTGTATGTGCCGGCTGACGACTTTACCGATCCGGCGCCGGCGACGACCTTTGCTCACCTGGATGCGACGACGTCGCTGTCGCGGCCGCTGTCGGAGTTGGGGATTTACCCGGCGGTCGATCCGCTGGCGTCGAGCTCGCGCATTCTGAACCCGCGGATCGTGGGGCAGGAGCACTACGATGTCGCGCAGGGCGTGAAGCGGATCCTGCAGCGGTATAAGGATCTGCAGGACATTATCGCGATCCTGGGGATTGACGAGCTGAGCGAGGAAGACCGGCTGACGGTTTCGCGCGCTCGCAAGGTGCAGAAATTTCTGTCGCAGCCGTTCCATGTGGCGGAGCAGTTTACGGGGATTCCGGGCAAGTACTGCAAGGTTGCGGATACGGTGCGGAGCTTCAAGGAAGTGATTGAAGGCAAGCACGACGATGTGCCGGAGCAGGCGTTTTACCTGAAGGGCACGATCGAGGATGTGCTGGAAGCGGCGGAAAAGCTGAAGGGGCAGAACTAAACGATGGCGGACGCGGCGGCGGAAACGAGCGAAAGCCAGTTCGAACAGAACAAGCTGAAGGTGCGGGTGGTGACGCCGGAGCGCATCCTGGTGGATACGGATGCGACCTCAGTCACGCTGCCCGGGCAGACCGGGGTGCTGGAGGCGATGCTGGGCGCTGCGCCGCTGCTAACGGCAATCGGCGCAGGGGACCTGATTGTGCGGGGCGGCACGGGCGAGGGCGGCGAGCAGAAGTTTATAGTCGCGCGCGGCTTTGCCGAGGTGCTGCCGGACCGGGTCACCGTTTTGGTGGAGTACGCGGAGAAGCCGGAGGAAGTGGACAAGGCGGTTGCCGAAAAGCTGCTGCAGGATGGGCAGAAGCAGGTGCAGGATGCCGGGCAGGATCCGGTGAAGTACGACGCGGCGAGGATGGTGGTGGCGGAGGCTGAAGCGAAGCTGAACAGGCAAGGGCAGTAAGACCGACTGCGCGGCTTGCGGCCATTTCATGGCGTGTTCTCGTTTCTGCGGCACTGTAATCTTCGCCTCTCTCCCGAGAGGGGTGCACCGTGGACAATAGGCGTCGGATGTCTATAGTCGTCGGATTGATGCTAGCTTTGCTGACGGCGCCAATAGCCGTGTCGCAGACGACCGCACCGCTTTTTGCCGAAGAGCCGAACTGGCAAGCGGTATGCGACCGCGCGGTGGCGCAGCCGCTGCCCGAAGCGGCACAGGCGCTTGCGGAGCAGGCGGCTCAAAGCAAAACTTCTGACGAATGCAATGAGCAGGTGGCGTACTACGGATTCGGGAGCCCGCCGGACTACCAGGAAGCGCTCCGATGTGCGTATCGGCACCGATCGCACCCCTCCCATGTGGGCAGCTTTGTGGATGGGCCGGGCACGCTGGCGATGCTGTATGCGAACGGAGACGGGGTGTCGCGCGACTATCAGCTCGCGATCCGGTTTGCGTGCGAGTTGCGGAATCGAGGCGGCCAGAACAGCGAAGAACGGATAGGGCGGCTCGAGGCGCTGCGGGATGGCAAGGAGCCCGCGGGTAGCCGCTTTGACCTGTGCGATGAGCAGATGAGTGGCGCGATGGGCAGCTACTGCGAGGATCTACAGCAGAGGCTGGCCGATGTAGGGCGCGCTCGCAGGCTTGCGGGGCTTCGGGCTCGACTGCCGGAGAAAGCGCGTGGAATGCTGCCGGAGCTGCAAGCCGCGGAGACTGCGTTTGAGAAAACGCGCGGCAGCCGTGAGGACCGCGGCGGCGGTGGCAGTGGCGCGGCGGGCTTTATGGCTCTCGATCAAGGGCAGTTGCGAGAACAGTTTGTCATCAATCTTCAACGTTTTGCTTCGGGTGCGTTGCCGTTTGCGAGCATGGCCGACCGGGACAGGGCCGGGCGGGAGCTTGGCGTGGCCTATGCGGCGGCTGAGAAGATGCAGGAACTTGCGATGTCGATGGATGTCAGCCCGGAGAGTGTCGCGGTGACTGAGCGGGCCTGGAAGAAGCTGTTGGCCGAGTGGATGCGGTTTGTCCCGGTGGCGTATCCGCAGCTATCGGTGGATGCAGCGGCGACGGAGCTGATCCGGCTGCGGACGCATCAGCTACGCCGTCTTGTGCCGCGAGGGTGAGGGCGGTGTTGCAGGCGGGGAACACGGCTGCGATGGTGAAGTGGTCCGGTTTGACATCGCTTCCATGTTTTACAGCGAGGACAGAGCCAGTTGTGCTTGCCAGTGCACATCTCAGTTAGTTGTGCAGTGTTGGAGCATGATGTTCGATCCCACTTGGGTCGTTCGTGCAGCGATGGATAGTAACGCTGCCCTGCAATGTGCCGGGGGCGGTGCGGGAAAGGCCGAAAGTACCGTTGCCAATGCGCGAGTTACTGTGTCAGGGTTGCTGCTATGTCGACACTTGGCATTTCGGGAACGCCGGATGAGTCTGAGGGTGTGATCAGAGGACTGTTCTGGCCTTCTGTGCGGAACGGCTATGACGCAGATATGATAGCCGCGCGTGGCTTCTGGCTGTGTCTCCTGATTGCCGTTGTTACTTTTCTTATGTTGATTTTGTGTCAGCCTATCAGTGCGTTGGTGTACTGCCTTTTCTTTGTGCTGGGCGCAAATGGGATACGGCAGGGCAGTTTCGCCGCGGCAGCTGGCGTTTTCTCTGTGTATTTTCTGGATTCCATTGCTGCCGCTGCCGTCTCGGTTCTGAGTGTGGGTTTTGTTCGAGTGGTCTTCATTGCGCTGCTTCTTTCCAATCTGCGAGCAGCGATTTTAGTGAAGCGCTGGACAGCATTGCACAGTGGGAAAGATGCGTCAGATTTTGCGCCGGCGCGCCTGAATGAAACGTGGCGAGACAGGTTGGCGGACCAACTGCCGGCGCGCATATGGCCGTGGTGTCGCGCTGTTTTCTATCTACTGTGCACGGTGCTGATTCCTCTGGAACTGCTGGCGATTGTGCTTGCGGCGATGCATCGGTTTCCGGTACATGGGTGAGCCGAGCACACGGCTCGACGCGGCATTTTCTTCCGGCTCCGGTTCCAATATTGTCTGGCTTTCCCGATGCGGGACTGCCGTACTGTTATCTTGCAGGTTGAGCGGGCATGGTGCTGCATCGGCGGTGTAGATTGGGGCGGTGAGTGTTGCTCTCCATACCGTGGCTGCTGCTGGAACGCATATCGGCCATGTGCGCCGGACCAACCAGGATGCTTGGAGCTACTCGCTTGAGGCGGGGCTGTTTGTGGTGTGCGACGGGATGGGCGGCGCGGCCGGCGGTGAGGTCGCGAGTCAGGCGGCGGTCGAAGCGTTTGTTGAGCAGCTGAGCGTTGTGCCCGAGGCGCAGCGGACGGCAAAGGTGCTGGCACAGGCGGTACACGCGGCGAATAAGCGGGTGCATACGCGGGCGTCGCACGAGCCTGGATTACAGGGGATGGGCACGACGCTGGTGGCGCTGGCGGCACGAGGAGACCATGCGGTGTCGATTGTGCATGTCGGCGACAGTCGCTGTTACAGATGGCGTAGCGGAGAGTTGACCCGGTGCACGGAGGACCACTCGCTGATTGCCGAGCAGGTGCGGATGGGTGTGCTGACGGAGGAGCAGGCGGCGGAGTCGCCGATGCGCAACGTGATTACGCGCGCGGTGGGGACGAAGCGGACGGTGGAGCCGGAAGTGGGGGAGTTCGCGGTGGAGGCGGGCGATGTGTTTCTGCTGTGCTCGGACGGGTTGACGCGGGAGCTGCCGGATGCTGCGATCGGGGTACTGCTGGGGCGGGGCGGCTCGCTCGAGGAGCGGAACGCGTCGCTGATTGAGGCAGCGTTAAAGGCAGGCGGCCGAGACAACATTACTTGTGTGCTGATTCTGATGAGCTGAAGCGTTTCAATGTTGACATCCTGAGAAGCTGTGAAATAAGGTTGCCGCGGTAGTGAAATCCAGAAGTGCTTGAAGTTGCGTCGCAGACACGAAACGACGCAACCTGCTGACCTGTTTTGAGGAGTGCCACCCATTGAAAATGCTGAAGCAGTGCGCGAAGTTTGCCCTGGTATTACTAGCCGCGTTTGTTTTTGCAAGCGCGTCGTTTGCGCAAACCACACGCGGCGAACTCGCCGGAAACGTGACAGATAGCAGCGGCGCCATTGTTCCCGGAGCGAAAGTCTCCGCGACGAACACGGCGACAGGCGGCAAGAATGATACGGTCACCACGTCCGCGGGCACTTACCGGTTTACAGCGCTTCCAATTGGAACCTACACGGTAGCAGTTACCGCTCCCGGCTTCTCCGTGTCGTCGAATACCGGGGTCAATGTAGGGGTAGGAGCGACTGCTTCGCTGAACGTCACGCTGGCGCCGGGTTCGGCGACAGAGAGCGTGACGGTGGATGCGAGCGGCTCGAGAATCGAGACGGAATCCGCCGACATCGGCGGCACCATTTCGGCCAAGGAGATTATCGAGCTGCCGCTGTCGATCGGCGGCGGTGTGGGTTCGCTGCGCTCGCCGGAAAACTTCGTCTTCCTGGTGCCCGGCACTACTGGCCCCGGTTCCGCAGGCGGCAATCAACAGAACAGTCTCCAGGCTAATGGTGTTTTTGAGGGCAAACTGGCAGGCGGACAGGATTACGGCGCCGAGGTTCTGTTGGACGGCGCCAGCATCCAGCGCAGCGAAAACGGTTCATCCTTCGACGAAACCGCGCCTTCGGTCGAGGCGCTACAGGAGTTCAAGGTGACGACGTCGACCCCGCCCGCCCAGTATGGGCGGACCACGGGCGGTATCGAGAACTTTGCCACCAAGAGCGGCACCAATGCCTTCCATGGAACAGCGTTCGATCTTTTCAAGAACGACGATATGGACGCGAACGACTGGTTCAACGACGGCTACCAGGCTGAATGTGCGGCTGGGGATGCAGCGTGCCGCCAGCAGTTCGCCAGGGGCAACGACAAGAAGAACGACTACGGCGGCTCCCTGGGCGGCCCGGTCCGGATCCCCAAGATTTACAACGGCCGCGATCGCAGTTTTTTCTTTTTTTCGTGGGAGCAGTTCCGGCAGACGTTGAGCGCGGCGCCTTTGTCGACGGTGCCGACCGCCGCGGAACGTGGGGGTGATTTCTCGGCGGCCTTGGGTGGCCCGACAACGGACACAAACCCATGTACCGGACAGCCGGTGCTTCAGAACCAGATCTTCGACCCTGCGACGACATCAACGGCAAAAACTGCGAACAACCCGAATGGCATTCCCTGCCGTTTGCCGTTCGCGGGCAACATCGTTCCGACGTCGCGCTTCAGCGCGGCGGCCCAGTCCTTAGTCAAGACCCTGCCGCTGCCGAACAGCCCGGGGACAACAGTCAAGACGCAGACTGGTTTTTACAACAATTACATTCAGCGCTCGACCTACCCGGTGCTGAACACGACGACGACGATTCGCATCGACCAGACCCTTTCGGACAAAGACAAGATCTTCGTGTCCTACAGCTCACGCGACAACAACCGTTCCGGCGCCAACAACCTTCCGCTGCCATACAGCAACCTTGTGCCGCAGGACTTCTTTACGCACTACACGCGCGTGGGCTGGGATTCCACCATTACGCCGAACCTGCTGAATCATCTGAACCTTGGCTATAACCGCACCAACAGCAAGAACTTCGCGCAGACGCTCGGCGGCACGAACTACGCGGCCACCGCAGGCATCGGGAATGTCGTAACCACAGCCTTTCCGGTGGTCAACTTTGACGGACTGGATTCTTTCTCCGGCTACGGCACGGGCAGCAACGGCGACAATGTCGACAATGGGACCCGCGTCAATGACAGCATCAGCCTGCAGAAAGGGCGCAATAGTATCCAGTTCGGCATCGATTTTCGGTATCAGCAGTATTCAACGCTGCAGCAGCCCATCCCCACGTTTAACTTTGAGCGAAGTGAAACGGATACGGGTCGCCTCGCCAATGGTCCTACTCAGCGAAGCGGAAACAGCTTTGCCAGCTTCCTGCTGGGTTCGGTCGACAACGCGAACCAGACCGCCTATATCCACTCGCCGCGCTGGAACTCGCATTACATCGCCGGGTTTTTCGAAGATAACCTGAAGGCAACTCAGAACCTCACTTTGAATCTCGGGATTCGCTACGAAGTGGACTCGCCTCGTCACGAGGCGGAAGACGATACTTCCAACTTCAGCCTGACCGCGCCCGATCCCAACGCGAACAACCTGCCTGGAGCCCTGGTCTTCGGTAAGACCTGCCACTGTAACACTGCTTGGGCTGATACATATTTCAAGGACATCGCACCTCGCCTCGGCTTTGCTTACCTATTGCCCGGGACCGAAGGCAAGAGTGTTCTTCGCGGTGGCGCCGCGATGATCTACGGACCGCTCCAGTATGTGGATTTCGGCGGTTCCATGACAACCGGTTATAGCGTTCCCGTAAGCGCCGGCGTGGGCGACGGCTTCACGCCGGCATTCAGCCTTGATAGCGGTTTCCCCAAGGCATTTCCGACCGCGCCCAACCTTAACCCAGGTCAACTGGATACTGGCGGTTTTGTTCCGATTGGAGGCGAGTACATCTCGCCCAAGATGGGTCGGCCCTCCGTCACATACAACTTCTCTCTTCAGCTGCAGCAGCAGGTAGCCAAAGATCTGCTCTTCACCATCGGCTACATTGGGCAGGAAGCGCAGAACCTTCGCTCTTCACTTGAGAACATCAACAATATTCCGCTCTCCGACCTGTCACTGGGCAATCACCTCGACCAGGACTATCCAACTGCGGCAAAGCCGGTCGATGGAGTAAGTGCTCCGTATCCGACCTTCAACGGGCAGCTTTATCGTGCCCTGCGGCCCTTCCCGCAGTACGACTACATCGCGACCGACTGCTGCCTGCAGAACGTCGGCCACTCTTCTTACAACGCGCTCGTGACCTCGCTCAACCGCCAGTTCCGCAATGGCCTTAATCTCACTGTTGCTTACACCTGGTCGAAAAACCTCACCGATGCGGACTCGTTGCTTCCCGGCAATGTCCCGAATGGCCTTGCACAGGATCAGGACGTTTTCAATCACAGGCTCGAGAAATCGATCAGCATTCAGAATGTTCCGAACACGTTCGTGACCAGCTATATCTATGAACTGCCCTTCGGCAAAGGCCGTACCTATTTCAATAAGAGCGGCGTGGCGAATTACGTGATCGGCGGCTGGTCGGTCGGCGGGGTACAGCGGTACCAGAGCGGCTCTCCGATTTCCTTCGGGTGCGCGAGCGGCATCCCGGGATATGAGAACTGCATTCGGTTCTCGCGTGGTCCGGCCTCGCTTGCCAGTGCTGCTTATAGCAAGAACAAGCTGCACCCGAATGTTTTCAACGGCGAAAGCTGGTACGGCAAGGATTACGACCCGTCCTCGCAAACGCCTCCCCAAGGAACGAAGGATCTGAGCCAGGCCGCGTTCGTCGACAAGAACGATGTCAACACCGGCTTCCGCCCGCTATCTCCGGAGTGCGGCGCTCCCAGTTGCTCGTATGCTCCGTTTACGCTCGGCCAGGGTCTTCCCCGCGTTACGGAGGAGATTACGACGCCCAACTGGAAATCGGAGGACTTCAGCGTAATCAAGGATTTCCCGATCAAGGACAACCTGGCATTTCAGCTCAAGGCGGAAGCGATCGATGCCTTCAACCGCCATAACTTCGCGATTCCGGATGGCGGCCCCAGGGACGCAAACTTCGGCGTCCCGCAGAGTGGCTCGACGACAATGGGACCTAGAAATCTCCAGCTAACTGGCCGCATCACCTTCTGATTCGGCCACATGCGAAAGGGATAACCGGGCAGGAGCGGCTTGCAGAGTCGCTCCTGCCCGTTGCTGTCGCGCCGGTTAGTGGATTTCGTTTTAGAGGTGGGCGATGTCGCGATTTTCGAGGATGCGGTTGGGTGAGCTGACGGCGGAGAGTGTAATCATGGCCTGACCGAGCCGGCGGGTGTCTGTGATGTGTGTGGGGAAGAGTCGCTGCAGGAGCGGGAGCACGGGCGTGAGGACTGTGTAGATTGCCTGATATGTGACGGTTTTCGAGCGGATGCCGTCCTTTGGGACGATGAGGCCGGGGCGGAGCATGTAAGCGGCGCGGAACGGGAGAGCGAGGAGCTCGTTTTCTGTCTGGCCTTTGACGCGGGCCCACATGGAGCGGCCTTTTCCTGTGGAGTCAGTGCCTGCGCCTGACACATAGAGGAAGGCCATGGCCGGGTTGCGCGGCAGCAGGGTTTGCGCGACCGAGACGGTGAGGTCGTGGGTGATGCGGCGGTAGTCGGCCTCAGACATGCGGAAGGACGAGACGCCGAGCGCGAAAAAGCAGGCGTCGAAGTTCGCGAGCTCAGGCGCGATGGCGGTGAGATCGAAGAGGTTAGGGACGGTGAGGTCGCGGAGCCTGGGATCGTGATGGTGCGTCGGGTTGCGGCCCACGGTTGTGACGGAGTGGACGCGTGGGTCCTTGAGGGCGGCGAGGAGTGCGCCCTGGCCGACCATACCGGTGGCGCCGAAAATGAGGATGTTCATTGGGTTGAGGTGTGCTCCTGAAATTGGCAATTCATTCCGAGTCAAGCTGATCGGCTGACGGCACTTAGAGCAGTTTTCGTATTGGTACAGAGAGAGTGATCTTTAAGATGTGGCCTTTCTTGACGGGAAAGCCACGTAAATGTTGCCGGTCCCTCTACTTATATATGAAAGCTGCTTTACAAGATGCCGTTCGGGGTATCTTGTGCTTCCGCTGTCGCGACGGCTTTCGATAGATCCGCCCACGGCATAGGGCCGATATGCATCATGAAGAACTCGTCGACACTCAAGTGCTCCCGGGCTACTGCGTCGGTGAGTTCGGTTACCGTTTGCGGATAAAAGAATGATCCATCCGCATTGATCTGAAAAGGGTCGCTCCCATAAAGCAAATGATGCTCAGGAAAGAAGACCATCAATTGGCGTTCGCTGGTTTCGCCACGAATCGGATAGATTTCCATGCGATTAGGACCTGATTCTAACAGCGTTTTATTGTGCACCAGGTGAAAGATGGGATTGCGCGGAGCAATTTGCTGAGCATCCGGTTTGCTTTTATGTGGTGCGTTCATGACACGCTCCAAGATGGGTAGATTCAGATCGAGAGCATAGATCGGAATGCTTTGAGCGACACACTCTCGTATGCCTGCCAGATGGGGCCACGAGTCGGAAGTAGTAATGACAGCTTTGATGGGTTGGCCAGGAAAGCGTCGGCGAGCTTCAGCAATGACCTTCGCGGTGTAACCCGATGAGATAGGTGCTTCCAGGATCACAATTCCTTCTTCCTGGCGCACAAAAGTTGCGTTCCAGGAGCCTGGGATGAAGATGATGCCGGAAGCCAGTTCTTTTGCCGGCTGCTTTGGATCGCCAAGCGGCCGCTTATCTAAGTCGACCGGCGGAGCATCGGGCTGGTACTTTGCGCGAACATCTGCTGAGATAAGCAGATCGGTTTCAACGAGCGGCTCATCAATCTGCAATTTACGAATCACGTACATCTGATCGGGCAGTCCATTGCTTTCAATGTTCCACTGCATGGGCATGTGAATACCGCCCTTCGCAAGCCACCATAAGCTGAAGTAAGTGCGAGCCGTCACGTCGCCTAGAAAAGCCCAAAAGCCGCTGCGGGCCAATGGGCCTGAGTAATCGACTGCTGTTGGAAGGTGAGTGTAGGCATTGAGATAGATGTGTACGGGCGCGCCATCCAATGAGAATGCGACGACATTCTGCGGCACTGATTGGAGGATTGCGTCAGGTTCGAGGTGAAGGTCGGGAGCATCGATTGCGGTGAGGAGCAGCCTCTCCGGACTGAGAGCTTCGCGCTCATGCACTATCTTCAACTGCTGCGGTGTGCCCGGGCTTGCGCTTTCTCCTGAAAGACGCATGACAACGCTGCGATCCGCAACTGTTCCGGTTGAAAACTTGAAAACCGGATAGACCACCGCGTCTGTCACGCTTTTGTAGCGTTGTCCCGCCCAATCATGCACTTCGTGAACCGTATCGAACTCGGTGATGTATGGTCCCCCGGGCCGCTCGGATTCTTCAAGCTCATTGCGATAACCAAAAGCTTCCCATTGAACATTCTTGATGGCTCGCAGCTTTTGCTCACCACCTTGCGCGTCAAGCGCTTTGATTGGTCAACTGTTCGATTTGTGAACGGAAACGATCTGAAGAGAGTACAGGGCCCTGACCATTGCACGGGAGAAGTTCCCAGATCATGTACTTGCGATTTGTTCTGGTTCAGTTTGGTTCAGTAATGGGAATGCTGGGATGCTTTTGAGAGTGTTCGTGACAAAGGCGCACCTCTGGAACGGCCCTTCTTCTTGAAGGTTATCCGGGCTTAGAACAGGAGTATTGTGGAGAAATGGTGAGGATGACGGTGTTGGCGAGTGGGTCGCGGGGCAACTGCACGGTTGTCACGGGGGGCCGGACGTCGGTGCTGGTGGATGCCGGGGTGAGCTGCCGGGAGATTTTGAAGCGGATGCAGACCGCGGGGGAGGACCCCTCGAAGCTGGACGCGATCCTGATTACGCATGAACACCAGGACCATGTGCAGGGGCTGAGCGTGCTGGCGCGGAGGCTGGGGATTCCGGTGTATTTTACCGAGGCGACGCACCGCGCGTGGATGCGCTGGATGGTGCCGCAGCGGCGGATGAGCTATGCGGACTGGCTGGCGGCGCGCAAGGCGGAACAGCAGGAAAAGCAGGGAGCAGGGAGCAGGGAAAAGGGAGCAGCGGGTGAAGGGTTCAGGGTAGAGGGAATAGAGGGCAGCGGCGGACGGGCTGTTGCGGGCGAGGCGAACCCTTTTTATCGCGAGGCTGGGCTGGCGGAGTGTGTGGAGGAGCAGGCGGAGCTGGCGCGAGCAGCGGGGGTTCAGGGTGCAGGGTTGCAAGGGCGACAGGCCAGTGCGTCGAATGCAGGCGGCTTGAATGCTCTGACGGCGAACTCAATCCCGACCAATGGGAGAGATGCTTTGCCGGAAGATGCAAGCACAAACACCGCCCCACCGCAGGCGGTTTCGGCCTCTGCCCCAACGGTGGACCCGTGTGCGCTGCCGGGGGTTGAGTACTTCGTTTCCGGGAAGGCGTTTGCCATTGGCGATCTGCAGGTAACGGCGTTTACGATTCCGCACGATGCGGCGGACCCGGTGGGATTTGTGGTCGAGAGTGAGGGGCTGCGGATCGGGCTCGCGACCGACCTGGGGTACATGCCGGCGAATGTGTCGCAGCAGCTGCGGCGATGCGATGTGGTGATGCTTGAAGCGAACCACGACCTTGAGATGCTGCGGGATGGGCCGTATCCGTGGTCGGTGAAGCAGCGGGTGTTGTCGCGGGTGGGGCATTTGTCGAACGCAGCGGCGGCGGAGTTTCTGGAGAAGGGCTATGACGGGCAGGCGGCGTATGTAGTGCTGGCGCACTTGTCCGAGAGCAACAATCTGCCGGAGCTGGCGCGGGTGGCGGCGGAGTGGGCGCTGCGCGACCGCATGAATCTGCTGGCGAACAAGCTGCTGGTAGCCCGACAGCACGAGCCAACTGAGTCGATCTGCTTGTAAGTTCTGGCCGGACGGGCGGTGTGCTGTGCTGGGTCAAGGCTGCTGTGAGCCTCGCGATGCTCGGGATCGGCAGCCGAGAGGCCTGACGCGCTGCTGCGAAAGGCGCGGTTGCGGTTTTGGCGATGCGCCAAGAGCGGTTGGCTATTTGCTTCGTGCCCTAAGACAGAGTGGAGCGCTGGGGTGCTCGCGAAGATGGGTGTTCGGCTGCGATGGATTGAGCGGGCATTGCTGCCAGCAAAAAGTGTCAAGAAGCATCGAGCAGCATGGTGCGCATTTTGGATAGGAGAGAGGCAATGGCGGCCAGGGCCCACCGCTTTTCCGGCTCATTCTCCAGCTCGCCTGTGAATGCCCGGACCAGGATGCGCTGGGCGTAATCGAGGACCTCCTGCAGCAGCCAGTTGGCTGCGAGATACTCGGCAACCGACTCGTTTCTGGCGATCGGGCCGTAACCGGTCTCGAAGCGGGAGAGGTACTCCGGAGCTATGAACATGAGGTCGCGTTCCCGGGGAGACCAGACGGGATTGTCCCAGTCGACCAGCAGCAGCCTGTCGGGTGCGGATTGAAGGATGTTTCCCGGCTGGAAGTCGCCGTGGCATAGGCTGTAAACGGGATTCGACTGCCGCGCCCGCTGCCCCTTCTGCTGCACGAACCGGACAAAAGTTGAGAGAAGACGCTGGTGCCTATTCCAGAGGGTCCGTAGATCTTCCTGCACCGGATCGAGTCTGCTTTCCCGGGTCCATGCGGATTCGATTCTGGAGAGGCATGCTTCGTCAGGGGGCGTAAAGGACTCGTGTTCGAGCGATTGTCTCAAGGGGTCTGGAAGAGCGGCGTTGTGGACATCGCGGAGGATGGAACCCAGGAGGCGCCAGTCCTCGCGAGCGAGCGTGGCGGGATGGATGGGATGGCCTGGCACGAAGGGGAAGAGCAGAAGATAGAAGCCATCCAGAAGAACCCAGGAGTGTCCGCTTCGTGACGGGATTGGGGCGACAACCGGGAGGCCGTGCGCCAGCAGGCGTTCACAGACGGCAACACCGGGTTGGTGCAGAGTCTTCTTCAGTTTGAGAAAGCAGGTTTCGCGGGACGTCTCTGCGCGATAGACCCATGTTTCCCCGGTGTGGCTGAGAGGCAGAACAGTGAGGCGCTTGAGTATGAGCCCGTATTCCGCGGCGAGGCAGGAGGCGACCTGACGGCTGGTGATGGGCGTGGGGGCTGAATTGGGCGGCATGGCGAGGCCTTGAACGTGGTTTGGGGTATTTGATGTGACAACACTCGAATGAGGTGGACAGGACGAGTTCGGAAGGCGCCGCAGGGCTGCGCGCGCGGGAGCGGGAGCCATTACCGGGATTGCTCCGAGGAACGCTTTTGGAGCTAAAGGCAATGGAAACAAGCGGCCGGGGGATTGCCGGGGACGTGGAACCAGCAAGGTAACGAGGCTGGCGTGCGAGGCGAAATGTCGCGTTTCTGTTGCTCGCCGGGTACAATCGAGGCAAGTTCCTTTGCAATCCACCTGGAACAGAGCGTGGCTGGAGCCGCGCGCCGGCCCTCTTTAATTGGAGACACTTACGATTGGGCGGCATCGAATGAGAAGAGGAGATGACATGAGTAAATGCAGCGATCCCGTCATTGGAGATATCCTCTCGTCCTGGCGCTATGATCTTTCCGGATCGTCCCCGTCGGTTCGGGGCGATTTCGAGGACCACCTGGTGGAATGCCGGCACTGCCGGACCCGGCAGCATCTGCACCGAACCATCGATGTGACGTTGATCGGGATTGCGACGCTGTCGATCCTGGCTTTTCTGCTGGCGATCGCGGTGATTCACCACCTGGAGCCGTTGCGGACCTGGGCGATTGCGCTGCACATGCGGAGCATTAACTTTCCGCTGACGCTGCAGGACCTGGCGGTCGCCGGTCTGGCTGTGTCTGTGGTGGCCTGGCTGCTGGTCGCGATCATGACGCCGGTACCGACATTTTTGAGCGAGGTTGCGGTAACGCAGACGAGGGAGATGAAGAACCGCTCGCCGCGGAAAGCCGCCTAATAGCGTACTGCTGAACGCAGAAGAGCCCTCGCATAAGCGAGGGCTCTTCTGTTATTGGAGTGTCGAGAGATTTATTAGTCAAGCCGGATAACTGAAGAACTAATTAGTAATGTCTGTCTTCTGCAAGGCAAGCTGTGCGGCGAACGGCAAGAGCAGGATTACGACGGCACGCATGGCAATGGATAAACCGAGGTGGTCTGCGGTGCCGGTAATCATGTACCGGTTATGGGTAAACTCCTGCAGCACAAGAGTCGGCAGATGGAAGCCAGGCCAGTAGTGTTCTACGACTGCTTCGAGGATGACATACCCGAGCAGGGCGCCCATGGCGAGCATAACTCCCTTTGCATGTTTTACGAGAACCGTCGCGAAGTAAGTGAGGCTGAAGACAAGCCCTGCCAATAGACAAGCCGCGCCGATGTTCAGGCAAACGATGGATACAAGAGAGACGGGCCTGCCTGCGATGGCGATGCTGCCGTGCAAGGGGTCACCGGCGGCAACGATCAGCCGATGAAGCTGGAAGCCAATCACCACGTTCAGCAGTGCCACGATGGCCAGCAACTGCGCGATGCCCAGGCTCCACTCAAACCAGATGACGAACGCGCGGCTTCTCGGCCTTGTCAGGAGATAGGATCCGCTTCGTTCGCCTAAGTTACGACCGATGCCGAAGCTACCGAGCAGCCATGCGATAAAGCTGACCGGAAAGGCCTGCACCAAGAGCGCCAGGGGAAGGATGTTAGATATCTGACTGAAAGGCGCGTGACCGTTTTCGAGTAATACGGGTTCTCTGAGCATAAGTAAGAACAGGATCGCGATGCTCAGCAGGGTGACACCGAAGACGATGCGTGTTTCACGCCAGTACTTCCACAGGTACATTGGTTTCTCCTTTGCCAACTACTTTGAGAAAGACTTCCTGCAGGTCCATTGGGGAGACATCGAGTACGGTGGCGCCGTGGCTGCGCAGGTTCGCCGCGAAGTCCTCTGCGTTGGCGCGCAGGATATACTCGGTGATGCCGTTGCCGGTACTTATCGAGACGATATGGTTATTCGCGGCGAGTGGTAGGTTCTCGCCCATGGCGCGGATGCGGCGAAAGTTGGCGCGTACCTCATCGAGCTGCGCTTCGAGCAGCAAATTGCCGTTGTGGATGATGCCGATCCAGTCGGTGACGCGCTCTACTCGCGAGATGTCGTGCGAGGAGAGAAGCAGTGTGCGGCCTTCGGCGGCGAAGTCATCGATCAGGATGCGGAGGAGTTGATCGGTGACGATGGGGTCGAGTCCAGCCGTGGGCTCGTCGAGCAGGAGCAGTTCGGCCCCTTGTGAAAGCGCCAGCAGAAGGCAGAGTTTGGTCTGGTTCCCGGTGGAGAGCTTGCGGAACTTCTGCTTCATGGGTATCTCGAGCGCTTCGGTGTACTTAGCGGCCAGAGCGTCTGACCAACGAGGGAAGAATCCGCGGTTGAAGCGCACGAGATCGTTGCCGGTCATGGACGGCAGCAGTGCCTTATCGACGAGGAAGGCGGTGCGTTCGAGGAGCTGGATGTGTTCCGTTCGCGGATCGAGGTTGAGGAGGCGCATTTGGCCGCTGGTTGGATGGACGAGCCCGGCGAGCATGCGAATGGTCGTGGTTTTACCGGCACCGTTCCGGCCCAGGAATCCGTACAACGATCCGCGAGGAACATGCATGTTCAGGTCGTCGACGGCGTGCTTCGAGCCGTAGTGTTTCGAGAGAGAGTGCGTTTCAATCGCGAGATCGTTCATGGCGCCTCTTGAAGTTCGTCGTAGGAGTTTTCGAGCAGTTGCAGCAACTCTGCGCGGGCGAGCCAAAGTTGTTTCGCTTCTACAGCGAGCTGTGTGGCGAGCGGCTTGAGGCGCCGCAGTTTTTCCGACTTGAGCAGGCCGGGATTCTGGCTATTGACATAGCAGCCGCCGCCGGGTACGGTGCGCAGAATGCCGTCGCGCTCAAGGTTCTGGTAAGCGCGGGCTACGGTGTTCGGATTGATGCGTAACTCGGCGGCCAGTTTGCGCACGGGCGGTAAGGCGTCGTCGTGCTTCAACGCGCCCGCGGCGATGGCGTGCTTGACCTGGGATTCGATTTGGAGATAGATCGCGGTTCCGAGGCCGGGCTGCACGCGGATAATCATTTGTATTAATACAATAGTACGCTTGGGTACTATGTCAACAGAAAACCGTGCTGGGGGGCGGCAGGATTGATTGGTGGAAGCAGGGCCAATCTTCATTGGCCCTGTTTTTGTATTTAGATCTGGGCGCTTCCGCCGTCGACGAATAGCTCGATGCCATTCACGAAGCTGGAATCGCTCGAGGCCAGGAAGAGTGCCACGGTAGCGATCTCTTCCGGGCGACCCATTTTGCCGTGGGGGATCTGGGTTTTGAAATACTCCTTGGCTTCGGGACCCAGGGGATCGAGGGCTGGGGTGTCGATGGTACCGGGGCTGAGAACATTGACGCGGATTTTCCGCTCCTTCAGGTCGACGAGCCAGGTGCGGGCAAAGGACCGCACGGCAGCTTTGCTGGCACTGTAGACGCCGAACGCGGGGAAGCCCTTGATGCCGGCGATCGAGCCGTTGAGAAAGATAGAACCGCCATCCGCGAACAGCGGCAGGGCTTTTTGAACGGTGAACAGGGTGCCGCGCACGTTGAGATCGAAGATTTTGTCGAAGTGTTCCTCGGTCACGTCACCGATCTTGGCAAGCTCGCCTTGTCCCGCGCTGGCAAAGAGGATATCGATGCGCCCCTTCTCCTTCTGGACGACCTGGTAGAGGCGGTCGAGGTCGGTGAGGCTGGCGGCATCGCCCTGTACGGCGGTCACGTTGCGGCCGATGGCCTTAACGGCTTCGTCGAGCTTGTCCTGGCGGCGGCCGGTGATGAAGACATAGGCGCCTTCTTCAACGAACAGCTTTGCGGTTGCGAGAGCCATGCCGGACGTTGCGGCGGTGATGACGGCTATTTTTCCATCGAGTTTTCCCATTGCAGTTTCTCCTTTTTCGCTGGTGGTTTGTGTCGGTTGCTCGCCGATAGGATGGACAGTCGTGCTCCAGCGATGCAATAGTTCGGATATAAAGAACTATGTGGACAAGTGCAGACATGCACTTCGTGGCGGGTTCCTGTTTCTGTACGGAGCTAGCCTTGGTGGCCCTCGCGATGCTCGGGAGGGTGAGGAGTGCTTGCGGCGGGCTTGGCGTCGAGCTCGGGGATTGGCGGTGCGCCAGTTGGCAGGCTGCTGACCATGCCGGGAGAGGGCATGGGGGTGCGGTCGGCGTCGAAGGTGCCGGTGAGGCTCGCGGCCGAGGTGATGTTGTTGCGGCTGCACCAGTGTTCGAGGCCTTCGGCGACGCGCTCGACGGCGCGTGGGTCGGCGTAGCTGGCGGTGCCGACCTGGACGGCGGCGGCGCCGGCCATGAGGAACTCGACGGCGTCTTCGCCGGAGCGGATGCCGCCGGCGCCGAGGATCGGGATTTTGACGGCCTGGGCTGCCTCCCAGACCATGCGGACGGCGATGGGCTTGATGGCGGGGCCGGAGAGTCCGCCGGTGGTGTTGGCGATTTTGGGCTTGCGGGTTTTGATGTCGATGGCGAGCGAGAGGAAGGTGTTGACGAGGGTGAGGCCGTCGGCGCCGGCCTCCTCGGCCACCTTCGCCATGGCGGCGATGGAGGTGACGTTGGGGCTGAGCTTGACGAAGATGGGGCGGCGACTGACTTTTTTAGCCTGCGTGACAAGCTCGGCGAGGAGTTTGGCATCAGCGCCGAAGACCATGCCGCCGTGCGCGGTATTAGGACACGACGCGTTGATTTCGTAGGCGGCGATCCCATCGGCGGCGTTGAGCACGCGGATGACGGCAAGGTAGTCCTCAACCTGGTAACCGAAGACGTTGCAGAGGATGGCGCAGGGCGGCGGGTTGTGGCTGAAGGCCTGGAGCTTCTGGGTGACGTAGTTGTCGACGCCGACGTTCTGAAGGCCAATGGCGTTGATCATGCCGGCGGCTGTTTCGATCATGCGCGGCGCCGGGTTGCCGGGCATTGGCAGGGTGGAGAGGCCCTTGGTGACGAAGCCGCCGATGCGCTCGAGATGGACGATGTCCTCAAACTCGACGCCATAGCCGAAGGTACCGCTGGCGGCGAGCACCGGCGTCTGTAGCGGGACTCCGGCGATGTCGACATGCATATCAGGCTTCATAAGTCCTCGCCGGGTCCTGGCCGGACGGGCGGTGCGGCGCTTTGCGCCGGTGGGTGATTGAGGAGATGACTGGGGTGGCGAGGCCTGTCGCCCGTCGTTGCCGGGCTGCTTTTATTTTTGAGGTGCTGTTGGTGATGGTGTTGCCGGTTTTGGGGTTGCGGGTGCGGTTGGGGCTGCAGTTTTGGGAGTTTCGGCTTTCGGCGTTTCGGCTGGTGGAGCTTCGGTCTTGGGCGCTTCGGTTGTTCCGGGAGCGCGGGTAGTTCGGTGCAGACGAGTGTGGCGGGTGGCGGGTTCCTTTGGGTAGAGGAACTCGCCTGCGGGCTTGAGCGCCTGGGTCAGGATATGGCCGACGGCGGCGGAGGGCTGGTTGACATCGAGGATGGAGGCGAGGGTGGAGGCGAGGTCAACTGGCTCGACGCGCCCGCGATAGGTGCCGGGGGTGAAGGCTGTGCCGTAAAAGCCGAGCGGAACGTGGCGGTCATAGGAGTAGGGGGTGAAGTGGGTGGTGCCGCCGGAGCCGTAACCCTCCATCTGGAAGGCATCGGGGATGGCGGCGACATACCAGCCGCCGTTGGGGCTGTAGCTGTGGGCGAGGAGCTGGCCGAACTGCGTTGGCGGGAGCTCGCCCGCGGCGAGCTGGAGGCGGGTGTAGGTGCGGAAGAGCTGCGGAGTGGGTGGGGTGCGGGTGGGCGGGGCTGCGGGGGCAGGTTGAGTGGCTGTGCCGGGTTGGGCAACTGTGTTGGTCTGGGCTGCCGCGCCCTGTGCAGGTGCCTCTGTAGGTGTCTGGTCGGCAGCGGCGGTGGTTGGCGGCGCTGCCGGCTTGGGCGTGGCAGCGGCCTGGGCGTCCAGGGCGTCAAAGGCCGGGATCATCGCGGCTTTGACGGCGTCTTCGGCTTCCTGCTCGTTGATGCCGGCGCGCTCAAACATGGGCCGGTTGAGTGAGAGGTAGGGCAGCTCCTGGTGGGGCAGGAGATAGACGACGTTTTCGCCCGGGGAGAACTTGGCGTTCATGGCCTGGTTGAGGTCGGCGACGAGCTTGTCCGTGCTGATGTAGGCGCCGGGCAGGCCGAGCGCGGAGGAGACGGCGGGGGTGGGCGCGATGCCGTGGTCGGCGGAGAGGGCGATGACGACATTGGCGAGGCCGCCGGGGACGTGGGTATCGAGCCAGTTGAAGAAGCTATCGAGGTCGGTATCGAGGCCCAGGACCATGGTGTGCTCTTCGGGCGAGTCGGGGCCGTAGTGGTGGCCCTCGATGTCGTTGGGGGAGAGCGAGAGGGTGAGCAGGTCGGTGGTGCGGTGGGTGCCGAGTTGCTCGCCGGTGATGAGGGCCTCGGCGAAGGCGACCTCGTACGTGTTGGCGGCGTTGGTGGCGCCGACCTGGGAGTAGAAGTTGGTGAGGCTGGTGACGCCGGCGGCTGTAACGGCCTGCTGGATGGCGGGACCGTTGTCGAAGTCAGAAGCCCACTGCGGCAGGGCGGTCATGTAGTAGGAGGAGGTCACGAAGCGGCCGGAGGCGGAGTCGATCCAGAAGGCGCCGTTGGCGGCGGCTCCGGCGGGCAGGATGGCGGCGCGGTCCTTGAGCGAGACACCGTAGACGCGGGAGGCGCCTCCTGTTGCGAGGCGGAGTTCATCGCCGATGGTGGAGGCGAGGAGGTTGCGCGGGGAGGCGCCCTCCGCCAGCTTGGCGCTGCTTGGGGTGGCGGGTGGTGGCGCCGGGTTTGCGGCCTCCGGCGGCGCCTGGTCGGGAGCGGCGGCGGTGGGGGTCGTGGGTTCAGCGGCGGCCGGCGCGGCGGGTTCGACGAGGGTGTAGCGGTCGTCTTCGACGGAGGAGATGGGGCGCTGCTTGTTGCGGGCGAGGTCCCACCACTCGTTTGAGCTGATGCCATGACCGTCAGAGTAGGCGCCGGTGCCGAGCGTGGCGTGGCCGGGGGCGGTCTTGGTGTTGGCGTAGCCGTAGTAGCAGTCGGGGAAGTAGGCGCCCTTATCGAGGAAAAGCCGGAAGCCTCGGCCTTTGAACTCGGAACGATAGCGCTGGAGATAGTCGGCGCGGAACTGGTCGATGACGACGATGACGACGAGCTTGGGGTGGGCGTCGTAGACGTCGGCGCGGGCGGAGGGGACGGCGGCGAGCGAAAGCGAGACGGAAAGGAGCAGGGAGAGCAGGCGCTTGGGCATGACTTTTGGATCCTTATGCGGGCCGGGAGTGGCGTCACGCTCTATGGTACTGCCCGGTCCTGGCGGGACGGGCGGTGCGGCGTTTTGCGATGGGATGCGACTTCAGATGTTCGGGAACGACTGGTCAGCGGGCAGCATGTTCTGAAGCAATGCTGGATGAGCCGCCTTCAGTCTTGCCGGGCCGCCATGGTAGCTTCCGTTAATGCGACTTGTGAGGATGATTGGCGCCGAGATTCTACTTGCTCGGTGCCTGCGCTCGGGTCTTTGTCGCTCTCGCGCATGTAGAGCTTTCTGGACTCCGGCTATGCAGGGGTGATCTCCACGGAGCCTAAAATGGCAGAGATTGGAGGAGCATCGTGCTTATAGTGTTTATCTGTCCCTTCGTTGTCCCATCGACTCCTTGAACTCCCATACCAGCCAGAAACGTGAGCACGTATCGGGCGAGATCACCAGGAGCAATCTCCCGCGGCAAGTTGCCAGTGAATTGTGCCTCGGCGAAACGCTCGGTCAGCGCACTTTCAGCAGTTCGGCGGAATGCAGTCAGTGACTGCTTGGCAGACTCTGCTCCTGTGCCCACGGCTAGCGCAGCCTGGGTGGTAAGGCAGCCTTTTGGATTGGAGGGGTTTGTCAATAGGTCCGCTGCGCCCTTCAGCAAAAATTCGATGACTCGACGCGCCGTGGGTTCCTGCAATGCCTTTTGAAGGTATAACATCGGTCCCTCCTGGTAGCGTTGCAACACCTGCTGGAACAATGCCTCTTTATCGCCAAAGATCGTGTAAAGGCTGGAACGATTGATGCCCATCGCTCGGGTGAGATCGCCAATGCTGGTGCCCTCGTACCCCTTCTCCCAAAACACACGCATAGCCGCTTCGAGAGCGTCTTCCTGAAGAAAGCCTCGTGGTCTACCCATCTTGCTCCGCGATTCCGCAGGTATCGGCATGCGTATTGGATGTAGAGTCTGGAATCACAAGCCCAAACTTTGCATCTTCAACATCCTGCCGACATCTGAAACGTGCGGTTCATAAACGCCAAGGAGGGCATATGGCAAAGAAGTTGGAAGGTAAAATCGCGCTTGTCACAGGCGGCAACTCAGGCATCGGTTTCGCGACGGCGAAACAGTTCATCGAAGAAGGGGCTTTTGTCTACATTACCGGCCGGCGCGAGGCGGAGCTCAAGGCCGCGGAAGAGGCTCTAGGCCGCCAAGCAAAGGCTGTCCGTGTCGACGTCAGCAATCTTGCCGACTTGGACACGCTTTATGCTCGAATCCAGAACGAGAAGGGGCGCCTGGACGTGTTATTCGCCAACGCCGGTAGTGGATCATTTGCGCCGCTCGGGCAGATCACTGAAGAGCAGTATGACCAAACCTTCGACACCAATGTGAAGGGTGTTCTTTTCACTGTCCAGAAGGCCCTGCCGCTCATTCCGGATGGTGGCGCTATCATCCTAGACGCCTCATTAGCCTCGATCAAGGGCACCCCGGCATTCAGTGTGTACTCGGCGACCAAGGCCGCAGTCCGCTCCTTTGCACGCTGTTGGACGAGAGACCTGAAAGACCGGAAAATTCGTGTGAACGTCGTCAGCCCAGGCCCCATCGACACGCCGGGAGCTCGTGGTTTGACAAAGACGGAGGAAGAGCAAAAGGCTTTCTCCGAGCAGATGGCTGCGATGGTTCCCCTCGGTCGCGTGGGCGAAGCGGACGAGGTGGCCAGAGCAGTGGTGTTTCTCGCCTCGGCGGACGCCAGCTTCATTGCCGGTGTTGAGTTGTTTGTTGACGGTGGTGCCGGCCAGGTATAGCAGCATATGTGAACGGGCTGCTCCTCTGGCCGCCCTTGTACACTTTTATTAGACCGGACGGAAGAGCCAGCAACCCTGTTACGCTGTCGACGATGGAGGTGCAGGACGCGGGAGATCGTGACGTCTCCGGGTGTCTGCCGGTAGAAGATGACATGGCTGCCCTGCTCGAGCCGGCGAAGCAAGTCACTGATGCTGCCACAGGAACGGCCGAGACGGGGCGAGTGTCTGGAATGACCTTCGCAGACCGAGAACATACGTTGCGGGTCGGAATGTGCGGCTTCTCCTCTCTGCTATGAAGATTGACATAGAGGATAAATGGGGTGGGCTGCCGGACGATACTACGGCCCGAGTGATGCCGTATACTTTCGCGCATTGGGGCGGGCGGAGGTTGCGATGAAAGAGCTTGTTTGCTACCTGATGTTTGACGGCGAGTGCCGGGCAGCGATGACGTTTTATGCCACGGCGCTGGGCGGGGAACTCCACGTGTTTACGTATGGAGAGTCGCAGCAGGGTGGACCGGAGATGGCCGACCGGGTAATGCACGCGAAGATCAGCGGCGGGGGCGCGACGCTGATGGCTTCCGACACAATGTCGAACATGCCGCTGCATGCGGGAAACAACTTCTCACTGAGCATTGATTGCGAGAGCACCGGGGAGCAGGACCGATTGTTCGCGGCGCTGGGCGAGGGCGGTACGGTCACGATGGCGCTCCAGGAGACGTTCTGGGGAGCGCGGTTCGGGATGCTGAAGGACCGGTTCGGGATCGGGTGGATGCTGAACTTCGACCTGCCGAAGTAGCCGGAGCGAGTCGTCGAGCCCAATCATAACCGCGCTTTGACACAGAGTGGATTGTTTGGCGGCGAAGAAACTCCTACGTTTGTAGTTGACAACCTTACTCCTACGTCTGTAGTCCTACATGCATAGGAGAAATGACGTGCCGAAGAACGCAGTGGGGTTGACGAGGCTTGAGCTCGAGATCATGCAGGTGATCTGGAAGCGGGGCGCGAGCAATGTGGCGGAAGTGCAGCAGGGCATGGGTCGGGCGCTGGCGTACACGACGGTGCAGACGGTGCTGAACACGCTGCACCGCAAGGCCAAGCTGAAACGCAGGCTGGACGGACGCGCCTTTGTGTATACGGCGGCGGTGACCGAGTCGAAGGCGCTGAAGTATGCGGTGCGCGACCTGGTGGACCGGATGTTCGGCGGATCAAGCGAGGAGCTGGTGATGAGCCTGATCAAGAGCCGCGAGGTGGACCTGGGGCGGCTTGCGGAGCTGAGCCAACGCGTGGACGCGGACCCGGAAGGAGACGACTGATGCGATCAGCGATGGCGGTGTGGATGGTCGATTACCTGCTGAACTCGGCGTGGCAGGTGCCGATGGTGGTGGCGGTGGCGATAGCTGCGGCACGGATGCTGCGGCGCATGAGCGCGGAGGCCGGCCACCGGGTGTGGGTGGGGGCGCTGGTTGTTGCCGTGGTGCTGCCGGGCTGTCGTTTCGGGCAGTGGCCGCCTGCCTGGTGGGGCGCTGCGGCGGGCGCGGCGGGCGGCCATGTGCGGGTCGAGGTTTTGCCGGGTGTCGCGCAGGGTGCAGGCGGGTTGCGGCTTGCGCCGGCGTTGATGGCGGTGCTGCTGGCCGGGTATGCGGCGACGGTGGTGTACTTCGCGGCGCGGCTGGCCTGGGGTATGTGGCGGACGCGGCGGACGCGGCGCGAGTCGCTGGCTGTGGAACTGAGCGGGGATGTGCGAGCGCGCTGGGACGAACTGCGGGGGCGCATGGGCGGCGTCGAGGCCGAGTTGCAGGTGTCGGCCTCAGTGGCGGGGCCGGTGGTGGTGGGCGTGCGGCGGCGCCTGCTGTTGGTGCCTTTCGGATTCTTCGACCGCGTGGAGGCGTGCGACCGGGATGCGGCGCTGGCGCATGAACTGGCGCACGTGCGGCGCCGGGATTACGCGAAGAACCTTGGCTACTCGGCGCTCGGGGTGCTGGTTGCGTATCATCCGTGCGCGTGGCTGTTACAGAAACGGATCGCCGGGAGTCGCGAGATGGTGTGTGATGCGATGGCGGCGCGGGCGCTCGAGGGGAGAAAGAAGTATGCACAGTCGCTGCTGCGGCTGGCGATGGCGATGCCGGATGGACTGCACGGGCGAGCGATGCCGGCGGTCGGAATTTTTGACGGAAACACTCTTGAAAGGAGGGTTATAGCGATGATGGGTAAACAGAAGGAACTAAAGGGTGCGGCTCGGCTCGCGGCGGTTGCGGGAGCGGTGTTGCTGGGGGGCGCGCTGTGCGCTTCGGCGATTGGGATGCGGGTGGATGTGGGGGCTGCGGCGCCCGTACCTGCGGTGATTCATGTCCGTTCTGAAATCATGGCGGGGAACATTGAAAGCCGGGTAAACCCGAAATACCCGGCCAAAGCGAAGGTCGAGCATGTTCAGGGGACCTGTACGCTAGGTCTCATCATCGATAAAGAAGGCAAGCCGACGCATGTGCACGTGGTGAAAAACGTACGTGAAGACATCGACCAGAGCGCGCTGACCGCGGTGAAACAGTGGCGGTGGAAGCCGTACTTGCTGAATGGGGAGCCGGTCGCCGTGGACAGCACGGTGAATATTACGTACTCGCTGGTCAATTAGAGCGGGTGGCGATGGAAGGCTGGCGGCGCAAGCCGCCGGCCTTCAAACATATCGAGCTAACTTAGCGGCTGAGCAGGATTGATACGATCTGGCCGGAAGCGCCGTTGGCGTTCATTTCAGCGTACTGGACGCGGGCCTTCATGCCTTCGAGGTCCAGGCAGGGGTGGAGTTCTCCTTTGGGATTGTAGTTGGCGGCGTTGAAGTCGATGTCTTGAAAGCTGTTCTTGTAGAGCGTGATGCTGTGCTCGGGCGCCTCCACCTGGAGGGTGATGACTTCCGGGTAGTAGCACTTGATGTTGCGCAATACGCCGCTGATCGTCCGCGTCTTCGCGCCGGCGGCGATGGCGGACGGGAATATGGGAGCGGCGCCGGGCTGTAGCCCCGCAAGTTTGGCCAGGGATGCCGGTATGGACATCGGGCGGGCTGTTGCGGGTGCTGTCGAGTTTGCCGAGAGGGTAACGACGGAAGTTGTTTGCTGCTCAGCCTGCTGTTGCTGGGCCGCGACTTCAGACTGGTAGGTTTTGATCCGGCTGATGCCGCTCTCGAGCATCGCGGTGTCCTGCGGAGTTTTCGCGGTGTGCTGCTCGGCGTACTGGAGCACCTGCAGTGCGCCGTTGTAGTTGCCTGCATTTTCAAGCACGGTGGCAGCGTTCATGCGGTACAGGACGTTCGCAGGTTCGAGCGTGATGGCCTGGTTATTGAGGAGGTGCGCTTCGTCGAGCTTTTCGTGGCGGCGGCTGTAGTAGGTAGCGAGTGCATCGTAGGCAGGGGCGAACGTGGGGTTGAGGTGGATGGCGGCGCGAAGGCCGGCTTCGACGGTTGCGCCTTGCGCCGAGGCGTCGTTGCGCTGCAGGTTCAGCACGGCGTAGTAGTAGTTGGCCAGGTAGCTTTGCGAGTTGAGCGCGACGGCACTGGTGAAGCTTTTCGCGGCTGCCTCCATGTTGTTCCGGCGTAAGGCGAGGAACCCGGCGGTCTCCTGCGCGGTGGGGTTTTTCGGGTCGGCGGCGACGCTGGCGTCGATCAGCGCCTGCGCTTCGTCCAGGCGGTCGTCGTGGACCAGGACGGCGGCGCGGATCGCATCGGCCTCGGCTTGCGAGAGGGGACGCGCGGTGAACGCGGAGGTGTCGGTGGAGATGGTGGCCTTCATGACGAACTCCTTGAAGGAGCCCTGCTGGACATAAGCGTTCAGCTCCCCGCCGAGCTGGTCGAGGTCGCCGAAGGCTTTCCGTGCGGCTGCGACGGGGTCGGCGTTCTGCTGGAGCGCGACGGCGTAGTCGTTAATGCGGTGCAGGCCTTTGTCATGGTCGGTGAGCATGATGTAGTGGGTAAGCGCCCAGGACTGCGCGTAGAAGACGGACCCCTTCTGCTCATCGTGGTAGTAGGGCGATTTGACATCGACGCTGAGCAGGGTGGTGAGCGGCAGCATGCGGCTTTGCCGCAGGTAGAGGATGTTGTCGGACGACGGTTCGCCGACCTGCACGTCTTTCCCGAGGATGTCGGTGTTCTGGTAGAACTCGGCCATACCTTCGTTGAGCCAGAGGGGCAGCCAGGCGGAATCGGTGCGCAGCAGGAAGTGCGTGTATTCGTGGTAGATGGTGGCGTAGGGGTGGGGCCCTTCGGTGTCGAGGCTCAGCAGGATGTAGTTGCCGTCGGCGGCGCTGCTGAAGAGGCCGGCGAGGTGAAGCTGCCCCTTGGCTAAATAGGCGGCCGGCTCGAGCGCGCGGAAGCCCTGTGCGTTGCGCGGAGCGATGACGGTGATCTGCGCTGCGGCGCTGGAGCCGCCGGTGGGAAAGAGTTTTTCAAAGACAGAGCGCATCTGCTCGAACTGCCCGGCGACACGGCGGCCTTCTCTTTCACCGGCGTCTGTGACGACGCTGAAGTGGGGGCTGCTGACCTCGATCCACGGCGCCGGAGCGGCCTGCGCCGAAGGCTGGACGAGGCCGGTGAGCAGGGCGATGGCGAGAAGAAGCGCGGGCAGCCTGGGTGTCATGGCACCAGCGAGGGTATCGCAGCGGTGCCGGTCGGAGAAGAAGATGTTTGCAGGCTGGTGACGATGGTGCCGCGGGGCGGACCGAAATGGGACGGGCCTGCCGGACTGGGAAGCCGCTCTGGGAAGTGGAGCAGGCTTTCGGTAAGAGCGCCGATGGCGCTTGTAAGATAAGTGCTGTATGCACGATTTGGCGTTGTTGCGGGGCGAGCTGCCCTTGGTGGAAGAGCGGTTGCGGGCGCGCGGGCTGGACCCTGCGGTGGTGCTGGGGGATTTTCACCGACTGGATGCGCACCGGCGCGCAAGGATTACCGAGGCGGAAAGGCTGAAGGCCGAGCGGAACAGCCTGAGCGATGAGGTAGGCCGGGCGAAGCGGGCCGGGACCGATGCTTCGGCGATTGTGGAAGAAGTGCGGCGGCTGAAGGCTGAAGGCGAGGCGCTGGAGAAGGCCGCGGCCGAGGCGGAAGACCAGCTGCGAACGGTGCTGACCGCGCTGCCGAACCTGCCTGCCGCGGATGTGCCCGCGGGCGCCGACGAGCGCGGAAATGTCGAACTGAAGCGCTGGAGCTTGTCGGGAGCGAATCCTGAAGAGGCGGAGCGCTCGTTTGAGGCCAAGGCACATTACGAATTAGGTGAGGCGCTGGGGGTGCTGGATCTGGCGCGGGCAGCGAAGCTGTCCGGGGCGCGCTTTGCGGTGTACTGGGGCGAGGGCGCGCGGCTGGAGCGGGCGCTAGGGCAATGGATGCTTGATGTGCAGACGCGCGAGCACGGGTATACGGAGGTGGCGCCGCCACTGATGGTGAACAGCCGATCGCTGTTCGGGACGGGGCAGCTGCCGAAGTTTGCCGAGGACCTGTTTCGGGCGGCAGATGCCGAGGGGTACGAGGCAGGCGTTTTGAGGGAGAACGACCACTGGCTGATTCCGACGGCGGAGGTGCCGCTGACGAACCTGTATCGCGACGAGATTCTGGAAGCGGCGGAGCTGCCGATATCGCTGACGGCGCTGACTGCGTGTTTCCGGTCGGAGGCGGGGTCGTACGGGCGCGATGTGCGCGGGGTGATTCGGCAACACCAGTTCAGCAAGGTGGAACTGGTGAAGTTCGCGAGGCCGGAGGAGAGCGCGGCGGCGCATGAGCAGATGACGCGCGATGCGGAGACGATCCTGGAGCGACTGGGGCTGCCGTACCGGCGGATGCTGCTGTGCGCGGGGGATATGGGGTTTTCGGCGGCGAAGACGTTTGACCTGGAGGTCTGGCTGCCCGGGCAGGGCGCTTACCGGGAGATTTCGTCGGTGTCGAACTGCGAGGGGTTCCAGGCGCGGCGGGCAAATATTCGCTATCGCAACGCGAAGGGTAAGGCTGAGCATCTGCATACATTGAACGGGTCGGGGCTGGCGGTGGGGCGGACGTGGGTCGCGGTGATGGAGAACTACCAGCAGGCGGATGGGTCGGTGCGAGTGCCTGAGGTGCTGGTTCCTTATATGGGCGGGGTTGAAGTTATCAAGACAAAGGCATAAGACCGCCTTCGCGGCTTGCGGCCACTTCGGGGCGGGTGCTCGTTCAGGTGGGAGTGCAGGCGTTTGTGGGCCTTGCGTTGCTCGGCATGAGAGGTAGGGCGAGTGGGATTGTTGAAGAACTATCTTTTCTGGAAGTATGAGCGGGGCAGCTTTCACTACGACGTGATGGTGTCGCTGATTCTGCTGTTTGTATTTGTAACGCCGCATGTGCTGAGTTACCGGGACCACCCGGTGGCGGACAACCTGGCGCCGACGACCGTGCTGGTGCGGCCGACGACTTCGGGTGCGATCTACGAGGTGCCCGCGGACCAGGTGCATCCGGCGACTGGAATGCTGGCCCGGCAGATGGAGGCTCCGCTGGAGACGGCGATTGCGCCGGTGTCGGGGCCGGTGACGATTGATCGGTGGGAGTCCTTAAAAGACGCGAGCGGGACGGTGACGGCGTATAAAGTCTGGGCGCACCGGTAGGTGAGTCGTTTTGTTGAGGTGATGGCCGCGGAGTTATGCAAGTCGCGTGGTGGGGTCGGGTGCGCTGGGCGCACCGGTAATGCCAGGTTTTCAGGGAGCGGTCGATGCGAAAAGCAGCACTGGCGGGAGTACTGGTCTTAACGAGCGTGGCTGCGCAGGCACAGAGCGCGCCGGATGCGCGACTGGCGAAGGTGCTGGCGCAGATGGATGCGGCTTCGGCTAAGTTTGTGAGCGCGCAGGCGCAGTTTAGCTGGGACCAACTGACCGCGGTGGTGAGCGAGCACGACGTGCAGAAGGGCACGATCGCGTTTCGGCGAGGCGGCAGCAAGGGCACGATGATGGTGGTGCATGTCACGACTGAAGACGGGCAGCCTGCGCCCAAGGACGTGTTGTACAAGAATGGCGTGCTGGACCTGTACCAACCGTCGATCAAGCAGGAGACTGTTGTGCAGTCGGGCGGGAGCCGTGGGCAGTTTGAGAGCTACGCGACCCTTGGGTTTGGCGGCAGCGGCAAGGACCTGCAGGCGCAGTGGAACGTGACGTACGAGGGCGCGGAGACCATCGGCGGAACGGCGGTGGCGAAGCTGGCGCTGGCGCCGAAGCAGGCGTCGGCGAACGAGATGTTCTCGAAAGTAGAGATATGGATCGATCCGGCGACGGCGACGTCGTTGAAGCAGGTGTTTTACACCCCGGGCGGCGACACGCGGACGGCGCTGTATTCGGAGATCAAGATGAACGCGACGCCGGAGAACGCGTTTGCGCTGAAGATCCCGGGCGGCACGAACGTGGTGCGGAAATAGCACCTGCCGTGCGGGCCTCGACGCCTGCGGCGTAAGCGCATTTTCACTACACACTTAGAGAGACCGGCGAATGTGCGCGTGGCTTTTCCGTCGGGAAAAGCCACTATACCTATAGTGAAAATGCTCTAAAAGCGTGTGGACGGGCTTGCGCGTTGCGCATCGCCTTCGAAGGTATATACTCGAAAATATATACAGGTGATCGATGCTGACACACGCAAAACAGCCGAAAGCCAGAGCTCAACAGGTAGAGGCCAGCGTCTTCATGAACGGGAAAAGCCAGGCTGTCCGCATCCCCGCTCAATTCCGCTTCAAAGGGGATCATGTGTATGTTCGGCGTGATCCCGCCACCGGCGATGTCGTTCTCTCCGAGAAGCCGTCCCCGAGTTGGAGGGATTTCTTTGCGTCACATCGCGGACAGCAAGCTCCAGAAGATTTCCTTTCGGAGCGCGACCAGGGCAGTCAGGCAGACCGGTTCCTGATGTGAGCCGCACTTACATGCTGGACACGAACACGCTCAGTTATCTGGCAAAGCAACAATCGCTTGAGGCAGAGAAGCGACTTGTATTACTTTCAATGGCCGATCGCGCTGTTCTCTCCTCTGTGACCTACGCTGAATGCCGTTTCGGGATTGAACTGGCTACCCGCGATGGAAAGAGAGTGCCGCCCTACCTCGATGAACTGCTGCAGCGCTTCGAGGTGCTGCCCTGGGATGCCAGGGAGGGTCAAGTCTACGGGCGCATGCGCGCGCAGCTAAAATCCATGGGTAAAGCACTCGCCCCACTCGATATGATGATCGCCGCGCATTCTGTGGCGGTTGATGCGATTCTCGTTTCAAGCGATGGAGCCTTCGCCGGCGTTCCCGGTCTCCAACACGAATCCTGGGCGACTGAGTTCGGTTCCTTCTCTGCCGGCAGGTTCATTCCACTGGAGTGATTTTCGGTTCTCGCGCCGCCGGGTCATGCCGCTTGCCTGCGTTCAAGCCACGCGCGAGCGCAATCCCGCCAAGCACCAGCACCACCGGAAAACATTCGAGGGTGTAGCGCGGTTCGGGCGCTTCGATCGTGAGCAGGAGGGCACAGCGCAGGGCGATGAACGCGAGGAAGACGGCGAGCAGGGGCGGTTTTCTGAAGCAGCCGGCGATGGCGAGTGCCAAGTACAGCAAGTTGAGGATGGCGAGGGCCCAGGCGTAGACGGTGTCGGGGCCTTCGGGTCCGTAGCGCCACCAGCGCAGGTCGATGTTGAAGAGCTCGACGCGGGGGCGGAGCCACATATCCGCTAATCGGAGCAAGGGCATGCCGATGTGCGAGCGGATGGGGTGCGCGGCGTAGCGCGCGTCGGCGAGCGCCGAGAACCGGGCGTCGAGCGCGGGGGTAATGGTAGTAGTCCGGTTGTAGTCGGCGAGCAGGTCGGCGGTGGCGCGGAGCTGCCGGGGCGAGTCGAAGGCACGGCTGGGCAGCTGGTCGAGGGTGATGGTGGCGTCGTCGGCGGCCCAGTAGACCTCGGACGTGCAGGCCAAGTCGGCGCAGATGGTTTTGGTCCAGCGCTGGAAGCCGGGGTGGATGGGTTCGCCGGGGTCGGTGGCGTAGCGGGGGGCGAGCGGCTCAAAGACGTGGAAGGTGTGCCAGTTCCGGATGGTCCAGGGAACGAAGGCGAGGAGCGAGGCGGCCGCTGCAAGCATTGCGAGGGTGACGGCCTGCTTGCGGTGGGCGCGTGGGGTGTAGTGAACGAGCGCGGGGATGAGAACGACACCGAGCAGGGCGCCATCGGGGCGGAGCAGCGCGGCGGCGATCCAAGCGAGGGTGCACAGCGCAAAGTCCTTCCCAGACGGGCTCTGGCAGAACGGGTCTTGGCCGGACGGGCGGTGCGGCGCCTCGCGCCGGGGGGCGGAGCTTTCTTCAGCGCCTAGGCGTAGGGTTCGGGCGAAGCAGTACAGCGCGGCAGAGATGGAGAAGAGTTCGAGTGTTTCGGTGAGTGGGGCCGCGGTATAGCAGGCGGTAAAGGGGCAGAGGGCGGCGAGCCAGAGAGTCCAGCCGGCGGCTCGGCGGCGGTAGCGGAACGGCGCGAGGCGGGCGGCGAGGCGCGAGAGCAAAACGCAGCCGGCGAGATCGATGAGCGCCTGGAGATAGAGGATGGGGTAATAGTGCTCGACGCCGAAGATGCGAAAGCAGGCGGCGAGGAAGAGTGGGTAGCCGGGCAGTCGGATGAGTGTCGGCGCGTCGCCGGGCAGGAAGCCGTAAACGCCGTGCTGGAGCAGGTTGCGGGCAATGGCGCCGTAGATGAGCGGATCGCCCGTCAGGTCAGGGTTGTGATGGATGAAGAAGAGGCGCAGCAGGAAGCCGAGGGCAAGCGGGAGGATGATACGGAGCGTCAACTTCGCTCCAAGTGTACCTGCCGCGGTGTGTGTGCGCTCTCGTTCCACTGGCACAGATGATACTTCGATATGACTGCGGTGCAACGAACGACGGCCCTGGATAGCTGCCGGGGGGTTAGTCTGGTTGCAGACATATGAAGCCAATCTTTTACGATCCGGAGCGGAAACGATGGAAGCGCCTGCGGCGCATTCTGGACGTGGCTGCCATTGTGTCAACGCTGGTGCTGGTGCTGTTTTCGGTCGGGGTGCTGCGCAAAAACCCTCTGCCGGGGCTGCCGTTCCCGGGCGGCCGAAGGAACTTTCATGCCTATACTCCGGCGCCGGGTACCCGTATCAAAGGGACGCGCCCGGCGCGGAGAAAGACTCATCGCCGACCGTCGGAAATCGTGCTGAACCAGGACGAGGGGCTGAGGGCGGCGTTTTACCAGAACGATGAGCCGAGCCGCGCTTCATTCAAGGCGCACGTGCACCAGGTCGACATCCTGTTTCCCGACTGGCTGCACCTGACGCGACCGGATGGAGCGCTGCAGGCCATCGGCATGTATTACCCGGCGAATTTTTACAATGTGGTGGACAAGGCCGGGTTGGTGCATGGGGTGGACCCGGATAACTTCGTCGATAACGTGATTACGGCGGCGAAGGAAGATACGGAAATCTTCCCGATGCTGAATAACTACGACACGCAGACGAATGTGTGGAACGGGCCGCTTGTGGCGGGCCTGCTGAAGAATACGATCGCGCGGCACCGGCTGCACGTGGACCTGGACAAACTGCTCTCGGCGAATCCGAAGTATCGCGGCATCTGCATGGACTTTGAGGAGGTTCCGGATAGCTCAATGCGCGCCTATGCCCAGTGGCTTACGGCGCTGCACCGCGACTTTGCGGCGAAGGGACTGCGGCTGTATGTGAACGTGGCCGCGGAAGCGGAGCCGGCGGTGATGCGCGCACTGAGCGCTGCGACGGACGGCATCATCCTGATGAATTACGACGAGCATGAGAGCAGCTCGGCGCCGGGGCCGGTTGCGTCAGAGGACTGGTTTGAGGCGAACCTGAGCCGCGTGCTGAAGTATGTGCCGAAACAGAAGATCCTGGTCGCGATGGGCAACTACGGCTACGACTGGCAGCAGCCGATCGACAGCAAGGGAAAGCAGACCTCGGACAAGGTGGAGGGGGTCGATGACGTTTCCGTGCAGAAAGCCTGGGGGTTGGCGGAGGACGCGGGCGCGACGGTAAGCCTGAATGGCGATGAGCTGAACCCGCACTTTGCCTATGACGATGATGACGAGCATGTGCGGCACCAGGTGTGGTTTCTGGATGGCGTGACGGCGCTGAACGAGCTGCGCGCGGCGCGGCAGGTAGGGCTGCGCACGTTTGCGCTGTGGAGGCTGGGGACCGAAGACCCGTCGCTGTGGAATGTGTGGGACCACCCGTCGGCAAAAACGGCACCGTCGCAGTTACAGACAGTGCCGCCGGGCGCGGATGTGCGGACGGAGGGGGAGGGCGACATTCTGCGCATTACCGGGACGCCGCAGATGGGGCACCGGCAGATCTTTATGGACGCTGAGCACCAGACGGTGACGGACGAGACGATGCTGTCGCTGCCGCATCCGTTCGAGATTCGCTACTACGGCTACGAGCCGAAGAAGCTGGCGCTGAGTTTCGACGACGGTCCGGACCCGGTGTGGACGCCGCGCATTCTGGACGTGCTGAAGAAATACCGTGTGCACGCAGCGTTCATGGTGATCGGCGAG
Source organism: Acidobacteriaceae bacterium (assembly GCA_965276625.1). Lineage (GTDB taxonomy): Bacteria > Acidobacteriota > Terriglobia > Terriglobales > Acidobacteriaceae > EB88. Next base: position 973,046 of record CBDIBB010000002.1, read on the forward strand.
GCGGCGCAGGACAATGTGGGGCTGCTGAAGCGTTACCTGAACGAGGGGCACGAGATTGGCAATCACACGTTCACGCATCCGAATATCGCGGAGATCCCGGAGCGGCAGGTGGGGCTGGAGCTGAACCTGACGGAGCGGCTGTTCGGAGCGGAGCTGGGGGTACAGCCGCTGTTCTTCCGGCCGCCGTACTCGATCGACCAGGAGCCGGATACAAACGACCAGGCTGCGCCGGCGTACAAGGTGCAGCAGATGGGTTACACGATCATCGGCAACAAGATCGATACCGATGACTGGAACGAGCACCCGAGAAAAACTCCACGCGAGATTGTGGACCACGTGCTGCAGCAGCTGGACGCGATGCAGACGCGCGACGACCTGAAGGGCTCGATCATCCTGATGCATGACGGGGGTGGCGACCGGAGCGTGACGGTAGCGTCGCTGCCGCTGCTGATTACGACGCTGCGCGCGAAAGGCTACCAGTTCGTACCTGTGTCTGAGCTGATGGGCAAAACGCGCGCGGAGGTGATGCCGCCGCTGTCGTCGAAGATGTGGTTCCAGGCACGGGTGGACTCGGTTGCGTTCTTTCTGTTCTCGTCCGTAAGCCACTTCGTGGTGGGCGTGTTTTTTGTAGGCGACGTGCTGATGAGCAGCCGCCTGCTGATTATCGGGGTGTGCGCGTTGATCGACCGGTTCCGCAAGCGCAAAACACCGCCGGGGCTATTCGAGCCGCGGATCGCGGTGCTGGTGCCTGCGTACAACGAGGAGACGGTGATCGTGCGGACGGTGCGCTCGGTGCTTCGGTCGGACTATCCGTACCTGCGGGTGATTGTGATTGATGACGGTTCGACGGACGCCACGCTGGCGGTGACACGCGAGGCATATCGCGAGGAGATTGCGTCAGGCCGCGTGACGACCCTGACCAAGCCGAACGCCGGCAAGGCCGAGGCGCTGAACTTCGCGGTCAACGCGCTGGATGAAGAGTTTTACGTCGGCATCGATGCCGATACGGTGATCGCGGCGGATGCGATTTCGCGGCTGGTGTGCCACTTTGCCGACCCGCGCGTGGGCGCGGTGGCGGGCAATGCGAAGGTGGGCAATCGCGTGAACCTGTGGACGCGGTGGCAGGCGCTCGAGTACATCACGAGCCAGAACTTTGAGCGGCGGGCGCTGGATCTGTTTGACGTGGTGACGGTGGTGCCGGGCGCGATCGGCGCTTGGCGCACGGGCGCTGTGCGCGATGGCGGCTGCTACCCGATTAACACGGTGGCCGAAGATGCCGACCTGACGATGAACCTGCTGGAGCAGAATTACAAGGTCATTTACGAGGACCGCGCGCTGGCTTTTACCGAGGCGCCGGTGACGGCGCGAGGGCTGATGCGCCAGCGGTTCCGGTGGTCGTTTGGGATACTGCAAGCGGTGTTCAAGCACAAGCAGGCGATCCGCAATAATCGCGCCATGGGTCTGTTTGCGCTGCCGAATATTTTGATCTTCCAGATATTGCTGCCGCTGGTTTCGCCGTTTATTGACCTGATGTTCCTGGCCGGGCTGGGGAGCTATCTGTGGCAGAAGTACTTCCACCCGGAAGCGGCGAGCGCGAGCAACTTTGAGAAACTGCTGGTGTACTTTGTCACGTTCCTGGTGATTGATTTTGTAACATCCGCGCTTGCCTTTTCGCTCGAGCGGAAGCACCCGGGCAGCAAGGGCGACGGGCTGCTGCTGTTCCATATCTGGCTGCAGCGGTTCTCATACCGGCAGCTGTTTTCGCTGGTGCTGTTCAAGACGCTGAAGCGCGCGATCGATGGGCGGCCGTTTAACTGGGACAAGCTGGAGCGGACGGCGAAGATGTCGAAGCAGACCGAGCGCATTACCGCGGGGGATTAGAGATGCGCCAGGCGTGGATGATAGTAGCGGCGGTTGGCATGACGTATGCAGCGGGTGCGAGCGCGCAGCAGGCTGTAAGTAGTCCCGTTGGCGTGATTCCCGGCGCCGTGGTCCCCGGTGCGCCGGCAAGCGTGGCCGAGGTGCTGGGGGTGGCGCCTGCGATTGAACAGCTGAAGGCTTTGCAGCAACGCGGCGAGGGTAGTACGACGGCAGCGCTGCTGCTGCGCGAGCAGGTGCTGGAGCGGGTGCTGGTAGCATCCTTCGACGTGGATGCGGTGCTGGGGCGCATCGATACGGAAGCCTCCTACGCGAGCGAGGACCGCTATGTGCTCGACAACCGCAAGCAGAAACAGAACAACATGTTGAACCTGGCGACCTTTGCGGTAAGTGGCGCGCTGAGCACGGCAAGCTCCGGCATGCAGCTGACAAGCGGGTTGAACCATGCGGGGCAGGCGGTGGGCGTGGCGTCGGGTGCTACGGCGATCATTCTCTCTGCCGTGCAATTGAAGGGGGCAAGCGGAGGCAAGCAGCCGCTTCGCTCGCCGTACAACATGCTTGCGGAGATTTTGGGACAGTCGCCGAACGCGGAAAGCCATTATCCGCCGCTGATTGAGGCTTACCTGCAGGCGCCCTCAGCAAAAGACGGGCGACCGCTGACCGAAAGCCTGCCCGCTGCGTGGCGCAGGCTGCATCGCCTGCAGGACGGCCCCAAGAGCCAGGGCGCGAGCCTGGAGGGCGCGACCACCGATGCCAGCCAGGGAGCAAAACTGGGTGATGACGACCTGGCTGATCGTGAAGCGATGCTGCACGACCTGCATGCGACGATTATTCTGCTGCGAACGGAACTGCGCGGGGTGTTGCTGGAGATGGAGACGCCCGTCATTGCTGCTGGGCATTAGGGCGGGACTGCACACCGCATTCAGTGTTAGCTGGCGCGGTTAAAGACGCGCGCTTCAAGTACGGCAAGCCGGCTGTCGTGATTGATGCGGATTTCGGTGTCGATCGTATCGAGCCGCCGTTCCATGCGCCCGATACGCTCATTGGTATCGTCTATGCGCTTATTCAGCATCTGGAAACCGGTTTGCATTTCGTTACGGAGGGTACTCATCTCGCTACGAAGCGCATCGTTACTTGTCTTCATCTCGGCACGCAGCGCGTCGTTACCTGTTTTCATTTCGCTGCGGAGCGCGTCGATAGCGCGATTGTTGGCGATGAACACCAGCAGGAGGGTGAAAAGCGGAAGCCCGATTGAAAGGTAGAGTTGCGTGTTGTTCATCCGGTTCTCTCCCCTCCGTGGCGTTCTACAGCTTCAGCCTTAGGCTAATGCCATCTCCCGGCAAGCGCAACGGCTACCTGGTGCCTGCCGAAACTGAAGTGCTTTCCGTACCACGCTGCGCGGCTTTGCGTTAGGCTGGCGCCATGCCTTGCCCGCGATTGATTGCCCTGTTCCTGGTTTCCACCTGGAGTGCTTTTCAACTGACAGCCCAGACGACGGCGCCGCCGAAGCCGCCGCTCAGTCATGCGCCCGCTAAAAGCGAACCAGGCGCGGAGAGCGTGGAGGCGAGCCGGCTGCGTGGGGCTTACGGGCCGTACCGCGCGAACAACGACCTGTTGTCGTACAAGCTGCACGTGCGGGTCGATCCTGTGGCCGAGACGATCAAAGGGGACAACCAGATTCGGTTCAGGATGCTGGTTGAAGGTTCGCGCATCCAGATCGATCTGTACCCGGACCTCGCGATCGACAAGATTGTGATGGGCGCGACCGAGCTGAAGTACACGCGCGAGGGTGGACAGGTGTTTATCGACTTTCCCGAGGCGCTGCACCCGGGCAATGAGTACACGATCGACTTTTTCTACTCCGGGCATCCGAAGTCGGTTGGGCGGTTTGGCGGCATTACGTTCGGCAAGGATCCGGCGGGCAATCCGTGGATCGTGACCTCGTGCGAGGACGACGGCTCGAGCATCTGGTGGCCGAGCAAGGACCAGTGGCGGGATGAGCCGCAGGATGGCATGGAGATCGTCGCGGATGTGCCGGACGGGCTGACCGATGTGTCGAACGGCAAATTTGTGAGCACGGCGGCGTTGGGCGATGGATACACGCGGTGGGACTGGCATGTGAGTTACCCGATCAACAGCTATGACGTCTCGCTGAATATCGGCAAATACGCGCACTGGAGCGACACCTACAGCCATGTGCCGGTGGACTTTTACGCGCTGCCGGCGGACCTGGAAAAGGCAAAGACGCAGTTCGCGCAGGCCAACGGTATGCTCGACGCTTTCCAGCACTACTTCGGCGAGTATCCGTTTATCAACGACGGTTACAAATTGATCGAAGTGCCGTATACGGGCATGGAGCACCAGAGCGCCGTCACCTACGGCAACCACTTTACCAACGGCTACTACGGGCGCGACTGGACCGGCGTCGGCATCAGCCCGCGCTTCGACTTCATTATCATCCACGAGAGCGGGCATGAGTGGATGGGCAACGCGATTACCGCGCGCGATGTTTCGGATATGTGGATCCACGAGGGATGGGACACCTATCTGGAAGGTTTGTATGTCGAGTATCGCTGGGGTAAGCCGGATGCGATTCGGTACATCAATGGCTTGAAGTCGAAGGTCAAGAACAAAGCTCCGATCATTACCGAGCACGGGGTAAACCAGCAGCCGACCGAGGACCAGTATTTCAAGGGCGCACTATTTCTAAACACGCTGCGGAGCGTGGTGGATGATGACGCGAAGTGGTTCGCGCTGATCCACGACTACTACCAGGCGTTTAAGTACAAAACGATCATGACGGAGGACGTGGTTGCCTTCTTCAACCAGCACACCGGGATGGACCTTTCGCCGGAGTTTGACCAGTACCTGCGCCACGCGACGCTGCCGGTGCTGGAGCTGCGGTTCGATCCGGCGGTGGGCCGGGTGTCGTACCGGTGGAAGGTGGACGAGGTGGAGTTCAACATGCCGGTCAAGGTGGGCGACCCGGCGCACTGGCAGACGATCACGCCGAAGGTGGACTGGCAGGTACTGCCGGAGACGATGACCGCCGAGCAGTATGGGCGGTTCCAGGCGGCGACCGAGCTGTACTACATCCAGGTGGAGAAGCAGGAAGCCCCGGCGGTACACTGAGTAAGCCATGGCGACTCCAGTTACGACTCAAATCCAGCCCCGTACGCCGAAAGGCAAGTTCGAGAACGAGCCTTTCACCGATTTTTCTCACGGAAAACACACGCACGAGATGGAGCAGGCGCTGAACTGGGTTCGGGACCAGTCAGGGCGCGAGTACCCGCTGGTAATCGGCGGCGAGCGGGTAACGACGGCTGCAAAGTTCGAGTCGCGCAACCCGGCGAAACCGTCGGACGTTATCGGCATCCACCAGGCCGGCGGCGTGGCCGAGGCGCATGCGGCGGTGGACGCGGCAGCCAAGGCGTTTGAAAGCTGGAAGTTTGCGCCGCTTGAGGACCGGGTCTCCCTGCTGCTGCGAACCGCGGAGATTATCAAGGACCGCAAGTTCGAGTTTTGCTCGTGGTTGACGCTGGAAATTGGGAAGAACTGGGCCGAAGCGGATGCGGACGTCGCCGAGTGCATTGATTTTCTGGACTTTTACGCGCGCGAGGCGCTGCGTCTGGCCGGCGCCGAGACCCCGATCCAGTACCCGGGCGAGCGAGACGAACTGACCTACATTCCGCTGGGCGTGGGCGCGGTGATCCCTCCGTGGAACTTTCCCCTGGCGATCATGGCCGGGATGACGGCAGCGGCGGTTGTGACCGGCAACACGGTGGTGGTGAAGCCTTCGCCGGATGCGCCGACGATCGCGGCGCGGTTTGTGGATGTGCTGGAAGAAGCGGGCATGCCGCCGGGCGTGGTCAACCTGCTGCAGGGGGACGGGCCGGTGTGCGGCAATTCGCTGGTGGAGCACCCGAAGGTCCGGTTTATCGCGTTTACGGGGTCGCGGCCGGTGGGGTTGGAGATTCACGAGAAGGCGGCGAAACCGCGGCCGGGGCAGATCTGGATCAAGCGAACGATTCTGGAGCTGGGCGGCAAGGACGCAACGATCGTGGCGGCGGACGCGGACGTGGATGCGGCGGTCGAGGGGGTACTGGCGGCGGCGTTCGGGTTCAGCGGGCAGAAGTGTTCGGCAGGCTCGCGCGCCATTGTCGAGAGCTCGATTTACGACGTTTTTGTCGAGAAGATCCGCGCGGGGATGGAGGCGATTTCGGTTGCGGACCCGGCGAAGAATCCGCGGATGGGGCCGGTGATCAACGAGACGGCGCGGAAGCGGGTGCTTGGGTATATCGAGACGGGCAAGACGGAAGGCAGGTTGCTGGCCGGCGGAGGGGCGGTGGAAACCGAGACCGACGGCTATTATGTCGCGCCGACGGTGTTCGTGGATGTAAAGCCGGACGCGCGGATTGCCCAGGAGGAGATTTTCGGGCCGGTGCTGGCCGTGCTGCGGGCTAACGATTTCACCGAGGCGCTGGCGATTGCGAATGGGACGGAGTTCGGACTGACGGGCGCAGTGTACTCGACGGCGCCGGAAAACCTGGAGCGGGCGAGGCGCGAGTTCCACGTGGGGAACCTGTACCTGAACCGCAAGTGCACGGGCGCGATGGTAGGAGCGCATCCATTCGGCGGCTTCAATATGTCGGGCACGGACTCAAAGGCTGGCGGCCCGGAGTACCTGCTGCACTTTACGCAGGGAAAGAGCGTGGCGGAGCGGCTGTAGGCGGGTTTAAAGCGAGTTTTGCGTTTATTTGTACTGACCAGTTGCTGGCATGGCAGCATAGTTCTTTAAACGTGCATTAAGTGTCTAATCGTTTTTGCAGGCGATGAAGGGAAACGAGCTGATGGGAGCGATCGACGAGGGTCGTAAAGTTATTCAGGATTTTTTGGCGCCTGAGCTACGCACGATCGCGGAAAAACTTGAAGCCGTGAAATCATCGCAGGCTCAAATGCGTGAGGATATGAGCGCACGATTTAGCGCAATGCGCGAGGATACGGCTGCAAACTTCGGGAGTATGCGCGAGGATGCGGCTGTGAATTTTGGCAGCATGCGTGAAGACATGAAGACGATGGAAGCGCGCCTGCTAAGAGCCATTGAGCAGTCCATGACGGAAGTGCTGCTGACAATCAAGCTGGCGGAGATGACAAACCGGGCGGCACAGTTGGAGAAGCAAGTGGATGCACTTCAGCACAAATCAATCGAGCAGTAAGCAAGACGGGGTTGATAGCGTTGGCCCCACGGAACACCTGTAGGTAGATGTAGTAGGACAGGTAGAACTGATGCGAGCTTGACCGCCCATGCTTGCTCACCCGAGGAGGGTAGCCAAGCTCGCACCGGCTTTTCCTTTTAGCTTGCCTGCATGATCAGGTTGCCGGCTGCGGCGGCTGCTTCCGCCAGTATCCGGTGGTGAATGGTGAATAGGGCCAGCTCAAGACGATCGGAGACGCCGGTTTTGTCGTAGACGCCGCGCAGATAGTTTTTGATGACCTGCTCGGTTGTGCCGAGGCGCATGGCGATTTCCTTGTTTTTGCAACCCTGTACTATTAAGGCGACGATCTTCATTTCCTTGGGCGTGAGGCGATCTCGGACGCGTGCGCCGACCAGATCTTCATCGGGCAGGGCATTCGCACTGGAGGCAGAGTGAATGGCGCGCTCGCCACGGCCGACACGACGGACGCAGTCGACCAGGGTGGGACCGGTAATGGAGCGGAAGAAGAGCCCGTGTACGTGTGCCGCCAGGTAGGGCTGCGTCGGCTCGTTGTTTTCGAGGATCGCGATGCCTCGGCTGCCGACGGAGCAGATCTGCTGCATGAGCTGGTGGGTGTCGAGTTTAAGCGTGGAGCCGAAAAGAACGGTGACTCCGCGGAAAGTGACCAGCGCGTTGTGTAAGCGTTCCGCGTCCGGGCACTGTGCAATGATTCGGAAATCGTCTTCCATGGACAGGACCTTGGCGGTGCCGGTGCGGAAGATTGCCTGATTATCGGCGAGGATTACCTTATTCATAGTGTTGATCCTTGTGGCCTCAATGGATTGCCTGTCGTGCCATGCTTGTCGACGCGACTTTGACTCGTTGTGCGACAGACAGGTGCCTGTGCAGAACAGCGGCTCACAGTTCGGGGGGGAGAAGGGGTGCAGTGTGGAGCGGTTTTAAGAGAGCTGCTTATGTTGCCTGCCGCTCTACTTAGGTTGTACTGGTAACTATCTCTGTGGTGACGCAAGAGTACCTTGAATCGGATTTTTTACAAGAACAATTTTCACGTTTAGCGAGAAATTCTTGTATGGCGCTGAAATAAGCCCTATGTTTGAGGCATAAGAAGTGCATATATTGCACGATTGCCGGGTAACCACTACTCGCCGCGCGAAGAAAGCAGCCGCAGTACAATTCCGTAGTCATGCCAAAGCCAGTGATTCTTGCGGTAGACGACGATATTAGTGTTCTGGAGGCTGTGGTGCAGGACCTGCGCCGGCAGTATGGACAGAACTACCGGATTTTGCGTGCCGGCTCCGGTCAGGCGGCGCTCGATACCTGTGAACAGTTGAGGAAGCGCGGGGACGCGATGGCGCTGATCGTCTCAGACCAGCGCATGCCCGGGATGACCGGCGTCGCGCTGCTTGAGAAGATTCAGCTGATCTACCCGGACGCGAAGCGGACGCTGTTGACTGCATACGCGGATACCGAGGCGGCGATCCAGGCGATCAACACTGCGCGCATCCATTACTACCTGACCAAGCCGTGGGACCCACCGGAGGAGCGACTATACCCGGTCCTGAACGATCTGCTAGAGGCGTGGGGCAGCGGACACAAGCCTCGTTACGAGGGGCTGCAGGTGGTTGGGCTGCGCTGGTCCGCGCGGGACCACGAGGTGCGGGACTTCCTGAGCCGGCACCAGATACCGTTCAAATGGCTGGACCCGGAGCGGAATGAACAGGCGGCAGCGATGCTAGAGCAGTACGGGATCGTCGATGCGAAGCTGCCGGCAGTGCTGTTCCCGGACGGAACGGCTGTATCGCAGCCGACGCTTGGAGACCTGGCGGCGCGGGTGGGATTGAAGACCGAGGCGGCAAGCGATTTTTACGACCTGGTGATCTTGGGTGGGGGGCCGGCAGGGCTGGCGGCGGCGGTGTACAGCAGCTCCGAGGGGCTGAAGACGCTGCTGGTGGAGCCGGATGCGCCGGGCGGCCAGGCTGGGTCGAGCTCCCGGATCGAAAATTATCTCGGGTTCCCGAGCGGGGTCAGTGGGGAAGACCTCGCGCGAAGGGCGATCACGCAGGCGACCCGGTTTGGGACGGAATTTATTACCCAGTCCGCGACCCGGATTGAAAGCCGGGACCAGTACCACCACGTGACGCTGGGGGATGGGCGCGAGGTGAGCTGCCGCGTGGGGCTGATTTCGACCGGGGTGCGATGGAGGCGGCTCGACGTGCCCGGGGCGGACCGGCTGCTGGGCGCCGGTGTGTACTACGGCGCGACGCTGAGCGAGGCCTCGACCTGCACGAACGAAGAGATCTTTATAGTAGGAGGCGCGAACTCGGCCGGACAGGCCGCGGTGCACTTCGCCAAGTTCGCGCGCAAGGTGACGATGCTGGTACGGGCGGACTCGCTGAAACAGAGCATGTCGAAATATTTAATCGATCAGATTGCCGGCACATCCAATATCGAGGTCGAAACGGATGCCGCGGTGGTCGGCGTATCGGGTGAAGCCCACCTGGAGTGTCTTTCGATTCGCCGGGGCGGGGTACAGGAAGAGCGGCAGGCGTCATCGTTGTTTATTTTCATCGGGGCAGCCCCGAAGACAGACTGGCTGCCGGAACGCGTCCTCCGAGATGAACGCGGGTTTGTACTGGCAGGGCCGGACCTGAAGCGGGAAGGCAAACTGCCGCAGGGCTGGGGTGAGGACAGGGACCCGTACCTGCTGGAAACAAGTATTCCTGGCATTTTCGTCGCTGGAGATGTGCGCTTCGGTTCAGTCAAGAGGGTGGCATCCTCGGTAGGCGAAGGTTCGATTGCAGTACAGTTCATGCACCAGTACCTGGCCCAGTTCTAAATAAGCCGGGGCATGGAAAGGCGCGGGCAGCAGAAGCTGGCCGTTGAGACAGGGCGATGGCAAAACAGTCGGAAGAGTATGGAACGGTAGAACCGGCCGAGCTGAACGAGCAACTGCTGGGTGAACTGAGGCAGGGCAGTACGCTACGGCAGCTGGGGCCGGAGCATTTGCAGTATCTTGCGGGCACCGAACGGGTGGAATGCGAGAGCGGCAAGGTGTGGCTCTCCGCGGAGCACGGCAGCTACGCATTTTGTGTGTTGCTTGAAGGCGAGCTGCTGATCACCAAGCTCGAAGGCGATCGCGAGGTACACTTCGCGACCTACAAGGCCGGGGAGACCTTTGGCGAGGTTCCGCTGCTGATGGGCATGCGGAACATGAAAAGCAAAGGTGTCGCGACGACGCGCTGCCGGATGCTGAGGATCCCGGAAGAAGGCTTTTGGAAGCTGCTGGCGGTCTCACCCGTGACGCGTGAGGCCATTCTGGCGGACCATGTGCGTCGGTACGAGACCTATCAGGCGATGGCGCTGCACCGGGAGAAGCTGATCTCGCTCGGCACCTTGGCAGCCGGGCTGATGCACGAGTTGAACAACCCCGGCGCCGCGGCCAAGCGCGCGGCGTCGCAGCTGCGGGAAAACATCTCCCGCCTGCAGCAGATTTCGCTTCGCCTGTCGCGCAAGCCGTTGACTCCAGAGCAGATGGAGTGCATGGCCGCGCTGCAGGAGCATGTGTTTTCGATTCATCGGGTGGAAAGCCTGTCTCCGCTCGAACAGTCGGACCGTGAAGAAGAGATGGGCGAGTGGCTGGAAGAGAGGCACGTTGAGAACTCCTGGCGGCTGGCGCCGACGATTGTTGGTGCGGGCTGGAGTTGCGACGACATTGTGTGCGCGAGCTCTTCATTTCCGCCGGTGATCTTCTCAGATGCGCTGAATTACCTGGAAGCGCTGATCAGCAGCATGCAGCACGTGGGCACGATCGAAGAGAGCATCAGCCGGGTGACGGACCTGGTGCTGTCGGTGAAGAAGTATGCCTATGATGGCAAGAGCCGGAAGCAGGTTGTGGACGTGCGGGACAGCCTGCTGAGCACGTTGACTATGTTGGGACACAAGTTCCGGCAAAAGTCGATTGAGGTGAAGCGCGATCTACCCCCTGTCGAGACTAAGATTTCGTGTGTCGGGGCTGGCCTTGCGCAGGTGTGGACCAACCTGCTGGATAATGCAATCGACGCCGCGCCCGAGAAGGGGCAGATTGCGGTGCGGCTGTGGACCGAGGAGGGCTGGGTCTGCGTCGGAATCAGCGACAACGGCTCGGGGATCGCGGCAGAGCACAGGGAGCACATCTTCGAGCCGTTTTACACGACCAAGGAAGCGGGCGTGGGCACCGGGCTGGGTCTCGACATTGCCCACCGGATCGTAGCCGGGAATTTCCACGGGGAAATCCGTTTCACCTCGGCGCCGGACGGAACGGAGTTCGTGGTGAGGCTGCCGTTCGAAGAGAAAGTGATGGCGGAAAGCCTGGAAGGGTGTTCCGTCGCGACTGCCTAGCCGCCGCGCGTGTAGGCGCAACCGCAGGAGTGGCGAACGACGAAGTCGAGCGGGAGAACGACCTGGGCGACCTGGTCGAGTGGAACCTGTTGCTTCACCTTGGCGAAGAGCATGCGGGCGGCGGTCTGGCCGAGCCCGAGCATAGGCTGGCGCACCACGGTGAGCGCGGGGTGCAGCAGGTCCCCGAGCTCCAGGTCGTCGAATCCGATCAGTGCAACATCTTCGGGAATGCGAAGGCGCAGGTGCGTTAATGCCGACAAAGTATAGCGGGTGGTGAGGTTGTTGGCGGAGAAGATGGCCTGCGGCGGCTCGGCGACCGCCATGGCGTCGCGCAGTATTTCGATGGCGGCTTCCTCTGAGTTGCAGCTGAAGGTGGCGTGGGGCGTGAGGCCGGCAGCCTCCATCGCGGCGGTGTAGCCGGCCCAGCGGCGCTCCATCGTATACAGGCCCGGTTTGTGACCGATGAAAAAGACGCGCCGCGCATGGTGCTGGTGGATGAGGTGTTCGGTCGCGATGCGGGCGCCGGACTCGTTTTCCGTTGTGACGGAGTCGACCTCAGCTTCGCCGCTCTTGAGTAGGGGCCGGTCGAGGCTTACGACGGGGATTTCGCGGAACTCGCGGTCTCCGAGGCGGCAGTGCTCGGAGTTGGCCGGGATGACGACGAGGCCTTCGACATGGCGCTGCATCATGCGCTGCGCTTCGTTGAACTCGTGTTCCGAATCATCGTTGGTGACGGTCAGCAGTACGGTGTAGTCATGCTCCTGCGCGACCATGTTGAGGGCGTGGGCGCAGGTGGCATAAAAGCTGTCGTGCAGGTTCGGCAGCAGCAGGCCGATGGTGCGCGACTTGGAGTTGCGCAGAGCCCGGGCCATTTCATTGGGATGGTAGCCGAGTTGGGCGATGGCGGCGCGCACACGCTCGGCAGCCCCGATCGAGACATGCTGCGAGCCGTTGAGCACACGGGAAACGGTCATGGTGCCGACCCCGGCCGCTCGCGCTACATCGTTCATGGTCGGTTTTCGCTGCATAGGCCGCCGGTCGCACGCTCTCCTGTTGTTCCTGCCGCGCCGGGTCTTACTCAACCCGGTGTCTCTGCACTCGTTATGTCGGCAAGGACAAAGGCTTTAACTCTGGCGGTGACCCCAAGGATACATTACGGCAAAGGCCGATCTCATGCAGGGCGGTCAGGGGCGTAACGCGGAACCATGGCGGCGCCGAGAATGCCGGAGTCGCTGCCGAGCAGCGCGGGCAGCACGTTGGTGCGGCCCGGGGTGAACTCCATCTTGTCGCGCGGCATGGTGAGTCGGTAGACGTAGCTGGCGCGCTCCAGCTCCTGAAACAGCGCGGGGGCGAACAGGTGCCAGGCCGCGGAGGCACCCCCGCCAATCACGAAAAGAGGCACGTTGAGGATGTTGACGAGGCCGGCGAGCGACAGGCCCAGGGCCCGGCCGACGGTGTTATAGACGGCGAGCGCTCCTTCATCGCCTTCCTCGGCGAAGCGGGCGACATCGCGGGCGGTGATGGCGACACTACGGTCGATCAGCTCACGGGTCCGGGGCGAGCGGCCTTCGTAGGCAGTTTCCTGTGCCATGCGGGCGATGCCGGTGGCTGAGGCGAACAGCTCAAGGCATCCGCGATTGCCGCAGGTGCAGGGGATGCCGTCAGGCCAGACGGCGACGTGCCCTGCCTCGCCGGCCATGCCGCGAAAACCGTGCCAGATTTTGCCGCTGAAAATAAGGCCGTTGCCGACCCCGGTACCGAGGGTGAGCATGCAAAGCGAGTCGACGCCATACTTCTCGCCGACGCCGGCATGCGCTTCGGCGAGGGCGGCGGCATTGGCGTCGCTCTCAATAATGACGGGCAGGTCGAGCAGGCCTTCGAGCTCGGTCTTAAGCTCGAGGGCGTGGAAGCCGGGCAGATTGGGCGGCTGCAACAGGCGTCCCTCGGGCAGCTCAATGGGTCCGGGGCTGCCGACCCCGATGCCTTCAAGCTCGCCGACGCCGCCGCACTGCTCAATGACGTGCCGGATGGCGGAGGCCATATCGCCGAGGACAACAGAGGGCCCTTCGCTGACGCGGGTGGGGATGGCGACCGAGGAAAGCCGCCTCCAATGGCTGGAGTAGCCTGCGATCCGCAGGTTGGTGCCGCCCATGTCTACGCCTACCGTGAACTTCGCCATGGTGAATCTGGAATCCTTACCAGGAAAATGCCTGCGCTTTGCAAGATTACTATGCCTGCGTGTCCTGTAAGCAGAAGACCCATAAGTGTTTACAGCAGCTTGATGACACGTGCAGGGTAAACCACCCTATCCAGGTACGGAATGAGCGAAAAAGGCGCTAGTATTCGCCGCGGATGATGTTTTCAGGCTCCTGCCCGTCGAGAAGGCGCTGGAGCTGGCTGCCGATGAAGCGGAAGACGCGATCGTAGAAAACCGGCGTGGAACCGGCGACGTGCGGGGTAAGCAGCAGGCCCGGCGCTTTCCACAGGGGATGTCCTTCCGGCAGCGGCTCAGGGTCGGTAACATCGAGCGCTGCCCGGATGTGACGTGCCTTAAGCGCGTCGACGAGCGCATCGGTGTCGATGACGGCGCCGCGCGCGGCATTGACGAGCAGCGCGCCGCGCTTCATGCGGGCGAGCTGCGGCTGCCCGAGCAGGTGGTGCGTTTCCGGCGTGAGCGGCATGATGAGCACGACGATGTCGGCCTGGGGCAGCAGCTCGTCAAGCTCGCCGACGCTGTGCACACCCTCCCGAGCGGTTCGGGCGACGCGGATGATCTTCGCAGGCTCGAATGGCTGCAGGCGCGCCTCGATGGCCTTGCCGATAGAGCCGTAGCCAACGATAAGGACGGTTTTGCCGGGGAGCTCCTCGATGAGCACGGGTGAGCTGGAGCCATGCTGCGAGCCGAAAGTCTGCTGCCAGTGGGCGTCGGCTTCCTGCCGCGTGCCCCAGCGGCCCTGCTGCTGGAGCCCCGCGTAGAAAGGCAGCCATTTGAGCGAGGCGAGGATGGCGGTGACTGTCCACTCGGCTGTGGGGCTGTCATGGACGCCCTGCGCGTTGCACAGGATGACACCCTCCGGCAGCATGGGGAGGATGGTTTCGACCCCGGCGGAGATGGTCTGCACGTACCGGGTCTTAACGCGGGAAAGGACGTCGGCGGCCTGCCTGCCGAAGCTGGGCGGCACCAGGACGTCTACCTCGATAGGATCGTGCTCGCCGTCAGGGTTGTAGCGAACGACCTCGACTTCCTCCGGCAGAAAACGCAGGAGGGAGTCATTGAGCGAGGCGGAGATGGCGACGCGGAGAGGCTGTTGGGTTGTCATGCGAGGAGCGGCCTAGTCCTTCTGGTGGAAGATGGCGTTGTTGATGTCGGGCCAGAACTCCTGAAATACATAGGTGCCGCCGTCAATGATGACGTTCTGGAGCCAGCGCTGACCGGTCTTGGTCCAATCTTTATCGGCCCGTGGATAGTAGGCGGTGGAAATGCCCGAGGCAGCGCCTGCGCCGACAATCTCGGAAAAGTTGAAAGTTTCGCCGCCGCTATCGCTGCGGGTGATCAGGGTGCGGTCAAAGGCGTAGATACCTCGCTTGACGATGTTGCCATGGCCGAGTGTGTAGTAGCGCGAATCCTCATGCGTGACCGCGGGCACGATGGCCTGCACCCAGAAGTTTTCGTCGGTCTGGTCGGCATAGCTATGCCAGAAGTAGCGAGCGTAGCCGGCTGCGCCCTGATGGAACTGAGGCGTGGAGTTCTCAGCCTGGTTCACGCCGGCGAGGATCGCGGAGAAGACGATGGAGGAGTAGTCAAAGCTCTGCTGGGCGGTGCTCGTGAACTTTTCCTTGACGGTCTGCGGCGGCAATTTGGTGTCAGCCGAAACGGCGCGGAAGTTGGGAACGATGCCAAGGATGCGCTTGGTCTGCTTGGGCTGGCCGTTCGTGGAGGTACCCGACTGGGCGTTATCTGCCTGTTGCTGCTGGGCAGCGGCGAGCACGGCAGAGGGCGCGTCCGGCATCGACGAATCCATACCTGCACGCTGCGCGTCTGCGCCATCAGCACGCTGCGCGGCGGCGGCGGTGAGAAAAGCAACGGCGGCTAAGACCGCGGTCGTACGCAGCAGAGCGGTGGCGCGGGCGCCACGGAGAACCTGGCGGCTGAAAGACATGCTGTTTGGATTCAAGATCGGTCCTCGGGGGTGTGCCGGTCGTGCAGTTGAAGTGCTGCACTTTCAGCAGGTACATGCCCCTGCTTGGACGCGCAGCCATGCCAGTAAGACGCAATTTTCTGCTGCTCGCGATAGAACGCTTCGCGATGCTGTTCCGGTTATGGAGCCTGGTTGCGAGCCGGTCCCTTTGCGTGTGGTGTGAAAATGCTAGCCTGAAATAAGTATGCGGCTTTGGATGGTATGGGCGGTCCTTGCGGTGATCTGGGCATTGCAGGCCGGTGCGGCTGCGATGGTGCATCATCAGCGGCCCGCAGTCATTATGTTCGGGTTGGCGGTGTTCTTCGCGATCATTGGCGCGGTGGTGCGGCACAGGACGCGTCCGAGTTAAAACCGCCTACGCGGCTGGCGGTCCCTTCGGGACGTGTTTTCGTTATTCGTGTGACCCTTCCGCAAGAAGGATTCATGATCCCGAACATCGTGAGGGCCACGGCAGCCATGTGGCCCAGCCTTCAACGAGCACCCGCCACGAAGTGGCCGCTAGCCGCGTAGGCGGTTTTTACGTAGCGATCAGGCCGGTGTAGACGGCCATGCCGGCGACGGCGTCAATGTTGAGACGGTCGAGGGCGTCGATTTCAGACTGCTCGCGGATGCCGCCGGCGACGATGAGCTGTTTCTGCGTGAGGGTGCGAAGGCGCTGGGCGACGGGGAGCGGAAAGCCTTGCAGCGTGCCTTCGGTGTCGACGTGGGTGTAGAGAAAGCCGCCGCAGAAGGGCTCAAGCGCGCGGATGGCATCGTCCGGGGTGAGGGTGGTTTGATCCCGCCAGCCTCGCACTGCGACAAAGCCGTTTTTTGTATCGATGCTTGCGAAGAACTGCCCGGGGCCGATAGCGCCGGCGATTTCACGCGCGAGTGCGACGTCAACGCCCAATTGCGGAAACAGGGCTGAGCCGAAGATGACGCGGCGCACGCCGAGCGCGAGCAGATCGAGCGCCTGCTGCGCGGTGCGGATGCCGCCGCCGACCTGCACGGGGAGCTCGCGGGCGATGCGCGCAATCAGCGCGCGATTGTCGCCCTGTTGCTTGGCCGCATCGAGGTCGATGAGTTGCACGAGCGGGTAGCTGCGAAAGCGATCGATCCAGTAATCAAAATCGTCGGAGGCGATGCGCAGCTCTTCGCCCTGCACTAACTGGACGATGCGTCCACCCATGAGGTCGATGGCCGGAATCAGCATGGAAGCCTCACGGAGACGCCGCTTTTCTGCAGCTCCTGCTTCAGCGCGCGCGCGTCGGAGACGCCGAAGTGGAAGATGCTGGCGGCGAGGGCTGCATCGGCGTGGCCCTGCTGAAACACCTCGGCGAAGTGCTGCGCGGAGCCTGCGCCGCCCGAGGCGATGACGGGGATCTGCACGGCATCGGAGACCGCGGCGGTGAGTTCGCAATCGAAGCCGGCACGGGTGCCGTCGGAGTCCATGCTGGTGAGCAGGATTTCGCCGGCGCCGCGTGCCTCGGCTTCGCGCGCCCAGTCGACAGCATTGCGGCCCGTTGATTTGCGGCCGCCGTTTACAAAGACCTGGGCCGCCTGCGGCGAGCCGTTGGCGCGTCGCACGTCGATGGCGACAATGACGGCTTGTGCGCCGAAGCGTCGCCCGATGGCGTCGATGAGCGAAGGATCAGCAAGCGCGGCGGAGTTGATGGAAACCTTATCAGCGCCCGCGTCAAAGACTTCGGTCGCGTTGTCGCCGGACCGGATGCCGCCGCCGACGGTGAACGGGACAAAGAGCCGCTGGGCGGTGTTGCGGACGGTGGCGAGCAGAGTTCCCCGGCCTTCATGCGTGGCCGTGATGTCGAGCAGGACAATCTCATCCGCACCGGCCGCGGCGTGGCGCTCGGCGAGCGCGGCGGGGTCGCCCGCGTCGATGAGGTCTTCAAACTGAATGCCTTTGACGACACGGCCTGAGGTCACGTCGAGGCAGGCGATGATGCGCTTGGTCAGCATTCTGCTAAAGCCTCATGAAGTTGGCGAGCAGTCGAAGGCCCGCGGCGCCGGATTTTTCCGGGTGGAACTGCACACCCATAATGTTGTCGCGTTCGACGATCGCGGTAAAGGCACCACCGTAGTTACAAATTGCGGTCGTCTGCGGAACGAGCGGTGCGCGGTAGGAATGCGTGAAGTAGACGTGCTCGCCTTCGGCCAGGCCGCTGGTGAGGGGTGTGGGCCGGGGGAGGTGAAGCGAGTTCCAGCCGACGTGCGGGCATTTTAGCCCGGGTATGACGAAGCGGCTGCACGCCCCGGCGAAAGCGCCGAAGCCGGGCGTTTCAGGCGACTCGCTGGAGCCGGCGAACAGCCACTGCAGCCCGACACAGATGCCGAGGAAAGGGACGCCTGCGGCAGTTCGTTCGCTTATTGCGTCGGCAAGACCGCGGTCGCGCAGGTGCTGCGTAGCCGCAAAGTGACCGACGCCGGGGAGCACGATCTTTTCGGCGCGCAGCACGACCTCCGGATCCTCAGTGGCCTGGAAATTGCTTTGCGGACCGGCGGCAACAAGCGATTTGAGCACGCTGGTAAGATTGCCCGCCTTGTAATCGACGACTGCGATCACAGAAGTCCTTTGGTGGACGGCAGCATTTCGCCCAGCTGTTTGTCGCGCGAGCAGGCAACGCGCAGCGCCCGCGCAAATGCCTTGAAGAGCGCTTCAAGTTTGTGGTGGTTCGAGCGGCCGTACATTGTTTTGAGATGAACATTCGCGCGGGCGCCGCGGGCAAAGCCGTCGAAGAAATCTTCAACCAGCTCGCTCTGCAGGTCGCCGACAAGCTCGGTCTTTACCTTGGTTTTGACCTTGCAGGCAACGCGTCCGCTCAGGTCGACGGCGGCGATGCCAAGCGTCTCATCCATAGGCATCAGAAAATACCCGGCGCGGTGAATACCCTTCTTGTCGCCGAGTGCCTTGTCGAACGCTTCGCCGAGCGCGATGCCGACGTCTTCGATGGTGTGGTGCTGATCGACGTCGAGATCTCCCTTGCAGGTGAGCTCGAGGTCGAACGCGCCGTGCCGCGTAAACAGTTCGAGCATGTGGTCGAAGAAGCGAATGCCGGTCGAGATTTTGTAGCGGCCGCTGCCCTCGATGGTGAGGCGCAGGGCAATCTTCGTCTCGGTCGTGTCGCGATCGAGCGATGCTGTGCGCGGCCTGATCTTTCCTGCTTTCGCCCGAGTTACTTTCACCGCAGGCGCGGTCGCTTTTGCTGGTGCTGTTTGCGTCGCTGGTTCGCTCAAGGTTTTCCACCTTTCTTTATCGTAGCGTGGGCAGCACGGAGCGGAGCGCGTCGTGCGACTGACGCATCTGCTCGCGGGTGCCGATGGTGATGCGAACGCAGCCGTCGCAGCCTGGGTCGGTGGATCGATCGCGTACCAGGATGCCGTGTGCGTGCATGGCCTGCGTGAACTTGCGGTGTTTTGCGCCGATGTCCGTGAGGACAAAATTGGCCGCCGAGGGCCAGGTGGGAATACCGAGCTCTTCGCATACGGCGTGGAACTCGTCGCGGGCGGTGCGGATCTCACCGACGTACCAGTCGAGATAGGCCGAGTCCTCAAGCGCGGGTGGAAGGCAGGCGAGCGCGAGCGCGTTGACGCTGTAGGGCGAGATCACGCGGCGCAGCCACCGCATGATTTCGGGCGCGGCCGCGAGCAGTCCGAGGCGCAGACCGGCGAGCCCGTAGGCTTTTGAAAAAGTGCGGGCGACGACAAGGTTCGGGTATGCGCCCGCGCCGATGCAGTCCAGCACGGTCTCGCCATGGAAATGAAAGTAGGCTTCGTCGGCGAGCACGATGGCGTGGTGTGCGCGTTGCGCGATCGAGAGAATCTGCTCACGCGAGACGGGCGTACCGGTGGGGCTGTTGGGGTTGGCGAGCGCGATAAGGCGGGTACGCGGGCTGATGGCAGCGAGCACCTGTTGGTAGGGAAACGCAAAGTCCTTCCGCGCGGACTGCACCGGCACGATGGCCGCGCCCGCGGCGGAGGCGTAAACCTCATACATGGAGTAGGTGGGCACGGGCAGCAGAACCTCATCGCCGGGGTCGAGGTAAGCCTGGCACAGAACATGGATCGCTTCATCGACGCCGTTGGTAAGCAGTATCTGTGATGGCAACAGTTGCAGATACCGGGCCACGAGCGCTTCGACGGGAGCGCGCTCCGGATAGCGCGTGAGGTCCGCCGTGGTGATGGCGGCTAGCGCCTCTTTGACGCGCGGGGAGCAGGCCAGCGTGTTTTCGTTGAAGTCGAGGCGCAGGCCGTCGCGGCCGCCAAGTGGCGGGTGGTACTCCTTCATGGCACGAACCACTCCGCGTGGCTCGGGCGCCACTTCGCGTGTAGCGGGCGCCACTTCGCGTGTAGCGGGCGCCACTTCGCGTGGGGCGGGTGCGGAGCTTCGCTCC
Source organism: Acidobacteriaceae bacterium (assembly GCA_965276625.1). Classification (GTDB taxonomy): domain Bacteria; phylum Acidobacteriota; class Terriglobia; order Terriglobales; family Acidobacteriaceae; genus EB88. The sequence continues at coordinate 993,104 of CBDIBB010000002.1, forward strand.
GGGATGCCATCAATCTCAGGCGCGCTGCTCATGCGATGACTCCCCGCGCGCGGATTGCTTCGGCGTGGCTGGTGAGGCCTTCGGCCTCGGCAATGCGGATCGCCGGAGGGCCGAGAATCGCGAGCGCCTGCGCGTCGTACTGCTGCACCGTAATGAGCTTCAGATAGTCATGCACGCTCAGGCCGCCGCGCAAACGGGCTTCGCCGCCGGTGGGCAGCGTGTGGTTTGGCCCGGAGATGTAGTCGCCCATGGGCTGCGGCGACCAGCGGCCGATGAACACGGAGCCGGCGTTGCGGACCCAGTCGAGATCGGCCTCGGTGTCGACGGTGAGGTGCTCGCCGGCAAGCTGATTCGTGATGTCGTGCGACTCCTGAAGTGAGCCGGCGATGATGGCGACGCCGTTGCGGTCGAGCGCGAGCGCGGCGATGGGGTTGGCGCGCGCCTGCTGCTTGGCTTCCGTGACGACGCGGCGCGCGAGCTCGGCCTGCGTGGTGATGAAGATGGCGACGGCGTCGGGGTCGTGCTCAGACTGCGCGACGAGGTCTGCGGCGATGTCGCGGGGGCTGCCGGTTTCGCTGGTCACGATGATTTCGGTTGGTCCGGCGAGCATGTCAATGCCTGCATCGAACGCGACAAGTTTTTTAGCAGCGGTGACGTAGGCATTGCCGGGGCCGACGATCTTGTCGACGCGCGCGATGCTCTCGGTGCCGTATGCGAGCGCGGCGATAGCCTGCGCGCCGCCGACCTGGTAGAACTCCGTAATGCCGAGCAGCGCGGCGGCGGCGAGGACCTCGGTCGCCGGTCGCGGCGAGACGGCGACGATGCGCTCGACGCCTGCGACCTGCGCCGGGATCGCGGTCATGAGCAGCGTGGACGGCAGAGGGTGGCGGCCGCCGGGCACGTAGCAGCCGACGGAGCCGATGGCGCGGACTCGCTGGCCGACGGTGAGGCCGGGCGTGGGCTCGAAATCCCACTCCTTCGGCAGCTGCTTTTGAGCAAACGCGCGGATGTTGTCAGCGGCCTGCTCGAGCGCGTCGCGGAGAGACGTCGGGACCTCGGCGAGCGCTGCCTGCATACGGGCCGGGTCAACCGCGAGCGGAGCTTTCGCATCGAGCCCGTCGAGCTTGGCGCCCCAGCTGTGCAGGGCCTTGTCGCCATCCTTACGCACGGCGTTGACGATGCGCTCGACCGTGGGCTGGACGCGGCGGTCCATGGCGGCGCCGCGCCGGGCAAGCTCTTCAATGCGGGCGCGTCCGCGACGGCCGCCTAGTCCTGTGGTGCGAACGATGTCCATCGCGCCTTTCCCGTTATTAATACTGTTGTGGTTACAGAACGACTTTGTTAAGCGGGTACTCGACGATACCGGTCGCCCCCGCCGCCTTCAGCCGGGGAATGACGTCGCGCACGACGCCTTCTTCAAGGATAGTGTTGACGGCGGACCAGGCGCCATCGCTGAGCGAGGAAACTGTCGGTGAGTTGAGCGCGGGCAGCACGGCAAGCACTTCCGCCAGTTTGTCGCGATGCACGTTGAGCATCAGACCGACCTGGCCCTGCGCGTCGATCGCGCCTCGCAGCATAAGGGCCAGCGTGTCGACCTTGGAGCGCTTCCAGCTTTCTGCGTAGCTCGCGTTGTTCACGATCAGGTGGGTTTCGCTTTCCATCACGGTGTCGATGATGCGCAGGCGATTGGCGCGCAGGCTGGAGCCGGTCTCGGTGACCTCGACGATGGCGTCGGCCAGCATGGGCGGCTTGACCTCGGTCGCGCCCCAGGAAAACTCGACTGTGACGGGCACTTTTTTCGCCGCGAAATAGCTTTTCGTGACCTCGACGAGTTCAGTGGCGATGGTTTTGCCGACGAGGTCCTCGGCGCGGTTCCAGGGCGAGTCCTCGGGCACCGCAAGCACCCACTTGACCTTCTGGCGGCTCTGCTTGGCGTACGTCAGCGAGCAGGCGCTCTCGACCTTGAGGCCGCTTTCGATGACCCAGTCTACGCCGGTGAGCCCGGCATCGAGGACGCCGGAGTGGACGTAGCGGGCCATCTCCTGTGCACGAATCAACATGCATTCGATCTCGGGGTCGTCGATCTGCGGGAAGTATGAGCGGCCGTTGGCGTAAATTTTCCAGCCGGCCTTACCGAACAGTTCGATGGTCGCGTCCTGGAGCGAGCCCTTGGGGATGCCGAGACGGAGTTTTTTCTTGTCTGCCATGGTCTAACGAGTCTCCTGCGAGGCGCCGAGAGGAAGTGGGCGGGTGAAGCAGCTGACGGTGCCTTCGTGGCACACGAGGCCGTCTCCTTCGACGGCGACGCGGTACAGCAGGGTGTCCTGGTCACAGTCGGTCGCGGCGGAAACGACGCGCAGCCGGTTACCGCTGGTCTCGCCCTTGGTCCAGAGCTTTGAACGGGTGCGGCTCCAGAAGGTCACATAGCCGGTTTCAGTCGTCCTGCGGTAGCTTTCCTCGTTCAGAAAGCCGACCATGAGGACCTCGCCGGTGGCGGCGTCCTGGACGATGCCGGGTACGAGGCCGTCCATTTTGTTGAAGTCGATTGCTGCCATCTGTTCCTCTCGTATTCGCAATAAAAAACCCGCCTGCGCTTGGGGCTGCGGCGGGCGGGCCTTTGGTTCTTCTGGAGTGTGTCGGGAGTGGAGCTACTGCCGAACCCCGCACGATGCTGCCGCCATAATGTGGCTATGGGTATGGTGGTGGGCGGGATGGTAGAGGGCCGGCATCTGTTCTGTCCTGCACTTAACGCTAAAGAGCGATCGGCGGAGTGTCAAGCAGGTACACGGAATGTTTATCAACATTGCCGACGTGAGATACGATCACGACTGGCCTGCGCGACTGCGTGGACCGCATCCTTGTCCTGCTGAAACCGCCTACCGATGAGCCAGCTTCGCGCCGCGCCGAACCAGCTTACGTTTCTGCGCCTTTGCCTGGTGCCGTTTCTGCTGCTGGCTGTGCTCGAAGGGCATTACCGGCTCGCGTTCACGCTGTTTGTGATTGCCGGTGTGTCCGATGCGCTGGACGGCTTGCTGGCGCGCTGGCTCAAGCAGCGCACCAGGCTGGGCCAGTACCTCGATCCCGTGGCGGACAAACTGCTGCTGTCGTCGCTTTTCCTGACGCTGCACCACGTGGGGCTGGTGTCGCGCCGGGTCACGCTGCTGGTGTTCGCGCGAGACCTCGGTATTCTTGTGGTCGGGGCGATTCTTTTCGCGGCGCTCGGCCTGCGGAGCTTCCGGCCCAGCATTTTCGGCAAGGCAAACACGTTGGCGCAGATCGTCGCGGTGATCGCGGTGATGCTGGCCCAGTTCGAACCTTGGCGTGCGGTGGACTGGGTGCGGCACTGGTCGCTGATCGCTACCGGCGCGCTGGCTTGCGTCTCGGGGTTTGATTACGCGATGAAAATGGCCTGGAGGCTGAGCGTATCAGCACCCGAGACGCCTGAGTTGTTCGACTAAAACAGCGCGTGCAGCATATCCCGACCCGCGTTAAGCGTGGTCCGCTTCGGCGTCGCCGTCGGGATCCAAGTCGCCCTGGGGAACGAGGCCGGCTTTCTCTTCAATTTCCATATCGCGGAACTCATCGGAATCGAAGACCTCTCCGCAATCCTGACATTCGACGAACTCGACATCTTCCTGGCGAGAGACAATACGCACTCTAGGGTGTTTGCAGGGATTTGGCATGGCAGTGGGGGCGGGCTCTGGAACCCGCCAGCGACGATTGTATCGCCGGTTTGTGCGGAGTCCAAGCCCTGAGACGGGCGTTCTGCTTCATGGGCCGCGAAAGGCGGACCGATCAGAGCACTATTACAGGGCTGGGCCGAGATAGGCTTTGATAATAATTATTGAAATTGCGCCTAAAAGCTCCGGGAGCATTGCGGCGCCCTATTTCCGGACCTATACTGAAGTCCGATGCTGCGATTGACAAAAAAGGCGGATTACGGGCTCATGGCGCTCAAGTATCTTGCCGAGCATCCGCACTCTGCTGCGCTGAGCGCGAAGGATATTGCCGAGGCCTACCACATTCCACCGCAGTTGCTGGCGAAGATTCTGCAAAGGCTGGCCAAGGTCGGGTTAGTACGCTCGACTGCCGGAATGAACGGTGGATACGCGCTACAGCGGGACTCGTTCAGCATCACGGTGTTCGAGGTGATTCGCGCGGTGGACGGGCCTTTATTTTTGACCGCATGTACAAGTGGGGCAAAGCCTTGCGACCTTACCGACAGCTGTACCATCAAAGAGCCAATGGCCAAGGTAAACGAGTCGATCATGGACCTGCTGAAGGGAATCCGGATCGGCGACCTGGTGGACAGCGACCCGCAGCGCATGGCAAAGAGCGCAGAGAGCCTGGTTTCCATCCGCATGTAGGCGTGGCGCAGGACAAGTTTCAAACCGCAAGTTTTTCTGATCGACCGGGAGAGTAATACCGATGAGTACAGCAACGCAGATGCAGGAAAACCCGCCGCTGAGCGCGCCGGAAGGCGACCAGGTTGTACCCGTGCAAACTGGCGAGGCCGGTATGGCGCCCCATGGCGTGAAGCTGCCCATCTACATGGATAACCACGCGACGACGCCGATGGATCCGCGGGTGCTGGAAGCGATGGTGCCGTATTTTACGGGCAAGTTCGGCAACGCAGCCAGTCGGAACCATGGGTTCGGCTGGGAAGCTGAGCAGGGCGTCGAGGGCGCGCGTGAGCAGATCGCAAAGCTGATCGGTGCGACGGCGAAGGAGATCATCTTCACCTCTGGGGCGACCGAGTCAAACAACCTGGCGATCAAGGGTATCGCCGAGATGTACAAGGAGCGCGGCAACCATATCATCACCCAGGTGACAGAGCACAAGGCCGTGCTTGACACTTGCAAGAGGCTGGAAAAGTCGGGTTACAAGGTGACATACCTGCCGGTGAAGGCAGATGGGTTGATCGATCTGGAAGAATTGAAGGCGGCAATGACCGAGAAGACGATCCTGGTCTCGATCATGTTCGCCAACAATGAGATTGGCGTGGTGCAGCCGGTCGCTGAAATCGGCAAGCTCTGCCATGAAAAAGGCGTCATTTTTCATACGGATGGGGTGCAGGCGGTTGGCAAGATTCCGGTCGATGTGCAGGCGCTGCAGATCGATGTGCTTAGCCTGACGGCGCACAAGCTGTACGGGCCGAAGGGTGTAGGCGCTCTTTATGTGCGTCGCCGCAACCCGCGTGTACAGATCTCAGAGCAGATCAACGGCGGCGGTCATGAGCGCGGAATGCGTTCAGGTACGCTGAATGTGCCTGGGATTGTGGGCTTCGGCAAAGCCGCGGAGATTGCGCGCGAGGAAATGCAGGCCGAAGGCGAGCGCGAACTGGCGCTGCGCACACGTTTGCAGAAGAAGTTTGAAGATGCGCTCGATTATGTCCACGTAAACGGTTCGATGGAGCACCGGCTGCCGGGCAACCTGAATATGAGCTTTGTGTACGTCGAGGGCGAGAGTCTGCTGATGGGAATCAACGATATCGCGGTTTCGAGCGGTTCGGCTTGCACCTCGGCGACGCTTGAGCCATCTTATGTATTGAAGGCCCTCGGGCTGGGCGACGATGTGGCGCACTCCTCGATTCGTTTCGGGCTGGGGCGGTTCAATACTGAGGCGGAAGTGGATTACGTGGCGGACAAACTGATCGACGTGGTGCAGAAGCTTCGCGAGTTGTCGCCGCTATACGAAATGGTGAAAGAGGGCATCGATTTGACGAAGATCGAATGGGCCGCTCACTAAGGTGTAAGTTTTAGCGACAGGTTTTCAGTTCCAGGAGGAACAACATGGCATACAGCGATAAGGTCGTAGATCACTACAGCAATCCCCGCAACGTCGGTACGCTGGACAAGAGCTCGAGTGAAGTCGGTACGGGTCTGGTTGGAGCACCGGAGTGCGGTGACGTGATGCGCTTGCAGATCAAGGTAAATCCCGAGACGCAGGTTATTGAGGAAGCAAAGTTCAAGACCTTCGGCTGCGGCTCGGCTATTGCTTCCAGCTCGCTCGCGACCGAGTGGGTAAAGGGTAAAACGATCGCGGAAGCGATGACCATCTCGAACACGGATATTGTGAAGGAACTAGCGCTGCCGCCGGTCAAGATTCACTGCTCGGTGCTCGCGGAAGATGCGATTCGCGCGGCGATCGGGGACTGGAAGACCAAGAATGGCGTGGCGGAAGCGGCCGGTACTCCGGTCACTGCTTCGGCACTTTAAGTTACCCGTCAAGTGTTCCTCTGCGCTTACGATGGTGAGCTATGAACGAGACATGGACAGTTGCAATTCCGACAGTCGTGGTCCTGGTGGGGATTTTAATGAACCGCCAGGACTCAACGGCTATTCGCAGTGAGATGGGTACACTTCGAGGCGACCTTGGCGGTCGAATTGATATGTTGACCGGCAAAGTCATCGAGTTGACCGACCGGGTTTCTCATCTTGAAGCAAGCATCGGCAAATAGCAGACACACCGTGATGGTATGAGCACAACACTTCCAGCCGTATTGAACCCGAGCAACATAGCGCCGACCCAGAAGGGTGTGCAGGTCACCGAGCGCGCCCTCAAGCGCATCCGCGTTGCCATGGCAAAGGAGAATGTGTCGCCGGTTGAAGGCGGCTTGCGCCTTGGCATTCAGGGTGGCGGATGCTCGGGGCTTTCTTACAATATCCGGTTCGACACGCAGGCGAGAGAGCGCGACCGGGTGTATCAGTTCGACGACATCCGAATCTTTGTCGACCCGAAGTCGTTCCTCTACCTGCACGGCATGGTGCTGGACTATGAGGAAACGCTGATGCGGCAGGGTTTTAACTTCATCAATCCGCACTCGACGAAATCGTGCGGCTGCGGATCGTCCTTTTCCGCATGAGGACAGCCAATGCCTAAGCAGGAATTAGACTCCGCCCCAACCTCCGCGCCCGCCGGCGCGGATTATTTTTCTGTGTTCGATTTGCCGCGGAAGCTCGCGCTGGATGAGGCCGCGTTAACGCACGCGTTCTATCGAAAAAGCCGCGAGGTACACCCGGACAGATTTGCACAAGCCGACGCCGAAAAGCAGCAGTGGAGCCTGGAGCAGACTTCGCTGCTGAATGACGCCTACCGTGCCTTGAAAGATCCCACTGCGCGAACGGAGTACCTGCTGCGGCTTGAAGGGGTCACGCTTGCGGACGATGCGCGAGCGGCTGATACGGAAAAAAAGAATGTACCTCCGGAGCTACTGGCCGAGGTGTTTGAGCTGAACATGCAGCTGGAAGAGATGCGGATGAACGCGCAGATGGGTGAGGACGATCCTCAACTGCGTGCTGACCTCGAAGAGGCTCGTACCCAGTTCGAGGGTCAGTTCGATGCCATTGACGCGCAGATTCAGGGCGAGTGGACGAAGTGGGATGCGGCGGCTGAAGGGGAAATTTTAACGGAGCGCAGGGCAGGCCTGGATGCAATGGCCGCGCTGCTGGATAAGCGCCGCTATGTGCGAAACCTTGTGCGCGACGTCCGCGAAGCGCTGAACAGCTAGACTGGGAAGCTGGATAGGAAACGAATGGCAATGGAAGATAAGGGCTTGCTCCAGATTGGCGGGGCGCCGGCAGCGCCGGAGCGGATTGTCGGCATCGATCTTGGCACGACGAACTCGCTGGTGGCGTTTATGCAGGCGGGGCAGCCGGTGGTGATCCCCGGCGAAGACGGCACGAACCTGGTGCCCTCGGTGGTGGCTTTCCCGGAGAAGGGGGATCGCCGCGTACTTGTGGGCTATGCCGCGCACCCGTACCTGGCCGAGTCCGCGAACCGCGTCGTGTACTCGGCCAAGCGCCTGATGGGACGCGGGCTCGAGGATGTGCAGGAGGAGCTGAAGCTTTTCCCATTTCGGCCGGCCGCGGATATGGCGCCCGGCGAGGTGATTCGGCTGCAGGTGGGCGACCAGCAGTACACGCCGCCGGAGATCGGCGCGCAGGTGCTGCGGCAGCTGAAGCGCAACGCCGAGCGGTATTTTGGTGTTCCGGTGACGAAGGCCGTCGTGACGGTGCCGGCATATTTCAATGATGCACAGCGGCAGGCGACCAAGGACGCAGGGCGCATGGCTGGGCTCGATGTGCTGCGGCTGGTGAACGAGCCGACAGCAGCGGCCCTGGCATATGGGTTGGACCGGCAGAAGCAGGGGCTGGTCGCGGTGTATGACTTTGGCGGCGGCACGTTCGATATTTCCATTCTGCGGCTGCAGGAGGGGATCTTCGAGGTGGTTGCAACGGGCGGCGATACCCACCTGGGCGGCGATGATATCGACAACCTGCTGCTGGCTATTGCGCTCGACGATATGGCAGGCAGCCTGGGCGTGGATGTTCGCGCGAACGCCGAGGCAGTGCAGACGGTGCGCAAGGCGGTGACCGATGCGAAGATCGCGCTTTCAAGCAGCGACTCAACAAAAATTCTGGTGCAGCTGGCGGGGAGCGAACCCTATGCGCGCGAGTTGACCCGCGCGCAGTTTGAAGAGCTGATCCAGCCGATCGTTGCGCGGACACTGGCGCCGGTTCGGCAGGCGCTGGCGGATGCGAACACCACGCCGGACCAGATTGACGAAGTGGTCATGGTCGGCGGCTCGACGCGCATCCCCCTGGTGCAGCAGAAGGTGGGCGAGCTGTTTGAGCTGGAAGCACGCGGACGCAGGCTGCATACGGAGCTCAATCCGGATGAAGTGGTGGCGCTTGGCGCGGCAGTGCAGGCGGACATTCTTTCCGGTGGCTCGGCAGCGACCGCGGACATGCTGCTGCTCGATGTGACGCCGCTGTCTCTTGGCATCGAGGCGCTCGGCGGGGTGGTTGCGAAGATCATCCAGCGGAATTCGACGATCCCGGCGAGTGAGACAGAGCACTTTACAACTGGGGTCGACGGGCAGCTGAACGTTGCGATCCACGTGGTGCAGGGTGAGCGTGAGCTGGCGAAGGATTGTCGCTCGCTGGCGCGCTTTGACTTAAAAGGGATACCGCCGATGTCGGCGGGGCTGCCGCGTATTGAGGTGCGCTTCCTGATCGATGCGAACGGGATCCTGCATGTGTCCGCACGAGAGCAGCGCTCGGGCAAGGAAGCAGAGATCGAGGTCAAGCCGACCTACGGGTTGACGGATGAGCAGGTCGAGACAATGATTCTCGATTCGTTCGACAATGCGGAGGCGGACTTTGAGCAGCGACAACTGATCGAGGCGCGCGTCGAGGCGGAGGATATTGTTGCCAAGGTGTCCAAGGCTAGGACGCACCCTTCGTGGAAGCTGTTGAGCTTTGAAGAGCAGACCGAGATCGATTCGCTGACCGATGAGCTACACATCTTCAAGGACGGTGACGACCGGGTTGCGATTCGTGGAAGCATCGACGCCTTGGATAAAGCGACGCGGCGTCTGGCGGAGTTGATGATGGATGGAGCGGTGACTTCGGCGCTGGGTGGAGAAACGATGGCCTCAGCCGGCGAAAAGCTGGGCGAAGGGGTCAACGCGCCGCACCCATTCGCAAAAGCCGAGATCGAGTAGCGCCAGGCAGTGGATCCGGAGCAGAGAGAGAAGATGATGAGCGAGCATCAGAACCAAGAGCAGACGATTAACCTGAGCACGCCGCCCGCGGAGAACATGGTGCGGGTAACATTTCAGCCGGAGGGCAGGACGGTCGAGTTTCCGTTCGGCACCCTGCCGTACGATCACCACGGTTTGCCGATGTCTTTTCTGGATGTGGCGGAGAATTACGATATTTTCCTGGACCACGCCTGTGGCGGTGTTTGTGCGTGCACAACGTGCCACGTCCATATCAAGGAAGGCGAAAACGGGCTTAATGAGCCTGCCGAAGACGAACTGGATCGGATGGAGAAAGCGCCCGGGCTGCAGTTGAATTCGCGCCTGGGCTGCCAGGCAGTTATCGAGAAGCCCGGGAGCTACACGGTTGAAATCCCGAGCTGGAACAAGAACTATGTTTCTGAAGGCAAGCCGCTGACACTCAGCGAGAGCAAATAGGAGACGTTTGATGGCGCAGGAGATCATGTGGTCGGATTCTGAGGAGATCGGGATCCAGTTGCAGGAAAATTTTCCGGAGGTCGACCCGCTCAAGGTCCGCTTCACGGAGTTGTTTACGTACGTGACCGGGCTGGACGGCTTTGCGGATGACCCGGCGAAGTCGAACGAATCGAAGCTCGAAGCAATCCAGATGGCTTGGTATGAGGAATGGCAGGAAGCGCAGAAGTAAGCAGGAACTCTGCTCTTCAGTCCCGCTCTTTCCACCCAAAGGCGTTACGATACAGCTCAACCCGGATGCCCGTCTCCGTCTTCAGGTAAATGGTGACAACGTCGAACCGGCTTAGGGTTCCATCCGGCAACTGGCGGAGATAGTAACTCGCCAGGCGGCGCAATGCGCGTCGCTTTCCGAAGTTGATGGAGGCTTCCGCCGCGGCGACTGCCCGGCTGGTTCGCGTTTTTACCTCGATAAAGCAAAGTGTCTCGCCTTCCCAGGCGACCAGGTCGAGGTCGCCTGGTGCGCGCCCCGACCGCCAGCCATGCGCCACCACGGTAAAGCCCTGCTTGCGTAGATAGAACAGCGCTGCTTCCTCTCCGGCGGCGCCCGTTTGCAGGTGCTGGGGCTCGGTGGCAGCCGTCCGGCGGAGAGGAAATCGGTCGAGGCAGGCAAACGCTGCTTGCCAGGCGGTTGCCCGGAACTGGGGTGAGATGAGTGGCATGCTCCGCCGAGTCTAGCTTCCAGTCCCCCGAACACCAACGGTACTGTTGTACTCATCTGGCGTCTTAGGAGGCGCTTTCAGCCTTTCGCTCGACGTAATCCTGGATGTGCTCGTAAACATGATCCGGGAAATTCAGGTCCTTGTAGACGTTGCAGCTGTCCGGGTCTTCAGGGCTGGGGCAGATGGGGAACTCCTGCTCCTTCTGCCAGGCAAGGATACGGTCGCGCTTGGGCGGATTGTAGTCCTTGCCTTCGACCTGGCGGATCAGCAGTTTTGCCTGTGCCTCGGAGAAGTCGTGATCTTTCGTCAGCGTGGCGAGCAGGTCGTCTTCACCAAGGAAGTGTCGCGCCACCATGGCGAAGACCAGCCGGCCATAGTGGCCGATGTCTTTGCCTTCTTCGAGGGACGCGATGAGGTGCGCCATCATGCCGTTTTTCTTGAGTTCATCCATATGTACCGGTTCTCCTGTTTTCGCTTTCTATTCTCCCTTTTGATGCGGCTGAGTGACCTGCCGTTGGCTTTGCTGAAGATTGCCGCAACGAGAAAGCCCGCCGGTGCACGGCGGGCTTTCTGTTGGGAACTGCAGGCGAGGTTAGGTGGTTGGACGGGGTTTGCTGACCAGAAATTGCGCCGGTACAGCCGCGCCGCTGCTGTTGGTCAGCGAAGGGTTGAGCTGCTGAGCGTCTGTGCCGGTGCCGGTGTTGATCTGGTGGATCAGGTTATCGCCGGTGGTGCTGACGAAGAAGCTGGCCGAGTCCGGGCTGAACACGCCTGCAATCGGAGCGAGCGCACCGGCAGCAAGCTGAATGTTGGTCAATGTACCGGTGGTCCCCGCGGTGACCGAAGGGATATACAGCGGCAGCAAACCGGAGGCGTTTGCCGATGTGTAGGTGATGAAGGCCCTCGCTGAGTCAGGCGAGGCAAGCACCTCGTTGATCTGCGTGGGTGTGATGTTGGTGAGCGCGAGCTGCCGCAGGGTGGTGGCGATGGGTAGCGCTCCGTGTGTACCGTCGAGCACGCCGGGGCAGGGGCCCGTAGGCGCGATGACGCGAGAGCTAGCGTTGCTGGGGCTGTTCTCGATATCGAAGAGGCTGGTGGTGTTCGCGCCGAGGATGTGCGTGCCGTCGGTAGTCGTCACGAGGTGGTCCGCCGAGTCGCCTGTCACAGTTGCGGCTACAGGGTTATAGGTGACCGGGCTGGTGGTGATGTCGGGGCAGAAGGAGCGTGCGTTGACCGGGTTGCCGCTCATGAAGACCGCGACCGAGGGTACGGTGATCGCAATGTCGGGCGAGCAGAACGGTGTCGTGTTCATGTTGTCGCTCAGGTCGCAGCTGGTCGTGGCATTCGCATTGGACAGGGGGTACTGGCTCCAGCCGCTGACGATGTTGTGCACGTAGAGCGTGGTGGGCCCGATGATGTAAACGTTTTTGCCGTCGGGCGAGTAGACGGCGTGGGTAGCCACGCCGCCGATGCTGATGACAGAGGAAGCGGTGGTCGAGGTCGAGCCCGAGGTGGTGCTGCTGGCCGCCGGCGTGTACAGGTAAATGACGCCGCGGACCCTGTCGGAGATCACGACCTGGTTGTTAGTCGGGGATGCGGCGAGCACGACGCCCGGCACGGTGGTGTCCTGTGCGGCGAGCGTGTTCGTCAGCGCGCTGTAGATCATGATCTCCCGGTAGGAGCCGAAGTACAGACTTTGACCAGTGGGGTCAAGGATCATCGAGTTTGGCGGGTAGGGCAGCAGGATCGGGGAGCCGCGGTTGCTGAGGCTCAGATCGAATGGTGTGAAGAGCTGCGACTGGGGTGAAGCGGCCCAGAGCAAGGTATTGTCCGTGCCCGGCGCCTGCACCGTAATGGGATTTGCAACGATAGGCAGACCGGTGCCGAAGGTGCCGAGCTTGTTGAGCGGGGTCGGGTTACAGCTCAGCCCCGTCGCGGTGCTCGAAGTCGAGGATGAGGTGGTGGTGGAGGAGGTCGCCGCGCCTGGCTGGCAGATGCCGGTAACGGTCGCGGTACCCGGGAAGTTGCTGCTTACGACGCCGGAAGAGGTCACAGCGACCTGCTGAGGCTGGGTGGAGGTGTAGTCCGGCCCGGCGCCCGCGATCGGCGTGATGGAGACGTTATTTTTCGCATCCGTGAGCGTGGAGGTGATTGGCTGGGGATTGCCGGCCGTGATGATGATGTCACCGTTCGCCGCGGTGGTGTTGCTGCTGCTGGGCAGCGACAGGTTGATGCTGGTAGGGGGGCAGGTGTAGAAGTAGCCGGCCGCCGAGCTGGTGCCGACCGAATTGGATCCGGTGCCGGCAATGGTCGCCGTGATGACGGTGCCGCCCGGCTGGTTGGCGGTGGTTGTGCCGTTTACGCCGACGGCTGCTCCCGTTGCGCCCGCTGCAACGTTCACGCTGGTGTTGTTGATGGTGACGACGGAGGGTGTGTTCGCGGTGTAGGTGATGGTGCCGACATTGTTGCTGGAGCCGCTCGGAGTGAGGGGCGCGCCGTCAGGTCCGAAGACGGACGTCTGGCTGACCAGGTTTGGACCCGGTTGGCCCGCGGCGATGCACGACGGAGGATCGGCGATGGCGATGGCAGAAATCTGCGGATGGACATACACCGTGACCGGGTTGCTGACGACACCGCCAACGCTGGCCGTGAGGGTAGCGGTGCCGGAGCCTGTGGGGGGCGTACAGATGGTGAAATCAGGAACACCGCCCGGGCTCAGGCGATTCCACGTGCCGCCGCAGACCGCGCCTGTGGGGCTGATATCCGCGAGACTGAGGTTGGAGCTGCCATAGGTCGGCGCGCCGGTCGTCAGCGAGCTGCCCTTGCAATTGGTCGCGGAGGTCGCGCTGACCTGGCCGATCTGGCCATAGGCGAGCGAGATGCCGGTGGCGGACTGAAGCGCGCTGAGGCGCACGGCATAAATGTCGGTGGTTCTGGGGCCGTAGCCGGCGCTGTTGCAGTAGTCGGCAACCTGGGTAACGCAGCCCGTGGTGGAAAGACCGAGCGGAAGCGCAAACAAAAGTAAAGCTACAAGGGTGAAAAACCGCTGCATGAAACCTCCCCGCCTGCCGGAAATGGTGCGCAGACGGTTGTTGCCACTCGCTCAGCTGGGATCGTTCCGGAAGAAGAGTGATGCCACCAAAGTTTACAGCACTCGGGCGGCCGGAGCAGGCATCGAGAAGCAGGAATCAGGAATCAGGAGAGCAAAAAGCAGGAAGCAGGAAACAATAGGCAGAGGCAAACAGGCAAAGGCAGCGGGCGGGAGAATAGCGGAAACAGGGGCGAGGAAGCAGCGAAGCGTGGAATCAGGAATAAAGAGCCCGCTCATGATTTTGCTGCTTCCTACTTCCTGCCTACTGCAGGTACTTGCCGAACCAGCCGATGCTCCGCTCCAGGACATCTCTCTGGTGGTCGGGATTGACGAAACCGTGACCCTCATCGGGATAGATGACAAGTGTTGTGGGCACGTTGAAGGCTTTGAGCGCATGCCAGAACTCGAAGCTCTGCGGCGCCGGGCACTCGCCGTCGCGGTCGCCCACAACGATCAGCGTCGGCGTTGTGACCTTGTCGATGTAGTGAATGGCGGAGCTTTTCGCGTAGACAGCCGGGTCCTTGTACACGCTGGCGCCGAAGAACGGGGTCATCCACTGATCGATCGAGTTTTCGCCGTAGTAGGAGAGCCAGTCGGAGATGCCGGCGCCGGCGACCGCGGCTTTGAACCGGTGAGTCTGGGTTACGGCGAACATGCTCATAAACCCGCCGTAGCTCCAGCCGGTAAGCCCGAGACGGCTATCCTGGATCGCGGGAACCTGTTTTTCGACGGCATCGACGCCGGCGAGAATATCGCGTAGATCGCCGTAGCCGAAGTCTTTTCTGTTCGCCTGGGTAAATGCTTCGCCTTGTCCATACGACCCGCGCGGGTTGGGCTCGAGAACGAAATAGCCCGAGGCCGCGAGCGGGGCTGCGCCGAAGCCCGCACGAGGCCAGCGCGGGGTGACAGCTGAGGACGGGCCGCCGTGAACCATGACGATGAGGCCGTACTGCTTCGATGGATCGTAATGCGCCGGATACAGCAGCCAACCCTGAACATGGAAGCCCTCGTTGGTCCAGTCGATGGACTCGGTCTTGCCCCAGCTCGGTTTCTGGTCGGTATTGAGGTGGGTCACGGCTGAAAGCGGGGACTCGTTCCTCAGCGTGCCCGCATACACTTCCGGCGCGGCGGCGTAGCTCGAGGCCGCCCAGGCAGCGGTGCTGCCGTCGCCCGAGAGCGCGAACGAGCCGGCCAGGCGGCCGTCACCGATCGAGCACGGCAGCTTGCGGAGGACGCGATCGGTAACGCGGTTCGTGACGCCAACGCGCGTGCCGCCCGGAGCCTTAAAGCCCGGCGGAAAGGTGAAGCTGAGCTCATCAATCTGCTCGGAGCCGCCGTTGATTTCGGTCGCGATGAGCTTCTGGCTGGGTAGCCAGTCGATCCACTGCAGGGTTGTCTTGGCGCTCGGGGTCACGTTGACGGCAGGGCCGCTCCCATCCGCAGAGACGAGGTACAGGTCCCCGCCGGTGGCGCCCTGATCGCTCATGAGGCCGCCGATGAGCGCGATTTTCGAACCGTCCGGCGACCAGCGCGGTACGGCGACCTGCAGGCCGTGCAGTTCGCCGTCCGCGGTGTTGGGATCAAGGATGACCTTCGGCTCGCTGCCTACCGCGAGCGGCTCTGTGTACAGCTTCGCGATCCACCAGTTGTTTTCGCCCGGTGGCGCCGCGGCGACGAAGGTCAGTTGGCTGGAATCGGGGGAAAAGGAGAACTCGTACACGTGGAGCCCGTCCGGGGTGACCTGCCGGAGCTGGCCGGATGAGGCGTCAATGCTCGCGACACGCTGGACCTCGAGCCCTTCGACGCCGATGACGCCGGAAGGCGGCTTCATGGCGGCGAGCGCTCCGGAGGGGCGGGTCGCGCCTTCGACATAGAGCACGGCGAGGGTCTTGCCGTCGGGCGCGTAGGTCAGGCTCTTGGCAAAGCCGTGCAGGGTGGCGAGCAAGCGGGGTTTTGCGCCGGCCTCCGGCGTGGCAAGCAGGACCTGAGTGGCGCCGTCGCAAGTGGCAAGCACGGCGAGGTGTGCGTTGTCAGGCGCCCAGCTGAGGCTGGAAACGTGGGCTTTGCCGGCGGTGCAGAGCTCGATGGTGTGAGCGGCCGAGGCGTTGGCGACGGGCTCGATCACGAGACTGCCCGCGACTTCCATGGCCAGCATTTTGCCGTCAGGAGAAAGCGCGACATCGCCGACGGAGCGCGCCTGGCTGAGCTGGGCGAGCAAGGCGCCGGTCGGGGAGGCGGTGGCCGGGGTTTGCGCAGGGCTGAGTGTAGGCGAGGAGAGGGCGGCAAGCAGCAGGGCGGCGCGGGCAGGATGCATGGGCAAAATAGTAGCAGCGAGGGTAACCGGCGCGAATTTTGGGAGAGAGGTCGGGATACTTCGCCTACGGAATCCGAGGATTCTACGCCTCGTTATTGACGTCGCCGGTGCTCCTTGTTACTCTGAAAAGGTTCTGCACAACGCTTTGCCATTACACCTTGTGTTGCGGCGTTTGCGAGCAGCAGAGCTACTTCATCTGAAGCGCCTTATAACTTTGCCTGGCAGTACTATGCTTCAGCGCCGTATCCGGCGAAACAGTGGTCGGGTCGGTATTCGCATGTGCTTTCGACATCCGTCACCTTGGCGGACTATGGGAGCCAGGACTCGCGAAACGGAGCCACACCTGCGGAACCCTGAAAAGGGGAGTCGGGCAGGACAAATGGCCACCGTCGGGGTCGTTCGCAATGGTTTTGTATGGCCCGGTTTTCCGGGGAGGTTTGGATGCGGCGGGGTTTGCCGTCGCAGAAGCTCGCGTGAGGTATTGGCGCGGGCGGTTACAGGTTCGTGTGGCGCGTGTGCGCCCAAGGAGTAGCAGGTTTGCCTACATTCAGTCAGCTGGTTCGCAAGGGGCGCACGGCGCCGCGGTACAAGACGGCATCGCCTGCGTTGCAGGGATCGCCGCAGAGACGTGGTGTGTGTACCCGCGTGTACACCCAGACGCCGAAGAAGCCGAATTCGGCTTTGCGCAAGGTTGCCCGTGTCCGCCTGACCAACGGAATTGAAGTAACAACGTATATCCCGGGCATCGGCCACAACCTGCAGGAGCACTCGATTGTGCTGATTCGCGGCGGCCGTGTGAAGGATCTGCCGGGTGTGCGGTACCACGTGGTGCGCGGAACCCTTGACTCGGTCGGCGTGGCCGGGCGTAAGCAGAGCCGCTCAAAGTATGGGGCCAAGCGCGCCAAGGGTGGAGCGGCGGCAGCGACAGGCAAGAAGAAGTAACGCTGGCCGCGTGGAGCGATTTTGCACGAGTTCGGGATTGCTGATTTGCGAAGCTATGCTTCGCGTAAAAGTTTTGAGTAGCAGCCAAGAGAGAGCGACGAGAAGATGCCTAGAAAAGGTCATATTGCGAAGCGGGAAGTGGCGCCTGATCCTGTATACCAGTCCACGCTTGTCACCAAATTTGTGAATTCGATGATGTGGGGCGGCAAGAAGTCGACCGCGCAAGGAATCTTCTACACTGCGATGACGAACCTGGAGCAGAAGGGCGGCGGCGACGACGCGCTGAAGCTCTTCAAGAAAGCTGTGGAGAACTGCAAGCCCCTGCTCGAGGTAAAGAGCCGGCGTGTGGGCGGTGCTAACTATCAAGTGCCGATCGAAGTAAACCCCGAGCGGCGTACCTCGCTGGCGATTCGCTGGCTTGTAAATTACGGGCGCGCGCGCGGTGAAAAGGGAATGGTCGACAAGCTGACGAACGAATTGCTGGATGCGGCGAACGGTCGCGGCGCGGCGATGAAGAAAAAGGAAGACATCCACCGGATGGCCGAAGCTAACAAGGCGTTCGCACATTATCGCTGGTAAGGCGCAAATCAGGAAGCAGGAGTCAGGAAGCAGCAGAGGCGGAAGAACTTTAATTCCTGCTTCCTGATTCCTGGCAACTTTAGCAATCAACCGTCGCCCTCGGGCGCAAGAGACAAAAGAGAGACACCATGGCTCGCCAAGTACCGCTCAATCGTTGCCGGAACATCGGAATTATGGCGCACATCGACGCCGGAAAAACCACGACGACCGAGCGCATTCTTTTCTATACCGGCATTACCCACCGCATCGGCGAAGTGCACGAAGGCACCGCTACCATGGACTACATGGAGCAGGAGCAGGAGCGTGGCATCACGATCACGTCCGCCGCGACGACCTGCATGTGGAATAACATCCGGATCAATATCATCGACACGCCCGGCCACGTGGACTTCACGGCCGAGGTGGAGCGCTCACTGCGTGTGCTTGACGGCGCGGTTGCGTTGTTTGACTCCGTATCCGGCGTGCAACCCCAGTCTGAAACGGTGTGGCGCCAGGGAGATAAGTACAAAGTCCCCCGGATCTGCTTTGTCAATAAGATGGACAAGGCCGGCGCGGATTTCGAGCATGTGATTGAGACCATTCGCAAGCGCCTCAGCGCGAAGCCGGTGGCGATTCAAATCCCGATCGGCGCGGAGGCCAAGTTCCAGGGTGTGATCGACCTGGTCGAGATGCGCGCGATTCTCTGGCACGACGAGACGATGGGCGCCAAGTACTCGATCGAAGAGATTCCGGCTGACCTGGTGAAGAAGGCGGAAGCCTACCGCATGCAGTTGATTGAATCGGTTGCCGAGCATGACGACACGATGCTGGCCCAATTTCTCGAAGGCGAGATTCCAAACGCGGCGGAATTGAAGGCCGGTATTCGCAAGGCCACCATTGGGATGCACGTGTTCCCGGTGCTGTGCGGTTCATCATTCAAAAACAAAGGTGTGCAGACACTGCTCGACGCGGTGGTTGACTATCTGCCGAGCCCGCTGGACCTGCCGCCGGTTGAGGGTATCGATCCATCCGACGTCGAGCACACGTTGACACGTCCCTGCACCGACGAAGCGCCGCTGTCAGCGTTGGCGTTTAAAATGATCAACGACCCATTCGGCAAGCTCGCGTTTATCCGTGTGTACTCGGGATCGCTCAAAACCGGCGATACGATTTTGAACCCGCGCACGGGCAAAACGGAGCGCGTGGGGCGCCTGGTAAAGATGCACGCGAACAAGCGTGAGGACATCACCGAGATTATGTCGGGTGATATCTGCGCTTGTGTGGGCCTGAAAGACATCAAGACGGGCGACACGCTGAGTTCTCCGCAGGACCCGATCGCGCTCGGCGCCATCGATTTTCCGGAGACTGTGATTTCGGTCGCGATCGAGCCGAAAACGAAGAGCGACCAGGAAAAGATGGGTGTTGCGTTGTCTCGTCTCGCGGATGAGGATCCGACGTTCAAGGTCCGCACCGATATTGAGTCCGGACAGACGATCATCTCCGGCATGGGTGAGCTGCATCTTGAGATTCTGGTCGACCGCATGAAGCGTGAGCACAAGGTTGAAGCCAATGTAGGCGAACCGCGTGTCGCGTTCCGCGAGACGATTCGCAAAACCGCCGAAGCGGAAGGCAAATACATTCGCCAGACCGGCGGTTCGGGTAATTACGGCCATGTCAAGATTCGCTTGGAGCCGGGCGAGCCGGGTACTGGCTTTGAGTTCATCGATTCGATCCGAGGCGGCGTAGTGCCGAAGGAGTACATCAAGCCGACCGAGCAGGGTATCCGCGAAGCATTGACGGGAGGTATTCTGGCCGGCTACGAGATGGTCGATTTCAAGGCCGTGCTGTACGACGGCAGCTACCACGATGTCGATTCGAATGAGATGGCGTTTAAAATCGCCGGTTCGATGGCGTACAAGGAAGCCGCTCGTAAGGCGAGCCCCGTCCTGCTGGAGCCGATGATGGCGGTTGAGGTCACGGTGCCGGAAGAGCACATGGGCACGATCATCGGCGATATCAACTCGCGCCGCGGTCGCATCGAGGGTATGGAACATATGGGTGGGTCGCAGATCGTGAAGGCGATGGTGCCGCTCAAGGAAATGTTCGGGTACGTGAACGATATCCGTTCCAGCACCCAGGGACGCGCGAGTTATTCCATGCAGTTCGCCCGGTACGAGGAAGCGCCGCGCATGATCTCGGAAGAAATTATCGGCCGGAACCAAGGTGAACAGCGCAAATAAGCCGGTTTTGATACAGCAGTTGTGACAGATCAGGATTCTTCGCCGGCCTTCTACGGTCTGCGACTTACAGAAGGTTTGGGAGCCACAGGAGAGTTATGGGCAAGGAAAAGTTTGATCGCAGCAAGCCGCATGTAAATGTTGGGACGATTGGTCATATTGATCATGGGAAGACGACGTTGACGGCGGCGATTACGAAGGTGTTGTCGAAGCACAACCCGAACAATAAGTTCCGTTCGTTTGACACGATTGATAATGCTCCGGAGGAGCGGGAGCGGGGTATTACGATCGCGACCTCGCACGTGGAGTACGAGACCAAGAACCGGCATTATGCGCACGTCGACTGCCCTGGCCACGCGGATTACATCAAGAATATGATCACGGGCGCGGCGCAGATGGACGGCGGCATTCTGGTGGTGGCGGCGACAGACGGCCCGATGCCGCAGACCAAGGAGCACGTGCTGCTGGCGCGTCAGGTTGGTGTGCCGTACATTGTGGTGTTTCTGAACAAGTGCGACGCGGTTGATGACGAGGAGCTGGTGGACCTGGTCGAGATGGAGGTCCGCGAGCTGCTGTCGAAGTACAACTTTCCGGGTGATGATGTGCCGGTGATTCGCGGTTCGGCGCTGGGCGGTTTGAACGGCGAGGCGCAGTGGGAAGCGAAGATTGACGAGCTGATGCAGGCTGTGGACGATAATGTTCCTCTGCCGGCGCGTGCGATCGAGCTACCGTTCCTGATGCCGATTGAGGATATTTTCTCGATTTCTGGTCGGGGCACGGTGGTGACGGGCCGGATTGAGCGGGGCAAGATCAAGGTGGGCGAGGAAGCGGAGATTGTCGGTTTCCGCGACACGCGCAAGACGGTGGTGACGGGCGTCGAGATGTTCAAGAAGCAGCTGGACGAGGGCATGGCGGGTGACAATGCCGGGCTGCTGCTGCGCGGCATCGCGAAGGAAGATGTGGAGCGCGGGATGGTGCTGGCGAAGACGAACTCGATCAAGCCGCACACCAAGTTCAAGGGTGAGATTTACGTGTTGAGCAAAGAAGAGGGCGGTCGGCACACGCCGTTCTTCAACGGGTACCGTCCGCAGTTCTACTTTCGCACGACGGATGTGACGGGGACGGCGAAGCTGCCGGAGGGCACGGAGATGGTGATGCCGGGCGACAACATTGCGCTGGAGATCGAGCTGCACACGCCGGTGGCGATGGAGAAGGGTCTGCGGTTCGCGATTCGCGAAGGCGGCCGGACCGTGGGCGCGGGCACGATTAGCGAGATCATCGCGTAGCGATTCTCTCTGTAGCAAATGCAGTTGTTGTTTCGTTCTTTGAGTATGGGCTAGCGTGTCGTCCGGGGTTACTCCCGGACGACGGCAGAAAGATTTGAAACCGAGATGGTAGGACAGAGAATTCGTATCCGGCTGAAAGCCTATGACTATCGCGTACTCGATACCTCGACAGGCGAGATCGTTGACACCGCGAAGCGTACCGGCGCACAGGTCGCGGGTCCAATCCCGCTGCCGACAGTCAAGAACAAGTACTGTGTTCTCCGCTCGCCCCATGTCGACAAGAAGTCGCGTGAGGCTTTTGAGATCCGTACGCACAAGCGGCTGATTGATATTCTCGAGCCGACGCAGCAAACGGTGGATGCGCTGATGAAGCTCGATCTGCCGGCCGGCGTCGACGTCGAGATCAAGGCATTCGAGAAATAGCAACAACAACCCGGCAGTGCTCCGGTTAACCCGGCGCATGATGAGGAAGGGAACAGATGGCAGTTACAGGGATTCTGGGTAGAAAGATCGGCATGACGCAGGTGTTTGATGATCAGGGCAATGTGCATCCGATCACCGTTTTACAGGCGGGCCCATGCGTGATTACGCAGTTGAAAACACTAGCCCGCGATGGCTATGACGCCGCACAGATCGGCCTAGTCGAATTTGTGAAAGCGTCGAAGGTGACCAAGCCGCAGGCCGGCCACTTTGCGAAAAACAACGTCGCGCCGGTCCGGATGATTAAGGAAGTCGGCCTCGAGGCTGTCAAGCCGGTCGCCGAGGGCGAAGCGGCGGAGGTTGGCGTCAAGGCGGGCGATCGTGTGCTGGTCGACATCTTCTCTGATGAGAAGTATGTCGATGTCATCGGTACGAGCAAGGGTCGCGGGTTCTCGGGCGTTGTTCGCCGGCATAATTTTGGCGGCGGCCCCAAGTCTCACGGTCATATGTTCCAGGTGCAGGGTTCGATTGGTGCCTCCAGTTTTCCGTCTCGCGTCTTCCCGGGACAACGTATGCCCGGGCACTTTGGTGTCGACCGGACGACAGTACGCAATCTTCGGATCCGCGGCATTGATGTTGAAGAGAACCTGATCATGGTCGAAGGCGCGGTACCGGGGGCTCGTGACGGGTTCGTCATGATCTCGAAGCCGAAGTCGCCACCGCGGGAGCGTCGCGGCTTCGCGGGTTCGGGCACGGTCGATCCGCTGAAGGCTTCAAAGAAGGCTTCGTCCAAAAAGAAGTGAGGACTGGCAGTCTAGGCAGTAGCCCTTCGGGCAAGAGAGAAACACAAAGTTTGCAGGCAGCCTAAGAAAATGCGTTACAAGCGCAAGCTGCGAGAAGAGAAGATGATGGCAACTATCGATGTACACAACCTGCGCGGCGAGACTGTCGGTTCCTTCGAGTTGGCGGACGAGATTTTCGCTCCCGACACGGTGAATGAGGGACTGGTCTGGGAAGCGGTCAAGCATTTCCGCGCTGCCATGCGACAGGGCACGGCGGCGACTAAAAATCGGAGCCAGGTTTCCGGTTCCGGCAAAAAGCTTTGGAAGCAGAAGGGTACCGGCCGGGCGCGTGTCGGCTCCATCCGTTCGCCTATATGGCGCAGCGGTGGCACGGTGCACGGCCCGCAGCCGCGCTCCTATGACTATGCTTTTCCGCGGAAAAAGGTGCTTGGCGCGCTGCGCTCAGCGCTGGCGGCCAAGCATGCTGAAGGCAAGCTGATTGTGGTGGACAGCCTAGCAATGGCCGAGCCGAAGACAAAGTTGTATCGCGCCGCGCTCGACATGCTCGATGCGAAGCGCACGGTACTGCTAGTCGAGTCCAGTCAGGAGTTGGCGGCGAATACGATTCTTGGTGCTCGCAACCTGGACCAGGTCGAACTGCTGCTCTCAACGGAAGTCCACCCCTATGATGTCCTGCGGCATGACCGCGCTATTTTTTCCCGCTCGGCGATCGAGGCACTGCAGGATGCGCTGAAGAAGAGTGTTTCAAAGCGCAGGCAGCTTGCGATCAGAAAGGCAGAGGTGGCCTAGGATGCCGACCCTCCATACAACATTGCGCCGTCCGGTGATTACGGAAAAAGGCTTGCAGGTCAAGGAAGCCGAGTCCACGCTGGTGTTTGAAGTCGCGACAAAGGCGACCAAGATAGAAGTCAAGCAGGCAGTGGAGACCCTGTTCAAGGTCAAGGTAGCGGCGGTCCGTACCGCCAACTACCTGGGCAAGGAGCGCCGACGCGGCAAGTTCTCCGGCTACCGCCCTGACTGGAAAAAGGCGTATGTTCGCCTGCAGGCAGGCGAAAAGATGCCGGAGTACGTAGACAGCCTGTAGCCTCTCCGAGGTCGCGACAAGAGCCAATTTCGAGCAAGCGAAGCAGCGCTGACCAAGGCGCGCTGAGCTGGAACAGAAGAGCGAAACAATGCCGATCAAGACATATCGACCCATTACACCGACGCTGCGCTTCAAGACTTCGCTGGTGAATGACGACATCACGACTGACAAGCCGTACAAGCCGCTCGTCGTCGTCAAGCAGCGCACCGGGGGCCGCCGCAATGCGGGCGATCTGACGGTGCGTCACCAGGGCGGCGGACATAAGAAGATGCTGCGCCTGATCGATTTCAAGCGCGAGAAGTACGGGGTTCCGGGCAAGGTCGCGACAATTGAATACGATCCAAACCGTTCCAGCCGGATTGCGCTGATTGCGTATGCAGATGGTGAGAAGCGCTACATTATCCAGCCGGTCGGCCTGAAGGTTGGGCAGTTCATCATGAGCGGTCCGGAAGCCGATATTTTGGTGGGCAATGCCCTGCCGCTCCAGAACATTCCAGCCGGTACAACGGTACACAATGTCGAACTGCGGCCGGGCAAGGGGGCGCAGATGGTGCGTTCTGCGGGCGCGTCGGCTCAGCTGGTTGCGAAGGAAGGCGATTACGCGTTGCTCAAGCTGCCCTCGGGTGAGACACGCCGCGTGCTGATCGCGTGTATGGCGACGATTGGTCAGGTGGGCAACACCGACCACGAGAATGTCACGATCGGCAAGGCCGGTCGAAATCGCTGGAAGGGTATTCGCCCGGCAAATCGCGGCGTGTCGATGAACCCGGTCGACCATCCACACGGCGGTGGCGAAGGAAAGACATCAGGCGGCCGTCATCCGGTAACGCCGTGGGGCCAGCCGACCCGGGGATATAAGACGCGCAACAACAAGCGGACCGACGTGTTCATTGTGAATCGTCGCAAGAAGTAAGTTCTGGCCGGACGGGCAAAGCGCTTCGCGTGGCCCTCGCCGATGGCGAGGGAATCAGATTCATTCAAGGCAAGGCGCTTGAGGCGCCGGTGAGGAAATAGAGATGGCACGATCTACGAAAAAGGGTCCATTCATCGACGGGCACCTGATGGTCAAGGTCGAGGCGATGAACACGGCGAATGAAAAGAAGGTGATCAAGACCTGGTCTCGCCGGTCGACGATCTTCCCCGAGTTCGTCGGGCACACGGTAGCGGTCCACAACGGGAAGAAGTTCATCCCGGTGTACGTGACGGAAAACATGGTAGGGCATAAGCTGGGTGAGTTTTCGGCGACGCGGACCTTCAAGGGCCATACCGCGAAATCGAACGAATCTTCCGCCAAAGCGCGTTAAAAAGCTGAACAGCCATGCAGGGAATCTGCCGGGCGGGATTGTGAGATAGACGATGCAAGAAGATACACGAGAGTTCAGGGCCGAGGCCCGCTTCCAACGGGTAAGCCCCCAGAAGGCCCGGCTGGTGCTGGACCTGATTAAGGGGTTGCGTGTCGAGGAAGCACTCAACACACTCGCCTTTACGAAGAAAGGTGTCGCTCCGCTCATCGAGAAAATCCTGCGGTCCGCCCTGCAGAATGCGAACTACCTGAGCGGCGAGCAGGGGCTGGATGTGGATGTGGACAATCTCTACATCAAGACTGCAATTGCGAATGAGGGTCCGCGCATGAAGCGGATTCGCCCGGCTCCGATGGGTCGCGCATTCCGGTATCAGCGTCGCATGGCTCATCTTTCGATTTCGATTGCCGAGGCGAACGAGTTGGAAGCGGCTGATGCAACGAATTCCGGTGCGGCCAAGCATTCAAAGGCTGGAACGTCCCGGGCGAAAGCTTCGGTAAAAAAGGCGCGCACAGCAGCAGGCAAGTCGGCACCGAAGAAAAAGCGGGCGGCTGCCAGGGCGTAGGGAATTACAGTCACGGGAACGATCCCGACAGTTTTGCAGGGGCCGCGCGCCGGCAGGGGCCGCGGAGGAAGAACACGAGGAAATTATGGGTCAGAAAGTTCATCCGTACGGATTCCGCCTTGGCATCAACAAGCCCTGGCGCTCGCGCTGGTTTGTTGTGCGCGATTACGACAAGCTGCTGGTTGAAGATGTGAAGCTCAAGCGCGAACTGAAGGAGAAGCTCAAGGCGGCAGGCGTTTCATCTGTCGAGATTGAGCGTCCGGGCAACAAGCTGCGGCTGATTATCCGTACCGCGCGCCCGGGCATCATTATCGGGCGCAAGGGCGCGGAGATCGACAAACTCAAGCTCGATCTGCAGAAGCGTACCAATCGCGATGTGTTTATCGATATCCTTGAAGTGAACAAGCCTGAGCTCGATGCGCAGCTGGTTGCCGAGAATATTGCGCTGCAGCTTGAGAAGCGTGTCGGCTTTCGCCGCGCGATGCGTAAGGCCGTCGACTCCGCACTGCGGTTCGGCTGCAAGGGGATCAAGGTCCGCGTTTCGGGCCGTTTGAACGGCAATGAGATTGCGCGTTCGGAGTGGTACCTGCAAGGCCGTCTGCCGCTGCACACGCTGCGCGCTGACATCGACTACGGTTTTGCCGAGGCCCACACGACATATGGCATCATCGGTGTGAAAACCTGGGTCTATCGCGGCGATATTTACCAGCAGCGTCGACAAGCGCCGCAGGTAGCTGGCGCCGGCGCACCAGTATTTTAAGCGGTTTTATTGAACGAGTCCGTAACCGAGGTTGCGGGTCACGAGTTGAAGGGTTCCGACTATGTTGATGCCAAAGAGGGTCAAGTACCGCAAGCAGCAGCGCGGTCGCATGAAGGGCAAAGCCTGGCGCGGCTCTGAGCTCGCATTTGGCGAGTACGGCCTGAAGGCGATGGAATGCGGCTACATTACGGACCGCCAGATCGAAGCGAGCCGTATCGCGATGACGCGCTTCATCAAGCGCGGGGGTAAGATTTGGCTTCGTATTTTTCCGGACAAGCCAATTACGAAAAAGCCGGCCGAAACCCGTATGGGTAAGGGAAAAGGTGCGCCTGATCACTGGTCTGCGGTGATTCGGCCGGGCAAGCTGCTGTTTGAGATGGAGGGTGTCACCCCCGAGATCGCCCAGGAGGCTATGCGGCTGGCCGCGAACAAGCTGCCGCTGAAGGTACGCTTTGTGCAGCGGCACGACGTGAAGGCGACGGTAGCCGCAAAGTAGGCTGGCGTTTTCCCTCCGAACCAAGTACTATAAGCAGGTTGAGGTCAGTGCTTTTCGCTGCTTGATTCTGCGCTAACAGCAGAGAAGACTACGGGAGACCCGGTTCTGGACCCTTTTCCGGAACTTAAGAGCCGGCGTCCCGGGAAGAGAATATCCACATGAAAACCACCAGGGTGCGTGAGCTGGGCGCTGCCGAGCTGCAGGATGAGACGCGCAAGGCTTCCGAGCAGCTTTTCCGCCTGCGCTTCCAGTTGAAGCTTGGGCAGAACGAAGGCGTCAAGCGTCTTCAGGAACTGAAAAAGACTGTCGCCCGGATCAAGACGATCGAGCGTGAACGGGCGCTTGGCGTTCGCGGTGCGACGACTCCCGAGGCCGGCACGGGAACTCCCAAGACTGCGAAGACGCGCAAGGCGAAGGCCGGCGCAAAGGAAGCGAGCTAACAATGGCAGACACACCCGAAGTGAATAAGGCCGAGCAGGCCTCCGCGCCCCAGGCAGATGTCGATGCTGGGCGAGAGTCGCGGCGCAACGAGAAGGTTGGCGCCGTGGTCTCGACCAAGATGGAAAAAACGATCGCCGTCAAGGTCGAGATGGCCAAGGCGCACCCGAAGTACAAACGCGTCATGCGGACCAGCAAGAAGTTCTACGCGCATGATGAGCAGAACTCGGCGAGGGTGGGCGATATCGTGCGCATCCGCGAGACTCGTCCACTGTCGAAGCTGAAGCGCTGGCAGTTGGAAGAGATCGTTCGCCGCTCCGCGCTGGCCCAAGCGGAAGAAGCGGCACGGGTTGCAGCCAGGTAGCTGGGCGGCATTGGCGGCATTGTTGAGCGGGGCGAAGTGAGTGGGAAACGGCTTGGCCGGAGGAGATGGACATGGCAGTACAGATGAGAACGATGCTCGAGGTGGCCGATAACTCCGGCGCTCGCAAGCTGCAGGTGATCCTTCCCCTGGGCGGCAGCACCGGCAGGATCGCATCGCTTGGCGATGTGGTGACCGCCGCCGTGAAAGAGAGCTCTCCGGACGGGCAGGTTAAGAAGGGCAAGGTCGTCAAAGCAGTGATTGTGCGGACGCGGAAAGAGGTGCGCCGCAAGGATGGGACGTACATCCGCTTTGATTCGAATGCCGGCGTACTGATCAACGACGCCGGTGAGCCGGTTGGGACGCGCGTTTTCGGCCCGGTCGCCCGCGAACTGCGGGACAAGAAGTTTTTGAAGATAGTGTCGCTCGCACCAGAAGTGATTTAAGCCGAGCGCGTCTCATATCGGGAGCGCACATACCAGGGAGCAGGAAGATGGCGGGACTGAAGATTCAGCAGAACGATACCGTGCAGGTCATGACGGGTTCTGAGAAAGATAAAGGCCGGAAAGGCCGCGTACTACGCGTATTCCCGGGCGAGGGAAAGATCCTCGTGCAAGGTATCCGCGTGATCAAGAAGAATGTAAAGCCCAACCCGCAGAAGAATGTCAAGGGCGGCGTGGCGGAGCAGGAAGCACGGCTCAGCATTTCGAATGTCATGCTGGTGTGCCCGGACTGCGGGCCAACCCGAGTGGGTTTCCGGTATGAAGGTGAGGGCGATAATCGAGTCAAGGTGCGTGTCTGTCGCAAGTGCGACAAGACGCTTACGACAAAGAAGAAGTAAGCCGGCACATGAAGCAGTAGCGGCTTTCCGCAACGGTACACGGCGAACAGGCCACCCCGAGACCGGAAGAAGAGGGAGATTACAATGGCAGCACGTTTGAAGGAAAAGTACCTGAACGATATCAAGCCGGCTCTGCAGAAGGAGCTTGGGCTGAACAATCCAATGGCTGTGCCGCGTCTTGAGAAGATCGTTCTTAACATGGGGCTTGGCGAAGCGACCCAGAACTCGAAGCTATTGGACCCGCTGGTTGCCGATCTCGCCGCGATCGCCGGCCAGAAGCCGGTGACAACGCGCGCCAAGAAGTCCATCGCGGCGTTTAAGGTTCGTGAGGGGATGCCGATCGGCGCAATGGTTACGCTGCGCGGCAATGTCATGTATGAGTTTCTGGATCGGCTGATCCAGATCGGCTTACCCCGGGTTCGTGATTTTCGCGGCGTCTCGACGAAGAGTTTCGACGGGCGCGGCAACTACACGCTCGGCATGCGCGACCAACTGATCTTCCCCGAGATCGATTACTCGAAGGTAGAGAAGTTGAAGGGCATGAATATAACGATTGTAACGACAGCGCCGGACGATAACCAGGCAAGGGAACTGCTGAAAGCTTTCGGTATCCCGTTTCGGGCGGTAGCGTAGGCGATCAGGGCTACAGAAATTGATGATTTGCCGGCTCCGTATCGGGGCCTGTTCCCTGAGTGAGGGGAGCGCAGGAAAGAGAGCAGGATGTCAACTACAGCAAAGCGTGTCAAAGACGAGCGGAAGCCCAAGTTCAAGAGCCGGCAGCATAACCGCTGCAAGCTGTGCGGCCGCCCCCGCGCGTTTCTTCGCAAGTTCGGTATCTGTCGCTTGTGTTTTCGGCAGCTGGCGCATACAGGGGATATCCCGGGCGTCGTCAAGTCGAGCTGGTAACGTATTGTCCTCCCGCTTCGGCGGGCATTGATCCAGAACCATCTTCGCAGGTTCTCTGCTGGCTCGGATAAGTCCGGATGCCGATGGCGGAGCGAACGGGAGATGAGGAGAAAGCATGAATCTGACCGATCCAGTAGCAGATTTTCTGACCCGCATTCGCAACTCTATCCGCGCGCGGCATCAGAAGCTCGACGTCCCCGCTTCCAAGCTCAAGGCAGAAATCGCCCGGATTCTCAAGGAAGAGGGTTACATTGCCAACTACAAAGCGACCGACGAGGAAGGCCATGCCGTTCTCCGCGTGTACCTGAAGTATGGCAATAACAACGAGGCGGCGATTCGTGACCTGCATCGTATCTCGCGCCCTGGTTGCCGCGTGTACGTTGGTCGGGACGAGATCAAGCGCGTCCAAGGCGGCCTCGGCATCGCCATCCTGACGACCCCGCGCGGTGTTATGACTGGTCGCCAGGCGCGGCGCGAAGGCGTTGGCGGCGAACTGCTCTGCGAAGTCTGGTGAAGGCTGGCCTTCCGGGCGGTAATGCGCTTTGCGCGTGAGTTCCCGTTTAGTGCGAGCGTTTGTTGCGGCGTGACGTTGTCACGCTTTGAGTTTAGTTGCGAAGGCGAGTTGAAGCGCGCGGGCTGCAGTGGAACGTTGCTCCGGTTATGCAGGAGGGCGGGACTCGCAAGCCAGGTAAAGGATCACACAGATGTCACGGATCGGAAGACAGCCTATCCCGCTTCCCGCGGGTGTGAAGTACACAGTGGACGGCAACACGCTCCGTGTCGAGGGGCCCAAGGGTAAGGTCAACCAGGCAATCCCTTCCGGTATCAAGCTCGAGACCCGCGATAACTTCATCCATGCGGTGCGGGACAATGACTCGCAGGCCGCGATTCATGGATTGACCCGCGCGCTTGTTTTCAACGCGGTCGAGGGTGTCACGAAGGGCTGGACCAAGGAGCTGGACATTGTCGGCATCGGCTACCGTGTCGAGCTCAAAGGCGCCCAGATGGTCGTCTTCACGCTTGGATACAGCCACCCCATCGAGTTTCCGCTGCCGACCGGCATCACGGCGGCGGTGGATGCGAAGCAGACGCGGCTGACGATCTCCGGCATCGACCGCCAGAAGGTTGGCCAGGTTGCAGCTGACATGCGGTCGCTGCGCAAGCCGGACCCGTATAAAAACAAGGGTGTGCGCTACGTTGGCGAGAAGCTTAAGAAGAAGGCCGGCAAGACCGGATCCAAGTAACAGTTAGGTTGTAACGCAGCTTGTCGAGGCCGGTTTAGACCGGATTTCCGCAGGTAAACCGAACGGGGCCGCAGGGCGGTTCCGCCCTTAGGAAAGGAAACAAGATGATTCCAAAGATTAAGCGCAATGAGATCCGTCGCCGCATTCACTCCCGCATTCGCCAGAAGGTGCATGGCTCGGCCGAGCGGCCTCGGCTCAACGTATACCGCTCGCTGAACCACATTTATGCCCAGGTCATTGATGACAACAAGGGCATTACCATCGCATCCGCCTCGACTATCACCGGCAAGATCCAGGCCGGTGGCAATCTTGTCGCGGCGAAGGAAGTTGGCAGGCTGATTGGCGAGCAGGCGGTCGCCAAGGGTGTCAAGAAGGTTGTGTTTGACCGCGGCGGCTATCTTTATCACGGACGCATCAAGGCGTTGGCCGATGCGGCCCGTGAGTCGGGCCTGGATTTCTAGTCCGGCATTCATCCGGACGTGCAAGGTGATGGGCCTGGAAACTGGCCCGAAAGGACTGAGGCGAGAATGGCAACACTGAAGAAGAAGCTCGACGCGGGACAGTACAACCTGAAGGACCAGGTCGTCGCGATCAACCGCGTGACCAAGGTAGTGAAGGGCGGCAAAAATATGTCGTTTGCCGCGCTGGTCGTCGTGGGCGATCCCGGCTCCGGCGTGGTTGGCTACGGTTCCGGTAAGGCCAAGGAAGTGCCGCAGGCGATCCGCAAGGGTATCGAGTCGGCCAAGAAAAACCTGGTTCGGATCAACCTGACGGAAACGACGATCCCTCACCAGGTGCTGGGCCGCTTCGGCTCAGGCCAGGTGCTGCTGAAGCCGGCGCCTGAAGGCACCGGCGTCATCGCGGGCGGCGCTGTTCGCGCGGTAATGACCTCGGCCGGTGTCCAGAATGTGCTGACCAAGAGCCTCGGGTCCGCGAACCCTCACAACGTGATCAAGGCGACATTCGACGCGCTGGTGCAGCTGCGCGACCGCGCGGAAGTCGCGGCACTGCGCGGCAAATCAGTCGAGGAGTTGTAGTCATGGCAGAGCTGAAGTCAATGATGCGTATTCAGTATTACCGGTCCATGATCCAAGCGCCGGTTAAGCACAAGCTGGTCGTGAAAGGCCTGGGCTTCACGCGGCTCCAGCAAGTGGTCGAGAGGGAAGACACGCCCTCCATTCGTGGGATGGTCAAGAAGATCCCGCACTTGGTGCGGATTCTCGAAGCCTGAAGGTCAGGGTTGAGGGTGAAGGGTTTACCATCTGTAAGGGAACACAAGCCTGCTCAAGAGCACGAATCAAGCACACGCCACGAAGTGGCCGCCAGCCGCGCAGGCGGTCTGGTACTTGAACCAAAAAAGCGAGTCGGCCGAGAAAGCCGGCGTTAGCGAGGAAGCAATGAATTTATCAAATCTGCGGGCACCCGCAAATGCGAACCGCAACAAGAAGCGTGTCGGACGCGGTATGGGCTCCGGCCATGGTAAGACTTCGGCCCGCGGCCACAAGGGTCAGGGTTCGCGTACCGGGTCGAGCCTGATGCGTGGTTTTGAAGGCGGCCAGATGCCATTGCACCGACGTCTGCCTAAGCGTGGTTTCACCAACATCTTCCGCACTGAGTATACTGTCCTCAATCTGAGCCGGATCGCTGAAATGGGCGAGACCGAGCTGTCGCTCGAGCGCCTGAAGGCACTCGGCTTCCTGAAGCGTCGGGATGAGCTGCTCAAGATTCTCGGTACCGGCGAGTTGACGGTAGCGGTTACGATTCACGCGCACAAGTTTTCCAAATCCGCTCAGGATAAGATAGAAGCTGCCGGCGGCAGGGCTGTTCTGATCGGCTGAAGCGTTCCCAACCGTGGAAAAGGGAGCGAAGGCAGTGTGCCCGCAGGGTCACTGCCTTTCCGCTGTATCCTGAACCAAACCGACAGAGAAGAGTTTCTGCATGCTTGAGAAGTTCCTCAACATCTTCCGGATTCCAGAGCTGCGTAACCGCGTTCTGTTTACGCTGGCCATGCTGGCGATCTACCGTCTCGGCGCGCATATTCCCACGCCCGGCATCAATACGACGGCGTTGGCGAATTTTTTCAATTCGCAGAGCGGTTCCCCGCTGGGCATGGTCGACCTGTTCAACGGCGGTAATCTTCGCAAGATGACCGTGTTTGCCCTGGGCATCATGCCGTACATCACGGCGTCTATTATCTTCCAGCTGTTGACTGTGGTCTATGAACCCCTGGCTCGGCTTCAAAAAGAAGGCGAAACGGGGCGAAGAAAAATCACGCAGTGGACTCGCTACGTCACCGTGCTGCTGGCGCTGGTGCAGTCCGGTTTTATCGCGGGCGCTTTATCCCGCGGTACCGGCGGCGAGCAACTCGTATTGCACCCGGGTATCGGTTTTGTCCTGCTCACCATAACTACCCTGACGACCGGCTCGACCTTCATCATGTGGCTGGGCGAGCAGATTACCGATCGCGGCATCGGTAACGGCATGAGTCTGCTGATCTTCGCAGGGATCGTTGTCGGTCTGCCTCGCGCGATCGCCGAGCTGGTCGAGACCGCGCGGACTGAGAAGTTTGGCGCCCTCACCATTCCCGCGCTGGTCCTCCTGGTCGTCGCGATGGCTCTGCTGGTCGCTTTTATCGTCTTTGTCGAGCGGTCGGAGCGGCGGGTGCCGGTGCAGTATGCCAAGCGCATCGTCGGGCGACGCATGATGGGCGGTCAATCAACGCATCTGCCGCTCAAGGTAAACTCAGGCGGCGTCATGCCGGTCATCTTCGCGGCCTCGGTTCTCTCCGCGCCGCTTCTCTTCGGGCAAGCTGCTTTTGTGCGGAACAGCGCCGTGCTGACCCGGATCTTTGAGGCCCTGCGCCCGGGCGAGCCCTGGTATGTGCTGCTTCAGGCGATTGCCATCATCTTTTTCGCCTACTTCTATATTTCCATCGTCTTCCGTCCAGACGATATCGCGGATAACATGCGGAAGTACGGCGGCTTCATTCCGGGCATCCGACCGGGCAAGCGCACTTCGGACTACATCAATGACATTCTGACCCGCCTTACCCTCGTCGGCGCGGTCTATCTGATCTTTATCTCGCTTGTCCCTACCATCCTGATCTCCGGCATTCACCTGAACCATCTGCCACTAATCGGCGGCATCTTCGAGCACTTGCCGCTCTGGATCACGAACGGGCTCGGCTTTAACTTTTATTTTGGTGGTACCTCACTGCTGATCGTTGTCGGCGTGGCGATGGACACGGTCAACCAGGTGGAGTCGCAACTGATCATGCGTCATTACGAGGGCTTTTCGACGAAGAGCCGGGTTCGCGGAAGGCGGTCCTGGTAGGTTGGCAGACGCAGAGCAGGGGTTTCGACCAGGTCCGATTCTCCTGATGGGAGCGCCCGGCGTTGGCAAGGGAACGCAGGCGAAAGGGCTGGTCGCCCGCTGGGGTATTCCGCAGATCTCAACCGGCGATCTGCTGCGGGCAAATGTCGCATCGGGATCGGAGTTCGGAAAGCTGGCGCGGCAGCTGATGGATGCCGGCAAGCTGGTGCCCGACGACCTGGTGAACCGCATGGTCGAACAACGACTGGCAGAGCCGGATACGAAGCGCGGCTACGTGCTGGACGGCTATCCACGAACCCTCGCGCAAGCCGAATGGTTGGACAAAGCTCTCGACCGGCAGGCCGGTCAGTTGCCCCTGGTTGCTGTCTCTATCCGAGTCACGTATACTCAGCTACTGTGTCGAATTACGGGTCGTCGTATCTGTCCCGTCTGCGGCAGTATCTATAACATCTACTTGCAGCCCCCTGCACACGACGCAGTCTGCGACCTGGACGGTACCCCTTTACAGCGCCGCGATGACGACTCGGAGTCGGTATTTACAGATCGGATGCATGCCTACGAAGCGCAGACTGCTCCTGTAGTGGAGCATTACACCGCGCTGGGGCACCTGGCTGAGGTGGGTGGGGAAGCAGCACCGGATGCGGTGACAACGCAGGTGGAAACAGCAGTGCGAAAGTTGAGGAAGTAAGCAGAGCAATGGCAGTGATGCTCAAGACACGGGTCGAAATCGACAGGATGCGCCGCGCGGGCGAGGTGGTGCGCGAACTGCTCGAGGCGGTTCGCCCCCATGTCGTCGCGGGTGCAACGACGATGGATCTTGAGGACGTCGCGGCAGCTAAGGTTAAGGAGCTGAAAGTTACGCCGGCTTTCAAGGGGTATCACGGCTATCCCTGCGTGCTGTGCACCAGCGTGAATCAGGAGGTTGTCCACGGTATTCCGTCGAAGACGCGAGTTTTGCGCGATGGCGATATCGTTTCAATCGACACCGGGGTTGTGATCGATGGATTTTATGGCGATTCAGCGACGACGGTCGGCGTCGGCGGCAAGCTGGATGGGGAAGCCGCCCGACTGCTCGCGGTTACAGAATCTTCGCTTAAGGCGGGCATCGACGCGGTGACACGCGGGGCGACCTTCGGAGATGTAGGCGCCGCGGTCCAGCAGATGGTTGAGCGGGAAGGTTTCAGCGTCGTGCGCGAGTTTGTCGGGCACGGCATCGGAACGCATCTGCACGAAGATCCGCAGGTGCCGAACTATGGCCAACGCGGGCGCGGCATGAAGGTGCGCGAGGGCATGGTGTTTTGTATTGAGCCGATGGTCAACGCAGGCAAGGCGGATGTCCAGGTTCTCGGGGATGGATGGACAGCAGTAACGGTAGATGGCAGCTTGAGTGCACATTTTGAGCATACCGTGGCGGTCACGGCAAACGGGGTTGAGGTGCTGACGCGCTAAAGCGCGCCGGCGCCGATTTAGGGCAGGCAGCGGTGTTCGGAGTCAAGCCGGATATTGCGGAATTGGATACGGGTGTCGAAGGAAGACGCAATTGAGGTTATGGCAACGGTCGTCGAGACGCTGCCGAACGCGATGTTCAAGGTGGAGCTTGAGAATAAGCACCAGGTACTGGCCCATGTCTCCGGGCGCATGCGGAAGAACTTTATCCGCATCCTGCCGGGTGATCGGGTCGCGGTCGAACTGAGTCCGTATGATCTGACCCGCGGCCGTATTGTCTACCGCTACAAGTAACAGGGTTTAGGGTGAAGGGGTCAGGGTGTAACAGTCAAAGTCAGTTTGCGAAAGCTGCAAAGCTGGCTGGTTGGGTTTAGCTTGTTGGGTTTGCCCGTTAATCCCTGTATCCTTAAAGGAAAGGAACAAGCAATGAAGGTTCGTGCATCGGTAAAGAAGATTTGCGACAAGTGCAAGGTAATCCACCGCCGCGGTGTGGTGCGGGTGATCTGCGAAGTGGCAAAGCATAAACAGCGCCAGGGCTGATCGGGCGCCAGCACGCGAATTGGTCGCATATCGCGACAGGTGGCAGGCGGGCGAGTTCGCTCCGGTAGAGGTAAAACTCTCAGAGAGTGTGCGATGAACCTGACGAGCCGTTTCATCCAGCCGGACATAGTCCGGCATTAACCGCCCAGACGGAGCAAACTCCGAGTCGAGGTATAGAGGGCAAGCATGGCACGTATTGCTGGTGTGGATCTGCCGCGGAACAAGCAGACGCGGATCGCGCTCACTTACATTTTTGGAATCGGGGATCCGCGCGCGCTGCGTATCCTTACGAAGGCAGACATCGATCCATTCCGCAAGCTCAGCGATCTGAGTGAGGAAGAAGTCAACAAGATCCGCCAGGTCATCGAGCAGGAAGGCCAGATTGAAGGCGATCTGCGCAAGGATATCTCGATGAACATCAAGCGGCTCATCGACATCCAGAGCTATCGCGGTCTGCGTCATCGCCGCAATCTGCCTGTCCGCGGACAGCGTTCGCACACCAATGCACGTACCCGCAAGGGGCCGCGCAAGGGCACGGTAGCCGGCAAGAAGAAGGTGACCAAGTAATGGCGAAGGCACAGAAGAGCACCCAGGGCAAGGGTTCGGCAGGCAAGTCGGCCAAGAACAAGAAATTCAAAAAGCGCGAACGCAAGAACGTTCCCTACGGGCTGGTTCACATCCAGGCGACCTTTAACAATACGATTGTTACCATTACCGATGGTCAGGGCAACACGCTTTCCTGGAAGTCCTCCGGCTCGCTCGGCTTTCGCGGGTCGCGTAAAGGCACACCGTTTGCAGCTCAGCAGGCAGCGCAGAATGCCGCCAACCAGGCGCGCGACCACGGTCTGCGCTCGGTAGATGTACGCGTGTCAGGCCCCGGTTCCGGGCGTGAGTCCGCCGTGCGCGCGCTCGCCGCCGCCGGCATCGATGTACGCTCCATCCGCGATGTCACGCCGATCCCGCACAACGGCTGCCGTCCGCCGAAGCGTCGCAGGGTCTAACGGGCAGGTTCATAGGGTGCAGGGTGGAGGGTTTAACAGGCAGATATCGTTTTGCTTTGTGATTCTTGCCTGCACCTTGGAAAAACAACCGGACCGGGATGAAACGCGGCACACTCCGCGCGTAAACCGGTCGTCACCAGCAGTTTGAGGAGAGTACCAATTGGCACGTTACACCGGACCAGTTTGCCGTCTTTGCCGTCGCGAAGGCATGAAGTTGTTTTTGAAGGGCACCCGCTGCTTTTCAGACAAGTGCGCGATTGAAAAGCGTAACTTCGCTCCCGGCCAGCATGGCCGCGACCGCAAGGCTAAGATAGTCGGTTACGGTCTGCAGCTGCGTGAAAAGCAGAAGGCTAAGCGTATCTACTTCGCGCTTGAGGGTCAGTTCCGCGCCTACTATGAGAAGGCAGCTACCGCGCCCGGCGTCACCGGCGAATTGCTTCTCCAGCAGCTCGAACGTCGGCTCGACAATGTCGCCTATCGCCTCGGCTTCGCAGCGTCACGCCGACAGGCCCGACAGATCGTTCGCCACGGCCACATTGAAGTCAATGGCCGCAAGGTCAATATCCCATCGTTCCAGGTTTCCGTGGGCGACGAAATCAAGATTCGCCCCAACTCGCTCAAGCTCACCGTGATCGAGAGCTCGCGCGAGTTCGCCTCGCACCAGCCCGCGCCGGCCTGGCTGCTGACCACCGCCGCCGAGTTGTCCGGCAAGGTTATCGCCTTGCCGCGTCGCGAAGACATTCAGCTTCCGGTCAACGAACAGCTGATCGTCGAACTGTACTCGAAATAAGTAAGACCCCTTGCGCGGGAGGCGGCCACTTCGTGGCGTGTATTCGAATACACGCCACGAAGTGGCCGCCAGCCGCGCAGGCGGTTTTCAGCTTTTGTAACACCGCACGAGCCGGGCAGAATGCTTCGCACGGCCGTTGCTAAGGAGAGCACTATGTTGTGGAGAGGTTTTCAGCGCCCCAAGCGTCTACAAGTCGACACCGAAACACTCACCGATCGCTATGGCAAGTTCAGCGCCCAGCCGTTTGAGCGTGGCTTCGGCACCACGATCGGCAACTCGCTGCGCCGCACGCTGCTTTCGTCCATTGAGGGCGCTGCTGTCACAGCGGTCAAAATCGAAGGTGTGCTGCACGAGTTTCAATCCATCACCGGCATCGTCGAAGACGCGACCGACATCATCCTCAACCTGAAGCAGGTTCCGTTTAAGCTGAGCGGCGACGGGCCGAAGGCGCTTTATATCCGCGTGGAAGAGCCTGGCATCGTTACCTCCGGCATGATCGAGGCGGACGGCGACGTCGAAATCCTCGACAAGGACGTCTACATTGCCACGGTGAGCGAGGGCGGCAAGTTTGATATGGAGATGCGCCTGAAGCGTGGCCGAGGCTACGTCTCGGCTGACAAGAACTTCGACCAGGACCTCGGCATTGGCTTCATGCCGATCGACTCGGTCCACTCGCCCGTCCGTAAGGTCAACTACGCGGTTGATGCGGCCCGTCTCGGTCAGATCACCGACTATGACAAGCTGACGCTCGAAGTGTGGACCAACGGTTCCGTCGTTCCGGCGGACGCGGTGGGTCTCGCGGCGAAGCTGCTCAAGGACCACATGAGCATCTTCATTAACTTTGAGGAAGAGATCGAGCTCGAAGGCCACATGGACGACGGTCGCGGCCTGCTGCGCAACGACAACCTGAACCGTTCCGTCGAAGAGCTGGAACTGAGCGTCCGGTCCTACAACTGCTTGAAGAACGCGAATATTCAGTCTATCGGCGAGCTGGTTCAGAAGACCGAAGCCGAGATGCTGAAGACCAAGAACTTCGGACGCAAGAGCCTGAATGAGATCAAGGAAATCCTGGCGCAGATGGGCTTGTCGCTGGGCATGAAGATCGACGATCAGGGCAATGCGGTTCCGGGACCGACCAGCATCCTGCCTTCGCAGCAGCTGGCCGCCGGGCAGTATAGCCGTTTCGACGACGAGGAAGATGAGATCCTCGACGACGACACGGATGTGCCGCTGCAGAACGAGCCGGAGAACTTTTAGGGATAAGGGTGGAGGGTTCAGGGTGTACCGAGCCAAATCCCTCATCTCCCGATCTCCGCCTGACACCATTTCGAAAGGGCGGGTTGAGGTTGGTTGGTATTTGCCTGTTCCACCCTTCACCCTCAACCCTGCACCCTCGTACTTTAGATAGAGAGAGATACGCCATGCGCCATCGCAAAGCTGGATTCAAACTCGGACGCAAGACCCCGCACCGTCGCGCGCTGCTGCGCAACCTGGTCACGTCCATCCTTATGGAAGATCGCGTCGAGACGACCGTCACCAAGGCGAAGGCCGTCCGGCCGCATGTCGAGAAGATGATCACGCTCGGCAAAAAGGGCGACCTTCACTCGCGCCGTCAGGCGTTGTCTTTCCTGATGACCCGTGAATCGGTCACTCGCCTGTTCGACACTGTCGCGCCCCGCTACGGCGAGCGCTCCGGCGGATATCTCCGCATCGTTCGCACCGGCTTCCGCAAGGGCGACGGCGGCGAAACCGCGCTTATTGAGCTCCTCGGCGCCGAGCAGGTTCTGGATGAAAAGCGCCAGAAGCGCGCCGAAGCCCGTGAAAAGCGCCGCGAAGAGATGCAGGCGGCACTCGCCTCCGGCGGCCCAACCCCCGGCACCGAAGGCGAAGAGCCGCAGCAGTAAGTCCTCTTCCAAACCAGCAGAAGCTTCAGGATGTAAGCGAATACCATTGGCTCGGACCGGCATATATGCCAGCCCGAGCCTTGTTGCGTCTGCACGTTGACAGCGTACGCTACCGTTTCAGACGTCGCTTACGCTGTGCCACCCGGGAGTAAGTTTTCATTTCTCTCTTCCTGCTCTAAAATCCGGTTCGAGACAGGAAGGCTGCCGCGTTGAAGAATGTAGTTATCTCGCTTCTGCTGTT
Source organism: Acidobacteriaceae bacterium (assembly GCA_965276625.1). GTDB lineage: Bacteria > Acidobacteriota > Terriglobia > Terriglobales > Acidobacteriaceae > EB88. The sequence goes on from CBDIBB010000002.1 coordinate 1,032,704, forward strand.
CCTGGCTTCTATCCACTGTGCGCGCTCAATCTTTTTCGATAACGCCAGCTACCTCAATCTGCAGCAATACGAACAGGGTACCGAGCGGATGCCGTTTCAAGCCCGCTTCGGCATGATGCCCGTGCTTCGCTGGGCGCATACCAGCTGGTTCTCGCACATCCTTCCGGATTACACCAACGAGCACAACGGAGTGATTGTCGAGCCGCGTTCTCCGGAGCGCACTGTCAGCGAGCTCGTTGGACTTTTCTGCATGCTGGGCATGGTCGGGGCGCTCAGCGTCTGGGGGCGTCGCTATCTCACAGCCGCCTGGTGGCTGCCCGGTAGTCTTTGCCTCGCCATGCTCTACGCGAATTACGCAGCTCGCTACGAGCAGGGAGTCTGGTACCCCTACGATCTTCCGCATTTCCTTCTCTTCGGCCTGGCTTTTCTCGCTCTTATCGAGCGCAAATGGGCTCTTCTGCTGCTCTACTTCATTGCTGACTGCTGTATGCGCGAGACGGCTGTGTTTCTGCTGCCGTGCGTCCTGGCGCTGCTGCTCACCCGGGAACGCAGGCGTCCGGTTCTGCTCACGGCATTGACCATGTTCGTGGCCTGGGCAGCGATCCATATTGCGGCGACGTATGCTTTCCGGCATAATCCCAGCGTGACAGGGATTCGCTATCGCCAGGATTACCACACAATACTCAATCCCTTGCACTGGCCCCAGGTCGCCTCGGTCGGCGGCTTTCTGCTCATCCCGCTCTTCATGAGCCGCCGCGCCCTGCCTCGTCCTGAGCAGTACATCCTGCTCGCCATTCTGCCCGGCATCTTCATCACCGCGCTGTTCGGCATCTGGATCGAGTCCCGCATCTGGGCCGAGTGGTGCATGCCGCTCGCCATCCTATGGACCCAGGTCGCTGCCAATACCTGGCTGCGCCATATACCCGGTCATACAGCAAACCGCTTGCAAGCGCATCAGTCCTCTTGAGTAGGATAGAATCCCACTCAAGAGGAATTATGCGATCCACCCAGCAGATGAGTATTACCCTGCCGAACGAGATGGCGCAGGCGGTACGCGATAAGGTTGCTGCGGGCGAGTACGCAAGCGAAAGCGAAGTCATTCGAGATGGACTCCGCACCCTCATAGCGCGGGACCATGCTGTAGAGAACTGGCTTCGCCTCCAGGTTGCTCCCGCTTATGACGCTTTGAAGACAGATTCAGGCAGTGCCGTCTCCGCCAGCCGAGTACGGGCCTCTCTCGCTGCGGAACATGCAAAAAACAGCAGTCATTGATGGAACGGCAGGTTGTATTCGCCCCAGAGGGGGAGAGCAGTTTGCCGCTTTGTACCGCTACATCGCAGAGGCAGCATCTGCTGTTATCGCGGCCCGCTACACGGAAGCAGTCGTCGGATATTGCGAAAGCCTGGAGACTTTTCCTCATCGAGGAATCCAGCGCGATGATATCCGCCCTGATCTGTGAATCACACACTATAAAAGCCGCACCGTCGTCGCGTTCGTTGTGCGGCCGGATAGAGTCGAGATTCTTGGTATCTTTCACGGTGGTCGTGAATACGATTTACCCTTGCGAGAACCGGACGAAGAGTTTTAACCGCCAGCCTTACTCCACGTGATAGTTCGGCGCCTCGCGCGTAATGATCACATCGTGTACATGGCTTTCGCGCAGGCCGGCGCCGGAGATTCGCACAAACCGGGCATTCTGCTTCAACTCTTCGATCGTCGAGCAGCCCAGGTATCCCATCCCCGACCGCAAGCCGCCGACCAGCTGGTGCACCATCGCCTCCAGCGCCCCGCGATGCGGCACCCGTCCTTCAATGCCTTCCGGCACAAACTTTGCCAGGCGGTTTTGCCCCGCGCGCTCCAGTTCAACCACGCCTTCGGAGCGGCCGATCGGCTGTTCCAGGTCGCGCGAGCTTTGGAAGTAGCGCTCGCCTGAACCCTGCGCCATCGCCGACAGCGAACCCATGCCGCGATACGCCTTGAAGCTGCGCCCCTGATACAGGATCGTCTCGCCCGGACTCTCGTCCACGCCGGCAAACAGTGAGCCAATCATGATCGAGTCGGCTCCGGCTGCTATCGCCTTGGTCAGGTCGCCGGAGTACTTGATGCCACCGTCGGCGATCACCGGAATATCTCGTTCGACTCCGGCCTTGTACGCCTCGGAAATCGCGGTGATCTGCGGCATGCCCGCGCCTGTCACCATGCGGGTCGTACAGATCGACCCCGGCCCGATGCCCACCTTCACCGCATCGGCGCCTGCGTCGATCAGCGCCAGCGTCCCCTTATACGTTGCAACGTTGCCGGCCAGCAGGTCTGTATCCGGGAAGCGCTTCTTGATCGCCCGCACTGCTTCGAGAACGCGCGAGGAGTGGCCGTGCGCTGAGTCAATCGACAGCACGTCGCAGCGATTGCGGATCAGCTCCGCCGCCCGCTCCAGGTAGTCGCCGGTCGCGCCGATCGCGGCGCCGACGCGCAGGCGGCCCTGCTCATCCTTTGAGGCGTTCGGGTACTTCAGCTTTTTCTGGATGTCCTTGACGGTAATCAGGCCTTTTAACTCATAGGCATCGTTGACCACCAGCAGCTTTTCCACGCGGTGGTCGTGCAGGATCGCTTCCGCATCCTCGAGCGTCGTGCCGACCGGCACGGTGATCAGGTCTTTCTTCGTCATGACGTCGGAGACCGGGATGTCGGTCCGCGTCTCGAAACGCAGGTCGCGATTGGTCAGGATGCCGACCAGCCGCTTGCCCTGGGTTACGGGCACACCTGAAATTTTGTAGCGCCGCATGACGTCCAGCGCGTCCGAGATCAGGCTTTCCGGCCCGATCGTCACAGGATCGACGATCATTCCGCTTTCAGAGCGCTTGACCTTGTCGACCTCGGTCGCCTGCTGCTCAATGGAGAGGTTGCGGTGGATGATGCCTATACCGCCCTGCTGGGCCATGGCAATGGCCAGGCGCGACTCCGTGACGGTGTCCATCGCGGCAGAAAGCAGGGGGGTGTTCAGACGGATCCGGCGGGTGAGCCTTGTTTCCGTGGTGACCTGGTTGGGGACAACTTCAGAGAATGCCGGGACGAGCAGAACGTCGTCAAAGGTAAGCGCTTCGGGGATCGGATGTTCAATCATTTGTGAAGTAACCGCGCGCAACCTGGGGAACGGGCGTCGCGGCCTTCGCCTTAGTGTAGCAAGCCGGGTGGGGCGACCTTGCCGGGCTGGTCCAGGAGTGCCGGAACGCGCCCCGGCTTGAGGCGCGTTCCAGCCATGGCTGGCTCTACTGGGTGCGAACGTTGTCCAGGTAGTACGTCCCTCCTCCACTGAAATACACAAAAAAGCCCTCGATGACGCTGGTGTCGGCCGGTGCTGTACCGCCGCAGTTCGCCGCGGTGGCAAGGCTTTTCAGGTTGACCGGCACGGTGGTCGAGGTGCCCCCGCCGACGTAGGTAAACGGCGTTGAGCAGTAGTGATAGTCGCTGCCGAACTGGACAGCTACGGACTGCGATGTGCCTGCGCTCGTCGTCGTAATGTCGAAGAGCAGCTGGCTGATGCCGGCGGTTTTGAGCGGAAGCGGGCCGCTGTTATAGGTAGGGCCGAAGAACCCGCCAGCCGCGGCATTGATCTGCAGGCTATGGGTACAGCTCGTAGCGCCCTGGCTGGCCTGCGCCACGGTGCCTGCGCCGGGGCTGTAACTCGCCGCTGCCCAGGTATCGACGCCGTCCTCGAAATTGAACAGCTCGCCCGTGATGCCGCCGACGGTCACCACGATATTGGCTGGATTCGAGATACGGCCGGTCTCATCCTTAATGGTGTACGGCGTGCTGATGCTGCCGGAGACGCACGCCGATGCCGGCTGAAAGTTGACGTCGCCGCCGGACAGCAGGCTGTAGGTTCCGAACGCGGTCGTCACGCTGGTCTGGCGTCCCGGGGTTGCGGGGTCCAGGTCGATCGAGCGGTCGTTGAGAGAGACACCCCGGTAGGTGATGTCGTTGCTCGCGACATTTAGCGTAACGGGCGTACTGTTGGCGGTCGCCACGGTATCGTTGTCGGCCACAGGAGAATCGTTGACCGGCAGGTGTTGGATCTGGCGCGAAAAGTTGGTGAACGCGGTACATACCGGGGAAGGGCAGTAGACGGTGTAGCCGTCGTAATCGGGGTACAGCGTTCCGTCATCCTGCAGGCCGGAAAGTATCCAGTAGGTCGCGCCGGCTCCGTCGTCCTTGAGCACCGTATCTTCCCAGGTGTGGTACACGGGGTTGCGCGTGTTTTTATCGAGCAGGCCCCATTCGCCGCCTACCGCGCGATCGCCAAGGCGGTGCGAGTCCTCAATGTGGCGGCTGATCCACTGCGTGCCCCACTCCGGCGTTTTGCCCCAGGAGTCCGGATAGAGGTGGTAGGAGATGATGTCCATATCCGGCAGCTTGGCGAGTGCGATGGCATCGACGCCCTGGCTGCAGTTCACGGTGAAGTCGGACGAACGCGGGTCGTCGCAGTAAAAGCCTTCGCTTCCGGACGACAGCAGGTGCTTGCTGTCGATGCTCTTGACGTAGGAGCTGACGTCAGCGGCCCACGCAGTGATGGTCTGCGTATTGCAGGTGCTGGAGGCAGGGTAGAGCCCGGAGCCGGAACAGCGCTCCTCGTTGGCCAGCTCCCAGGTCAGGATGGTGGCATCGTCCTTGTATTTCACGCCGGTGTAGCTGTTGGTGTGGTTCAGCAGGTGCTTGATCCAGTCCTTGTACCACTGCCGGATGGTTGGGTCGGTGTAGAACTGGTCGTGATATTGGCCGCCTTTCCAGCTTACGTACTGGTCCATGCCTCCGTAGGCGCTCCAGTTATTGACGAACGGGATGACGAGCTTGAGGTTGAGCAGGCCGGCTTTGTAAATCACGTAATCGAGCTTTTGCAGCCCGGTCGCGCCGTCGTTGAAGGCAGGCTCGCTGCCATTCCAGTAGTGGAAATAAATGCCGTTGTGGATGCCGTCGACCGAGTTGGTACCGTCCTGGTTGCCGATATCGATAAAGCCCCAGGTGCGCATGGTGTTGAAGTTCTGCGCGGCCGCGGTTTCAAGGACGTTATCGACCATGAACTGCGACTCGTACATCAGGTAGTAGTTGTTCGAGCCGGCCTGTCGGAAGGGCTGGCCTCGATGGTAAATGAGCCGGCCGGAGCGGCTCGCGAAGTGATGCCCGCGGGCGTCGACGCGGTCCTGGGCAGCAGCCTGGGCAAGCGCGTACCCGGTTCCATGGAAGAAAGCGAGGGTAAGCAGGAGAGCGGTGAGGAACTTGAGAGTTCGCGGCATCAGCGAGACGACCTTTCTGCTCACTATGGAATCGTTCAGCCCCTCTCCATGTCCTTATCAGAAGAAGAAATGAGCCCTGCTCCACGAGCGCGATAACGCTACCATTACCGCGACGTCTTTGAGAACCAAAATTGTGAGTATCTTCAGTACTGCGAAAAAGCGGTTCTGATTACCACCGGTGCCCTACTTAAGGACAAACGCTAGTTTTGCATGGCAGGCCGGAAAACGATCCGTATACTCACCCGAGGCAACTCACTGTTGCGCAGGATACAGACCGGACCATGCCGACAGAACAGCTCGTTTCACCATCCCCCACAACCACAGCGCCCTCAATCACGTCCGGCGCGACAGCGACAGCTTCGCACACCGGGCGTTTCTACCGACAGGAGCTGGACGTTCTCCGCTGTCTCGCATTTTTCCTCGTGTTCAGCTCGCACGTGCTGCCTTTTCCGCACTCCGCTTCGGCGTTTACCTTTCTCTCGGCGATCCAGGAGGGCGTTTCCGGCGGTGTCCCGCTCTTCTTCATCCTTACGTCGTTCCTCATCACGGAGCTGCTGCTGCGGGAGCAGGACGCCACCGGCACCATCCACATCCAAGCCTTCTATGTCCGCCGCATCCTGCGTATCTGGCCGCTGTACTTCCTGGTGCTGGGGCTTGCGGTGGCTCTTCCCCACCTGATGCACAGCTTCGACCCCATCGGTATCTACGTGGCTCCGTTTGTCCTGCTCGCAGGGAATTGGGTCATTGTGCACCACGGCTGGTTCCATAACCCGCTGCTGACCCCGCTCTGGAGCACCCCGGTGCAGGAGCAGTTCTATCTGGTCTGGCCTCTGCTGGTGTTCTGGTGGGGGCGTCGCGGCATCGTAATTCTCTCCGCTATCCTGCTACCGCTGGCGTGGCTTATGGATTACGGACTGCCTGCGCTGCACTACTCGCGCAGCCCGGTGCTTTGGTGCAACAGCCTCAACCAGTTCCAGTTCTTCGCGCTCGGGGCAATTCTGGCCGTTTTCATGCACAATCGTACGCTCAGGATCGCGTTCACAACGCGCGTAGCACTGTTTCTGGGCGCCGCGGTCGTGTTCTTCCTGGCGGGTACGCCGCTTCACTTCATTAACGACTTCATGCCTTCGACGCCCGCTTACACTCTGGCGGCCTACCTGTGCCTCGATGCCGGCTGCGTGCTGCTGTGCTTAGCTTTCCTCGGGGCGCACATGCCCAAGTTCACTCACCCGCTGGTCTACCTGGGCAAAATATCGTTTGGCATGTACATCTTCCAATACACCATCCTGTCCGTCGTCGAGACCGTGGTGAAAAAGAAGCTGCACCTTGCCGGTGCTCTCCAACTACCGGTCATTTACATCATGACCGCACTGCTGGCTGTTCTGGTGGCTTCGGTGTCCTACCGGTACTTCGAGACGCCATTTTTGCGGCTGAAAAGCCGTTTCACCTTCATCCGGTCCCGCCCGACCTAGCCCGCGAGCGGCTACTTTGGGCGCTTCAGGTCGAAGCGGTCGCTGGTGCGTACATAGCCTGCCCCGGCGAGCCGGCCCACCGCCTTGAGCTTCTCCGGCGCAATGTGCAGCTCTGGCTCCAGCACTGCCTCGCTCACGTGAAAGCACAGCACCTCGCCCAGCACCATCGACCCGCCCATCACCTCGGAGCTGATCTCGAGGATCTCCCGCAGGCGGCACTCCATCTGCACCTTAGCCTCGGCCACGCGGGGCGCCTGCACGGCTACCCCGGGCACCGCCGTCAGCCCGGCGTGGTCAAATTCGTCGATTTCCGGCGGCAGTTGCGCCGCCGTCTGGTTCATGGCTTCAGCGGTCTCGTCTGAGACGATGTTCACGACGAACTCTCCGGTCGCGCGGATGTTTTCAAGCGTGTCCTTGGTCGCTCGCAGGCCCTCCTTCTCTTCGCGCACAGCGGGGCAGAAGCAGAGGACCGGCGGATTCGCGCTGGCGACGGTGAAGAACGAGAACGGCGCCAGATTCCGCACCCCTTTGGCGTCGACCGTCGAAACCCAGGCAATTGGTCGCGGGATGACAGAACCGGACAACAGTTTGTAGATCTCAGGCGGCGTCAGGGTGGAAGTTGCGAAGCTCCGGGTATTCTGGGATTCCATGGTCGATTCGTCCAATCTATTTCAAATCAGGGTGCTGACACTTGTGTGGATGCGTCCCGACGCACAGGATGCATCTACCTGTTATGGACGCCGACCAGGGCTGCCAGCCGAGGAGAAAGCTGCTTCGCATGTTTGAATTCCATATTTCGCGCGCCGCCCGCGACCGCTACGGCGTCACGGAAGTCCTGTTCTCGTTCGACGGCAACGCCGTATTTGCCAATCCGGCTGCCAGTCGGGCCCTCGCGCACCGCATCAACCAGGTGCGCAGCGCGGAAAACGACCCCAAGCGCCAGGTGCAGCCCGCCGCCCTGTTCGCTATGGGCCTCATCGACGAGGCAGCCCACGCCCTGCTCGAGTACTACCGCAAAACCGTCGCGCCCCAGGTCATGAGCGAGGCCTTGCAGCACTTCGCTGCGCTCGTCGGCGAAAAGCCGCTCGAAGAGCTGTTGCTGGCTTTTGTGGAGCAGTTTCCAGGGACCGAAGTTTACGCAGGGAAGCTGACACCCAGACAGTGGCTTGCCGGCGCCACCGGCGGCACGCCGCACGGCGAAGCCGCGCTTGAAGAGCTCATTCTGCTCTGGTTTGAGAACCGCAACCCTGCCTTCGCGCCCTTTCGAGAGCTGTTCGACGACACCGCGCTTGCTGAAACCACGGTCTACAGCAACGTTACGGCCGCTTTGCCGGCCTTTTTTGCCTCCATGCCGGAGCTTGGCGCCGGACGCGGCGGCATCTTCAGCCTTCTGTTGGAAGTGCTGACCGCCGGTGGCCCGCTGAGCGACCAACTGTCCCTTTTACGCGGCCGCTGGGGTTTTGCGGTTGGCGAAATCCTGCAGCGTCTCCTGCTCGCGGGTGGCATCCTCAAGGAAGAGGAAGTCGCGCTCTGGATGCAGTTCAATCCGGCGAGCGCAGAAACCCAGGGCCGCCGCAACCGCTTCGGCGGCTGGGGCGATGGCCAGGCCGAAGTTCCCAATTACACTACTGCCATGAACGAGTACGAAGCATTCTCCCAGGATCAGGACTGGATGCCGCGCACCGTCATGATCGCGAAGAGCACCTACGTGTGGCTCAACCAGCTCTCGCGCTTTTACGGGCGCTCTATCGAGCGGCTCGACCAGATCCCCGATGAGGAGCTCCAAACCCTCGCCGCCCGCGGCATGAACGCCCTCTGGCTCATCGGCGTGTGGGAGCGCAGCCGCGCCTCGCAGACCATCAAGCGCCTCTGCGGCAACCCCGACGCCGTCGCCAGCGCCTACTCACTCTATGACTACTCCATTGCCCACAACCTCGGCGGCGAGCCCGCCTACCGCGATCTCCGCGACCGCTGCGGACGCTACGGCATCCGCCTCGCCAGCGACATGGTGCCGAACCACATGGGCATCGACTCCACCTGGGTCATCGAGCACCCGGAGTGGTTTCTCTCGCGGCGCGACCTGCCGTACCCTGCATACTCATTTAACGGACCCGACCTCTCCGGCGACGACCGCGTCGAGATCAAGATCGAGGACCACTACTACAGCCAGACCGATGCCGCCGTCGTCTTCCAGCGCCGCGACAAGTGGACCAACGACACGCAGTACATCTATCACGGCAACGACGGCACCAGCTTCCCCTGGAACGACACCGCGCAGCTCAACTACCTGAGCGCCGCCGTCCGCGAGCAGGTCATCCAGACCATCCTCCACGTCGCCCGCCAGTTCCCCATCATCCGTTTCGACGCCGCCATGACTCTCGCCAAGCGTCACGTCCAGCGGCTCTGGTTCCCGGCCTCCGCTGCCGGCGACTCCATCCCGTCCCGCGCTGAAAGCGCCATGTCCACCGCGGACTTCGATCGCGCGCTCCCCGTCGAGTTCTGGCGCGAGGTCGTCGATCGCGTCGCTCAGGAAGTCCCCGGCACCCTGCTGCTCGCCGAAGCCTTCTGGATGATGGAGGGCTACTTCGTCCGCACGCTCGGCATGCACCGCGTGTACAACTCCGCCTTTATGGTTATGCTGCGCGACGAGGACAACGCCAACTACCGCAAGCTGCTCAAGAACACGCTTGAGTTCGACCCCGGCATCATGAAGCGTTACGTCAACTTCATGTCCAATCCTGACGAGCGCACCGCCATCGACCAGTTCGGCAGCGGTGACAAGTTCTTCGGCGTCGCGACGCTGATGGCTACGCTCCCAGGCCTACCCATGTTCGGCCACGGCTCGGTCGAAGGCTTTACCGAGAAGTACGGCATGGAATACTACCGCCCACGCTTTGAAGAGTGGCCCAACCAGGGACTCGTCGATCGCCACAACCGCGAAATCGCGCCGTTGCTTCACCGCCGTGCTCTCTTCGCTGAAAGCGACAACTTTCTGCTTTACGACTTATGGCACAGTGGCGGTGGCGTTAATGAAAACGTCTTCGCCTACTCCAACCAACGTGACGGGCAGCGAGCCCTCATCGTTTACAACAACAGCTACTCCGAGGCCCACGGAACCCTCCACAACTCCTGCGCCTACATGGATAAAAGCGCGGGCGCTCTGCGGCAGCGTTCTCTCTCCGACGGTCTCGCGCTCTCCGGCGACAGCAGAGTCATCTATGCCTACCGCAACAACGCTTCGGGCCTCAGCCATTTGCGCCGCGGCAACGACTTCAACGAGCGCGGTCTTCACGTAGACCTCGGCGGCTATGGCTACGCCGTCCTGCTTGACTGGCGCGAACTGCGCTCCGACTCAAACCACCACTGGGATCGCCTATGCGACATGCTTAACGGCCGCGGCGTCGAAGACCTCGATCGCGCCCTGCTCGCCCTCCAGCTCGAGCACGTGCATAGCGCCCTTCGCTCCACGCTTGAACCGCGTCTCGTCCGCGAGTTCGCGATACTGGCCGCCCGGACTGAAGATACTGTCCGCGAAGATGCGTCTTTGCTGCCGCACAGCGAGATGCTCGAAGAGTGGATCGCCAAGTCCGCCCGCTTCATCGCCGTCGCCCGGGATGAATACTTCAAACGTATTCAGCCGCCGCCCTCCGAGCAGCCGCGCGTCGCCGGCGAAAACACCGCACCGGTTCCACAAAGCTCTACCCTCGGTGCCGAGGGCCTAGCAGCGGAAGAACGCAACGAAGCCACACTTACGGAAACCCGCCTCCGCGGGCGCGTTCACTCTCTGCTCAGTCTGGGTCTGGTTGAAGCGCAGTTCGCCGAGCCCTGGAGCGTGGAAGCTCGCGCCGTTCTACCCAGCACCCACCCGCTCCCCAATGCGGGCTCGGTCTGGGCGCCGGTCCTCGCCTACACCCTGTTCGCCGCGTTCGGTGAGTCACTCGATCTCGCTGCTCCCGCGGCCCCGGCTCTTCGCGCTTTCGACAACTTCGGTCTGCGCAGCGTGCTTGCTGAAGCTTTTGCCGCATTCGAGTTCTCCGGGCAGGACACCTGGCGCGCCGCCGCCCGCGTCCGCATCGCGCTCGCCGCGGGCATCCTCCCCGCCGAACCCGAGCCGTCCGGCAAACATTCCGAGCAGCTGCAGAAGTCTTCTGCCACAGTCACCGGCATACTTCCCGCGCACACGTGGGAAGACGGCGATATTCGCTGGCTTGCCGGCATCAACGAGCACGAAGGCAAAACCTTCTACAACAAGGAGTCATTTGAGCAGCTCGTCTGGTGGCGCGCCCTGCCCGACCTGCTCCAGGCCGCAACGCAACTCTCCATCGACCTACGGGAACTCGAAACCATCCAGGTTCAGGTCGCGTCTTCTCTCGCCGCCGCCGCGAAAGCCGGTTACCAGCTCCGCCCTGAGCCAACGCCCGCTGCACCAACGCTGCCTGAGGCCCCGTCAAGTAAATCGAAAGAGTCCATCCTCGATATCGAGGACATGCCGTACGGAAAGGTAGTTCCTCTTACAAAGGTGCCGCGCAAACCCGTGCCGGCAGTCACGCCGGAAAAGACCCCGGCAAAGAAGTCATCCGCCAAAAAGAAAGTAACTCCCAAGAAGGATTCATCGAAGTAGCTGGAACCGGCCGAACATTCTCCAGCCGAGCAACGCGAGGCGCACATCACTTATAAGTGTCACATCCACAAGTACACACCACGAAGTGGTCGCCAGCCGCGCAGGCGGTTTAATCAGGCAATAAAAGGGGCGGAGCCTGCAGGCTCCGCCCCTTTTTATTGCTCAGCTTTTAGAACTCTTCGTGGAAGGCGACCTCGCCCTCGACGGCGACCTGGTAGGCAGAGACGCGGCGCTCGAAGAAGTTGGTCAGTTCCTGCACATCCTGCAGGTCCATGAACGGGAATGGATTGCGTGATCCGAAGACCTTCTGCATACCCAGCCGCTCCAGGCGCTGGTCCGCGACATACTGCAGGTACTCGCGCATATCGCGGGTTGAGAGCCCGGCGACGCCGCCTTCCAGCAGGTCTTCCGAGAACTGCAGCTCCGCGTCGACCGCTTCACGCATCATCTGTGTCACCTGCTGTTGCATACGTGCGTCGAACATGCCGGGATGCTGCTCGCGCACCGTGTTGACCACTTCGAATGCAAACTCCAGGTGCGCGCTTTCATCGCGGAACACCCAATTTGTACCCGCTGCCAGCCCGTGCAGCATGCCACGCGAACGGAAGAAGTAGACATACGCGAACGCCGCGAAGAAGAACAGCCCTTCAATGCAGCCCGCGAAGCAGATCAGGTTCAGCAGGAACTGCCGCCGATGCTCATCGGTCTCAAGTGTGTCCAGCTTCTCGATCGAATCCATCCACTTCATGCAGAAGTCGGCTTTCTTCGAGATAGATGGAATGTTGTCGACGGCCGCGAACGCGGCGTTGCGCTCAGCCGGTTCCGGGATGTAGTTGTCGAGCAGCGTGAGGTAGAACTGCACGTGGACAGCTTCCTCGTACAGTTGCCGCGACAGGTAAAGACGCGCTTCCGGCGAGTTGATGTGCTTATACAAGTTCAGCACCAGGTTGTTCGAAACGATCGAATCACCGGTCGCGAAAAAAGCGACGAGCCGCTGAATCACATGGACTTCCGCAGGCGTCAGCCGCTGCTTCAGGTCGACCAGATCAGTCGAGAAATCGATCTCTTCCACCGTCCAGGTGTTCTTAATGCCGTCTTTGAACATTTCAAAAAAGTTGGGATACTTCATGGGCCGCAGGGTAAGGCACATTCCTGGGTCGAGGATGGAATCGGGTACTTCGACAGACGAAGACATATAAAACTCCTATCGTTACAAATCATTAAGAATCGCAGGGAGCAGCACTTACTGGCAGGCCTCGCACGACTCGGGATTATCGAGTGAGCAGGCCACGGCGCTTGAAGCCGCAGCCGCCGGTACCGGCGCGGCATTCTGCGCTGAATGCCCAACCGTGGTCTTGGCAATCCGCGTCGCCGGACGCGACCGCAGGTAGTAGGTCGTCTTCACGCCGGCCTTCCACGCATACATATACATCGAGCTCAAGCGCCCGATGTTCGGCGACTCCGCAAAAAGATTCAGCGACTGTGACTGATCGATCCACGCGCCGCGCGCCGCGCCCATATCGATAATCGCGCGCATCGGCATCTCCCACACCGTGCGGTACTTAAGCCGAACGTCCGCGGGCAACTCCGTCAGCCCCTGTACGCTGCCCTCGGCCATCTTGATGCGGGTCCGCACATCGTCGTTCCAGATGCCGCGCGCCTTTAGTTCTTCGACCAGGTAGCGGTTAATCTGCATAAACTCGCCCGACAGCGTTTCCCGCTTGAACAGGTTTGAAATCTGCGGCTCGATGCACTCATAGCAGCCCACGATCGAAGCGATGGTCGCGGTCGGCGCAATCGCGATCAGCAGCGAGTTCCGCAGCCCGTGCTTCCGTATGCGGTCCTTCAGAACCGACCACCGCGCCAGGTCCTTCGGAACAACTCCCCACAGATCGAATTGCAGGTGCCCTTCTGCTGCGCGCGTGTCGGCGAACGCCGGGTGCGGCCCGTTCTTCTCGGCCAGATCGCACGACGCAACCAGCGCGTGATAATAAATCTCCTCCTGGATGCGCGTCGAAAGCTCCTGCGCTTCCGGCGAATCGAACGCGAGGCCCAGCTGGAAGAACACATCCTGCAGCCCCATCACACCGAGGCCTACCGGGCGCCACTGCGCGTTCGACCCCGAGGCCTGCGGCACCGGGTAGTAGTTGATATCGATCACGCGGTCCAGCATCGGCACCGCCAGCCGAACAGTGTTCGCCAGCTTCGCGTAATCGAACTGTCCGTTCAACACGTGCCGCGAAAGATTCACCGAGCCCAGGTTGCACACCGCTGTCTGCTCGTTCGAGGTCACCTCCGTGATCTCCGTGCATAGGTTCGACAGGTGCACCACGTTGCCCGGCTTGCCGGTCTGGTTGCAGCGCAGGTTGGTCGTGTCCTTGAAGGTCATCCAGCCGTTGCCGGTCTCGGCCAGCGTCCGCATCATGCGTGCATACAGGTCGCGCGCCTTGACCTTCCGCACCGCGAGGCCGGCCTTTTCAGCCGCCTCGTACGCCTCGTCGAACGCCGGGCCAAACAGGTCCGTAAGATGTGGCACAACCTTCGGATCAAATAGCGACCACATCTGGTCTGAGTCCGCGCGCCGCATGAACAGATCAGGAATCCAGTTCGACGTATTCAGGTTGTAGGTGCGCCGCGCATTGTCGCCCGTGTTGTCGCGCAACTCCAGGAACGACTCCACATCCGCATGCCACGGTTCTAGGTACACACACGCCGCGCCCTTGCGCTTGCCGCCCTGGTTCACCGCCGCAACGCTCGCATCAAGCGTCCGCAGCCACGGCACAATCCCGTTCGACAAACCATTCGTCGCGCGGATCAGCGAACCCTCCGACCGCACGCGGTGGAACGCCAACCCAATCCCGCCCGAAAACTTCGACAGCAGCGCAACCTGTTTGTATGTGTCGTAGATCGCGTCCAGCGAGTCCGCCGGCGAGTCGATCAGGTAGCAGCTCGACATCTGCGGATGCTTCGTGCCGGAGTTGAACAGCGTCGGCGATGACGGCATGTAGTCATGCGCGGCTAGCAGCTTGTAAAAGGGAACAGCCTCGGTGACAGTCAGCGCCAGGCCGCAGGCAACGCGCAAAAAGAAGTACTGCGGCGTTTCGATGACCTTGCGGGTGATGGGGTGGCGCAGCAGGTAGCGGTCATACACAGTCCGCAGGCCGAAATACTCGAAGCGGTCGGAAAACTCGTCCTCGATCGCATTGTTCAGCTTGCGCGCGTTGTTCCGCACGAACTCCACAGCCGCCTCGCCGATCAGCCCCTGCTCGTACCCCAGCTCGATGGACTGCGAGAACGAGTAGATGTTCTGCCCCGCGACCTCCTTCAGAATCGTCGCGTGCAGCAGCCGCGCCGCCAGCTTCGAGTACTCCGGCTCCTCCGCGATCAGCGCCGCCGAGGTCTGGATCGAGATCGAGTCCAGCTCGCGCGTCGTCGCCCCGTTAAACAAGCCGCCAATGGTCTTCGACGCCACCCGCATCGGGTCGATATGCGATAGCCCGTGCGACGAGCGCTGCACCGCCTTCACGATCTTATTCACATCCACCGGCTCCATGCCGCCGTTGCGTTTGCGTACCTGCATCTGCGAGGGCGCTTCGGGAAGTGGAAAGTCGGGAATGACATCGGCGAGCGTGGTCTGCATATCGGACAATCGGGTCTCTTTTCTAACGGCCCGGGCTTGTAGGGGGCGGGCCATTCGTTGCAGGTTCATGGGTCGGTGGGCGGCTTCCATTCTGCTGGAAGTGGACAGTACAGGCTGTATCCGCCCTGAAGTATCCCCACTGTATCTTGTGTGGTGTGCGTCCGTGAACCCCTAGGGGCTGTGGAAAATGAGCGAAAGTGAAGAAAGCCTGCGTGTCACGGTACTCTCGTCACTTTCTTATTTTATTCGCCTTGCGCGCCTTTGAACAGCTGTGCTTCACGCATCCAATTCGCCATGCTTGCGACGCAGAGAGAAGCACTGATCCTCGGGCTCGCCGCTACGGCCGGATCGCTCGACAGCTGGAGCTACTTCGGCCTGGGCCATATTTTTATCGCAAATATGACCGGGAACACGGTCATGCTCGGCTACTCCTTCGCCACCCGCGACTGGCACCACGCCTTTGCCGCTGGGGCAGCCGTTTTCTCCTACACGGCGGGCGTCTTCGTCGGCGCCTTTCTCAGCCGGCCTATCCGCAGGCTCGTTCGGCAGGCGCCGCAGGGCGCCATCCTCTGGCCCACCCGCGTTACCGCTATCCTCACTCTCCAGCTACTGCTTGTGATTGCAGCGGCTCTCGCTGCCTCGCTGCTGCGGCCGGCCCAGGACACACCGTCGGCGTATGGACTCGTTTGTCTGGGCGCCGTCGCCGTCGGCTTGCAAAGCGCCGCCATGTACTCGCTCCAGCTGCCCGGGGTGGTCACCACCTATATCACCGGCACCTGGACCACCATCGCTCACGGTGTGGCCCAGCTGCTCGACGGCGAGGAGCGCGGACGTCTCAAGGCTGTCGGGTTTAAGCGTCTCGGGCTCCAGCTCGCGGTGGTCACGGTGTACTGCTGCGCCGCCGCCGTTTCCGGGCTTATCCTGCGCGCTTTTGGGCACAATGCGCTAGGATGGCTGCCGGCAGCTCTGCTCGCCTGTGTCACGGGCGCTTCGCTGGCCTGGGCTCGTTGATCAAGTACCCCAGCCTCACCCGGCCCGAAGATACGTAGCCCGCACCCGCTTCATCCCCGCTTCAAATCGCACCACGAAGTTGTTCCCGTCCAGCTCCACTACCTTGCCTGGGCCAAAACGCGCGTGCCGCACAGCATCGCCCCGCTGGTGCAACGGTTCCCGGACCTGCGGCAGGGTTTCCGGAGCGGTCGTAGCAACCGCACCGGCCGCAGTGTCAATCACCTTTACCGGCTCAACTTCCTCGCGGAGATTCCGCGGCAACTCCTCGCTGGCCTCCCCGTGGTCCGCGCGGCAGTTGTCGCATGCTCCACACCGTTCTCCCGCGTTCTCGCCGAAGTATTCGCGCATCAGCTGCTTTCGGCACTCCGCGCTTTCGGCATAGCGCATCATCTCGTCCAGCCGCTTACGGTCTTCCGCTCCCTGTTCGCCAAAGCTCTTCGTCAGCGCCAGCAGGTCATTTTCCGGCACCTCGCGCCCCAGCCCGGCGTAACCGCGGCGCGTCCGCCGCACCAGCCCCACGGACTTAAGGATGTGCAGAATCGACTGCACCCGACGCTTCGGCACTCCACACCGCTCGGCGATCTCCGCGCTGTCCCCATCCAGTGCGCTGAGCACGGCGCTCAGCTCCTCACGACGCGGGTACCGCCCCACCAGGAAAAAGCGCTGGATTCGCCGGTCTTCCAACCGGTACAGCAGCACCGCCGAAGCGGGTAGTCCATCGCGTCCCGCCCTGCCCGCCTCCTGATAGTAGCTTTCAAGCGAGTCAGGAAAATCGTAGTGATACACAAAGCGGATATCCGGCTTGTCGATCCCCATGCCGAAAGCCTTGGTCGCAATCAGCACCTTGTACCCGCCGGCCATGAACTTCCCCTGAACAGCCTCGCGCTCGCGCGTGGGCATCCTGCCGTTGTAGCGTCCCGTCGCAACGCCGCTCTCGGTCAGCCAGTCCGCTAGCTCTGTTGCCGTCTTTATGCTGGCCGTGTACACGATGCCCGTGCCCGCCTCACCCGCGATCAGCTTTTCCAGGCGTTCCCGCTTGGCTTCCTTGTTCACCGTGTGGAGCACGGAGAAGGTAAGGGTCTCCCGCTCGATGCCGGTATTCACCACGTCCGCGTCCCTGGCCCGCAGCTGGTTCAAAATGTCTTCGATCACCCCATCGGTCGCGGTCGCGGTCAGGGCAATTACGGGCGGGTCGCCCAGTTCTTTGCGGGCGTCGCCCAGCCCCATGTAGGCGGGTCGAAAGTCATGTCCCCATTGCGAAATGCAGTGCGCCTCATCCACCGCCAGCAGGCTCACCCCGGTGGCGCGCAGCGAGTCGAGAAACTCGCGATTCTCCAGCCGCTCCGGCGTTACATACAGCAGCCGCGGAATGCCGTCCTCGATCTGCTGCTTCGCCTCGCGCTGCTCGGCCGCAGACAGCGTCGAGTCCACTTTCTGGACCGCGATTTCCGCGTCCTCTGCCTTGTCCTTCTGGTCCTGCATCAGCGCAAGCAGCGGAGAGACGACGACCACCAGCTTCGGCAGAAACAGCGCCGGCAGCTGGTAGCAGAGGCTTTTGCCCGAGCCTGTCGGCATCACCGCCAGCACATCGCGCCCGCCGAAGATTGCCTCCAGTACCTCGCACTGGCCCGGCCGCAATTGCTTTACCCCGAAACGCTTCCGGGCCTCGGAAAGCAGCTCGTTCCACGGCACAGTGCTTCCACGAGGCGCATGCGGCTTACCGTGTTTTTGAGGGGCGGCGGGGGAACTCTCACGCTTCATGCCCGGTTTGGATGCGCTCCCAGCCGGCCGTCCGAGAGCTGTGCCACGCAATGGGTGGTAATAAAACCAACGCATTCAACTCAGACGCCAGGCATCCCCCAGGCCAGGGCTACCATAGAGTTCGTGATCCTGAAACGCTTGCGAGAAGAAACCCGGCAGCAGCACGAGGCGCTTGAGGGCGCGCTGCCGCTCGGCCGCCCCGATCTCAACTCCGCGCTTTTTCGCGCGTTGCTGGCTCGTTTTTACGGTTTTTATGCCACATGGGAGTCGGAAGCTGCCGCCCACGCCGGCGCGTCCCTGCGCCCGGTTCTGGCTGCCCGGGCCAAGCTGCCCATGCTGGCCGCCGACCTCGCCGCGCTCGGCATGGCGCCGGCGGACTGCCCCCGTATGCCCGCCGCGTGCCTGCCCCGTTTCTCAATGGGAGAGGCGACCCTGCTCGGCTCCATGTATGTGGTGGAGGGCGCAACCCTGGGCGGCCAGGTGATCAGCAGGCACCTGGAGCGATCCGCCGGCTTCCATGATGGCATCGGCTACTCCTTTTTCCAGAGCTACGGCAAGGCTGTCGGTCAGCAGTGGAAGGCGTTTGCGGTCCTGCTGGAACAGGTGCCGGAGGCCGAGGGCGACACCATGGTAGCCGCCGCGCAGGAGACCTTTCAGGCATTCGCGGACTGGTTTGCCGAGGCAGGCTTTTCGGCCGTAGCTGTTCCGGCGTGAGCCACACGGTATTGCGGTAACCTGCCGGCGCCGGCCGCACCCTTGCTGATCGCATCTGAACAGCAAGGTAGGCAGCAGGTCAGGAAAGTACACGTGAGCGAACAGCACATCAATCTGGCGGCCAGCGCGTCTGTGCTCGTGTCTGCGCCCCTCGTCCCCCATGTCGAGGCCGTCGATGTCGCCTCGTGCGATCGCGAACCGATCCATATCCCGGGCAGCATCCAGCCCCATGGCTTTCTGCTCGGGTTCAACGCCTCCGGTTCGGTTGCGGTCGCGAGCAGCAATGCCTGCGCTTTTCTGGGATTGCCGCAGCAGTCGCTGTTCGGCAAAACGCTGCCGGAGCTGGTAGGGACAGCAGCAGGCGACCGGCTCAGTAGGGAGCTTGTCGCCGAACCACCTGCCGAAACGACGCGCCTGCTGGCCGGCATCAATCTGCCTGCGAAGCCCGGTCATGCCGACACCCCAGCTCGCCGCGTGGAAGTGGTCGCGTACCAGTCAAAGATGGGCGGCGAACCTGTCACGATGCTCGAGCTCGAGCCCTCTGTGCATGCCGTAGATGTCGAGGCGATCAACGCTCGGCTGTACAACTTTGTGGCAGGCATCCGCACGATTACCAGCGCGGAAGCGATCTGCGAAGCGGCTGTTATCGAAATCCGGCGGCTCACCGGCTGCGACCGGGTCGTCCTGTATCGCTTTGATGAAGGCGGCCACGGCCTGGTGCTTGCGGAAGACCGGGCGCACGAGCGATTCGCCTCCTATCTCGGACTACGCTTCCCGGCCTCGGACGTGCCGGCGCAGGCCCGTCGCATGTATCAGGTCAACCGCGTCCGCATCATTCCCAACGTGGACTACGAACCGGCCACGCTGCTCGATGCCCGGGGCCCCGCGCCCGAAATCGACCTTTCCCACTCGGTCCTTCGCAGCGTTTCACCAGTGCACCGCCAGTACATGCGCAACATGGGCACGCTCTGCTCCATGTCCGTGTCGATCATTATTGAAGGTCGCCTGTGGGGGCTGGTGTCGTGCCACCATCACGCGCCGCGCTACGTTGCCCTGCGCCTGCGCTCTGCCTGCGACTTCATCATGCAGATTGTCGCCTCGCAGATCGAGGCGCAGGTCAACGGGCAGCGCCTTCAGCACGCCTTACAGGCTCGCCGCGTCCAGGGTCGGCTGCTGGCGGCAATGGCGGCGAACGACAGCTACATGGACGGCCTGACCCGAAGCCCGGAGCTGCTGCAGGAGCTGGTCCATGCCGACGGCGTCGCCATCGTCCACGGCATGAGCGCCACGCTTTTCGGCACGACCCCGAACGAGTTCCGGGTGCTCCGTCTCGTCGAGTGGCTTCGCACCTCCAGCCAGGACGAGTTATTCATGACGCGCAATCTCGCGTCTGTTTACCCTGAGGCGGTTTCCTTCGCAAGCACCGGCAGCGGCGTCATCGCGTTTTCCATTTCCCGCATGCACAACACCTTCCTGCTGTGGTTTCGACAGGAACTGGTGCAGACCGTTCGCTGGGCCGGGAACCCGCACAAGCCCGCGAACCCCTCGGATTCCGGTGTCGTCGACCCGCGTCACTCCTTCGAGGAGTGGCAGCAGACTGTGCGCGGCTGCTCCGAACCCTGGTCGCCGGTTGATGTGGAGGCCGCCGGGGAGTTCCGCAGCTCCATCCTGGAAATCGTGCTGGAACGCGCGGAAGAGCTCGCGGAGCTCGCCTCCGGCCTCCGGGTGGCGAATGAGGAGCTCGAGGCTTTCTCCTACTCCGTCTCTCACGACCTGCGCGCGCCCTTCCGGCACATTTCCGGCTTCTCTGAAATGTTGAAGGAAGAAGAGGCCGGGCGTATGAGCGAACGCGGGCGCTACTACCTGTCCACCATCATGAACTCAGCCCGCTTCGCCGGTACCCTGGTCGACAGCCTGCTCGATTTCTCCCGTTTTGCCCGTTCGAAGATGACCAGATCACCCATCTCGATGGAAAGCCTTGTCGACCGGGAGTGGGAAGCCGTGCTGCACGACGAGGCGCAGGGCCGGTCCATCCAGTTTTCGCGTACCCCGCTGCCGCAGGTGGTTGGCGACGCGCAGCTGCTGCGCCAGGTGCTGCGTAACCTTTTTTCAAACGCCGTGAAATACACGGGCAGGCGCCCCGATGCCGCTGTGCGCATCGAAGCGCGGTACGAGCGGCAGGAATGCATCTTCTCTATTGCGGACAATGGCGTGGGGTTCGACCAGCAATATGCCGGAAAGCTCTTCGGTGTCTTCCAGCGTATGCATCGAATAGAAGACTTTGAAGGGACAGGCATAGGCCTGGCGAACGTGCGCAGGATCATTGGCAGGCATGGTGGGCGGACCTGGGCCGAGGGTGTTGCCGGCGAAGGTGCGACCTTCTACTTCACCATGCCTGCGATGGTTCCGCGGGAGGAAGCATGAGTGTACTGAAGCCGATCCTGGTCGTTGAAGACAATCCGAACGACCTGGAACTCACCATCAATGCGCTCGAAAAGAGCAAGCTGGCGAACGAAGTCATTGTCGCGCGCGACGGGGCTGAAGCCGCCGACTACCTCTTTCGCCGCAACACGTACGCCGACCGGCCGGTGGGCAATCCCGCGGTGGTGCTGCTCGACCTGAAACTGCCCAAGATTGACGGGCTGGAACTGCTCCGCATGGTGCGCGAGAACGAAGAAACTGGCAGTACCCCGATCGTTCTGCTCACGTCTTCGCGGGAAGAGCGCGATGTCGTGAACGGCTACCGCCTCGGCGTAAACGCCTACGTGGTCAAACCGGTTATTTTCTCCGATTTTGTGCAGGCTATCCAGGATCTGGGTGTCTTCTGGGCGGTGCTGAACGAACCGCCGCCCGGCAGTGCGCGGGTGGTTCGCAATGGTTGACAGCATATCCAGGCGGCCGGTCCGTATCCTGATGCTTGAGGACAGCGCCCTCGACGCCGAAATCGCCATCGCGCGTCTGCGCCGCTCGGACATCGTTCCCGAGGTCACGCTTGCGAGCGGTCGCGGAGAGTTTGAGCGCGCCCTGCTTGCCCGGCCCTATGACCTTATCCTGGCCGACTATGCGCTGCCTGACTTCGACGGCGTCGCCGCTCTTGCGATGGCACGTGAAAAGCTGCCGCTTATTCCGTTCATCTTTATCTCCGGCCGGGTTGGTGAAGAGGTCGCTATCGATACCCTGCAGCGCGGCGCGACGGACTACGTTCTGAAGCATCGGCTGGAGCGCCTGGTTCCCGCGGTCGTGCGCGCGCTCAAGGAGTCTGAAGAGCACGAAACGCGAATGCAGATGGAAGCCATGTTCCGCGAGAGCGAGCAGCGCTTTCACCATGTGATTGACGCCGTCCCGCAGCTTGTCTGGGTCGCCGACGCCGGGGGCGCCCTGCGCTACAGCAATCGCGCGTGGAAAAGCTACGCTTCAGAAAGCGTGGTTCGCTGGTGCGACCGTGAGCTGTTTGAGCCCTCGGACTTCGATGGCTGCATGGCCGCCTGGCATTATGCGCGCGAGCGAAATGAGCCGTTTACGTGCGAAGCCCGCCTGCTGCGCAGCTCTGACCGAACGTACCGCTGGCACCTGCTGCGTATTGCGCCCATGGCGCTGCCGTCTGAGTTGTCAGAGGGGCAGAACGCGAGCCAGGAAGTCGAGTGGCTCGGCACCGCTACAGACGTCGAGGAGCGGAAGCTGAACGAAGAAGCCCTTCGCACTGCGGAGAAGCTCTCCGTCACAGGCCGCATGGCTGCCGCGATCGCACACGAAATCAACAACCCGCTTGAATCGCTCACCAATTTGTTGTTCCTGGTGCGCCTCGAGTCGGAAGGCAATGAGCGCGCTCTCTCCTTCCTCGACATGACGGAGAACGAGCTTGAGCGCATCTCCTCCATCACCAAGCAGACTTTGCAGTTTTATCGGGACTCCTCTCTGCCGTCCGAGGTAGATGCACGGGAAATCCTCGCTGAAGTGCTGCGCCTGTTTGCCACCCGGCTCACAGCGAAAGGCATTGCTGTCAGTTTCGACGTAGAGCCCGGCATCGTCTTCGAGGCGATTAAAGGTGAAATCCGCCAGGTGCTGATCAACCTGATTACCAACGCGATCGATGCCGTGCAGCCGAAAGGCGCCATCGACCTTGAAGTGCACCGCGTCGAGCACAACAACAGCGACGCGGTTGAGATCACCGTATTTGACAACGGCTACGGTGTTGCGCCCGCGCAGGCGGAGAAGCTCTTTGAGCCTTTCTTCAGCACCAAGGGGGCCCACGGCACTGGCCTCGGCCTATGGGTATCGAAGGGCATCGTCGAGAAACACGGTGGGAGCCTGCACCTTTCGAGTTCCGGGTCCGATGGCAGTAAGGCCAGAACGGCCGCGTCCCTCGTGCTTCCAGTCAAGGCGAAGGCAGAGCTGTCGCAAGCCGGCGCCGGTTCCGAGTCGCAGGGCTCCACGCGCTCAGCGCCGTAAACCGGCCCGTGGCACAGCTTCCACCGCGGACCGCAGACGGTTCGTCAGCTGCTCCGGTTGTTCTGTACTGTTGATGGTTACAGATGGGCCGAAGGAAACAGAGGGCTTGCTCCGAAACCAGCCTGCATCCGCGATTTCGAGCGCCACCGGCAGCACCGGGACAAACGCCTCCACCGCCAGGATGCCGAGCCCCGGCTTGAAGGGCAGCAGCTCTCTTGTTTTCGAGCGACGCCCCTCTGGAAAGATCAGCACGCTGTACCCGCGATCGAGCGCGCCCCCGGCATGGGCGAACCCGCGACGAAACCCGGCTGTCCGGGGGAGCGGAAACACATTCAGCAAGGCTCGCAGCAAAAAGGCCGCGGCCGGTCCCCACCAGCGACGGTGTTCCTCCGCGGCCGCCGGTATTTTTCGAGAGCTCCAGCTGCCCTCCCAACCGGCCAGCATTTCGCCTGACATCGCGACGGCGGTCTTTCGGCGAAGGGCGAACGGCAGCGCATACAGCAGCAGCGGCACATCCATCGCCGTCTGATGATTCGCGATGATCAGCAGTGGCCCGCGCAGCCGACCGTCAGCCATGCGGACGCGAGGCGCCGCAAGCACCGCCACCATGGGCCGTAGAAACAGCTCGATAAACAGCAGCCGCAAGCCCGCGACCGGCCACGCCCAGGGCCAGGTGGGATAGCCTGCGCTCGCCCCCCGGCTTCGACCCTCAGGAGCGGCCTGTAGACGGACCTCTCCGTCGGCACGAATCTCCGCTCCACCGCCGTCATCCCGGGCGAAGTCGGGGGATCTGCTTTTCCTCGCATCCCCGCCTACGAACCTGCGCAGCTCCCCAACCGTTCGCAGTTCCGATGCCACTCCATCTGTCACCGCCATGCCCAGCTGCTCTTCAAGCGTCGCAGCCAGCGCTACGCGCCCCATGCTGTCCAGGCCCCAGTCTTCGTCGAGCCGCGCCTCGTCCGCCAACGGGCCGCGCCGCCCGGTCACGTTCGCCAGCAGGGTCGCGACTCCGTCGTATTGGCCGGTGAATGTGTCTCCAGGAATGGAGGCCGAGGATTGCTCCAAACCCCACCTTTCCACCTCCCCGCGCTTTACCTTGCCGTTCGCGGTGCGCGGCAGGTCCAACCCGGGCCATTGCCACCACTGCCGCACCTGCTGATGGGCGGCGAGCCCGCGATTCGCCTCTGCAACCGCCACTCCCGCGGTATCGCCATGCACCAGCACCACGGCGGCCGGTTCCTCGCCACCTTCGACCCCGGGCAGCGCGAAAACCACCGCCGCTTCCACCCCGCTTTGCCTTTCCATCACCTGCTCCACATCCTGCAGGTAAACGTTCAGCCCGGCTGCCGTTACCAGCCGCTGCCCCGTCCGCCCCAGGAAGCGTACCTGCCCATCCTCACCGAGCGACGCTAAATCGCCGGTCGACAGCCAGGGACTCTTCCGCGGGGTCAGGCGGCCATTCTGCCAGCTTGCCCCTGCAACCATGTCGCCCTTTACCTCCAGCTCGCCCGTGGCGCCCAGTCGCAGCTCGCGGCCAGGCAGCGGCGCACCCAGGCTTCCCTGTGAGGCCCTGAATGGGTGATTGAGGGTCACGAGCGCCGCGGTTTCCGTTAGCCCGTAGCCCTGCACCAGCGCAAAGCCCAGCGTCGTCCAGAACTGCTCCAGCTCCGGCTGCAGCGTTGCCCCACCGCACACCGCCGCCCAGAAGCGCAGGCCCAGCGCGCGATGGACGCTGCGGAAACGCCACCAGCGGCTCGCAATCGGCTCGCCCTGCGCGGCAGCTATCTGCGCCTCCAGCTCAGGGCGCTCCATCAGCAGGTGCCCGCGCAGCAGCCCCAGGGTACGAGGCACTGCGGCCAGCACGTTGATGCGCTCCCGGGGAATGAGCTCTGCCAGGTGCGACGCCGTGCCGCGCTGCTCAAAGTGAACCATCGCGCCCAGCAGCGGCGGCACCCACAAGCCCATGAACTGCCCAAACACGTGCGATAACGGCAGCGTGTGCAGAAAACGCAGAGGGTGAACCCAGCGCTCATACCGGCGGTACTTCCCAATCTCTCGCTCTATCGGTCCGATGCTCGACAGCAGGTTGCCATGCGTGTGGACCACGCCCTTCGGCTCGCCGGTGGTGCCGGACGTGAACAGGATTTGGAGTGGCGTGTCCGCGGTAAGGCCGGGCATAGCCTCCGCCCAGCTTTGCCTCGCCAGGGTCTCCCGCAGTGTGTCCAGCGCCATCTGCGCGATTTCCGGTGCTGCCAGTGCGTCGAGCAGGCCCTGGTCGCCCACGATCAGCAAGGGCGCCACCTCGCCCACGATGCGCCTCGCGAACTCCGGCGTTCCTGCCGCATCGAGCGGCACCACCAGCACACCGCGCAGCACGCAGCCGAAAAACACGCTCATCCACGCCGCGCTGTTCGCGCCCCACAGCACCACGCGGTCGCCCTGTCGCACGCCGCGCTGTTCCAGTGCCGCCGCAAACCGTCGAGCGGACGCAGCAATCTCCGTATAGCTGGTCTCGAAACGCCGCACACCGCGATGCTCGACCACAGCCGTCGAGCCAGCGCCCCAGCGCTCCATGTCCGCCACCAGCGTGCCCAGGTTGCTGCGTTCCCCTTCATGCGGCATCGCGTTCTCCTTCAAGGTTGGATGAGGGCAGGCGGAATACGCCATGGCTGCATCCCAATGCAGGAGCGGTTTCGCCGCGTACAGGAGATTGCACATGAGCGCCAATGAAGAGATTCCCAGCCGCGAAGAAGCCATCGGCAAGATCGCCGAACTGATCAAAGACATCCGCATCGCCATGCTCACGACCGTCAATCCCGATGGATCGCTCCACAGCCGACCCATGGCGACACAGAACAGCGCCTTCGCGGGCGAAGTGTTGTTCCTGACGCGCGACCACTCCGGGAAAGTAGACGAGATTCGCGAGGACGCCGAGGTCGGCCTTTGCTACACCGACTCGAAGCACGCCTTTGTGACCCTGTCCGGACGCGCCGCCATCTCGAACGATCGCGCACTTATCGGCGCTCTTTGGAACCCGATGTACAAAGCCTGGTTCCCGGAAGGCGAAACCGACCCTGAAATTCGCGTGTTGCGCGTACACGTGGATCAGGCAGAGTACTGGGACGCGCCCGCCAGCGCAATCGTGCGCAAGGTGCAGGTGCTGACACGCGCCGCTACCGGCGGACGGACTTCAGTCGGGGAACACGCACACGTAAACCTTTAATGCGATAGCACTTCCCGCACTTTGTGAACACCACCACCAGGCGGTCATTCACCGAAAGGACAAACATGCCCCTCCCCGCGGTGCAGCGGCAGGACGAATCGACCGAGCAATCCACGCAGCGAGACCTCGACCGGCCGACAGCGAACCAGATTTATCAGCAGGTCTCACTCAACGGCAAGCGGGAGCTCACCCGTTCGACGACTTCGCTCGCTATGTCAGGCACCGCGGGCGGCCTGCTGATGGGGCTCACCGGCTTGAGCGTAGCCATCCTGATGGCGATGGTCGGGAACACGCCCGGGGGCAGGCTGGCTGCCATGTTCTTCTACCCCATCGGCTTTATGGCCGTCATTCTGGGGCGGTCGCAGCTGTTTACTGAAAACACGCTGTATCCCGTCGCGCTCATGCTCGCCGAAAAGAAGCATTTCGTTTCGACACTGCGGCTCTGGTCGATCGTTTTTCCGGCGAATATCTTCGGATCGCTGCTCTTTGCCCTGCTTGTCGTAAAAACCGGCGCCCTGCGGCCGGAGTTTCTCGATCAGCTTTCAAAGCTGGGGGTTGAGGCGGTGAGTATTACCGCCGCGCACGCCTTCTGGTCAGGAGTCATGGGCGGCTGGATCATCGCGACTGTCGCATGGCTGGTGAGCGCCTCGCACTCCATTACCGGGTCCGTGATGCTCATCTGGACGCTGACCTTCATCGTCGGCATCGGCCACTTTTCGCACTGCATCGCCAGCAGCGGAGAAATTCTGTCCAGTGTGCTGAACGGTAAAGTGACGGCGCTAGCTTTCCTCGAGTGGCTCGCCCCAGCCACCGCCGGTAACATCTGCGGCGGCGTCCTGCTGGTCACCCTGCTCGAGTACGGCCAGTCGAAGTTCGATTGAATGGGCATGCGTGGGTAGTGTACGAGGGCCGCAATGACATGGCCCTTACTCACGCGATTAATGAAGAAAGGTTGCGCTCAAAAAACAAGCGAAGATCAGTAAGCCAGTTATTGCTAGGGCTGCCGAGGAGAGCGAGCGTAGCCCCCTCTTCTGAGCATCATCTGTCGCGACCAGGGCGATACGATAGAGCACGACCCGAAACACGGTAAACCAGGCAAGTCCCGCGCCAGCCAGTATTGCTAGAGTCACAACGTCCTGCACGTGCCCCTTTGCATGACGAAAGGATTCGAGCACCACAAGGATGAACGAACCAATCAGTGCCCAGAAAGAGATGCTTTTCTGCGGTTGGCACAGATGATTCTCTATACCAAGCGCCTGTGATATCGCGGAGTCAAAAGACTGAATTCGCAATCGACACCCCTCAACAACTTGCCAAGGTACACCGCGATACTACAGGCTAAGGGGGCCGACTTGGTCCGTAGTATAGAAACCACAAACGCCGGCACTCCCGCCCCAACGAGAACCCGCCACGAAGTGGCCGCCAGCCGCGCAGGCGGTCTTGTCGTTAGCCGTCGACTTTCTCGTACCAGGAGCTTGCCGCTTCGAGGGCCTTGTTGACGTTCGAGATGTTCTCGACCCCTTGCGTGTTCAGCCAGTCCGCGAACGCCTTCTCGCCATCCTTGGCGAAGATGGACACGCCATCGGCCCAGGTAGCGCGGCCGCACAGAACGCCATTGAACTTCGTGCCGCTTTCCCCGGCCAGCTCGAGCGTCTCGATGAAGATTGCGTTGGTCACGCCGGCTGACAGATAGATGAAGGGTTTAACCGTCGTGGACGCCGCGTCACGGAAGTGCTCCAGTGCCTCGGCGCGGGTATACGCCTGCTCGCCGCCGAACGCCCTGGTACCCGCGACAAACTTCATCTGCACGGGAACCTCTACCTTCAGCACATCGACCCCGTACTTCTCCTTGCCGAACTCTTCCATGGAGCCCTTGACGATCGACGGTTTCCGCCTGGCGTACTCGATACCCTTTTCGTCCCCGCCCTGCTCGTCATAGCCCACGAACTCCAGGAAAAAAGGAATGTCATGCGCGCGGCACTCGTCGCCGACACGCTCGATGAATGCGTGCTTTGCGTCGTTGATCTCGTCTTTTTCGAACGGGGTGTAGTAGAGCAGGATCTTGATGCAGTCCGCGCCGGCCGCTTTCAGGCGCGCGACGGACCAGTGGTCCAGCAGGTCGGGCAGGCGGCCCTCGTCGTTTGCGTCGTAGCCCGTCTTTTCGTACGCCAGCAGCAGCCCTTTGCCGTGCCGCTTTTTGGTTGCGGGCAGGCCGAACTCCGGGTCCAGCAGGATCGCCGAAGCATACTGCGTGAGCGTATCGGTCACCATGGACTTGAAGTCCTCAAGCATCGAGTCCGGCACATCCGCCACACCCTTTGCTTTAGCCAGGGACTTCTGCAGCGAGCCGCGCTGGTCCATGGCTGCGGCGGCGATCACACCGCGTTCGTTCGAGACCGACTTCAGCCCGGCCAGCTTCCCGGGGGTGAGTTTGATAGGCATCGTTGTGCTCTCCGTTCCTTTTGTACTGCGCGTTCGCTCTGGGGCGGCAGTACGTCTGCCGCAGGTTTATCGTACCGCCGCGATCCCTGGTGTTCTGTCGTGCAGGTGGCTACTCATCCACGATGAGCAATGGTGCTTTCTAGTTGCCACCACCGGGCACAACAACACCGGAGGCCGTCAGCAGCTCCCGCTGTGCCGCGAAAAGCCTCGCGAGTCCCTTATCGGCAAGATCCAGCATTTCGATCAGCCCTGAACGCGGAAACTCCTTCCGCTCAGCCGTTGCCTGCACTTCAATGAGGCCGCCGCCGGCGTTCATCACGATGTTCGCGTCCACCTCGGCCTGGGCGTCTTCCTCGTAGGCCAGGTCGAGCAGGGTCGTGCCCTCCACGATGCCGACGCTCACGGCCGCAATCAACTGCCGCATGGGATGCTGCTTGATCGCGCCCGCTTTTGTCATGCGGCCCAGCGCGAGGGCCAGCGCCGCGCAAGCGCCGGTGATCGCAGCCGTCCGCGTACCGCCATCGGCCTGGAGCACGTCACAGTCCAGGATGACGGTCCGCTCGCCCAATGCCGCCATGTCGACTCCCGCGCGCAGCGAGCGCCCGATCAGCCGCTGGATCTCGTGTGTACGCCCGCCCACCTTGCCTCGCTCGGACTCCCGTGCGCTCCGCGTCAGCGTTGCGCGGGGCAGCATGCCGTACTCCGCTGTGACCCAGCCGCGACCCTGCCCGCGCATCCAGCCCGGCACACCCTGCTCGACGGAAGCATTGCAAAGCACCCGCGTCTCGCCTATGGCGATCAGCACCGAGCCTTCAGCGGTACCGACGTAATCAGCAGTGAGCGAAAAAGGGCGAAGTTCCGCCGCGGAACGGCCGTTAGGACGGTAGAAGGTTGGGCTCGCGTCTGTCATTGCCTTCATTGTAGAGCGGCGCCTGTTCCAGATCGGTACAGTCTGCATTTGTCCCGTTCCAGCACTCGGCGTGTAAGCCTTTGTTGCTGAATGACTTACAGGCTTGAGATGGTAAGGTTTGTCCTGTTTTGGGACATCGGCGCGATCGTGGAGGAATGGTCAATATTGCGGCTATTTGAGCTAAGTAGTTTGCAATGAGGTGCTTAGATGGAATGCGAACGTTTGGCCAGAGGCTTGCAAAAGGAGAAGCGTCGACCAGAAAAGCGGGTGCATGAGCCTCGCCTGGGTGAAAGAGGGAAAGCATGTTGAGCCAGGTTCCTGTTGTTTCAAGAGCTGTTCATTCCAGTAAAATTGTCGCTTTTCCACGCTCAGCGGCGCCCGTTCCAGTGATCCTGGGTGCGGAGCGGCTCGTGCGTCCGGCTCGTCCAATCCTTGTCGAGGTAGGCAGCAGAGAAAACGGCAGAGCGCTTCCGGTGCTCGCCCCTACGGCGGCACTTGCGCATGACGCCCGTAATGCGTTGACCTCCCTTACGATGATCGCCGGCCTGCTGGGTGAGCCCGGGGTGCTGGCCGCGACACAACAGCATTACGCTGCTGACATTGAGAGGGTCGCGCAGGCGCTGGGCTCGTTGATTGAGCGGCTTGCCGGCAGCGGGCGTGCAGCGGCCGTTGCGCCGACAAAGATCAGCGCAAGCCATGCGGTCGAGCAGTGCGCCGGGGTGCTCAAAGCCGTCGCCGGCCCCGGGGTGCAGGTCTACGTCTCGGCCGAGTCGCAGCTGCCGCCGCTTGTGCTGGGCGCGGACGCTCTCGAGCGTGTACTCGTCAACCTGGTCAAGAATGCGGGCGAAGCGATGCCTGGCGGCGGCGTTGTCCGCGTGACGGCGAGGCGCGCGCTGAGCAGCAGCGCGCCCGCCGTGCTGGTGCATGTCTCGGACAACGGACCCGGGATTGCGCCGCTCGCGTTGTCCCGCATCTTCGAGCCCGGGTTCAGCTCGAAGCGCCGGCAGTCTGCGACTGAGCCCTGCGGGCTAGGGCTCGCCATCGTGCGCGAGTTGGTGGAAGCCGCCGGCGGGGCGATCGAGGTAGCGAGCACACGCCGCCGCGGAACAACGTTTGAGCTGCGGATCCCATGCCTCCCTTCGCCGCCTAGGCGCGAAGCGGTGAGGGGGGACACTTCCGTAACTGGAGCAAATGCGGTTACAGACCCTAGAATAGGCCGCAACACTTCAGTACAAAGTAGATGACTATGGCCACGCAGTCGCCGGCGAAGATGCGCGTTCTGATCCTGGATGAAGACGCGGCTGTCCGTTCTGCCGTTTGCGAAATCGCAAGCGCGCGGGGCTTTCAGCCGCACACCGTCGACTCTGTCGACGCCGCCCGCGCATATCTGCGCGGAAACAGCACCGATGTGCTCCTGCTCGATCTCAAATCGCCGACCGGCCAAGCGATCGACCTGCTCGACGAGGTCAAGACAATGCGGCCGGATACCTCGGTCATCGTGATGACGGCATACGCCACTGTGACCTCGGCGGTGGAGGTGATGCGCACCGGCGCGACCGATTACCTGACCAAGCCGTTCGCGATGGACGAGCTGGCGGCGGTGCTCGAACGAGCGGTCGAGCGGCGCAACCTCGACACGGAAAGCCGCCGTCTCCGGGAGCGGATGCGGAACCAGGGCGCGCTCGGCACCATCGTCGGGCAAAGCCCGGAGATGGACCGCATCTACCGCATCATGTCGAAGGTCGCGCAAAGCGCGCACCCCGTCATGATCCTCGGCGAGAGCGGCACCGGGAAGGAACTGGTCGCACGTTCCATCCACGCCAACGGCCCGCACGCGCAGAAGCCGTTTCTTCCGGTGGACTGCGGCTCGCTGGTGCCGACGCTCGTCGAAAGCGAGCTGTTCGGCTATGTCAAAGGCGCGTTTACCGGGGCCACGCGCAACAAGGATGGATTGCTTGTCGCCGCCGACGATGGCACGGTCTTCCTCGACGAGATCGGCGAGCTGCCGCTTGACCTGCAGGCACGCCTGCTGCGCGCCCTGCAGGAACGAGAGGTGCGGCCGGTCGGCTCGAACACGAGCGTGCCGATGCGCGCGCGTGTGCTCGCCGCTACCAACCGCGATTTGAAACAAATGGTTGAGCAGGGTCAGTTTCGCAAGGATCTGTTCTATCGGCTTAACGTCGTGAGCCTGCGGCTTCCGGGGCTGCGCGAGCGTCGCGAGGATATTCCGCTGCTTTCCATGCACTTCCTCGAACGCATCGGTAAGGAGTACGGCAAGCGCTTCGAGCTGAGCGACGAAACGCTGCGGGTGCTTGACGAGTACGACTGGCCCGGCAATGTGCGCGAGCTTGAAAACGCGCTTGAACGCGCCTGCTCCTTCGCTTCAGGCACCCTGGTGCAGCTGGGCGATATGCCGACGCAGCTGCAGGATTTCCGCATGCAGCAGCGCCGCCTTACGATGCCGCTTCGCGAGGTGCTGGAGGCAGCTGCCGCGTTGTCGCCCGCGGTGACCTCGCTGGCCGAGATGGAGAGGCAGGCCATTCTCGATACCATTCGCCGACTGCACGGCGACAAGCTCAGCGCGGCCAAAGCGCTCGGCATTGGAAAGACGACGCTGTATCGCAAGCTTAAGGAGTACGGCATCGGCGAGGTTGTGACCGCGATGCACCAGGCCTGAGCCATGGAAAACCGCAGTAGCTGATTGAAGATTGAGAGAGGGCTGCGCGTGGAGCCCGGGAGAAAAGCAATGCAAAACGCACTGATTATCACGGGCATTTCGGGTGCGGAACACTGCGCGGCCAGCCTGTCCAAGCAGCTGGGTATCCCGGTCGAGGTGGCGCCGAGCCGCAGGGAAGGCATGGCCGCGCTGCGGCGTCGCGAGTACTCGATCGTCGTCATCGACGAGCCGGTCGCGGAGTCGAGCCCCGAAGGCGCGGAGATGTTATGGAAGCAGGCCGGGCTTGCGATCCCTCTGCAGATTAATTTCGCAATTTCCGGCACGCACCGGCTCATCCGGGAGGTGCGCGCGGCACTGCAAAGGCGCGACCATGAGCAGCAGCTCGCGATGCGCGCAGCCACGACAGCCATTGAGAACAATCTGCGCGATACCGTCACCGGGCTTCTGCTGCACTCGCAGCTCGCGCTTGCCGAGCCGCTGGTTTCCGCGCCACTGACTGCAAAGCTGCAGACGGTCGCTGCCCTGGCCGGCGACCTGCGGATTCGCCTGGAGCGAGGAGCAGGCGCGCTGCCGTCGCGTAGCAGTCAGCCCTGGCTCGCGTGTTGATTGGAAACTGCTGAATTGCCGGACTGCTGAATAATTTCCTTGACGCTAACTATATGACCGTGGTCACTTATGACCATGGTCATCCAGTCGCCGATCAGGAGAGAGCGCAAGAAGGAAGAGACGCGAGCGCGCCTGCTCAGCACTGCGATCCACCTGATGGAGGCGCAAGGCTTTGATGGCGTGAGCGTGGAAGCGATCGCAATTGCCGCCGACGTGGGTAAAGGCACGATTTACAACTACTTCCAAACCAAAGAAGACATCGTCGTCGCATTCTTTGTCGACCTGGAGCGGCAAATCCAGGCAAAGCTGTCCCGTTGGACTTCAAGGCATGCAGATCTTGAGCATGTGCTCACTTCTTTCCTGCGATACCAATTCCGACTGAAGCAGCCGCACTACAGGTTCGTTCGCATCTTTTTCACGACGATATTTGCCCGGCCTGAGCAGATGCTTCCCTACATCGTCGAGCTGCAGAGTGTCATCGATCCGCCGATCGTGCGACTGTTTGAAAGTCTGCAGGATAGAGCGATTCTGCGCCGGGACATTCCCATGCAGGCGCTGGTGCTTCACTTCAAAACTGTGCATTTCGGACTGTCGGCAACATGGGCTCTGGAAGGTCCGCCGTGGCGTGGAACAGCCAGGGCTCTTCCGCAACAGGTAAAGCTCTTGTGCAGCGGTTTCGCGATGCAGCAGCCTCGCGACGTAGTGAAAGGTGGCGCAGCATTAGAACTACCGTAAAGTTCGGGATCACAGCTTGCTTTCTTACTCTCACTGATGCGTTGCTGGCGCGCGGATCCAGCTTGTCTATCGGAACCCTGCTTTCCGCGATGGTCACGGCAGCCGCCCTGGTGCTGGTTCGTGATGGTCTGCGGCCACGCTCGCGGTTACGCGCTGTCGCCACGATTACGTGGCTCTACTGGGGCCTGAGCTACCTCAGCAACATCATCGAGGCAGCGGCCTTCAAGGTGATTCCGATTGAACGTGCCGCGCCATCTTTGATGGGCAGCCTGGTTCTTGCGCTTGCCGTAGCCAGCCTGCTGGAGCTTCTGAGTTCGATGCCGGAGCAGCGTGGCGTTCCTGAGACAGTGCTGTCTAAAGGAGCCCCATGGCGCATTGCTTTACTCGCCATCGCATTTTTCGCAATCTATCTTGCTGTCGGTATCGCGATTCAGCCCTGGATCATGAGCTTCTATGCAGGCCGCCCGCTGCCTTCACTGCGGGAACTTGCGGTGCTGGTCCCTTGCCGAGGTCTTCTCGATATCGCATGTATCTATCCGTGGTTTCTGCAATGGGGAAAATCGCGGCAAAAAGTCATGTGGCTGGCGGCATATGGGTTTGCCGCCTTGTGCGGGTGGGGACCGCTGCTGCTCCCGAACGCCTATCTACCGCCCTCAATCCGCGCAGCGCACGCCGTGGAAATGGGTGCTTCCGGGATTGTCTTTGGAGTGCTGACTGTGTTGCTCCTGCTTAAGTCCAAAACGGGCACGATCAAAGATCCCCCTCCAGGTCATGTCCTGCGTGCAGGATGAAGTGACGGTGCCGCTGTGACGCTCACTGCTGTTTTGCAGGAGAGCCTGCAAACTCTCTTTGACGTTCTACCTATTGATGGGTGTATAGGTAGAACGTCTAGGAGAGAAAATGCCTTCTGTCAAAAAGTCGGAGCTGCTTCAGGGCACGCTCGACATGCTGATCCTTAAGACTGTTGCCCTCGGCCCGGTGCATGGTTACGGCATTTCGCTGCGGATCGCACAGATTTCGCAAGACGTTTTACAGGTTCAGCAGGGATCACTATATCCAGCGCTGCATCGTCTTGAGAAGCGTGGATGGCTGCAGGCCTCGTGGGGAACCTCGGAGAACGGACGTGAGGCGAAATTTTACCGGCTATCGCGGGTGGGATGTAAACAGCTTGCTGCGGAAGAGGCGAACTGGGATCGCGTGTCGAGTGCAGTGGCGCTCATTCTCAAAGCTGTAGTCGCGGAGGCTGCGAGATGAATCACTTCTTTCGGCGTGTCCTGAATCTTTTGAGTGGTCTTTCCAGCAAAACGCCAGACCATGCTGCGCTCGATCGCGAGCTTGACTTCCATATCGAGGAACTTACTCAGGCCCATATCGCTTCTGGCATGGAGCCTGCCGAGGCAGCCCGTCAAGCATTGCTCGCATTCGGCGTTCGTGAGCAGATGCGCCAGCGCTTGCGCGAAGTCTATCTCTCCAGCTTCGTTGAGGCAGTAAGGACCAATGTGCGAGCCGCCATCCGCTTTATTCGCCACTCGCCGGCATTTGCTTTTACAGTGATTGCCACGCTTGCGCTCGGCATTGGTGCGAACGCTGCCGTGTTCTCCGCGGTGAATGCTGTGCTGCTGCGTCCGCTTGCTTTTCCGCATGGCGATGAATTGGTCGAAATGCGACAGATCAACTTCAAAAGCAAGAATCCCAACACATTGGTCGCGCCGCTGCGGCTCGAAGACTGGAACCACCTCAACACCACGCTCCAGGCGATTACCGGATGGTTCACCGAGGACGCTTCCGATACATCCGGACCAATGCCGACGCGTATGGATGAAGCTTTCGTTGCACCGCGCTTTCTTCAGGTATGGGGCATCGCTCCTTTGCTCGGGCGCAACTTTACCTCTGCCGAGGAACACTTCGGAGGCCCAAATGCCGTACTCATCAGCTACCGGTACTGGCATGGTCATTTCAACGGTGATTCACATGCCGTAGGAAAAGCGCTCCGCATCGGCCCGATGACGTTTCCTGTCGTGGGAGTAATGCCGCAAAACTTCCACTTTCCCGACCCGGATGTCGACCTCTGGATTCCATCCGCTCC
Source organism: Acidobacteriaceae bacterium (assembly GCA_965276625.1). Lineage (GTDB taxonomy): Bacteria > Acidobacteriota > Terriglobia > Terriglobales > Acidobacteriaceae > EB88. The sequence continues at coordinate 1,068,339 of CBDIBB010000002.1, forward strand.
GGACGCGCCTTACTCGCAGAACCGGACATCGACCTGGTTCACCGCGGTGGGGCGTCTTAAGCCCGGCGTTTCAGTTGCGAATGCACAGGCCGACCTTGCCCATGTGCAACGCCAGCTTGGTCAGCAGTACCCCAAAACGGACGCCGATTTCACGATCCAGCTTCAGCCTTTAAAGCAGGTGGTGCTACACGGTGCCGGAGATTCGCTCTGGCTGCTCTATGGCTCAGTGACGCTGCTGCTGCTTATCGCCTGCACCAACATCGCCACGCTGCTGCTCGCGCGTACCTCCGAGCGCCAGCATGAAATTGCTATTCGCTATGCGCTTGGCGCATCCCGTGGCACTATCGTGGTGCAGTTGCTAGCCGAGGTTTTCTCGCTTGCCTTGCTGGGCGCGGTGTTGGGGCTGGGGCTTGCCTACGGCGCCATACGGCTATTCCACACCTTTGCACAGACGCTGCCGCGTGTTGACGAGGTTACACCTGACTGGCCCATTGTTGCGTACGCGCTGCTCTGTGGGATAGGTGCGACGCTCGCTTGCGGACTCTTCCCGGCGCTGCGCAGCACGCGCCTGAGCCTTGCCGGTTCAATGGCGCAGGGCAGTCGGACGCAGGTCTCGACGCGCATTCCGTTGCAGTGGACTCTGGTTGGGACTCAGGTGGCCCTGGCCGTCGCGCTGCTTATCGGCGCCGGTCTGCTGCTGCGCAGCCTCTCTGCTCTTGGCGACGTCGATCCCGGCTTCAGCTCGACACACGTACTTACGCTGCACATCAGCGGCTCCTACAGCGAGACCGTCGATAATGGCCGACTTACTGCACGTATCAACCGCGACCTTGATGGCATTCGCGCGGTGCCTGGAGTGGAAGCAGCCGCGACATCCGCCATGTTCCCCGGCATCGGCGGCGCTTATCCTGCTGAGTTCCGTTTTGTGCAGGGTCGCGTAGACCCGATCCACAAGATTATGGCCGATGAGCGCTATGTTTCCGCAGGGTATCTCGCTACGCTACACATGCCGCTCTTACAGGGCAGCGACTGCAAGGCGAATGCGCCGTATCCAACATTGCTGGTTAATCGCAGCTTCGCACAAACGTTTTTAGCGGACACACCTGTTCTCGGTTATCATCTCGTGGCTGCAAGCGCGGGGAGTGTCGGAGGGGAGATTATTGGTGTCGTCGGCGATGCGCGCGAGGAAGCTCTAACCACTGCGGTGGCGCCCGTCATCTATTGGTGCACCAGTAATCCCGACCCGGATCCGGTCTACCTGATTCGAACGCACGGCGATCCGCTGGCTTTGACGAATAGCTTGCGCACCGCAATCCATCGCATCGAACCTGCGCGGTCGGTCTATAGCGTTCTTCCCTTGGCGGCAGCTATCGGCCAACAGTCAGCGGATACCCGTCTCCGCACAACGCTGCTTACACTGATCGCGCTTACCGCACTGGCGCTGGTTAGTATCGGACTTTGGGGAACCAACGCTTACATCGGCCGCATACGGGAGCCGGAAGTCGGCCTGCGTCTCGCTCTTGGTGCCATGCCGTCACAGATCACTCGCAGTTTTCTGTTGCAAAGCCTGCGAGTTGCCGGGCTCGGTTGTGTTGCCGGGCTTCTGATTGGCGCTGCGCTTAGTAAGTTGCTTCGCGGCATGCTCTACGATATTTCTGGACTCGACCCTGTAACGTATGCGTCGGTTGCGGTGTTTGTTTTGCTTGTATCTCTGGGAGCTTCGTTCTGGCCGTCGCTGCATGCGGCCCGCGTGGAACCGACGCGGGTGTTGCGGAATCAGTAGGTGGTTTGGATACGGACTTGGAAGTGAAGGTTAATGCACCGTCTTCATCTTGCGCTGCATGTAGTCCATCAGCAGGTACTCGCCCAGTGTGTCAGGGGTGGTGAAGTAGGCTTTGCCCCGGCACATTGACGTTACCTTCTGCACAAACTGCATCAGGCCGTAATCGCTCGCGAGCATGAAGGTGTTGATCATGACGTTCGAGCGTTTGCAGCGGTTCACCTCTTCCAGCGTCTCGCTTACGACCAGTGGGTCGAGGCCGAAGGCATTTTTGTAGATGCGGCCGTCGGGAAGGGTGAGCGCGGAGGGTTTGCCGTCGGTGATCATGACGATCTGCTTCATGTCCTTGCGCTGGCGCTCGAGGATGCGGCGGGAGACGCGCAGGCCCTCGCGAGTGTTGGTGTAGTGCGGGCCGACCTTGACGCGCGGCAGCTGCGAAATGGGGAGCTCTTCGGCCGAGTCGTGGAAGAGCACGAGCGAGAGCGAGTCGCCCGGGTACTGGGTGCGGATCAGGTGCGAGAGGGCCATAGCGACGCGCTTGGCCGGGGTAAAGCGGTCTTCGCCGTACAGGATCATCGAGTGCGAGCAGTCGAGCATGACGACGGTCGCGCAGGAGCTCTGGTACTCGGACTGGTGGACCTGGAGGTCGGAGTACTCGAGGTTGAGCGGGGTGTGCATGCCCTCGCGGGCGATGGCAGAGGTGAGGGTCGCGGTGGTGTCGAGGTTGAGCACGTCGCCGAACTCGTAAGACTTGGTGCCGCCGCTGGCGTCGATGCCGGTGGCGTAGTGCATGGTGTCATGCCGGCCGACGCTGGCCTTGCCGAGTGAGCCGAGCAGGTCGCGCAGGGTCTTGAAGCCGAGGAAATCAAGGCTCTTGTCGGTGACCTCGAAGCGGGCTTCGGTTTCGCCGCCGCCAGCCTGGCCCTGTCCTGGCTCGGGCGACGACTCGCCCTTGGACTGGATGTAGTTCTCCTGTTCCATACGGTCCATCAGCTGGTCGAGGAACTGCTCGAACTTGCCCTCAGCCTGCAGCTGCTCGATTTTTTCCTGTGTCTCCTCGTCGAAAAGCTGGCCGGACTCCATCGCGCGCCGCAGCGCTTCCTTCAGGTCTTCCATGGTCTGGTCCAGGTCCTGAAACTCCTGCATGGGGTTCTGGAAGCCGGAGTCGAGGAGGTAGTCGGAGAGAGCTTCGAGGAGGTCTTCCATGTCCAGCTCGGAGGCCAGGTCGCCGTTGTATTTGGTGTAGCGGACGCGCTTCATGGGGTTCTCGATTCTGTCGCTGATCAACACTGGGCTTCGGGACCGGCTGTATTTTCTTACCCAGGTCTCAGGAGCGAGACCTGGGCCACCCGCATTGGGCCATAGCCGGTTTAGTTCAGGCCACCGCGTTTGGAGCGTTTGTTCTGCCACGCCTCGTAGGCCTGTTCGTCGTTGGGGCTGCCGGTCTGGCGTTCGCGATCGTTGCGGCGGTTCTTATCGCCGGCGGAAAAGCCCCGCTCTTCGCTGCGGCTGATGCGGCGATGGGCGACCATCCCCTCAAGCAGGAACTCGGCCGCGGCGACAAGGCGTTCGGGGGCGTCGGAGGCTTTGAGGCCCAGCGGCTCCAGCTTGTCGAAGAGGCCCTGTATCTGCTTCAGCTCCTCGGCGATGGCGATCGCGGACTCGGAATCTTCCACCTTGAGGGCGCCCCCGAGATTGAACCACTGCTCAATCTGCTGGGTGTTGGTGTCGGCGAAGTAGCGGTCGTAGATGGTCGCGAGCGCTCCGCGAATCAGCTCGCGGACGACGACATCGGCGCCGCGCATTTCGCCTTCGTATTCGAGCTCGATTTTGCCGGTGATGCCGGGCATGGCGGTGTAGAGGTCCCCGATGCGGGGCAGTACCAGGTCTTCGCCGTGAAGCAGGGCTCGGCGCTCCGCGTTTGAGATGACGAGCTCCATGGTCGAGATAGGCAGGCGCTGGGAGACGCCGGAGCGCTTGTCAACGCGCTTATCGGTGCGCGCGGTAAAGGCCACCTGCTCGACGATCTCGCGCATGTAAGCGGGGATTTCGATGCCGGAGCCGGAGCGCTCGGCCCAGGCCTCCTGCGCGGTGATGGCGATGCCTTCTTCGAGGGTCTCGGGATAGTGGGTTCGGATCTCGGAGCCGATGCGGTCCTTGAGCGGGGTAACAATCTTGCCGCGCGCCGTGTAGTCCTCAGGGTTCGCGCTGAAGACGATGGCGACATCGAGCCTGAGGCGGACGGGGTAGCCCTTAATCTGCACGTCGCCCTCCTGCATGATGTTGAACAAGGCGACCTGGATCTTGCCCGCGAGGTCCGGAACCTCGTTGATGGCGAAGATGCCGCGGTTAGCTCGGGGCAGCAGGCCGTAGTGCATGGTGAGCTCGTTCGAGAGATCCTGCCCGCCGCGCGCGGCCTTGATGGGGTCGAGGTCACCGACGAGGTCGGCGACCGTGACGTCCGGTGTGGCGAGCTTTTCGACGTAGCGATCGTCGCGCGTCATCCAGGCAATTGGAGTGTGGTCGCCATGGGCGGCGAGCAGGTCGCGGGAGTGCTTGGCCAGCGGGTTCCAGGGATTGTCGCGAATCTCCGAGCCTGCAATGTATGGGGCGTAATCGTCAAGCAGGTGGGTCAAGGCGCGGAGGATGCGGCTCTTGGCCTGGCCGCGCAGACCCAGCAGGATGAAGTTGTGCTTCGACAGGACAGCGTTGACGATCTGGGGCACGACCGTGTCCTCGTACCCGACGATGCCGGGGAAGAGCGGTTCGCCGGTGCCGCGGTTCTGGCGCAGGCGCGCCATCAGATTTTGGCGCAGCTCGTCCTTGACGGTGCGGGTGCGCAGGCGGGCTTCGCCGTACAGCGGGTGGTCGCGGAGCTCGCCGAGGGTCCTGGGCAGCGCATCGTGGCCGTTTCCGTTGAGGGTCATCGTCGTGGAAGCTGGTGCGGCTTGTCGTGTGGATGGCATTGGAATGTGGACTCCTGATAAAGAAAGAGGAAAGCGCGAGGGGCGAAATCGAGATTTACGATGCCGGGCCACAAAGCCCCGCTTACAGTGCTATCAGCGCCTCACTACCTTTCAGGTAGATGCGCGGCTGCTGTACCGGTTACATGATCGTCTCGTGTCCGTTCCGCGAGTAGCCGTTGCGGCCTTGAGATCCCATGCGCAGCTTAGGCAAAATTTCCTGATAGAACGCCTGTAGCAACAGGGTACGCTCCTGATCTGACCGGCTGATCAGCAGGCGTTGTTTGAAGCCGAGGTCCGCCGGCAGCTCCCACGCGAGCTGGAAAGACAGGCTGTGGTCCAGGTCGAGCGCGTAGCTCTCGCGCCCTATGCCCGCCAGAGCCAAAACCTCGAGGTGCAGGGCAACACACTCCGCGCGCTCGTCCCGGGTGGCGTCGGGAGGGGCATCGTCGAAAAAGTTTACTTCGGCTTCGAGGAAGGAGCGTGCGTTCTCAAGCTGCTCGATTTCAAACCGGCGGCCGCCCTCACACAGAATATCGAGCTGCCCATCCGGGTAGCGGCGCAGCACCCGCATAATGGCAGCGGTACAGCCGGCAATGGCCAGGCCTTCTCGCTGGGCGCGCACCACGCCGAATTCGAGAGTTCCATCGAGACAAGCGCCTACCATTTCCTTGTAGCGCTCCTCGAAAATATGCAGGGGGAGGGGAACGCCCGGGAAAAGCACGACATCGAGAGGGAAAATAGCTATTTTCATCAGAAATCCATGCCTTTCTGGCGAGGTCGCCGGTATCCGTTCCGACTTTGCCATCGGGCACAAGCCGGGTCGTGCATGGGTAAAAGCAACTTGAGCCGCGTCGGCTAAATACTCAACATCCACTGTCGCATGCCGCGGGGATGATGGTTAAGTGTCCAGTTCCAGTTCATCAAGCATGGCCTGCATCTCACCCTGGGCATGCGTGTTGCCCGTGCGCACAGCGCAGGCGATGCCATTGCGGAGGTGGTCTTTCGCCTCAGCCGGGCGGCCTGCGCGCGCAAGGGTCTGCGCGGCCATAAAGTAGCCCGGCACGTACTCTGGATTATCGCGGAGCAGGCAGGCAAACTCGGCAAGCGATGCAGGAAAGTCGTCTTTTCCGGCGTATTCCATTGCCAGCCCGTAGCGCGCAAAGGCGTCTTTCGGGTTTGCATCCAGAATCTGCTGCAGCATGGCGACTTTATCCATCGATGCTCCGCCTCCTAGTTGGCACTCATCGTAGATTCAACTCTGAGCCGCAAGGAAGCAGGGGTTTGCACAAACGCTTGCGAGCGCTGAAACTGATCTTTCGATTGTACCCGCGGCCTCTGTTGGCCTTGTGAAAGGACGTGCATGGAGACTGCCCTGGAAGCGACCCGGAAAGCCCACATTTCGCAGTCGGAGATGACGGAGCTGATCCTCCCGAACGATACGAACACGCTGGGCAATCTGCTGGGCGGCCGGCTGATGCACTTTATCGACCTGGTGGCCGCGATGGCGGCATTTCGCCACGCGCGGTCGCACGTGGTGACCGCTTCAATGGACCACATTGACTTTATCGCCCCGGTGCATATCGGCGACCTGCTGATTCTGAAGTCGCGGGTAAACCGCGCCTACCGGACCTCGATGGAGGTGGGCGTCAAAGTATGGGCGGAGAAGGCACTTGAGGGCACTTTGCGCCATGTCGCGTCGGCCTACCTGACGTTTGTCGCGATCGACCCGACGGGTGTGCCGGTGCCGATCCCGCAGCTGCAAACCGAGGATGAGGAAGGCGAGCGCCGGTTTGCCGATGCGGGGCGGCGGCGCGAGCAGAGAAAGGCGGAGCTGGCCCGCAGGTGCGCGACAGGCAAGGCGTCGCCGCTGCCGTAGTCTGGTAGCAGAGGACACACGCGCCATGGCAACTGGACACGCACCGCAGGGACCGGCTTCGCTGCCGGGGATTCGGCACATTATCGCTATCGGCTCCGGCAAAGGAGGAGTCGGCAAAACCACCGTCGCCGTGAACCTCGCGATTGCGCTTGCCGCGCTGGGGCAGCGGGTGGGATTGATCGATGCAGACATTTACGGACCGAATGTGCCGCTGATGTTTGCCTCGACCGGCCAGCCGAAAGTGCTCGCGAACAACCAGATTGAGCCGAATGTCGCGCACGGAGTCAAGCTGATCTCGGTCGGGCTGATCTCACCGGGGGACAAGCCGATGATGATGCGCGGGCCGATGCTGCACCAGATCATCCGCCAGTTTCTGCAGCAGGTGGAGTGGGGCGAGCTGGACTTCCTGCTGGTTGACCTGCCGCCGGGGACCGGAGATGTGGTGATTTCGCTGGTGCAGACGGTGCCCTTGACCGGCGCTGTCGTCGTCTCGACACCCTCGGACGTGGCACTGCAGGATGCGCGGAAGGCGCTCGAGATGTTCGGACAGGTGAACGTCGAGGTATTGGGGGTCGTTGAAAACATGAGCCATTTCGTATGCCCGCACTGCCACGAGGAGATCGATATCTTCTCAAAAGGCGGGGCGGTGCGCACGGCGGAGCAGTTCAAGGTGCCGTTCCTGGGGTCGGTCGAGCTGGCGGCGGCGATCCGAGAGGGCGGCGACCAGGGCGCGCCGATCGTGACGCGCGGCGAGGATGCGGCATTTGCCGGGGAGTTTTTCGCGATTGCGCGGAAAGTGGCGGAACGAGCCGCACAGCTCGCAGGGCGCGGCGAGGATGTATTCGAGATCGAGTGACGCGCGACCGTAATCTTGGGAGAGCCGCAGTATGTCTAGAAACACGAAAAACCCGGGCAAATGCCCGGGTTTTTCACTGTTTCCGTGGAGACTAGGCGGCCTTTGGGGTCGACAGCGCTTTGACACGCGCGTTCAGGCGGCTCTTGTAGCGGGAGGCTGTGTTCTTGTGCAGAATGCCCTTCTGGACGCTCCTGTCGAGGGCCGAGGTGGTTGCGCGGTACTGCTCGGCTGCCGCGGGGGCGTCGCCCTTAAGAAGGGCCTCGCGGAGAAGGCGCAGGCTGCCACGGATGCGGCTCCTGTTGGCGCGGTTTACCGCGGTCTTGCGCTTGGTTTGACGGACGCGCTTGAGCGCGGAAACATGATTTGCCATGGTCTTTGGTGTGCTCTCTTCAGGGAAAGTGGGGATTACCGGGCAATTTGCCGGAGTCCCTGCAACTTCTAATGCTAGGCCAGAGCTCCCGGGCAGTCAAGATAGTCCTGCTTTCAACAGGGCATTTGTGTCCTGCTTAATGCCCGAGCAACGCCCGGATCGATATGTTCGGTAGGCAACCTGTGGTTCTGTTAGCGGCTCTGAGTGGTTAAGGGCACAAGCCCGGAAAAGAGGCCTTACCAGATGGCAAAGGAAGCGCATAAGAAAGCAGCAGAGCATCACGAGAACGCAGCAAAGTCGCACCGCAATGCAGCAGAGCATCACGAGAAAGGCGACGCGACCGCAGCGACTGAGCACTCGACCAAAGCGCATGAGCATTCCACAGAGGCGCACAAGCACTCGACCGAGGCACACGCAAAGTCGACAGGCAAGAAGTAGTTCATTTCTTGAGCGGGCCTGCACAAGGTGCTAGCCACTGCTGAGAACACGAAGTGGCGAAAAGGGCGGTCGCGAAAGCCGCCCTTTTGATTGCCGCTGTCTTACAGGAAGTCAGGCAGCAACGGCCGTACTGGCGCTGCTGTTGATCCGTCCGGAGATCGAATTCAGCACCTCATTCGCATGCTTCTCTTCATCGAGCGTCTTCTGCAGCACCTCGGCGTGCTGGCTGAGGCCCAGTTGCTTGGCCCAGTCGCGCGCGGAGCCGTACGAGGCGATCTCGTAGTGCTCAATCTTCTGCGCGCTGGCCAGCAGCCCTGCGTCGCGCACCGGGCCCTCGTCTGACTCGCTGATGATATTGGCCCCGGCGCCGATCAGGGCAGTCACGATCGGGTCCTTCTTGTCGTCCACATCCCCGTCGTTGACGTCGCCGATGAGCTGCTCCAGGCGCTGCACCTGCTGCTCCGTTTCCTGCTGGTGCGACTGGAATGCCTGCTGAAGCTGCGTGTCGGAAGCATGTTTGATCATGCTGTCGAGACCTTTCACGATCTGGTTTTCCGTTGAAAGCAGGTAGCGAAGCTGCTGCGCATACAGGGATTGGAAGTTCTTGATGCTGTTCGGTGTAAGCAGACCCATGGGGAACCTCTTGTGGGGTTAAATAACCCTGTCGTGTAGGAGGCGAACGGGCTCTGCCGCGTTGCTGTGCATCGCGGGACTGGTTTTGAACAGGGCTGGATCACCCTGGTCACAATCAATTTACAGCTTTCCCATTGACGCGGTTTGACGCTGGCGCTAGTCTTTGCGCATTGACCCTCGTTGCAGCTACGGCGAAGTACTCCAGCCCTGCCAAAATGCGCTGGTTCGCGGTCTGCGTCCTCCCCAAAAACCGGTGCATCTCACCCCTGCGGGTGCCTTCGGGCGCGCCGCAGATGGAGGTCTATTCGCCGCTTGATGACCACTAAAATGCTTGAAATCACGCCAAACCTTGAGCCCCTGTTCGGGACCCGCGATGAAAACCTCAAGCTGATGGAGCGTGAGCTCCAGGTGCGAATCGATCTACGCGCCGACGCGGTACACGTCAGCGGACTGGACGAAGGCATCGCCCGGGTGGAAGGCATTTTCGGCGACTTTGAATACCTTCGACAGCGCGGCGTCCACCCGCACAACGGCGAGCTGCACGCACTGCTGAAACTGGTGGTGTGCGACCCTTCTGTCACGCTGCGGTCGCTTGTGGAGAGCGGCAAACAGCGCTCGACCGGCGGGGTAAAGCGAATTGTGCAGCCGAGGTCTATCAACCAGCGCTGCTATGTCGAGGCGATCGAGCAAAGCGATATGACGTTCGGCATCGGGCCGGCGGGTACGGGCAAAACCTACCTCGCGGTGGCGATGGCCGCCGCGGCTCTGCTTGCCAAGAAGGTCAGCCGCATCATCCTGGTGAGGCCGGCGGTCGAGGCCGGCGAGCGGCTGGGCTTTTTACCCGGCTCGCTGCAGGAGAAGATCGATCCCTACCTGCGGCCGTTGTACGACGCGCTGTACGACCTGCTGGAGCCCGAGCGCGTCGACAAAATGATCGAGAAGAGCGTGATTGAGGTTGCGCCGCTGGCTTTTATGCGAGGGCGTACGCTGAATGACGCCTTCATCATCATGGACGAGGCGCAGAATACGACCTCAGAGCAGATGAAGATGTTCCTGACACGGCTCGGGAACAACTCAAAGGCGGTGATCACGGGCGATGTCACGCAAATCGACCTGCCGAACCCGCGACGGTCGGGGCTGGTGGAGGCGATCTCCATCCTGTCCGGGACTGACGGGATCAGGTTCATCCACTTTGAAGAGGGCGACGTAGTGCGCCATCATCTGGTGCAGCGCATCATCCGCGCGTACGACCACTTTGGACGCGCGGAGCAGATGCCCCTCGGTATCAGGGAGAGTGGAGTGGAGAAACAGCCCGGTAAGCCGCAATAGCTGCTTCGCGGGTACTCGGCCGACTGGTCGGCGTACAATCAGGAGACGAAACGCGGTCTGCGAGCAACAGGAGAGCATTGCTCTCCTGTTGCTGTTTGCAGGGTTCGCTCGGGAGAGAAGAAGAAGGCCGCCGGCCACTACCATGATCGCGATTGCACCGGAAGTGCGTGTTCCTCGCGGCGCGCTCCCCAGGCGGGAGCTGACTAGCTTTGTGCGTGAGGCGTGCGCGGCGATTCCCCTGGCGGGCGAGGTGTCGGTTCTGTTGACGACGGATGCTGCCGTCCAGGAGATGAACCGCGCGTACCGGCGCAAGAACAAGCCGACGGATGTGCTGTCATTTCCAGCGACGGCGTTGCCGGGCGGCCCTTTGCTGGCGGGCGATCTCGCGATTTCAATCGATACGGCAGGGAGGCAGGCCGCGGAGTTTGGACACGCGCTGCTACTTGAAGTGAAGGTGCTGCTGCTGCACGGGCTGCTGCACTTGGCGGGGTTTGACCACGAGCAGGACACGGGACGGATGGCGCGGCGAGAGCGCGCGCTGCGGGTGCGGTTCGAACTGCCGCCCGGATTGATTCAGCGAACCGGTTCGCCTGCGAAATATGTAGCCGTTGCTATGGCAGACAAGATTGTGAAGAAGGCAGCGGCACGATGAATATCCTGCCTGCGTTACTGATCCTGCTGTTGCTGGCCGTGCTGACGCTGGTGTCGTACATCGATCGGCTCTACTCGGAGATGGGCAAGTTTCTTTCGCGGGACTTTCAGGAAAATATCGACTTCTGGGAAGAGCGGATGGAGCCTCGGCTGGGGTTCGGTCGCGAGCAGATCGCGTTATCGGCGGCTGTACTTTCGCAGCTGTCGCTCGGCGCGCTGACGCTGGTGCTGTCGGTGCTGCTGTTCGACAAGGGCGGGGTGCCGGCGCGGCCTACGCCCGGCGAGATCGGGCAGGTGGTGCTGGGCGTCGTGCTGGTGATCGTGCTGTTCAACCGGCTACTGCCGTACCTGTTTTTTACACGCACGCGCGGGGCGTGGCTGGTGCGGCTGGTCTGGCCGCTGCGAGCGTTGTTTACTGTGTTTCTTCCCATTACGCTGGCGATCAGCTTTCTGCTCTCGATAGCCACGCTCGCGAGTCCGCCGGCCGCGGAAAAGGAAGAGGACGACTCCGGCGCCGCGGTCGACGCGCTGATTGAAGCCGGGCAGGACGAGGGGATTCTTGAAGAAGAGGACCATGCGCTGATCCGTTCGGCGGTCGAGTTCGGCGACAAGGTGGTGCGCGAGGTGATGACGCCGAGGCCGCGTATCTTCGCAGTGCCGGAAGGGATCACGATCGAACAGCTGTTGACGATGCTGAAGACGAACCCGTTTTCGCGGGTGCCCGTGTTCGGCGGAACGCTCGACTCGGTCACTGGCATTGTCTTCTCGCATGACATCCTGCAGATTACCGATGTCGATGCGCACACGCAGACGGTGGGCGCGATTGCGAGACCGGCGACGTTTACCCCGGAGATCAAGCGTGCGAATGAGGCGCTGCGCGAGATGCAGCGCGAGAAACAGCACATGCGCATCGTGATCGACGAGTATGGCGGCGTATCGGGGCTGGTGACGATCGAGGATTTGCTCGAAGAGATTGTCGGCACCATTGCCGACGAGCATGAAGGCGAAGACACCGAGGCGGTGCGGGAAGAAGGCGCGGGGGTGTGGAGCGTACCCGGCGACTTTGAAGTAGCGCAGCTGGAAGAGCTGCTTGGCGGCGGGTGGGAAGCGCCGGAGGATTATGAAGCGACCACTGTTGCCGGCCTGGTGAGTGAGACGGCCGGACGGATCCCGATGCCCGGCGAAGTGGTCGAAGAGAATGGTCTTCGTTTTGAGATCCTGGTCTCGACAGACCGGAGGATCGAACGGATGCGCGTTTCACGCAGCGGGGATGCGACACAGAACGAGAGGGCACAGAAGTGAAGAGCGGATTTGTATCGATACTGGGAAGGCCGAACGCGGGCAAGTCGACGCTGGTGAACGCGTTGACGGGCGAGAAGGTTGCGATCGTGACGAGCAAGCCGCAGACCACGCGGACGCGCATCCACGGCATTGTGGACGTGCCGGCGAAGAAAGGCAGGCACCCGGCCGCGCAGATCGTGTTTGTGGATACGCCGGGCGTCCACAAGCCCAGCACCCTGCTCGACAAGCAGATGATGCAGGTGGTGTACGACGCGCTCGAGAGCCGCGACGTGGTGATGGTGATGGTCGATGCTTCGCGGCGGCTGGAGCTTGCGTCTACGGAGAAAGACACAGCGGTAGTTACTGAATCACTGCTCATCGAGCCGGAAGCTGCCCCTGTGCCGGTTGAGGCTGGAGAAGAGAAAGCGTTCGCGAAGAGCAGGAAGTCGGCGAGAAACGCGAACGAGGATGCGTTTGTATTCGAGCTGATCAAGAAGCTCGACTGCCCGGTGTTCCTGCTGATTAACAAGATCGACCTGGTGCCGCGCGAGCAGCTGCTGCCGCTCATTACTGAGCTCAGCGCGCTACATCCGTTCAAGGAAGTGCTGCTATTGTCCGCGCGCAAGCGCGACGGCATCGATTTGGTCGTTGAGAAGCTGGTGCAGTATCTGCCGGAGGGCGAGCGCTACTTTCCAAAGGACCAGTTCACCGATCAGCCCGAGCGGTTTCTGGCGGCGGAGCTGATCCGCGAACGCATCCTGATGGAGACCGGCGAAGAGGTTCCTTATGCGAGCGCGGTGGTGATTGAGCAGTGGGAGGAGCCGACCGCGCCCGCACACAAGCGCAAGCTGAAGCCGGGCGAAGTGGAAAAGCTGCCGTTGACGCGCATCGCCGCGGCGATTTACTGCGAGCGCGAAGGGCAGAAAGCGATCCTGATCGGCAAGCAGGGCGTCAAACTGAAAGCGATCGGCAGCTCGGCGCGACGTGAGATTGAGCAGCTGCTGGGCACGCGTGTCTTCCTGCAGCTGCACATCATCGTTGAGCCGAACTGGCGTGAGCAGCGAGGCTTTCTGGATACGCTGGACTGGCGGCGGCAGCTGGATGAGCTCGCGCGCCAGCGTGAGCGGCTGCTGGCGGAGTCAAAGGACCGGCATTCGGGGTGAACCTGGCGGGGCCAAGGACGCCCACGTTTCAAGAAGCGAGACATGGGCGCCAGATGCCAGTGGTGCAGCGCCGGGCTCGCACCAACCGCGGCTTTTAAGAACTTCGAGGGCGATCTTTGCATATGGCACCGCCGGTCTGTAAGGATGCACTTAGTACGACGGTGCAAACTTCCGCTATTCCCTTGATGAGGCCCAGATATGGAACGCCGTGACTTTCTGAAGCAGAGCGCATTTACCGCTGCCGCTGCCGCCGGTACCAGGTTCTCCTCTGCCGCGACGCCGGACAGGCTGATTGAGCGCCGCACACTTGGTGCAACGGGAGAAAAGCTCTCGATCATCGGTTTTGGCGGGATCGTGGTCATGAACGAAGGTCCAAGCCAGTCGAAGAACATCGTGGCGGAGGCTGTGGACCGGGGCGTGAACTACTTCGATGTCGCGCCCAGCTACGGCAATGCACAGGAGTTACTGGGCCCGGCACTTGCGCCGTATCGCAAAGACTGCTTTCTCGCCTGCAAAACCGATGGACGCATGAAGGACGACTCACGCAAGCAGCTGGAAGAATCGTTGCGTCTGCTCAAAACCGATCACCTGGACCTGTACCAGTTCCACGCTTTGACGAAGATGACAGATCTGGACAAGGTTCTTGGGCCGGGCGGTGCGATGGAAACGATGGAAGCTGCAAAAAAAGAGGGCAAGATTCGCTATATCGGCTTCTCGGTGCACTCGGCAGAAACGGCGATGGCGGCGATGGACCGCTACCATTTCGACACGGTGCTCTTTCCTGTCAATTACGTGCTCTTCTCGCAGGCAAATTTCGGTCCGCAGATTCTGAAGCGCGCACAGGAAAAGGGTGTGGGTGTGCTGGCGCTCAAGGCGATGGCAAAGACGGTCTGGTCGGCCGACCAGAAGCAAACCCACCCGGAGCCGAAATGCTGGTATCAGCCTGCGGTCTTCCCACAGGAAGCCTCGATGGGGCTGCGGTGGACGCTTGCACATCCGATCACGGCGGCTTTGCCTCCGGGAGACGAGAAGTACTTTCGGCTGGCAATGGACGTGGCGCAGAACTATAAGCCGCTGGAACAGCACGAAGAAACGGCGCTGCTTTCAGGGGCAGCCGGCGTTGAGCCTATTTTCCACCTGGGAAATGATGTGTGAGGCGCACCGTACGTACAAGTGCCTGGATCTATCTCGCGACTGCGCATCCTACCGATGCTAGACTTTTGAAAAGAGGAGATACCCGGCTGAGTCGGGTGTGCTTGTCACTGCGCGCCTGCTCTGCCACACAAACTTATGGCTACTATTTCGGCGCCAGCGCCTGTTGAGACCCAGATCAAGTATGACGTGAAAGACCTTTCGCTTGCAGCGGAAGGCAGGAAGCGGATTGAGTGGGCCGGGGCTTCAATGCCTGTGCTGGCGCTGATTCGTGAGGAGTTTAAGAAGACGCAGCCGCTGAAAGGCGTGCGCGTGGCGGCGTGCCTGCACGTGACGACCGAGACAGCGAACCTGATGCTGGCTCTGAAAGAGGGCGGGGCGGACATTGCGCTGTGCGCTTCAAACCCGTTGTCGACGCAGGATGAGACCGCGGCGGCGCTGGTGGCGGAGTACGGCATCTCGACTTTCGCGCGAAACGGAGTGGACAGCGAAGGCTACTACAAGCACCTGCAGGCGGCGCTGGACCACAAGCCGCACTTTACGATGGACGACGGCTGCGACCTGGTGACGCTGCTGCACACCAAGCGGCAGGATGCGCTGGCTGACGTGATCGCGGGCACGGAAGAGACGACGACCGGCGTGATTCGCCTGCGGGCGATGGCGAAGGAAGGCGTGCTGCGCTACCCGGTGGTTGCGGTGAACGATGCGCTGACCAAGCATATGTTCGACAACCGGTATGGCACAGGTCAGTCGACGCTGGACGGGGTGATCCGCTGCACAAACCGGTTGATTGCCGGCTCGACGTTTGTGGTCGCGGGGTACGGCTGGTGCGGGCGCGGACTGGCGCAGCGCGCACACGGCATGGGCGCGCAGGTGATCGTCACCGAGATTGATCCGACCAAGGCACTCGAAGCAGTGATGGACGGCTACCGCGTGATGCCGATGGAAGAAGCGGCAAAGATCGGCGATATTTTCGTGACGCTGACGGGCAACAAGGGCGTGCTGCGCAAGGAGCACTTCGAGGTGATGAAGACCGGCGCGCTGGTGGCAAACTCCGGGCATTTCAATGTCGAGATTGATATTCCGGCACTGGAAGGTCTGTCGACGAAGCACCGCACGGCTCGGCAGTTTGTGGAAGAGTACACGATGCAGGACGGCCGGACGATCTGCCTGCTGGGCGAGGGTCGTTTGATTAACCTGACGGCTGCCGAAGGGCACCCGGCCAGCGTGATGGACATGAGCTTCGCGAACCAGGCGCTCGCGGCGGAGTATCTGATGGCCGAGTACAAGAACCTGCCGAAGGACGTGTTCCCAGTGCCGGAAAATCTGGACAAGCGGGTGGCGAAACTGAAGCTGGCAGCAATGGGCGTCGATGTGGACGTGCTGACGCCGGAGCAGGAAGCGTATCTGGCCGGGTGGTCTGAGGGAACTTAGCCGTTTCTTTTGTAGATAAGGGCCAGCGATTATTTCGGTTTGACCTTTCCCTCGCGGAAAGCAAATCGATAATCGCTGGCTCTTTTTATAGCGTGGAAAGTTGTGCGTGAATGGATATGCTTTTCTACTGTGGAGAGTTATGAAGCCGGAACTTACTGATCTGATTTCAACTGCCAGGCGCGAATTGCGACGCGCTTCAGGGCTGCCACCCACCTCGGAGGAACTCGAGCATGAGCGGATTATGGAGAAAACCAGGAATCTGGAGAAATTCCGCTATGACACACTCCGAATAGCAATCATGATCCCCTTGCGAGCAAAAGTTACTTCGCACGAAGGCAAAGTCATCGCAGAGTTTGTTGTGGATGAGAGTAAGTTTCATCTTCACCCCGAAAGACATGAGTTTCAGCTTTTCGTCGTCAGGGAGAACCAAGAGAAGAATCTAATCCGCCTTGAAAGAAACGACCCACAGTTCACCAATCGTCTGCTCGTGGCGATTGGTGATGAAGTAAACGGCGGAAAGCCGGCGTAAGTCATACCTGGAGTCTTCGTGAGGTTTCCTTCCGGACCTTTACTGCATGACAGCAGCCCCGTACGAAAGTGCGCACAAGCCTTTTGCCTTTTGTCCTTTCTTGCCGCTCCGGCAGGAGCGCAGGCGCAGGGCACCGTGGCGACCGGCACCGACACGGGCGTGGCGCCGCAGCCGGTCTTGGTGCAGCCGATCCCGATTACCAAGCCGCTGGCGAGTGCGCTGGCGGCGCGGAAGGCGACTTACTCCGTAACGGTTGCGGGCAACGGAAAGTGGGTAGATACAGGGGTAACGGTGACGCCGGCGGACCACATTGAGGTAAGCGCCACGGGCACCGTGACGCTGGGGGACGGCCGGATCAGTGAGGCGACAGGGCTGGCGCGCGGGTGGAAGGACCTGCTGCGGCAGTTTCCGGCGGGTGGGGCGGATACGGGCGCTCTGGTGGCGCGCATCGGCAGCTCGGATGCCGTGGTGCCGTTTGCGCTGGGCGCGGCGGTGAGCCGGGATGTGCCGTCGAGCGGAGAGTTTTACCTGGCGGTAAACGTGGGCGGGCAGCTGGCGGGGACGGGCGCGTACAAGGTGACGCTGAAGCTGACGAAGTCAGCGACAGTGCTGACGGAAACGTCACCGGTCGTGCTGCAGCAGGTGGTGACGCCGGCGCTGCTGGCGTCGATTCCGCGAAGGGTCGCGGACCAGGCGGGCAATGCGGGAGACGTGGTGAACTTCGCGATCCTGGGAACGGGGGCGCAGGTTACGAAGGCATTTGCCGGCGCAGGCTGGGTGCAGGTGGACAAGACGACGGATGCGGCGGTGATCCACGGGCTGCTGGCGACCTTGTCGAAGCAGGCGTACCTGGAGATGCCGATGAGCACACTGTACCTGTTCGGACGGCCGCAGGACATGAGCTACGCGCGGGCCGATCCGCTGATAGTGGCAATGGTGCGGCACCACCTGCGGGTCTGGAACAGCGGGCAGACGGTCGCGGGGCGGGTGCTGTGGGTGGGCTCGGCCACGCACGATGACGGCCTCGAGCGGGACCAGCGGAATAACAGCGTGACGCATCACATAGACCCGAACATCGATGTCGAGCGGGATTTTATCGAGCAGAGTTTTGCGGCGGCGGGTGTGCTCGACGGGGCGGCGTATGCGACCCCGGCAAACCCGGTGCGGGATGCTCGCACGGCGACCGGCGGTAGTTTTGAAACAGATGGCCGGGTATTGGTGATGGTGTTGCGGTAGAAGCGGTCTCATAACATGCAACCTTCAGTGATCTCTGGCAAGATGACGGCTTGAGAACGTTAAGACCTTAAAAGACAGGACACGAGTGCCGGTGACGGGGAAGAGCTGGTTGCGGGTGCTGGACGGAGACGCTGCGCCGCGGTGGGGATGGGCGGAGACCATGGCCATGTTGCTGTGGTGTGCGCTGGTGGTGTTTGCCGTGCGGCAGCACGTGCCCTGGGACGACGAGGCGCAGGCGTGGATGCTGGCCGGAGAAGTGGGCTGGAAGACGCTATTCGCGCACAGCCTGCACTACGAGGGTACGGGCGGGCTGTGGCACTCGTTTTTGAAAGGGCTGCAGGCGCTGCATGTTTCGTACTGGGGGATGCGTTGGGTGGCGGCGGCGGCCCAGGGCGCGGCGATGGTGGTTCTGCTGGGATGGGCGCCATTCCCCAGGCTCGTGCGGCTGCTGTTGCCGTTTACCTTCTTTTTGCTGTACCAGGACGCGGTGGTGGCGCGCTCGTACTGCCTGCTGGCGGTACCGGCGTTCGCGGCGGCGGTGCTGTTGCGAAGCGCGCGGCCCAGGCCGATTCTGCTGGCGGTGCTGCTGGTGCTGCTGGCAAACCTGTCGGTCCACGCGGCATTGCTGTCGGGCGGGTTGGCGGTGGCGGGGCTGCTGCTGTGGCGGCGCAGCGGGCAGGGTCGGCTCGCCACCGCCGGGCTGGTGCTGCTGCTGGGCTGGGGCGTGATGGTGACGACCATGGCCCCGGCGTTCGACATCGATTACGAGGCGGGAAACAACCTGCGGCGCTCGTTTGCTAAGACGATGAACGCGGTGGGGATACACGTGGCGGCGCCGCCGGCGTTGGGCGGACTGTCCGCCTATGGCCTGCCGCCGCATGTCCCGAGCGAGCGGACGCGTTCAGCGGCGGCGGCGCACTGGAGAAAGCTGGCCCGGGCGCTGTCGGCGGTGACGTATCCGCTGAGCGAGAGCCGGGCGCTGGCGTTGCTGCTGGTGGGGTGCATGGTTGCGCAGGCGCTGGCAAATCGGCGGCGCGCGGGCGGCGAGGCCGGATGGCTGGGGCTGGTGCCGTATGGGTTGATGGTGCTGGTCTTTATGTCGCTGTACCTGGCGCCCCGGCACGCGGGCACCATGCTGACCGGGTTTGTAGTGGCGGCCTGGCTGACATGGCCGGTGCGGACCACTGGCGGCAGGCGCTGGCTGGAGCGGATGACGGCGTTGCTGCTGGTGGTGGTGTGCCTGCAGCAGATCGGCTGGAGCGCGCATGCGCTGTACAAGGAGCACCGGCTGCCGTACAGCCCGGACCGTATGACGGCCGAGTACCTGCAGACATTGCCTGCCGGCGCGCCAATGGCGGGTTACTACTACTTCAGCGTGGGGGTGCTGCTGTACTTCGACCGCAATATATACGCGAACCAGCCGGCGCACCGGTACTGGCGCTGGAGCACGGCGATGCGTACCCACGAGACCGTCCAGGAGACGCTGGCGCGCAGGCCCCGGGCTGTCGTGATCGGCGGTTTCGACAGCGGGCCCGATGCGGAGATCACGCGGGACTGGCGACCGAATGGGGCGCCGGAACCGGGTGTGGTGCTGAACGATGGTTTCCATGTGGCGGAGTATTTCGAGGAGCATGGGTACCACGTGACGCACGTGTTCTGCGGGCACGGGTGGATGCGGTCGACCTATGCGGAGACGCTGTGCGATACGGTGCTTGAGCCGGTGAAGGCGGCTGATTCGCGGTAAGCGCAGATTTGCGACATGCTAAGTACAGCCTTTTCGAGGAGAAACACTGGACGCCCATGGCCCTGATTGATTTTCTGTTCGGAAAACCGCTTCGCACCACTGAGGAACATGCCGAACAGATCGGGCCTGCCTCCGGGGTCGCGATTTTTGGCCTGGACGGGTTGTCCTCGGCGGCGTACGGGCCGGAAGCCGCGCTGACCCTGCTGCTGCCGCTCGGGTTCGCCGGCGTGCCGTACATCGTGGAGATTACGGCGGCGATCGTGCTGCTGCTGATCATTGTGTATGTCTCGTATCGGCAGACGATCGAGGCGTATCCGAACGGCGGCGGCTCGTACACGGTCGCGTCGGAAAACCTGGGCGCGGGGGCGGGGTTGCTGGCGGCGGCCGCGCTGATGATTGACTACGTGCTGACGGCGGCAGTGGGCATTTCGGCGGCCGTGGGTGCGCTGATCTCCGTGGAACCCCGGTTTCAGCCGCATACCCTGGGCATTTGTCTGGGCATCCTTGCAGTGCTTACCCTGGTCAATCTTCGGGGAACGCGCGATACGGGCCTCATCATCCTGATTCCGACGTACCTGTTTCTCGGGTGCCTGCTCGCGATGATCGGTCTCGGGGTGTTTCACACGCTGGCGAGCGGCGGCCACCCGCATGCGATCGCGGCGCCCCCAAAACTTCCGGCTGCCACGGCGGCGTTTTCGTTCTGGCTGCTGCTGCGTGTGTTCTCAAGCGGCTGCGCGGCGATGACGGGCGTTGAGGCGGTAAGCAATGGTTCGACCGCCTTCCGCGACCCGCGCGCGCAGAACGCCAAGCGTACGCTGACGATCATTATCGCGGCGCTGGTTGCGCTGCTGGCCGGGATCGCCTGGCTATGCCGCGCGTACGGCATCGGCGCAACGGTGCCCGACACGCCGCAGTACCAGAGCGTGCTGTCGCAGCTGCTGGGCGCGGTCGCGGGTCGCGGCGTGTTTTATTACGTCAGCATGGCGGCCATCCTGCTGGTGCTGGCGCTTTCGGCGAACACGGCGTTTGCCGGCTTTCCGCGGGTGCTGCGGGTTATCGCGATGAACGGCTATCTGCCGCGGGTGTTCACGCTGCGGGGGCGGCGGCTGCTGTACTCGTGGGGCGTGTACGTGCTGATCGGTCTGACGGGCATGCTGCTGTTGATTTTCGGCGGGGTGACGGACCGGCTGATTCCGCTGTACGCGATCGGCGCGTTCCTCGCGTTTACGCTGTCGCAGGCAGGCATGGTGCAGCACTGGCGCAAGCACCCGGGTAAAGGCTCGGGCGGCAAGATGCTGATAAACGGCGTCGGGGCGGTGGCGACCGGGATTACGACGATCGTGGTGCTGATCACGAAGTTTGTCGAGGGCGCCTGGGTTACGGCGCTGCTGATCCCGATCATGATTGCCGTGATGATGCTGGTGCACAGGCATTACAAGCGGGTGAGCGATGAAATCTCGACCGACCAGCCGATCAGCGCGGAAAACTTGCAGGAGCCGCGGGTGATTGTGCCGATCGACCGATGGAGCCGCATTTCAGAGAAAGGCCTGCGGTTCGCGATGGAGATTTCATCCGAAGTCCAGGCGGTACACGTGCATGCGGAGGATGAGCAGGTCACGATCTGCGATGAGTGGGAACACATGGTGGCGGCGCCGTTGCGGGCCGCGGGCCGGACGGTTCCTGAGCTGATTACGCTGAGCTCACCGTTCCGGTTCGTGCTGCTGCCGATGGTGGAGCACATCCTGGCGGAGGAGAAAAAGTACGGCGACCGGCAGATCGCAGTGCTGGTGCCGGAGCTGGTGGTGCGGCACTGGTATGAGAACCTGCTGCACAACCAGCGGGCGAACCTGCTGAAGATCCTGCTGCTGCTGCGAGGGAATCAGCGGATCATGGTGATTAATATTCCGTGGTATTTGTGAAGTAGAGGGTGCAGGGTGGAGGGTTTAACAGGCTTGGCTCCCGCGCTCACATTACGCAAACTTCCGCATAATTGCTTGTTAAAGATTGTTCGGCCCTGCACCCTGCTTCGACTGATACTCGATGCTCACCTTTGGCTTCGCGTTTGTAATCTTTTTTAAACCGGCTGGTCCGGCTAATCGTCCGCATGGAGATCGGCCAACAGGGCATCGACGCTGCCGACTGTTACGAGTTCACCGCGGCGTGCTGCGAGCATTGCATCTATCGTGTCTTCATTGGGACTCAGCGGATTGAAGGGAAGTGCCCGCTCGGCTACGGTGCGCATCAGCATCATGCGGAAAGCATCGGAAAGGGTGAGTCCGGCGGCAGCGTAGATGGCGGTTGCTTCATCTTTGACGCGGGCGTCAACTCTCGCGCGGACGACTGCATTTGCAGCATAGGAAACTCGTGAGCTACATGTAGCCCACGGCTGCGTGATGTACATCGTCAGCAATGCGAAAAGCGCTTCGTACGATTGCGGACAAGCCGAATCACCGCGCCTCAAGCCTGTTCCACCCTTCACCTTCTACCCTTTTACTTAGGGTTCGCGGGCAGCTTACTCGCATTCCAGCCGCCGCCGAGGGCGCTGACGAGCTGGACGCTTGCGACGAAGCGCCGGGTCGTGATGTCTTCAACCGTGCGCTCGTTGGCGAGCTGGGCCTGCTGCGAGGTGAGCACCTCGAGGTAGGTGGTGACGCCGCCCTTGTAGCGGTTGGTGCTGAGGGTGAGCGAGCGGTTGGCGGCGGTGAGCGCGGCGGCGGCGGAGGTCGTTTCGTTGTTGAGAATGCGTAGGGCAGCGAGATTGTCCTCGACCTCCTGGAAGCCGTTGAGCACGGTCAGGCGGTAGTTGGCGACGGTGGAGTGATAGTTGGCGCGGGCCTGGTCGGTAACGGCCCGGCGGCGGCCGGCGTCGAAGACGGTCTCAAGCGCGGAGGCGCCGACGGTCCACAGCTCGCTGGGGCCCTGGATCCAGTTTCCGGGTTCGCCGCTCTCGAAACCGCCGCTGCCGGTGAGGGAGATATTGGGGTAATAGGCGGAGATGGCGACGCCGATCTGGGCGTTCGCGTCGTCGGCGCGGCGCTCGGCGGCAGCGATGTCGGGGCGGCGCTCGAGCAGCTCGGACGGCATGCCGGTGGGGATGTTTGGGATGTTCGTGTTCTGCGGCGCAGGCGGCAGAGTAAAGGCGGAAGCGGAAACGCCGAGCAGGGTCGCGATGGCATGCATATACTGCGCGCGGGCTACGGCGACATCGATGTCCTGGGTCTGGGTGGTGGCGAGCTGGGTCTGGGCCAGGGCGACATCGGCCTCGGTGCTGACGCCCCCGCGGAAGCGCCGCTCGGTGAGGTCGAGGTAGCTTTTGAAGTTCGAGAGTGTGATGTCGAGCAGCTGCTGCTGGGCATCGAGGCCGCGCAGCTGGTAGTAGTCGAGCGCAAGCTCGGTGCGGACAGAGAGCTCGACATTGGCCTGGTCGGCGGCGACGGCCTGGGCGTTGGCCCGGACGCCTTCGACTTCGCGCCGGACGCGGCCCCAGAAGTCGGGCTGCCAGCTGGCCTGGCCGGAGAGGGCGAAGTCGTTGTACTGGGACGGCGAGATGTTGGTGAGCTGGGAGCTGAGCGTGGGGCGGTGGGTCGAGAGGCGGTCCCGCGCGATGTTAGGGCCGATGGAGAGGGTGGGATAGTAGTCGGCGCGCGCCTGGCGCACGGCCGCCGCGGCGGCGAGATAGTTCTGCACGGCGGCCTGGATCTGGAGGTTGCCGGAGGTGAGGCGGTTTTCAAGCTCCGCGAGCTCGGGATCGCCGAAGACAAGCCACCACTCGCCGCGGGCGAGCGCATCGGCGGGTACAGCGGGCTTCCAGTTGCCGGGCGGTGGAGGCAGCTCACGGTACGTCGGCGGCGCCGGCGCGGAGGCCGGCCGGTGGTAGTTGGGCCCGACTGTGCAGCCGGAGAGAGCGAGCGCGGCTGTGCCGAGGAGCGCAGCTAAACGCCGGCCAGGGCGAAAGAGAGATGGCATAGCTACTTGCCTCCTCCATTGCCTTTGCTTCCGCTGCTGCCGCTATTGCCTTTGCCACCATTGCTGCCGCTACCCCCACTGCCGCTACCCCCACTGCCGCTGTTGCTGTTCCCGGAACCTTGCGGGGCCTGGCTGTTGGCGTCCGCGCTGGACTCTGCCCCGTTCTGCTGCTGGGTGTCGGCGGCGCTCTGCGGACCGCTCTTCGCGTTGCCCGCAGAGTTGCCCGAAGCGGTGGAGGTCGGTTGCACGATGTGCACGGCCTGCCCGTCGAGGATGGAATCGGGCGGGTTCTGGATGATTTCGTCCTGCGCGGTGATCCCGCTGAGCACCTGGATGACCTTGCCGTCGTCCTGGCCCGCGGTGATGCCGACGAGTTTTACCTTGCCGTCGCGCACGACCGCGAGCTGCAGGCCCTGAGCGCGGAAGATCATGGCCGGGTCGGGCACGACGAGGCTCGCAACCCCATTGTTGAGGTGCAGGCTGACCTGTCCGTAGGCGCCGGGCATCAGCTTGCCGTCGCGGTTGTTTACATCGATCTCGACGAGCAGGGTGCGGGTGTTCGGGTCAATGGCGCTGGCGGTGCGCATGATGTGGCCGGTAAACGTCCGGCCGGGGTACTCGCCCAGCATGAGCTGAGCGGCGGTGCCGCGTTTGGCGCCGAGCGAGTCGACCTGCGGGATGGAGACATAGACGCGGAGGGTGGAGACCTGCGCTTCCTCAAAGAGCTGCTGGTTGGTGGCGGCGCCTGCGTTGATCAGCTGGCCGACATCGGTCGTGCGGGCGGTAATGACGCCGTCAAACGGGGCGTAAACCCTCTCGAAACCGACCAGCTGCTGGAACTGCTGGACGGATGCCTGTGCAGCCTGCACCTGGGTGTTCGTCGAGATCTGGCTGGTGACAAAGTTGTCGGTGTCCTGCGCGGAGACGGCGTCCTGCGCGAGCAGGTCCTTGTAGCGCTTGGCCTGGATCGCGGCGTTGCGGGCATTGGCCTGCGCGGTGGCGAGGTTGGCCTGGGCCTGGATGAGCTGCTGGTCGACTTCAGGGCTGGAGATGATGGCGAGCAGCTGGCCCTTGTGGACATGGGCGCCGATGTCGAAGTACCAGTGGGTCAGATAGCCCGAGGTGCGGGCGTAAATGGGCGAGTCGACGTAGGCCTGGAGCGCGCCGGGGAGCAGGAGCGTGTCTTCGGGCTTGCCGCGCACGGGTTTGGCGACGAGCACGTCGGGCGCGGCATCAGCCTGAGTGGTCTGCTGGAGGCGCTTCTGAGCGCGCAAGCGGGGCACGATGCCGAGCACGGCGAGAACAACGGCGAGCACGAGGCCGATGAGGATAAACAGGACGGCCTTGCGGCCGGACATGGGCTTGCGATCGGGAGCGCAGTCTTCTTTTTTGGGCGTGTGATTGTTGCTGTTTTGTTGGGTGCTCATGCGGTTGCGTTCTCCGGACCGGCGGCCTGGTGTGCGCTCGCCTCGCGGTCCTTGTTCTTTTTCGCACGTTGCTGTCGCTTGTTTTCGAGGTGCGTATGGATGACCGAGAAGAATGTCGGGATAAAGAAGAGGGTGGAGACGGTCGCGAACAGCAGGCCGCCGATCACGGCGCGGCCGAGCGGCGCGTTCTCTTCGCCGCCCTCGCCGAGGCCGAGCGCCATGGGCACCATGCCGATAATCATCGCGAGCGCGGTCATAATGACGGGGCGGAAGCGGGTGAAGCCGGCAGCGATGGCGGACTCGGTGGCCTCGCCGGGGTGCTGCTCCAGGTGCTCGCGTGCAAAGGAGACGACGAGGATGGAGTTGGAGGTGGCGACGCCCATGCACATGATGGCGCCGGTGAGCGCGGGGACGCTGACATGGGTGCCCGTGAGAAACAGGAACCAGACGATGCCGGAGATAGCGGCGGGCAGGCCGGAGACGATGATGAACGGGTCAAGCCAGCTCTGGAAGTTGACGACGATGAGCAGGTAGACAAGCGCGATCGAGAAGAGGAGACCGAAGTACAGGCCCTGGAACGAGGCATGCATGGTCTGCACCTGGCCGCGGACCGACATGCGCGAGCCGTGGGGGAGCTGGTCCTTGAGCCCGGCCAGGATCTTCTCTACCTTGTCATCGACGCTGGTGAGGTCGCTGTTGACGACATTGCCGTAGATATCGATGGCGGGCGCGATGTTGTAGTGGGTGACGGTCGCCATCTCCTGCCCCTGGGTAAACGAGGCCAGGTTGCTGAGCAGCTGCGACGGGCGCGGGCCGGTAACAGAGCTCTGCGGCATGATGGCGGCGAGCGAAGAAGGCGCGGTACCGCCGATGCCGGGATAGGTTGACCCTGAGCTGGCGCCGGGGGTGCCGGCGGGGCCGGTGGCCGCGGACGGCGGGTTGATGGGGATGTTCGCGAGGTCGTTCAGGCTGTCGAGGTTGTACTGCGGCGACTGCACAGCGATGTCGTAGGAGACGTTGTTCTTGGGATCGAGAAAGAAGGTCGGGCTGGTCTGGAAGGAGCCGCTGGTAGCGGACAGGAGACTTTGCGCGACCTGGTTCTGCGTGAGGCCGAGCTGCGCGCTTTTGGTGCGGTCGACATCGACGTAGAGACGAGGATTGTTGAACGGCTGCTGGATGCGGAGATCGGCAGTGCCGGGGACGTAGCGGAGGCGGTCGAGGACCTTGAGCGCGAAGTCCCGGTTGCCGGTGAGATTGGGGCCGGAGATCTGGATGTCGATCGGCGCGGGCAGGCCGAAGTTGAGGATCTGCGTGATCATGTCGGAGGGCAGCTGGTAGAAGAGGGTGCCGGGGAAGCGGGCCGCGAGCTCGGTGCGGAGCTTTTGCACGTAGGCGTCTGTGGGGTGGTGGTTTTTCGCGAGCGAGACCTGGATGTCGGCGTCACCGGGGCCGACGGGCGCGGAGTTGCTGTAGGTGAGATTGATCCCGGAGAACGGCAGCCCGACGTTGTCGATGATAGTGACGAGCTCTTTCTTCGGGATGAGCTGGCGAATGGTGCGGTCGATCTCGTCGCAGAGGCGGGCCGTTTCCTCAAT
Organism: Acidobacteriaceae bacterium; assembly: GCA_965276625.1. GTDB lineage: Bacteria > Acidobacteriota > Terriglobia > Terriglobales > Acidobacteriaceae > EB88. Next base: position 1,094,765 of record CBDIBB010000002.1, read on the forward strand.
GCGGGTACCGGTGCGGGCGCGGACGTGCATGGTGAAGTTGCCGGCATCGACGGAAGGGAAGAAGTCCTGCCCGAGGAACGGGAAGAGCAGCCCGGCGGAGGTAAGGGTAAAGCCGAAGAAGATGAGCATGAAGACGAACGGCCGTGCGATGCAGAGGAGCAGGACGCTTTGGTAGCCGTTGCGTATATTTTCGAAGCGGTGCTCAAAGCCGAGCTGGAAACGGACGAACGGGTTGCGGCTTTTTTCCCGGGACTTCACGGCGTCTTCGTCATGCTCCTTGAGCAGGTACATCGCCATGGTGGGCACCACGGTACGGGACAGCAGGTAGGAGGCGAGCATAGCGAAAACGACGGCTTCAGCGAGGGGGACGAAGAGGTATTTCGCGACGCCCGAGAGGAAGAACATGGGCACGAAGACGATGCAGATGGAGATAGTCGAGACGAGGGCGGGGACGGCGATCTGCGAGGCGCCGTCGAGGATGGCCTGCTCGACTGCTTTGCCTTCTTCAATATTGCGATTGATGTTCTCGATCTCGACGGTGGCGTCGTCGACCAGGATGCCGACGGCGAGCGCAAGGCCGCCGAGGGTCATGATGTTGATGGTTTCGCCGAGCGCGGCGAGCAGCAGCAGGGAACAGATGATGGACAGCGGGATGGAGACGGCGATGATGACTGTCGAGCGAAAGGACCCGAGAAACAGCAGGATCATGATCGCGGTAAGGCAGGCCGCGATGGTGGCTTCCCGGACGACACCGTTGATTGAAGCGCGCACGAAGACGGACTGGTCGGCGAGCGGAGTAATTTTGAGGGCGCTCGGAAGCTGTGCCTGGATGCCGGGGAGCTTGGCGCGGATGCCGGCGATGATGTCGAGGGTCGATGACTGGCCGGTCTTGACCACAGAGAGCAGCGAGGCGCGCTGCCCGTCGACACGCACGATGTTGGTCTGCGGGGGCGAGCCGTCGCGGACGTGGGCGACATCGCGCATGTAGACCATGTTGCCGCCGACCGACCTGATTGGCAGGTCGTTGAGGCCTTCGATCGTGGAAGGCGCGGAGTTGGTCTCGACCTGGTACTCGAACTGGCTGACCTTGAGGGTGCCGGAGGGCAGAATAAGGTTTGAGGTACCGATAGTGTTGACGATGTCGCTGGGGGCGAGGCCCTTGGCCTGCAACGCCTGGAGGTTGAGATCGACCTGCACCTGGCGCTGCTTGCCGCCGTAGGGGTAAGGGATACCGGCGCCAGGCACCGTGACGAGCTGGGTCCGGATGAAGTTGAGTCCGAAATCGTTGAGCTGCTGCTCACTAAGTCCCTGGCCGGAAAGGCCAAGCTGGATGATGGGCACGCTCGAGGCCGAGTACTGCAGGATGAGCGGAGGCGTGGTGCCCTGGGGCAGCTGGCGGAGCTGGGTCTGCGCGATCGCGGTGACCTGCGCGTTGGCATCAGCGATATTGACGTTCGGCTGGAAGAAAATCTTGATGATGCCGATACCGTAGAGGGACTGCGACTCAATGTGCTCAATGTTGTTGACGGTCGTCGTCAGGGAGCGCTCAGACAGCAGGATAATGCGGGAGGACATCTGCTCTGGAGACAAGCCCTGGTAGTTCCAGATCATGGCAACGACGGGGATATTGATGTTCGGGAAGATGTCCGTCGGGGTCGTGAGAATGACAATCGGACCGAGGACCAGCAGCAGGATCGCAAGGACAGCGAAGGTATAGGGCCGTCGCAGTGCGAGGCGAACAATCCACATAAAGGGTCAGCGTCTCCAGCGGAGCGCCACATGGCGCGCCGGTATAACGGTTGATAGGCTTCGGGGGAGTTGCCGCGAGGCGTACCCGGGTCGCAACAGGCCTGCCTGGTTCAGTAGAGCATGGACCAGGGTGGCGCCACCGCCCGCACTTTGACGGCACGTCAAGCGTATAGACGCCCGGCAGAGTAGATAAGACTCCGAAAAGGCGGCAGCCTGCCGCGGAGTCCTGCTTACATATTGAGGTTTTTGAAGATACGGCCCGGGACGCTGCGCACGACGAACATGATGAGCCGCCAAAAGCCCGGCAGATAGACGGTGTCTTTGCGGGAGGCGACGGCGCGGAGAATACCCTGGCCGATGGTGCGGGGCGCGGCAAACAGCGGTCCGCGGGGCAGGTGCGCGGTCATGGGGGTGGCGACGAAGCCGGGTTTGATGGTGAGCACATGCACGCCGCAGCGGTCGACGCGGTTGCGGACGCCGTCAAGCAGGATGGAAAGCGCGCCTTTCGAGGCGCCGTAGACGTAATTGCTCTTGCGGCCGCGGTCGCCGGCCACGGATGAGATGACGGCCAGGCAGCCTGAGCCATGGTGCTCAAAGTAGTTGGCGAGGCCGGCGATGAGCGAGGCGGGGGAGAGAAAGTTGGTGCGGTAGATGGCTTCAGCGACCTGAGGATCGATCTCCGCTATCTTCTGGTCGCCGAGGACGCCGTGGGCGAGCAGGGCGAGATCGATGGTTTCGAGCGTGGCGACGGCGGAGGCAAGCAGGGCGGAGTGGGCCTCGATATCGTCGAGGTCCAGCGTGACGGCGGTGACCTCGCGGGCGCCGCGGGTACGAAGGTCGTTGGCAACGGCGTCGAGCTTCCAGGGGTCGCGCGCGACGAGGAAGAAGGCGGCGCCGCGCTCGGCGAGCAGGCGGCTGGTAGCCTGCGCGATGGCGGAGGTGGCGCCAAGGATGAGGACGTTCTGCGGGAGGACGGGCCGGGACCTAGCCACGGCCGGTCACCCTCTGCCAGAAGGCGGAGTCGAAGGCCGGGTCGACGTACGCGGCGAACTGCTCCCACTCCGGGTAGAACGCCTGATACTGCCTTGCGGTCATGCGCGCGTCCTTGGCCGGATACATGCGGCCTCCGGTGTCAAGGGTGATGGCGGCCAGGCGCTCGAGCAGGTCGAAGGAAAGCTCGCCGCGGATGGGGAAGTCGAGCGCCAGCGTAAGCCCGGGCTTCGGGAAGGACAGCACCCCGGGGGAGGGCACATCACCGAAAGCCTTGAGCACGGCGAGAAAGGAGCCGAGCCCGGAGTTGGTGATGGCCTTCATGATCTTGGTCATGCCCTGCTGGTCGGCATCCCACGGCAGCACGCACTGGAACTGGAGCAGGCCGCGCTTGCCGTACATGCGGTTCCACTTGAGCACCTTGTCGAGCGGGTAGAAGAAGGGCTCGTAGTCGACGACGGAGCGGACGGTCCGCGCGCGCTGCTTGTTGTAGTAGGCGGTGTTGAAGAGGCTGATGGAGTACTTGTTGAGGGCGAACTCGGGGAGCTCAATCGGGAAAACGAGTTTCGGCTCCTTGCTGCGCTTGAGCGGACCGGGAGTCTCGGAGTGGGTGCCGGACATGAAGATGCCGCGCGCGAAGTTCTTGCCGGTGGAGACGCAGTCGATCCAGGCGACGGTGTACTCGACATCGGAGCGAGACTGGCTAACCTCAAGAAATTGGGTGATGCCGTTGAACTTATCGCCGATATAGTCGATGGAGCGGGTGACGATGGGGCGCAGACGGATTTCAGCCCAGGTGATGAGGCCCGTGAGCCCGAGGCCGCCGATGGTCATGGCGAACCAGTCGCGGTTTTCGCGGTTGGAGCAGAGGATATGGGTGCCGTCGGAGCGGACGAGCTCGAACTGGAGCACGTGGCAGCCGAATGTGCCGGCAACGTGATGATTTTTGCCGTGGATGTCATTGGCGATGGCGCCGCCGACGGTGACGTACTTGGTGCCGGGGGTGACGGGCAGAAAGAAGCCGAGCGGGACGGCAAAGTCGAGGATTTCGGCCAGGGTGACGCCGGCTTCGCAGCGCAGCAGGCCGGTCGAGGGGTCGAAGTGGAGCATGTGGTCGAGGCCGCGCGCGGCGATCAGGGTGCCGTCTTCAAGGAGGCACACGTCGCCATAGGAGCGACCGGCGCCGACCGGCAGCATGTGCCCGTGGTGCCGGGCGCGGGGCGGAAAGTCGGTGGTCCAGCTGAGCGGGCGAAGCTCCGCTTCCTTGAGTTTGGGATAGCGGCCCCATGACTCGAAAGCGGGCGGCTGTGTTTTGGTACCGGTTGGCAGGGTGTCTTGCATGGTGATTCCTTCACCTAATTTGTACTGTGTTCCGGGATTTCGCGTCGTGCTAGATGGTGGCGAGGAGCAGGATACAGACGACGAGAAAGCCGAGCAGCAGGCTCATGCGGTCAGTCACCGCGAAAATGACAGGATCTTCATCGAGCTCGCCCCGGCTGGCGAGCAGCCAGACGCGGCTGATCCAGAGGATCATGATCGGGGTAATGAGCCACATGCGCTGCGGGTGGGCGTACAGGCCGGTCACATCGCGACCGCTGATGTACAGCGAAAAGACGACGACCGAAGCATAGGCGCTGGAGGTGCCGAAGGCGCGCATCTGCTCGGTATCAGAGATAAGGTAGCCGCGGCCGTTCGAGACCGACTGGCCTGCGCTGCGGATGTTCTGGAGCTCAGAAAAGCGCTTGACCATGGCGAGCGAGAGAAAGAGGAAGATCGAGAAGCCGGCGAGCCATGGGGAGATGAAAATGGCGGTCGCCGCGGAACCGGCGAGCAGGCGCAGGGTGTACAGGCCGGAAAGCAGCACGACATCGACCAGCACGATGCGTTTGAGGTAGAGCGAGTATGACAGGGTGGCGACGAGATAGAGCAGCAGCCAGGCCAGGAACGACGACGAAAGGGTCGCCGCGATGACGAGGGAGCAAAAAAGCAGGCTCGCGGAGAGCAGGATGCCAGTCTTGCCGGACAGGTCGCCCGAGGCAAAAGGCCGGCGGCGCTTGCGCGGATGGCGGCGGTCTGCGTCGATGTCGAGCAGGTCATTGACGATATAGGTAGAGGATGCGCAAAGAGAGAAGCAGAAAAAGGCGGCTACGGCATCGAGGACAGTGCGGGTGCGGAGAGCGTGCGCGAGCAGCAGCGGCACGAAAATGAGCACGTTTTTCGCCCACTGGTGCACGCGCATGGCGCGGACGACTGATCTGAGTGTCGGGGCACTGTCAATGAACTGCCGCTGCGGCGTGAAGCGCTTGTCGCGGATGGCGCTGCGCAGGGCGGAGTCAGGATTGGCGACCATGGGTACGTCGGCATGGGTGAGCAGCGGCACGTCAGGCCGCGCGTTCCCGATGTAGTCATAGCCGTGCTCGCCAAAGCGAGCCTGGAAAGAGGCGAGCTTGTTGTGCCCGGTAAGGTTGGTTGCGCCGTCGCTCGCGAGTACTCCGTCGAAAATCCCGAGCTGCTGGGCGACACGGTTGGCGAGACCGGTATCGGCGCCCGTGGCGAGGTAGAGCGTTCGCCCAAGGCCGCGCTGCTGCTCAAGGAAGGCGAGCAGCGGCTGGTTGTACGGCAGATGAGCGACGTCGAGATGCACTCTCTGGCCCACCTCGTATTTCAGTACGGCCTTCCCGCGCATAATCCAGCCGGGAATGCACCGCAGGTCAGCGGGGTGGGTGCGCACCATCAGGAGGAGCGAGTCGACGAGGGTGTCGTTCTTGACCAGGGTGCCGTCGAGGTCGATACAAAGCGGCCGGTTCAGGGCGCGGGCATCCGCACCGGGAACGGGCACGGTGTCGGCGAAGCTGGTTCCCTGGCTTGTCCCGAGAGTCATGGGCAACCGGAGTATAGCATTCGCGCCTGCGGCGTCTTTCGCACATTTGCGACATCCATTACTGAAGAGCGTGCATGAGGAGGCGGGTCAATGCAGCAGAAACTGACACTTTCAGTCCTGGACCAGGCGCCGGTGGCGGAGGGTTCGACAGCGGGTGAAGCGCTGGAGCGCTCGGTGGACCTGGCGCAGACGGTCGAGGCGCTTGGGTACCGGCGGTTCTGGATGTCAGAGCACCACGCGATGGCGACGCTGGCCTGCTCGGCGCCGGAGGTTGTGCTGGCGCGTATCGGCGCGGCAACGCGGACGATCCGCATCGGCTCGGGCGGCATCATGTTGCCGCATTATGCGCCGTTGAAGGTGGCGGAGGTGTTCCGTACGCTTCATGCAATGTACCCGGGCCGGGTGGACCTGGGCGTAGGGCGCGCGCCGGGTGGCGGCCCGGTTGAGTCGCAGGCACTGCGGCGGGACCGGAAGTCGATGCAGGCCGATGATTTTCCTGAGCAGATGGCGGAACTGCTGGCGTGGCTGGGGCAGGGTGAGGGTTTCCCGGCGGGGCACCCTTTCAGCCGGATCCAGGTTTCGCCTGCGGCACCCAGCGGTCCGACCGTGTGGCTGTTGGGCTCAAGCCTCTGGGGAGCGCAGGCCGCGGCGCAGTGGGGGCTGCCGTACGCGTTTGCCCACTTCTTCAGCCCGATCGCGACACGGGATGCGCTCGATACCTACCGGCGCGGCTTTCAGCCTTCCGCAATGCAGCCCGTGCCGCAGTGTACGGCGGCGGTAGGTGTCATCGTGGCCGATACCGATGAGGAGGCGCGTCACCTGCATAGCAGTGTGCGTTTGCTGCAGCTGCGCATCCGGCAGGGCGACCGGCGGCCAGTGGCTTCGCCTGAAGATGCGCTACGGGAGCTGAGCCGAAGCGGGGGAGCGGCGTTCGTCGGCGGCGCGGACGAGGGCGAGTTCCCCCGGTATATCGTGGGCAGCCAGGAGACGGTGCGACGGGAGTTGGGGGCGATGGCGCAATCGCTGGGGTTGGATGAAATCGTGGTAAATACGATCACGCACAGCCATGAGGCACGGTTGAAGTCGTACCGGATGCTGGCCGAGGCGTTTTCGCCGGCCGGAACCGGTTCACCCCGCGCGCCGGCATTGCAGGCATCGTAGCTGAGTAAGGAGAAAACGATGATTGGCGAGCGGAAGCCGGGGACGATTGTGCTGGTGCATGGGGCGTGGAGCGACGGGTCGATCTGGAAAGAGGTGCTGATTCCGCTGGCGCACGAGGGATACAAGCTACGCGCGGCGCAAATCCCGCTGACTTCGTTCGAGGCCGACGTGGCCGCGGTGGAGCTGTTGCTGGGCCAGGTGGAAGAGCCGGTGCTGCTGGTGGGTCACTCGTATGCGGGTGCCGTGATTTCGGCGGTGGGCAACCACGAAAAGGTGAAGGCACTGGCGTATATCTGTGCGTTTGCGCCGGAGGCCGGCGAGGTGTTCGGCAGCCTGCTAACCATGCACCCGGGGAAGGTTGCCATGACGCTGAAGCCGGATGCGAACGGATTTCTGTGGCTGGACGCGGACTTCGCGGCGAATGCCCTGGGGCATGACCTGCATCGCGGGTACCTCAACCTGGCAGTCACGGTGCAGAAGCCGGTGAACCACACGCTGTTCGAGTCGACGCTGAGCGACCCGGCGTGGAAGCGCAAGCCGAGCACGTACCTGCTGACGACGGACGACAGAATCCTGGCGCCGGAGACGCAGCGGGTGCTGGCGCAAAGGATCGGTGCGCGGGTAGAAGAGGTTGCGGCGAGCCACCTGGTGGTGTTGTCGCAGGTGGAAACAGTGGCGCAGTTTGTACGCACAAGCGCGGAGATGCTGGCTTAACAGCAAAGGCCTGCCGGTAAATCTGGCAGGCCTTTCCTGTTGCGGTAGACCGCCTGCGCGGCTGACCACCACTTCGTGGCGCCTTGCGATGGTACGGTGTGGCGTGTGCTCGTTGCTATGGTGCGCGATGCCTGGGTTGAATGCTACAAACTTATGCTGTAACGGCCACAGCCTGCGGGAAGTAGGCGTTGAGGGCGTACTGCTCGACCATCCGCTGCGTATTGAAGAAGGAGCCGTTGAGGGCAATGGCGGAGCGCATGACGCGGCGCCACTGCTCGGGCTGGTCATGGTAAAGCGGAAGAATGACGTCGCCGAGCTGGGTATAGAGCGACTCGGCTTCCTCGGACTCTTCTTCCTTGTCTTCAACGGCCCAGCCGGTCACGCCTTCAATCCAGCCCTCGATCCACCAGCCGTCCAGAATGGACAGCGACGGGACGCCATTCAGTGCGGCCTTCATCCCGCTGGTGCCTGAGGCTTCATACGGGCGCTTGGGGGTGTTGAGCCACAGGTCAACACCGCCGGTGAGCAGCTTGCCCAGCTCCCACTCGTAGTTTTCAAGATAGAGGATTTTGAGCAGGCCGGCGGAGAGCTCGTGTGCGAGCTCGATAACACGCTTGATCTTGGCCTTGCCGGGCTCGTCAGCCGGATGGGCCTTACCGGCATAGATGATCTGCAGTCCGCCGAACTTTTTCGCCATGGCGATGAGGCGTTCGGGATCGGCGAAGAGCAGATCCATGCGCTTGTAGGTGGCGGCACGTCGGGCAAAGCCGATGGTGAAGACCGAGGGAGAGAGCGTGGCGCCGGCGCGTTCGGAAACGGCCTCAATCAGGAGCATCTTGGCCGCGCGGTGGGCCTCGATGATCTCGACTTCCGGAATATCGATCGCGTAGCGGAGCGTTACGTTGTCGCGCCGCCAGCGAGGCAGGTGGCGGTCGAAAACAGCGAGAAACGGCGGCGCGGCCCAGGTGGCGGCGTGGACGCCGTTGGTGATGGCATCGATAGCGTACTCAGGGAACATTTCGCGTGAGACGATGCCGTGCTGCATGGCGACGCCATTGACGAAGCGCGAGAAGCGCAGGGCGACGTAGGTCATGTTGAGGAGGCCGTCGTGGCAGCCGCCGGCGCGCTCGAGCATGCCTACGGTCTCAGGCCCCAGGATGCGGCGTGCCTGCTCGATCGAGAAACGGTCGTGGCCTGCGGGAACGGGGGTGTGGGTGGTGAAGACGCACTGCTCGCGGACGCGGGCGAACTCAGTTTCGGCGGCATGGGCGAAAGTGCGGCCCGCGAGCGCGCGGCCGACGAGCGCGACGGTGAGCAGCGCGGCGTGGCCTTCGTTCATATGGTAGACGGAGGGCTCGAGGCCCAACGCGAGCAACATGCGGGCTCCGCCGAGGCCGAGGATGATTTCCTGGCGAAGGCGGTAGTCGCTGTCGCCGCCGTAAAGACGGTCGGTGAGCGCGCGGTCGCTGGGGGTGTTCTCTTCAAGGTCCGTGTCGAGCAGGTACACGGGAACGATGTGGCCGGTGACCCCTCGAATGGAGTGGCAGAGGGCGCGGACGTGGACTGAACGGCCTTCGAGCTCGACGATGACGCGTGGACCTTCTTCCTCGGTGAACTGGTCAACGGGCCAGGGCTGCTCGACTTCAACCTGGGTGCCGTCCTGCTCGAGCACCTGGCGAAAGTAGCCGCGACGGTGAGCAAGTGTGACGGCGACGAGCGGAATGCCGAGGTCGGCGGCTGCGCGCAGCGTGTCGCCGGCCAGAACGCCGAGACCCCCGGAGTAGGTGTTCATCCTGGGATCAATGGCGATCTCCATAGAGAAGTAGGCCACGGGAGTGCGGCTGTCGTTGGTGGCATGCGGGAAGAAGGGCACGGTCGGCTTGGGCATAAGAGGAAGTCCTGGAGCAGGCGGGCAGCGCCCGGGTGCTCCTGATGTTCCAAGTCTAGCAAGGCATATCTGCTGACGGGTTACTGTGCGATGGATAGAGCGGGTATCCTTCCCGAAAGCGAACAGCATTCCCGGATTGGAACGAGGGACTGACGCCAGGCGAGCGGCACTGCTCAGAGAAGCATTTTGTGCGCCCGTAGCGCTATGCAAGGCAACCGGGCCGGAGTAGACTTCGGCGCATGACAATCCCGCTTGTTCGACGCATCCTGTTTGCCGGCGCATTGTGTTTCGCGCCAATCGCACTGCACGCGCAGGAATGGGCGAAGGCGAAGCTGGACGCCTCGCCGCGCCACCACGAGTACGTGACGGTGCACAGCGGCGCGCGGGCGGTGCAGGTGTTTGTCGACTATCCGGAGGCCAGGCGGAAGGCGCCGGTCGTGGTGATGATCCACGAGATCTTCGGGCTTACGGACTGGGCGAAGGAGATGGCGGACGAACTGGCAGCAGAGGGCTACATCGTTGTCGAGCCGGACCTGCTAAGCGGAACGGGGCCGAACGGCGGCGGCACGGACAGCTATGCGGACCAGGATGCGCGGGTAAAGGCAGTCTCAATGCTCAACCCGGCGCAGGTTTCGGCAGACCTGGACGCGGCGGCGGACTATGGCGAAAAACTGCCATCGGCGAGCGGGAAGCTGGCGGTTGCGGGCTTCTGCTGGGGCGGCGGAAAGAGTTTTCTGTTCGCCACGCAAAGGCCGGAACTGAAAGCGGCGTTCGTGTTCTACGGACCGCCCCCGCCGGACGAAGCGATGAAGGGTATTCATGCGCCGGTGTATGGGTTTTATGCGGGGAACGATGCGCGGATTTCCGCTACTGTGCCTGCGACGGTTACAGCTATGAAGGCGGCTGGTAAACGGTATGAGCCGGTGGTGTATGACGGAGCGGGGCACGGGTTTATGCGGGCCGGGGAGGCTCCGGATGCGACGCCTGAGAACAAGAAGGCGCGGGAGGCTGGGTTCGCGCGGCTGGTGCGAGAGTTGAAGGCGGAGACGCATTAAAGGCGCCTGGGTCCATTTTCAAACTTTCTGTAGTCCATCTGACATGGGGCTTTTCGCGGAGGGGGCGCGCAGAGTTCCGCGCCCGGGCTGGCATCTCTTTCTGGCAATGCTCTATTTGGGCCCGGCGTGCAGTTGTTGCGACAGCGTTATCAGGTCTATAGGAGTGACGCGGATGATGCCGCCTCGCGGGCTGTCGATATCTGCGATCAGAAAGAACGCAATCGAGACCAATATTGGAAGTACCCAAAGCATCAGCTTGCCATCGCGCGACCGCCGCGTTGCATAGCCCACCAGAAGATTCGAGCACAGCGCAATCAGCACCATCAGCCCCCACGCCGTCGATGGAATCCGGTTCCACCATGAGAACTGCGTATAGCCCTGGCTATTCAACACATCGTTCATGCCGGAGACGACCAGCGCGGTGACGGGGTTGGGCTGCGCCGCAACCGCTGGCTTTACGTCGCTCCACAATTGGCCTTGCAGCTGCGTCGTCAGGCTGTCGACCGCAGACAGGCGCGAGCCGTAGTCCACCTGGTAGAAAGCGATGCGATGGTCTAGATATGCGAGCAGAGTGGTATGCATTTGCGCGGTTTCGCTTGCCGGCAGCAACTCGGCCCGCACCCACTCGGTCCCGACCGCATTCGCTTCAGCTTCTTCAAACAGCTTGCGCTGGTCATAGCGTGTGGTCGCCATTGAGAACGTGAATCCGATAATCAACCCGAGCAGTGTAAGCGTCGCAGGCACCACAAGGTTGAGGTTCTCCGCGCCCTCATGCTCCGACAACTTGAACCGTGCGCGAATCCATGAACCGAGCCGCGCCATGGCCCACATGCCGATGAGGCAGACAAAGCAGAAGATGCGAGGGTGATTGATCATGTAAGTCATTCTGCTCGATTCTGCACTGATTTCAGAAAGGAAATGCCGAAATTCACATGGCGGCTCCGCGCTGCGACAATCCGGGCCCTGGAGGTATCTTCGAGTGCGCCGTAGTTACAGCACCTGTTGCGCGCCGTCCGCGGCATGGCAGCGGAAGATGTCGGGGCGGATGCCGGTTTTTGCTTCGTATCCCGCGGCGACGGCCTTGGCGAACGCCTCGGCGTGCTGTTCTTCGACGAGATTGACGGTGCAACCGCCGAAGCCTCCACCGGTAAGCCTCGCGCCAATCAGGCCGGGCTGCCGGTTGGCGAGCTCGACCATCAGGTCAGCCTCGGGGCAGCTTGCTTCGAAGTCGTCGCGGTAGCTGGCGTGAGCTTCTGCCATTAGCAACCCTAGTTGTTGCAGATCGCCGTGCTCGAGCGCGACAGCAGCGGCTTGAGCGCGGAAGCTGTCGGTAATGATGTGGCGGGCGCGCTTGAGGACGTTGAGCGGCATTTCGTTGCCCCACTGGAGCAGGTCGTCTGTGCCGGCGTCGCGGAGCAGTTGGATTTCCGGGCGGTGCGAGCGCAGAGTGGCGGTGGCCTGTTCGACCTCGGCGCGACGGGTGTTGTATTCGCCTCCAGCGTGCGAGTGCTTGACCATGGTGTTGCAGATGACGAGGTTGAGGTTCGCGGGGATAGGCGCGAGTTTGCTCTCAAGCGAGCGGCAGTCGAGCAAAAGGGCGTGATCGCGCTTGCCGCAGCAGGCGATGAACTGGTCCATGATGCCGCAGTTGGCGCCGACGTAATTGTTTTCCGCGCGTTGCGCGAGCAGGGCCATGGTGGGGCGCGGGAGCTCGGCTTTCGCGACGGCGAGCAGCGCGAGCATGGTCGCTACCTCGATGGAAGCAGAGGAGCTGAGGCCTGCGCCCAGCGGCACGTCGCCGAAGAGGGAAAGCGAGAAACCGCCGTCCGGGATGGTGACACCTTCAGCACGCAGAACGCTGAGGACGCCGAAGGGATAGTCGCTCCACTTGTTCTTGCCGTGCGCGGGCAGGGTGTCGATGGTGTACTCGGCATGCTCGTCGAAGTTCGAGGAGTAGACGGCGAGCTTGCCGTCGGACCTGGGTGAGATGGCAGCCACGGTCGCGAAGTCGATGGCGGCGGGCATCACGAAGCCGCCGGCGTAGTCGGTATGTTCGCCGATGAGGTTGACGCGACCGGGTGCGGCGTAGACGCCGATGGGCGCCTGGCTGAAGGCGCGCAGGTGGGTTGCTGCGAGGTCATTTGCGGCTTTCTTGAGGTCCAAAGCGGGCTACCTTTCCTGTGCGGGGCTGATTTCGAGCCGGAGGCTCCAGTGTTTGGTTTCGCCTGCGGCCAGGTGTGCTCCGCCGCCCTGCGCGAGTGAGCCGGCGAGCGAGTCGACAGGCAGATTGCACGGTTCGAGCGCGACGGCGTACCCCTTTTCTTTCGCGTTATCCGGCCAGCCGCCGAAGCAGAGCCACAAACCAAGCGTGGGCAGCTGTTTCGGGTCGAAGTGCAGGGTAAGGCGGGTGCGAAGGGTTTTGCGCTCGATCGCGCACCAGCCCTCCGCAGGCGCGGGACACACGAGCTTGTCGCCGACGCCGTCGTCCTTCGAGCCGCAAAGCGAAAGATCAAGCGGCTGCGCATCGAGCGCGTTGCCGGTCGCGGGCCAGGTATGCGTGCTGCCGGGCTTGCCGAGTCTTCCGTTCGCAGATGCCTGCGCTTCAATTTGCCGCACTGACGGTGGCAGATGGATAACATCAAAAGGCTCGATGGCGAAGAGCGGGTGAACGGACCAGCCGTAGGGGACTTCGACTGTCGCGGTGTTGGTGAGGAAGTAGTCGAGGTGGAAGTTGGGGCCGTCGAGCCGAAGGGTGCGCTCAAAGGCGAGCGGCAACGAGGTGGCCAGAACGGTCGTGCGCAGCAGAGTGTCGGTGGCTTCGTCGACAGTCCATGCGAGGCGCCAGACGTCACCGTGGTCGGGGATTTTTGCGGTCTGGTTGTTGCCGTAGGAGACGTCGCAAGGGCCGACGGAGGGTAGGCACTCGTCCCAGCCGCTGCCGTCGTATTCGTCGAATGGCGCCGTGGCGGTGCGCGCGGCGTACGGTTTTAATGGGCCTTGCAGCAGCTCGCCGCCGGAGGTGGCGAGCGCGATGGAGCTGATTTTGCCGCCGAGCTCAGGAAGAACCTCGATGCGGAGATGTTCGTTTTTGAGAGTCTTGCGGTTCCAGTCGTGTTCAGGTGCCTGTGCCATGCTGTTCCTCGCTTACCAGCATAGATGCGCGGGGGAGCTTACTGCGGCGGGTTGGTGCTGCCGCCCTGGGTCTTGCGGATGAAAGCGGCTACCCGGTCGTGAAGCTGGTGGAGGGCTTCCTGGTGCAGGTAGACCATGTGGCCGGACTCGTACCAGTCGTACTCGATGTTGTCGGCGAGTTTCCGCGGGATGGGCAGGTGCTCTTCCTCATACTGTGCGGCAAAGAACGGGGTCGCGAGATCGTAGTAGCCGCCGTTGAGCATGACGTGGAGGCCGGGGTGCTGCTTCATGGCGTTCGCAAGGTCGGTAAGCACTTCGGTAGCCGTCGGCAGGCTTACGTGCTGGCCGTTGCGGCTCCAGTCCCAGGTAAAGCCGGGCAGCGCGTAGGCAGAGGGCATGAAGGTAAGGCCGTCTCCATATTTGAGCTGGTTGCGGGCGTAGTCATTGAAGAGCGAAACGTAAGCGGATGAGACGGCGGAACTGGCAGGATCGTAGTCAGAAGTGTCGCTGAGCGGGTCGGTCGAAGGACTGGCGAACCGGGTGTCGAGCCTCCCGGTGGAGGTGTCGTCCGTGCCGAGCAGCTCGTGCTCGAAGTGGCCGCCGGAGACGCGCAGGTCGGCGCGCAGCAGGTACTCGACAGGCAGGCCGGTGTAGGTGTGGAGCTTTTCGGCGATGGCCTGCTTCTGTGCCGGGGGCAGCTGGTCGCCCTGCATCAGCGCGTGGGCGTACTCGCCGGTGGCGAAGGTCTCGACCTCTTTGAGGAAGGGCTCAAGTGCTGCGGGTTGCTGCGGCAGCTTGTGGTGGTAGGCGGCGGTGGCGGCGTAGGTGGGCAGCGCGAGCTCGTAGGGCAGGTCGTTGCCGGGGGTTACGGTGTCGATGTCGGTATCGAAGTAGAGAATCTGCGACAGGAGGATGACGCCGTTGAGGCTGATGTCCTTCTTGTTGGTCAGGATGTTGGCGAGCACGGCGGAACGGGTGGTGCCGTAGCTTTCGCCGAACAGGTACTTAGGCGAGTTCCAACGGTTGTACTTGCCGAGGAATCGGGCGATGAAGCGGGCGAAGGCGTTGCCGTCCTGGTCGAGTCCCCAGAATGACTTGCCGGCATCCTTGCCGTCGAGGGTGCCGAAGCCGGTGCCGGGCATGTCGATGAAGACGACATCGCTGACGTCGAGCAGGCTGTATGGGTTATCGGCGAGGCGGTAGGGCGCGGGGCCGGTGGGGGAGTCGTCGGCGGTGACAACGTGCTTGGGGCCGAGCGAGCCCATGTGCAGCCACATGGTGGAGGAGCCGGGACCGCCGTTGTAGAAGAAGGTGACGGGGCGGTCTGAGTTATTGGAACCCTTGTTGGCGATGGAGTAGTAGACGTAGCTCATGTGCGCGACCGGCGGGTCCTTCTCCGGGTCGGCATGGGGTTTGCCATCCATGGGCTTGCCGTCGGGTGACAGCATGGCGTCTTCAGCATCGGTCGCGCCGATCGGGAGCGTGCCCGCGACGGCCCTGTAGGTCAGGTGCTCAGAGCCGGCGTCGATGCTGCCGGTGGTGCTGCTGTCGGGCGGCGTTGCAGAGGCGGCTGCTTTCGGCGCGGGATCGTCGCCGGCAGAAGGCGCGGCGAGCGCGATGGGCTGGAGCAGAAGGAGACCGAGCGAGAGGAGGAACGCGGGTGCGAGGCACAAGGTAGGTATCTCCGGGCAATGGGAAAGTGGCTGGGCAACTCCCACCTTGCAACGGTAGTTGTTCAAGGGCAAGGGGAAAATTTGGTCGTATGCTGCCTTGTGCGACGAAACGTCGGAAAGAACCTGCTACGAGATCGCTTGACCGCTCTGCTAGACTGATCGCGCGTTAGAACCCGAACTGGGCAAGCGTGTCCCGGCACACTTGCTGCTGCAACCCCGCCAGGCGAAGCTCCTGTTCACTCGAGCGCAATCTAAAACTCTAGGAAAAATGCACCGATGGAACAAGGTACTGTGAAGTGGTTTAACGACGCGAAGGGTTTCGGCTTCATCTCCCGCCAGAATGGGGAAGATGTTTTTGTACATTTTTCGGCTATCAGCTCAAACGGATTCAAGAGCCTGCAGGAAGGGCAGACCGTGCAGTTCAACGTGGTGAAGGGGCCCAAGGGCTGGCAGGCGGAGAACGTTCAGCCGCTGTAGGACGCATCCATAACGTAAGTTTTCTAAGACAAGGCAGGGGCGGGCGTCAGCTTGCCCCTGCCTTTTTTCTGTGGCCTGCGGCTAACATGCGGGCATGGGCGCCCCGCTTTCTTTATCTCCTCTTCGCTTTCTATGGTTTGTTTTTCTGCTTGCAATGTATGCAGCGCCCGGGTGCGAAGCACAGACGCACCCGCACGCGGTTGAGAAGCAGGACATCTTTACGACGGCGCCTTTTCCGGCGTGCCATGCTTCAACGGTCGTCGAGCTGAGAAACGGCGACTGGCTGGCGGCGTGGTTTGGCGGCGCTGCCGAGGGCAAACCGGATGTGGCGATCTGGGGTGCGCGGCATACCGCCGCAGGCTGGGGGGCGCCGTACCTGCTGGTGCGGGAGCCGTCGGTGGCGAGCTGGAACCCGGTGCTATTCCACACCAAAGATGGGCGGCTGTGGCTATATTACAAATTCGGTCCGGCGGTTACGGGCTGGACAGGCGCGCGCATGGTGAGCGCGGATGATGGCCGCACGTGGTCAAAGCCCGAGCACCTGCCGGCGGGCATTCTCGGGCCGATACGCGCGAAGCCATATGTGGCGCCGGACGGAACCGTGGTGAGCGGGTCTTCGGTTGAAAGCTATCACGCGTGGGCGGCGTGGATCGAGCGCTCGACCGATGGCGGTGAGACGTTTCAAAAAGAAAGGCCGTACACGCTGCCCGCGGGCGCGGTTAGAGCGTTGGACCCGCAGGCAGGTGAGCAGACAACGGGTCTGATTCAGCCGACGGTGCTGCCTGAAGACAATGCGAACGATGGCAGGCGCCTGCGGTTTTACGCGCGGTCTTCGAGCAATATCGGGCGCATTTGCACTTCAACGTCAAGCGACGCGGGGCGAACGTGGACTGTGCCGCGCGCACTGGCGCTGCCGAACCCGAACTCCGGGATTGACGCGGTACGGCTGCGCGATGGACGTACGGTGCTGATCGACAACCCGGTGACGGTGGGCCGCTCGCCGCTGGTGCTGGCGGTGTCGCGGGATGGGGAACACTTTCGGCAGTTTTTGACGCTTGAAGACAAGCCGGGGATGGAGTTTTCGTATCCGGCACTCATTCAGTTACAGAATGGTGATCTGCTGATGACGTACACGTGGCACCGTACGCGGATCCGGTATGCGCGGGTGCCGCTGGGGCTGGTGCCTTAAGATAACGCGGATTCGAGCGCGTCGCAGGCAGTGTGGAGGCCGTCTTCGGCTGCCATAATGGCGGCGGCCTCGGTTGCTTTTACCATGAAGGACGGGGTGTGCAGAAGCCTGGCGAGCGCGCGAGCGGCACGGGCTGCGGTGTAGCGCTCACGCGGCAGCACGCGGGCGACACCGAGGCGCTGCATGCGCAGGGCGTTGTCAGGCTGGTCGTGGCTGTAGGGCATAACCAGCATGGGCTTGCCGGCGGCAAGCGCCTGCGCGGTGGTGCCGACGCCGCCCTGGTGGATGATGGCCGCGGCGCGCGGGAACAGGAGCGAGTACGGTGCGTAGGCGGCGTGGCAGAGCTGCGGTGTGTCGGGCTGCGTATCGTTTCCGCTGCCGGTCAGCAGCACGGCGCGCATGTTGAGCAGGCGAGCGGCCTCTGCGCTTTCGCGCCAAAAGTTGCCGGGGTCAAGCACGGCAGCCGAGCCGAGCGTAAAGACGAGCGGCGGGGAGCCCGCGGCGAGGAACGCGGAGAGCTTCGGCGAGAGAGCGGCGTGTTCCGCATCGCGATCGTAAAAGACGAAGCCGCACTGTTTTGTGTTGGGCGGCCAGTCGGGTTGCGGGGCGCCGAGCAGCGGTGAGAACAGGGCCAGCACCAGGCGCGGCGCATGCTTTGCCTCAAACAGCGGGCTGGCGCCGGGTGGAAGGCCCAGGGCGCGGCGCAGCTCGGCCACGGGCTCGCACCAGCTACGCGTGATGGCGCGCGCGAACGGGCGAAGAAGGTGGCCCGCGCCGGGCGATGCGGCGAGCACACGCGACAGTCGGGGATAGGGCGGCAGCTGCGGCGGATCGTAGGCGGAGAAAAAGGAAAACGGCGCGAGCACGTAGGAGGCCCAGGGGATGTCGGTGACCTCCGCGACGAGCGGGGCAGCGTACGCAAGCTCGCCTGAGACAAGCAGGTCCGCGCCTTTGGCGATGGCCAGCAGATCGTCGTAGCTGTCGCGCAACGCAGGAAAAAGGAACTCGCGGAGCCCGCGCTCGGTGCCGCGCCTGCGATCGTAGATCATAGCGATCATCGCAGAATCGTCGGGGTCCTGCAGCGGGCGCACGGGCGCAAACTGCAGGCCGCCGGCGTCCGCCTGTCGACGAAACATCTCAGGGGCGGCAAGTACGACGGAGTGGCCGCGTTGCACGAGCTCGCACCCGAGGCCGATTAAAGGGTTCACATCGCCGAAGGTGCCGAAGGTGGCGAAAACTATGCGCATACACACCTGAGAAGACCCCCTACGCGGGAGGCGGCCGCTTCGTGGCGTGTTCTCGTTTGACCCTCCCGACGGTCGGTTCCGACCATCGGGAGGGTCAACGATGCCAACAAAGACCCGCCACGAAGTGGCCGCCTCCCGCGCAGGGGGTCTTGCATTAAAAGCTTCGCTCAAACGTGTGAAAGCGATGTTCCAGCTCCCATTGCTGCGCGGCTTTCTCGCTCGACTGCACCAGCGCGGCGCAGGCTCCGGTGGGCGACTCAGAACCGATCTGCGCGCGGCAGGCGGCGACGGGAATGGTGAGCTTCTCCGGCGTGACGCGCTGCCAGAGGCTTGCGCCCGTTAGGAAGCTGTGCTCGATCGAGGCGCGTGCGAACTGCTTGAGCTGCGCATACGAGAGGTTATATGTCGCAGCAGCGCGCACATATTCATGTGTGAGGTCAATCCGCGAAACACCTTCATCATCGGTGGACAGGACGACGGGGACGCCGGCCTGCAGGTACTGGGGCAGCGGGTGGTTGATGCCGCTATCGCCGAGAATCACGTCGTTGCTGGTGAGGTTGATTTCGACAAGCGTGTGCCGGCCTGCCATTTCCTTGAGCAGCCCGTCGGGATCGTCCTCATACATCACGTCGACACCGTGTCCGATGCGCTCGGCGTGGCCCTGCTCAACGGCTGAGCGAATGTGGAAGGTGAGGCCTACAGGCGGCACGAGGCCGGGCGCGAGTTCGCCTGCGTGGAGGGCGATGTGTACGCCGGGGTAGAGAGTGTGCAGCGCGTCGAGCATGCTCATCTGCAGGCGGTAGTCGCGCATGGAGATGTAGCCGTCTTCCGGCTGCACAAAGTTGAGACCGACGACGCGCGGGTCGGCCTTGGCGAGCTCAAATGCGAAGAGGACCTGCGCGAAAACGTCGGCCGGCGGCTGCTCACGCAGGACCTGGAACAGGAAGCGGATGGTAATGGAGCAGGCCGGTAAGGCCCCGGTCGAGCCGCAGTGCTCGCGCGTGTTGCGGACAGCTTCTTCGTGGTCGAGCGCGGCGCGGGCCGGGGCAATGCTCGCGTCGAAACCGGCGGCCAGCAGCGAGCTGCGGTAGCGGCGGAAATCGAAATCGTAGCCGATCTTTTCAGAGAGCGCCTCAGCCTGCTTCAGGTTCGGCGTGTCCATCACTTCAAGGTACTGCTCGTTCTGCCGGGCGGCGCGGGTAGCTACTTCATCGAGCCAGTCGCCGGTGTGCGCGCTGCCAAGCCCGCCGAAACGCCCGAAGGTCGCGAAGAACTGATCGTGCCCGGTGATGCCGGCGGAGGGCACGAAGCCGCGCATCGAGAAGGCGTCGATCAGCGCGTCGCGCAGGTGGTTGTCCTGCTCGAGCGCGGCGGCGCCGCTGACTTCGCCGGCGCGGCAGGTGGTGTGCGGGGCGGTGCGATCAAACGACAGTGCCGCGGGGTCGACGCATACGCCGTCTGCCGCGGCCTCGTCGATAAACGTTTCCGCATACACCGCGCCGGACAGATGCATGTGCAGGTCGGCGCCCTTTGGCATGCGCTCAAGAAACGCGTGAAGGGTGAGCGGGCCGTTTCGCTGCGCCTTCAGGAAGGCGACGGCCGTCCGTGTTTCCGGCGCTGCCTGCGCCAGTGCCGCCACTGGCGCGCAAAGAAGAAGCACCGCCGCGACTGCGCGCATCGTAATTGCCTGAAGCACTCGCTTTCGCGCGGCACGTAGCATGGAAAAGAAGATGGCTGGAGCGTCGAGCATGATTGCAGCAAGTGTATGGCATAAGGTGCGAATTTCCAGACGAGCTCTGCAGGCAGGCCGGTTCGTGCCGGCAGCGATGATTGCCGCTGTGATTGCCGCTGTGCTGTGCTCCGCACTGCCGGCGCGGGCGCAGACAGCAAGCTGGCTGCAGCCGGTCCCGGCTTTCCCGCTCGCCGACCCTGCGAGCGTCGGCGGCCTCGTGATCCACCAGCGCAGCTCCGCCTTGCAGCCGTTTACAGTAGCAGGCGAGTGCGGCGCGTTCGTCGGGCAGGGCGACGGCAGCTTTGAAGCATGGACATGGCCGGTAAAGCTGCTGAGCCACCTGCACATGACCGCGCAGCTCAAGGACTACACCGTGCCGATCGACCTGAGTGACCAGTCGGCGGAGATTACAGTGCAGCCCGACCACACGACCATCACGTTCTCGCACGCGGCATTTACTGTGCGCGAGATTCTGTTTGCCGCGCCCTGCCGGCACGAAGGCGATGCGGGCGTGGTGGCGCTGTTCCAGGTCTCGTCAACAAAGCCCCTGGCGTTGACGCTCTCGTTTACGCCGGAGCTGAAACGCATGTGGCCCGCCGCGAATTACAACGCGCCCAGCCCGGAGTGGGTTTCGCTGCCGGAAGGCGGCGGGTACTACATCCTGCACACTGACTCGAACGCCCTGGGCGGCGCGGTTGCGATGCCCGGTACGGCGCCGGGTATCCTGCAGCCGTACCAGGAGAGGCCGAAGGAGTATCCGCTGCAGCTGGTGCTTTCATACGACCCGGCGAAAGATGGCAACCGGTATTTCCCTTTGCTGATGGCGGCGGGGACGACACGGGCCACGGCGACGAATGCCTCGCTAACCGCGCAGCTGGAGCAGATGGGTGTCGGGGTCGAGAAGCTGTACGAGGGAACCGCGGAGTACTACAAGCATTTTTTCGACACGCGATTGGTGGCGGAAACGCCGGACCCGCGGGTCGATCAGGCGCTGAAGTGGGCGGAGATTTCAATCGACCAGCTGCGGGTGCGGCACGTGGATGGCGACCATGGCGATCAGACCGCCCTGGTGGCCGGGTTGTACAGCTCGGGCGACTCAAACAGGCCGGGGTTTGGATGGTTTTTCGGCCGCGATTCACTGTACACGCTGTATGCGGTCGACAGCTACGGTGACTTCAGGCTGACGCGCGACGAGCTCGATTTTCTGCTGAAGCGGCAGCGCGCCGATGGCAAGATCATGCACGAGTACTCGCAGACGGCGGAGCTGGTGAACTGGCCCAGGCTGCCGTATGAGTATGCGGCCGCCGACTCGACGCCGCTGCTGCTGATGGTGCTGCGCGACTACGCGGAGCGCTCGGGCGATACGGCCTATGTGCAACAGCACTGGGCACAAATAGCGCTGGCCTGGAAGTTCGAGAGCACCCATGACACCGATGGCGACGGCATTTACGACAACGCGCAAGGCACGGGCTGGGTCGAGAGCTGGCCGCCGGGCATGCCGCACCAGGAGATCTACCTGGCGGCGCTGGACGAGCAGGCAAGCCAGGCATACGCCGAGCTGGCGCGGCTCGCCGGCAAGCCGGACGACGGCGCAGGAAAACGCGCGAAAACCCTGGCCGCTACGATTGAGCGTGAGTACCGGCCGGAGGGCGGCGCGCGTGACGGGATGTACGCCTTCAGCTATAACGGCCCGGGAAAAATCGACACGACCGCGACAATTTATCCGGCGGTCGCGTGGTGGGATGGGACGTACGCGCTGCCCGCGAGCGACGCGATGTTTCGTCGCTGGGCGTCGGATGAGTTTTCAACAGACTGGGGCACTCGCGACGTGGGTGAGCACGAGGCGTTGTACGACCCGATGAGTTATCACCAGGGGTCGGTGTGGCCGCTGTTTACCGGGTGGGCGTCGCTGGCGGAGTATCGCGCGGGGCGGCCGCTCGCGGGGTACGCGCACCTGATGCAGAACCTTGACCTGACCTGGGCGCAGGACCTGGGCGCGGTGACGGAGCTGCTGTCAGGCCGGTACTTCGAGCCGCTGGGCCGCTCGACGACGCACCAATTGTGGTCGTCGGCGATGGTGTTGTCGCCGGCGCTGCGGGGGTTGTTCGGCGTGCAATATAACGCGGCGGCCAATACGTTGACAGTAACGCCCCAGCTGCCGGCGACCTGGCCCGGCGCGACGCTGCGGCATGTGCCGGTGGGCGAGGGCAGGCGGGTGACGCTGGTGTTCCGCCGGCAGGGCGGGGCGATGCTGGTGAGCGAGCAGGCGGAAGCCGGCACCGCGCCGACCAGGCTTGCCGGGCCCGGCGGCAGCATTGCAGGGAAAAATGGCGAGCTGCGTATTCCGCTGGCCGGCGCGGAACTGGCGATCCCGGCGACGCTGCCCCTGCCGGGCGAGCAGACAGCGCAGCTCAAGGTGCTGGAGCAGCACGCGGACGCGCATAGCGCGACATGGGTGCTGGAGGCGCAGGGGGGCGCGCAGTATGCGTTGCCGCTTCGGCTCAACGGGGTGCGCGCGGTGCGGGCTGAGGGCGCTACGGTCCTCGCGAAGACGGCTGAGGAGCAGCAGAAGCCGCTGTCAGGCAATGCGCTGCTGGCGCCTTTGTCGCCCGCGGTGGCGCAAGGGCAGCCCGCAGAGGCAGACCGTACGCTTGAGACGCTTGCGGTGCGGTTCCCGGAGGGTAAGGGCTACGTGCACGCCACGGTTACAGTGCGCTGGTAGACAACCGAGGGCGCGCTGCTCGAAGCATGAGGGGCATCCACGCATCCAAAGGACGCGAGGGCGTTCATGTTCTGGATTTCAATAGCCATAGCGATTGCCGCCGGCGTGGCCAACCCGTTCCAGGCCGGCACCAATGCCGAGTTGAACAAGCAGCTGGGCCACCCGCTGCTTGCGGGTTTGTGGGTGTATGCCAGCGGCTTCGTGGGTCTGCTGCTCGTTGCGGTACTGGTGCGGCAGTTTTCACCCGGCGGGCTGGGCCGCGCAGGCAATGTGCTCGCGAACATTCCCTGGTGGGCATGGCTGGGCGGGGTCATCAGTATCGTTTCCACGCTCGCGGGGTTAGTGCTGGCGCACAGGCTGGGCTCCGTAACGTTTACAGGGCTCACGATCACGGCTTCCCTCGTAGCTTCAGTCATGCTGGACCAGTTCGGGTGGATCGGCTTCCGGCAGCACAGCACATCGCCGGTGCGCCTGCTGGGGTGCGCGCTGCTGGTTGCCGGGGTGTGGCTGGTAGCACGGTTTTAGAGAAGCAGAACCAGTGGGATCGCAGCAGGTTGCGGGGCTGTGTCGCTTTGCTATACTTTGGGAGTTGTCCGGTGCTGCCGCACTCGTTGACACAGCCTGCGATGCTCGCTTCTTTAAACGCCCGCAGGCACTCTTGGGACTCCCAAGGCCAGATAGCTCAGTGGTAGAGCGCGGCCCTGAAAAGGCCGGCGTCGGCGGTTCAATCCCGTCTCTGGCCACCACCACCATTGCACACCTCTGCACATCCCAATCACTGGGCTTACTCTCAGACTGGCAGCTTGAGCTAGCCAGCTTGATGTGTGCTCGTTAGGAACCCAGGCCGTTGGAGCAATTTCTGCCCTAAGGACCCCTAATTGCCCGAAAGCTTTAATGGTCCCAGTACCTGCGGTCGATGGTCTGGTAGGAGAGCCATTCCCCTCTACCGTGCGAGGGCAGCACTTGCGCGCTGCCTCGTATCACTTCCTTTTTCTTCCCCTCACTTGTGGTATGGTTTTAGGAAGTGGAGGATACATGCAACTTGAACGACGTGTGTATAAAGACCTTCATGACGTAGATGTTCGGCTCGGTGAATTGGGGTTGAAGCAAGAACTACTCCTGGAGGCCGCTCAGCGCGGATTGGCGGCTTTCGCTGCATGCACTCCCCACCACCCCAGGAACTATCCGGCTCTGGCAAGTTGGGCCGAGACGTTCAGAGGGCTAAGCGATCTGCTTGTCGTGTACCCCCATCGCTGGTCGAAATTCGAGGAGAATGGGCAGCCGCAGGTACACAATCCGGCGGGCCTGATTGCGGTCACGGTATCGGGCGGTGACAGGAATACTGGACGCATTGGCGATGCCGAACCGAAGACGTCATCGAGCAAGGGTGACACAACATCACGAGCAATGCTGGAGAACGCTTTTCTCTTTCCCGAAATGGAAGCTGATGCGCGGGCAAAATTGGCGAAGAAGAATCGCCGGCAGACTTGGTTCCTGCTCGTCCATCGAGATCTAGTCGCTGGCGAAATGCGTTGCGAACTCTCGATGCCCATTTCGATGTCGGAAGATCGCCGCATCGATGGTTGGGCAGAGCGCATTTTGCTTAAGTCGACCAGCTTCGATGCGGCTCTACTTCAGGGAATCCCGGACGAGCCTATTCCGGTCACCGATGAGGTGACCATCGAATTAAAACGCCGTGCTTAGTTTCGATAAGCCGATTTTCAATCCCGGACGTCTTGCGCTCGCACGTCGTCGCCGTGGCCTGACAAAGGTTCAACTAGCAGAGAAGATCGGAATCACCTACCGCGCTCTTGTGGGTTACGAGATTGGCGAATACCCTCCGAGTCCAGAAATGTTGGATATGATTTCGAGCATCTTGGAGTTCCCGAGCGGATTCTTTGCTGGAAACGACTTAGAGACTGTAGCCGCACGTGATGTGAGTTTCCGCTCTCTCTCAAAGATGACTGCGAAGCATCGTGAAGTCGCATTGGCGCAAAGCGAACTTGCGCTCTATCTGTGCAAGTGGCTCGAAGAACGCTTTGAGTTGCCAACGGTCGATCTTCCTGACCTTCATCAGGAAGCTGACCCGGAAGCTGCTGCTGAATCCTTGCGCGCATATTGGGGATTGGGACAGCTCGCGATTCGCAATGTCGTTCATCTTTTGGAATCAAAGGGCGTCAGAATATTCTCGTTGAACATTGAGACAAGCGACGTAGATGCAATCTCGACATGGAAAGGCGGAATGCCCTTTGTGTTTCTAAACGGATACAAGACTCCAGAGCGAGGTCGGTTCGATGCAGCACATGAACTGGGACATTTGATCTTGCACAGACACGGAGCGCCACTAGGACGAGTCGCCGAAGACGAAGCACATCGATTTGCTTCCGCCTTTTTGATGCCAAGGGCGAGCGTGCTCGCGCATGCGCCTAAATTCGCCAGTGTTACCGAGCTAATTAAACTCAAAAAGGTTTTCGGAGTGTCTCTTGCTGCAATCAATTACCGTCTCCATGATTTGAAGTTAATCAGTGATTGGCACTACCGGTCACTTTCGATTGAACTATCAAAACGAGGCTATCGCACTAGTGAGCCGGAAGGATTGGAAAGAGAAACATCTCTCGTGCTTCCAATGGCCCTCGGTCGTTTGTACGAGGAGGGCTACACAAGGAGCCGAATAGCCCATCAGCTCGGCTTACCGTTGTCGGAGTTGGAAAACCTGCTGTTTTCCTTGGTGATGACTGGGCTTGAGGGTGGCAGGACCTCGAGCGGAGCGCATATGAGGAAAGCCAATCTCAAGTTGGTTAAATAAAACACATATGAGAACGTCTTCAGGTGCCAAACCTGAGTTCATGCTTCACCAGCGAGCAAATCCGGTTTGCCCATTGATAACCGCCCCACACCTTTTCCGCAGACCTAAACGCTTCATCGATGGCCGAGCCTCTACCCCATTAAGAGTAAACGCTTAATTCGTGTCCACAGTCCTGCCTTCCCGGGATGCGACTCGATGGACTCGAAGATTGGCCGATCCTCTACCGCCACATGTTCCCGCCGTGCGGACGACGGCTCTGGCTTGTACAAGGGAGCCCCCTTGCGAATGGGGCGACGTTTCTGTGTCATTGGCGTTAACTGGTAAATAAAGATGCACACCTCCGGATAGTTCTTGTACCCGTGATGGATGTAGTACACCTCCGCTGAGAATGTCGCTCCACATTCCATCATCCGTGCGATGTATTTTGCTGCCGAAGAGTGCAGCTACCCGATGTAGTTCTCAACGTCGTCAGCCGCATAGACGAGGATTGCGTTCCTGTCCGTCGGGTTGTCAGGATCTGGAACCAGCACGAGCTTCGTGCCAACCTTCAGCTTCTGGACAAGATTCATCCGGTCGACACCGCGTTTGTTCGAATGGCTGACGCCCACGACAGTGCGACTGTAACGGTGAATGCATTGGATGGGATTTCCGTGGGCGTCGGTCCACGTCTTCATAGGCTTCGCGCATCGCGGCCGCTGGACGGCACAACGAACTCCTGCCTTTTTGGGGTTAGGCGCAAGCGTAGCACACCCTTCGGGCTGCGAAACAACGGCAGCTGATTCTGGCATCCTGATTTGGCCCAGTACGGCGGTTTAAGTTGGCCCACCCTGGGGCAGTGCGGACTCTACCCTGTTTCTCAGTGATATGAGAGGCGGAGGGCGAGTTGGATTGGAGAGCCAAGGTGGAGTTATACGAGCAGATACGTCGGGAGTACGAGTTTGGCGTTGGGTCTGTGATCGGTGTGGCTCGGAAGCTGGGTGTCCATCGGCGCATGGTCCGGGAGGCCGTGCGGAACGCAGTTCCGACGCAGCGGAAGAAGACGGAACGCCCGGCGGTGAAGATGGCCGCGGCAGTATCGTTGGTCGATTCGATTCTGGAGTTGGACCGCAAGGCTCCGCGCAAGCAGCGCCATACGTCACGGCGGATTTATGACCGGATCCGAGCCGAGATCCCAGGATGCACGCCAGCCGAGCGAACGGTTAGGCAGTATGTTGAGCGGCGCAAGCAGGCTCTGGGTCTGGCAGAACACGAACTGTTCGTTCCGCAGAGCTACGACTGGGGCGTCGAGGCCCAGGTCGATTGGTACGAAGCGTATGCTGATCTGGACGGGGAACGGATCAAGCTGCAGGTCTTTGAGATGCGCTCGATGGCAAGCGGTGCGGCCTTTCATCGCGCGTATCCATGTGCGACGCAGCAGGCTTTTCTGGAGGCGCATGAACTTGCCTTCGACTATTTCGAAGGCGTCTTCCGGCGGCTCCGCTATGTCCCGCTTGCCGAAGTCGCTGCTGAACTGCTCTTCCAGGTGATCGCAGAGAGAGCCGAGAAGGCTGCCATCATCGTAACCACCAACCTCCCCTTCTCAGAGTGGCCCCAGGTCTTCACCAACGCCCGGCTGTGTAAGGCGGTACTTGATCGGCTCACCGACCAGGCACACATCATCGAGACGGGATCTGAGTCGTACCGGTTCCGTAGAACCTTGCGGAAGAAGACCAAAGAGTAAGTCCTGGGAGTTAGGTTCTGCTTCCGCTACGCCCTCCGGGCTACGCTCCAGCAGAACCCAAATCCCCCAACATCAACGTCCCAAGGGGTGGGTCAAAACAAACCGCCGAAGTGGGCCAAGCCAAGTTGCCAAACTCAGGCAGCGTTTGAATATGATAATTGGATCATGCCAAAGCCCACACAGAGAGATCTTTACTATCGGTTGTATACCGTTGCTCACAACAATGCCGCTCAGTTGCTGGCGGAAGCGGAAATCTTATTTGAAAGGCAACGATATGCAAGAGCTTACTCCCTCGCGTTCACCGCGCTCGAGGAGCTTCGAAGTCACAGCTTGCTGCTGATGTAGCAACTGAGTACATCAGCGAGGAGGATTTTCAGAAGGTTTTTCTCAAGCACGAGAAAAAGATTAAAAGGATGGCGTGGGCAACAAAAGACGCAGAGGACTACCTTTCGTCAGATGGAACCTACGTGGGGGTACAGAAGCCGACGTTCACCGCTCGAAATGATGCAATGTACGTGAATCTCAATGACGGGAAGGTGTACACGCCATCGGACGTGATTGGACGTGAAAAAGCGGAAGGCATCATTCACACGGTCAATGTGGCCATTCAGCGCATTATGGAGGTTCAAGTCATGGGGGAGAAGATTGGCACCGAAGGTTTCATGAAGTAGCGGAGAGAAGCACAGTGTTTTTCGGGTGAGCTCCAGACGAATTCTAATGAGGTCACACTCTAGGGTATGCAAAGCCTCGGGCCCTGCCAGTCTATGATGGCTACTTCAGATATTTCATGTCGATGGAGAACCTTTGAAAGTTGTCCGCCTCTCAATCACCAATTTCCGTGGCATCAAGTCTGCTGTGTTCCATTTCGATGGCCACGCTCTACTCGTCGGGGCGAACAATGTCGGAAAGAGCACGATTTGCGAGGCGCTCGATCTCGCCCTGGGGCCGGATCGCCTCAACCGCTACCCTGCCGTCGAAGAATTCGACTTTTACAATGGCCGATACCTAGACCCACCGGCAAAAGAGGGAGATGATCCTCAACCGGTGCCTTTGAAACTAGAGGTTCTTCTGGTCGATCTTAGCCCCGAGGTGCAGAAGCGCTGCGGCCAGCATGTAGAGTTTTGGAATGTTCAAGAGAAGCGCATTCTTGGCATCGGGGAAGCCGCAGCAGCTAATCCTCCCCTCGTCATTTCATGTCTACGCATCCAGACAGTCGGACACTACGATCCCATTGAGGACGAGTTTGTAACTGAAAGTTGCTTCTGTCATAGCCCGGCAGGCATAGACGGAGAGTTGACGGTCGTGCGTAGAGATATCAAGCGGCTGTTCGGGTTCTTGTATCTTCGCGCCCTGCGAACTGGGTCCCGGGCTCTCAGCCTGGAACGTGGTTTGTTGCTGGATGTGCTCCTGCGACTTCAAAATGTGCGCACGGGCCTTTGGGAAAAGGCCATCGAGCGGCTGCGGGACCTGGATATAGAAAAGGATGCCGCCGAATTAGAACCTTTACTGACTTCTATTGAAGAGCGGCTGGGAAGTTACATACCGTCGGGTGCGAGGGGCCGCGCTACGAAGCTCTACGTCTCCCAGCTCACCCGCGAGCATCTGCGAAAGACAATGTCGTTCTTCCTCGCCATGCGCTCTGACCAAGTAGCGTTGCCTTTTCAGCAGGCAGGCACCGGCACTTTGAATACCTTGGTTCTTGCGCTTCTTTCGTTTATCGCAGAGCTCAAACCCGATTCGGTAATTTTCGCGATGGAAGAGCCGGAAATCGCTGTTCCCCCTCACACCCAGCGAAGAATTGCTGACTATCTTTTGCAAAAAACGACACAGGCGTTTGTTACATCGCACTCCCCTTATGTGATTGAAAGGTCAGCCCGCAAAACACGTTTCTTTTGTCTCGGGCTCAGCAAGGAGATGTTGAGGTAACGCGGATCGGCGATGCTACCGGTTTAAAAGAGAACGAATACAAGCGCTATGCTCGCCGTGGCCTTTCGGAGTGCATGCTCGGCAAGGGCGTGATCGTAGTCGAAGGTCTAACCGAATTTCACGCGTTGCCGGTTCTGGCCCGCATGATGGAAGCTGCCCAGCCGAACTTTGTGCCCCTTGATATAGCTGGTGTGGCTCTCTTCGACGCGGAGAGCGACGGCAATGTCCCAAAATTCGCCAAGTTCTTTCGAGCCCTCGGCCTTAAGACGTTCGGCTTTTACGATTTCAAGGTCAGAACCCCCGCGGACAAACTGAAATTTACCTCCGTCCTTGATATCGATTGCGAACACTCTTATAAGGGATTTGAAGCAATGCTCGCGGAGGAGGTCCCAGTAAATCGTCTATGGGCGTTTCTCAGCGAACTCCATGCCGAGGGTGTCGATCCATCTTACGGAATACCCGCAACTCCGCCTCAAACCGAAGCCGAGGTACGAAAGCTCACAAAGAATGTCTTGTCGTCGAGTAAAGGTGCTGGATGGGCTGCTCGGTTATTGGAAGGCTGCCATACAAGTGAGTTCCCTAAAACCGCTGTAGCCTTCCTGATTGCCGTGTACTCTCAGTTTCCGCCGCCCCCTCCAAAGTTCCCTGTTGTCCCTCCGGTTCCATCCCCGCCCCCACCAAATGCGGCCACAGGAGGGGGGACCACTCCGTGAAGATTTGCGCCCTTCGGCGACAGGTTCTCGATTGCACTGGTCACGCTGTAGTTCTTGGGGGACCAGAAAGTGGAAAGACGACGATTGCACTGAAGAAAGCACTCAAGCGTATTGAAGAGGGACTTCTACCCGGGCAATCTGTCCTCTTTCTGAGCTTTTCCCGAGCTGCAGTAGCCAGAATCCTCCAAGCCTCGAAGGCCGAAGTCCCACGGAGCGGGCGCTCATTGTTGAATGTGCAGACATTCCATTCCTTCTTCTGGGACATGCTCACTGCACATGCGTACTTGGTCGGCGCTCAAAAGCCGCTCAGTATTCTCATGCCTCAAGATGAGAAGGCATTGTCCGGCGGAATAAACGCAGCGAAGAAGCCTGTCGAATGGTCAGCTTGGCTCAAAGAGCGGGACCGACTCTTTGTTGAAGAGGGCCGGATCGCCTTTGATCTGTTTGCTCCAAATGCCGCCACTCTACTGAGGCACAGTGCTCTTCTCCGAGGGCTTGTCGCTCAGAAATATCCGCTGATTATTGTCGATGAAGCTCAGGATACTGGGCCGCACGCGTGGCGTTGTATCGAACATCTTGCTCCGCTCACTCAGATTTTATGTCTTGCTGATTTGGAACAACAAATTTTTGACCATCTTCCGGGCATTGGCCCTGAGCGTCTGGCCGCAATTTCGTTGGCGCTGGCTCCGCTACAGATCGATCTTGGTTCGGAAAATTTGCGAAGTCCAGGCTCTGAAATTGCAATTTTTGGACAGGACATCCTTAAGGGAACACCCCGTGGAAGTGGCTATAAAGGTATGACGTCCCTGAGCTTCAATCAAAACGCTGATCTCGCCGTCACGTTGCGCCGTGCGCTTGGATGTCTTCAACGTGAAGTAAAAGCCGAAACAGGCTCTTGGGCTAAAAATATAGCTGTCCTGGTGCCATCAGCGACCGAGGCCGCAGCGGTGTCCAAAGGTCTGAACTCGGGAGATAAACCTGTTCCGCACAAGCTTCTCTTCGATGAGGCAGAGGCACTTCTCGCTTCCCGGTTTGCCGCCTTCCTTCTGGAACCTAAAGAGAGTATTCCGGAATCTTCACAGGTCGCCGATGGTTTGATGTTGCTCGCAGACATGAGAAAGGCCAACGGAGCTATCGGCGACGTAAGTCGGCTGCTCGGCTGGTCAGTGAAGATCCGAGCTGGCAAATCCACTTCCGCTGGACTCGTTACTTCATTGCGTGCCCTTCTGAAGCATCTGGTCACAGGCAGCTTCATTGGAGATCCGGCCAAAGATTGGATTATGGTCAAGCAGTCTCTACGTGCGTCAAAGGAAAAGACGCTTGTGAGCGTCGCGCAACACCTCGACTATCTAGTGGCATTCAACCGCGGTAAACGGATTAGTGCGGGTCTCGGGGAGGCCTGGATGCGCTATGGAGAATACCGCCAAGCACGGGCTGTTCTCGACGCGGCTCTGGCTCAAGACCTTATCCTCGACGGCATCGACGACCCTGACGGGGTTCAAGTGATGACGATCCATAAATCTAAGGGAAAACAGTTCGATGGTGTTCTGATCATGCGCCGGGGGCGACACAACGGCACTTCAATTGTGTCTTCATTCATCTGGCGCGACGATGTTCCACCGTATCGGAGAAGCCGAAAGATTCTTATGGTCGGTATCACGCGGGCACGTTCTCACACGATGCTGCTTCAGCAAGTATGGCCTTCTTGTCCCATTTTGGCTTCCCACGTTCTGCGGTCGCCGTTTGTCTCGGAATTCCCAGAATAAACCATCAAGCCGGACACTCTATAAAGGGGAGAATCTCTTTGAGCGATCAAGAACGAGCATACGGAGCGGTGGCTGTGTCGCCCCTATACCTGATACCTGTGTCGTCGGAACGATCATGAGGAATATCGAAGGGCTTCGGCTCCAAGCAATTGAGACCATTGAGCAGCGGAAGCAATTGACTGTGGATGTACGGCGAATCGCAGACGCTAAGGGAAAGCACTTCTCACCTCATGTACGACATAGAAGAGCCGAGCAAAGATTCCATCGCGGAGTTGGTATCAAGCCTTGAGAGACGGTGGCCCTTTGCGCCCAGGACGTTGGATAGAATCTGGAGTAGAGCGCGACATTTCATCGGCCTTTTCGCTGAGCAACTTCTTAAATTGGTTCAGGATATCGGGGTGATGTTTCGTCAGATACTTCTCCACGCGAACACTTGCCAGGAGGTGCTCTACATAACCGAGGCTGAGGGTCAGATCAAGTGCCTGGGTCGCGTAGGTCTCTTCCACCTGCTTGACGTCCGTGAGCAGCGTATCCGACTCCTCTTGAAGAAGTGAGAGTTTGGCGGCGGCGCCCGGACTTGCCCGGTTCGTTTTCGCCGGCTGAGCGATCAGTTCGGGCTTCGTAATGGTGAACAGGGTCTTCGCCATCGTTGCTGAATAATTGTTGGCATGAATCATCCTCTCCGCCGCTTGGATCTGTCCCAGCGGCTTCATCCGCCGCAGAAAACCATAGGCGTGTACTGAAACTCGCCGAGTTGTAAGTAACTGAATTGCTTCTGAGCATATGCCATCGAGCAAAGATCTCTTTCGACGGATGGTCTCGACATCGACATTGAGCGAGGTGGAGATCATCTGCTCGCTGACGCCGTTCGACAACGCCTTGAGAATCATGTAGTGCTCACCAATGTTGGACAAATGGCTGACACGCTTGTTGTACGTGTATCCCTCGTCGTCGGTCGAAAGGATGCACCGGACGGTCTCATTCTGGCGCTCTTTCAAAATGTCCAGCCGCAATGCTCCATCCAGGAGCAGGAATGTTCCATCACCCACCGGCGAAACGATGAGTGGCTCGATCAATCCAACATGCTCGATAGAAGCGGCTATCTGGCGATACTTCCTGGATTTTCGAACCTCCGGCGCAAACTCTGCCTTGGGTGAAATCGCCACAATGGGAATGAGTACAGTCTTCAGCTCGAAGGCTACTTCTGTGGACGCTTTCATACGAGGCCCTCCTATCCGATTCGCTCTGCAAGGTGTTTAGGGATGGTTTGAATGGATTCTGCCCGAAGCAGAGTCACATAGTGCTCATCCTCCAAGAGCCGCTTCATCGCAGCAGCGATGATCATCAACCGGTGATTGATGGCGTTCAAGCGTGAGATGGCGGAACGCTGACGTTTCACATGTTGTTCATACTCTTCGACCAGAGACTCTGCCGAGAGCTTTCGCTTGGATGGACTGGTTCGGCCTGCCTCACGTTCCTTCGCTAGACGCATCGCGATTACACGTCGGGCGGTAGCTAGTTTTGCGCCGCGCAGGTCTCCGCTTTCATAGGCTTCGATCAATGCGGCCTGAACTTCTTCATTCGTCCCCGTCGAGATGACGATTGCGATCCGAATGGGAACTCTTCCCGCATCGACAGCCTAGAGCAGAATGCTCTCTCCATGCTGAAGGAGGTGAACGACCCCATATGCATGAGTCTTGTCCAGCCCAATCTTCTGCGCGATCTGCTCGGCCTTATAGCCTCTGTCTACGAGACTGCGCACCTCCAAGAGCAGGGCGCGATGAGAGGGTGGCCGCCGCGCTACATTCTCGATTAAGCTCATCAGGTATTGTTGCTCACGAGTCACTTCCGTGATGATCGCGGGAATAAGTGTCTTGCCGAGCGCAAGGCAAGCCTCCAGTCGGCCTTGACCGCACACCAATTCGTATTGAAGATCACCGCTGGCTGTTGTCCTTCGGCAAACCGTTATGGGCTTCTTGAGTCCAACGGGTTCGATACTCGTCACTATCGCTTGGAACTTCACGGGGTTTCGTGGTCTGGGATTCCCAAGCCCAACAGCTCATAATTTTGCTACGTGTCGGTGGAAACCGTGATCGAACAGCACGACGCAACATCATCTCGGAAGATCGTTCGTGCAGCCCAGTACGTCCGCATGTCTACGGAACACCAGCAATACTCCACTGAGAACCAAGCTGAGGTGATTGCGCGCTACGCTTCGGAACACGGGATGGAGATTGTGGCGACCTATGCTGACTCGGGCAAGAGCGGGCTGACCCTTGGCGGACGAGCCGAACTCCAGCGACTGCTTACAGAAGCGCAATCCGGGCATGCTGACTTCAGCGTCGTCTTGGTTTATGACGTGAGTCGGTGGGGACGCTTCTTGGATGCGGACGAGAGTGCTTATCACGAGTATGTCTGCCGGAAAGCAGGCATCAACGTCCACTATCCAGCCGAACAGTTCGTCAATGATGGAAGCCCTATCTCCACTTTGGTCAAAGCGGTTAAACGCACAATGGCCGCCGAATATAGCCGCGAGCTCTCTGTAAAGGTCTTCGCCGGCCAATGTCGCCTCATCGAATTGGGCTATCGGCAAGGAGGCATGGCTGGATATGGATTGCGGCGGCAGTTGATCGCGATGGATGGAACCGCGAAGGGACTGCTGTCCCGAGGTCAACAGAAGAGCTTCCAGACGGATCGCGTGGTTCTCGTGCCAGGCCCAGATGATGAACTCTCTATCGTTCGGGAGATATTCGACGCCTTTACATCAACGGAACTGACCGAATCGCAGATAGCACAATTACTCAATAGCAGGGGACTCCGAACAGACCTATCGCGGGATTGGACACGAGGCGTAGTGCATCAGATGTTGACCAATCCCAAGTACATGGGCTCCAACGTCTACAATCGAAAATCCTTCAAATTGAAGCAGAAACGGCTCGTGAATCCTCCTGCGATGTGGATTCGCAAAGAGAGTGCATTCGAAGCCATTGTGTCTCCGCAGCAGTTCTTTCGCGCTCAGCAAATCATCCAGGCGCGTTCAAAGCACTTCACCGACGATGAGATGTTGCAGCAGCTCCGGGCTCTGCTCAAACGCTACGAAACCTTGTCGGGAATCCTCATCGACGAGACAGAAGGCATGCCCTCAAGCAGTGCCTACCGCTCCAGATTCAGCAGTCTCGTGAATGCCTATACGCTCATCGGCTTTACCCCAGAGCGGGACTACGCCTACATCGAACTAAACCGTACTCTACGCCGCTTCCACGCGGAACACTGCGAGACACTATTGAAGAAGCTGCGTGGAGCAGGGGCAGAGGTGAAGCAAGATCCCATCACCGATCTCTTCATCGTCAATGATGAGTTCACATTCTCCCTTGTTGTCGCACGGTGCCAGCCCACGATGGCCGGGAACACGCGATGGAATCTCCGATTTGATACGTCTCTCAAGCCCGATATCACGATCGCCGTCCGCCTTGAGCCGAACAACGAAGATGTTCGAGATTACTACCTGTTTCCAAGCTCCGATCTCTTCGCCAAACGACTGCGTCTTGGGCCGGACAACGGATTTCTCATCGATCTCTATAGATTCGATGATCTGAGATTTCTGGTCAGTATGGCGGAGCGAACACCAATCGAGAGGGCCGCATGAACGAGGATGAGATACACATGATCGAGATCGCGCAGGTCTTGATCGCAAAAGGGAGCCGTCCCGCCGCGCGATCATACATGAGGCAGATGTACCTCAATCATGGCGATGTGGTTCGTTGCGCAAGCTGCTGACAATAGACCTGTTGCTTCGAGTGAGAAAAATAGCGATAGAAATGTATTTCAGCGCTTGGGCTCCGAGGGCTTCATTCCAATGCTTATTCGCAACCTTCAAAGGAGGAGGATTCCTCCGGTTCTTCTCTTGTCAGGGACGTCCCCAGTGGTTGGTATATCGAAACCTCATAATTTACCGATTTATGGAGATAATTACTGTTTGAGTATCTCAAAAGTTTGGTATACTCGAAATGCACTTGTTTCCATGAATCAGAAAGTCTTGCAGTTGCATTATGCCGTCTCGCGACACATCTCGGAGCCGTCTGGCCAAAGTTCTCCGCAACAGCGGCGATCTGATCACCGTTGACGATGTTGTGACCGCGCTGATGCTGACCCGACCACGGGCGGCCAAAGCGCTAGCGCAATGGGGACAGCAGCACTGGTTGAAGCGGTTGCGACGGGGTCTTTATGCCCCGGTTCCGCTTGCTCTTAGCCCTGAAGAGCAAGTCTTGGAAGACCCTTGGACCCTTGTACCGGAACTATTTGATCCCGCGTACGTTGGCGGAGCGACTGCGGCGCACTACTGGGATCTCACCGAGCAGCTCTTTAGGACCATTTTCGTTTATACGGTCCGACCGGTACGACGCGGGGAGCAGGTCGTGCAGGAGACGACATTTCAACTGCGGCACATCTCACAGGAACGGATGTTCGGGATGAAAACGGTCTGGCGGGGGCGGATCAAAATTCAGATTTCCGATTTGCACCGCACCATGATCGATGTTCTGGACGATCCGTCGTCGGGAGGCGGCATCCGCCACGTCGAAGACTGCCTGCGCGCCTATCTCGAACACAAAGATGCTGACATACCGAGACTCATTGAGTACGGAGACAAATTGGGAAATGGTGCCGTCTTCAAGCGACTAGGATTTTTGGGAGAGAGACTCAACGCTCCCTCGGAACTGATCGCCGCGAGTTTAGAGCGGCTGACTACAGGAAACGCAAAGCTCGATCCTGACCTCGAATCGCCGCGTGTAGTGCGGCGGTGGCGTCTGAGGATTCCCGATCTCTGGAAGGGACCGAGAACCGCATGATTGACCGCGCCGAAGTTCTCGCTGTTGCGACGGACCTCTCGCTTTCGCCAGAGGTCGTGGAGAAAGACTATATCCTCGGGTGGTTATTGGCTGGCATTCACGCGCAACCGGCTCTCGCTGAGAGTTGGGTCTTCAAAGGTGGAACCTGCCTCAAGAAGTGCTACTTCGAGACATACCGTTTTTCGGAAGACCTGGATTTCACTCTCACTGATGCCACGCAACTCAGTTCTGACTTACTCATCAATGCCTTCAGAGATGTCTCGGCTTGGGTCTACGAGAATACGGGAATCCAAATTCCAGGCGATCGGCTCCGCTTTGACGTCTACAACAATCCCCGTGGTGGGATAAGCTGCGAAGGCCGCATCTACTACACCGGCCCATTGGCTCGTGGCGGCACCATGCCGCGTATCAAGCTCGATTTGACCGCAGACGAGTTGTTGGCGCTGCTCCCATTCAGCGATCCGTAGGGCACCCCTATAGCGATCTCCCAGAAGGCGGAATTGAAGCGCGCTGCTACGCCTATGAGGAGTTGTTTGGGGAAAAAGTACGCGCTCTGGGTGAACGATCGCGGCCACGCGATTTATATGATGTCGTCAATCTGTTCCGCCATAGCGAATTCAGGCCAGCAGCCCCATCGATCCTTGAGGTCCTGCGGCGAAAGTGTGAGTTCAAGCGGATTCCATTGCCGAGTGTCGCCAGCGTGGGCGTGCGCGCGCAAGAGCTGGCAGCAGATTGGGCCAACATGCTCGGCCACCAGCTACCTGTGTTGCCTCCCTTTGAATCGTTTTGGGGCGTGCTCCCAGAGTTCTTCGATTGGCTGACGAGCGTTGCGACCATTCCCGGTGCGATCCCTGTTGTTCTTACTTCCATCCAAGCAGTCGCAGGGGAAGAACTTTATCGCCCAGCGGTCGGGGTGTCGCGTCGTCAGGGAGTCGTTGGCTCCTCCTTCATCGAATCAATCCGCTTCGCGGGCGCAAACAGATTGCGAGTCGATCTTGGTTATCAGGGATC
This sequence comes from Acidobacteriaceae bacterium, assembly GCA_965276625.1. Taxonomy (GTDB): domain Bacteria; phylum Acidobacteriota; class Terriglobia; order Terriglobales; family Acidobacteriaceae; genus EB88. The sequence continues at coordinate 1,132,164 of CBDIBB010000002.1, forward strand.
GGCACGGACGATCGAACCATACTCGCTGCGTCGTTCACGCGCGGGCGACATTCTGGTCTATGCGGTCAAGAGCGCTACCGGCGAGGCACGGAGCTATCGCTTGGATCGAATCCAGAGCGTCCAAATCACCAACGATGTATTTGTTCCGAGATATGCGATCGAGCTGACTGCCGGAGAGAGCGGAAGCATTCCGCCCGTGAGCTCGGGGAGTCTGCATACGCCATATCGGTCCTCTATTCGGACCCGTGTCAGTTCTGGGCCGACTTATATTTACAAATGTCCCGTCTGCCACAAGGAGTTTCGCCATAAGAAGCGCAATGCTCAGCTCGGACCGCATAAGTCTGAAAGTGGCTGGCGGTGTTCAGGACGGTCAGGATACCTGACTGAGACACGGTGAATACCGAAGGATGCTCAATTGCATGAGCGCAGACCTTCAGCGCAGGCAGTTTCAAAGACAGGATTTTCGCCAAGCCATTTCCAATGGATGCCGCGATTGCTGCCCCTCTACTGTTGCTAATGGAAATCGTGAGATTGAAAGGTAATCTGTTCCAAGCCAAGGACAAGCTCTTCCAGGCGTTCTGCGCGAATATGGACGACACCATCCTGGTTTTGGAGTCGTCCATGCACGAGGAAGAATCTGCCGCGTGTCACAAGCAGGCGGTCGTTGTCGTAGAGGTCGGGATGGATGATGACGTTAGAGATGCCCGTTTCGTCTTCCAAGCTGAGGAAGATAAAGCCAAGAGCCGTGCCTGGGCGCTGGCGAGCGATGACCGCACCTGCATGAGTGACATAGCTCTTATCCGGTCGGGCGTGAAGTTCTGCCTCAGAAAGGATGCTTGCGGCTCGCAACTGATCACGCCGGAAGCTACCTGAGCATGTCGCAATTGACGAACGGGACCACGCTATTGCTCTTAGCACCGCAGATCGAGATTTGGCCTCCGAAGACTTCGATCTTTGTTACTACGACATAGCTCCCATCTTCAAGGCATATCTGTTTTCCATGGCTTGGGTGCTTCGTGAACGCGAAGAGCAGCGCGATTGGATCGAGGTCTGGAGCGAGGTCGACAGGGACCGGGATCTCGATCGAGCGATCAAGTTGATGGGCAACTACATGGTGTACCGGTTGGAACGTTTGAATTACGATGGTCGACTTGTCAAAGTCCCATTGGGCAAATTGTTTAATGTTCCCGACGAACTAATGATGCTTTTCTTTCCCGGCAGCTGCTTTTGTGATGACTGTCGGGCAGGATGCCCACCTGTTTACTAGGAAGTCGCTGCCTGTCTTCCGCGCCGATTCGCTTTACAGTACCCCTGGCTCGGCCGAGGGGCTAAGCATCCTTAATTTGCACTACAAAGTAGTGTTGAAGCCTGAGCCATGTGCAGGCGAGAGCGGTGTTTGGACATTAGGGAAGCATTGCACAGGTACACAATGTCCCGGGGGTGGTAAAGCGGGAGGCGAGGAGTGAAAGTTTCTCCTTGAGTGCAGGTGTGGGATGGGCTGATTCGGCGGCCTGATTTGAACACCTCAAGCAGGGGTTCTTCGCTCCGGACACACTACGCCCCGTGCGGCACTAGCCGCTTGCGGTGCAGGTAGAGGTTGCCCAGCGCGAAGCACACGCATAGCCGGTTATGATTCTTCGCAATCCCGCGGTAGCGCACTCGGTCGAAGCCGAAGATACGCTTCAGGATGCGGAACGGATGCTCGAACTCGCGACGATCGAATGGACAACTCTTGAAACTTCACACTTAAAACATTTTCACAATTACTGTAATCTGCCCGGGATTTGTAACGTGCGGCTTTTCTTGACGGAAAAGCCGCGTGTGGATCTGATCGCATTACACCTACTGTGAAACGCTTTAGCGCCGCATCACGGAAGATGTGGGGCGGGGAACCGGATTCAGGTCACCGCCTCAACGCGCTCCCTCCCTGTACTGAAAAGACATCCACGGTCCCCGGCGCAGCACCGCTCGGCGGCACGATAACGAAATAACGGTTCAGCTTTGTCGCGAGCAGGCCGTTCTTTCCACCTGTGCCGCTAGCGACCTTGCCCAGGAGCGTGTAATGATCGGCATCCTGCTGCCGATACACCCAGGTTGCGCCGTCCGTACCGCAGGGCGCATACAGCCGTTTGCTCACAGGATCAAACGCCAGGTCGTCGACGCCTTTGCCGATCGCGAGAGTCTGCAGTTCCTTGCCGGTCGAGGTATCGAACACCACGATCTCACCGCTGCGACAGGCTACGAACAGCCGGTGATGCGCTTCGTCCAGGGCCATGGCAACGTTGCGCTTTCCCTCGGTAACGGGCCAGTTTGCCAGCAGGCGCCTCGCTTTGCGGTCGACGACGGCAATCTGATTCTTTGCCGCATTGTTGACATACATCCTGTCCGTGTTTTTTTCGAGCGCCATTGCTTCGAGCGTGTCGCCCTCGATCTTCATGTCAGCCGGCTTGGTTCCGTCCGTGGTGTCGACCACGCTTAACATGGAGAACGTTTCGTGGGCATCGCCGCCGCCGTTGTCGATGTAGAGCAGGTGGGTAGCGGGGTCATAGCCGATCGAGTCGGCATCGACCTTGAGCGGAATGGTCTTGAGCAGTCCGTAGGTGTTGCCGTCGTAAATGCGAAGCGCGCCTGCTCCGCCATCGGTGATGTAAATGCGATTCAAGTCCTCTCGCACAAAGATCGCATGCGGGATGGCGATGTCGTCGATGGAGCGGAGGAACTTGCCCGTGCGCAGGTTGAAGACAAGAACTTTGTGCGCCGTTTCCGCTGCGACGAACAAGCGGTTGCCACCGAGATCGATGCCGAGGTGATCGAACCTGCCCTGGATGGAAGGGGGCATCGCGTCTTTGGAAACGAGCGCAAGCGGAGCAGCTTGCGTCTGGCAGAAAGCCACGCCGGAGGCGAGGAACAGAGAACCCGCGGCGAGCATCGACGTCCGTTTGAACATGTGTTATCTCCTGGTCTGATTGTATTGTTTCTGAAGCAGCGGCCGCAGCACACCGATGCTGCTTACCGTTTCAAGGGAAAGAACAGTCTCGATCAGGCGAGAGGTCTGGGTCTGCCCGAGCACAGGTTCAATCAGGTCGCGACTTTTTCGAACGACTTCGTCGCGGCTCATTGGGTTGCGTACGGTTCCACGCACATCGTTCACGCGTTGGCTCCAGCGGCGTCCGTCCCCCAACACCACTTCCACAATTGCAACGAGCTGCGGGTAGAGCGGCTCAAGTTCCGCATCCGGGATGAGTTCGACCTTGGCGCGTGCACGTATCGTGGCTGCATCGTCGATGCGCGCCTTGTCATGCGCGGCATGAAAGCTGACGGTTCCGTCGACCAGCATGACGGCGATCATCTGCTGCAACGATATATCGGGCATCTCGCGATTGTTTACGGTCTTTGCTTCGCTGGTGGCCAGGCGGACAACTACTTTTTGTACCTGGTCCGCGGTGAAAGGATGGTGCTGCCGGATAAGTTGCAGCGCATCGAGGGGCGCCTGGATCGGTGAGCCCACGGTCCACTTCTTGATGTTTGTCCGCGTGATCTCGTAGCGCTCACCGAGTTTGTCGATCAGCCCCTGCGGATTGGCATCCGGAGCAAACGCCAGCAGAAAGTTATCCGTGCCCGAGAAGATGTCCTCCACGCCTGTGGCGCCGATCTGCACGAGCGAGGCTGCCGTAACCCCATTGCGCGCGGGGGCGCCGCCGAAGACAAAGGATTTTTCAATGTGTCGCGTGTCTCGCTGCCAGGCCGCGATCCCTGAAGCCTGCTGCGCGGCGTAGTCGAGCAGCCAGCGCATCTGCTGCGCGTTGAGCGAGGCGGCACAGCCAGCTGCCGCCGAAGCGCCGAAGGTGTTCGCGATGCTGTGGGCATCGTGGTGAGTTCTCACCTGAAAATCGAGCCCACCGAGGGTCATCAGCACACGCGGGCCGATGTCATAGCCGAGCGTGACGGCGCGCAGCAAGTGCTCTCCGCCGATGCCGAACCGCTCCCCGGCAGCAAGCGCCGCCGCTACGACGGCGCAACCCGGGTGCGAGTGCGACGGCGCGTGCGAGTCGTCTGTTTCATCCGTGTGCGCCAGCATGCCGTTGGCGAGCGCCGCTTCCGACGGACCGCAGAGCACGTCGGAGCCGACAACCGTGCAGCCCGTTCCACTCGCGTGGAGCCGGGCAAACTTCAGCGCAACGATTGCAGGAGGCAGCCTCACCCCGGATACCATCGCGGCGAAGGTGTCCAGGATGTGCTGCCTCGCTTTTTCCGCAACCGCTTCGGGCAGCGGCCGAGTGCGGGCCTCTCCCATGTACGTGCTGAGCCTGGCCATGATGTCTGGGCTTGCGGGCGTCTGTGCAGGCGCCTGTGCGGGGGTGGCCTGCTGCGCTGCACACTTTGGGATGGGGAGCGCGGAGACAGCCATCAGTTTGCCGGCTCCGCGCAACAGGCCGCGCCGGGTCAGCGTGATGTGACTAGGAAGCCGGTCCAAACAGCGTCTCCAGTGTGGGCGTTTGCTGCTGCACTTCGTCGCGAATCGAAGTTCCCTTTCGGATGGCGGCTGCCTGCGTGCTCGCCGTCGCGAACGGCACCTCCATCACTAGGAAGCCGATCACCTGGCCGGTGCGATCGTGCAAAGGCACGAAGGTATCGAAGAACTTGCCCTCTTCCTTGCGAACGGCTACCGGCTTGCCCGACGCCACTAACATCATATCGCTCGGCGAAGACACCTTTCCGACCTTCTCCGGGAGATTGTTGGCGACGATTACATTGTGTGTCTCACCGGGAGGCACGGCATGGAGCCCCAGCTTCTGGATCTCCGGATGCATCGCCTTCTCCTTCACGATTAACTGCTCTGCAAAGGGGGCGTTTACCTGGATTTTGGCCGGTGCTGCCGCGGTCATGGACGAACCGCTCTGCTGCGCGTGTGCGAAGACGGCACACGCTGCCAGCAAACAAATGATAGACAACTCTTTCATCGAAAAACTCTCCCTCTTAACGATTGACGCGGTAGACAAGCAGGCCCGCGATGTCGATGTCCGTCTTAGGATGGATGACGTACAGCTGATTGACAGCCCGTACATACGTGGAAGTTTTGCCCCCATTGGTAGGAAGGTTCACAAGCTCTGTGTACTTGTCCGGCGAGTCTTGATGGAAGATGCTCAGTCCCTGCGAACCGGAGATGTACAGGCGCGTCATCCTCGGGTCCCAGGTCATGTCGTCGTTCACGTTCACGCACGGCATCTTGCTGACCACTTTGCCGGAGTTTACATCGAAGACGTACAGCAGTCCGGGGTTGCGGCCCGCGACAAACAAGCGTCCGGCCACAGGGTCGAGCGTGAGCGCGGTATTCCGGTTCATGTCCGGCGCGGTCCAGGTGTGAATAACCTGTTTGGTCTTGAGGTCGACGACAGCGATCTCCTTCTTGTCACGCACGTTCACGTACAGCCGGTTGTGCGCATCGTCGACGACCATGCTCTCAAGATTGTTGCCGGGGAGAGCTTTGATCTCGTCCACAATCTTGCCTTCGGCCGGCGAGTAGATGGAGATGGTGGAGGTAGGCAGGTTGGCCGACGCGCCCCCGTTGCCGATGTAGTACAGGCGGGTTTTTGCGTCGTAAAACGCCGCGTCGGGCGAGTCGCCCTTGCCCGTCGCCGAGCCGTCGATCAACTGCACGCGAGCGATGCGATGAAAATCCCCGGCGCTGAGTACAATCAGCGCCGAATCTCCTCCATCGGCGACCAGCAGTTCATCCTTCGCGGTGTCGAAGGCGAGCGAGTGCGGGGTCTTGAAGCCGCCGATGCTTTGCAAATGTTCCCCGGTCTTCAGGTTGAACATTTCGATCGAGTGGTGCACCTCAGCGGAAACGAACAGGTGGTTGCGTTTCAGGTCCACGGCGAAGTGGTCAAAGTCGCCCACAACGTCGGGCAGATACGTCGTCCTGAGCAGCGTGACCGGCGGCTGGCTGCTCGTCGGCGTCGCGGCGTGGGCCTGCGCCGAGGCAAACGTTGCGGCGGCAGCGAAGAGTGACAGGGTGGCGATTCGTAACAGCTTGTGCTTCATTCTTTTCCTTTTTGTTTTTTTAGTAAGTGATGCGAAGCGCGAACTCAAGCTCGCGCGGCGTGCCGGTGCCGACCAGCCCGCTGGGATTGACCGTCGTCGTGATATTGCCGAAACTCGCCGGGGCCGAGATGTACTGTGCGCCCACAGCGGTGCCGGCCGGGCACGCGGCAATGGCAGCCGCGGCGCAGGTGTTTATATTCAAGCTGCTGCCCGGCTGCCCATACTGCGCGCGATTGAAGATATTGAAGGCTTCCGCGCGAAAGATAACGTCGTTTCGTTCGGTAACATGGAACGTCTTTTCGACCGTAGCGTCGTCCTGCCAGATAGGCGGCCCCGTAACTGCGTTGGGAGCGAGATTGCCGTGCGTGCCTGCCGCGGGTACCGAGAACGCAGCGGGGTTGAGCCACGCATGCACCGCCCGGCCGGGCAGATACAGCGGGACGCCGGGCACGCGGTTGGGACGCTGATTGACGTTGTTGCCGTCCGGCAGCGCGGTGGCGCTGCTGCTCAGCAGGATGTTGACCGGCTGCCCTGCGCGCGCGGTCAGCAGCGTGTTCACCGACCAGCCGCCGGCGAAGATATCGGCGACATGATGGTTGTTCATGTACCGCTGTCCGCGGCCGAAGGGCAGTTCGTACACCAGGCTCATATTGCCGCTGTGGCGCGTGTCGTACTGACTATTGCTGTAGTCGGCTGCGAAATTATTCACGTTCTCTGCCGCGTTGGACTCGCCGGCGCCCACCGATCCGTCGTTCAGGGCATGCGAGTACATGTAATTCCCCGCGATGAAAAAGCCGTTGTGGAAGCGGCGGTTCAGGTTGATCTGCAGGGCGTGAAAGATCGACATACCTTCGTTGTACTTCGTGTCGATCTGGCTAGGGTACTGCGGCAGCGGACGTACGCCTGTAACCGGATCGATGAGGTTAGTGTACGAGCGGCGGAATAGGTGCGTGCCCTTGATCCCGAGATACGTTGCTGTCACGACCGTGTCGCCCGGCAGCGCATACTGCACCGATGCGGTCCACTGCTCTGTGTAAGCGTCCGGATGGTGGCGCGCCAGCGAGCGCGGCGTCAGCGCCAGGCCTGTAAGCGGCGTCAGCGCCGGGTTTACCGGGTAGGCGTAAGTGAGGCTTTTGCCGGAGGTAAGCAGCGTCGAAGGCTCGGTGTTGACGACCGGGCTGTCCTCGTCGCCGAGCTGATCCTCGCCGTGGAACGTGCCGAAACCGGCGCGAAACACCGTTTTGCCGCCGAGAGAATCAGGCGAGTAGGCGACCGAAAGACGCGGATCGAAATCCAGATGATTCGGGAAGTAGAACTCCGAGCCGGGTGCACAGTAACCGCCGCAGCTTGCGATGTCGAACGGCACTTCATTGTTGTGCAGTTCGTGAAACGGCGAGAAGTAGGTGTAGCGCAACCCGTAATTCAAAGTAAGTGCGCGGCCGGCTTTCCACTCATCCTGCACATAGCCGGCCAGCTGCTCCTTGCGCAGACCTTTGTCGGGCAGTGGAGCGGTCAGCAGAAACGTATTCAGCTGGTTGTTCGCGAACGCCGTTTCGCTGGAGTACGAAGCGGTGCTGTCGAGCGAGTTGGCCTCGTTGTACTGGGGAAAGCGCAGATCGACGCCGGCCTTGACCGTGTGCTGGCCCCTGGTCCAGGTCAGTGTGTCGTTCGCGGAAAAGCTCTGGCCCACCTGAACTTTGTTGTAGTTTTCAGAGAGGCCGGTAAAGCCGCTGACTGTGATGTTGAGCGGGATGCCGGTGTTCTGTATCTGAACATAGGTGTTGCGATTGAAGCCGAATTGCGCTTCATTCAGCAGGTTCGGGCTGACGATGTGCGTTTCCTCAAGCGCGAGGTTCTGCACTCTGGACTCGATCGTAATGGCTTGTGCAACCGCGTTGAGCGCGCTGGTCGTGGAGCCGTCGTCGAGGTTGTAGCGAACGTAGCCGGAGTCCTTGTCGGTGAAGTGGTGATCGACGCGTACCGTGCCCGAGTTCTCGCTGTTTGGGCTTGGCACCACGGTGGTGAGCGAGTAAGCATTCGGGTCGGTAGCTACCGGCGTTTGCCCTTGCGGAAAAGCGTTCACCAGCGATGCGAGCTCCGGGTGCGTCGTCAGAACACTCGCCCGAAACGCCGGACTCGGCACAAAACCCGTAGCCGGCACGCCGCCGAGCTGCTGGCGAAAACCCTCGTAATCCAGAAAAAAGAAGGTGCGATTTTTCACAATCGGGCCGCCCAGGCTCGCGCCGAACTGGTTCAGTTGGAACACAGGCGTTTTCGTCCGTGCCGCGGGTTTGATCGGCGAGTGCGCGTCGAAGTAGCTGTTGCGCAGATAATCGAAAACACTGCCGTGAAAAGCATTGGTGCCGGTCTTCGAAATGAGGCCGACCTGCCCGCCTGCAGAGCCTCCGGTATCCGCGGTATACGCGCCTGCGTCCACCTTGAATTCCGAGACAGCCTCGGTCGAGAACTGCAAACGCAAGCCGGATTTGAGCGCCTGACGCAGCACACCGCTTGCGTCCACGCCGTCGAAGCGATAATTGTTGTCGTCGATACCCTGGCCGGCAAAGCGAATCGTCGCCTGCCCGCCGGACCCGCTGTCGATCGCGCCCGGAGCCAGCACCTCAAGGTTGGCGATGTTGCGGCCGTTCAGCGGCAGCTCGCGCACCTGCACGGACTGAATGGTGCCGCCAAAGGTGGCGTCGCTCTTGTCGAGCTGCGCGCCTTGCTTGTCCGCTTCCACAGAGACGGTCTGGCTCACCGAGCCGAGCTGCATGGTCTGGTTCACCGTGCGCACATCGCCGGAGTGCAGGTCGATGTCGGCGATGTGGAGATCCTGAAAGCCGGCCCGTGTCAGCACGATAAAAAAACGGCCCACCGGCAGCGACGAAACGACAAACTGGCCGCTGCCGTTCGTCGTCACCGTACGCGCGGCGTTGGTGCCTTCCTGGGTGACGGTGACAGCCGCGCCGGCGATAGCGGCGCCGCTCGAGTCAGCGATCGTCCCGTTGATCTCAGCGCGATCGATCTGGGCATGCGCGATGGCGCAGACGGTGGCAGCTAGCAAGGCAAGAGGAAACAGGTGCGGCGTTCGCATGGCTTTTTAAGGTGCGGAGCGCGTCCTTTCACGCGATATTCCTGCTCCGGACAACCCCTATTCAAGCCGCTCAAACTTAGAAACAGCTTAGATATTGCCTGCATTCGCCAACTATTCACATCTCGCTCACGAAACATCGCAGAGACGCCCGAATACTCGTACCATGCAGGTTTGTATTGTGAGCGACGACGCGAAGCTTGCGGCCGTTTTGCAGCAGGCACTCGAGCGGGACTGCTCTGTGCCGACGCATCTTGCCAGCGGAGAAGGCGCTGCACAGTTCATCGCTTCTCAGTCTTTTGACGCTGTTGTTCTCGATCTCCTGCTGCCCGATATCGGCGGACTTGCAGTGATTGAAGACATGCGGCGCATGCGCTGCCAGGCTCCCATTCTGGCTTTCTCGGCCTGCGACAGTGTGCCGGAGATGATCCGCGCGCTCGACGCGGGGGCTGACGATTACATGACAAAGCCGTTTTCCCTGGACCTGTTCCTCGCGCGGCTGCGCTCTGTCGCGCGCCGCGGAGCTGTGCCGCGAAACACCATCCTTGCCATCGGTCCGGTCGCGCTCCACTTTAGCCGACGGGCGGTTTGTCTGGACGGGCAGCCTGTGGAGCTTACGCGCCGCGAATACATGCTGCTCGAAATCCTGATGCGCCGCGCCGGTCAGGTCGTCACCCGCGACCAGCTCGCCACCGCCGTGTGGGGCTACGCCGCCGACGTGAGCAAGAGCAACCTGGACTACCACATGCACAGCCTGCGAGCGAAGCTCGGCCCCGTGTGCGAAGGCATGATCCGCACCATCCGAGGCATCGGCTACCTGCTTGGCGCCGAGATCGCCGCCGCGTGAAACGCGGTCCGCTTAGATCGTCCCCTCGGCCGCGGTTGCCAGCGTTGTGTCCTTCGCGGCACGCGACCACAGGATGCGGAGATCGGCGACGTTGCACAGCGCGAAGTTCAGCTGCGTCACGCTGTTGGGCCGTTGCACCGTGACGGCGAAGAAGTCGGCGCGATGGACCTCTTCGAGCCAAAAGGCGGGCGAGGATCGGCGTAGGCCGCGGCTACCTCGACGTGCGCCATCTCGAGATTCCTCAGAGCGCAGCAGCTCCGGATAGCCGTTTTCCATCTCCGGCACTTGGATCGTGTGCCAGTCGGGCATCGGTTTGAACTGATCTCCCCAGCGGACACGCATCTGTTTCGGCAGGCCCTGGTGGCCGAAGAAGCAGTTGTTCAGCTTGACATCTTCGATCAGGTTGGACGGGACGCCCGCGAAGAGAGACGACGTCGAGGAAGCCGAGTTGTAGCTGACGAGATTTGAGATCAGCACGCGGCGCAGTGTTCCGGGGCGCATGGTCTCCTTGCCCGCGATTGCGACGGTTCAGGCGAAGGAACAGCGGCGCGTCGACCGTGTCGCGCAAGGTGATGTTCGAGATCGCGATATCTTTCACCAGAGCGCCGTCCGAGGTCCCAAGCGAGATACCCTTGGAGCCTTCGCAGGTACAGTTTGAGATCGCTATATTGCGGAACCGCCGTTCGACTCAGTGCTGCACTTGATGCGGCCGTTGCGCAAAACGTGCGCGGTCTCGGCAAATTTCTTCCATGTGCCGTCGATCACGCTGCCAAGCTCGTAGGTGCCGGTCACATAACAGTTTGAGATAGTCACATTATCTGTGGAACGCGCGTAGCCGAGCGCGTAGCTGGACTTCGGGCAGATGGCATCGTCCCACTGAGGATTAAGTGTGCAGTGAGAGACGCGCACGTTGCGGCAGCAATCGATGTCGAAGTCGTCACGGTCCGTGTCGATCAGCAGGTTGTCGATCGTTAGGTTGTCGACTCCGGTGGCAAGCACAGCGAAGTGGCCGCCTTTGAGAACCGCGAAGTCGCGCAGCAGCACGTTGCGGCAGTTCTTCAGCGCGATCGCCTTGTTGCCGACGCCGGCCTGCTCAGCGACATACGCCGGATACTCGCCGCGCCTATCACGGAGCCGTGGGAGAGGCCTTTGCCGTGGATTAGGCCGGGGCCGAAGATCGAAAAATCTCTGATGTTCTCGCCGTAAAACAGCGAGTTGGGCCAGTCGTTATGGCCGTAGTCCTGATACTGCTTCCACGGCTGCGCCGGGCCGGCCGAGTCGTAAGTCCCACCGTTGTAGCCGTTGCCTCACCGGACCTGGGCGAATCGGCCGCCAGAATCGTGCATCCGGCCGAGAGATAGAGACTGACATGGCTGCGCAGACGGATGGTAAAGCAGAGATAGGTTCCGGCCGGGAACAGCAGCGTTCCCAGCGGCAAACACCGCATGGAGGCGATTCGGTACGCCAACGAGCAGTCCGTCGATCCCCGCTCTGCGAAGGAGACATTCAGACGGTTGCTCCAGAAGGGTGAATCGGAGGCGGCGACACAAGCATTTGAATCGCTGGACACCTACAATCTGCCTCCAGGAAACACGAACTGGCGGCTCTCGAATGCGATCTCCTGGATCGCAGGTCAGACCAAGGATGCTGAGCGCAAGCTCGATCTCATGAAGATCGCCGGGGACGTGCTACCGAAGGCCTCCTGAATAGAAAAGGGCGGATGTGCAACGCGGCATCCGCCCTTCCATCCTGTGTGACGCTCGATTATAGTGCGCACTATAGGAGGTCGCTCCACGGGCGGTAGGCTCCACGGGCGGCCTTCGCTATGGATCAGGCCCGTGGCTGATTGGGGATGAGTCAATGATGCCTTGTACTGAAACTGCCGCCACCCTCGACCGAATTCCATGGGGAAACCATGCGCCTGCGCTCACCAACCACGGCCGCATACGGCACCTCATCCCTCGCGCTTGTCTGCCACCTTTTTGCAACTAAGCCCAGAACAATCGCAGAAGGTATAGTTGCAGTGTGCGCTTCCTTCGCCAACTCAGTGTGATTTTTCTGTTGCTGATCTGCAGTGCAGCGCCCGTGATGGCCTGCATGAGAGTTGATGCTCAGATGAGCGCTCCCGAGCGCGCCTGCTGCCGAATGATGAAGAACCAATGCGGGGACATGCAGATGCCAGCCTCGCACGGGTGCTGTCACAAGACTTTGCAAAGCGTAGGCCAGAACGCGCTCAATGCAAAGACCGTGGCTTTAACTCCATTTGCGGTAGTCGTTGTAACCATGGCAGCGTTCGATCTTCTAGTGCCGAACTCCGTTTCAGCAGAGTGGGTGGAAAACCCGCAGTATTCTCCGCCGAAATCGCCGCCCTCCTCCATTTCCGTTCTTAGACTGTAGTTCTCTCCTAGCTCGCATTTCGTTCGAGCCGCTTTCGCGTGCTCGTTTCCGATCTGTTTTCGAGACAGGAGATTGCTCCATGAAGGTGACCTTTTATTGGTCCGCCGCATTGGTGCTGGCATCTGGCGTATCTGCGATGGCGCAGGATACGGTGGTTTTGCCGACGCCGCTTGCACAGTTGGTCGCTGAAGCTCAAGCGAACAATCCACAGATTTCCGCGGCGAACCATGCCTGGAAGGCAGCCACTCACGTGGCCCAACAAGTCACGACGCTGCCGGACCCAAAAGTGACGGTGCAGCAGTTCAGCGTGGGCAGCCCAAAGCCGTTCGCCGGATATACGAACAGCGACTTCGCGTACATCGGTATTGGGGCTTCCCAGGAATTGCCTTATCCAGGCAAACTGCGGCTTCGTGGCCAGGTCGCGGAACGACAGGCAGACACCGAACAGGCTGAGATTGAGGTGACGGAGAAGGATGTCGCAGATGCTGTCAAGACGGACTATCTGCAACTCGCTTACCTTCAACAGACGCTCGGTATTCTGCAGCAGAACGAAGCTGTTCTTGGACAGCTCATTCAGGATGCAGTCGCGCATTATGAAGTCGGACAAGGCATGCAGCAGGACGTGCTGCATGCACAGCTGGAACGAACGAAACTCGTTCGTGAGATCACCATGCATCACCAGGAGATGGGGAAAATCCAGGCTCACCTCAAAGGGCTTTTGCATCGAGACCAGGGTTCAGTTGACATTGACCCCGAGGAGTTGACGGAAAGCACGTTAAGACTCACCTCTGCCGAGCTTCTCGATCTGGTACGTCAACATAATCCCGAAGTTCAATCAAACAAAAGCTCGATCCGCAAACAGGACGCTCAGCTCGCATCGGCAAAGCGAGAAGGAAAGCCAGATTTTGCTCTCGGTTACATGTACCAGAACACCGACCGCAAATATCGTGACTACTACATGCTGACGTTCGACGTCCGTTTTCCGCGTAAGAGGCGCGTTGATGCAGAGGTCGCCGAGGCTGCTGAAACGCTGGGACAGTCGAAGGAAGTTCTCGATGCGCAACTCCAGAAGCAGCTTGCGGAGACGCAGCAGCAGTATATCCAGGCGGTAAGCGACGCCGAACTGCTAATGGAGTATCGGGATGGCCTCGTTCCCCAATCCGACGCGGCCTACCGCGCAACGCTGAGCGCCTACGCGGCTAATCGCGAACAGTTCATCCACGTTCTCCAATACTTTACCGATTTGCTCAATCTCAAACTCGACTTTGCGAAGACCCTCGCAGACCACGAAACCGCTTTAGCCCACCTTGAATCGCTGACAGGAGCGAACCTGCGATGAACAAATATGTCTTGAGAACCTCTCTCGTTTGGCTCGTGATCTCAGCAGTCGCGATTGGAGTTGTGCTATATCGTTCTGGATATTCGAGGAAACGATTCACCCATCATCCCGCGAAGGACGCAGCTGCGTCTGTAGAAATGCAGCCGGAAGCTGCCGGACCACCTGCGCTCCCGGGGACGCACACATCTATGGTCAGGGAACCCGTCACAAACGAACAAAGCATGGCACCCTCCCTAGCGCCCATACGACTCACGCCTGAGCGTATGCAGAGCATTGGGGTGCAGACTGGCGAAGTCAAGTACAAGCAAGTGAGCGATAACATCCGCGCTACTGGAAATGTCGATATTGATGAGCGTCTTGTGTCTTACGTTCAAGTCCGTTTTTCGGGCTACATCCGCAAAGTGTTTGCGAATGCCATCTATCAGTACGTGCGTGCAGGAGAACCCCTGTTCACCGTATACAGTCCTGATCTGGTAGCGACACAACAGGAATTCCTGCTTGCGAGACAGAACCAGAGAGTGCTCGGAACGAGCACAGTCGATGGAGTGGCATCGGGAGCGGAGGCGCTTTCCGCAGCGGCCGAACAGAGGCTGCAGCAGTGGGAGGTACCGCAGAGTAAGTTGGACAAGCTGAAGGTCAGCGGTAAACCGATCACTGATCTCACCATCAATTCGCCGGTATCGGGTTACATCACCGAACGCAATGCCTTGCCGAATTTGTATGTCGAACCATCGACACGGCTCTACACAATTGCTGATTTATCACGAGTCTGGGTGTACGCACAAGTCTTCCAGGATGACGTAGGTCGACTGAAACCGGGGGACAGCGCTCAGATCACGGTCGATTCCTATCCCGGCCGGTTGTTCGGAGGCCGCATCGAGGATATCCTGCCGCAAGTCGATATGGCGACGCGCACCGTGCGCGTACGTTTGGCGCTCGGGAATCCCGGACTCAAACTGAAGCCCGGGATGTTCGTGAATGTCGATGTGAAGGCGGGGATGGGGCGTGCGCTTACGATACCTGCCTCAGCAGTCATCCAGTCGGGAACACGGCAATTGGTTTTTCTCAATCAAGGGGATGGAAATCTGGAACCGAAGGAAGTTAGTGTTGGAGCGCGAGTCGGCGATGATTTCATCGTTCTCAAAGGCCTGGCAGAACATCAGAAGGTCGTCACCTCGGCCAACTTCCTTATTGACTCCGAAAGCAAGTTGCAGGCGGCTGCTGGATCTTTCAGCCCTCCGCCGCCTGGCGCTGGGAGCACAGGTGCGCAGAGCGGCACACCGGAGGGGCCACAAGCCGCCGTCGAACTGACAACCGATCCCAACCCTGCTCAACGTGGCAACAACGTTCTCCGCGTAAAAGTCACTGATGCGAACGGAACTCCCGTCGCCGGCGCCGAAGTGACAGTCAAGTTCTACATGCCTGCCATGGCTGCCATGGGAATGGCTGCGATGCATATGACCACGAAGCTGGGCGACAAAGGAAACGGCATGTACGAGGGTAGCGGCAAGCTGGATTCCGGCGGCACGTGGCAGGTTACGGTCACGGTTCAAAAGGGTGGCCAGACGATCGCCGTGAAACAGCTACGCGTAAACGCGACGGGAGGTATGTAGCCATGATCTCCCGCATTATCGAAATTTGTGCGCGGAATCGCTTCCTCGTCTTCGCCGTAGTCTTGCTGTTGACGGTTGCGGGCATCTGGTCTCTGAAGCACGTTCCTCTTGACGCGTTACCGGATATCTCGGATGTACAGGTGGTCGTGCATACCAACTGGGCTGGAGAGCCTCCTGGCGTCATAGAAGATCAAGTAACGTATCCGATCGTGACTAGTCTGCTCGCTGCGCCGCATGTGAAGGCGGTTCGTGCTCAAACCATGTTTGGCGACTCATATGTCTTTGTCGTCTTCGAAGACGGTACAGACCTGTATTGGGCGCGGTCACGAGTGATTGAGTACCTGCAGCAAATCAGCGGCAGGCTACCCGCCAACGTCCATCCTGTGATCGGTCCAGACGCGACAGGGGCAGGTTGGGTCTACGAGTATGCTGTTGTGGACAACAGCCACAACCTTAGTCTTGCCGACCTACGAACTCTTCAGGATTGGCACCTGCGATATGCACTGGAGACCGTTCCGGGCGTGGCCGAAGTCGCGACGATTGGAGGCTTTGTCAAGCAATACCAGGTGCAATTGGATCCCAACAAGTTGCGCGCCTACGACATTCCGCTTTCGATGGTCATCGACCGCGTCAAGGCTAGTACGAACGAGGTTGGAGGTCGCGTCCTCGATCTGAGCGGCGCGCAATACATGATTCGTGGCCTAGGCTACCTGCGCTCGCTGGACGATTTGGCGATGGTCGCAGTTGGCAGCAAGAACGGCACACCCATCCTTTTGCGAGACCTGGGCACGGTGAGCTTCGGTCCGGACATCCGGGAAGGCGTTGCAGAGTGGAATGGCGAGGGAGAAACAGTAGGCGGCATCATTGTCATGCGCCAAGGCATGAACGCGCTGAACGTCATCGACGGTGTAAAAAAGAAGTTGCACGAAATTGCTTCTTCTCTTCCGCCTGGGGTACAGATCTTTGCTGGATACGATCGATCCGAGCTAATTGACGCCTCCATCAAGACCTTGCAACGCGACCTTCTTGAAGAAGCCGTGATTGTCAGCGTCGTCATCATCATCTTCCTCTTTCACTTCCGATCAGCGATGATAGCCATCATCACCCTTCCTGTTGCTGTGTTGATCTCGTTCATTCCGATGTATCTACTTGGGGTCTCATCTAACATCATGTCACTGGGAGGCCTCGCACTGGCGATTGGCGTGCTGGTGGATGCTTCCATCGTGATGGTCGAAAACGGTTATCGACATCTCTCCGAGCGCCAAAAGAACGATGAAACTCCGGTCTCGGAGCCGGAGCGCCGGGATATCCTGATTAACTCTGCAAAGCAGGTCGGGCCTGCTCTGTTCTTTTCGCTCCTAATCATCGTGGTGTCCTTCCTGCCTGTATTTCTGCTTGAAGCGCAGGAGGGGCGCATGTTCCGCCCACTAGCCTGGACCAAGACCCTGGCGGTTGGATCTTCCTCTATCCTGGCGATCACACTTGTGCCTGTGCTCATGGTCATGCTGATACGGGGACGGCTACGACCTGAAAGCGCCAACCCCATCTCACGCTTCACACAGGCTATTTACCTTCCCGTTCTGAAGTTCTGCCTGCGCAATCGCAAGCTAACTATTTTCGTCAACCTTGTCTTTCTACTGGTGACATTTCCATTGGCGTGGCGGCTGGGCAGCCAGTTCATGCCGCCTCTTTTCGAAGGTGCGTCGCTTTATATGCCAACGGCACTTCCGGGCCTGGCGATCGGCCAAGCGAAATCGCTCCTGCAGGAACAAGATCGGGTTCTGCGCAGCTTTCCTGAAGTGATGAGCGTGTTCGGGACTGCGGGCCGCTCAGATAGTGCGACTGATAATGCTCCTCTCGATATGTATGACACTACGCTGATGTTGAAGCCCCGGGATCAATGGCCGGCGGGAATGACCTACGACGCTCTGATCCAGCAAATGGACGAGAAACTCCAATTTCCCGGTCTCTCGAACACCTGGACCATGCCCGTGGAGAATCGCCTGGACATGGAGCTGACGGGCATCAAAACGCCGCTTGGCCTCAAGGTCCAAGGAACCGATGTCGATGGCATTCAGCAGCTTGCCGCACAAATACAGAATGCACTTTCGGGGATGCCTCAACTACGGTCCATTTTTGCCGAGAAAGTGGCTCAAGGCTACTACGTCAATGTCGAAGTCAATCGCCCGGAAGCGGCTCGCTATGGCCTGACAATCGCCGATGTCCAAACTGCGGTTTCATCCGGCATCGGTGGAGAGAACATCGCGGAGAACATCGAGGGCCGCGAACGCTACCCAATCAGTGTGCGGTATCAACGGGCCTTCCGCGACAACATCGACGAGATGCGTGGTGTCCTGATCGGTACTCCGTCTGGAGCGCAGATCCCGCTCGGACAAGTCGCAAAAATCTCCTTTTCTCACGGTCCGGCCATGATCAGGGATGAAGACGGCAAGCTAACTGGCTATGTCTATATGAATCTCAAATCGACGGACTACGGTGGCTTCGTAGACCAGGCGACAAAGCTGCTTCAACATAAGCTCTCCCTTCCCGCGAACTACTCTTTTCAGTGGTCAGGTGAGTATGAATTCGAGCTACGTGCAAAGCAGCGGCTCAAACTCATCCTGCCACTCGTATTTTTCGTGATCTTTCTACTTCTCTATCTCATCTTCCACTCGGTGACAGAAGCTCTTGTGCTGATCTTTCCAACCATCTTTGCCATGTCGGGAGGGCTACTCTTCCAGTGGATGCTTCACTACAACTTCAGCGTCGCTGTTGTTGTGGGGTATATTGCGCTGTTCGGGATCGCTGTCGAAACCGGTGTGGTAATGGTGCTCTATCTCCACGAATCCCTCCAGCACAAGCTGAGCACCGGTACGGCCCTGACGAACGCAGATGTCGAAGCTGCGGCAGTTGAGGGGGCCGTGCGTCGCCTTCGGCCAAAGCTGATGACGGTCTTTGCCGTGCTGGCAAGCCTTACGCCCATTCTTTTGGAATCGGGAGTCGGCTCCGATGTCATGAAACCAATTGCCGCTCCCATCGTGGGGGGCATGATCACATCCACGATTCATGTTCTCATTCTGGTGCCCGTCTTCTTCGTCATGCTGAAAGAACGGGCACTCAAACGCGCAATAACAAAATCAAAGGAGTTGCAGGTCCACTAAGTAGGAGAGCGTCATGTCACCTCGGAAAGCTTTTTTAGTTCCAGCCCTCCTCCTTTCCGCAGCGGTCTTGCAGGCACAGACCAGCCAGAAGATCACCGGAACAGTCACTTTCTCGCACAAATTCGCACAGGCAGTGCAGATTTCGGCGCAAATGCCACACTCTTTTATGTGGAAGGTGGATTCGCGAAGCATAAAACCCGTGCAGGTTCCGCAACTTTGGGCACAATCCAGAAGCAGCTTGATTTTGATCGGCAGCCGCGTGTTCGCCTTTGGTGAGGCAATACGTGACGGTCTGAGTACAGGATGCGTGACAGCTTTGGCAGTTCGAGATGCACTCTTGCATCCCGCTTGACGATGAGGTCATGGCGAGTCTCCGGAAAATAGGTTGATTTTCCCCGGACCTCTTGCCATTGCAAGATTCAAGCATACGGGCAATCCGTTGTCCCCTTGTTCAGGATGACGTAAGCGCTCGCATACCCTTTTTTGTGGCGCTGCATCCAATACCGAGAAGGTGGCTACTATTTCTATGCGGTTTCGTGCGACATTTGCGAGCTTACTGACAGTGATCCTGTTGTCGCTCGCCCCGTTTGCCTCGAAATGTGAGATTCAGTGCGACCTAGCCAGCATAGGGCTTAGCTGCCATGGCAGGAGCATGCAGGCACACGCGAAGCATCAGATGGCTGGAATGCCTGGCATGGAGCAGGTGGTCTCCCCTGTGTCTGGGCACCAAGTTCCCACCCTAGTTGCCACTGCCCCCTGTCATGCCCACGTCTGCGCTCAGCAGCCAGCCATATTCAACGAGCAGAAGGCTGTCGTCGCGCACGTCACACTGAGCAGTGCTACTGTGTTCTTCAATTTGCTTCAGTTTGCCCCCGAACCGGCAATCGCAGGATTGTCTTCTCGGGGACCTCCATCCTTTCGACCAGCAACACCCGTTTTCCTCCGAACGACCCTTCGCGTCTAGTTCCGCGACGTTCCGCCAGACGACATCTACCTAAGTCGACAGCTGGAGTGCGTCGCTTTGTTTCCACCCCCCTGGATCTCAGCAGCACCACTCCGTTCCGGCGGCGCCATCCCCTGCCGCTCTTTCCAACGGAGATTACCTTTCATGTCTACACGTCGAAACTTCCTGCAGCACACTGCGACCTTGGGCGCAGGTCTCCTTGCGGTGAACCGCGCTGAGGCGGCGGGCACCCACACGCTCTCATCCTCTTCTACAAGCCAGATCGCCAACACCGGCGGCTACCTGGGCGTGAGCAGCGGATCACTTTCCAAGGTGGATCACCGCACCGGCCACGTTGCGAACACTCCAGTCGTCACGACAGACGTGGGCGACCTCCCTTACGAAATGGACGGGGATGTGAAGGTGTTCCGCATTACAGCTCACGTTTTCAAGCAGCAGATCGCGCCGCAAAAGACGATCGATGTCTGGGGTTTCAATGGCAGTGCCCCCGGCCCTACAATCCAGGTCACGCAAGGCGATAAGGTCCGGGTGATCTTCAAGAACGAGCTGCCGGAGCCGAGTTCCATTCATTGGCATGGCTTCGAGGATCAGCTCGGCAATGATGGTATGCCCGGCATCAGTCAAGCCCCCGTCAAGCCTGGCGAGAGCTTCACGTACAACTTCGTCATCAAGCAGGAAGGGACCTACTTCTACCACTCGCACATGGCGATGCAGGAAATGGCTGGAATGCTCGGCGGTTTCATCATGCACCCGAAAACGCCGTATCGCCCCCACTGTGATAAGGACTTCCTCATACACCTCCAGGAGTATCAACTGCTACCTAATGCTACGACTCCAGACACCATGGGGATGCATTGGAACTGGTTGTTGCTGAATGGAAAGGCCGGCCCTGCTACGACTCCCCTTGTGGTTCGTCAGGGAGATCGAGTGCGGGTCCGTTTCGTGAATTTAGGCATGCAGCATCACCCGATGCACATCCACGGACACACTTTTTACACAACCGGAACTGAAGGTGGACGTATCCCCGAGACCGCATGGTGGCCTGGAAACACTGTATTGGTTGGTGTTGCACAGGCCCGAAATGTAGAGTTCATCGCGGATAATCCCGGTGACTGGATGCTGCACTGCCATCTGCCGCACCACATGATGAACAGCATGGCAAACCAGGCCGGACCGATGACCCGCATGGCGGGCTTCCCGGATGGAAAAGGTCTGCGCGGCGACGACAGCCACGGCCATCTGATGGAACCCGGTGAGCAAATGAGCATGGGGGCCATGCAGGGCATGGACATGAAAAACATGCAGGGAATGCAGATGGGCGGACCCAAGAAGCCCAACGCGGCTTCGGATCCGGCAGTTCCTTCAGCAGCACTGTCCGCAGGCACACAGGCCTCTTCGGGCGGTCCATTGGCGAACACGGCTCTGGACGCAGGCATGGACGGCATGATGGCGGAGCAGATGGAAAATCGGCCGAAGCTGAGCGAGGAGCAGAAGCGCAATCTCAATGCCTTCGACATGGGCCAGCCGAGCACGAAGGAACAGATGGCCGAAATATCGCCGCACGCCAACAATGTGCCGAACTTCCCGCAGGACGCCTATATGGAAGGTCCGATGATGAACATGGACAAGCTGGTCGAAAAGCCGGAGAACCTCGGTCTGCGACCGAATTGGAGCCGGTTCATGCAAGGCATGATGACCTTCATCCGCGTGTTGCCGCCGGAGCAATATGACCAGGTCGTCGCGGCCATGAAGCAGGCACGTCGCCCCGGCGATCCGTATTTCTCTATCTATGTCGATCTGGATAGACCCGTGCGTGGATAGCTGGCGCGCCGTAGGTCAGCTGCTCGTGAAGCATCCGAATCCCAACGAAAACTACAAATTTCCTGGAGACAAGACCATGAAGAAGATAACCGCGATGATCGGCCTGACGCTGGCGGCCGTCACCTGCAGTTCCCCGGCGCAGCAGTCCATGCCAGACATGCCGGGGATGAATATGCCCGCGCAAAAGCAGCAACAAGGCCAGCCGGCACAGCAGCAATCGATGCCGGGAATGAACATGCCTCAGCAACCGGCGAAGCAGCAGAGTTCGCCTGCGAAACCTGCCAAGCCGAACCACAACCAGAAACCTCCTGAAACCATGCCCGACGACATGAAGAGTATGGGCAACGACGCCGGCGACAGAAAAGCTCAGCAGAACTCCTCCAGTGAGCAGGACTCAGCACGGCAGCAAGCGGGCCAGATTTACAAGAAGCCCGGTGACAGCAGCGACCAGCAGTCCCTTACCGTTCCCATTCAGGAGTTGCAAGAGCCTGAAGCTCTTGAATTCCGTACAGGCGGTGACATGCCGGCGCCGGAGCTACTTGGAGATATCGTGAAGCGGGAGCCGATGACCTTAGAGCAGTTCCTCGCGTCTGCGGACAAGACAAATCCAACATTGGCGCAGGCGCAGAACAACGTAGACCGCTCCAAGCAGCAGGCACGTCAGGTGAGCTTGCCGCCCAACATCATCGTCGGTTATACCGGCGATCACATACGCGGTGGCGAATACCACGGCGGTGAACAGGGTGCGTTCTTCAATCAAGAGTTCGTGCTTGGCCACAAGCTGGCCCTCCGGCGTAACATCTACCGTGCCGAGGGGCGCTCGAATGAACTTGCGCTTGAGGTGCAACGCGCTCGCGTTCACAACGATGTTGCCCGGGCATTCTTCGACGCACTAGCCGCGCAGCAGTCCATTATCATCCATGATCGTCTGCTGAAGGTGGCGCTGGATGCAGACACCAATACGCACGAGCTTTCCCGCATCGGCCAGACCGACGCTGCCGGCATCCTGACGGCGGAGGTCGCGACGGAGCAGGCGCGGATCGACTTCCTGAACGCCCAGCGGATGTTTCTGGCGCACTTCGCCCAACTGGCCACGTTTGCGGGCCAGCACACCTTGGAAGCGCATCCTTTGACAGGTTCTCTCGTAGAACCTCCGGGCTTCGACCCAGAAGACTACGTGCGGCGCGATGTGGAGGAAAGCCCACTGGTGAAACGCGCGCAGGCCGACGAAGCAGTTGGTGAGGCCCGCCTGAAAGATGCGAAACGTGAGCGTGTGCCGAATCTTAATCTGACGGCGGGCGAGTGGTACTCCGGCGAGGAAGTGAATAGCGGCCAAAAAGCTGGGTGGGAGAGCTTCGCTCAGGCCGGGGTTCAACTGCCGATCTGGAATCACAATCAGGGCAACGTCGAGTCTTCCAGGATCCTGCTCGACCGCGCACATCATGATGTCGAGCGGACAAAGCTGTGGACCCGCAATCAGACCGAACCGCTGGCGCAGGAGTACCAGACTGCTCACTTCACAGCGGAGCGTTACCGGACGGAGATGATTCCGCGAGCCCGTCGTGCTTACGAGCTTGAAGTGACCAAGTACCAGCAGATGTCACAGGAGTACCCGCCCGTTCTCGCGGCGCAGCGGATGGTATTCACACTCCAGCTCGGCTACACCGAGGCCCTCAACCAGGAGTGGCGAGCGGCGATCGCACTGCAGAACTACGCGCTGATGAACGGGCTTGACGATCCCATCAGTACAGGGACGGACTCCACCACGATTAACCTGCCCACCGCACCGGGACCCAACCAATAATTAATGGAAGTGAATAGGAGCAGCGAATGATGCAGCGATTGATCAACGTCTGGGCCGCGATAGCTCTGGCAGGAGTTGTCGCGGTTCTCGTCGCTTTCGGGGTGCTCTGGCATGGGGGATTCAGTTCCCGGCCGGAGCCATCCAACATGGAAGCCAGCATCGCGATGAAGGCTTACGACAGCTCGACTCCCGCGCAATACGAAAAGATGCAGAATCCACTCTCCGCACACGGTGTCGACCTGATCGAAGCCGGAGGCCATTACCAGGAGCATTGTGCGGCTTGCCATGGCGACGATGGCAGCGGTAAACCGAAGTTCCACGGCATCCTGTATCCCCGCCCCACCGATCTTCGCTCTGAAGAGACACAGGAGATGTCCGATGGAGAGCTCTATTGGGTCATCAAGAATGGTGTGCGTTGGTCAGGAATGCCGGCATTCGGGAAGCCCGGGGACGATGACGAACATGCCTGGAAGATGGTCGCTTACGTTCGCCACTTACCAAAAGTAACCCCCGTGGAACAGAAGCAGGTTCTACATCAATCAGAGGAGCCCATGGAACACGGCGATGGACCTCACGATCATTCTCATTGAGGCAAACATGCTAAACACAATCGCGTGGATTTCACTCGGTTTCGCTTTCGCCTGCGCCATCGTTATTGCCATTGACGAGATTCGACATCCGCAGAAGATGTGGATCATGAATATCGTTTGGCCGGTGACCGCTTTCTACTTCAGCGTGTTTGCGATCTGGGCATACTTCCGTGCCGGCCGCAGCATGACAAGGGACGCGATGCAGGGTATGTCCGAGCAGGAGATGAAACAGCAAAAGGAGCAGGCGCTGCGCTCGCCGACCTGGAAGCAGACCGCTCTCTCCGATAGTCACTGTGGCGCAGGCTGCACTCTTGCCGATATTGTGACGGAGTTCACGGTCTTTGGCGTCGGAGCGACGTTGCTCGGAAAGGAGATCTACGCCAGTTATCTGTGGGATTTCATCGCCGCATGGTCGCTGGGGGTCGTTTTTCAGTACTTCACCATCAAGCCCATGCGGAACCTGTCAGTCGGTCGGGGTATCTGGGCAGCGATTAAAGCCGACACGCTTTCGATCTCCGCTTTCCAGATCGGCATGTATGGATGGATGGCGCTGGTGTTCTTCAAATGGTTTCCCAGTCCGCACCTGCACGCGAACGAACCCACCTACTGGTTGATGATGCAGATCGCCATGATCTGCGGTTTCGTCACCTCGTTCCCGGTGAACTGGTTTCTGATCAAGATCGGCTGGAAGGAGGCGATGGGATGAAGGACCTGGAGAGCGTCGTACCCACAACGCCGAAGCCGAACGCAATCCTCGCGGAACTCCTGGAGCACCGGGGGGAGTTTTTGGGTTTTCTTACACGACGGGTAGACGATCCCGCAGCTGCCGAGGATATTTTGCAAGCGGCCTATACCAAGGCGCTCCAGAGGGGCGAGCAGATCCGGAACACGGAAAGCGTGGTGGCCTGGTTCTACCGAATGCTGCGAAACGCCCTCGTCGATGACTACCGTAGGAACGACGCCCGCACCCGTGCCCACGAGCAGTTTGTGGCGGAAGCTCCTCTGAGCTATGAAAGCGAGGTCGAAGCGAATCTGTGTGCCTGCGTCGGAGGCGTGATCCAGAACCTCAAGCCGGAGTACCGCGCCGCCCTGGAGCGGATCGATCTTGGAGGCGAGTCGATTGCAGACTTCGCGCAGGCTGAGGGCACAACGCCGAATAACGCTTCTGTCCGGCTGCATCGGGCTCGCCGGGCGGCGGCCAAAAAGCTCACCCAGGTCTGCGGTGCCTGCGCAGAACACAAATGCCTGGATTGCACCTGTAAACACCAGGTGTAAGAGAAAGCGGGCACGAGCGTCTGCATGGGTAAGGAGAAAGCCCATGTGTTGTTGCAGTGAAACCAAGACAAAGGGAAAAAGCCAGATGGCGAAGGATGTCGTGTGCGGGATGCAGATCGACCCGAATGAAGCGGCGGGCAAGAGCGACTATCAGGGCCAGACGTACTATTTCTGCGCACCCGGATGCAAGCGCAAGTTCGACGCCACCCCCCAGCAGTTCGTGAAGTAAGAGGCCCGGCGCGGTGAACTGGCAGTGGTGCCAGTCTGCCGCATCCGGAGGTTTACAGGAGCAAGCCATGGCAGAGGTTCAGGAAGCTGAGTTAGTGCGCGATCCCGTGTGCGGAATGATGATTGAACCCCAAGATGCTGTGAGCTCGCAGGAGTTTGAGGGCAAAATCTACCACTTCTGCAATCGTTCCTGTGCCGCACAATTCGCGGCCGATCCCAAAAGTTATTTACAGCCGGCCGCGATGCCCGCAGCCATGCCGCAGCAGGGTGAGGAGAACGTCGAGTACATCTGCCCCATGGACCCCGAAGTCCACAAAATAGGGCCGGGTGCCTGCCCCAAGTGCGGCATGGCGCTCGAACCCGCCACGATGAAAGCGCCGGCAACTAGGAGCGATTTCACCTGTCCAATGCACCCGCAGATCAGCCGGCAGGAGCCGGGCAACTGTCCCATCTGCGGCATGACGCTTGAACCGCGCGAGATCACCGTAGAAGAGGCGAACCCCGAGCTGACAGACATGATGCGACGCTTCTGGATCAGCGTCGGTTTGGCGGTGCCGCTGTTGGCGCTCATGGTCTCTGACCTCTTCCCGTCCATGCCGCTGCAGCACATGCTGGCAGCCCGGACCTGGGCCTGGATCGAGTTCGCGTTGGCAACGCCCGTCGTGCTTTGGTGCGGCCGGCCGTTCTTTGTGCGCGGTTGGCAATCGGTCGTGAACCGCCACCTGAATATGTTCACGTTGATCGCGCTTGGGACCGGCGCTGCTTATCTCTATAGCGTCATTGCCACCTTTGTTCCGCAGCTCTTTCCGCCGTCCTTTCGGGCGGAAGGCGGCGAAATCGCGCTCTACTACGAGCCTGCCGTGGTCATCATTGCGCTCGTCCTGTTGGGCCAAGTGATGGAACTGCGCGCCCGCAGCCAGACCGGGAGCGCGATCCGTGCGCTGCTGGGGTTGGCCCCCAAGACAGCGCGACGCTTGGACCACCAGGGGGGCGAGAGCGATGTACTGCTCGATCACGTTCAGGTGGGCGACCGGCTGCGGGTCAGACCGGGCGAGAAAGTTCCCGTCGATGGCGTCCTGCTGGAGGGATATAGTTCGGTCGACGAGTCGATGGTCAGCGGTGAGCCCATTCCTGTCGAGAAGGATGTTGCTGCCAAAGTCACAGGAGGCACCGCGAACGGCACGGGTGGCTTTGTAATGCGGGCTGAGAGGGTTGGTGCGGACACCCTGCTTTCACAAATCGTGAAGATGGTCAGCCAAGCACAGCGGTCTCGTGCGCCAATTCAGCGGCTTGCCGACCGCGTTGCTTCGTACTTCGTTCCAGCCGTCATCCTTGCGGCCGTGGCCACGTTCATCATTTGGTACTTGGTTGGCCCTCAGCCCCGTTTCGCTCACGCTCTCGTGAACGCCGTCGCGGTTCTGATCGTCGCCTGCCCGTGCGCTCTGGGATTGGCCACGCCGATGGCGATCATGGTCGGGACCGGCCGTGGGGCCGGCGCCGGCATCCTGGTTCGGAATGCGGAGGCGCTCGAAACCTTCGGCAAGGTGAACACGCTGATTGTCGATAAGACCGGCACCCTCACAGAAGGCAAGCCGACGCTCGCTTCGGTCGCTCCTCAGCCCGGCATCAGCGAATCGGAACTCCTGCAACTCGTTGCCAGCCTCGAACGTTCGAGCGAACATCCTCTCGCAGCGGCCATCGTAAAGGGAGCCGAAGCGAAAGAGCTTACCCTTGCGGACGTGCAGGGGTTCAGTTCCATCACTGGAAAAGGCGTGAAAGGGACCATCTCCGGCAAGCAGGTCGCTGTAGGCAACGCCGAGCTGTTTCGGGAACTGGGCATCGACCCTACGCCGCTGCTTGCCCAGGCAGACTCTCTGAGAAAAGAGGGCCAGACGGTCATGCTCATCGCGGTAGACGGCAGACCGGGCGGTCTCGTCAGCGTCTCCGATCCGATCAAAAAGTCCACTCCCGAAGCAATCCGAGAACTGAAGCAGGCTGGCCTCAAGGTCATCATGGTCACAGGAGACAACGCGACCACGGCGCGGACCGTGGCGGACAAACTCGGGATTGAGTTCGAGGCCGACGTTCTCCCTAAGCAGAAAGCTGAAGTCGTCAAGAAATACCAGCAGCCGGGTTCGATTGTGGCCATGGCCGGTGACGGTGTAAATGACGCTCCCGCACTCGCTCAGGCCAACATCGGAATCGCCATGGGGACCGGCACGGACGTAGCGATGGAAGCGGGCGGTATTACGCTCCTCACGGGTGATCTTCGCGGCATCCTTCGAGCACGCCGCCTCAGCCAGTCCACCATGAGTAACATCCGGCAGAACCTATTCTTCGCCTTTATCTACAACATGGTCGGAGTTCCCCTTGCGGCCGGCGTCCTCTTCCCTGCTTTCGGGCTGCTTCTCAATCCCATGATTGCGGCCGGAGCCATGAGCTTCAGCTCCGTCTCTGTGATTACGAACTCTCTTCGATTGAAAACAACGAAGCTCTAAGCGGATCGTAAGACCGCTTTTCGAAGAAGATCAGAACACGCCAAAGAAAGAAAACATATGGTCTATCAGGTACAAATTCCTGCCGGTTTAGATGCGGTGTTCCTACTGCAAATCACCGCAGCGTGTAAACCTGCCCGCGCGACGGGTCATCTTTGCTCCCGTTCCATGCTGGTTATGACAAAGTAGCAGATTACCGCTACTTGTGGAGGGTCAAGAGGTTATTCCGATTGAGGCCGGCGCGAGAGGCAGGCGTTTTGAGTGTAAGGCTTGAGTGCGGTCGGTGGAAGTTGTAGTCGTGGAGCCATGGGTCGAGCTGTTGTTCCCGTTCAGCTGAGTTTCGGTAGGTACGGGCGTAGGCCCACTCGCGCAGGGCGGTCTGGATGAAGCGTTCGGCTTTCCACCCCAGCAAGCAAAGACCGCTTGCCCGGGACCCCGGCTTTTCCATTGGTGCGCGGGGTGTAGGGCCGGGTGAAGCGGTGCTTGATATGCTGCTGGAACAGGACCTGACCGAAGCGCCCATGCCGGTAGCAGGAGCCGTTACCACCCCAGAGAGCAAGCTCTCTGGGGACCCCGGGTTATCGGTGAGCACGCGACGGATGGAGAAGCCGAAGCGCGCGTAGTAGGCCCGGGCCATGAGGAAGAAGCGCAGGGCCGAGCGATGGCTCTGATCTCCCAATGTCCACTGGCACTTTTGAGGCCTCTGATGCTGCCAGAACAACAGCCTTGACCAGGTCTGGATGATCTGTCGTGACGACACGAGCAAGAACGTTGCCGAACGCATGGCCCAACAGAAGACCGGTTCCCGGGCTAATGCACGGATGCTGTTGACTATCCGTTTCGCAGGGCAAAGCGCAGATTACGTCTGAGCTTGCGTCAGCGAAAGCACCTAAGAGATTGCTTTCCAGTCGCGCGGAGCTCATAGACGCTCCGACGGCAGTCGCAGAGTCATCGCAATGAGCGCTGATAATAAATACATCAGGGCAAATATCCAGATAACGCCCGCAACACCGACTCGAGGGAGAAAGATGCCCGCGATCGCGGGTCCCAGCCAGATGCTGGTTCCCGACCCGAGATTCATGACGGACATAGCCGCGCCACGAGACTCAGGAGCAAGCGTCGCCATAATCGCGCTCAGCGGAACGAAGCCGGCCAGCGTGGCGCCGTAGGCCGCGCCCGCAAACATCAGCAGCCGATAATCCTTCCCGAAGTAGTGGGGAACATAAAACAGCCCCAGAGTCGCCAGGGCGCAGCCGCACGAGCCGACGAGTGTCACTGTTTTACGCCATCCGATGCGGTCTCCGACGTAGCCCCACACAAGATTGAACACGACGTTGGTGGCAAACATGACGCTCAGAATCTGGAGCCATTCCCGCAAGGAAAAGCCGATTGTATGGATGTAGAAGATGGGTAGAAACAGGAGGAATCCGAACTCGGAAGTGGTCGTGATGATCGCCACCAGTCCGCCCAGGCCTACCCTTGGCTTCTTCCAGACGATACTGATACCTGAAAACAGCACGGCGAGCGGACGGTCTGTTCGGCCCACCTGCAGTCCGCTGCGACCCCGCTGTTCACGCACTCCCAGGAGGGCAATCAATCCACCAGCCAGCACAAAAACGGTGGACATCCAGAGCGAAGCATAGGCGCCGTAGCGCGGCACGGAAAAGCTTGCGAGGAGAGACCCCAGCGTCGGCAGGCCTCCGGTTCTTGCCACCCAAAACCAGCCCACCGCAGTGGCTAGATAGCGTTGCGGAGTTACCGCGGTGACCCACACAAGAAAGGCGAAAGCGAAGAGCGGATAGCCAAAGCCGCGAAGCATGTAGCTGATCGCGATGACGGGATAATTCGCGTGAGCTATGCCTACCAGCAGGAATGGAATCTCGCATAGAACCCAGATAAGAAATCCCACCCACATGACATTCTTCGGCCCCCAAAGATCGGAGAGCGTGCCGCTCAACCAGGAGGCGATCGCTGCTGTAGCCCCGTACAGCGTAAACACAAGTGCCACCTGCGACTCGCTGTAATGCATATCGACGAGGAGCGGGGAGAGGAAGCCGGCCTCGACGCCGTCCCCGACCATGAACAGCAGAAGCCCCAGGTATCCAATGGCAAGCTGGGGATGTATGCCGACCTTCTCAAACCAAGACACTGTTCCGTTCACCGTGCCGGCTCCACGCCCGAGAGGTACTGGCGCATGGTGGTAGCCGCTCCCATTTTGGCGAGAAGCTGCAGAGCGCGCTCTACGTTTGCGACGAACACCGCGCTGATCGGCAGGACCTCCCCGAAAATGGAGGTGACAGCCAGCATGGGACGTGGATCTGTACCCGCGGCTTTTGCGATCGCACGCAACTCAGCCGCGCGTGCATCGACAATCTCAAGGGCCTCGCCGCGCTCATTCACTCCTTCTTTCAGATAGTGGATCCAGCTAGCGATAACCAGACTAAGCAGATTGATCGAGCGACTCTGCTCCATCAATTCCAGGATGGAGGGCAGCACCCATTTCGGCAGCTTTGCGGAGCCTTCAGAGCAGATGCGCGTCACCTGATCATGAATGGCCGGGTTGGCAAAGCGCTCCATCAGCACCTTCTTGTAATCTTTTACCGAGACGCCCGGAATTTTCGGAACTACCGGCGTAACTTCCTCCATGAATCTCTCAATGAACGCAACAAAAAGGGCATCCTGCATCACCTCATGAACATAGGTGTATCCGGCAAGGGCGCCCAGATAGGCCATCGCCATGTGGCTGCCATTCAGCAGCCGCATCTTCATCAGCTCGTAAGGCGCCACGTCGGAGACAAGCTGCGCTCCCACCTTCTCCCAGCGCGGCCGGCCATTGCAGAAGTCGTCCTCGATGACCCACTGGATGAAGGGTTCCGTCATCACAGGCCATGCATCCTCAAGGCCATAGTCTTCCCGCACCGCGATGCGGTCCTGCGCGGTGGTGGCCGGTGTAATGCGATCG
This sequence comes from Acidobacteriaceae bacterium, assembly GCA_965276625.1. Classification (GTDB taxonomy): domain Bacteria; phylum Acidobacteriota; class Terriglobia; order Terriglobales; family Acidobacteriaceae; genus EB88. The sequence continues at coordinate 1,162,796 of CBDIBB010000002.1, forward strand.
ACCATACTGTTCGGGAACGACACGTGCTCGGCAATCCATTGCTCGAGAGCGGCACATTTCAGATGCGCGAAGCCGAGCAGGACACTCTTCACCACTTCTCCATTGCCCTGCAGGTTGTCACAGGACATCAGCGTGAACGGCGGCAAACCGCGGCGCCGGCGGCGATCGAGTGCTATCGCAATATAGCCGATCGAAGTGATGGGCACTTCCGGATAGGCGAGGTCGTGCTGTATCTCTGGATGGTCCGGGTTGAACTTCCTCGTGCCCTCATCGATAAAGTAGCCTCCCTCGGTGATCGTGAGTGAGACGATCCTGGTTTCCGCGGCCGCCATTTTCTCGATTGCGCGTTCACGATCTACCGGAGCGTGGATGTATTCGGTCATCGCCCCGATCACCCGGGCGGCCTGCTCTCCCGGACTCCTCTGCACGACTGTATAGAGACAATCCTGCCCCTTCAAGGCATCTCGCATCCGCTCATCGCTCTGCAACACCCCAAGGCCGCACTCGCCCCATCTGGGCTCCGCTTCCATATGAAGCAAGTCGTCCAGGTACACCGCTTGATGCGCCCGATGAAACCCCCCGACGCCGATGTGCACAGTATGCTGCACCAGCGCGTCGCGGTCGTAAGCTGGAGTGCGAACACTCCTCGATACTCTCGACAAGTTCTCGTTGTTTAGCTTCACTCTAGGTGTTTGGTCCCGGATTTTTATGGGTTGGATCGAGTCTGAACCGACGCGGCTCTTTTGTCGAGGCTTTGCAGAGGAACTCGTAGAGAGTCAGGCCTTTGAGAGTTTTGAGTCTGCGGGCGAAATTGCAGGCGGCAACGAACTGGTCTACGTACAATCGTAGCTGGTCGTGCGTCTCGTAGTAGAAGCGCTCGACGGTTCAGTTGCAAAGATTGGCTCCTCAGGTAGGAATCGAACTTACAACCCTTCGGTTAACAGCTCTACGCTTCCGATCGACTCCTGCTACGAATCATTGCTATAAGTGCTTATTAAGCTTGTATTTCTGCCACGCCTTCGTCTAGACAATTGCGATCTGTACACCTCAGATTATGACTGATTTTGAGGAGTGGTGGGCACAAAAATGGGTACAGTGGCAGGCAGCGGTTCAGGTCTGCGGCTTCTCCGCCAAACTCGGCTGAGAAACTCTCAGCCGAGTTGACTGCTCACCAGCGAGGTTCTCGGACATTCCATAGACAGATGACGAGCACTGATGCTATCTCAGACGAAGTGCGCCAAGTGGATTCTTGCTGCGGTTGTGGATTGTGGCGTCACGGACACCGACAAGGTATAAGGCCTTACAGGCTTCCCCGCTTCGGACTGATCCTCCCTCGGTTGAGTGGACACAACTGCTGAACGAGCTTAGCGAGGAGTGTCTGATGAGCAGTGGACAGCGCCGCATATTTCCTGAGGCGTTCAAGCGCGAGGCAGTGGCGGGGGTATTGACAAGTGGGCTGCCGCCTTCGAAGGTGGCCTCGGAGCTGGGTCTGCACGAGACGGTGCTCCTGACCTGCCCCCGAAAAACTGAACCAGTTGAAGCTGGAGTTTTTCTCGTACTCTGAACGAGAGGACGGAAGATGAAGAAGAGCCGGTATACGGAAGAGCAGATTATCGGGATTTGAAGCAGCATGAGGCTGGGGTGAAGACGGGGGATATCTGCCGGGAGCATGGTGTGAGCGCGGCCACGTTCTATCTGTGGAAGCAGAAGTACGGCGGTATGGACGTGAGCGAGGCGCGGCGACTGAGGGCTCTGGAGGATGAGAATCGCCGGCTGAAGCTGCTGGTGGCGGATCTCAGTCTGCATGGCGAAGCGTTAAAGGGCGTGATCCGAAAAAACGGCTGGAGCTTGCCGTCTAAGAGGAGATGTGGCGTTGGTTCAGGCCGAACATGGTCTCAAGCGAACGCTCGGCCTGCAAGCTGTTGGACCTGGAACGTGGAAGTTATCGCTACGAGCCGCGACCGGACCGGAACGCGGAACTGCGTGAAGCGCTCATCACGATGGCGCGGGGCGCCCTTATCCTGCTCCACACACTCGCTCATCTGCTCATCACAACCATCTCACTGGAGTGCGGCTATCCAGCTAGCTCCGTACGAGAGCGCGTGTACGCCATGCCTGGACTTGGCTACGAGTTACTACTCTACACAGGCAGCTCCGACGTGGAGGGTACCCCTAGGGGTTTGGGCGTCGCATTGCCGATCTGATTCGCTCAGCCCTAGAGACAGGGACTATCTGTTCGAATGACCCAGTACGTGCACAGCACGAGCCATCGAATGCGAACGAGCAGCGTTTCTTCGCGGCGCTGCCTGTCACACCTGCGTCTTGATTGCGGAAAATAGTTGCGAACAGCAGAATGAGTGGTTGGATCGAACACTTGTAGTATCCACGATCAACGCGAGACAAGCGGCCTTCTTAGGCTAGCGGGGAACACAGCCGAGCCCAGGCAAGCAGGATCTGCGTCAGGTTTGCGTTCAGGTGTCGCAGCCTATCCTTCAACCCACCTCTGAGAGGGCATTTGCAAGCAAACTGAAAGCACGGTCCGGCATCCCGTCCTTTCTGGCACTTTCCTCCTCTAGTAGAATGTGTAAGTTACAGATTCCTTCTGCCTCGGCGCGCTTCAATCCCGTCTCTGGCCACCACCACGTTACACACCTCTGTATATCCCCATGACCGGTCTCAGTCTCAAGTCTGCTGCTTGAAACAGCCGATATATCAATAGCTCTGGTACCGGACGCTTCGAAGCATTGGGAAGGTTTTCGCCCCGCTCCCGCAGGCCGACGCTGCGGGGACCGCACCTCTCTATTCGAGATTTTCGTTATCCGCAGGCACTCCAACAACATTTTCGAGGATTTAGTGTCCGGAACTGAACGCCACTGTCCGGGTCTGAACGCCAGAGGCATTCTGGCGGGCAGGTAAGTCTTTTGTTTTGAGCAACTCTTCTTCCCGGAGAATGGCCCACAGCTTGCACTAAGCTCCGGTGCATGGATATCGCGCGTCCCGACATAAAACGCAGGAAAACCCGCCGGCGCTGGGCCTTCGCCGCCTTCGCCTTAGTAGCAATTTCCGCTATCGCTTTCGGCGTCTCGCGCCTCAAGCCAGCTGCGCCTTCGGTCGAGCGCAGCACCGTCTGGACCGATACCGTCAAGCGCGGGCCCATGGTGCGCCAGGTGCGCGGCATCGGCACGCTGGTTCCGCGGGAAGACCGCATCCGTCTCATTCCTGCCCAGACCGCGGCGACGGTCGTGCGCCTGCGCGTGCTGCCCGGCGCCCTAGTCCAGCCCGACACCATCATCATGGACCTGACCGATCCGCAGCTTGAGCAGGGGTCAATGGCCGCGCGGCTCGACCTGAAAGCCGCGCAGGTGGAGTACACCAACCTGCAGGCGAAACTGCAGAGCGACCTGATGACCCAGCGTGCAGGCGCCGCCACCGTAACGGCCGACGATAGCCAGGCGCAGAAACAGGCGCAGACCGACAAAGCGCTCTACGACCTCGGCGTTATCAGCGGGCTTACGTACAGCGCGTCGCAGGGCAAGTCCGATGAGCTGAAGACCCGCGACGGCATCGAGGGCGAGCGGCTCACGGTGAACCAGAAAGCCATTGCGACGCAGCTTGAGGTGCAGCAGACCAAGGTCGACGAGGCGCGCGCCATGCTCGCGCTCAAGCAGCGCCAGCAGGATGCGCTCAGTGTGCGTGCCGGCATCGGCGGCGTGCTTGTCGAGCTGCCGCACCAGGTGGGCGAGAGTGTTACGCCCGGCACGACCCTCGCGAAAGTCGTGCAGCCCGACCAGCTCAAAGCCTCTCTCAAGATCGCCGAAACCCAGGCCCGCGACATCCAGATCGGCCAGCCCGCTGAAATCGACACACACAACGGCGTGATCGACGGTAAGGTCACGCGCATCGACCCCGCCGTGTTGAACGGAACTGTCACAGTCGACGTAGCACTGATCGGGGCGTTGCCGCAGGGCGCGCGGCCCGACCTGAGCGTCGACGGCACGATCGACCTCGATCGCTTGCAGGACGTGCTCTACGTAGGGCGGCCAGCGTTCGGCAACGAGAACAGCACCATCAGCCTGTTCCGCCTCACCCCGGACGGCAAGGGCGCGGTGCGCGTGCCGGTCAAGGTGGGGCGCGCGTCGGTCAATGCCATCCAGGTGCTCGGCGGTCTGAACGAAGGCGACACCGTCATTCTGTCCGATATGTCGCGTTGGGACAATGTGGACCGTATTCGACTTGATTGAGGAGAAAAGCATGAGTGAACCGCTGATTCAGATCGAAGCCATGACCAAGGTCTTCTACACCGATGAGATCGAAACCCACGCGCTCTCGGGCGTCCACCTGTCCATTCATCGCGGCGAGTACATCGCCATGTCCGGGCCATCCGGCTGCGGCAAATCCACGCTGCTCTCGATCGTCGGCCTGCTCGACACGCCATCGGACGGCACCTACCAGCTCAACGGCAAGCCGGTCGCGCACCTCAGCTTCGCCGAGCGCTCCCGCATCCGCAACCAGGAGATCGGGTTCATCTTTCAGAGCTTCAACCTCATCGGCGACCTCACGGTTTACGAGAATGTCGAGCTGCCGCTCACCTACCGCTCCGGCATGGCCGCGAGCGAGCGCAAGGACCGCGTGCAGCAGGCGCTCGAGCGCGTGGGCATGGCCCATCGCATGCGCCACTACCCCTCGCAGCTCTCCGGCGGCCAGCAGCAAAGGGTCGCGGTGGCCCGCGCGCTCGCGGGCGCGCCGTCCATCCTGCTGGCAGACGAACCCACCGGCAATCTCGACTCGAAAAACGGCGAAGCCGTGATGAACCTGCTCAAGGAGCTACACGCCGAGGGCTCGACCATCTGCATGGTCACGCACGACCCGCGTTTCGCCGCCCATGCTGAGCGGCAGGTACACCTCTTCGACGGCAAGGTGGTCGCCGAGGGCGAGCTGCTGAGCCTGCTTGAAAACCCGGAGCACAACCCCAGCACCGTAACCAAGGTGGACCAGGGAGCGCGGGCATGAACGCGGCCCTGCGCTCCACGTGGCAAAGTCTTCGTCGCTCGCCCGCGTTCGTGCTGACGGTTATCGCCACGCTGGGCCTCGGCATCGGTCTCAACGCAGCTATTTTCGCGGTGGTGGACGGTGTCCTGCTGCGGCCGCTTGGCTACCACGATGCGGACCGTATTGTTGCGCTCCGCACACATTTTGTCGATGAGAACCGCTTTATCCCGAGGCTCGGCGGAGATGACTACAGCGATGTAGCTCGCGACGTGAAAGGTCTCGAGGCAACCGCTTTTTACTACAGTGCATTTGACGGCGCCCAGGTGAACGGTAGTGCTTTCTACCTTCCTGTAGCGAACGTCAGCCCGCGGTTCGGCGAAGTGATGGGAGTCGAGCCCGTTGCAGGGCACCTCTTTGCAGCCACGGATGCAGCCGGCCAGAACGCCCTCGTAAGTGCATCGTTTGCACGTGAGCACTTCGGTTCAGCCCAGGCCGCCATCGGGAAAGCTATTCTGTACGCTGGTGCGCTGCGCCCGATCGTCGGTGTCTTGCCGGACGGTTTTTCGTTCCCTGGTAAAAGCACTGTCTGGTTCGAAACGAAACCGGCACCCCAGGAGACGAGCCGTACCTCCTACAGCTCGCTGGTTGTCGGGAAGCGGCGTGCCGGTGTCAGCCCGCAGCAGCTCGATGCAGAACTCGCGGCTTTCTCGCGCCGGCTGCAGCATACGTTTCCTGAAGACCGGCACAAGACTCTTGAATCAGTTTCGCTCCAGGAGGAGCTTACCGGCGCTATTCGTCCTACGCTTTACCTGCTGATGGGCTCAGTCGGCGTGATCCTGCTGATTGTCTGCGCCAACGTGACTCACCTGCAGCTTGTGCGCGCTACACGCCAGTTGCGCGCAATCACCATCCGCACGGCGCTCGGCGCATCCCGCGCAATACTTGCTGCCCGCGCACTTATTGAAGCATTGCTGCTCGCTTTGGCCGGCTCGGCTGTCGCTGTCCTGCTTGCTGTGCCTGCACTGCGGCTTCTTGTCCGCCTTGCGCCGGCGAACACGCCGAGGCTCGCAGACATTCACCTCAACGTGCATGTGCTGCTCTTTTCGTTTCTGGTCAGCCTCGTTCTGATGAGTTTGACAGCGGTGTTCCCCGTGTGGCGTTCGTGGCACATTGAGCCCGCTGCTGTGCTTCGGCAGGATGCCGCGCGAGGCACCGAGAGCCTCGGCACCCTGCGCCTGCGCAACAGCTTTATCGTTGCCGAAGTCGCGCTTACGCTGACTCTTTCCGTTTCGGCGATCCTGCTCGCTCGGCAGCTCATCGCGCAGTCCCGGCAGGATCTCGGCTTTGCCGCCGAGCACCTCGTCACCCTCGACACGCACGCGATTCTCTCCACGCCTGCGCCGGTCGCCAAGGATAATTCGGCCGCCTCGCAGGCAGCCGTTGCAGCTGCCTTGACGCGCACGGGCGAGACAAACCTGTCGCGCTTGGATGCCGCGCAGGCATCTCTCTCGTCCGTACCTGGCGTGGAGGCTGTAGCGGCAATCGCAGGCGCGCCCATGGGCTTCGACGGACCCTCCATCGGCTACGCAGTGAAAGGACGCCAGAGCTTCGCTCCGGGTGTCGAAAATCTGCCGAGTGCGGAGGTGCGCGCGGTAACGCCCGGACTGCTCGAAACGATGCGTGTTCCGCTGCTTCGCGGGCGCGGCCTTTCTCCAATGGATCGCGCCGGCACACCGCTCGTCGTGCTCGTCAGCAAGGGGCTTGCGCGCAACGTTTTCCCCGGCCAGGACCCGATCGGGCGGCAGATCACCAACGGCTACGACGCCGACAGCATCGTGTGGACGATCGTAGGCGTCGTTGGCGACATCCGGGCCAGCTCGCCGAGTGCCGCGCCGACTCCCACCATGTACATCCCGGTTGCACAGCATGCGTTCATTGCGCCGGATATGCAGCTCGTGATCCGAACCAGGCTCAATCCGGCAGTCATGGTGGACACCCTGCGGAAGCGCCTGGAGCAGACGCACCCGGAGATCGCCGTGACAGCGACCACCATGCGCGAAAACATCGCAGGCACCGAACGCGCCGACCAGTTCCGCACCGTTCTGTTCGCGAGCTTTGCTGCTGTCAGCATTCTGCTGGCGTGCGTGGGCCTGTATGGCGTGACCAGCTACACGGTCGCGCAGCGCCGCTTCGAGTTCGGGCTGCGCATGGCGCTCGGTGCAAACCGGCCGCAGATGCTTGGCCTCGTGCTGCTGAACACCGCAAAGGTGACTGTAGTCGGCATTGCCATCGGCATCGGGCTTTCGCTCGCGGTTTCGCGCGTTCTGGGCAGTGTGGTCGGCCAGCTCCCCGCATTCGATGCTCTGGCTTACGCGCTCGCGGCGCTCGCGGTTCTGCTGCTTTCGCTGCTTGCGACGCTGTTGCCTGCTCTATCTGCCGCAAGCGTCGATCCAATGCAGGTGCTCCGCGCTGAATAGTCACACTCACTGTCACAGAAAGGAAGAATCCGATGCACACCGTCCTCGCCGACCTCCGCTACGCCCTGCGTCAGCTCCGCCGCTCGCCGGGCTTCGCGCTCACCGTCGTGCTCACGCTCGCGCTCGGTGTAGGTGCGAATGCGATCGTCTTCAGTGTGCTCAATGCACTGGTGCTGCGACCGCCGCCGGTGCCCCAGGCGCAGCAGCTTGTCTCCGTCAACCGGACCGGCAACACAGGAACTACGGTCAGTTCATCCCCCTCGCAGTCGTACCCGGATTACCGCGACCTTCGCGACGACAACCGGACTTTCTCGGGTTTGGCAGCGTATGCCATTGAAAACATCGGCGTAGGTGTCGCGGGCTCTGTTCATCAAAGCTGGTCCTACGAGGCGTCAGAGAACTACTTCGACGTGCTCGGCATACAGCCGGCGCTCGGGCGTTTCTTTCATCCAGCCGACGCGCATGGGCCCAATTCGATCCCGTATGTTGTACTGAGTTACTCGTATTGGCAACGCCGGTTCAACGGCGACCCGCACGCGGTGGGCCGGATCATCGAGATTAACCGGCACCCCTTCACCGTGCTCGGCGTGGCGCCCGCAGGCTTTCGAGGGACGGAATTGTTTTTCTCACCTGACTTCTGGGTGCCGATGCTGAACCAGGAGCAGATCGAAGGCTATGGCTACCTGGAACAACGCGGCGACCACCAGATTTGGGTAATCGGCCGGCTCAAGCCGCGCGTGAGCACAGCGCAGGCCGAAGCCGACCTGAACGCAACTGCCAAACACCTCGCCAGCCGCAACATGCAGGATGAAAGCCTGGGCTTTCGCCTGTCGCGCCCCGGGCTGCTCGGTGACATGCTGGGTCGCCCGGTACGAGCGTTTTTGTATGGCGTGATGGCGTTGGCCGCACTCGTCCTTCTCGCCGCCTGCGCCAACCTGGGCAGCGTGTTTGCCGCGCGCGCCGCAGACCGCGCACGGGAACTCGCCCTGCGGCTCGCGCTTGGTGCAACCCGGGCCACCCTGGTGCGCCAGCTTGTCACGGAGGCGGTGCTCGTCTCAGTGCTCGGCGGCGCGCTTGGCTTGCTGCTTGCCGGCACAGCATTGCAGACGTTGAGCGTCTGGCGTCCGTCCCCGGATTTCCCCATCACGTTTACCGTGAACGCCGATGCGCGCGTGTCGGCGCTCGCGCTGCTCCTTGCGGTTGCAAGCGGCGTCTTCTTCGGGCTGGTGCCAGTGCGCCAGGTATGGCGAAACAATGCTTACCTGGTCATCAAGAGCGGTGCTGGAAGCGGGACGGAATCAGTCGCGGGCAGCCGCCGCTGGACGCTGCGCGATGGGCTGCTGGTGCTCCAGATCGTCCTCTGCTCGGTGCTCGTTACTTCATCGCTGGTGGCTGTGCGCGGGCTTGTACGAAGCCTGCACACTCCATACGGCTTTGAGCCAAAGGGCGCGATACTCGCGAGTTTCGACCTGCTGATGAGCGGCCATAACGCGCAGCAATCGCTGCTGCTTCAACACCAGGCGATCGACGTCATTGCGGCTAAGCCGGGAGTTACGGCGGTGGGCTTCGCAGCCAACGTTCCGCTTAATCTGAGCAGCGCAGATACCGACATCTATCGCGAAGGCACCACGGACTTCCGCGATTCGAACGCCGCCGCTGACGCCAGCTTCTACGATGTCTCACCCGGCTATTTCGCGGCAGCCGAAACACGGCTCGTCTCCGGACGCGACTTTACCTGGCACGATGACAAAAACTCCCCGCAGGTCGCGATCGTCAACCAGACGTTCGCGCGCAAGGTCTTTGGCACGACGAACGCTGTGGGACGCTACTTCACACGCAGCGGCCCGCGTATCCAGGTCATCGGCATTGTTGCCGATGGCAAGTACAACACGCTGACTGAAGACCCGACCGCTGCCATGTTCCTGCCGTCGGCGCAGGGGCCTGACACTCGAACCGTATTCGTCGTGCGCTCGCGCGCCGGCGATGCGGCAACCGCGGCCGCGATCCATGACGCATTCAGCCGGCTCGACCCCAACCTTCCGGTCGAAATCGGCTCCTGGACGCAGGAGATGGGCATGGCACTGTTCCCCTCGGTCGCTGCGACGGTCGCGCTCGGCATCATGGGCGGCCTCGCCGCGATGCTCGCGGTCACGGGCATCTTCGGCATGGCCTCCTACGCGGTCTCAAAGCGCATGCGCGAGCTGGGGCTGCGAGTCGCGCTCGGCGCCAGCCGCGGGCAGGTGCTCACAGCAGCGCTCGGCCGCCCGGCACGACTGCTCTTCTTCGGCTCACTCGCGGGCCTGCTGCTGGGTGTGCTCGCCAGTCGACTGCTCACGCACGTTGTCTACGGCGCTACCTCGCAGGACCCGGTCGTACTTCTGGGGGTGATCGCGAGCATGGCCCTGCTCGCGCTCGCCGCCACCTGGCTGCCCGCGCGCCGCGCCCTGCACGTCGACCCAGCTTCACTTTTGAGAGAGGAGTAACCAATGCCGACCCTATGGAACGACCTCCGCTACGCCCTCCGCCAGCTTCGCAAATCCTCCGGCTTTGCCGCGACCGCCATCCTCACGCTCTCGCTCGGCATCGGTGCGACCACCGCCATCTTCACGCTGGTCTATCAGGTGATGCTGCGGTCGATTCCGGTTGTGCATCCGGAGCAGTTATACAAGGTCGGCAAAGAGAATGCATGCTGTGTTCATAGTCGACTACAAGACGATTGGTCACTTTTCTCCTACGACATGTACCGCTCCTTTCGTGAGCAGACTCCCGCAGACATGACTGCGGTGCAGGCCGGTGTAACAACATTAGGTGTTCGTCGGGCGGCAGATAAAGGAGTGGCGCAGTCCCTCGATGTACGCTTCGTCTCAGGTAACTACTTTTCATTTCTAGGAGTGCAGCCCTATGCAGGGCGATTGCTGCGTCAGGACGATGACCGCGAAGGTGCGCCGCCGGCAATGGTCATCAGCTACGGCGTGTGGAAGACTAAGTTTGCCTCCGATCCGCACTTAGTGGGAAGCACACTCATGCTCGCCGGGAATCCGGTGACCGTAGTCGGCATCGGCGCTCGAAACTTCCAGGGTGAGCGCAATACTGAGAATCCGACCGGGCTGTGGCTTCCCCTGGCACAGGAGCCGACTCTGGAGCCGGCACGCCAACTGCGCAAATTTCCAACCGTCTACTGGCTCTACCTGCTGGTGCGCGTCGAGGATTTATCCAAAGCAAGCAGGATACAGATGGCCCTGCAAAGCGAGCTGCACCAGTGGATCGCAGCCTACCCTGAAGCTTACGAACACTCCACTCCAAAGCAGATATCGCAGCAGACCACTGAGCTTGCGCCGGCGAGCGGCGGCATCAACGATCTTCGCGATGAGTACGAGAAAAGCCTTAAACTGCTCTTCCTGGTAGCGGGATTCGTGCTGCTTATCGCCTGCGCCAATCTCGCCAGTTTGATGCTGGCGCGCAGCACGGCTCGCAGGCAGGAGCTTGCGGTGCGTACTGCTCTTGGCGCATCGCGAGGCCGCCTGGTGCGGCAGCTTTTGGTTGAGAGCTTGCTGCTGTCATTGCTGGGCGGTGCCACTGCTCTCGTTTTCGCATACGCGGGCACGCGGGGAATCCTCGCATTGGCGATGCGCGGAGTGGAACTTAAGCCGATTTCCGCAAATCCGTCGCTGGCAGTGCTGGTTTTTACTTTTGGCATTTCGCTTCTAAGCGCCGTCCTGTTCGGCATTGCACCTGCGTGGATAACATCGCGCGTCAACCCAGTAGAGAGCTTGCGTGGAGCCAAGCGGAGTACGCCGGACTCGACCGCCTTGCCTCAGCAATTGCTGGTGATCTTACAAGCTGCTCTATCGCTGGTACTGCTCACCACTGCGGGTCTGCTCATAACGAATCTGCGCGCGCTTGAGCACCAGAACTTTCGTTTCGAGACGCACGGCAGAGAACTGGTCTTCATGGATTTGCAAGCCGCGGGTTACAAAGCTGAACAGCTGCCCCAGCTCTATCGCCGGTTCGATGAAAGCTTCACGCAACTTCCCGGCATCGTGAGCTTCGCGTACGGAACCTATTCGCCGATGGCGCACGATAACTGGAATGGCGGCATTTTTCTGCCTGGAAAGAGCACGACACAAAGAAATCTGTCATCGTATGACGCCATTAGCCCGAACTACTTCGCGACCCTCGGCACACCTATGCTGGCCGGCCGCGAGTTCTCCGAGTATGACGCTTCAACTACTCCGAATGTGGCGGTCGTCAACCAGGCATTCGTCAAAAAATACTTGCAGGGGACTGATCCTGTCGGCGCGCGCTTCGGCCCGGCTCCACAGAAGTCGGGCGAGTTTGAAGTCGTCGGTGTAGTCGAAGATACAAAGTATGTCGACCCCGCGGAACCTGCAGGGCCGATGTACTTCACGCCCCTTACACAAAGCGTCGCCTGGGCCACGGACCGAGATATCCGGGGAGAGGAGGCCAAGCATTTCGCAGGTAACCTCATCGTGCACTATCGCGACAACTCAAGCGAGATTGCCGCGTCGGTGCGGCGGACACTGAATGGCATCGATCCCGGCATCCCTATCCCGCAAATTCTCTCCTATAAAGACCAGCTGGGGGATAACTTCACGCAGGAAAAGTTGGTGGTCCGGCTAACGGCGCTCTTCGGACTGCTCGCGCTTGTGCTTGCTTCCATCGGGATCTACGGCGTAACGGCCTATGCCGTGGCGCGGCGCACCGGCGAAATCGGTATTCGCATGGCGTTGGGTGCGAGCCGGGGCCGGGTGCTCGCGATGGTAGTGGGCACGGTGCTCGCGCAATCATTGTTCGGGCTCGCGGTGGGCCTGCCGTTGTGCTTTGTCGCCGGGCGGCTGCTCGCGCATACGCTTTACCAGACCAGCAGTTTTCAGCCATTTGTGCTCATCGTGGTGGCAGCGCTCCTGCTTGCCTCGGCTTTGCTCGCCGCGCTTATCCCCGCACGTCGCGCCGCCTCGATCGACCCAATGCAAGCCCTTAGAACGGAGTAACCATGAACACCATCCTCGCCGACATCCGCTACGCCCTGCGCCAACTCCGCCGCTCCCCCGGCTTCGCGCTCACCGCGATCCTCACGCTCGCGCTCGGCATCGGCGCGACCACCGCCATCTTCACGCTGGTGTACCAGGTTCTCCTGCGCGACATTCCTGTTTCACATCCGGAGCAGCTTTACAAGATCGGCAAAAGCAACGACTCCGGAGTGAGCGGCGGGTTTCAGAACGACTGGTCGCTGTTCTCTTATGACGCCTACCGCTACCTGCGCGACCACACGCCAAACACCGCGGGGCTCGCCGCCGTCCAGTCCAACACCACCACGGTGAGCGCGCGCAAGCCGGGCAATCAGGACGCGACACAGCCGCTCGCTTCGCACTTTATCTCCGGCAATTACTTCGCGGTGCTGGGCGTAAAGCCCTATGCCGGGCGCCTGCTCTCCAGGGACGACGACCGCGAAGGCGCGGCGCCCGCGGCGGTCATCAGCTACACGCTGTGGCAGACCAGGTTCGCCGCCGACCCCCGTCTCGTCGGCAGTACGCTCCTGCTCACCGGCCACCCCGTCACCATCGTCGGCATCGCCGCCGCCGGGTTCCTCGGCGAGCGCACCATGCAGGACCCGCCCGGAGTGTGGCTGCCGCTCGCGCAGGAGCCTGTCTTCGAACCTTCCGACCCGTTGATGCGCTACCCTGCGCAAAGCTGGCTCAACCTGCTGGTGCGCATCCCGCGCGCCGCCCAGGTGCCGCAGGTGCAGCTCGCCGTTCAGGGCGAACTGCACCAGTGGATCGACAGCAATCGCGGCCTGTTTGAGAGCGCCACCAGCCAGACCGTCGCGCGCCAGACCACTGAACTCGCCCCCGCGAGCGGAGGCATCAACGATCTGCGCGACCAGTATGAAAGCAGCCTCAAGCTGCTACTCTCCGTCGCCGGATTTGTGCTGCTGATCGCCTGCGCCAACCTTGCCAACCTGATGCTGGTGCGGGGCATGGCGCGCCAGCAGGAGCTCGCCGTGCGCAGCGCCCTCGGCGCGCCGCGCGGCCGTCTCGTCCGGCAGATGCTGGTCGAAGCCGTGCTGCTCTCCATCTTCGGCGGCGCCGCGGCTGTGGTCGTTGCCTACGCCGGAACGCGCGGCATTCTGTCGCTCGCCATGCGCGGCGCGGAGCTCAGCCCGCTCTCCGCCGCGCCGTCGCTGCCGGTGCTTGGCTTCGCGCTTCTCGTCTCCCTCGTTACCGGCGTGGTGTTCGGCATCGCCCCGGCCTGGATCACCTCGCGCACCAGCCCGGTCGAAGCCCTTCGCGGCGCGAATCGCAGCACCCGCGACGCGAGTGCCACCCCGCAGAAGCTGCTCGTTATCCTGCAGGCCGCGCTCTCGCTCGTGCTGCTCTCAACCGCGGGGCTGCTCATCACCAGCCTGCGTCACCTCGAGCATCAGGACTTCCGCTTCCAGCCGGAGGGCCGGCTCATCGTGCTTACCGACCTGTCGGCCGCCGGATATACCTACGACCGGCTCGCCGGCTTGTACCGCCAGTTCGACGACCGGTTCGCGCGGCTGCCTGGCATCGAAAGCTTCGCCTACGCCACCTATGGACCCATGGCGAACGACGACTTTGACGGCGGCATTTTCCAGCCCGGGCGCCCTGCCGTCTATGACAGCGCGCATCTCGCCTCCTACTCCGCCGTAAGTCCCGGGTTCTTTGCCACCCTGGGCACACGCGTCCTGCTGGGCCGCGGCATCACCGATCAGGACACCGCCACCAGCACCCCCGTCGCCGTCGTCAACCAGGCCTTTGTGCAGCGCTTCCTCGAGGGCAAAAACCCGGTCGGCGAACACTTCGGTCCCCGCCCAACCCTCTCAGCGCAATGGCAAATCGTCGGCGTCGTCGAAGACACCAAATACAGAAATCCGTCCGAACCCGTCCAGCCGATGTACTTCACGCCCATCACGCAGTCCGTCGCCTACACCAAGCCCAATGAGATCGCGAGCGAACAGTTCGGACACTTCGCCGGCAACCTGATCGTGCACTATCGCGGCGACCCGGGCGCGGCCGCGGCCCAGGTGCGCCGAGCGCTCCAGTCCATAGACCCTGGCATCCCGGTGCTGAAACTACAAACCTACCAAGACCAGCTCAGCAGCAACTTCACCCAGCAGGAGCTCACCGTCCGGCTCACCACGCTCTTCGGACTGCTCGCGCTGGTGCTCGCCTCCATCGGACTCTACGGCGTCACCGCCTACGCGGTCGCGCGGCGCACCAGCGAGATCGGCATCCGCATGGCGCTCGGCGCCAGCCGCGGCGGGGTGCTGGCGATGGTCGTCCGCGCTGCTCTGTCACAGGCGCTGCTTGGCCTCGCCATCGGCCTGCCGCTGTGCTTCGTCGCCGCCCGGCTGCTCGCGCACACGCTCTACCAGACCAGCGGGTTCCAGCCGCTGGTGCTGCTCGCTGTCGTGCTGATGCTGCTGTTGGCTGCGTTGCTCGCGGCCATCATCCCCGCGCGCCGCGCCGCTTCAGTCGATCCCATGCAAGCCCTCAGAACGGAGTAATCCTATGCAGACTCTCTGGAACGACATCCGCTACGCCCTGCGCCAGTTGCGTAAGTCGCCGGGATTCACTGCAACCGCCATCGTTACACTTGCGCTCGGTATCGGCGCGACCACCGCAATCTTCACGTTGTTCTACCAGGTCATGCTGCGCTCGCTCCCGGTCGCACACCCGGAGCAGCTCTACAAGGTCGGCAAGAATATCGACTGCTGCGTCGACGGCGGCCTTCGGGACAGCTGGAGCATCTTTTCCTACGATCTGTATCGCTATCTACGTGAGCAGACCCCGGGCACGGCGGGAATCGTAGCTGTGCAGGCTGGAACCAACACGGTGAATGTGCGGCGCCCTGCCGAGGCGAGCGCGGTGCAGCCGCTGGACATTCGGTTTGTCTCTGGTAACTACTTCTCTGTGCTTGGGGTTGAGCCTTACGCTGGTCGGCTCCTGCGCCCGAAGGACGACCGCGAAGGCGCTGCGCCGGGCGTTGTTGTCAGCTACACGTTTTGGCGCACGAAGTTCGCGAGCGACCCGCACCTGGTGGGCAGCACTCTGCTGCTCACCGGGCATCCTTACACGGTCGTCGGCATTGCAGCGGCCAACTTTTCGGGCGAGCGCAATGAGCCGGGGGCTCCCGGCTTGTGGGTTCCTCTGTGGCAGGAGCCAGTGTTGAATCCAGAGCGCAAGCTGATGCGCTCGCCTGGATTAGAGTGGCTCAATCTGTTGGTGCGCGTGCCGAGCCGTCAACAGGTTCCCGCAATCGGACAGGTTATGCAGGGCGAACTACGCCAGTGGATTGGGGCACACCCGGACGCGTTCACAGACCCCGTCGATGCGAAGGACCTAGCGCGTCAGACGACCGAGTTGACCCCGGCTAGCGACGGCATTAACAGCTTGCAGGTTGACTATGGAAGCAGCCTCAAGCTGCTGCAGTGGATAGCCGGTTTTGTGCTCCTGATCGCCTGCGCCAATCTTGCCAATTTGCTGCTGGTGCGCGGCATGGGCCGCAAGCAGCAACTTGCCGTGCGCTCGGCCCTTGGCGCGCCGCGGACGCGGCTGGTGCGACAGACGCTTATCGAGGCTTTGCTGCTCGCGCTGCTGGGCGGCGCTGCGGCGCTCGTAGTCGCCTATGGAGGCGCGCAAGCGATCCTTGCGCTCGCTATGAAGGGCTTAGAGGTTAGCCCTCTCTCGGCTGTGCCTTCCGGCCCGGTGCTGGGTTTCGCATTCGCGGTTTCGCTCGTTACCGGTCTGGTATTCGGCATTGCGCCCGCCTGGATCACCTCCCGCTCGAACCCGGTGGAGGCGCTGCGGGGAGCCAACCGGAGCACGCGCGATGCGAGCGCGCTGCCGCAAAAGCTGCTGGTCGTCATGCAAGCGGCGCTCTCGCTGGCGCTGCTTTCCACCGCCGGGCTGCTCATCACCAGCCTGCGGCACCTTCAGCAGCAGAACTTTCATTTCGAGCCGGATGGCAGGCTGCTGCTGTTTGTCGATCTGCAGGGAGCGGGCGTCAGGTATCCGCAGCTGGCCGGGCTGTATCGACGCATGGAAGACACGTTTACGCGCCTGCCCGGCATCGAGAACTTTGCGTACGCCACGTATGCGCCGATGGCTTACAACAACTGGAGCACAAACGTTTTCATGCCCGGGGCAGCGGACCCGAACAGCGGACATCAGGCGAGCTACGTGGCAGTGAGCTCCCATTACTTCGAGACCGTGGGGACTCGCATTCTGCTGGGCCGCGGCATTACCGAGCAGGACACCCCAACCAGCACCCACGTCGCCGTGGTAAACCGGACTTTCGCTAAAAGATACCTCAAAGGCAAGCCGCCTCTTGGCGAACACTTTGGCCCCGACCCGCATATTCCCTCTGAGTTCACCATCGCCGGTGTAGTTGACGACACCAAGTACGGCGATCCCGCCGAGCCGATGCAACCGATGTTCTTTACGCCAATAGCGCAGGCCACTACCTACAAGCAAGTGGGGGACATTGAGACTGAGAACTTTAAACATTTCGCAGGCAATCTCGTTTTCCACTACCGTGGCGACAAGACCACGGCCGCGGCGTCAATTCGGACAGCGCTCAGGGATATTGACCCGAACATCCCGATCTTGAATATGCGCTCCTACACCGACCAGATCAGCGACAACTTCACACAGGAAGAGCTGGTCGTCCGGCTGACCACCCTCTTCGGCCTGCTGGCGCTGGTGCTCGCCTCCATCGGGCTGTACGGGGTTACGGCGTACGCCGTCGCGCGGCGTACAAGCGAAATCGGCATTCGCATGGCGCTCGGTGCGAGCCGCGGCGAGGTGCTGGCGATGGTGGTGCGCGGAGCGTTGTTGCAGGCGCTCCTTGGACTCGCGCTGGGCCTGCCGCTGTGCTTCATCGCTGCGCGGCTGCTCGCACACACGCTCTATCAGACCAGCGGGTTCCAGCCTTTGGTGCTGCTCGCGGTTGTGTTGATGTTGCTTGTCTCCACGCTGTTTGCGGCTCTTATTCCAGCGCGCCGCGCCGCCTCCATCGACCCCATGCAAGCCCTCAGATCGGAGTAACCCATGATCGAACTCAAACACATCGAACGCAGTTACAAATCGGGCGCCGCGCAAACCTTCGTGCTGCGTAACATCAATCTCACCATTCGCGAGGGCGATTTCGTCACCATCATGGGGCCGTCCGGCGCGGGCAAGTCGTCGCTGCTCAACGTGCTCGCGCTGCTTGACGACGAGTGGCGCGGCGAGTATTCGCTTGACGGTGAAGCCGTGCACACGCTCGCGCGCAAGGGACGCGCCGAGCTCGCGCGGCGGCGCATCGGCATGGTCTTCCAGAGCTACCACCTGCTCGACGACCTCACCGTCGCCGAGAACATTGACCTGCCGCTCTCCTACAAAAACCTGCCGCGCTCCGAGCGGCAGGCCATGGTCGCCGACACCCTTGACCGCTTCCGGATTGTCGGCAAGAAGGACCTCTACCCCAGCCAGCTCTCCGGAGGCCAGCAGCAGCTGGTCGGCATCGCCCGCGCGGTCATCCATAACCCCGCGCTGCTGCTCGCCGATGAGCCCACCGGCAATCTCCACTCCGCGCAGGCCGCCGAAATCATGCAGCTGTTCCGCACGCTGAACGAGGCCGGCACGACGATCGTGCAGGTCACGCACTCCGAGCTCAACGCTACTTATGGCCGCCGCATTCTGGAGCTGCGCGACGGCTGGCTTATGCGCGATACCGCCGCCCAGACCACGGCGGCGGCCTCGGCGGCTGCGGAAGTGCACACCTCGTGATCTTTACTCGTCTTCATCGCACGACCGCCGCCGCCCTACTGCTCGCCATGCCGACCCCTGGCCTGCTCGCGCAAACGACCGCGGCGCAAGCCGCGGTTAAGCAGCCCGCTGCCGCACCCGCGCTGCGGCTCGATCTGCCGCACTCGCACAACCCGCTCGACACCTACCGCGCCAGCCAGGTGCCGCAGGCGAGCCTCGCCAACTCCGCGCGCATCGACGAGCTCATCCGCGACGGCAAGCTGTATCTTTCGCTTAACGACTCGATCCTGCTCGCGCTTGAGAACAACCTCGACATCGCGATCGCGCGCTACAACCTGCCCATTGCAGAGGCCGATATTGAGCGCACCAAGGCGGGCGCCACCTTCCGCGGGGTCAACGCGGGCATCGTGCAGAACACGCAGGGGGGGGGCGTCGGCGGCCTCGGCTCCGGCGCGCCCGGGGCCGGCGCGGGCGGTACCTCCGGCGGTACCGGGGGCGCCGGTTCGGGTGCGTCGGGCCTGGTCAGCTCGACGCTCGGCACCGGAACCGCGGTCTCCTCCTTCGACCCCTCCATCACCGGGTCGATCAACCTCGAGCACTACACCGAGCCGCTCTCGAACCTGCAGCTCTACGGCGTTCCCTCGCTCCAGTCGAATACTGTCACCAGCCAGTTCGAATACGCGCAGGCCTTTCCCACGGGCACCATCCTCACCGCCGTGCTGCAGAACAGCCGCGCTACGGAGAACAGTCCTTTCGCCACGCTGACACCCGCGCTCAACAGTTACTACCACGTCGAGCTGCAGCAGCCGCTGCTGGCCGGCTTCGGCTTCGGCCCCAACCTACGTTACCTGCGGATCGCCCGCAATGACCGCACCATCTCTGAAATCGCTTTTAAGGACCAGGTCATCCACACCATCACCCAGATCGCGGATATCTACTGGGACCTGGTCAGCGCCTACCAGGACGAGCAGGTCAAGGAGCGTTCGCTGCAGTTCGCGAAAGATGAGCTTGAGAGCGACCGCCGCCAGCTCGCGCTGAAGGCGATCCCGGAGATGGATGTGACCAAGGCGGACGGCGAAGTGGCAAGCCGCGACCAGGACCTCACCATAGCGAAAACCACGCTGCAACTGCAGGAGTCACTGATTAAAAATGCGCTCACGAAAAACCTCGACGATGCGACCCTCGAAGAGATTCCGGTCGTTCCGACGGAGGCGGTCGCGGTTGACGGCGCTGAAAACCCGCAGCCCCTTGAAGAGCTGACAACGCGCGCGCTGCGCGATCGGCCGGAGCTTTCCGAGTCCGGCATCAACCTGCTGAACCAGGACCTGAGCCGCAAGGCTGCCCGCAATGCCCTGCTGCCCTCGGTCAACCTCCAGGCGTACTACGGCGGCACCGGTCTCGCCGGCACCAACAATCCCGTGGCGAGCAGCAGCTCTTCCGTGCCGACCGATTTTGCCGGATCTGTGCGCAAATCCTTCGACAACAGCTCGCCCGACTATCTCGTCGGCGTTTCGGTCGACATTCCCATCCGCAACCGGGTCGCCAAGTCGGACCAGTACCGCTCCGAGCTGGAGTATCGCCAGTCGGAGCTGCTCATCCAGCAGCAGAAAAAGCAGATCCGCATCGAGGTACGCAACGCGCAGTACGCGCTTGAGCAGAACGGCGCGCGCGTTATCGCGGCACGCAAAACCCGCGACCTGGCGCAGAAGACCTTCGACATCAGCCGGCAGGAGCAGAAACTCGGCGCCGGTTCCAACCTGCAAACGCTCGCCGCGCAGCACGACCTCGCGCTTGCCGAGTCGACGTTGAGCGCGGCGGAAACGACCTTTGAGAAGGCAAAGGTCGAGCTCGCGCGGGCCACTGGCGATACGCTTGAAACCTACGGTGTTTCAATCGCTGACGCGAAAACCGGTATTGTCACGGAGAAGAGTATGCAAAAGCAGCCTGACAGCGCGCAGGCCGCGCACCCATAATCGTGGAAGCGATGCCCATGGCCCACACCAGTTCGCAGCCTAGCCCGGCCAGAGCGCGCCTGCTCATCGCCGATGACCAGGCCCACATCCTCGAAGCGCTCCAGCTGCTGCTCAAGCCGGAAGGCTACCGGCTGCACACCGTGCGCTCGCCTGCTGAGGCGCTGGTCGAGCTTGGCTGCGAGAGTTTCGACGCCGTGCTGCTCGATATGAACTACTCGCGCGATACGACCTCCGGCGCCGAAGGACTGGAGCTGCTGCGCGCCGTGCTGGCCGTCGACAGCCGCGTCCCTGTCATCGTCATGACGGCATGGGGCAATATCGAGCTCGCGGTCGAGGCCATGCGGCTGGGCGCGCGCGATTTCGTGCCAAAGCCCTGGGAAAACGCGCGCCTGCTCACCATTCTCCGCACCCAGGTCGAGCTCAGCCAGACGCTCAAGCGCGCCCGCATGCTCGAAGCGGAAAACCTGCTGCTGCGCTCTGAAAAGCGTCCCAGCTTCATCGCTACCGCTCCGGCCATGCGCCCGCTGCTCGATGCGATCGCACGCATTGGCCCCTCGGACGCGAACGTGCTGATCACGGGCGAGCACGGCACCGGCAAGGAGGTCGTGGCGCAAACCCTCCATGCCGTCTCCGCGCGCGCCGAGCGACCGCTTGTCGCCGTCAACACCGGCGCCCTGCCGGAAGGCACCTTCGAAAGCGAGTTGTTCGGCCATGTGCGTGGCGCTTTTACCGATGCACGCAGCGACCGCGTCGGGCGCTTCGAGCTCGCCGATCGCGGCACGCTTTTCCTCGATGAAATCGCCAACGTACCCATCCGCCAGCAGGCCAAGCTGCTGCGGGTGCTTGAAACAGGACAGCTCGAACGCGTCGGCTCCTCGAAAACCTGCCGCGTCGACGTGCGCGTTGTTTCCGCCACCAACGCCAGCCTGCCCCGCGAAGTCGCCGAGGGCCGCTTCCGCGAGGACCTGCTTTTTCGTCTCAATACCGTTGAGCTCCGCCTGCCGCCCTTGCGCGAGCGCTGCGAAGACATCCCGCCGCTCGCCGCGCACTTCCTCGCCCATCACGCCGCGCGCTACCGGCGCTCACTCATCGGGCTTGCTCCCGCGGCGCTGCAGGCCCTTCTGCACCACGGCTGGCCCGGCAATGTGCGCGAGCTCGACCACACCGTCGAGCGTGCCGTACTCATGGCCGCAGGTCCGCAGATCGAGCTTGCCGACCTGGGTCTCGCGCCTGCGCGTCTCGCCGTAGGCAATGCACTTGACGAACTCAGTCTCGATGCGGTCGAAGCCATCCTGGTGCGCAAAGCACTCGCCCGCGTCAGCGGCAACATTACCCAGGCCGCCGAGCTGCTGGGTCTCAGCCGCGGCGCCCTTTACCGCCGTCTGGAAAAACATGGCATCGCGCCCTGACGCGGGGAGCGGTCGCAGTTCAGGGCAAAGAAAACGCCTGCCGCTCGGGCGCACTCGCCGCCGCCTGGGTTACGAGCGCCGCCTGCGCCTCACCCTCTGGTCGCTCAGCCTGCCGCTGTTCGCGCTCGCGGGTTTTTTGCTGTTCCACGCGCACGCCTCATTCGCCATGTTGCTGCTCACGGCGCTGGTGCTCCTGCTCTTCTGGTCCCTGCTCCAGGCTTTCCTCGTCGAGCAGCTGCTGCGCCCGCTGCAAACGCTTGCCAACGTCGTCGCCGCCCTGCGCGAGGGCGACTACTCCTTCCGCGCGCGCGGCGGCCGCCGTGGCGACTCGCTCGGCGATCTGGCACTTGAAATCAACGCCCTCGCGAACGACCTCCAGGCCGAACGGCTCGCCTCACTCGAGTCCGCCGCCCTCGTCCGCCGCGTCCTCGCCGTCATGGAAGCCCCGGTGCTCGCCTTCGACGAGCGCGGCTACCTGCGTCTGCTCAATCCCGCCGCCGCGCGCATCCTCGGGCCGACTCTTCAAAAAAATCCACTCGGCCGGCACGCCACCACCCTCGCGCTCGACCACCTCCTGCACCTTGATGACGAGCAGGTCACAACCATCGGCTCCGGCAGCCCGGCGCAATGGATGGTCCGCCGCAGCCGCTTCCGCGAGGGCGGCGTACCGCACATCCTGCTGCTGCTCTCCGATGTAAGCCAGGCGCTTCGCCAGGAAGAGCGCCAGGCCTGGCAGCGACTCATCCGCGTGCTCGGCCATGAAATTAATAACTCCCTCACGCCCATCAAATCGCTCGCCGGCTCCCTGCGCGGCATGCTCGCATCCCGCGCCGGCCCGTGCGATCCGCAGGGCGGCTTTGAAGAGCAGCCCGTACCTACCGGTGCCGCGCTCGCCGAATTCGACCGCCCGCTCGCCGTGATCGAGGAGCGCGCCGACTCGCTCAATCGCTTCCTCAGTGCCTACCGTCAGCTCGCGCAGCTGCCCGCGCCGCGCCGCGTTTCCTTCGATCTCGGCAGCTTTCTGCGCCGGCTCGCCACGCTTGAAGACCGGCTCCCTGTCCGCGTCGACCAGGGGCCCGAACTTATGCTGCTCGCCGATAAAGACCAGCTCGCGCAGGCCGTCATCAACCTGCTGCGCAACGGCACCGAGGCCGCGCTCGAAAACCGCGCCCGCCCACCCGCGCTCTCACTCACCTGGGCCATCGACTCGGCCACCGCGGTCATCCGTATTCGCGACTCCGGCCTCGGCATCGCCAATCCTTCTAACCTCTTCGTGCCCTTTTACACCACTAAGCCGGGCGGCGCGGGCATCGGCCTGGCCCTCGTCCAGCAGATCGCCGAAGCTCACGGCGGCAGCATCACCCTCGCAAACCAGCCCGATGGCAGCGCCGAGGCGGAGCTGCGCCTGCCCTTGAAAGTCGAGGTGCAGTGAAGTGGAGCGTGAAACAAGCCGGTTGACCGTTGCACAGTCACCAGGAAGTAGCAATAATTGCGACTTGGAGAGTGGAGCATGCCGGATATCCAGAAGATCAGCATCGCATTGACGGGTGAGCAGATCACGACGCTCCGGGCAGCAGTCGAAACCGGAGAGTATGCGACGACCAGCGAGATCATTCGCGAAGCACTGCGGGATTGGCAGCTCAAGCGCGAGCTCCGGGGAGAAGATATCAGGCGCCTGCGGCAGCTCTGGGACCAAGGCAAGGCGAGTGGCTCGGCCCAGAAGCTCGACCTCGCTGAGGTGCGCCGGCAAGCGCGGCGGCGACTGAAACAAGCCACCGCACATGCCGGTTGAGCTGCGCTGGAGCCCGCAGGCGCGCGAAGACCTGCTTGAGATTTATGTTGCTATCGGCTTCGACAACCACGATGCGGCCGAACGGCTGTATGCGAAGCTCGAAGCCAAAACGGAACTCCTGATCGCGCATCCGCGACTTGGCGTTCGGCGTCCCGAAATTCGTCCCTCCACGCGCATTCTGATCGAAAGTCCATACCGACTGCCGTACAAGACCTGGCCGGACACCGATAACGTACCGGTCGAGACGATCGAAATCGTGTGCATTGTTGATGGCCGCCGTACCTGACGCAGCCTTTCTGAGTTCCGTACTGCAGCGACTGTTTCAGAGGAATGCTGCTTTTATTTTTACGAATTCTAGGGGACAAAATTGTTCGTGCAGAACAGCAAGCCCAGCTCACCGTTCTTGGTTTTGCGTCTCTTTTGTGAGGTCAGATGAATGACGAACATGCTGGAGGAACCACTTGTAAAGGTCGTCTCGGCTATAAACCGCTTTGGCGATATCGTGATCGCCGCCAACGACTGGCGTGTACTTCGGATCGGCCCCGAGTTTCTGAAGTGCCTCAACCATCCTTTCTGTGTTAATGATAGGTGCTACGTTGTCATTTGTGCCGTGGAAAGCCCACACTGGTGTTCTAGCTATTTGAGGGGTCCAGCGTAGATCGGCGTCTAAGCCGCAGAGCGGCGCTATTGCAGCGAACCGGTTCGGAAATTTGTAGGCGAAAAACCAAGCACCCCAGCCTCCCATGCTGATCCCGGTGACGTACACCCGTGTTGGATCGCCATGATATTTGCGCAGGGTCTTATCCAATATGCCTAACGCCGCACTGCGATTGCCTGGATAGAGCCATGACTGATTTGGGTCAGACACCTGGGGTGCAATCAGAATGAAAGGGAAGTCTGAGCGGCTTTCGGCCTGCTGCACAGCCTCTGTTCGGCGTACAAGCGATAGATCATCTCCGCGATCGCCAGCGCCATGGAGGTAAAGAATGACTGGCCACGGAGCATGGTTTGCAGTGTAATTGCGAGGCAACACGACCAAGTACTGCATCCGAACACTCGTAGTTATCGCCTTGGTCCAAGTGTCGGAAGTCTCGCGAGGGGATAGCGATTGAGCCATCGTCGCGACCGACAAAAGTGTGCATGCGAACGTGCCTGCCGATACAGCCGATATAAGCGTTCTCATGCGAGCTTATGATTCCCTTGCATGCGGGTATGTCAATGACTGACACCGATCTTATTTTCGTGCTTTTGACAAGACAAAAAGCCAAATCGTCAACCGCGTTGCCCTTTGATTTTGAAGTCCAACCGCGCTGACAACTGCTGAAGAGGCGTTGATGGATCTTTTCCCATCTGAAATTCTGTAAAAGCTTAGCCGAGTCCACAAACATCATTCCAATCGTGCGACGAATATCATCAACGCATCACGCGATCATCGTGCCATGTCGCTTTCACCGCTCCCGGATTGGTTTACGATTGCCTTGCGCCTGCAGCAGTCTGCAGGCATGAGGATCAGCCGTGAAGCTCGCCTACAAAGTCATCGACTCGCCGGTCGGCAGATTGAAACTGGTGGCGAGTGACACAACTCTCGTGGCCATTCTCTGGGAGAACGATCGCCCGCGCCGTGTTCCGCTGGCCGAGCAAGTGGTACAGGATGAGCATCCTGTACTTATGCAGACGGAACAGCAGTTGCGAGAGTATTTCTCCGGAGACCGGCAGTCGTTCTCAATTCCACTGGAGATGAGAGGCACACCTTTCCAGAACGCGGTGTGGGACGCGCTGCTCGCCATACCATTCGGTGAAACGCGAAGCTACCGGCAGCTTGCGAATCAGCTGGGTGTTCCCACGGCGACCCGTGCCGTCGGCGCGGCAAACGGCAGAAATCCAATCTCGATCGTCGTGCCCTGCCACCGCGTTGTCGGGTCGTCCGGCAGGCTGACAGGCTTTGCCGGCGGGCTCGATGCGAAGGCGTATCTTCTTGAACTGGAAACGAGAGATAAGAGGCTGTTCGACTGATTCACTCATGGCTGTCGGGTGTGGCCGCTTCAAGCCTCTGATACAGTTCTGGTCATGCAATTTCCGGTTGCCCCGCAGAATCTCAAGCGAAAGATACTGAAAGGTGCGCTTCGCAAAGATGAGCAGCGCGATGCCGCTTTTCGGCGCATCATCCGTTCTGTCCCTGAGGGAAAGGTTTCCACCTACGGCAAAGTCGCCGCCGCCGCGGGCTACGCGCTGTACCACCGGGCGGTCGCAACGCTGTTGCGCAAGGAGACGATGCACGGCCTGCCCTGGCAGCGCATCGTGGGCGCCGGAGGCGAGATCAGGCTGAGGGGCGAAGCCGCGGCAGAACAACGCCTGCGCCTGGGTATGGAAGGCGTGAAGTTTCGAGGCAGGCGCGTCGATATGGAAGCCTGCGAGCACCCGCTTCGCAGCTGGGAAACGTTCGACCAGTAATATAAAGTCCGCCGCTCAGACTCTCCAGCGTCAGACGCGGTCCCTTGCAGGATGCCGCATCTTTCGCCACGCCCACAGTGCAAATGCCACCATGACAGTCACAATAATTAGCAGCAGCACGATGCCTGTGAGCAGCGGGTGTGTGCGCCGCACCAGGCCGAGTGCCCGCGCCTTCTCGACGCGTTGCAGGTCGTCGCTTAGGCCGGGGATAGTGATCGTGGAGAGATCCGTAGCAGGCAGGGCGCCGAGCACGCGCGCGACCGGAGGCTGGGCGCTGCCGCGGTCGTCCGGGATTGCGGCAAGCAGGCGCAGAAACTGCCCATCGCGCGGGTCTAAATGGAGCTGTGCGGGGTCAAGAGGGAAGTACCGGCGGTCGCGGGTAAGGGGAAACAGGATGACGCGGCCCTGCAGCTGCTGCTCGAGCGCTGCGTTGACATCCTGGCAGACGCCCAGTTTGTAGTAGCCGCCGAACGGCAGCTCCGGGTGGGCGAGGTGCACGGCCAGGTACACGCGCGTGGCCTGGGCCAGCAGGTTGATGGCCTCGGCAGCGCGGTCGCCGGTGTAGGTAAAGGCTTTTCTGCCCAGCACCCACGGCTGGTTGAGCGAGTCCATGGTGCGGAACTCGCTTTTGCCGTCGATGCCGAAGAAGTAGCTCACGTCCGCGTTGATGCGCGGCCCGCGCACGTGCAGCTCGTGTTCAGAGTGGCTAACCGGTACCAGCAGGCTGCGGAAGGATGCCGGCACCGCGATCTGGGAGTCGATCCAGAACGGCATTATTACGTCGCGCGAGCCATCGTGCAGGTGGCCGAAGTTGGCGAAGTAAAGATCGTCATCGACAACGACCTGGTGACCGCTGGCCTCGAGCGCCTTGATGAGCGCGCCGGGATCGGTGATGGCTTGCCCCTGCAGATGCACCGTGAGCTGCGGGCTATGCGCGGTGTTGAGGGAGAGCCGGTTCAGCACCTCGGCCATGCGCCTGCTGCCGGCGTGCATGGGCGCCAGCTTTGGGTCGGCTCCATCGCCCATGGTGAGGCCCGGGGCCGGGTGCGTCACGGCGGTGTCCGGGTCTTCCGCGTAGGTGGGGTGAGCGACCGGCTGATCGAGGTCGATGGTTTCGCTCCGGTCCGGCGCATAACTCCCGAGGTCGAGCAGGTCCTTGACAGCCAGCGGCTTGCTGACGGCGCCGGCCACGCGCACGGTCAGGTCGACGCTGCGATTGAGCGCCGCCACCGTGAACGCAGGGAAGTGATCGACCCGCTGCCATTCCTTGCCGAGTATGGCGGTTCGCAGCAGCTTCACCATGTCCGGGCTCAGCCACTCGCCGATCTTCGGCACTGAGCGGGTGACCTCCAGCACTTTATCGCGGAACTCGGGCGTTTGAGAGACGCGTTGCATGAGCTGCGAAAGCGGCTCTGGCGGCTGGGCGCTTGCTGACTCGACGCGGTGTATCGCGCCGGTGAGCGCTGCACCGGCGCAGATGAGGCCGCACAGCACAAACGCTTTCCGCGGAAGGCGTTCTCGCCTCAAAACAGCCGTCCGTAGGAGAAGAAGATTTTCCGATGGCCGGCATCGCCAATGGAGCCGCCGAACTGGAGCACGCCGATCGGCGTGGCCGCGAGCCCGGTCAGGAAGCCGTCCTGCCTCAGGAATGCAGGCCGTTCCGGGCTCCAGATCTCGCCTGCTTCGTAGCCGAAGGTGGCGTACAGCCCCTGGCCGGTCCCGAAAGGTAGTGCGGAGATGCGGTGCAGGTAGCCGGCGCGGGCAAGAAAGTCGTCGGTGCCCCGGTACTCGTCGATCGACGACGCAGAGAGCCGGAGGGGGCCGCCGAGGGTAAACCGGAGCGGCTCCGCGATGTTGCGGCGGAAGTAGGTATTGCCTTCAGCGGACAGGCCGATGATTCCGCTGGGCAGGGTGAACGATCGGCCGGCCGAGATCTGCACTTGCGGTGCGGTCCGGCTGCCGACGGTATCGAATAACGCTCCGGCCTTGACCTGCAGAAGCGTGCCGCGCGGCGAGATGGTGCCGGACTCGCGGCTGTCGTAGACCAAGTGGGCCAGCGCGGTTTGCGCGGTGCCGGAAACAGTCGGCGTGCCGTCCTGCCCATCGACCAGGTGCCAGCGGATGGTTTGTGCGCGGTACTCAAGCGAAGCCTGCAGGTTGCGGTTGAAGGTGCGGCCCAGGTCGAGGCCGCCGCCGGCCTGTTGCAGCAGGCGCTCGGAGACGCGTTTCTGGTTCTGCCACAGGTAGACCGGCTCGCGCAGCACGCCCAGGTGCGGCTGCACAAAGAAGCCCGACCTCGAGAGCAGGCGGTAGTACTCGGTCGAAAATTGGGTAAGGAAGCCGACGCGCAGGTCGGTCCGAAGCTCCGAGCCGAAGCCGCCGACGTTCTGATCGATGAGGCGGAAATCGAAGGTGGTGCGGGTGACGTTTGAGCTGGCAGCCGTTATATCTGCGCCGAACAGCAGAAATGGAGGCCCGTTGCGCACCGGGCTCAGGCGAACCAGCACCCCTGTCGCCGGGCTTTGCGCCTGCGCCCGATCCGTCGGAGAAGGGTGATCGGAGCCGAGGGTTTCCACGCTCGCCTGGTAGGTGCCATTGCCCTGCACCCGTCGTAACGCAGTAGTCAGGGCGGGTGCTTCGATCGGGCGCCCTACCATCGGGGCCATGTCCGCCTGCACGCGGGCCTGCGCGCCCTTGTCCCCGCCTTCGACCTTTACCACGTTCAGCGTCGGCGAGGGCCCGCTTTCGCGGCTCTGGCGGATTCTTAGATAGGTTTGCCAGTCTGCATCGCCCAGGGCGAACCGCTCCAGCGCGCCGCGGCTTGCTTCGGCCGCGGCATAGCCTGCGCGGATCAGGTCCGGCGCGGCAGCGTAGTCCGACGTGGAAAACTTGCTGGTATCGGCGGTGATCAGTACATCGGCAAGCGCCTCGCCAGCATGCTCGGTCCGAGCCGTTCCGGCAGCGTAGGCGCGCGTAAACACACCCACGACAGAGCTGACATCCGCAGCCGAGAAACCGGACGACTGCAGGTGTACCCCGATCACGACATCGGCGCGCAGGTCCTGCTTTACGACATCGGTGGGCAGGTTATCGAGAATAGCGCCGTCTACCAGGTAATGCCCGTGGTATTCAACCGGTGCAAAGACCCCGGGTATCGAAATGGAGGCGCGCACCGCCTGCGGTAACGGGCCGCCGTCGAAAACGACAGGCTGAAAGGTGTTCAGATCGGTAGCAATGCAGCGAAATGGGATCGGCAGCCGGTCGTAGCGCAGGTCTGACTGGTTGTAGCGGTCCAGGTTGAGCCGCAGGAACGAGACCAGCCCGGAGTCGACCAGCGCGGAATTGCGCAGGCTGGGGCCGTTTTTTAGGCCGATCTCGATGCCCTGGGGCAGCTGGCTGCGGTCTTCGCGCCGGCGAAAGCTCACGTCGGTGTAGGGCGCTTCAAGCGTGAACACGCTCTTGAAGGCATCGCTCGCGGCAATCTTCCGGATCTCGTCCGGGCTTTTGCCCGAGGCATAGAGACCGCCGATCAGCGCGCCCATGCTGGTGCCGGCGACCCGGTCCACGGGAACGTGGTGCTCCTCAAGCCACTGCAGCACGCCGATATGCGCCAGGCCAAGCGCACCGCCGCCCTCAAGCGCCAACCCGATGATGGGACGGCCCTTTGGCGTGACCGCGGGGAGCAGCGCCGGATCCACGGGGGCATGCCCCGTCTTGACCTCGGCGCTGTTGACGCTGGAGGTAGCGCTTGGCGCGCCTCCCTGTCCGGGCGGAGCAGGTTTGTTCGGAAGGGTCTGCTGGGGCGAGCTCGACTGGGTCGATTGCCGGCCAAACGCCGGGCAAGCCCCGAAAGTCAGCCCGGCCAACAGTGCCAGCCCGGCACACCGGCCTGCGATCGTCCTGAGTGCGCTCGTATGGGGCATCGACTCTCCCGCCCAATGCTAGAGCATTTTCACTCAACAAACACCGCGACCAGCGATTGTGCGCGTGGCTTTTCCGTCGGAAAAAGCCGGAAATCGTGCGGTTCCGCGGAAAACAGAAAAGGGGCGATCCTGTCGGACCGCCCCTTTTCGCGTTTTCCTGCACCCAATACGGTTACTTGGCGCCGACGGTTTCCTTGCTGGCGGCTGCTTCCTTAAGCGCCTCGGCCTTGTCCGTCTTCTCCCAGCCAAAGTCGCTGTCGGTGCGGCCAAAGTGGCCGTAGGCAGCGGTTTGCCGATAGATGGGGCGGCGCAGGTCGAGCGATTCCATGATGCCCTTGGGCGTGAGTTGGAAGTGCTCGCGTACGAGCGCTTGCAGTTCGCCGGAGTCGAGCTTGCCCGTGCCGAAGGTGTCGACCAGCACGGAGACCGGATCAGCCACGCCGATGGCATAGGCAAGCTGGACTTCGCAGCGATCGGCAAGGCCAGCCGCGACGATGTTCTTGGCGATGTAGCGGGCCATGTAAGCAGCCGATCGGTCGACCTTTGTCGGATCTTTGCCGGAGAAGGCGCCGCCGCCGTGACGACCCATGCCCCCATAGGTATCGACGATGATCTTGCGGCCGGTCAGCCCGGTGTCGCCCATGGGTCCGCCGATGACGAAGCGGCCAGTCGGGTTGATATGGTACTTGGTGTCGGCATCGAGCAGGGCCGCCGGGATGACGACCTGGATGACGTCCTTGAGGATGTCGGCCCGCAGCTTTTCAGTCGAGATCTCTTCCGCATGCTGCGTCGAGATGACCACGGCATCGACTCGAACCGGCTTGTTGTTCCTGTCGTACTCCACCGTGACCTGGCTTTTACCGTCAGGGCGCAGGTACGGCAGCTGACCGCTCTTGCGAACCTCGGACAGACGCCGCGCGAGCTTGTGCGCGAGCGAGATCGGCGTAGGCATCAAC
Source organism: Acidobacteriaceae bacterium (assembly GCA_965276625.1). Classification (GTDB taxonomy): domain Bacteria; phylum Acidobacteriota; class Terriglobia; order Terriglobales; family Acidobacteriaceae; genus EB88. Next base: position 1,193,562 of record CBDIBB010000002.1, read on the forward strand.
TCTTCGGTCTCGTTGGTGGCGAAGCCGAACATCATGCCCTGGTCGCCTGCGCCGCCCGTGTCCACGCCCATGGCGATGTCGCCGGACTGCTTGTTGATGGAGGAGATAACCGCGCAGGTGTTGCAGTCGAAGCCGAAGCCGGCGTCGTTATAGCCGATTTCGTTGATCACGCCGCGAACCAGCGACTGGAAATCGACGTAAGCCTTGGTGGTGATTTCGCCGGCAATGACGACGAGACCGGTGGCGGTGAGGGTCTCGCAGGCGACCCGCGAGTAGGGGTCCTGCTCAAGGCAGGCGTCGAGGATGGCGTCGGAAATCTGATCGGCGATCTTGTCAGGGTGGCCCTCGGTGACCGACTCCGAGGTAAACAGGAACTTATCGCGTGCTGGCAATGGGTACTTCCTCCGAATGGCATGCGCGACCGGTCTCTTCCGGTCCCAGGTCGCTCTTCTGGGGAAGGAGGGCCGGGAACACAGGGAGGGGCTCGGCGGGCCAGCGGCATCGGTGCAGGAAGCCGGCCCAGAGCGCTGCCAGCTACCCATGCTACCTGAGCCGCGGGAAGCGGGGCAAAGCCGGTGCAGCGAGCGGCGCCGTCAAGGGGTGAGCGGCGCACTGCGACCCATGAAGCGTATGGTCAGGAGCGGCCGGGCGCACGCCGGCGAACCGGGCGCAGGCGCAGCTCCCAGACAAATAGCGTGAGCAGCAGGCACTGCAGGCCGCCGAAACCAAGCACGAAGCGCGCGTAGTTCAGCAGCAGCTCCGGCAGCACCGTAAACCCGGCCATCGACATATTGAAGATGACGGCCATGCTCCAGGGAAAGGTCAGCAGCTCCAGCGTGGCAAAGCCGTTCTCGAGATAGTGACTGGTCAGCAGCCCGACGATCCAGACGAGGTGCAGCAGCGCCATGTAGCCGCCGCAGGTATACAGGATGGCTGGGTAGCGGGAGTAGCGAGCGCGCAGAAAAATGAAGAAGAGCAGGGTGCAGCCGACCGCCAGGGCGATAAGGGCGGCAATCCCGCGCGGTTCCAGTAGCGAAGCCATGTGCCTTTAGGCTAATTGCGATTGAGTAAACGGGAAAGCGGCAATCTCGCCTGGATCATTACGTCCGGAACCGGACACCATTTTCCATTTCCGGACACTAGTTGCGGAACAGAGGGGCTGAAAATGCGGAAATGCGCGCACCGTCTTTGGCAACATACGTGCTCTTGGGTAAATATCGCTTGCAAACCGAGGTATGCCATGCCCGCCATCCTGCCTTTCACTTCCATGCAACAAGCCGCGCGCCGGCTGCGCCGCTCCCCGGGCTACACCGCCTCGGTGATCGCGGTCCTTGCTCTGTGTATCGGCGCGGTGACGGCCATCTTCAGCGTGGTGTACTCCGTGCTGCTCGCGCCGTATGGCTTTGAGGAGAAAGGCCAGCTCGCGGTCTGGCATGAGACGATCCGCGAAATGAGCGCCACCATGCCGCTGGCGCCGGTCAACTACCGGCATTTCCTAAATCTTCAGACGCCCGCCCGCTCGCTCGAAGCAGCCGCGCTGGTACGGCCGAGTGGGCAGTCGGTAAGCGTGGGCAACGGACATCCGGAGATGGTGCCGGGCCTCGACGTCTCGCAGGATTTTTTCCGCGTGCTTGGCAGTGCGCCGGCAATCGGTCGCACGTTCCGTCCCGAAGAGTTCCGGAAAGGACGCGACCACGAGGCCGTCCTGAGCTGGGCCGCTTATCAGCGTTTCTTCGCCGGCGATCCGAACGTCCTTCGCAAAACGCTGCGGGTCAACGGCGTGCCGCTCACAATTGTGGGTGTCCTGCCGGCCAGTTTCCGCATGCCTGCTGTTTCCATCATGCCTGGCGAGTCCGCAAGCAACGCAAAGGCATACGCGGTGTACACGCCGCTGATTCCCCAACCCGTGGAACTTACCGAGAACACCAACGACTTTAACTACTTCGGTCTGGCTCGCCTGCGCCCCGGTGTTTCGGTGCAGGCCGCCCAGTCCGAGCTGGACGGCATTGAGAAAGCGACCGCCGCTGCCGATCACCTCCCTATTCATCTGGGCGTCGTGATGGAGCCGTTCGCGCAGGAGATCACCGGCACCGTCAGCAAATCGCTCGTATTGCTGCTGCTCGCGGTCGGTGGCGTTCTGCTGATCGGCTGCGTCAATCTGGCCAACTTACAGTTAGCGCGCTCGGTCGGACATGCGGGCGAACAGGCCCTCCGCGCCGCGTTGGGAGCTTCGCGCGGGCAACTGGTGCGCGAGGCGCTGGCTGAAAACCTGCTGCTGGCCTGTGCCGGCGGCCTCGCGGCGGTTGGGGTCGCGTACGGTGGGGTACACCTGCTGCTGGCACTCGCCCCTGCGGGACTACCTCGGCTCGAACAGGTGCGCCTCAGCCTGCCGGTTCTCGGGGTTGCCGCCGCGCTTTCGCTTGCGACTTCGCTCGCGTTTGGACTCCTGCCGGCTTGGCGCGCGGGCGCTGCCGACCCGCTCCGAGCCATGGGCAACGGCAGCTCCCGCACAGCCGGTGAAAGCCGAGGCGCGGCGCGTACCCGGACTACGCTGCTCGTTGCAGAAATCGCCTGCTCGCTCGTGTTGCTCACTATTACGGGGCTGGTCGCGCGCTCGTTCGGCCACCTGCTGACCAGCGCGCGCGGCCTGAGCCAAGCTCCAGTCACGATGGCCGAAGCCAGCTTGAGCGACCCGCGCTATCAGGGCGAGGGCGACTTTACCGCCGACGGCAACGACGCCCCGAGCCGCGCGCGCGATGCGATGATCGATCGCACATTAGCCAAACTACAGGCGCTGCCGGGCGTGCGAACTGCGGCAATTACCAGCACACTCCCACTTACTGGCGACATCAATGTAGACGCCGTGCGCCGCCCCGATAATCCGCTGTCGCAGGGGGAAACGCAACTTGCGAACCTGCGTATGATTTCGCCCGGCTACTTCGCTGCTTTGGGCATTCCGATCGCCTCCGGACGCGACTTCACCGCCGCCGACCGCAATCACGCACGCGTTGTCATCGTTTCCGAGAAGACCGCTCGCGCGGTCTGGCCCGGCGAGAACCCGGTTGGTCACACCATCGAAAAATGGGACCGAGTGTACACGGTCGTCGGGATTTCAGCCGATGCCCGCCTCAACGATCCCCGCCGTGATGTCGCCATGTTTTACATCCCGTTCTGGGATTACCCGCCGTTCAGCCCTGTGTTCCTGGTGCGAGGCAGCGGCATCGCAGGGCCTGAGATTCGGCAGGCGATCTGGTCGGTCGACCCGGAGGTGGCGATTCCGACGCTGCTGCCGCTGCGGGTGCAGACGAATGCGGCGCTGGCGGTGGAGCGATTCCAGACTCTGCTGGTGGGGGCGTTCGGTCTGGCGGGGCTGCTGCTGGCAGCGCTGGGGGTGTATGGCGTAATTGGCCACGGGGTGAATCTGCGGATGCGGGAGTGGGGCGTACGGATGGCGCTGGGCTCGAGCCGCGGTCAGTTGCTGTGCCGGGTGCTGCTCGATGCCGGCCGACCGGCGCTGGCTGGGGCAGTGCTTGGGGTCGTGGGTGCGCTGGCTGCCGGGCGCTGGCTTGCGAGCCTGCTCTATGGAGCGAAGACGAGCGATGTGCCGGTGATGGTCGGGGCGGTGCTGCTGCTGGGTGTCGCGGTGTTGCTGGCGGCACTGCCTGCGGCGCGGCGTGCTGCCGCAGTGGAACCGGCTGCGATTCTGCGTGGGGAATAGGCCGCGCTCAGAACTCGTAACAGCTCCATACCTCGGTAAGGTCGAGCTGGAAGCCCGCGACCGGCCCTTCGCCATCAACAGCACTCACTGCGGACCACACGGCGTGTGAGCCGGCTTTGTAGACATACACCTGCTGCTGGTAAGGATCGATGAGCCAGCCGAGCTGGACGCCATTTAAAACCCACTGCTCCATCTTGGCTTGCGCCTCGGAGAGGCGGTCGGACTCGGAGTGCAGCTCGATGATGAAATCGGGGCAGAGATGGGGAAAGCCCTTCCGGTCTGCCGTGGTCATGTGCGCGAGGGTTTCCGGCAGCAGGTAGGCGGCATCGGGACTGAGCATCGAGCCGTCCGGCAGGTAGAATCCGGCGTTCGAGTCACAAACGCGGCCGCGGCGGTGTGTTTTCCACCAGTCGCGCAACTGCGCGATCAGCTCCGCATTTCCGTCGCTCGTGAACATGCCGGCCGGGGGGTTCATGCGGATGACTCCTTCGTTCGTGCGCTCGATCCGCGCCACATCATTCAAACTGCAGAACTCTTCCAGTTCCGCGTCAGTCATGGGCGGATCGAGAACCAGGCTGCGAGGAGCGGCTGCCGCGTTGAATGGAAGAAGAGTGCCCATGCCCGGATCTTACCTCGGTTTCTGGGATGCCTTGCTGTCGTGTCACAGATGACAGGAGCGCCCAGACCGCCTGGATCGCCTCAGGAACCGGAACCCAGAGCCGCATAGGGCGCCGCGGGAGCCGCAAGCGCAGCGCTTTTGGCGGAGACGAAGTGGACCACGTACCAGGTAAAAACGGCCAGCACGAGGAGCAGCGCCGCGACGCCTGCCCACCGAAGGCGCGTGTCCGCCTCGGTTTCGTCGCCCTTGCGGGACTTGCCGACGTTTTCGGCGAACTCCATCCAGGCCTGGTCGTCATCCTTGATCTGCCCGCTCTGGTGATAGGCAGAGAGGTAGCGGTCGACCCAGGCGTCCTCGTCCATGCCGCAGGCACGGGCGTAACCGCGCACGATGCCCTTGTTGAGCACACCGCCCGGGAGCGCCGAGAAGTTTTCCTGCTCGAGCGCCAGCAGGTGCCGGCCGCTGATTTTGGTTACGCCGGTGATATTTTCGATCGCGATCCCGCGGGATTCGCGTTCACTGCGTAATGCCTGTCCAAACTGTCCCATGCTCAAACGACCTTGGCTGAGGTGGGTGCCCTTGCACCTAACTTAGTGCCGTTTCGCTGCCGCAGTCAAAGGCTGCGTGTGACTTTAATAACCGATTGTTCCTTTATGAAACGCATTCGGCAACAGGCAGTCGGCAGTGGAGACGACAGAGCCACCGTAAACGCTTTGCTACACTTTATGGGACGCCCAGCCGCCGCCGGGCGCAATCCATCCAGCGGCGTGTTTTCCAGGGGGTCCTCTTCGAATGAACAAGCTCGTCGTCGGCAACCTGCTCCATCGTCCTGTCCGCACCCTCGTCACGATGCTGGCTGTCGCGGTCGAGGTAGTCATGATCCTCTCGATCGTGGGCATCATGATTGGGATGCTGGAGAATAACCGGGCAGAGACCAGCGGTATCGGCGCCGATACCATCGTGCAGCCGGCGAACTCCAGCTTTATCTCCGCGGTCGGTGGCGCTCCGGTGCCTGCTTCCATCGCCGGAGTCCTGGCAAAACTGCCCCATGTCGCGGTTGCCGCTCCGGTCATCACAGACCTCAGCACCGTAGGGTCTGTTGAGACGATCTGGGGCATCGACTACGCGAGCTACAACGGGCTGCGTCCTTTTACCTACCTGGCAGGCGGCCCGTTTCAGGATCCGAACGACGTCATCGTCGATGACCTGCAGGCACGCAAAGGCAGCGGCCTCCACGTTGGAGACATCATTCAGGTCAAGGCGCATCCATTCCGTATCTCGGGAATCGTGGAGCATGGCAAAGGCAGCCGGAAGTTCGTGCCTATTCAGACACTGGGCACACTGATTGGCACCCCGAAAAACGCCTCGCTTTTCTATCTTCGACTGGACAAACCAGCAAGCGAACAGATGGTCGAGCAGGAGATCCATCAGACCCCCGGGTTGAGCGAGTACAAGGTCCAATCGCTCCAGGCGTTTCTGTCCATGATTACCCCCTCGCACCTGCCGGCGTTTACCCCGGCGCTCAACTCGGTCATCGGCATCGCCGTCATCATCGGCTTCCTGGTCATCTTCCAGTCCATGTACACGGCCGTGATCGAGCGCACCCGAGAAATCGGGATTTTGAAGTCTATGGGCGCCTCTCGTGGGTACATTCTTTCCTCTGTCCTGCGCGAGGCTGCGCTGGTCACAGTCGTGGGCATCGTGCTGGGCATCCTGATCACGTTCGGCATCAAGGCGTTTCTGAACTACCGGTTCCCGACGCTTTCCTTCATGGTCCCGCCGGAGTGGTGGGTTCGCTCGCTGCTGATCGCCTTTGTCGGCGCGACCCTGGGTGCGACCTACCCGGCCTGGAAGGCCGCCGGCAAGGACCCGATCGACGCGCTTGCCTACGAATAGCCGGATACTGCGCCAGGTCAGCGCCCACCGGCGACTGCTGAGCGGGCTTCTGTTTGCCGTGGTACTTGGGCTGTGGGCTTTCCACTGGATTTACCTGCGGGCGGATTTCCCGAACAATTCGCCCTGGATGGATTACTCGAAGTACACGGATGAGGGCTGGTACGGGAAGGCGGCGATTCACTCGCTGCTCTCGGGCGGCTGGCGTGTGCCCGGCGACCTGAACACCGCGGTCGCACTGCCGGTATGGCCCACGCTTGAGTGGCTGCTGTTCAGCATAACGGGCGTCAATGTTATCGCGGCGCGCGGGCTTACGCTCTTCGTCTTCGGCGGAAACTTGATTTTGAGCTACTGGGTGATGCGCGCGGCGGGCGCCCGACGGATAGCGGCCTGGGGCGGTGTGCTCCTGCTGTCGGCCAGCCTGTACCTGTGGGCGTTCAGCAGGCTGGCTATCCTGGAGCCTCTGCTGTGCTTCTGGATGCTGGCGAGCTGGCTGGTGGCTTTGCGGCTGTGGCAATGGCACGGCCGACGGCGCGTAGCGGCACTGCTGGGCATTGGCGTGCTGGCATGCCTGTCGGTGCTGACCAAGACGACCGCCATTTTTCTGCTGCCATCACTGGCGCTGCTGGTGTGCGCGGCGGCGGGCTGGCGGCTTCGGCGAGCAGTCATCGAAATGGCAATCGCTTTCGCCGGGGGTATCGTCCCGTGGCTGGTGTACTACGTATTGGCAATTCGGCGATATTCGCTTGATTTCCACTACTTTTTTACTGCGAATAAGTGGGCGCAGCCCCGGGGATGGCACGACCACCTGCTGGCATACTGGTGGGCGGCGCACGGGTTGCTGTGGGTGGGCCCATGGCTGGTGTGTACGCTGCTGGTGCTGATGGGCCTGGGGCTTTCGCTGTCAAAGAGCTTTCGGCGCGCGCCCGTTGTGTATGCTTCGCTGCTCGCCGCAGCCGGGTACATCTTCTTTACAGGCTGGCATAATAGTCCGCAGCCCCGTTACTACATGGTGCTGGCCTACCCCGTTATCTTTGTTACGGTTCTGGCTGTTCAAACACTTGCGGCCAGGAGTCGTTTGCTTGCCGGGGCGGCGATAGCCCTGCTTGCCTTTATCGCGGTGCGCGACGTGCAGGTAACGGCGCACTTCGCGCTGCACCCCCAGTACACGCTGCTGACCGCGGCGAAGGGCATTACGGCTTATATCGATGCACATGCCGGCCAGGGCAACCGGCTGCTGCTTTCCATCTCAGGCGATGAGATCACGCTGTTTACGCATCTGCCGGCAATCTGCGACGACTTCGGCACGGACGAACTGCCGGTGAGGATCGCGCGCTATCGCCCGGGCTGGTATGCGGGGTGGAACGAGCTCGACCCCGGCACGCTTGAAGATATTCACGCGGCAGGGTATCGCCTGCAGCGCGTGGCTCACTGGCATGCGTTTGATGACGAGGACCGCGACGACCTGATCCTGTACAGGATGGTGCCGTCCGGCGCTCCGCTGGACGGCACCCTGTAGCTACCGGACGGAGTGCGCCGGGGCGCCTGCGCGGTCAGGGTCGATATGGCGGCCGAAGCGGTAGACCAGGCCGACCGAGAGGCTGAACTGCTCCTTAAAATCGCCCTTGCCCTGGCTGGAGAGATCGGTCAGCAGCGCGTCGGGCGAGATGCGAAAGGCCAGGCGCGGCGAACGGTTGAGATCGATGGAGCCGCCGATGGCGCTGGCAAAGGCGATCTGGTCGTCAAAAAATCCGACCTGGCCCGGTTCCACCTTCCGGCCGTTCTCGTCAACACCCAGATCCTGGCTGAAATAGCCGTAGGTGCCGCCGGCCAGCGCGTGCAGCGAGAGCGAGGCGTGCCGGTTCGATGCGAGCCGATACTGCGGGCCGCCCATCACGAAGTACTCACTTACAGCAGGACCCCTGACGAGGTAGGGGTTGGGGACGGCGCCGCTGGTGCCGTAGTAGGCGCGAACGTTCGCGACAGCCGACCACTTGCGGTTGAGGAAGTAGGCCCCCTGCAGGTCGAGACCGCCGAGATTGGCGCCCTGAAGGGTAGCCGGGCCTGCGTCGAAATGCGCGTAGCCGGCGCCGCCGTAGACCTCAAAGCGATTGTTATAGTTCACCCCGGACAGCGTATTGTTCGCTGCCACCACCGGTGCGTGATACTGGGGCGCCTGGGCGAAAGCAGCCGGGTGAACAATGGCGAGCGTAAGAAGGGCGGCGGCGAGCGCCAGGGTGCGGCGGGCAAAGCGTGTCAGCAAAGAGCGGAACCTCCCGGAATACCAAGCTCCACTTTACATCTCCACGGCGACACTGTGGGCGCCTCCTGTACCTTGAAAGGGTGAGTGAACGTGAGAAACAGGCGCGAAAGCGCTTTACCGACAGGAAGTGGGACAGCCTGGACGCGATGATCGAGGCCTACGCCGCCGAGGCGGTCGCGATCGCGCGCGTGGATTTCCATGAGGAGCTCGGCTACTCGACCGCCTCCCTGGAGCGGCTGGAGCGCATCCTGAACCGGTTGTGCCCCGCGCCCGAACCGCTGCCAGCCGGCGAGAGCGAGTGGCTGACGCTGCTTTGGGGCAGCTACTTCGGCGAGCTACTGCGGCATGTGCATGGCGGCGAGTGGCTGATGACCGTATACCCGGGCAGCGATTTCTCGGTGCCGACGCTTGAGATCGCGGGCTCGCGCCTGTACCCGATGCTGAAGGTGAACCGCAGGCTGACGCTGGGCGCGCCCGAAAGCATTCCGGCGTTCTACGCAATGCTGGCGCCCAGGCTGGGCGCGTCACAGGCTCGTCCAAACTAGCTTTTGCCCGGTCCACAGCGCCTCAGCGCACAGGATTTGTGGATATGAGACAATCCGGCTTGATGGAGGAGAAGTCCCGCACCTGTTCGCGGGCAATCCCATATGCTGGATAATCTGTTCACACCGTCGCATCTGATATTCGTCCTGGTCATCGCGCTCCTGGTCTTCGGTCCCCGCAAACTGCCCGAGCTGGGCAAGGGACTTGGAGAAGGCCTGCGCGGCTTCAAGCAAGGGATCAAAGGCGACCCGGAAACAACGACTACGAAGTCCGAAGCCGCTAAAACCGAGCCTGCCCCGATTACCGCGCCTGAAATCAAGTAAGCGGTTTAACTTTCAAGTTCGGCCGAGACGCCCGCGCCCTCAAGAACGAGGCCGGGCGTTTTCGCGTTGAAATGTTTTCATAAGATGATCGTTTCGGTCGAAAACGATAGTTTTGATTGACCCCGGTGGTTTTCCGCTTTAGGCTCATCCTCGGGCCTTGGCGCCCGTTCACGTCCGGCTGCTGTCGAGTTTCTATTAATCGCATGTACTTCGTTGCGCCTCGCCGGTACGCGTGAAAATCGAGGATAACTGTATGAAGCACCGCCCCTGTTTCTCCCGCGCAGCGTCTGTAGCTGCGAGTTTTGCGCTGTTCTCCGCTTCCGCTGCGCTGGCCCAGACTGTCACCGGTTCTATCACCGGCACTGTGACCGACCCGAGCGGCGCCGTTGTGCCCAAGGCGCAGGTTGTCGCGATCAATACGGGTACAGGTGTGCGTACGCCTGCTCTAAGCGATGGCGCGGGCGTATACACGATCCGCTTTTTGCCGATCGGACAGTACCAGATCGAGGTGAATGCTCAGGGATTCAACAAGGTCACCATCCCGTCATTCGCGCTTGAGATTAACCAGACCGCGAAGGTCGATGCACACGTCTTCGTTGGGGCGAGCACAAATGTAAAGGTGCAGGGAAATCTGGCGCCGATTCTGGATACGACCGACGGGACTCTTGGGCTTTCGCTGAACGCCAATGAGATTTCGAAAGTTCCACTGAACGGCCGTAATTTTTCCTCGTTGACGCTCTTTCAGCCTGGCGCGGTCGCAACCGACCCGACCGGGTTAACCGGCAGCAATGGAACCCAGCGCGATACATATAACAGCGGTGTTGTAACGATCAATGGCAATCGTGCGCAAGATAATAACTACACGCTCGACGGAATTGACATCAATGAGACGCAGAATAATCTCATCGGCTACAACCCTTCGCCGGATGCGCTTGAAGAGGTTCGGGTCATTTCCGCCAATGCGCCCGCACAGTATGGCAATGTGAATGGCGGCGACGTGGTTTCCGTGCTCAAGAGCGGTACAAACAGTTATCACGGCAGTGTTTTCTACAACGTTGAAGATCAGGACCTCACCGCGAACACTTGGGCTAATAATTTTTCCGGTGTGGGGCAGACTCCCTTTACACAGTCACTCTTCGGCGCAACATTCGGCGGCCCGGTTTTTAAGAATAAGTTTTTTTTCTTTGTCGATTATGAAGGAACGCGGCAACACCAAGGAGGTAGCAGTACGGCGAGCGTACTCACCGCCGCCATGCGCCAAGGAGATTTTTCCGCGGTTCCCGGAATTACTCTAGTTGACCCGCAGAATGGATTCCGCCCCTACGCGAACAATCAGGGAATTCCGGTCAACAATCCGGTCGTTCAGTATTTGTTGGCTCATCCACAGTACTATCCGTTGCCGAACAAGGCGCCTACTGACGGACTGATTCAGAACAACTATATTGCTCCAACAAACTCGTTTGTCACCAACGATCAGGGTGACGTTAAGATAGAGTACGATCCGCGGCCTTCTGACAAGATCACAGCCTTTTATTCGCAAGGTCAGTCGACAGGTGCGAGTACGGCTGCGTTAGCCATCCAGTTCCCGAACTCGAACGTATACCCCGACCATTTGGGCGGTGTCACCTGGACGCGCACTATTTCGCCGGCGATTGTGAACGAAGCGCGCTTTGGCTTTACGCGCATTCGCTGGGACTCGAATATTCCGACAGATACCACAGGCGCTTTCGGTACGAACGGCGACTCTGTTGTGGGTATTCCAACGCCTGCACCGCAGCAGTTTGCCGGCTTTACGTATCAGGGTTTCCAGCACAGCACTTTGACCGGTGTGGGTGTTCCGGGTCAGGCGCAGGTCATCCGGGATAACACCTACAGCCTCGGCGACACCCTGACTATCCAGCGTGGAAAGCACCTGTTCAGCCTTGGCGGCGAACTGCTGCGTTACCAGCAGAACTTCGCGCAGTATGGCAGCGGCGGGCAGCTCGGAACCTATACCTTCAGCGGCCAGTCCAGCAGCCTTCCGAGTGCCACAGGATACGGACCGGTGGATTGGCTTCTCGATCGCGCGAGTCAGCAGCAGATCAGCTTGTCAAACGGCTTCTTCGGGGAGCGGCAGTGGCGTGTTGCCGGCTTTGCCCAGGATGACTGGAAAATTACCGATCGGCTGACCCTCAACCTTGGAGTGCGTTACGAATTCGACTCCACGTTTAAGGAAGCTCACAATCAGCTCGCGAACGTGATCCTTTCCGGACCGCAGTCCGGTACGATCGAGTACGCGGGAAGCGTACCGGCGAACGCGCCTGCCGGTTCCAGCGTGTGCAGCAACTCCGGCTGTTACAGTCCCGCATTGGATGAGTTCCAACCGAGGATCGGGTTTGCTTACCAACTCAATCCGCGTGTGGTGTTTCGCGGCGGGTATGGCACGACCAGCTTTCTTGAAGGACTCAGTGGTCTCACTGGCAATCCTCCATTTAATAACTTCTCGCAGCTTACCGCGACCGCGCCGACAACTCTAAGCACTCCAGGGACGTTCTTTGCGGAGCAGAACGGGTTCCAGGTAGGGGCGAACTCGCAAAATGTTTCCGGCTACACGGCGTTCGCGCAAAACTACCGGCAGGCTTATCTCGAAGAGTTCAACTTTAACAATGAGATCCAGCTCAACAACAGTACCTCCGCGCAGTTCGGCTACATCGGCGAGATCGGCCATCGTCTAATTGATTTCCGCAATGCCAACCAACTGACAACCGCACAGGCCGCCTCCATTGCCGCGTTGCCGACTGGTGCGCCGCTGCCTGCTGCCGACGTCGCGCCGTTCGCAAATCTTGTCGGCCAGTCAGGTTCGATAGAACTGTACGAGACCGAGGGTGTTTCCACCTATAACGCACTCCAGGTCACGGTGCGCCACCGGGTGAGCAAAGGCTTCCAAGCTACGGTCAATTACACCTGGGCGAAATCGCTGACCGATACCAACGGCAACTACGGTGCTTCGGGCTCATCCGGCTCTTTCGGCATCCAGGATGGATACAATCTTCATGGCGATTACGGCCCGTCGGAACTGGATGTGCGGCAGAACCTGTCCGCGAATGGCTCCTACACTATTCCGTTCGGGCGCGGCCAGCAGTTCGGTGGAAACACGAACCGGGTGATCGACTTACTGGCTGGCGGCTGGACTTTGTCTTCGACAGCAATCGCCTATTCGGGCCTGCCGATTACCATTCTCTCGTCACCCAACAACAATACGAACTCTCTCGGCAACAACTTCAGCGCGGAACGGGCAAACCAGTACAGGAAGCTGAACGTTGTAAACCAAGGTGTTGCGCATTGGTTTGGTACCGATCCGTCAGCTATACCGTGTACTGCCGGGGATAACGGAACCTGTGCATACGGTCCTCAGCTGCCGAATTCATTTGGAACTGCCAAAGTAAGCACACAGCGGGCACCAGGCTTTGAGCAGGTTGACGCGTCCCTGTTCAAGGACTTCCATATCACGGAAGGTCAGGCCGTTGGCTTCCGGGCGGACGCGTTCAATGTCATGAACCTGGTGAGCTACGGCAATCCCGATAGCAACGTAGGGGATTCGACATTTGGGCAGATTACGAATAGTAAGAACTCGCCGCGCACGATCCAGTTCGCCGCGCATTACTCGTTCTAATTAAGGCCGTTATCACCATAGAAAGGGCGACGATTGTTGAAGATCGCTGCCCTTTCTCTTTTGCTGCACAGTTCAAGCGGCGATCAACGCGACCGCCAACAGCGCAAGGCCCATGCCGAGTGCCTGCAGGCGGGTGGCGCGTTCGCGCAGGATGAGGGCGGCGAGCAGGATGGTGCCGCCCGGGTAAAGTGACGAGAGGACGGCGGCGACATCGAGCCGTCCGCTGAGCGAAGACAGCATATAAAAAGCGTTGCCGCTCGTGTCGAGCAGCCCGGCGACGGCGGCGAGCACGGGGAGCGGGAGCGTCCATTTGCCGAATCGCGTACTCGTGCCGGGTTCGGTTGCCGGGTGCAGCAGGCGCGTGCGATGGCCGGCGCGAGCGGCCAGTTGAGCAGCCAGGGCTACGGCTGTCCCGCCGAGCCGGGACAGCACCAGCGCGCGGAGGATTGGCGCCATCCCCAGGCGGTCTGAAATATAGCCTCCGGGCACCGGGTGGCCTGCGGCTGCCGACGCATGGAGCCAGACCAGCTGCAGACCGAAGCCAGCGCCGGCGAGCGTCGCGAAAAGCAGCGCACGGCGGCCGGGTTGTGCTCCTGAAGCAGGCGGCGCATAGGCGATGAGCAGGATAGCCGCCGCGGCGAGCGCGAAGCCGGCGATCTGCAGCGGCGCGGGCGCACCCTGTGAGCGGATCGCGAGCACGACCGGCAGCACCGCAGTGAGCAGCCCCGCGACCGCCGCGGAGAGGCCCATCGCGCCGAGTGCCAGTGCCTCGTAAAAAAGCATGAGCGCGATACCGCCGGCGATGCCTGAGAGCAGGCCGCCGAGCATCGCAAGCGGCGGCAGGCTTGCCGGAAGCACCAGCGAAACCGCCGCGAGCAGCACCAGGCTGGTGCCGTGGGCGATAAAGACGACCCGGCTGGGCGCGGCGCGCCGGGTGGCGAGGCCGCCGGCGAAGTCGGCCGCACCCCAGGTCGCGGCGGCGCATAGGCCAAGAAGTACGGGCGCGGATGGCGTGGTCAAAGGCACTCAGGCTCGTTTAAGGGCGAAGACCGCCTGCGCGGCTGGCGGCCACTGGCGTGGCATTTTGCGTCACGTGCCTGCAAACGCAGTCATGGCCCTCACGTTGTTCGGGATCGATTTCTCCAAACATCGCGAGAGCCACTGTATTTTAACCAGCCGCCGGAATGCAGGCGGTCTTGAGCTATCGATTATTGTTGTGCGCCGATGGGTAATAGCCGTCGGGCGCGACGATATCGAGGTTCGGGATGCCTTCGACTCGCACCTCGATAGTGTGGAAGCGGCTGGCCAGCACATTGGTGTGGCTGTTGTAGATGATGGTGTACTGGTTGCGCACCGCGTTCGTGATCTTGGCAAACGACATCTGCATGCCGTTTTCTGAGACCTCGGAGTCGAGCATGCCGCCGGTGGCGATCTGGTACTTGGGCAGCAGGTTATCGCGCATGGTCGGCAGCAGCGGCAGGTGAAACTTGTCAAGGTAGCCGACGCCCCAGATGGCCGAGTCGCCGACCAGCGTCCCGGAGACCGAAATGTTGTTGGTCAGCAGAAAGCGGACGACCTCCTTGTACGAGGCGTGCGAGCCCTGCTCCTTGCCGTCGGAGATGATGTAGAGCACCTTGCGGCGGTCACGCGGCTGCTTGGCCAGCACCGTGGCGGCGGCCAGGATGGCATCGTTGAGCGGGTGGTACTCCTTGGGCGTGATGGCCCAGCCGACGTTCTGCCCGTGCGACGGCGAGGTGTTCGGGTCCAGCTGCTTGCCGTTCTGGGTAATGCCGTCGTCCATGGGGCCGCCGGGCGCGATGACGCCCATATCGCGGCCCGGCGCCTTCGCATTGGAGAGCGCAACATTGAGCCGGGCGCCCTGGGCCGCGGTGAAGTCAGTAATCATCTTCGGCGAGCTGTTGTAGCCGAACACCGCGACCGAGTCGTACTTGGTAAAGGCGCCCGTAACGGCGGAAAGACTCTCGTTGACGCGGTTCATCACGTCAGCCGGAAGGCTCTGGTCGACGACAAACGCGACGGAGAGTGGATACGGGTCAGTAGTGAAGTAGGTGATGCGCTGACGGGTACCGTCCTCGAAAACACGGAACTGGCGCCAGTCGATGTCGGGAACCAGGCCGCCTTTTTTGTTGCGAACTGTGACTGGAACGATCACTTCGTTAACCGGGATGACGAGCGTGGTCGCGGGGCCCTGGCCCGGCGCCGGGATGATAGGCGCTTCCTGCTGCTGCGGCGTGGAACCCGGAGGCGCGACGCTCTGATCGGCAGGCGTGGAGGACGAGCTCTGGTCCGCTGCCTGGTTCGCGCCCGGGGCGGTCCGGGAGTCGGGCGGCGGGGCGATGCCGGTTCCGGCGCCGGGCTTGACCGTATCTTTCAGGTCGCCGAGTGAGCCGGCGGCAGGCGCCTGCGGCGTCGGAGCGTCGGGAATGGCGCCCCCTTGCTGCGCGCGCGCGACGCCCCCGATGGCAACCAGCAGAACTCCTACCAATGCAACATGCTTCACAGGCCGTTTCTCCTCAAAGTGGAACAGGTGCGTCTCCTCGTGCAGCCGCAAGCTCCCGCAATCCATATAGATGCATGCGGAGCCTGTTCTATGGACGTATGTTTGGACGCAGAGCGCCGGGGTTAGAGTATCAGAGCGCGCACTTTCGTTTCCGTCGTGGACAGCGGCTATGGGAACGTGGCATCGTTGCTGGGAACGTCAACACGACGCGGCCGCGGGTTGCAGCGGTCGCAGAATCCAGGTCAGCACCATGCCGAGCATCAACCGCCGCCGGTTTGTCCAGACCGCCGCCACCATTGCGGCTGCCGCCACCCTGCTGCCCGCGCGCCGCGCGCAGGCTACGCCGTTCGGCCTGCCGCTGGGGCTGCAGCTCTACTCGGTACGCGAGCAGCTCGCCGGCGATTACAGCGGTACGCTGAAGGAGGTCGGCAGCCTCGGTTACCGCGAAGTGGAGGCTGCGGGCTTTTTCAACCGACCGCCGGCCGAGGTCAAGGCAGCGATGCAGGCTGCGCGTCTGCGATGCGTCTCCGCGCACTACCCCTCTGCTCAACTGACCCAGCATCTTGATGCTATCCTCGATTTCCACCGGCGGCTGGGTACGGCGAAGTACATCATCTGCTCGTTCCCGGGGTTCAGGCCGGGCGGTAAATCGGCTTCGCTTCCGTTCAAAAAGCAGGTCACGTCGTTCTCGCTCGACGACTGGAAGTGGAACGCGCAGCAGTTCAACGAGTGGGGCGGCAAGGTCAAGGCCGCGGGTTTCCGCTTCGGCTACCACAATCACACCATGGAGTTTCAGCCGCAGGACGGCACGGTGCCTTATGAGCTGCTGCTGAAGGAGACGGATCCGGCCCTGGTGGCCATGGAGCTGGACTGCGGCTGGGTGACAGTCGGTGGCGGCAGCCCGGAGCACCTGCTGCAAACGTATCCGAACCGCATCAAGATGCTACACGTGAAGGATTTTGCGAAAGATGCCGGTCACACCTCGGTGAACAACCCGCCTCCGGCGGCGGAGCTGGGGCACGGCACGGCGGACTACCCGAAGATCTTTGCGGCGGTGAAGCCGGGTTCCATCGAGCATATGTTCGTGGAGCAGGAGTCATATCCGGACATGCCGTGGAAACGGTCGCTGCAGGTAGATGCGGATTACCTTAAGAAGCTGAAAGGTTAAAGGCAGATGTGCGTAGCGGACCGTCATTGCAATTGGCTTCTGGACGGATCGGCGATAGCAAACTAGACATGACGTGACCCCAAAAATAGCACCAGACCTGAGAGTAGCAAAAGCCTCTCGCGTCGAGAGGCTTTAATTTTCGATGTGACCAGGATGAATAGCTTATCTTGGTGCCGGGAGGGGGGGTCGAACCCCCACGAGGTTGCCCTCGGCGGATTTTGAGTCCGCTGCGTCTGCCTGTTCCGCCATCCCGGCAGAGCCTCAGTATCGCATACGCTCTCATTGCGATAAAGTCCGCTGTGCTATCGCCTTCGGACCCCTAGCGCTCTCACTAAAAAAGTGCTTTGAGTCCGAACTGCACGATGCGTGGGTCAAAGGTGCTGGTGATGGCGCCCCCGGTTTGTACCGGTGTGTTCACGCCGTTCATCGTTGCGCTGGAGTTCGCGATGGTGCCGGCGGGCTGCGTGAAGTTGCTATGGTTGAAAGCGTTGTACAACTCGCCGCGAAACTCTATCTTGAGCGACTCAAGAGGAGTGTCGAAATGCTTGTTCAGTCCAAGATCGAGCGTGTTGTAGGTCGGGGTGCGGCCCGGGTCGCGCGAGAGGTTGCCGAATGGGCTAGCGAGTGCGCCGGTCCCGGTCGTCGTTGAGGGGATTGCAACGGCTCCGGTTCCCGGCGTTGCGACGCTGCTGATGCTTACATACTGCAGCGACGTGCCGTTCGACAGATTCTTGTCCAGGTGGTTCAGCGTTTTCCCGGGGACGCGATTGGGCCGGTAAAGATTGGAACCGCGGTAACTGGCACTTATGCCTGAAACCTGGTTGGCGGCAGCTGGATTGTAAGTTATCTGATAAGGGACGCCGGACTGCGCCTGGTTGATGGCGGAAACCTGCCACTGTCCCAGAACCTCGTTGAGAATGCCGCCCCTGTCCATGAAGCTGCGGCCCCGTCCGAAGGGTAGTTCGTAAACGATGGACGTGGTGTTAAGCAGGGGCTGGTTGTACTCAGACTGTCCGTAGTCGGCGGATGGATTGTTGTAGTCCTGCATGGAAGGAGTGTTGGCTTCGAGCGAAGCTCCAGCATTATCGAGTGCATGGGACCACGTGAAGGAGTTCAGCAGGGTAAGGCCACGGACCATGCGTTGCTCGTAGCGGACCTGCAATGCGTTGTAATTCGAGTAAGCCTCGTGCAGACCGATGGTGATGTCGCCATACGTCGGGATAGGACGCGCGAAGCCGAGCGCCGGGTTTTTTTGGTTGAAGTTTCCGAACTGCAGCAGCTTAAGCCCATGATTGCCGACGTAGGCCACGTCAACCAGGGTGTTCTTTGCCAGGGTGCGTTGCACATCGAGGTAGTAGTTGTGTACGTAACTGTCGCGGTATCGATTGGAATCGATATACGTCACGTTATCCGTAAGCGGATTGAAGGTGAGCGTACTCGAAGGAAAGCCCTGATCGATGGGCGTGTAAACATCCGTGCCGCCGGCGTGTGGAGCAGTCTGGGGCACCGTTACAAACAGGGCTTCGGGCGGGTTGATTGCGAGAATGTTTCCCGAGCCTGCGCGGTCGTAATGAGAGAAGCTGATGCCGTAACCTCCGCGAAGCTCCGTCTTCGTGTCCATAGCGTAGGCAAACCCCAATCGAGGCGCAAAATCGTTGCGATCGGGATGAATGAGATAGCGGTCGCTGTTGCTTGCGGCATTAAGCGAGAGCGTCGCCGGGTTGAAGTTAGATTGAAGGTTTTTCTGCTCGTAGTACGGCGTTGTGTACTCGTAGCGAAGGCCCATGTTCAGCGTCAGCTTCGGGGAAGCTTTCCAGTCGTCCTGCACATAGCCGAAGTTGGACTGATTGCGCAGATGCGCGACGAAGTAGGAGGAAAGCGTGTACTGGTTCGTCGCGCCCCACAGAAAGTCCGCGACGTAGTTATCTGTCGTCGCCGTGCCGGTAAGTTTGCCGTTAGTGGAGGGCCGGCTAAACCCGCCGGCGAAGAAGAAGCCGCCGTACAGCGGGTTGATATCTTCAACCGCCATCCAGACATGCTGATACTCGTACCCGGCTTTGAGCGAGTGGTTACCGATAATCCACGAGTAGTTCACCTTGGGGTCGACAAGCGAGGGGTTCTGGAACTGGGGATTGGTGGACTGGCGCCCGAGGGCGGAGATGCCGGTGATGGAAATGGCAGGAATGCCGCCGGCGACGATAGGGTCCGTGGGCAGCCCCGGAAAAGTAATGCCGGGGTCGTCGCCGATCGACAGGGAGAACTTACCCGCCTTGGTGCGAGAGATACCCAGCCGGACATCGAGCAGCTGGTTCGCGCCGATGACGCGGGTGTAGCCTGCGGCAACCTGCTGGTCGAGAATGCGCTGGTTGCCATTTGAGTTACCGTCGAGCGGCAGCCCGAAGATAGGGAAGTCGGTCGCATCCTGCTTCATGTCAGAGATGCGGAGGAAGTAGGAGTTCCGCTGGTCCTGGGTGTAGTCGAGCCGCAGGTCGCCTTTATCGGAAAAGTTCTGCGAGCGCTGCAGGGTTGTGAAGTTGTTCGCGTTGGCTGCGCTCGGGTTCAGCAGCGCGATATCGTGCGCGATGGTCCTGGCAGCAGGCGAAATATCCGCGGCATTCAGGATGGACGTGCCGGCGGCATAGGGGGTGCCATTGTACGGATCGTAGACAGGCGTGCTGAACATGCCCGCCAGCTGGTTCGGGGTCGGCAGCGTCGCTGTTGACACCTGCTTGCGCTCCTGGCGCAGCCCTTCATAGTCGAGGAAGTAGAAGAGGTGATCCTTGAGAATGGGACCGTTTACATTGCCGCCGAACTGGTTCCGATTGAACTGCGGCTTGATGCCGCCCGGCGGCCGGAAGAAGCCGGTGGCGTTCAGATCGGTATTGCGCAGGAAGTCATAAGTCGTGCCGTGCAGCTTGTTAGTACCCTGAGCGAAAGCTACATTGATGACAGCGCCGGAGGCGCGGCCGTACTCGGCTGTTTCATTGTTCGTCACTACTTCAAACTGCGCGATGGAGTCCGGGGTGGGCTGGATGATCTGGTTCGAGAAGCCCTGGTTGGACTCACCGTAGGTATTGTTGTCCATGCCGTCGAGCAGAAAGTTGTTGAAAACGGAGCGCTGGCCGTTCACGTTGAACGAGCCTTCTCGCGTAAGGCCCGTGTTCGAGGTGCTTTCGAGAGCGCTCGTCGTCTGGCGCACGCCGGTGATCAGGCCCAGCAGGTCGGCATAGTCGCGCGTGACCAGCGGCAGCGCGGCCGTCTGGTACTGCGTGATAATTTGCCCGCGCTGGCTCGTGTCTGTCTCCGGTTGCAGGGAAATGCCGGAAACCACATCGACCGTGGTGCTCGCGGAGCCTACCGGCAATACGAGATCGATACGCTGACGCCCGCCGACGGTCACGCTGATATCGGCCGCTCGGGCATCGGTAAAGCCCGGCTTCGACACCACGACGTCGTACTGGCCGACACGCAGAGCTGGCACCTCAAAATCGCCGTCGCCGCTTGATGTGCGCGTACTGACGATACCGGTGGCCGTGTTGGTGACGGTAACGGTCGCGCCGGGCAGCACGGCCTGGGCGCTGTCGCGAATGGTGCCGACGATGCTGCCATCTTCAAACTGCGCGCGGGCGGCAGCGGGCATAAGCAGCAGGCCGAGAGCCATGGTGTAGTGCAGGCGAGGGTATGTGCGCATTCGCCCGAGCATAGCCAGCGTATGTGTCAGAGATGTTAGCGCGGCGTAGACACAGCATTGCGGGCAGAGCAAAACGCCTAAGTTTTAGCTGCTCAGAAACTTCCAGACACCCGCGGCGGTGGCGGCGCCCTGCACGCGACCGAGCCGCGCGACCTCTGCCCGGCGCGATGCGTCGAGCAGGTGTGTACCGACCGCGTTCGCCACATCCTGGGCCGGGGTGAACGCGAGCGTGTAGCAGCCGGAAGCCTCAAGGGCTCGCCGCTCATCGTCGAGCGGTGAGCTGTTGCCCAGCATGCGGCCCAGCGGGTCGAGCACCACGACACGCCGGCAGCCCGCGGCGAGCGCGGCGTTGGTGGAGGAGCCGATGCCCCCATCCATGTAGGCGCGCCCATTTACGTGGACGAGCGGGTAAACGCAGGGCACGGCACAGCTGGCCGCCACGGCCAAAGGGAGCGGAACAGCGGACGCGGCGTTCCAAACGTGGAACTCGCCGGTAGCCGCATCGACCACGGTCAGCAGCAGCTCGCGTTCCGCTCGCCAGGGCTCTTTCGGGACATAAGAACGCGCGAATGCAGCAAGAAACTCGGCTTCACCTGGAACCTTCGCGCTTATTGCGCTGCGGCCGATCGAGCGTCGAAGCCCGGACAGATCGCGCGAGAACAGCTTGGCTTTGAGAAAAGCAGCCATGAACCGCGTCATGTCCGGACCGTCCGGCGTGTCGGGGCCCAAGGGCTCGTCCTGCTGCGCGAGGAGCGCGGAAACGCCGTCGTTCTGGGCCAGGTGAGCGCCGACGACCGCACCGGCGGATGTGCCGATGATGCGGCCATCGAGAAAAGGAGCAAGCGGTACCGGGGTCTCGGCAGCCGCAGCCCAGCTGTCGAGCATGGCGACTTCCCACGCGATCCCCAGCGGGCCGCCGCCGCCGAGCACAAGAGCCGTCGCCGCATCCGTCTTCAGCATGTCTGGTGAGATGCTTGGGGCGCCATGCGGCAGCAAGATCGCTGTTACATGCTCTCTGTGCTGTTGAACCTAGTGTTGCGCTACCGGGCCGGTGGAGGGCGTCGATACAGGGGATGCGTGGACCGTCGGGGGAGCATTTTCGCCGCCCTTAGCGCCAAGCAGCGTCTGCAGCACGACGTACAGCACCGGGATAAAGAACAGGTTGAGGATCGTCGACAGGAGCATGCCGCCGACGATGGTGGTGCCGACAGAGTGGCGGCCATTCGCGCCTGCGCCCTCGGCGAACACCAGCGGCATGACCCCGAGAATGAACGCGAAGGAGGTCATGAGGATGGGCCGGAGCCGTAGTTCGGCGGCCTCGATCGCCGCCTCCACGATGGAGCGCCCCTGTTTCCTCAGCTGCTCGGCGAATTCGACGATAAGGATGGAGTTTTTCGCGGAAAGGCCGATCAGCATTACGAGACCGATCTGGCAGTACACGTCGTTTGGCAGGCCCCGGGCCGACTGGGCAAGCAGCGCGCCCAGCACCGCCATCGGCACCGCAAGCAGGATGATGAACGGCAGGGCGAAGCTCTCGTAGAGAGCGGAAAGCGTGAGGTACACGACAAGGATACCGAGCCCGAAGATGATGACGGTCTTGCCTGCGGACTCGAGCTCTTCAAGCGCCAGGCCTGTCCAGCTGTAGTCCATGCCCTTCATCATGTTCTGCTTCGCAATATTCTGCATCGCGATGAGGCCTTCACTTGAGCTCAGGCCCGGCGCCGCCGATCCGTCAATTTCAGCCGAGCGGAACAGGTCGTAGTGGCTGATGACGGCCGGCGCTGAGGTCTGCTCGAGCGTGACGAAACTCTCGAGCGGAATCATTTGATTGGTCGCGGAGCGAACGTAGAACTGCCTTAGGTCGACAGCGGTTCGGCGGAACTGCTGGTCGGCCTGCGCGTAGACCCTGTAGGAACGGTTGTTGAAGTCGAAGTTATTAATGTACTCAGAACCCATGTAAACGCTGAGCGCATCGGAGACCTGGGAGAAGGGGACGCCGAGGGTCTTCGCTTTTTCACGGTCGATCGAGACGAGGATCTGCGGATCGTTGGAGGTGTAGGAGGTAAACAGCCCGACCAGCTTGCCGCTGGCGTTGCCCTTGGCGACGATGGTATGCGCGACGCGGTCGATATCCTGCAGGGTGTTGCGGCCAAGGTCCTGCAGCTCAAAGGCAAAGCCGCCGAAGTTGCCGAGGCCGGAGATGGCGGGCGGCTCGAATGGAATGACGAGGGCGCCCGGGATCATGAGGCACTTGGGGCGGATGCGGCCGAGGATGGCGACAGCGGTATCGCCGGCACCCGTACGCTGCGTGATGGGCTGCAGAGGCGCGAAAGTCAGCCCGTAGTTGGGGGCGTTGCCGGTAAAGGAGAAGCCGGCGATCGAGAATGTGCCGAAGACGTCTTTTTCACCCTTGAGTACCTGCGAAAGCTTGTCCTGGATACCTTTGGTGTAGGCGAGCGAGGCGCCCTGCGGCGACTGGATCTGGATAATGAGGTAGCCCTGGTCTTCCTGCGGGACAAAGGCCGTTGGAACTACCTGGTAGACGTACACAGTGGCTGCAAGCCCGGCGACGAACAGCAGCAGCATGACGTAGCGGAGACGGATGACCCAGTGGATGACACGCGCGTAGCCGGTGCTGAGTTTGCGGATACCCGTGTCGATCGCGCGCAGGATGCCGTGCTTTTCCTCTTCTTTACGGAGCAGCAGCGCGGCAAGCGCGGGCGAAAGCGTCAGCGCGTTGAAGGCGGAGATGGCGATGGCGAACGCGATGGTGAGGGCGAACTGCTTGTACAGCAGACCCGTGGTTCCGGGGAAGAACGATACCGGGATGAAGACCGAGATGAGCACCAGCGAGGTCGCGACCACGGCGCTCGTCACTTCGCTCATGGCAATGGAGGTAGCCTCGTGCGCGTCCGCGATGCCCTCGGTGATATGGCGCTGTACGTTTTCAATAACGACAATAGCGTCATCGACGACGAGGCCGGTTGCGAGGGTTATCCCGAACAAAGTAAGGGTGTTGATGGAGAAGTCAAAGGCTTTGAGGAAGGCGAAGGTTCCGATGAGGGAGACCGGGATGGTAATGGCCGGGATAATAACGGCCCGCCAATCCTGCAGGAAAAAGTAGATAACCAGGATGACAATGACGATGGCTTCAAGCAGCGTCTGCACGACGTCCCGAATGCCCTCGGCGACGACGGTCGTGGTGTCGAAGGCAATAACGTACTTCAGGCCGGGCGGGAAGCTCTTAGCCAGTTCCGTCAGAACGGCCTTACCCTGCTTATCGACATCGAGCGCGTTGGCGTTGCTGAGCTGCTGTACGCCGAAGCCGATGGCCGGGATGCCTGAGAACTTGAGGTCGGAGGCGTAGGTCTGGGCGCCGAGTTCGGCATGGCCGACGTCGCTGAGGCGAACAATGCCGTTGGCCGTGTTCTTGATGATGATGTCGTTGAACTGCTGCGGTGTGCTGAGCCGTCCGATGGCATTAACGGTGATCTGAAAGGCCTGCGTGTCGACGTTCGGCGGTTGGCCGAGCTGGCCGGCGGGTACTTCGACGTTCTGCTCCTGCACGGCGGCGACCACGTCACTGGCGGTCAGCTGGCGCGCGGCCAGCTTGGTGGGGTCGAGCCACAGGCGCATGGCGTACTTGCGCTCGCCGAAGATGGTCACGTCGCCAACGCCCTTGATGCGCTTCAGCGCGTCCTTGACGTAGACATCGAGGTAATTCGAGATGAACAGGTTGCTGTACCGGCCATCCGGGGAAAAAACGCCGCCGGCGAACACGAAGTTAGAGTTCGCCTTGTTAACCGTGATGCCGGTCTGGTTGACTTCGGCAGGCAGCTGCCCGGTCGCTGACGAGATGCGGTTCTGCACGTCGACGGCGGCGATGTCGAGGTTGTAGCCGGTATCAAACGTGGTCGTAATGGTGCTGGTGCCGTCGCTAGCGCTGGTGGAGGAGATGTAGCGCATGCCGGGGACGCCGTTGATCGCTTCCTCAAGCGGGGTAGTGACCGCGGATTCAACGACCTGCGAGTTGGCGCCGACGTAGTTGCTGGTGACGGTGACCTGCGGAGGGGCGAGTTGCGGGTACTGCGAAATGGGCAGCGACGGGATACACACGGCGCCGGCCAGGATGATGAGCAGCGCGCAGACCGAGGCAAAAACCGGGCGGCGGATGAAAAAGTCAACCAAGGAGAAATCCTTTCACTCACGTGAGGCGGTGGAGCAGGGAGGCATGGAAGCCCAGGCGCTCAGGAGCCGAGCGGGTGGACGGGCACGCCCTCGGCCAGCATCTGCAGGCCGGAAAGAATGACCTTTTCGCCCGGGTTGAGACCGCTTTCGACCGCGTACGCATTGCCGATGGTATCGCCGAGCACGACCGGTTTCTGGTGGGCGACATACTTGCCCGGGCCGGCAGGCTGCGCCACGTAGACAAAGCTCTGGCCGCCGAGCCGCGTGACGGCGAGCACCGGAACGGTCGGCATGGCCTTATTGGACCAGGTGACGCGTGCCTTGACGAACTGGGCAGTACGCAGCTTGTCCTCGGTTTCGGAGTGAACGGGAGCCTTGAGCAGAATGCCCTGCAGGCCGTTGTCCACCTGGGGCGAGAGGAAATCTACCTTGGTGTTCTCAACCGAGGTGGTGCCGTCCGAGCTAAGGATGCTGACCGGGAGGCCGATCCGCAGCTGGGAAGCCCGCTCGGTCGGCACATAAATGTAGGCTTCGAGGTCGGTATTCGCGTCGACTGTCGTCAACAGGGTGGTGGGCGAGACGTAATCGCCGATGTGGACGGGAATGTCGCCGACCGTGCCGGTGAAGGGAGCGGTAATGCGGTAGTAGCCGAGCTGCTGCTGCTGGGTGGCCGTGGTGGCCTTCGAGCTCTCGTAGTCGGCCTTGGAGTTCTGGAAGCTCTGTTCTGCCTGGTCGTAGGCGTCGCGACTGGTGATGCCGGCCTGGAAGAGCTTGCGCTGCCGCTCGACCTCAGTCTGGTTGTACTGGTACACCGCGAGCTTCTGCTGCTGGGTAGCGGCGGCGGACTCGACGGTAGCGCGTTGCTTGATCGGGTCGATCACCATGAGGGGCTCGCCCTGGGTTACGCGCTGGCCGGAGTGTACGGCGATCGAGATCAGGTTGCCGTCGACCTGTGGATTGATGGAAGCGGAGCGGCGGCCCTTAATGGTGGAGACGTAGGTATCAGTCTGCGGCACGGAGGAGGCGACGACGGTCTGGGTCTGCACGGGAAGCCCGCCCGGGGGCATGGCGAACGCGCCGGCAGGTGCGGCCTTGGGCTTGCACCCGGCGAGTGAGGCGACGGTAGCCAGCGCCAGAGCGCCGGTACAGAGAGAGCGGAAAGAGATGGTCACGAAAGCAGGCCTCGGCGTTCTAAATCGGGTGATGCGACATCAAGGAGCGGATTGCTGGCGACGGATCTCACTGGATAGAGGTACATTGCCGCCCCATTTTGATGCCGCACGGCTGCATTGGCTGCAAAGAAAGTTTATGCCGGAGGCAACCTTGGGGTGCTCTCAGCCTTGGGAACACGCAGGACCATATGCAGATGGAAGGGGTTGAAGTCAGTATGGAGGTCGAAAACGTTCACCTGCTCGACCCGTTTGAGGTAGCCGACGACAAGGTAGGTGAGTGGGGTAGCCAGTACCTCGTAAGTAACCTTTGCGAGGTAAGCTGAAGCGATCAGGGTGAGGATGGTGGCGGCCGGATAGCCCCAGAAAGCAATTGTCATGATGACAACTGTGTCAACAAGCTGACCGGTAAGGGTGGAGCCGATGGTGCGGGTCCACAGCCAGCGGCCGCCGGTAAGCAGTTTGAGCCGAGCCAGGGTGTAGGAGTTGGTGAACTCGCCGGCCCAGAAGGCGAGGAGGCTGGCTGCGGCGAAGCGGGGCACGAGGCCGAAGACGGTTGAAAAGGCCTGCTGGTTGGGCCAGCCGGGGGCTGCCGGAAGCGCGACGACGATGGCGCCCATGACGGAGAGCAGGGCCATGGCGAAAAATCCCATCCACACGGCCCGGCGCGAGGCCGAGTAGCCATAGACTTCGGTGAAGATGTCGCCGCAGATGTAGGTAAGGGGGAAGAGGAGCTGCGCGCCCGACACTTTGAACGGACCGAACTGGCATATTTTAGGCCCGACAAGGTTGGAGATGAGCAGCACGACGATAAAGCCGATGGTCAGGGTATCGAGATAGCGGAACTGCGTTCGCGGAGCGGCTTCTTCCGTGCCTGAAGCAGCGTCTGCCATTGGTTTAGAGAAAGGCGACGGACTGGACCCCGGCTACGTCGAACCGCTTGCGGCAGCGAATGTTCTTGCAGGCGGCGAGATCGTCGCGACGCACCATGTAGGACTGCGCCTTGGCAAAGCGGGCGCGATCGCGCTCATCGGCGCCGCGGCCGAGCTGCGCCTTCTTGCGGCGAACGAGCCAGCCGAGCTGATACTCGTCCTGCTTGCCGCAGTGCGGGCAGGTGAGGAAATGCGTCTTCTGCTCAGGTTTCTCGTCGAAAAAGTCGCGCTCTTCCATGCCTGAAGTATTTCATACGTCTCGGAGAGGGTGCGAAGAAGACGCGGAGCCCTCCGCTTCGGTCGGCATGACACGTTGAAAGAAGCCGGTACGCCGGTAATGCATCCGCTGACGCTCTACCAGTTCCAGCGCAAATACTGGCTGCCGCAGCCATGTAGGATGTGCGAATGACCGGACGCACAAAGGCCCGCGCTCGAACGCGGGCCTTTGCGTAGGTCATGTTGGAGGTCAACATGCGCACTAATCGCAGGTTGAAGTCCTGGAAGGCAGCTCTTGCGAGTTGCCTCTCCATAGTGTTGCTGATAGGGAAGCTCATGGATGCGGTCATCGACCTCTTCCATAAACTTATCCGATTGCAACGTCAACCCCGTGTGTAAGCTACCACTGGCACACGGGCCCTCTGCCCATGCTGCAGACCTTTGGGTGGGCAACCCTAAAAAGGCTCTCGCCTGAGGCAGTTTATAGCACGGTTTGACGTGTTTGGGCACGACTTAAGTAACGTGCAGCTTGATTCTACAGGGGATGGCGGAGGAGTAAGGCGATGGCACGAAAGCGGCGGCCCGGAAAGTTCAGCGTGGTGAAGGCGGTAAAGTTGAACGCGCGGACGCAGGTGGGGCAGCCGCCGGCGTCGCGGGTGTTCGAGGTAAAGGGGCCGGCTCGGGTCGTGGGCAGGCACAAGGAAACACTCGCGAAAACGTTGGCCTCGCGAGACGAGGAAGACTGATCCGGCTGAACAGGGCAGTCCCTCAGCCCGGGGAAACGAGGCAGCGTTTTGCCCGCTGCTATCCTGTTTCGGACCTGCGGGAGAGCGAAATGATTGATGTACATGCGCCGCACGAGCGGATCAGCGGGTTCAAGGACTTCCTGCTTCATCTGCTGACCATCACGATTGGCCTGCTGATTGCGCTCAGCCTCGAGGGAGCCGTGGAGTGGCAGCACAACCGGCACCTGGTGCGGGATGCGGAGGCCGGGCTGCGCGGGGAAATCAGGAGCAATGCGGAAGGGATCGGCGCGCTGCGGAAGCAGGTAAAGGATGAAAACAGGCAGCTGGACGACGATCTGATCGCGGTTCGGAAGATGCAGGCGCATCCGCAAACCCATGAGCATATGGGCTTCACGTTCAGGATGTCCAGTTTCGACCAGATGGCGTGGAAGACGGCGCAGACGACAGGGGCCTTTGGGTACATGCCCTACGAGGATGCCAGCGCTTTTGCCGACATTTATAACGTGCAGGACGAGGTGTACAAGGTGCAGCAGGAAGCCGTGGATGATGTGTTGAAGGCGGCTTCCCTGATCGTTGCGCAGCCTGAAGGAAGCACGCCGACGCAGGCACAGCTTGACCAGGTTACAGACCGGATTGGACTGATCAAGATGCGGCTGGTTCTGCTGGGGAATCTGATCGATGAGCTCGATCGGGTGTATCGCAAGTACCAGACGGGGCGCGGGTAGGGTGGTGTCCCGGGCTGTCACCCGGAAGTAACAGAGTAGACTGGGGACAGTGCTGGTGTTTCGGCAGGGTAGCGCCTGCGGTGAGCCGGCTCTCGGAAAGAAGGAACATGCGCTCAGAGTTGGTTTATGCTGCAGGGCTGAAGATGGAAAACAGGTACCTTCTTTCGACCGTCACCATGCTCGCGGTCCGCAAGCTTCACATTGTTTCCACCCGCACGGAGGATACGGCAAATCATGTCTTCTCGGAACTGGCTGCGGGGCGTGCGCTCGATGTCACGATGCCGGCGTTGAAGCCCCAGACGCCGATCGAACCGCTGCTTTCGCCGGTTGGTTAACATACCGGTCTTGCCGCGCGGCTTCACTCCCCCAGGCGGAAATGCGCGGCGGCCCGGGATTGACTCTACCCCACAAATAACCTAATCTAAAGTTCTTGCGCGGTCCTGCGCCCGCCTGCAACTGATACCGCATTGCAAGCTGGGCACGGCTCCTGTCGGAGTCGTAAGGATTATGAACAAGCGCATGTCCCCAAGTACACGCAATTTCCTGCGCTTTTCGGCTCGGGTTATGGATGTTGTTTGGTGTGTGTCTGGCGCGAAATGTATGCGGCAAAGATTTTTTGAATGTGGTTTAGGAGAAGCACGAGATGTCGACGTTTATTCCAAGCGCGCTTGAGATCGAACGCAAGTGGTTCGTGACCGATGCGACCGGCAAAACGCTGGGGCGCCTCGCGACCGAGGTCGCAAGTATCCTGGCGGGCAAGCGCAGCCCGAAGTACACCCCCTATATCGACATGGGCGACCACGTCATTGTGATTAATGCCGAGAAGATTCGCCTGACTGGTCTGAAGTCCGAGAAGAAAGTTTATCGCCGGTACACGGGGTTTCCCGGTGGGTTGCGCGAGGAGTCGTTTGTACGGCTGCTGAAGCGGCGCCCGGAAAAGATCATTGAAGAAGCAGTGCAGGGTATGCTGCCGAAGACCAAGATGGGCCGCCAGATGGCGACCAAACTCCAGGTCTATCGCGATGACAGGCACCCCCACCAGGCGCAGAAACCGGTGGAGCTTGTGATTAACACGCAGCTTGGCAAGAACAGAGCATAGGAGAACAGATGGCAGACTTGGTGCAGTACTACGGGACGGGCCGCCGCAAGTCGGCGATCGCGCGTGTTTTTCTTCGCCCGGGCAATGGTGAGTTCACGGTGAACGGCAAGGCCCACGACGTGTATTTCGTGACAGAGCAGCAGAGGATCGCGGCGAAGCGGTCACTGGAGCTGACGGAGCTGACGGGGAGCTTCAACGTGCTGACAACCGTGCGCGGCGGCGGCGTAAGCGCCCAGGCCGATGCGGTAAAGATGGGGATTGCGCGTGCGCTGCTCGAGTTCAATATTGAGCTGCGGAAGACCCTGAAGGCGGACGGATTGCTGACGCGGGATGCGCGCATTAAGGAACGGAAGAAGTACGGGCAGAAGGGCGCCCGGAAGCGGTTCCAGTTCTCGAAGCGCTAGATCTCTTTATATGAGTTTTGCAGGGCCCGGCTCCCTGCTTCGGCGGGAAGCTGGGATATTTCGGAAGTGATTCTCCCAATAGACAAGGGAATCAATCCGGGCCGCCACGTGTCTGGATGCAACTTATAAAGGAGGCTGTTTGGCGACCATCACCATGAAGGAGCTGCTTGAGGCTGGGGTTCACTTTGGACACCAGACCAAGCGTTGGGATCCACGCATGAAGGAGTACATCTTCGGCGAGCGCAACGGGATTTACATCATCGACCTGCAGAAGACCCTGAAGATGTTCAAGGAGGCGTCAAAGTACGTCACCGATCTGACATCGACGGGCAAGGTAATCCTCTTTGTCGGCACCAAGCGCCAGGCGCAGGATGCCGTGGCCGAAGAGGCGAACCGCTGCGGGATGTTCTACATCAACCAGCGCTGGCTGGGCGGTCTGTTGACGAACTGGATCACGGTGCAGAAATCGGTGAAGCGGCTCCAGGAACTGGATGAGATGGCGACCGATGGCCGCTATGAACTGCTGACCAAGAAGGAAGTCATCAAGCTGGAGCGGGAACGCAAGCACCTGCAGGCGAACCTGGCCGGCATTAAGAACATGAAGCGGCTACCGGATGCGCTGTTCATCGTGGACTCAAACGCGGAAGCGATCGCGGTGAAGGAAGCGCGCAAGCTGGGGATTCCGGTTGTTGCGGTGGTGGATACGAACTGCGACCCGACGGTCGTGGACTATGTGATCCCGGGCAATGACGATGCGCTGCGTGCGATTCGCCTGTTTACCTCGAAGATTTCGGACTCCGTGATCGAGGGTGTGCAGATGGCGACCGATAAGCAGTTTATGGACATCGCCGGTGTAGCTCCGGAAGCGCAGTTTACCGAGAGCACTTTCGCGGACGGCAGCCTGGAGGCGGGGGCGGATGACGCGGCCGCTGAAGCGACTGCTGCTGCTCCCGAGGCCGAAGCCGAGCCTGAAGTGGACCTTGAGTCCGCGCTGGGCGGTGGAATTCGCAAAGCCCCGGCAGGTGTTGGCGCGATTACCGAGCCGGATGTCGCTGAAGGTTCTGTCTAGGGCACGTAAACGAGTACACATCACGAAGTGACCGCTGGCCGCGTAGGCGGTCTTATGGATAGCAGCAAGGGCGTGGTCCGGGTATCCGGCGCCACGCTCTCGCTGCGTAAGGAACCGGCACAACCAACCGCCGCCGCGAGCGGCGCACAAGGAAAACCAAGGTGGCAGCAGTGAGTGAAAAGATCGATGCAAAGCTGGTGAAGGAGCTTCGTGAGAAGTCCGGAGCGCCGATGGGCGACTGCCTGAAGAGCCTGCAGGAAGCGAAGGGCGACATGGATGCGGCATTCGTGATTCTGCGCAAACGGGGCATGGCGTCAGCGGCGAAGAAGGCTTCGCGCGGCACCAATGAGGGTGCGGTGGGCACGTACATCCATGCGGGCGGCAAGATCGGCGTGCTGGTGGAAGTGAACTGCGAGAGCGACTTCGTGGCGCGCACCGAGGACTTCCAGGAGCTGCTGAAGGATATCGCGATGCATATTGCGGCGACGGACCCCCGCTATGTGCGGCGCGAGGACGTGACCGAGCAGGACCTGGCGCGCGAGAAAGACATTTACCGCGCGCAGGCAGCGGAGACGGGCAAGCCGGCGCCGGTGATCGAGAAGATCGTCGAAGGCAAGATGAGCAAATTTTTCGAAGAGGTCTGCCTGCTGGACCAGCCGTTCATCAAGGAGCAGTCGCTCTCGATCAAGGAGATGATTGCGCAGAAGGTGGGCAAGCTGGGCGAGAACATTACGGTCCGCCGTTTTGCGCGCTTCAAGGTCGGCGATCCGGTCTGGACGGTGGCGCAGGTAAAGGCTGAGGATATGCCGGTGAGCGCGGCGGAGTAAGTGGTTGTTATTTGTATAAGGAACGGCCCGGTGCATGTGCCGGGCCGTTTTTGCTCTTCATGAAGACCGGCCTGCTTTGGTCGCAACCGCCCGAGCGTGAGAGGATTTCTATATGAGTGATTTTATTCCCAAACCAGGTGCAGTAAAGGTTGGCGGGTTGAGCCGGAAAGCGCAGAAGCTCGAAGCTCTGCGTGAAAAGGCAGCCCATGCGAAAAGTGGCGTAAAGGCTTCTGCTGGAGCGTCTTCCGCGTCGTTCAAGGCAAAGGATTCGTTTGCCACGACGAAGAAGACTACTT
This sequence comes from Acidobacteriaceae bacterium, assembly GCA_965276625.1. Lineage (GTDB taxonomy): Bacteria > Acidobacteriota > Terriglobia > Terriglobales > Acidobacteriaceae > EB88. Next base: position 1,225,624 of record CBDIBB010000002.1, read on the forward strand.
TTCAGCGCAAGGCTGTTTAAAGTATCTCTGACCAAGGCAAGCGCTCCAGGTCGATCTTGGTCGTTTTGCGCTTGCAGGCCTTGCGAGTAGCTTCGGGAGCGATGCGTCGGCGCCTCGATTGCTTTGCCCAGGTCTCAGAATCGAGACCTGGGCACCCTCATCTGTGAAACGCGTACGTGGTGAGTGCTTTTGGAATCGATTCCGCTGGCGGTGTAGACCAGCTTCCTCTTCTCTTTTCAAGATTTTTGAGTGAAGAGTGTCGCGCGTGAGAGTTCAGGCGCTCCTCAAAAATTTCTTTCCAGTTGTGAGGGGCGGCTGCGCCGAGCGCTGTGAGCACGTGCTGACCTGCGGGCAAACGTTGAGTTTGTGGCGTGGCTCCGGGTACAGCTACTTCAAATCAGGTAGGCGGCTTGAAATAGCTCTCGGTCATCTCACCGGCAGCGTCGGTTGGCGTGCGGGAGCAATTTTCAATGGCCGCGATACTTCGTGCAGCGTTCGCATATTTCTTTTTGGTCTTCATGGTGCGGATTGTGGGACGACGTCCCGGCAAGCAGATGAACCCGTTCGAGTTCGTGCTGATTTTCTTCATAGGCGGATTGGCACTGACGTTTACGGTGGCCGATGACCGCTCGCTGACCAATGCCTTTACGCAGATTATTACGATTGCGCTTTCGCATTTGCTGCTGGTGTTGCTGCGCCAGCGCTCGAGCCGAGTGGCGCGGCTGCTGGATGGAACGCCGCTTGTGCTGCTGGAAAGCGGGCGCTGGCGCGAGGAAGTGATGCGCGGGATGTTGATTGAGGAGGATGACGTGATGACAGCTGCACGCGACAAGGGAATTGCTTCGCTCGACGGGATTGCGTTCGCGGTGCTGGAACGGAACGGTGAGATCACGATCGCCTCGAAGGAGAGTGGGAGCTGAGATGGATACGCCTACTGCCCCGGTCGGGGATTCTGTTGCGAAGGTAGCGAACGAGGTCGCGGTCGGGGAGGACCTCGAATTTCAGCGTCGCTGGTGGCGTTTTGAAAAAGCCGTGTGGATATTTTTCGCCTTGATCGTGGTGCTGGACCTGGCCGGGGTATTTGGGCGGGGACCGGTGGCGAAGACGCAAAAACAGACGGTGGACGGCATGCTGCAGATGAATTACGAGCGTGTGGAGCGGTTCAGTACGCCGTCGATTCTGACGCTGCACTTCAGCCCGGGCGCGGTACAAGACGGGGCCGTCAAGTTATGGGTGAGCGACTCCGTGTTGAAGACATTGGGTAACCAGCGCATCATCCCCGAGCCGGCTTCGTCGACGACGACGGACGGGGGTATTCTATACAGCTTCGCCTCGGGCGCGCGCCCGAGCTCCGTGGAGTTTGCGCTCGCGCCTGCGAGGCCTGGCATGGCGCACTTCACTGTTCGCCTGGTCTCGGACGGGCAGGTGAACGCGCCGACAGACTTCTTGACCGCGGGCGTTTTCGTGATGCCGTAAGGAGCAGGTATGTATACGATCATTCACGCGGCGCTGGGGTATTTCTTTCTACTGTTCGTGGTGCGGGTGTTATCGCGCAGGCCGGGCGGCCAACTTACGCCGTTCGAGTTCGTGATCATATTTTCAATTGGCGGGCTGATTATTCTGGCGACGGTGGGCGATGACAAATCGCTGACGAACTGTGTCTGCGCCATTATCACGATCGGACTGATGCACCGGCTGACGGCGGCTGCGCGCTCGCGGTTCCGCCGGTTCGCTACGGCGATTGACGGCGTGCCGATGGTGCTGCTGAAGCAGGGCGAGTGGCAGCTGGAGGTAATGCGCGGGATGCGGCTGAACGACGAGGACGTGATGGCGGCAGCGCGCACGCGAGGTTTACGCAACCTTAACGGTATCAAATACGCGATTCTCGAGCGCGTGGGCACGATCAGCATTGTCAAGAATAAGAAGGACAAAGACTAATGCCGGAGCAGGAGCGCACGATTGAGACGCTGGTGCCGGCACGTTTAGACCGGCTGCCGTGGAGTCGCTGGCATGCGCGAATTATCATCGCTCTGGGCACGTCGTGGCTGCTGGACGGGTTGCAGGTAACGCTGGCCGGGTCGCTGGCCGGGATACTCGAGGACAAGAACGGACTGGCATTAACGGCGCCGCAGGTGACGGCGGGGGCGACGACGTACCTTGCGGGCGCTGTGCTGGGCGCGCTGTTTTTCGGGTACCTGACGGACCGTTTGGGGCGGCGGAAGCTGTTCCTGGTGACCCTGGCGACGTACTCGGTTGCGACGCTGCTGACGGCGGTATCGTGGAACTTCTGGAGCTTCGCACTGTTTCGCGCTATGACCGGTTTCGGGATCGGCGGGGAGTATGCGGCGATCAACTCGGCGGTAGACGAGCTGATTCCGGGCAAGGTGCGGGGGACGGTGGACCTGGTGGTGAACGCGACGTTCTGGCTGGGGGCAATTGTGGGTTCGCTCGCGTCGCTGGCGCTGCTGGGCGGCCATCTGCTGCCGCCGCGAATCGGATGGCGGCTCGCGTTTTCAACCGCGGCGGTGCTGGGGCTGGGGGTATTAGTGCTGCGATTGGCGGTGCCGGAGAGCCCGCGTTGGCTGATGCTGCGCGGGCACGAGGAAGAGGCGGACCGGATCGTCAGCGAGATTGAAGCGAAGGTCGAAAAATCGAGCGGGAAGAAGCTGGCGAAGCCTGAAGGCGAGCCGCTGAAGCTGGCGGTGCGGGACCATACGCCGTGGGGCGATGTATTTGGCACCATGCTTGGAGCAAACAGGATGCGCTCTTTGCTGGCGCTGGTGTTGATGGTGGCGCAGTCGTTTTTTTTCAACTCAGTGTTCTTTACGTATGGACTGATTGTGAAGAAGTTTTACGGGGTGAGCGATGCGCGGATGCCGCTGCACCTGCTGCCGTTCGCGATCGGGAGTTTCTTCGGGCCGATGCTGCTGGGCCCGCTGTTCGACCGCTGGGGGCGCAAGCCGATGATCGCGGCGACCTACGGCATCAGCGGCCTGCTGCTGGTCGCAACCATTTACCCGTTCGTACACGGAATGCTGAGCGCGCGGGGGCTCGATATGTGCTTCAGCGCGATCTTTTTCGTGGCGTCGTCGGCTGCAAGCGCCGCGTATCTGACGGTAAGTGAGATTTTTCCGCTGGAGATAAGGGCGTTTGCGATCGCGATTTTCTATGCGCTGGGGACGCTGGCAGGCGGAGTGGCGGCGCCGGTGTTCTTCGGCTTCCTGATCGCAACGGGCTCACGCGGAAACGTGGCGTGGGGATACGGGTTGGGCGCGATGCTGATGCTGGCGGGGGCAGTGTGCGAACTGGTGATCGGGGTTGAGGCGGCGGGGCAGTCGCTGGAGTCGGTGTCAAAGCCTTTGCAGAGCCGGTAAGAGCACGGTGTAGCGGGTCAGGGTGTAAAGGCGAGGTGCTGCGGCAGGTAGAAGACAAACGGCGGTTTGAGCTAAGCTTGCGTGCAAGGTGCCTGAGGAGATCAGGATTGCTTCTATTCATGCACTGAAAGCAATGTCACTCTATGCAAAAAGGTTTCAAAGGACCGATCCCGTATAACTTCAATCACCCATGTTCGAACATCGCATTATCACGCTCGGAAAAGTTGAGACGACCGACTGGGTAGCGGTGCGAGGTCCGACATTAAAGCCCCAGAATGCGCTGTTTTACTTAAATTGACCCAGTGAATGCCCGGAGCCTAGAATTGCAGGTTACGATGCTATCTCTTCCCGATTCGGTAAAGCAAACCCGGGCGTTCCAGCATCTTGGCGCTCGAATGGATTTCATTGCAACGATTGAGTCCCTCAGGGGCATAGCTCAGGCACTGGGTAGCCAAATAGAGCGCCTAATTCCCGAGTACACCGATCATGGCGTTCGCCACATGGATGCGCTCTGGTTGGTAGCAGATACTATCCTGACTGCGGATGAGACTCGCCGATGCACGGTAGAGGAGCTGTTCCTTCTTTGCTGCACATTTTACGTACATGACCTCGGTATGTCGATAGCGGCCACTAGCGAAGGCATCGAGCGGCTACGGTCCACACCGGAATATAAGAATGCACTAAATCCGGGCTCGGACGCCAACTTGACGGCGAATACGAGGACCGAGTTGCTTGCGATGCGGATTTGCTGCTCGTAGTTTGCATGCCGAAATTGCACAGATGCTGATACTCGAGCCGATTCCCGGTATAGGCCGTTACCTGATCGAAGATACCGATATGCGCGAAAAATGGGGTCCACTGATTGGCGAGATTGCGGCCAGCCATCACTGGACACTGCAGCAGTTGGAGGTGAGGCTTGGCCGACGGAATGTTATTCCCACTGCAGACGGAGGTTCTGCTGATCTAGCTTATGTAGCCTGCATGCTACGCATTTCAGACTACGCTCACATTAATCGCGAGAGGGCTCTTGAGCTTGAGCGTCGCTTAAGGTCAGATATCAGCAAGGATAGTAGCCTGCATTGGGATGCACAAACTAACATCACAGGTCCACAGCGCGATGCATCGCAGCTCGTTTACGGTTGCACTGCGGCGGTTACCAGTATCGACGCGTTGTGGCTGTTTTATGACATGGTCTCGGGACTGGATACCGAGATTCGCTTGGTACGTGATTACCTCGACGGGCGGAGGGTCTCCGCGGGGCGTTGCACTCTCCAAGGAGTTCGGGGCGCAGAGTCGCCCGAGTCATTTGCCTCGTTCGTACTTCTGCAGAGTGAGGTCGCTCCGATCGACATTCGTGTGCAGCCGAACTCTATGGAAAGAGTCATCGACCTTCTCGGAGGTCCGGCTCTCTACCGAGGCGATCCGCTAGCGCCAATCCGCGAGCTAATTCAAAACAGTCGGGACGCCATAGCGCTGCGGAACGCTCTGGAGGCAATAGAGCGGCATGACCTCACGCCTGGGAGAATTGAGGTGTCTCTCGATACAGCGGTCGATCCACCCGTACTGAAGGTACGGGATAACGGCGTTGGAATGACACGAAGCGTAGTCAAGAACCATCTGATTTCCGTGGCATCGAATTTTTGGGCATCCGTGGATTTTGCGCGTGACTTTAATCGCGCCGTCGAAGCAGGATTTCAACCAATTGGTCGATTCGGTATAGGCTTCTTATCTGTTTTTATGTTAGGGAGTTATATTGAAGTAGAAAGTGAGCGTGCAGGCTCGCCTAGAATCCTGCTCCGGCTGCGCGGCATTGGACGAAGAGGCGAGCTCCTCGAAAAGGTACCGACTGGGCGAACTGGAACCGAAGTGCGAATCCATGTTACAGCGACCATAGCCAAATCGCTCGGGGACCTTTCTGAAGTTGTGCGGGCACGCGCGCCGATGCTTCCTTTCCAAATCCGAGTCGAGCAGGTCTCTAAGGAGGGAACTCGAAATACCACAATCGTGCCACGCTGGTGGGCCGCAATAAGTAGCTCTGAGCTGGACGAGTTCTTAGCTAAATGGGACCATATCGCAAAACTGGGGCGCATCCCAGAAGAGGGGGAACAGGAACTTCATACAAGCCATTTTCCTTATCTGCTCCCGCCGCATCGTCAAAGAATTAAGCGCATTGAAAAGAGCGAATGGCCCGGGACGAAACCCGAGAATGTGGAAGACGACGGAAGATTGGTCGATGGCGGAGTTGAAGGCACGACCGGGATTCTCCAGTGTTCTCATGGAATTGCGATCGCCTTAAGGCGTGGGGAGGGGGTCTTCGGCTTGGTCGAGTTGGGCGAAGTGGCGGTCACGCCTAGTAGGAATACCGCAATCGGCACGGACAACGACGCCTATAAAAGTGCAGTCAGCCGCCTGACTACAGGGCTGATTCCCCACATTCTCGAGGAGATCGAAAAATTTGAACAGTTTGGATCCATTCCGGCTCGCCATAACTTTCTGAGGGAGCTTATTGGGCGGTATGGCCCCGAGGTGTTAGCCGGGAGCTCTTTGCGATGGATCCCCACTCTTGAGCAACCCGGCAACCTCATTCACAAGTCCAGAACAGAACTGAAACGCCGCCTTGAATCCGATTCCTCAGTTGTTATCTGTTCCGGAATTACCCCAAGCAAGGTATACAACCTAGCAGCGCAGCGGCTTGAAACGAAGGAATTAAACCGGAGCACTGCAATCTTATTACCTGAGAACGAATTCAGGGTCGATTATAAGCTCGAGAGACGAATCGAATTCGAAGAGGGCAGCTCAAGATTTCGCGGAGAATTTAGAAAAATCATCATGAAGGCAGGATGCCAGCCCGAGCAATTTCGGATGCTCGGGCTGCTCTTGGATTTGGTTGCAGAAGCATGGTCCACCACGCGGAGCAGCCTTGAAGAACAGCAATGGGAGATGGATGCCGACACACTGCGAAGCTATTTATGGGTGAATTTAAAGCGATCTCACTCCCAAGTCTGACCGCCAGAAGGGCGGTACGTTAACTGTTACGGGCCTGACCAACAGCTTAGCCAGAGGTGGCTTTTAGCGCCATCCCGAACACCCTAAGGTAAGTCGCAAAGAAGAGTGCATAATGACGACCGCAAGACGATTAGCTCCAGACAATTAGTTCATGGGAAGTCAGGATGGCTATTTGACTGACCAACACCATCCCAGCCCAACGGCTGCTGCCGCTTACCAGCGTAGCAGCACTAACTGTCCGCAAAATCCGGGTCCCATGGCGGCGAGGATTCCGTAGCTGCCCGGCGTGGGGCGGCGGTCGTTGATGGTGTCTTCCAGCACGAACAGGACCGAGGCTGACGAGAGATTGCCGACCTTGCGGAGGGATTCCCAGGAGAGGGCGCACTCGTCCCTGGTGACGCCGGCGGCGTCGGCCATGGCTTCGAGCACCTTGGGGCCGCCGGTGTGGAGCACCCAGGAGGTAATGTCTTCGCGCTTGAGATTGTTCGCGGCGAGAAAGCGGTCGAGGTCCTCGGGGAGGTGCTTGCGGATAATTGCGGGAACTTCCGGCGAGAGGACGATGCGGAAGCCTTTTTCGCCGATGTCCCAGCCCATCGCTTCTTCCGTGTCCTGGTAGAAGGTCGATGAGGTCGCGACGACAGACGGGCCGGCGACTCTGGGCAGCTTGACGTCCTTGCCCGCGACGATGACGGCGGCGGCGCCGTCGCCGAAGAGTCCGGTCGCGATGAAGTTGGCGACGGAGAGGTCGCCGCGCTGCCAGGTGAGGGAGCAGAGCTCAACCGAGAGCAGGACGGCGACTTTGTCGGGGTAGGCGCGCACGTAGTCAACGGCCTGGGCGATGCCGGTGGCGCCTGCGACGCAGCCGAGGCCGAAGATGGGCGTGCGGCGAATGTCGGCGGGCAGGCCCATGCGGTTGCAGAGGTGGGCGTCGAGCGAAGGGCTGACGACGCCGGTGACGGTGACGGTGAGCAGGGCTCCGATATCTTCTTTTGTCAGGCCGGCCAGTGATAGCGCCTTGTTGATCGCTTCTTCGCCGAGGTCGATAGCGACGCGCAGCCACGCGGCGTTGGCTTGGCCCCAGCGTTCGAGGCCGATGTAGTCCTCGAGCGGGAGGGCGAAGTAGCGGCCGTCGACGCCGACGCGCTGGTGGAAGCGCTCGAGGACGGCGGGGGACTCGAGCTCGCCGCTCCAGTGCTTGGCAAGCTGGTCGAAAACCTGTTGCTGGGTGTAGTAGCGGGGCGGCAGGGCAGAAGCAACAGCGGCAATTTGGCTCAAAGGGGGCTCCGGGACGGCGTACAGCTTAACGGTACGTGTCTGATAGACGGGCGGCAAGGGGAGACGGTTTTCGGGATCGCTACTGCAGCAACAGCAGGCCTGCCAGCCGGAAGAGGAAGCGCCGCCGGACGGAGACCGCACCGCCGGTTGTCTGGAGCATAGCCCGGAGCTCTGCCGCGGAGTAGGCCTGCCGTACGGAAACAGGGCCATCATGGCGGGAGAGCCGGCTGGGGTCGGCGAGCGAGAAGAGCCGGGCCAGGGCGTAGTGGGTGCGGGTGCGTTCGAGATCGTTGATGAGGACGGCGACGCGGGCGACGCGTACCGCCTCGCGGAGAAACGTCGCGGCCTGGGCCGGGTCGAGATGATGGAGGAAGAGGCAGCAGCTGACGACATCGACGCTTTTGTCGGGGAGCGGGATGGCGAGGGCGTCGCCCTGCAGCAGGGCCGGTTTGGGGAGGGTTGCGGGCCAGGCGGGCGGCAGGTGGGTGGCCTGGCGGTCCAGCAGGGTGGCGTGGATGGTGAGGCGGCCGGACAGGGCGAGCGCGGCGGAGGCGAGAGCGGTGGCGCGGCCGGCGGCGACTTCAAGGATCTGGAGCTGGGTGCGTTTCTGAGCAGCCTGGGCGATGAGGAGACGGTGGGTGCGGTTGCCGCCGAACCAGCGATTGACGAAGCGGAGAGACCGCAGGGCGCTTGCGACTTCAGAAGAGGTGCCGTTGTCTTCGTCGAGCCATTCTTCAGAGGCCTGTCGGTGGAAGGGCATGGTGCGGCTCCTGTTCGTTGCGGCTGGGGTGTTGCTGTACAGAGGGTATGCCGCGGGGGAAGAGCCGACGACAAGCACGTCAAATAAAACACATCCTCAACACAGCGTGGCACCCGTGTTATTTTTCAAGCGAACACCCTCTCGCCTTTCAAGGAGCCTATGCACCCTATCCGACTCGCCCCGGCAGCGCTGCTGCTCGCCGGCAGCCTCTCCGCCCTTGCCCAGGGACCCGCATTTGCCCCGGCAGCCGACACCACCGCCGCTCCCTCTGAACCCAAGGCCCTCCACAGCTTCGACACCTCCTCGATCGATAAGGCCGTCGACCCCTGCACGGACTTTTACCAGTACGCCTGCGGCGGCTGGCGCAAGAACAACCCCATTCCATCTGACCAGGCCCGCTGGGGCACCTTCAACCAGCTCGCCGAGCGCAACCGCTACCTGCTCTACACCGACCTGAAGCAGGCCGCCGACGCTCCCAAAAGCCCCATGCAAAAGCAGTACGGCACCTTTTTCGCCGCCTGCATGAACGTCGACCAGGCCAATGCCCTGGGCATGAAGCCGGTCGAGCCCAGCCTCCACGCGATCGACGCTCTCCAGGACAAAAACGCCATCGCTGCCTTTCTCGGCGATAAGCAGTACATTGGCGGCGGCTTCTTCTCCTTCGGCGTCGAGCAGGATGAGAAGGATTCCACCAAGCAGATTGCCGAGCTTCACCAGTCCGGCCTCACGCTGCCCGACCGCGAGTACTACCTCGCCACCGACGAGCGCTCGGTCAAAATCCGCGCCCAGTACAGCGACTACCTCGTGAAGATCTTCACCCTGCTGGGCGACGATGACGCAAAGGCCAAGGTCGAAGCGAAAAATGTGATGGACATCGAGACGGCGCTTGCCAAGGGTTCCATGGCGCGCGTGGACATGCGCGACCCTGACAAGGTGTACCACCCGATGCCGGCGGCTGGCCTCAAGCAGCTGACCCCGGACTTCCAGTGGAACGCTTTTTTCGCAGGCGTGCAGCCGCCCGCCTTTACCACCGTCAACGTGGCGCAGCCGGACTACTTCAAGACCATGGCCCAGGTGATAGCCGACCAGCCGCTCGCCTCGATCAAGAGCTATCTCCGCCTCCACTCGATCAACGAAGTCGCGCCCTATCTCTCGGAGAACTTTGAGCAGGCCCATTTCGAGTTTTTCGACAAGACGCTTCGCGGGCAGGCGGTCGAGCAGGCCCGCTGGAAGCGCTGCACCACCCTCACCGACCGCCAGTTCGGCGAAGCCGTGGGGCAGGACTGGGTCAAGCAGAACTTTCCCCCGCAGGACAAGGCCAGCATGGAGCAGCTGGTCGGCAATCTCAAGTCCGCCCTTGGAGACGACATCAAGCAGCTGCCCTGGATGACCGAGCCGACCAAGCAGGAGGCGCTCAAGAAGCTGGGCACCTTCCGCGATAAGATCGGCTACCCGGAGCACTGGCGCGACTACTCCGCGGTCCAGGTCTCCCCGGACAACTTCGTGGCCGACCTGCATAACGCCTCACAGTTCAATTACGACTATGAGCTCGGGCACATCGGCAAGCCGGTCAACGAGAAAGAGTGGGGCATGACGCCGCCGACCGTCAACGCCTACTACAACCCGCCGATGAACGACATCAACTTCCCTGCGGGCATCCTGCAGCCGCCCTTCTACGAGCAGTCCATCGACCTCCCGGTCAACTACGGCGCAATCGGCGTCGTCATCGGCCATGAGATGACGCACGGCTTCGACGACGAGGGCTCGCACTACGACGGGGCGGGCAATGTTCGCGACTGGTTCACCCCGCAGGACCGCGCGGCGTTTACCCAGCGCACCGACTGCGAAGTCAAGGAGTACGGAAGTTTCGAGCCGGTACCCGGCCAGAAGCTCAACGGCAAGCTGACTTTGGGTGAAAACACGGCCGACAATGGGGGCATCCGCATCTCCTACCAGGCTCTGCAAAAAGCCATGGCCGGGGAGCCCGAAGCCGAGCGCGTGAAGAAGATCGACGGCTACACGCCGGATCAGCGCTTCTTTATTGCGTTCGCGCAGGTCTGGTGCTCGAACACGACCGATGCCGCTGAGCGTGTGATGGCCAAGACCGACCCCCATTCCCCGGGCGAGTTCCGCACCAACGGAACGGTGCAGAACTTCGCCGCATTCGGCAAAGCATTCGGATGCCACCAGGGACAGCCGATGATGCCTGCCAACGCCTGTCACGTCTGGTAAGCTCCAATCAGCCGTAAGAACGCCGAGAAGGGCCGGCACCATAGGCCCTTCCTTTTTTTCGCCCCACCGTCGCGCGGAGCAAAGTAGTTATCCGTGCGGTTACAATGGGCTGGGACCTTGCAGGTCCCCACCACCGTTTCCTGCGCCGCTCAGTGGGCGAGAGCAGGATGAAGGAAGCGCATGAAGTTCCGGAATCTGGGCCGAGCCATTGCATTAATCGCTGGGTCCGTCGGCATCACCCTTGGCCTTACCTCCTGCGCCGACCATACTGTCGGCTATGTTTATGTTCTGGGTACCCAGTACAACCAGATCAATGCGTTCAAGGAAGACAACAACAATGGCCTGCTGACCAACGTCTCGGGCTCGCCGGTCTCTTCCGGCGGCGCCGACCCGGTCCGCGCCGTGAGCCCCTCCGGCAACCGGTTTATGTACGTGCTGAACGCCGGAACACCGCAGACAGACGCAACCGGCAATGTGACCTATACCAGCGCGAATATCACGGTTTTCTCGATCGGCGGCTTCGGCCAGCTTTCGCAGCAGATCCAGTACACCAGCCAAGGCTTCGGCTCGCAGCGTATCGCCGTCGACGCCTCCGGCACGCACCTGTTCGTACTTGATGAGTACGCCCCGGTCGGCATCACCGCGGGCGGCACCAGCTCGCCCACCGCGAGCACCACCCCATCGGCCAACTACCCCTGCCTTGGCGCCGACAGCCTTTACCACCCCACCGGCGACATCACCCTGTACAACATCGACTCGGCAACCGGCCGCCTGACCGTGCAGCCCAACGCCCGTCAGCAAAACCTGACTTACTTCCCGGTCGGCTGCTTCCCGGTGGACTTCCGCCTGACCGCCAGCTACATGTACACCATGGATGCCGGCTCGACCGCCACCAACGACGTCGAGACCATGAACGTGCAGGCTGTCGCCTCCAGCGGCCAGCTTACCCCGACCCAGACCGCCAACATCAAGATCGGCGTCGCCGGCACCCGGATCACGGCCGTCAATGGAGATAACGGCAGCCGGTACATCTACCTGATAGACACGCCGAATAACCTGCTGTATCTCTACACAATCGGCACCAACGGCGCGCTGGTTGCGATCACCGGCGATAACCCGGTGGCCAACTCCAGCAACTCCGCGGCAGGCGGACCGACGCAGACGCTGGTTGACTCGACAGGTAAGTACCTGTTCGTTGCCAACGGCGGCCCCACGGCCAACTCGACCACGGCCCCCAACGCCGATATCGGCGTGTACCCGATTGAAAATACCAGCGGCGTGCTCCAGCTGCCGGTACAGAGCTCACCGTTTACCGCGGGGGAAATCTCCGGGCCGGTCTGCATCTTCGAAGACCCGACGAACCAGTACATCTACACTGCCGGCGCGCTTGATAACAGCATCACCGGGCGCAAGATCGATCCCAACACCGGCACGCTCAAGAACCTGAACAAGACCGTCGCATTTCCAACGGTCGGCACGCCCTCCTGGTGCCTCGGTATCTCGAGCGCGCTGTAGTTGTTCTAGCCGTGACCCGGGGCGCCGCTCCGGGTCTCCACGTGGCGCAAGCTGCCGCATACCTTTACAATCGGGGGCGAGCCCCTTTACCCAATCAGCTCATCCTGCCGTAATCGGCAGGGCTGGAGCGCAAGGAAATACATGAAGTTGAAGCGATGGAGCCAGACCCTCCTGGCCGCAACGGCCTCGATCGGCGCTGGCACTGGCCTTGTGTCCTGCGGGGTGAGCAATACGATCGATTACCTCTACGCCGTTTCCGCCAAGAACGATCCCGGGCAGATCAACGCCTTCCGCGTGGACTCGCAGTCCGGCGCACTCACCCAGATTCCGGATTCACCCTTTCCTTCGGGCCGTGACCCGGTGTCCCTGGCGGTCGACAGCGTCGGCAAGAGCCTGTATGTCGTTACGAACATCGACAACACGCTCGAGCAGTTTGCCATCGGCTCCGATGCGAAGCTGTACGGGCAGTCGCCCCAGGTTAACCCCTCGGGCTCCGAGCCGGTTGCCGTCTCGGTTTACTCCGTGCTCAACAGCGACGGCTCGCTGAACTACAACCTGGTGTTCGTCGTCGAGACCTTCCAGCCCAACTACACTGACCTGAACCGGGGTCCGGGCGCGCTCTACGTCTATAAAACGAACGGCAGCGGCACACTCAGCACCCCTGTCCAACAGACGGTTAATGGCGCCCCCAGCAACTTTCTGCCGCTCGGCACGGCCCCAACCGCTGTCAACGTCACCTCGGATGGCCAGCAGGTCTTCGCGACGGACATCATCACTACCGGGCAGACCGCGAACGGCTGCTCAGTCGGGCAGGGCGGCATCCAGGGCTACAATATGCAGTTCGACGGCAGCAATAACCCAACCGGCGTGTTGACTCCCGTGTCAGGCAGTCCTTTCTGCGCCGGTATTGCGCCGTCGGCGGTCACCAGCCATCCGTTCGGTACCTTCCTGTACGTCACCGACAGCGCGCAGAACCAGGTCACCACCTACGGGATCACCAAGACAGCCACAGCCAGTCTCCCGGTCGGCACCATCACTCCGCTGCCTACCGGCCCGGTCGCCACCGGCACTGCGCCTGACGGCATTACCGTCGATCCCCGCGGCCTCTATGTCTATATTTCCAACAAGTTCGGCCCATCGGTCTCCGGTTTCGGCGTCAATCAGACGACCGGCGGTCTGACCACCCTCAACACCGGCGGCAGCGGCGTAACCGGCGCTCAGCCGGGTTGCATCATCGTGGAACCGGCCCTCGGCCGCTTCCTCTTCACCGCCAATTTCGTCGACGGCAGCGTCAGCGGATTCACAGTCGACCCGAACACCGGCGCTCTTGCCGGTACGCAGAACGCGCCTTATACCACTTCGGGTCTCACCCAGTGCGTCGCGGCAACCACCCACGGCAATCATCCCATCATCAAGCCTTCCGCCTTCCCGGGTGGATCAACTACGCCGTAACATGCCGTACTCACGAAAATGCCCGCGCCAAACAGCGCGGGCCTTTTTGCGCTCCAGACCAGCACATCGTTTGCACCGACACGTACACAAGCACACGTGATGGAGGCGTTTTTCGCGCTTACGCCAGCAGTTTTCGGATCCGCCGCTGCAACGGCCGCTCCACAAACAGCAGCGTCAAACCCGCCCCCAGTGCCAGCAGGCAGTAGCTCAGCCATGGATCGAACCGAATCAGCCCGGTCTTTTCGAGCACTCCCGAGTTATGGATCAGCGCCCACAGGTTGAAGTGCAGGATGTATAAGCAGTAACTTGCCTGCCCCAGCGCGACAAACGGCGCGAACCCGAAGAAGCGCGCCAGCAGGTTTTCCCCCGCGAGCCCCAGGATCGCGCAGCCGAACAGCGGCATCAGCAACCCGTCGTGCATGAGCGGGTACGGGATGGGCGCGCCGAAGCGCAGGATCGTATAGAGCCCTGCGACCCCGAACAGGCCCAGCACCAGTCTCAGCCGGCCCACCCGCGCCAGTCGCCCGTCGAGGTCGGCTAGCACCATCCCGAACAGGAACGACGGCAGGTGCGGCGGCGGGCTGAACTTGAGCGCGCGTATCCAGAATCCGTCCGTATACCGGCCCGGGTGCAGGTCGCCATCCGGGTGGAAGTGCAGGTACAGCAGCGGCAGCGTCATTCCGCACAGCCACAGCAAGGCCAGCAGCGCGACTGTTCCGCGGTTGGTCTGGGGCCGACGCCACCGCACGGCAAACGGAAACACCAGGTAGAAGAATGCCTCGGTCGACATCGTCCACGCCGGCGTGTTCCAGAATGTCGAAAGCGTGGGGCTCCAGCCCTGCAGCAGCAGCGGCGTCAGCAGCAGCCCTTCATAAAACTGTCCGTGTGAGCGCGCGCCCCACTCTCCGTACAGCATGCCCAGTGACAGGATCAGCGCGAACGCGTACACCGGGTAGAGCCGCGAAAGCCGCGCCACCCAGAAACGCCAGTGTACCAGCTCGCCCCGCTGGGCGCGCGCGCTGTAGTTGTACGAGAGGATGAACCCCGACAGCAGCAGGAAGAAGGAGACCGACGTATACCCGTTGTCGACAATGGGCGCGAACGGCCCGAACCACACGGGGTTGGAGAAGTGAAAAAAGACGATATTGCAGGCCGCGAACGCCCGCAGACCGGTAAGTGCCGGTAACCGGCTGCGGGCCGGGGCCTTTGACGGTGCAGACTGTGCTTCAGGCAATAGAGGTGCAGAGGGCGAGTCGTCTGCCGCGGACAGCAGGTCCGGCTTCGCCGATGGCGATGCGCTCAGGCCGTCACCAGCGAGCCGATCTTCTCCCCCTGGATCACCCGGCGAATGTTGCCTTCCTCGCCCATGTTGAAGATGATCATCGGCATGTTGTTGTCTTTGCAAAGGCTCACCGCGGTCATGTCCATCACCTTCAACCCGAGCCGCATGATTTCCATGTAGGTTATTTCTTCAAACTTGGTCGCTGTCTTGTCCAGCACCGGATCGGCGCTATAAATCCCTGAAACCTTGGTCGCCTTGAGCAGCACATCCGCCCGAATCTCCATGGCGCGCAGCGAAGCTGCCGTATCTGTCGAAAAATAAGGGTTCCCGGTACCGGCCGCGAAGATCACGATACGGCCTTTTTCGAGGTGGCGCACCGCGCGCCGCCGGATATACGGCTCGCAGACCTGGTGCATCTGGATCGCGGACATCACACGGCAGTGCTTGCCCGTCTTCTCGATAGCGTCCTGGATCGCCAGCGAATTGATCACCGTCGCCAGCATGCCCATGTTATCGGCAGAGACACGGTCCATCTCCTTTGCCTGCTCCGCGACGCCGCGGAAGAAGTTGCCGCCGCCCACGACGATGGCGACCTCGACGCCGCTTTCGCTGACCTCCGCCACTTCCCGCGCCACCTGGTGCACCGTCGTAACGTCTACACCGAAACCACGGCCCGCGGCCAACGCTTCCCCTGACAGCTTGAGCACGACACGCTTGTACATTAGTTCCGAGTATCGCACGGCATTGCACCGCACCAAAACGAATGCGGATGTCCCCCGGCTCAGGCCTGAGCGGTCACCAGACGCGGCAGGCGTTGGCGGCCATCATGGGCTGGCCCTGGTGGCAGTTGAAGGCTTTGCCGAACTGGTCGAAGTTCTGCACGACGCCGTTGGTGCGGAACTCGCCGGGGGAGTGGGGGTCGGCTTTGAGGAGCATCTGCTGCATCTCAGGCGAAGTGTTCTCGCACCAGACCTGGGCGAAGGAGAGGAAGAAGCGCTGGTCGGGCGTGTAGCCGTCGATCTTCTTCGTCCGCTGAGCCTCGGGTTCGGCTGCCAGGACTTTTTGGAGCGCCTGGTAGGAGATGCGGATGCCGCCGTTATCAGCGGTGTTTTCACCCAGGGTGAGCTTGCCGTTGAGGTGCTGACCGGGCAGAGGGGAGAAGCCGCCGTACTCCTTGACCTCGCAGTCGGTGCGGGCGGTGAATTTGGCCTTGTCGTCCGGGGTGAACCAGTCGCGTTTGTTGCCGTGCCCGTCGAAGCGCGAGCCCTCGTCGTCGAAGCCGTGGGTCATCTCGTGTCCGATGACTGAGCCGATGGCGCCGTAGTTGACTGCGGGGTCGATGCCGAGCTGGTAAAAGGGCGGCTGCAGGATGCCAGCGGGAAAGTTGATGTCGTTCATGGAGCCGTTGTAGTAGGCGTTGACGGTGGGCGGCGTCATGGCCCACTCGCTCTCGTCGACGGGCTTGCCGATGTGGTCGAGCTCGAACAAGCCATTGAAGATGCCCGCGTTGTGCGCGTCGTCGAACCAGTCGTTCTTTGCGACCTGGACGGCGGAGTAGTCGCGCCAGTGATCGGGGTAGCCGATTTTCCGGCGGAACTGGCTCAGCTTGAGCTCGGCTTCTTTCTTGGTGGGGTCGGACATCCAGGTAAGGCCGGCGATGTCGTCGTGCAGAGCGCTTTCAAGATTGGCGACGAGCTTCTGCATGCTGACCTTAGCTTCCGGGGGAAAATTTTGACGGACCCAGTCCTGGCCGACAGCTTCGCCGAGGGCAGCGTCCGTATCGGCGGTGCAGCGTTTCCAGCGGGCTTCCTCCTCTGACTGTCCGTCGATGACCTTGCCGAAGAAGTTGAAGTGGGCCTCGTCGAAAGGCGAAGAGAGCTTGGTGGCGACGCTGTTAAGGGCCTGGAAACGCAGGTAGTTCTTGAGCGCTGGCAGCGGCTCATCGGCGATGAGCGTGTTCATGGCCTTGAAAAAGTCGGGCTGGGCCACGTTGACGGTCGAGAACGCCGGCACCTTCATGGCGGCGAACATGGCTGTCCAGTGGAAGTCCGGAGTGATGGTGCTGAGGCTGGAGACGGGTGTGGGGTGGTAGATCTTGTCGGGGTCGCGCATTTCATCGCGCGGCATGCTGGCTTTGGCGAGCGCGGTTTCGATTCTCAACACGTCGGCGGCTGTCCTGGCGGCCTGGTCCGGGGTTTCGCCGTCGAGCTTCATCAGGGTCACGATGTAGTCGCGGTATTTGGCGCGTGTTTCAACCATTTGCGCGTCGGTTGAGAGATAGTAGTCGCGGTCGGGCAGGGTGAGGCCGCCCTGGTAGATGGCGGCGATGTAGTGGGAGGCGTCCTTCTGGTCAGGCTCATCGCCGAAGTTGACGAAGCCGCCGACGTCGAAGCGGGTGTCGCCGAGCAGGGCGGCGATGGCCGCTTTGTCAGTAAGCGCGTCGATGGCGTCGAGGGAGGGCTGCGCGGGTTTCGCGCCGCGGGCGTCAATGGCGTCGCGGTCCATGCAGGCGGCGAAGTAGGTGCCGTACTGGCGCTGCAGGGGAGATTTGGGGTCGTCGGCCGCGCCCTTCAGCTCCTTATACAGCAGGTACTGGTTGCGCTGCTGCAGAATGGCGAAACTGGCCCAGGCGGGCTCGTCGGCGGGGATGGGGTTGTTCTTTTTCCAGTTGCCGCAGGCGTACTGGTAAAAGTTGGTGCACGGGTCGGCGGTGCGGTCGATCGAGGAGAGGTCGAAGCTGTGTAGGGGTTTGGGCGGCGAAGGCGCGGCGTCTTTGGTAGTGGTAAGGGTCTGGGCAAAGGCGGGGATGCCGGCGAGGAGCACCAGGCTGACAGGCAGGAAGCGGAACAGGGGCATGCAGAATCACTCCGAAAGAAGGGCCGACGGAATGAAGCTATCACCGATTCGAGCGGGAGAATGCCGGAAAGTCAGCGTTTCGCTGGTTGGAAGGCGGTGCGGGCTGTGGTTTTTGTGATTCCGAGGTCTCAGAAGTGAGACCTCGGGAGCCATGTTCATGGGTCTAGAAGATCTTGACGTGGAAGGTGAGATAGGTTTTCGGGTTTTCGCGGATGGCGGTAACCAGATGGTTGGCATTGGCGACCATGTCGTCGGCGTGGTTGTAAAGCGAGGGGTTGCGGACGAGCTGGCCCAGGGTACCCTCGCCGTTGTCGGCGCGCGCGAGGATGGAGTCGAGCCGGGTGACGGTGTCGCTCAGCTTGTTCGCGAACTGCGGGTCCTTCGCGATGAGACCCAGGCCGCCTTTGCCAGCATTTACGTCGGCGAGCAGTGAGTTGATGCTGGCTGTGGACTGGCGGAGGTTGTCGTAGAGGGACGGGTCCTTGATGAGGCGGCCAATAGAGCCCTGGCCGGAGTCAATCTGGGCGGACACGGAATCGAGGTGGGCGATAGCGCTGTTGGCGCGGTTGTAGAGAGTGTCGTCGGTGACCAGCTTGCCGATGGAACCCTTGCCGCTGCTGATGTCATTGACCAGGCCCTGGAGCTGGTTCACGGTCGAAACGGCCTTGTTGTAGAGGTCGGGATTGTTGATGAGCTGGCCGATGGAGCCGCGGCCGGTGTTGAGCGAGTCGACCAGGCTGTCAAGCTTGGCGAGGATCGTATTGACCTGCTCGATGGTGCCCTGGCTTGACTTGATGACGTCAGAGAGCGAGGGCGTTTCATTGGTCGGCAGCTCGGCGTTGTCGGCGATCGGGGGCTTCTGGGCGGCCTTGCTGTCGATATTGATGACGGTGTCGCCGAGTACGCCGATGGTCTCGAGGCTTGCCTGTGAGTCCTGGTGCACGTACTTCGCATACTTGCCGGAGATCTTCATGATGACTTCAACGGGCGTGAGTTTGCGCTCGGGCGCGATGCGGATCGACTTGACGGAGCCGATGGTGACGCCTTCAAGGTTGACCAGGCCGCCGACCTTGAGCCCTGCCGAGTTCTCGAAATAGGAGCGGACGAGGAGCTTCTTCGAGAAGATGCCGCCGGTGCTGCCCGACATGAGAAACACAAGCGCGGTGAGCGCCACGATCGCGGCGAAGACCAGCACACCCACCTTTAGCTGCGACCAATGGACTTCCTGCTGACTGGGCACAAACTTCCTCTCGGATCCTGCCGTTAACCGGCTGATGCTCTGCAGACCGACCCGGACGGGCGCCGTTTGCACTTCGATTGTAGGACGTCGCGAAGCAGGAATCCGGGTTTAGAGGCAAACCGGAGTCACTATCAGTCGCGGCATCCCACTTGGATGTACCCGGGAGGTTGGGCGGTGCAGGAGGTTTTGAGGTGGGACTGCGGATTTTGTGGTTCCCGCGTCTCAGAAGCGAAACGCGGGGCACCCGTTTTACGCGCTCAGCTCAGCGGCTTGTTTCAGCTTGCCTTCTTTTTGGAGCTTGAGGAGTGTTCTTCGTGCTCAGGGTGGACGAGTTTGTTGAAGTTGCTGCGTTCGCCCGCGGCGGTCTTATCCTGATAGACCAGCTCCAGGTCGTTCTCGTCAAACTTGGCAAAGAAGTCGTCCCAGGAAATCTCCTGCAGTTTACCGTCGTTGTGGTTGGGCGCTCCGGGGAACTCGAAGCGCAGGATGCCCGGCTCCTTGCCCTTGTGGGTGCTCGCAACTTCGGCTGGCTTGGCGTCACGGGCTTCAGCCCACTTGCGGATTTCATCGTGGTTCTTCGTGTTCTTCGACAGTGCCATTTTTAATCCTCCCTATTCATTACACGGTAGGAGGACAGCAGGCGCGCGGGTGGATGCCCGGGCCATGTCAACAGCTTTTGCCGGTTGGAGCGGCGTTTCTATCGCGGAGTGGAGTTGCCGGGGGCCGGCTGCCCGGCCGGCAACGGTGCTGCCTTGCGTTTTGAGCGGAGATAGCTGACCAGGTCGCCAACTTCCTGGGAGGCAAGGATGTCGCCGTAGGGCGGCATGGCCTGGCCGCCATTGCGAATCTGCTCGGCCATCCGGTTGGCGTTGAGGCGTTCGCGAACCTTCGCCAGGTCGGGGCCAACGTTGCCGCCGATGCCGTTCGCGCCATGGCAGTGGGCGCAGCCTTTATCGGCGAAAAGGGCGGCCCCCCGATGTACGCTGTCAGGCCCGGAAGCGAAGGACGGGGTGGAGAGGACGAGCAGCACGGCGAGCGAGCAGGGGAGCGGCGGAGCCATCCGCTTATGGTAGCGCCCGGGCCGGTGAGCTATTTTGACGCGCTGGATGTTTTAGCCGCCGGGGCTGCTTCGCCTGTGCCCTCAGACAGGGTCAGGATGCGGTCGACGCCTGTCGGATGGAAGCGCTCGCGCAGGCCGTCGGGCCAGCGGACCTCGACCTGATCGACGGTAGTGGCGGCGCCGAGGCCGAAGTGCGGGCGCTGGTCGCTCGAAGAAGCGAAGCTGGCGCCCGAGAAAACGTCGCCGCGCTGCCGGACGCCGGCGGAGGTGAGGAAGACAGCCGCGCCGATAGCGTCGCGGGTGCTTTTAGGGCCGCCGATGAGGCGGAAGGCGATCCAGTGATTGGTTTTCGCGTCCGCATCGACGTTTTTGAGCAGGGCCGGGGCACTGTCCATGTTGTTGACGACCGCGTCGATGCGGCCGTTGTTGAACAGGTCGCCGAAAGCCATGCCGCGGGAAGGCATGGGGGTGGCGAGGGCAGTGCCTTCGACGGCGGGCACCGGCTCGAGCTTCGTGCCGTGGTCGTTGTGGAAGAGCAGCGGGCGCTCGGCCCAGCTGGTGCCCCAGTCGTTGGTGTCGGCGTTCGAGTAGACATGGCCGTTGACGAAGAACAGGTCCTTCCAGCCGTCGTTGTCGTAGTCGAAGAAACCGGTGCCCCAGCCGAGGAACGGAATGGTCATTTCGGCGATCTGGGTGTCGTAGCTGATGTCGGTAAAGTTGGCATCGCCGTCGTTGCGGTAAAGCGGCTTGTAGTCGTCGGAGAAGGTCGTGTTGAAGATGTCGAGCAGCCCGTTGTGGCGGTCGTCGCCGAGCGCGATGCCCATGGAGGCGGTCTCGCGGCCGTTCTTGTTGAGCGCGTAGCCGGAGGCGTAGCTGACGTCGTCGAAGGTGCCGTCGCCCTTGTTGATGTAGAGATAGTTGGGCGTGGAGTCGTTGGCGACCAGCAGGTCGGGCTTGCCGTCGTCGTTGATGTCGATGAAGACGGAAGACAGGCCGTAGTAGCCGGATTTGTCGGCGACCCCGGCTTTGTCGCTGACGTCGGTAAACGTGCCGTCGCCGTTGTTATGGAACAGGTGGTCGGGCTCGCCGGGCAGGCCGCGGGGGCCGCAGTAGGTCTTGACGCCGCGGTACTGGCAGAACGAGAAGGAAACGCCTTCGCCGCCGATGCCGGGCTGCGATTTGAGGTCGTAGTGCACGTAGCCCGGAACGAAGAGGTCGAGGCGCCCATCGCCGTCGTAGTCGCCCCAGGTGGCGCCGGTGGACCAGCTGTCGAGCGCGACGCCCGCCTTCTCGGCAACATCGGTAAAGGTACCGTCGTGGTTGTTGCGGTAGAGGCGGTTTTTGCCGAAGTTCGACACGTAGAGGTCGGGCCAGCCGTCGTTGTCGAAGTCACCGACGACAGCGCCGAAACCCCAGCGGCTGTTATCAACGCCTGCTTTCGCGGTGACGTCGGTAAAGGTGCCGTCGTGGTTGTTGTGGAACAGGGCTGCTTTCGGTGCCGGGGCTTTGCCGTTCATCGCGTCTTCAGTCGAGCCGTTGACGAGATAGATGTCGAGCCAGCCATCGTTGTCGTAGTCGAGCAGGGCAACGCCGGAGCCGATGGTTTCAAGGATGTACTGCTTCTTCGGGGTACCCATCCGGTGTTTCCAGGTGGTGAGGCCGGCGGCCCCGGCGATGTCCTGAAAGACGATGGGGCCGGTTTTGACGATGCCCCCTTCTGTAATGGGTACATGGTTTGCGTCATAGACGGCGGGGTGGGTGCCGCTTGTGCTGGAGCCGCCGCGGGCAGGGGACTGGGCGCCCTCCTGGCTTTTCTGGGTGTGGGATTCGAGCGCGGTTTGCGCCTGCAGGGCGAGGCCTGAGAAGAGCAGCAGGCCGCCAGCCGTGGTGAGGCGCAGGGTGAGGAGAGTGGGCCGGCTCAAAGTTGGCATGCTCCTGAAGAGACAGAGATACGTCGCGTGAAAAGCAGGGACAGGATAGAGCATTTTCACTGCCGGTGTAGAGGCCCGAATTGGCTTGTCCAGCGACTTTTTCCGAGGACAAGCCACGCGCGCAGTTACCGGGTCCTCTCCGCAGCCTCAGGCGCCCTCAAAAATAACGATGGCGGTAGCGTAGCGGTCGGTATGGGTGAGCGAGAGCGAGATGTGGAAGGCGCCGAGTTTTTCCGCCAGCAGACGGGCGCGGCCGTGCAGCAGGAGGCGAGGCGGTTGGCCGGGCTGGCGCTGGACCTCAAACTCCTGCCAGCTAACGCCCCGGCTGATGCCGGTGCCGAGCGCTTTGGCGGCGGCCTCCTTGGCGGCGAAGCGGCCGGCGAGGTTTTGCGCCGGGTAGCGTTTGTGAGCGCAGTAATGCCGCTCTGCCGGGGTGTAGATGCGCTTAAGGAAGCGATCGCCGAAGCGCTGGATGGAGGCGTCGATCCGGTCGACTTCCACCAGGTCGATGCCGAGGCCGAGAACCATGCGATTGATGCTACCGCACGGGACGGCTGTCCTGTTTGCGGTACACGGTGACCAAACGGAGACCAAAGTGACGGCCGCCGCACCATAAAACGGCCGATTGCCGCTGCTGAAGAGCAGCAGACCGGACGATGAAGGATGCATGAGAGAAAAACAGGCACGCGCAGCAGAAGAGTGGAACCTGACACTGGCGGCGACGAGCGCGGACGAGCCCTTGCCGGTGCTGAAAGTGCTGGGCAGCGCGGTTACGGCGCAAGGCGGGTGGGTGCTGCGGCAGGGCGGGGTAAGCGACCGGTGCGCGGATATGGACTTCGAGTTTCCGCGTAGTCGCGGGATGGAGGTGTACGGCCTGCTGCTGGCGGCGGGGCTGGTGCTGAGCCGCGAGGCTCATGAGCAGCTGACGGGGCTGTGCCACTGCACGGGCCATGTCGGCGCGCGGGAGCGGGAGGCTGTTGCGCGGGTACACCTCTCGGTCTACGGGCGGGAAGGGAGCGAAGCGTTCTTCGGAACGGCGTTTAGCGACGTGGAGGAGGCGGCTTGACTTTTGCTCCGGAGCGAGTCAGCCTGCGTTGACGAGGCCGTAGCGGCGCTGCCAGGTGTCGCGGAGGCAGGCCCACAGCGTGGCCTTTTCCTCCGGGGTGGCTTCAAGCGAGGGGTCGGCGACGAAGCGCTGGGCTTCGGCCTTGGCCTGCTCAAGCAGGGCGCGGTCGCGGATGAGGGAGGCGACGCGGAAGTCCGGCAGGCCGGACTGGCGGGTACCGAAAAACTCGCCCGGGCCGCGGAGCTCAAGGTCGAGCTCGGCGAGCTCAAAGCCGTCCTGGGTGCGGACCATGGCGGCGAGGCGCTCGGCTGAGGCCTCAGACACGCGGCCGCCGGTCATGAGGATGCAGCAGGAGCGGGCCGCGCCACGGCCAACCCGTCCGCGGAGCTGGTGCATCTGCGAGAGGCCGAAGCGCTCGGCGTGCTCAATCACCATGGTGGTGGCGTTGGGGACATCGACGCCGACCTCGACGACGGTGGTGGCGACGAGGACATCGATCTCACCGCGGGTGAAGCGGCGCATGATGACCTCCTTGTCGTCAGACGAGAGACGGCCGTGGAGCAGGCCGAGGCGCAGGCCGGCGAGCGGGCCGTTCTTTAACTCCTCGAACATTTCGGTCGCGGATTTGAGGTTGCTTTTGCCTTCCGGGCCGGCTGCGTTCTTTGGTGCGGTTTTGGTCCCGAGCTCAGGCGTGTGCGAGAACAAGGTCGGCCTGGACTTCTTTTTTGCTGTCTTGGGTGCTTTGGTTGCAGCGGAGTCGGCGGGATCCCGCGAGAAGTCAAGCTCCGGCTGGTCGTCTTTCGGGCCTTCGATCACTGGATAGACGACATAGGCCTGGTGGCCGCGAACTGCTTCGCGGCGCAGGAACTCCCAGACTTCGTCGGCGCGCTCGTCCGACAGCAGGCGGGTGGCGATCGGGGTGCGGCCCGGCGGCAGCTCATTGAGCACACTGACCTCAAGGTCGCCGTAGAGGGTCAGCGCGAGGGTGCGGGGGATGGGGGTGGCGGTCATGGCGAGCAGGTCGGGCTCGGCGGCGCCGGGTTTCTTCATGAGGCGGAAGCGCTGCAGAACGCCGAAACGGTGCTGCTCGTCGACGACGACGAGGCCGAGCCTGGCGAACTCGACCTTATCCTCGATGAGGGCGTGGGTGCCGATGACGAGGTCGGCATCGCCATTGGCAATGCGCTGGCGATTCCAGCGTTTTTGCGCGAGGTCGAGCGAGCCGGTGAGCAGGACGACTCGGTAGGTTCGTCCTCCTGCCTCGCTGACGCGTTCCATCAGCTTACGCGCGGCGAGGTAGTGCTGGGTCGCGAGGATTTCCGTCGGCGCCATGAGCGCGGCCTGGTAGCCGTTTTCAATGGCGATGAGCATGGCCTGCACGGCGACGATGGTTTTACCGGAGCCGACATCGCCCTGCAGCAAGCGGCGCATGGGCGCGGCGCGGCGCATGTCGTCGGCGATCTCAGCCAGCGCCTGCTTTTGCGCGCCGGTGGGGTGGAAGGGCAGCACATTGCGCAAGGCCTTGCGAACCGGCTCATCGGTCGCGAAGGCGATGCCGCTCTGCTCGCGCGCCTTGCGACGCTTGAGCTCGAGGCCGAGCTCGAGGAAGAAGAGCTCCTCGAAAATAAGGCGTTGCTGGGCTGGGGTGCGTGCGCCCTGCAGCATGGACATGGGTGTACCGGCGGGTGGGAAGTGGACCTCGCGCAGCGCGCGGGCGCGGCCCGGCAGATTGAGGCGCTGAAGCAGGGCCCTGGGGAGCGTTTCCGGGATGGATTCGTCAAGCTCGGCAAGGACGGTGTGCATGACCTTGCGGAGCCAGCGAGTGTGCAAACGAGCGCCGCCGAGTGTTTCATAAATGGGCGTGATGCGCCCGACTTCGAGCAGCTCGCCTTCGGGATTGTCCGCGGCTTTCTCAGGCAGCAGCTCAACCTGCGGCTGGATCATCTTGAAGCCGCTGCCGGAGCGCGAGGCTTCAACCTTGCCGTACACGACGACCCACTCGCCGGGCTGGTACTTGTCTTTGAGGTAGGCGCCGTGGAACCACATGCACTTGAGCGATTGCAGGTTTTGCCCGATGATGAGCTCGAAGATGGGCATGCGACGGGTGTTGAGCACGGAGCTGCCGCGCACCTGGCCGATGACGCTGGCCATTTCACCGGCGCGCAGGTCGGAGAAGAGAACGGGGTGCAGGCGGTCTTCGTAGCGGAAAGGCAGGCGGTGGAGCAGGTCTTCGACGGTGAGGATGGCTTTGGATTTAAGCGACTCCGCAATGCGCGGGCCAATGCCCTTGACGTATTGGACCTGGGTTTCAAGGGTGAGGCGCGGCGGGGAGGACATACAGGTCTAATCGTATCGCAAGGGATTGCAAATTCCGGTTGCGCTCGACGCGCCTGTTGCTACACTGCTCGCGTTCCTGATGTCGCGTGGATTTTGGGGGATGAAAGCAGGCTACAGCTGAGTTGAACAGGATTACGAAATGCTACGGCGACAAGCTAGCGGTGGGCTCGATTTCGCTGGCGATTGCGCCGGGGAGCATGTTCGGGCTGCTTGGACCGAATGGAGCGGGGGAAGACCTCACGCATTCGGATGATGAGGGGGATCACGCTGCAGGATAGCGAGAGCGTGCAACTGCTGGGCAAGCAGTTTGCGCGGGAGAGCCTGCGGGTAATAGGTGCAGTCCTGGATGGCTCCGCGCTTGGCGCGGATGTATGCGGCTGAAGCCAAGGAGATCAGGAACTCCTGCCGCCTCCAGATTCTTTAGCTGAAGACGACCTATCACGATTGACACAGGACGACTCGACACTTAGTCAGAAGGAAACTGTCGTTTGCGATATTCATCGATGTAGATAGTCATGGGGTCTTTCATCGCGTTCCGGTAAAAACCCATTTTAAAATAGATGAAGCTAGGATCAGGGTACCCCGTTTCGATTGTGTCGGGATTTGAGGTCGCGCCAGTGTAGTTGACGACTTCGCGATTGTTTATCCACGCTTTTACTCGTCCACTGGAGCCGGGAGTAAAGCGAACCTGAAAACGAAAGTCAATCCAACGGCGGCGGAACTCACGCTTGTCCCGCCACAGGACAATGGTCCTATGTTGGAGGTCTTGCGTTATTCGCAGCTCTCCCCCGATATATCGCAGAGCAAGAACTGGGCTATCGTCGTAGCATGG
The DNA here is from genome assembly GCA_965276625.1 of Acidobacteriaceae bacterium. Taxonomy (GTDB): domain Bacteria; phylum Acidobacteriota; class Terriglobia; order Terriglobales; family Acidobacteriaceae; genus EB88. The sequence goes on from CBDIBB010000002.1 coordinate 1,251,842, forward strand.
CCCGGTGGTCTCCGGTACCTTGTCCGCTGTGATGCACGCCTGTTTCCACTGAGCCACTACGAGTCGTACTGGCACAATAGGGAAGTTGGCTGGGAAATATAAGCTGAACTTAAACTCGTAGGGCACGTTCTCATGACTGGTTAGCCGGCGCGCCTCCGTTAATTCTGCTCGCTCGCTGTCGGCGTCGCCGCTTACCCCATGCTCGTAAACATCGCCGGCGTGAACAGTAATTTGTACCGCCTGCCGGCCCGCGCGGGCAGTATGGGTTTCCATCTGCACATCCCCTGGGACAAAGCGCCATGTGTCCCAATCACTGCTGAGAGTGGCCGACTCGAAGCCGTCACGTGCAACTACAGTGGAGGCTGGACCTATTTGTGCATGAGGTATCAACAGAAACGCGAGTGCAAAAAAATGAGCTTCATAAGCTTAGAAGAAGGCAGGAAATTACTCTACTATGCTGCGCTCCTGGGGTAAAGCCCTGTAGCTCAGGATGACCATTTATGCAGGGAGTCAATGACTCAGGCCCTTGCCGCAGCACCCGTAGAATAGAACGGTGAGCGCGGAGACGAAGCCGGAGCGGCGGGTATTTGCATGGCGGGACAGGCTCGTGCTGGCGTTATTGCCTCGGCTGGTCGCGCTTTGGATCGCGGCGATCGGGGTGACGCTGCGGTTTGTGGTGATTGCCGAGAAAGGCGCGCAGGCTGCGCCGCTGCCGGCGCGGGGCATTTACTGCTTCTGGCACCAGTGCACGTTCAGCGCGGGGTGGTATTTCCGCAAATACAACGCTTGCATACTGATTAGCCGGTCATTCGATGGCGAGCTGATTGCGCGGACGCTGTGGCTTCTGGGTTTCAGGAGTGTGCGCGGATCGAGCTCGCGCGGGGCGGTTGCGGGGCTGCTGCAGCTGCGGCAGGAGGTGGCGCGTGGCGGACTGGCAATTTTTACCGCCGATGGCCCGCGCGGACCTGCGCACCGCAGCAAGCTGGGACCGGTAAAGCTGGCGCAGCGAACAGGGGTGCCGATCGGGTGCTTTCACCTGGAGCCGGAGCGGGCGTGGAGGCTGAGCTCGTGGGACAGGTTCGCCATTCCGAAACCGTTTACACGCGTGGTGGTGAGCTGGGCTCGATCTGTGCCTGCTGTTGTGGCAAATGCCGGCGACGCACAGATGGAGCAGTCGCGGCTGGACGTGGATGCCGCGCTTGAGCGGGCTCGGCTGCATGCGGAAGCATGGGTGAAGCGTGGATAGGCGCCCGGAGTTCGTGCGGGAGTATGACTTTGCGCTGCCTGATGAGTTAATCGCGCAAGCGCCGCCGGTGGAGCGTGCCGGGGCGCGGATGTTGACGGTGAATCGCGCGACCGGTGCGTTGCGAGACAGTGTGTTTACGAGCTTGCCGGAAGTGCTGCGGCCAGGCGACCTGCTGGTGCTGAACAACAGCCGTGTGTTGCCGGCGCGGCTGTTTGCGCGGCGAGCCGGCGTAAAGGTGCAGGCGGGGCAGCCTTCGGCACGGATTGAGGTGCTGCTTACCGAAGAAGGCGCGCCGGGCGAGTGGACAGCGCTGGTGCGGCCGGGGCGCAAGGTGCAGGTTGGGGAGCGGCTCGTGTTTCCGCACGAGGGCGAGGCGGTGCTGCAGGCAGAGGTATTGGAGCATCGCGAGTTTGGTGAGCGGCTGCTGCGCTTTGCGCCGGTCGTGGATTTTTACGGCGCGCTCGACATGCTAGGGCAGATGCCGCTGCCGCCGTACATCCATCGCGCGCAGAGCGTAAGCACGGCCGCCGACCGCGAGCGCTACCAGACGGTGTACGCGGAGGAGCGTGGATCAGTTGCGGCGCCGACGGCGGGGCTGCACTTTACGCCGGAGGTGCTGGCGGCGATCAAAGCGCGCGGGGTGGAGATTGCGTATGTGACGCTGCACGTTGGGCTGGGAACGTTTCAGCCTGTACGCGTGGAGCGGGTCGCGGAGATTGCCCTGCATCGTGAGCGGTATACGGTGCCCGGAGCGACGGCGGATGCAGTGAACCGGGCGGTAGCTGAAGGCCGGCGCGTGATTGCCGGCGGCACGACAACGGTGCGGACGCTGGAGCACTGCGCGGCTATGGGCGATGGCGTGCTGGCGGGGCACTCTGGCGCGACGAGTATTTTCATTTCGCCGGGCTACCGGTTTCGCTTGGTGGGCGGGCTGCTAACCAACTTCCACCTGCCGCAGAGCACGCTGCTGATGCTCGTGTGCGCGTTTGCGGGCGTGGAGCCGGTGATGGCTGCTTACCGCCATGCGGTGGCGCAGCGATACCGGTTTTTCTCGTACGGCGATTGCATGTTCCTGGGGTGAACGCGCATTGACTGTGCTGAGCGATAGACTGGAGGCCTGATGAAAGCCCCTCTGCACAAAACAGTCGAAGGCGGAAAGCCGCCGATTTTTCTACTCGATACGATGTCGTTCATTTTTCGCGCGTACCACGTGATGCAGCGGCAGCGACCAATGTCGACACGGACAGGTGTGCCAACGGCGGCGACCTATGTGTTTGTCAACATGATCAACAAGCTGCGGCGGGATTTTGCGCCGGAGTATTTTGCCGCTGTGTTTGACGTGAGCTCGCCGGTGTTTCGCGATGAGCGTGCGAGCACGATGAAGACAGTGCGCAAGTGGAATATCAAGACGCAGGTGTTCGACGAGGTGGATTACGGCGGTTACAAGGCGAACCGCGAGTCGATGCCGCCGGACCTTGCGCAGCAGGTGCCATACATCCGGCGCGCGCTCGAGGCATTTCATATCCCGATGGTGCAGTACGAGGGATTTGAGGCGGATGACGTGATCGGTACGCTTTCGGCGAAGGCCGCGGCTGAGGGGATCCCGGTTTTTATCGTGTCGAGCGATAAGGACATGATGCAGCTGGTGAACGAGCACGTGAAAATGCTGAATCCGATGAAGGAGAACCTCATCCTTGACCGCGCGAAGGTCGAGGAGACGCTGGGTGTGCCGCCGGAGCGCGTGATTGATGTGATGGCGCTGCGTGGGGACTCGATCGATAGCATACCGGGCGCGCCGGGCATTGGGGACAAGGGCTCTGTCGACTTGATACTGCAGTTCGGCACGGTCGAGGCGGCGCTTGATCGCGCGGGCGAGGTGAAGCGCAAGACATATCGCGAATCGCTTGAGAACAACCGCGACGCGGTGCTGTTGTCGAAGGAGTTGGTGACGATCCACACGGAAGTTCCGGTAGAGCTTGAGCTGGAGCGGATGCGGACAACGACTCCGGACCTGGCGGCGTGCCGCGCGCTGTTCTCAGAGCTGGAGTTTACGACTCTGCTGAAGGAGCTTGCTCCGGAGGCGCCGGCGGTACCGGTCGCGTATGTGCTGGAGCCCACGGCGGAGCAGATTGCGGCGTTTAACACGGCGGCGCGGGCAGGCGGCTTTGCGTTTGCGCTGGAGGCGAGCGAGCTGGAACAAATCGCCGAGCAGGTGAGCGAACAAACTGCGGAAGCAGCCGAGGAGAAGGAGCCCGAGCTGCGGACGATGTCGTTTGACTTTACTGCCACTGCAGCAGTGGCGAAAGAGAAACAGGCTCCGGCTGTTCGGTTACCGCGCGCGGGCGTTGCAGCGGAGCGGGAGCTGGCACTGCTGCTTGATGTGGAAGCGGTCAAGGCGCTGCTTGAGGATGAGTCTGTGCCGAAGCAGGTGCATGACTTGAAAGGGACGCTGCGGATCCTTGAGGGGCAGGGCATCGCGATGCTCGGCGCGGTCGATGACCTGATGTTGTTTTCGTATCTGGTGAACCCGACCCACTCGACGCATCGGCTGTCGGACGTGGCGGCGCGGTTCAGCCCGCGACCATTGCAGGCCGAAGGGGATAAGACGCTTCCCGAGGCGGCACATGCGATCCATACGCTTTCGCCGGTGTTGCGCGACGACATCGAGCAGGTGGAATTGAGGAAGGTCTACGAGACGATCGACCTGCCGCTGGTGCCGGTGCTGCTGCGCATGGAGCAGGCCGGGGTGCGTGTTGATCTGTCTGTACTGCACGCGATGGATGCGAAGCTGACGAGCGAGATGGCGCGGGTGAGCGACGAGGTGTTTGCACAGTCCGGGCACCGCTTCAACATCAACTCGCCGAAGCAGCTTGGCGACGTGCTGTTCAACAAGATGGAGCTGCCGAAACCGCTGAAGTACGGGAAGGGCAAGGTGATTTCAACAGCACAGGATGTGCTGGAAGAGTTGGCCGCGCACAATGCAGTGCCGAAGCTGGTGCTGGAGTACCGGCAGCTTGCGAAGCTGAAGTCGAACTACGTGGACTCGCTGCCGCTGCTTGCCGACGGGGAGGGCCGCGTACACACGACATTTAACCAGGTTGGCACGGCGACGGGCCGGCTCTCGTCGACTAATCCGAATCTGCAGAATATTCCGATCAAGACGGAGCTGGGACGCGAGATTCGTGCCGCGTTCATCGCGTCGCCGGGGCATGTGCTATTGTCGGCGGACTATTCGCAGATCGAGCTGCGGCTAATGGCGCATTTTTCGCAGGACCCGCTGCTGGTAAACGCTTACCAGACGAATGGGGACATTCATACGCTTACGGCGAGCGAGGTTTTCGGCGTGGCGGCAGATGTGATGGACAAGGAAACGCGTAATCGCGCGAAGGCGGTGAACTTCGGCATCGTGTACGGGATTTCGCCGTTCGGACTGGCGGCAAACCTCGGCATCGACCAGAAGGAAGCACGGATTTATATCGACCGATACTTCGAGCGGTATGCCGGTGTGCGCAGTTATATCGACCAGGTACTGGAGCAGACGCGGGCCGAGCAGCGGGTTCGGACGTTGTTCGGGCGGTCGCGGCCGATCCCGGATATCCAGAGCCGCAATGCGAACCTGCGCGGGTTCGCCGAGCGAACCGCGGTAAATACGCCTCTGCAGGGAACGGCCGCGGATCTGATCAAGATCGCGATGATTCGCATCGACAAGCGACTCGCCGAGGAAAAGCGAAAGACGCGCATGACGCTGCAGGTGCACGATGAACTGCTGTTCGATGTGCCGGAGGATGAGGCTGAGGAAGTTCGCACGATGGTGAAGCACGAGATGGAGCACGTGATTGAGCTGAGCGTACCGATCGTTGCGGATGCGGAGCTTGGGGCGAACTGGCGCGATTTGTAACCGTTAATGATGTAAATCGCCTGCGCGGCTTGCGGCCATTTCTGGGCCATGTATTCATTTCTACGTGGGCCTACCAATGAATACCAACGATCGCCAGGAGCTCCCAACAAAGACCCGCCACGAAGTGGCCGCAAGCGCGCAGTCGGTCTTACGAAGAGCCTAGGCAAGCCGTTTCAGGCTTGTCCAAGTTCTTTGCGGATCGCGTTTGCGATGGTTTCGGCGTGGATACGCATCCGGTCTTCGGATGCAGCCTCGATCATCACGCGTGCCAGGGCCTCAGTGCCGGAGTAACGGATGACGACGCGACCTGTGCCGGTAAGCTCCTGCTCGGCGGCGGCGATTGCGGCAGCGACGGACGGGATCGTATCGAGCGGGACTTTCTCGCGGACGCGCACGTTGACTATGACCTGCGGATACGTTTCAAGGTCGCTGATGAGTTCTTCAACAGGCTTGCCGCTGCGCTGAATGATGTCGAGAAGAACGAGCGAGGTAAGCAGGCCATCGCCCGTGGTGGCGAGGTGCGGGAAGAGGATGTGTCCCGACTGCTCGCCTCCGATCGCAGCGTCGTGTTGACGCATCATTTCAAGCACGTACTTGTCGCCGACCGGGGCACGGAGCATGCGGATACCGGAGCGACCGAGGGCTGCTTCAAGTCCCATGTTGGACATTGTCGTCGCGACTACGAGGCCGCCGGTAAGCCGCCCTTCAGACTGCAGGGCGCGTGCCGCGAGCAGCAGGACGCCGTCCCCGTTGATGACGCGGCCACGGCTGTCGGCGAAGAGCGAACGGTCGGCGTCGCCGTCGAGGGTGATGCCGATGAAAGCGCCGCGCTCCTTCGCTTCACGGGCAACGACCTCAGGGTGAAGCGCCCCGCATGCCTCGTTGATGTTGCGGCCGTTCGGTGATGCGTGTGTCAGCTCGACGCGGCCGCCAAGCGTTTTGAAAAGCTCCGGTGCGATGGCGGAAGCCGCGCCATTGGCGCAGTCGAGCACGATGTGCAGGCCGCCGAGCGTGAGCCCCGGCACGACAGAGCGCAGGAAAGTTTCATAATCGTGCCGGTATACGTCGTCGACCGGCGGCAGTTCGTGTTCCTGCGGGACGAGGGCGCCATCCAGTCGCGCGAAGATCTCCGACTCAATTGCGAGCTCCTGGGCGTCAGGCAATTTGTAACCGTCATTGCCAAAGATTTTGATGCCGTTGTCAGCCCATGGATTATGCGAGGCGGAGATGACGACGCCTGCGGCGAAGCCGAACTTGCGCGCTAGGTACGCGATAGCCGGCGTGGTCACGATGCCGGCAGAGGCAAGCGTAGCGCCCCCTGAGACGAGGCCGGCATGCAGAAGGCGCGCGATCCACGGCCCGCTCTCGCGCGTATCCATACCGAGTAGCACGCGCGGTACGGGGTGATGGGCCTTAAGGGTGTGGGCGAGCGCTTCGCCGACTGCGTAGATCGTCGCTTCGTTGAGCGGCGCCTGGCCGGCAACCGCACGGATACCGTCTGTTCCGAAAAGCTTTCTCATCATTCCTTGCTGATCCTCGTAACTGTTGCGTCGAGCGTACCGACTGCGAGGCGCACCCCGATGCTGCTTCCACTCGACGCTTGTGAAGCGTGGGTGAGCAGTGCGCCGTCCGCAGCGCGCACAAGCGCATAGCCGCGGCCCAGCACGGCAAGCGGTGACAGCCCCTGCAGCGACCTCAATACGGCGGAGTGCTGCTGCGCCGCCGTGCCAAACCGTGCGGCAAGCGAACGTGCCAGCCGGTCCGCAAGCAGCGTTTGTTGTTCGCGGGCGCGCCGTAACAAGATGCTCGCGTCGTACCGCGCGATCTTTGCTGCAGCTTGAGCCTGGCGGTTCGCTGCCGCTGCCAGCGCGGATGCGGAGGCGCGAGCGAGCCGCTGCTGCAGATTGGTGAAACGTTCGCGCATGACGCGGAGCCGGTGGGTCGTGTCCTGTCGCAGGAGCAAAGCCGTCAGCTGCTCCACGCGTGCCGAGGTGTTGCGAAGAGTAAACGATTGCGCGCGTTCCAGGCGAAAGCGCTGCTCGTCAAGCCTCTGCTCGCGTCGCCCTAGCGCATCGCGCAATCGCGCGCCGCAGGTCTCCATTGACTTTCTAGTGAGCCGCTCGCGGGCGAGCGAAAGCATTAGCCGGGCGGCGCGACCGAGTCTCGATTGCAGCTGCTGCGTGTGCTCCTCGATTTTGTGCTGCGCGGCGGTGATGAGCTCGGCCGCAGCTGAAGGCGTGGGGGCGCGAAGGTCGGCGATAAAGTCGGCTATGGTAAAGTCTGTCTCATGCCCGACTGCGGAGACGACGGCGAGGGTGGAGGCTGCTATGGCCCGGGCCAGCGTTTCGCTGTTGAACGGCGCCAGGTCTTCAAGCGAACCGCCGCCGCGTGCGACCACGATGACGTCTACACTGCGCGTACTGTTGAAATGCAGGATGCCGGCAACGATCTCTGCCGCTGCGCCCGCGCCTTGCACGGCAGAGGGGTATAGCAGGATGTCAAGCGCGGCGTGACGGCGGCCGGCCACGCTGAGGAAGTCGCGGATGACGGCGCCTGAAAGCGAGGTAATGATGCCGACGCAGCGTGGGTAGGCAGGGAGCGTACGTTTGCGGTCGAGCGCGAACAGGCCTTCAGCAGCGAGCTTTGTCTTGAGCTGCTCGAATGCGATCTGGAGCGAGCCGGCGCCGACAGGCTCGAGGAATTCAGCGATGAGCTGCATCTGCCCGCGCTGCTCGTAGACGGAGACCTTGCCGCGCAGCATGACTTCAAGGCCATCCTCCGGCTGGAAGCGGAGCGCCTGGGCCTGGCGGCGGAAGAGCACGGCGGGTAGCTGCGCGTCGCCATCCTTGAGCGTGAAGTACAGGTGGCCGGAGGGAGCGGCGCGCAGGTTCGAGATTTCACCGCGTACCCACAAATCGCGGTAGGCGCCCTCAATGTGGGTGCGGACTTCGCCGACCAGCTCGGCAACCCGCCAGACGCGCCGCTGCGGCTCTTCTTCCTCCTCAACCGGGAGCGCGGCAGGCCTAAACCATGCAGGCAGCGTGTCGCCGGACTCGCGTGTGCTTTGCGTGGACTTTTTCGGGGTGGGCTTCGCGGGCTGTGCCTGCCGGGTCGGGGGCGCAGGGTCAGGCCGCGTGGCCGGCGAGAAGAGGCCGAGCTGGCCTTCGTCGCTGTCGCCTCGCGCGGGGGAATGCGTCGCTCGGTCGGGGGCGCTCACACCTTCAAGTCTAAACCGCTTACCGGCGCAGATGGCGCAGCAGCGCCCAGCCGAGGCTGAGCAGCAGGCTGAGCAGCAGGGAGGTACTCAGCGGCGCGAAGATGGTGGTGTGGCGGCCGCGCCAGTGCAGGTCCCCGGGAAGACGCCCGAGTGGAAGGCCAAGCCGCGCCGCCAGCAGAATGAGGCCGCCCGCGAGAAGCAGCAGGAGTCCGAGGCCGGCAAGCAGTCGTCCGAGGTCTGTCACAGGGTCGCCCCTCCACAAAAAATATCTCAGGATTAAGGGATGCATTCCGTTGCGGCTTGACGCGAAGCGGGCTGCCTGCTCATCTGTTTACCATGCAAACTCTTGCTGCCGTGGCTGGTATCGCGTGTCTTGTGCTGGTGCTGCTTGATGCATTCCAGACGGTGATTTTGCCGCGCAGGTCGAGCGGGCACCTGCGGCTTACTCGGCTCTTTTACATCTCGACATGGAAGCCCTGGTGTCGGATCGCGGGGCTGGTGCGGGGCGGCCGTCGGCGGGAGACTGTGCTGTCGTTTTACGGGCCGCTGTCGCTGGTGTTGCTGATTGTGCTGTGGGCGCTTTTGCTGGTGCTGGGGTTTGCGCTTTGCTTTTACGGGGCGGGTTCTCCGTTGGCGGACCCGCTGTCGCCCGGGCACGCTGACTTTCGGTCTGACATTTATGTGAGCGGCACAACGCTGTTTACCCTCGGGCTGGGCGACGTGGTGCCGCGTTCGCGGCTGGTGCGGGAATTGATCGTCGTAGAGGCGGGCATGGGTCTGGGCTTTGTGGCGGTCGTGATCGGCTATTTCCCGGTGCTGTACGGCGCGTTCTCGCGGAGAGAAGTAAATATTTCGCTGCTGGATGCCCGAGCCGGCTCGCCGCCGACGGCCGCGGAGCTGCTGCGGCGGCACGCGTTTGCCAGCGGGGGCGACGCGCTGACGAAGCTGCTGGAAGAGTGGGAACGCTGGTCGGCGGAGCTGCTGGAAAGCCACATTTCCTATCCGCTGCTGTGTTACTTCCGCTCGCAGCACACCAACCAGAGCTGGCTTGGAGGGCTGTGCGCGGTGCTCGATACGTGTGCGTTGATGATTGCCTCAGTGCAGGACATGCCGGGGCGCCAGGCGCAGCTGACTTTCGCCATGGCGCGCCACGCGGTGGTCGATTTGTCGCAGGTGTTCGACCTGGAGCCGGTAAACCCGGACCAGGACCGGCTGCCCGCGGGTGCGTTTACGCAGGTGCACGACCTGCTTTGCCAGGCGGGCACAAAGGTGGCGAGGGATGCGGAGTCGCAGCTGCGCTTGAACGAGATGCGTTCGCTGTATGAGCCGTATGTCGAGAGCCTGAGCCGGCATCTCAGCATGACGCTTCCGCCTTTTCTCGCGGTAACGCCGAGCCGGAACAACTGGCAGACGGTCGCGGCGGTAAGCCGCGCGACGCAGGAAGCAAGCTCTGCCGCCGCGGCTGAAGCGAGAGAGGAACACCACATTTTTTGAGTTTATACGCTGCGCTTACGGGGTGGCGGCGACCTGTGCCTCGGCGATGGCTTCGTAACGGGCGATCTGTTCGAGGGTGAGGTCGCGGGGATTTGTGCCTGCATAGAAGCGGGCATACCAGTCGACGGCGAGGTCGATCGATTCTTCAAAGCGGAGGGCGGCGAGCCAGTTGAGCTCGGCGCGCGCCTTCGCGCAGTCGAGGGTTAAGGTGTTGGCTTCATGGGGGTGGGGGCCTGGGGTGACGGTCCACCGGGCGCCGGGCCAGCGTTGGGCGAGCGAGCTGACAACAGCGGTGACGGGCTGGACAGCGTCGGCGAGTGGGCCGAAGTTCCACGCGCCGCCGAAGCGGGTGCCGTGGGTGAGCAGGGCTTCGGCGAGCGCGAGATAACCGCGCAGCGGCTCGAGGACGTGCTGCCAGGGGCGGATGGCGGAGGGATTGCGGATTTGAAGCTCGGCGCTCGCGGAAAAGGCACGGACGGCATCGGGGAGGAGGCGATCGAGCGCCCAGTCGCCGCCGCCGATGACGTTGCCGGCGCGGGCGGAGGCGATGGCGACGCCGTGCTGGTGGAAGCGCTCGGGGTGAAAGAAGGCGGAGCGGAAGCTGGCGGTGACGAGCTCGGCGCAGGCTTTGCTGTTGCTGTAGGGGTCGTAGCCGCCCAGGGTGTCGGTTTCGCGGTAAGGCCAGGGCCACTCGCGGTTTTCGTAGCACTTGTCAGAGGTGACGATGACGACGGCGCGCACCGACGGGCAGTTGCGGATGGCGTCGAGAACGTGCGCGGTGCCCATGACGTTGGTCGCGTAGGTGCCGATGGGATCGGCATAGGACGGCCGCACAAGGGACTGCGCGGCCATGTGGAGGACGAGCTCGGGCTGTGCTTCGTGGATGGCGCGGCGAACGACGAGCGGGTCGCGGATGTCGCCGAGGATGGAGCGCATGCCTTTGCCGATGTTCGCTTCAACGTAGAGACTCGGATCAGTGTGGGGTTCGAGGGCGAGGCCGGTCATCTCGGCGCCCAGCTTCTGGAGCCAGAGCGCGAGCCACGCGCCTTTGAAGCCGGTGTGCCCGGTGATGAGGACGCGCTTGCCTTGCCAGTTCACGCGGGCTACCAGACCTTCCAGGGATTTTTGCCGGTTTGCCAGAGGTCTTCGAGGTATTGCTTGTCGAAGAGGGTGTCCATGGCGCGCCAGAAGCCGTGGTGTTTGTAGGCGAGGAGTTCGCCGTCGGCGGCGAGTTGTTCGAGGGGCGCATTTTCCCAGATGGTGGCGTCGTCGACCAGGTATTTTTCAATCTTCGGCGAGAGGACGAAGTAGCCGCCGTTGATCCAGCCGCCGTCGCCTTTGGGCTTTTCGGCGAAGCTGTTGACGTGGCGCTCCGCGTCGATCTCAAGCGAGCCGTAGCGCCCGATGGGCTGGGCCGCGGTGACGGTTGCGAGCTTGCCGCCTTCGCGATGCGCGGCGATGAGCGCGCCGATGTCGACGTCGGCGAGGCCGTCGCCGTAGGTGAAGCAGAAAGCATCCTCGCCGGCGACGTGATGGAGGACGCGGCGAAGCCGGCCGCCGGTCATGGCGTTTTCACCCGTGTCGACAAGGGTGACGCGCCAGGGTTCTGCTTTTGTAACGTGAGCGGTTACGGTATTGCTTTGCAGGTCAATGGTGACGTCAGAGGAATGCAGAAAGTAGTTGGCGAAGTACTCCTTGATCATGTAGCCCTTGTAGCCGAGGCAGATGATGAAGTCGTTGACCCCGTAATGGGAGTAGGTCTTCATGATGTGCCAGAGGATGGGGCGGCCGCCGATTTCGACCATCGGCTTGGGGCGGACGGAGGTTTCTTCTCCGAGACGGCTGCCCCGGCCTCCTGCGAGGATGACTGCTTTCATGCGCCTCTGTTCTCCAACTGACTGCCTTTCAGGTTTGTGATGGGGTGCCCGGTCCAGGCTAAGACTTCAGGGCGCCATGGTGCTCGCACCAGGCGAGCTCTACCCAGTCGCAAAGCATATGGCCGCACAGGATGTGGCCTTCCTGTATGCGGGCGGTGTCAGCGGAAGGCACGCAGATGGTGGCGTTCGCGACGCCTGCCATTTTGCTGCCGCCCTGGCCGGTAAAGGCGATGGTGAAGCCGCCGCACTGCTTTGCGGCTGCGAGCGCTTCGACAACATTAGCGCTGTTGCCCGAGGTGGAGATGCCGACGACGATGTCTCCCGGACCGCAGAGCGCGAGCACCTGCCGGCTGAAGACGTGTTCGTAACCGTAGTCGTTACCGATAGCCGTTAGGATCGACGTATCGGTGGTGAGCGCGATGGAAGGCATGGGTTTGCGCTCGCGGCGAAAGCGGCCCATGAACTCGGCTGCCAGGTGCTGCGCGTCGGCAGCGGAGCCGCCATTGCCGCACCAAAGCACCTTGCCGCCATCGAGCACGGCTTGCGCGATGCGCTCGGAGATCATGCCGAGCACGGGTTGCTGCGCCTTGAGGCTCTCGATGACGTGGAGGTGTTCGTCGAAGGCGCGGGTGAAGACTGCATCCGCTGTCAGGGTCATGGTTCCTCGATGGCTTTGCCGTGGGGCTGCGACTGCTCTGCACATCATACGCCGAGCGAACAGGGCCGGGTTGAGACAGACGCGTCCGGCCCTGTTCGCTCTTTATGACACAGTGTTGGTGGCAATTACGTGTTTGTAAAAGCGCGAGCTGAGCTTGGGGGTCCGCTTCTGGGTCTTGAAATCGACATAGGTGATGCCGAAGCGTTTCTCGTAGCCGTCGGCCCACTCGTAGTTATCGAGCAGGCTCCACAAAAAGTAGCCTTTGACGGGAACGCCTTCAGCCACCGCGCGCTGCAGCTGGGTGAGGTAGTTGCGGAGAAACATGGTGCGATCGGTGTCGAGAACCTGCTGGTTGCCGCGGCTGTTGGTAGTAAGCGTGTCGGCCGAGGACGCGCCGTTTTCCGTGATGTAAAGCTCCTTGATCCCGTAGATTTCATGGGCGAACTTCGGCGACCAGTAGAGCGCCTCAGGGCCGATGTCGAGCCACTCGGAAAACATGTGTGGATAGGAGGAGGGCTTTGGCGCGTACGTGTAGCTGGTCTCCTTTGTGGGGTCGGCCATGATCCAGGTGGGCTGGTAGACGTTCAGGCCGACGAAGTCGAGCGGGCTGGCGATGTCTTTGAGCTCCTGCGGCGTGAAGGTGGGCGCGTCGGCACCTAATTTCTTAAGGTACGCCGGCGTGTACTTGCCCGTCATGATCACGTTGAGGTACATCGCATTCTCTTCCTGGTAGGCGCGGCGCGCGGCCGCAATATGCTCAGGCGTGGAGATAACCGGACAGGTGACCTCGGCGTTATCGGCGATGCCGACCCTGGTGCCGGCTTTGGCATGGGCGCGGATGGCCTGAACACTGAGCCCGTGGCCGAGCACGGCGATGTGATTGACCTGGGCAAACGCTTTACGGCTAACCTGCAGGCCGGGCGCGTGACGACCGGTACTGTATCCAAGCTCGGTAAAAGAGCGAATTTCGTTCATGGTCATAAAGTGCTGGATCTTGTCGGACAGCTTGCCCGCGGTGTAGCCGGCATAGTCGGCGAACGCCTTGGCAGTGTCCTTGTTCTGCCAGCCGCCCTTATCCTGCAGGGCTTGCGGAAGGTCCCAGTGGTATAGGGTGCAGTACGGGGCAATGCCGGCGGCGAGCAGCGCGTCGGTAAACCTGGCGTAGTGGTCAATGCCTTTCTGGTTCGGCTGACCGGTGCCGGTGGGGAATATGCGCGACCACGCGATGGAGAAGCGGCAGGTCTTGAGGCCGAGCTCCTTCATGACGGCGATGTCTTCCTTGTAGAGGTGGTAGTCGTCGTCGGCAACGTCGCCGGTGTCGCCGTTGTGGGTCTTGCCGGGGGTGTGGGAAAAAGTGTCCCAGATAGACGGGCCGCGGCCGTCTTCCTTGACGGCGCCCTCAACCTGGTAGCTGGCAGTGGCGGAGCCCCAGAGGAAGCCCTGCGGAAAGGTCCTGCTGCCGGCGTTGGAGGGTCCCTGCGCCTGGGCGGAGGGCGACGGCAGGGCGGGGGTGGCGGCGATGGCGGCGCCTGCGCCGAGCAGGCGGGCGAAGGATCGGCGGGAAACGCGGTCGGTCAAGGGGTAGCTCTCACTTTCGGCAACGGTCGGAGTATAGCCGGTTGGTTTCTGGATTGAAAACTCCGGAGTGCGCGGCGCCCGGCTCCGAACGGCCCGGGCCGCGTTGAGGTGCTCCAGTACACTGCTGCTATGCGCACCATTGCGATCGTCTCAAAACCGCAGAAGCCGGAGCTTGCAGCGATCCTGGAGGAACTGGTGCCGTGGCTGCGGGAGCATGGGTTTTCGCCTGTGCTGGACGCTATCAGCGGAACCTACACTTCAGCTGCACCAGTGGTGCGGCGGGAGGAATTGCGCGCGCACGACCCCGCTCTGGTGATCGTGCTGGGCGGCGACGGAACACTGCTTTCAGCTTCGCGCGTGTTTGCGCAGCTGGGTACGCCGATTTTGAGCGTAAATCTTGGGTCGCTTGGATTTCTGACAGAGGTGCGGCTGAGCGACCTGTATGCCACGCTGGAGGCGTGGTGCGTGGACTGCGGCCAGATGGACGAGCGCGCGATGCTGCACGCGGAGTTGTGGCTTGACGGTGAGCTGGTCTGCGAGCACGAGGCGCTGAACGATATCGTGCTGTCAAAGGGCACCATCTCGCGCATGGGGCATTTCCGGTTGACGGTCGATGGTCACCTGGCGGCGGAGTATCGCTCGGACGGTGTGATCATCGCGACGCCGACTGGCTCGACCGCGTACTCGCTTTCAGCGAACGGGCCGATCCTCGACCCTTCCGTTGACGCACACATTATCACGCCGGTGTGCCCGCACCTGCTCACGATGCGTCCGCTGGTGGTGCGCGGAGATGCGCGGATACAGGTGAAGGTGATCAGCGGCGCGGAGACGTTTTTGACAGTGGATGGGCAGGAGTCGCAGCCGCTCGGCGAGGGCCATGAGCTGCGGTGCTGGAAGTCAGAGCACAAGGTAAAGCTGCTGCGGGTGGGGATGGGCTCGTTTTACGACGTGCTGCGAACGAAGCTGAAGTGGGGCGAGCGCTGATCTATTTCAGCCTCGGCACTCCGTGACCCCAGGTATCGGGCGGGGCAAGCTCCCGGCGGATAGGCGGCTGCGTCATATCACGGCGGTCGGAAGTAAAGATCGCGTCGCCTTGCGAGATGAGGTAGTCGGCGGTGCGCGCGGCGAGCGCCTGGATAGTGAGGCCGGGGTTTGCGGAGCCCTGCGTGGGAAAAACGCTGCCATCACAGACGAACAGGTTCGGTATCTCGTGGCTGCGGCCGAACTTATCGACTACGGAAGTGCCGGGGTCTGAACCCATCCGTGCCCCGCCGACCAGGTGCGCGTAGCGCGCTTCCTGCACCACCTCGGTTGCGCCGGCTGCGTGCATAACCTCCATCGTTTTTTCCTTGGCAAACTGGATCAATTTCTTATCGTTGTCGTGGAGATTGAAGCTGATATTTGCGACAGGCATCCCGAAACGGTCCCTGTTCTCAGGGGCGTCTTCCGCCAGGGTGACCCGGTTATCCTGCCACGGCAGGATTTCGCCGAGCAGTCCGAAACCTGCCCAGTGGTTGTAATCCATCATTTCGCGGCGCATGCCCCAGCCCCAGGCATGTTTGGCGGCCAGTATCTGCTTGCCGAAGGCGATCGGCAGGGGGCCAACGGTCTGGATGGCGAAGCCTCGGGCGAAATCGCGCTTTGGATCGGTCTCGTAAAACTCTTCCGTTAGCGCGTGGGCAGGCGGGGCCTTGTACATCCTGACCGGTTCGTCGAAGCGACCGAGTATCACATTGCCGGCCTGCACCATCAGGTACCGGCCAACGGTGCCGCTGCCGTTCGCAAGCCCTTTCTCAAAGCCCGGGCAGGCGGAGGCCAGCAGCAGACGCGGTGTCTCGATGGCGTAGCCGGAGATAATGACCGCCTTTGCCCGCTGAAAGCGAGTGCGGCCTTCCTCGTCAAAATAGTGCACGCCGGTAACCCGGCCATTGCTGCCGAGCTCGACGCGCGACACCATGGAGCGGTCCCGGATTTCCGCGCCTTTTTTGAGGGCATCCGGCACGTGCGTAACCAGCGTGCTGGCCTTGGCGCCCACCTTGCAGCCCTGGATGCAGAAGCCGCGATAAATGCAGTGTGGCCGGTCGCCGCGCGAGCCGGAGAGGATAGCGACAGGGCCGCCGATTGATACCGGGATGTTGAGCGCGGAGCACCCCTTGATCAAAGCATTGCCGACGCCACCCATGGGGTGCGGCCCGTAGGGGTAGCCGTGTGGATGGCCCCACGGATAATACGCCGGGCCGGCCACGGGCATCTCCAGCTCCAGCTGCTCGTAGTAAGGCAGCAGGTCGGCGTAGTCGATCGGCCAGTCGGCACCGACACCATCACGCGTGTACACCTCGAAGTCTGAAGGGTGTAGTCGCGGCGTAAAGGCGGCCCAGTGGACCGAGCCGCCGCCCACGCCCTTGCCGCTGTTGTTCGCGCCCAGCGCGATAGGGTCCGTGCCGCCGGTAACGCGCGGCTCTTCCCAGTACAGGTCGTGTGCCCCGGCCTCGTCTGAAACCCAGTCCCGCTCTGTATCCCAGAAAGGGCCTGCTTCCAGACCGACGACATCGAACCCGGCGCGGGCCAGTCGCTGCAGCAGCACGCCGCCGGCTGATCCTACGCCGACGATGACGTAGTCCACTTCGTCCTGCTCGCGGAAGCGGCGTGCGGGAATGTGGATCTGTTGCAGGGGACCGAGGGAGTGTTTGGCGGTATTTGGACCTTCAAAAGAGCCGAAGATGGGCTTGTTCATTTCCGCCTCGCGTTTCGCTTATCGCTATGTTGATCGGCCTCGGTGTGGAGGTGGGCCGTGGAGATGACCTCACCGGAGACCGAGGCATTGGGCTCAGCCCATTGGTAGCGCTGCTCGGCGACCTCCCAGGGTTCTGGGTCGCCGCGCTCCAGGCGTGTGTAGGCGCGCGGATAGGCGGGACCGCCAAAGCCGATTTCGTCCCAGGCCCAGGGGTGGGCATAGTAGATTTCGACGGCATCGTTCATGATCTGCTGCCAGAAGCGATGCACCGACATACGCTTCCAGACTTCCGGCGCTGCTTCGGGCTGCCCATCGTGGATCGCGCGTAAGACGAGGTCCTGCTGCAGGTGCGGCAGCACCAGAAACTCGCCCCGGTAGCGATGCATGGCTTCAGCCTCGATGGCCGCCTGCCCGAGTTTGTAGGCCTGGCGCAGGGTCGGCATGGATTCGTAGCGATAGCCCGCAATCTGGTCGGTGTGGAGCCGATGGTCAAGCGGGCCGACGATGGGGATGCGGCGTTCGGCGGTCCGGTCGGTCTGCGGAATGAGGTGGGCGAAGACCACGGTCCAGAACGCCCATTCCACTTCGCTGAAGTAGTGGCGTCCGGGCACCTGCTCAACGCGATGAAGAATAAGGTCCCGGGTCGCCTTATCCCAGAAGGCTTTCTGCGACAGGGTGCTGTAGCCGGGGTAGTAGCCGGGTTGGCGGCGAGCGGGCAGCGGCTCTCCACTCTCAACATCGGTCGGGCGCAGGGAAAAGTCGTCGTCCGAGGCATCTTCCTCAACCGCCCGAAATTGCTTCGATTTTTTGGGTGCTTTCATTTGCTTCTCCGGCGCAGCAGACTTGCCAGCAAGCCCAACATGCCGGCTGCCCCGAACAGGAGCGGCGCAAAGATGGGAGGGCCATAGATGATGTTGTAGACAAGGTGCCGGCGGCCTCCGGGGCGACGCATGACCCCGCGCAGATGGTAGTAGAAGCCGACCGCGGCATCGGCCGAGGCCACCAGCGACATGGCGGGCAGCGCCGTCGTGGCCACACGTCGACTGCCGACCGCTCCGATGGCTGCCGCAGCCAGCAACGGCGAGATAATGACGGGCGACCACTGCACCTTAAAGCGGAAGTTCTGTTTGTAATGCGAGTAGTAGGCCTCAAAACCGCTTAGCAGCGAGCTGATCGCGGTGGCAATGGCGACCTGACGCTGGAAGCGGCCTTCGCGCATGTCCTGCTCGGCGGAGAGCAGTTCGCGGCCCTGACTGCTGGGCAACAGGCGCGCCAGCCAGGTGTCATTCCCCGTCGTCGATGGGGTGCCGGTGGCCTCTTCCCGCTGCAAGTAGGACGCGATGAGACCCAGGTAAGCGCTGGTACCGAACAGCAGCGGCGCGAAGATCGGCGGTCCCATGATGACGTTCGTCATGGGCAGCCGCCAGCCGCCGGGCTTGCGATGCACGCCGCGGACGTGGAAGTAGAAGCCCACGACGGCGTCAAGCAGCGTGACGGCCGCAACGAGGCGAAGCACGGTGCGCGCAGCACGCCGGCTGAAGACGGCGAAGAAGCCGGCGGCAGCGAGAAGGACACTGAGGATGACCGGCGTGTACATAACGCGCCGGCTGTAACTGCCGCGATAGTGCTCGTAAGCGACTTCAAGGCCGCTTACGATGCTGGTGACAGCGGTCAGCAGGGAGAGACTGCGCTGGAAGCGGCCTTCGCGAAGGTGGCTGGTCACCACCTCCGCGGCGGCCTGGAGCGCTTGCCCAGGGTTATCAGGAATCAGTCCGGTTTCGTCTGCCATGATCCCTACAGGACCTGCCGCATTTCATCGAATGCAATATCCTTGATGATCGTGGCAGCATCCTTTTGGCCGCGCAGCAGGGCTTTGGTGAACTTGACGGCCTGGCCGGTCTTGATTTTGCCTGGCATGGGCGGCTCGTTCGGATCGACCACAGCCTGCACCACAGCCGGCCCCTTGTGGCTGAGGGCCTGGCGCAGCACCGACGCGGCCTCTTCAGGGCGATTGATGGTAAAGCCGCGGGCGCCGCAGGCTTCAGCGACCTTGGCGAAGTCGATCGGCTCAAGTTCGACGCCGAACTCCGGGTTGCCGTCCAGGATCATCTGCTCCCACTTGATCTGGCCCAGAACGTTGTTCTTGATGACGATGACCTTGACATTGAGCTTGTACTTGACGAGTGTTGCGATCTCGCCCATCAGCATGGTGAGACCGCCGTCACCTACCACGCACACCACCTGGCGGTCGGGATAGGCGATGGCCGCGCCGATGCTGTAGGGTAGGCCGTTGGCCATGGTGGCCAGTGAGCCGGAGAGCGAAAACTTCATGTTTCCGCGGATCTCGACGTGTCGCGCGGTCCAGGTCGCAATGGTGCCGCTGTCGGAAGAAATAATAGCGTCATCGCGGAGCAGCTTGTTGAGCTCGTGCGTGACCACCTGTGGCTTCATCGGCATGGTCTGAACGGTGCCGCGCTCCTCGAGCAGTTTGTTCCACTGCTGCATGCGGTCCTGCGACTTCTTGAGGAAGCTGTTCTTTTTACCGAGAAAGCCGGTTTTCTGTTTTCGCTTCAGCAGCGGCAAGAGCGCAGTCAACACGGCTTTCGCGTCACCTGTCACGCCAACTTCAACCGGATGACGCAGGCCGATGCGCGAGCCGTCTGTATCGATCTGCACACACCTTGCCTGGCCTGGCTTGGGTAGGAACTCAATATAAGGATAGCTGGTGCCGATCATGATCAGCGTGTCGCACTCTTCCATGGCATCGACCGAGGGCGCGGTGCCGAGCAGGCCCAGACCGCCGGTAGTGTACGGGCTGCGATCAGGCAGGACGGCTTTGCCGAGCAACGCCTTGATGACCGGGCCGTCGACGATTTTCGCAAGCTGGCCAAGCTCCTCGCCGCAGCCAAGCGCGCCGCGTCCGGCCAGAATGGCCACCTTTGAACCGGCGTTGATGACATTCGCGGCGCGCTGAAGAAGCGCCTGTGCCGGCCGTGCGGTGTTGGCCGAAGCCCAGTCGCCGCTGTGCTGGGTGATGTTCGCCGCGCTGCGGTGCTTGTCGGAAACCTCCCACTCCTGGATGTCCTTAGGAATGGTGATGTGGGCGACACCGGTCTTCGCAAAAGCGCTCCGGATTGCCATGTCAACCACATTGATGGCGTGCGCCGGGCCCATGATGCGCTCGTTATAAACCGACACATCCATGTAGAGCTTATCGAGGTCGACATCCTGCTGATAGTTGGTGCCGATGAGATCGTGGAAGGTATGGCCGGTGATGGCAAGGACGGGCTGCAGGTCGCACTTGGCGTCGTAGAGGCCGTTGAGCAGGTGAATGCCGCCGGGTCCGGATGTAGCGCAGCAGACGCCCAGACGCCCTGTGTATTTCGCATAACCGCACGCGGCGAAAGCGGCCGCTTCTTCATGACGCACCTGGATGAATCTCAGCTGCTTCTGGTGCGTGCGCAGCGATTCAAAGAACCCATCGACACCATCGCCGGGAAACCCGAAAATCGTGTCGACTCCCCACTCAATCAACCGTTCTACGATCAGATCCGCTACCTGCTTCGCCATTGCCGTTTACTCCCTCGTTCATTCATGCGCCGTGGCGCGTTGCTGTTGAGCGCGTCAGCGGATCAGCTGATCCGGTAGCGGGCCGCGTCCTGTTGTTTGAGTTCGAGACCCATGCCGGGCCGGGAAAGATCGGGCTGCATTACGCCCGCCTGCGGTTCGCGAAAACCGTCGAAAAACATGCGCTCGATCCGCGCATGGTCGTGAAAAAACTCCATGTGCACGGCACGGGGTACGGCGCAGCAGACGTGAAGGTGAATGCTGGGACAGCAGTGGGCGGAAAGCGGTACATTGGCAGCCCAGCACAGCGCAGCCGCATCAAGAAAACCGCTGATGCCGCCGCAGCGGGTCGCATCCGCTTGTAATACCGTAACCGCTTCAGCATCGAGCATCTGTTTAAACTGCCAGGCCGTATAGCCGTACTCGCCCGCGGCGATCTCCATGCCGCGGGGTGCACGCGCCCGCACCTGGCGGAGGCCGGAGAGATTGTCTGAGGAGACAGGCTCCTCCAGCCATCGCACGCGCTGCTCCTCAAAGCAATACGCCAACTGCAGCGCCTGCGTGACAGTGTAGGCACCGTTAGCATCGGTAAAGAGTTGGACAGCGGGGCCGATGGCATTGCGCGCGACCTGCACCCGACGCGGATCGTCCTCAGGGTGCGTGCCGACTTTCATCTTGACCATAGAAAGTCCCTGCGCGGCCCAGCCTCCCAGTTGATCGGACAATTGCCCGTCGTTATAGGAGGTGAAACCGCCGCTGCCGTAGACGGGGATGCCGTCGCGGACACGTCCCAGCAGGTTGACCAATGGCACGTTCAGCAGCCGGGCCCGCAGGTCCCACAGCGCGTTGTCGATCGCGGCGATGGCCATGCTGGTGATGCCGGTCTCGCCGGAGTTCCGCACATGGCGGAGCATCGCCTGGCGCGTGGCCCCATGCGCAAAGAGATCGGTGCCGCGGACGACCGAGTCCAGCAGGTGCTGGGTCAGCTTGCCCGTGGCCTCGTCGGCATAGGTAAAACCCAGGCCTCGCATACCGCCGGCGTCGAGCTCCACAAGCACCATTGTGGTGCTTTGCCATGCGAGTGTACCGTCAGCCTCGGGCGCATCCGTCGGCACGGTAAAGACCAGCACACGGCCGGCTTCGATTTTGGTTTCGTGCTGCATGGGTAGCACTGGTTAGGACGCGACTTTTTACCAATCCGACAGTACGGCGGCGCCATTATTCGTAACCGCCACGACATCGCAGTGGCGCATGCCGCCGTAATCATCGAAGTAGGCGGCCGGCTCGACGTTAAACGTCATTCCTTCTTCAAGGATGTCAGCGGAAGCCGGATGAATGCGAGGAAGCGCATCTGCATTTGCGGCGGCAAAACCAACCCCGTGACCGGTAGCATGCCGGAACGCCTCTCCCAGGCCATGGCGCTCCATGACGGCCCGTGCTGCCCGGTCGACCTGGCTCGCGGCGACCCCCGGCTTGATTGCCGCCAGAGCTGCCGAACGCGCCTCATCGATGGCTGCGCGCATGTCCTGGTGCTTGGGCAGCGGAGGCCCAATGCTGTAGGTGCGCGTGAGGTCGGTCCAGAAACCGTCTGCGCAGGTGTTGGCGTGGATCATGACGAGGTCGCCCGCCACGATGCGCCGCTGGCGGGTGCGCGCATAGGCTGCAGCGGCCATCGCCGCGTTCGGCCCCGACATGCAATAGAAAAACCCATAGCTGCGATGGACTGCTTCAGCCGCTGGCGACGACTCAAAGACAGCCTGGATGCGGGCGGCGATTTCGGCTTCCCGTAGTCCCGGCGTAAGCGAAGACGCCGCGGCGGCAAAGCCATCGGCAGCGATCGCGACGGCTCGTCGCATCGCCGCCAGCTCAGCAAGTGTCTTTGACGCTTTCTGCTGCTCCAACAGCGAATCCGCTGAAGAGTACCGGCCCGCGGGCGCAATGTGGCGCAAAAGCTCGATCAGCGAGGCGCGGAACTGGACGGAAGCGGCGTAGCTGGCCGGCTGTATCCCGCGCTGTAGCTGGACGCCAATCGTGGCTTGGATCAGCCCGAGATGGTCAAGCGCAGAACGTAAAGGTCCTTCGAGTGCCTGCATGGGGTCGATTAGCCGGCTTTTCTCCTCGGGGCTATAAGAAACCAGTGTCGCCGACGTCATCTGGCTGGCGAGCTCCATTTCGTCTTCGGGTAGCAGTACGCGGCACTCACCGTCTGCGGCAAGCACAGCAACGCTCGCTCCCATAACCGGCCAGTAGCCTGTCAGCAGTAACACTTCGGTCGCGTCGTTGCAGATCAAGGCGTCAAAACCGGCATGGGACATCGAAGAAAGTAAACGGGCCTGCCGCTCCGGATCGTTCATCGCACGTCCCCTGACTGTGAGGGCCATTTATTAGGTCGGCTCTCCTCAGGTGGGATGCTTTCCTGCCCCTTGCACAACATTCATGTCAGATAGGCATCAAGAGAGCTTCTCACGGCTGGCTGATGCGTGATGCTTAAATGCAGGATTTACGTGACAAGAGTAAAGCCGGTGATATTTACCCTGCGAACATCATTCTGCTAAACACCACGATAGCGGCTCGACGGTTCTCATCCCAAGCGAGCAGGTAAAACGAATCTTCCCTCTGGATGTGGACAAATGAACGTGCAAACGTGGCTATGGATCGGAACGCTCGGGATGTTGCTGGGCATGGTGCTTTTATATTTCCCCTTGCTGAGCAATAAGAATGAGCGCGATGAGGGTGACCTTATTGCCCACTTTTACGTTCCGCTCATCGCCTTTGCGTTGTACCTGCTGATGGCGCTCGGCGCCGGCGCATTAACGACAAGTACAGGCCGGGTTTTCTACTTTGGACGCTATGTCGACTGGACCTTTACCACGCCGCTGCTGCTTTGGAGCCTTGTCAACGCAGGCTTGAAGGGGACCGGGATCAAACGGCCTGCCCTCATGTGGGGATTGCTGGGGGCGGACGTTTACATGATCCTCACAGGCCTGGTCGCGGGTCTGACGGACAACATGACCGTCAAATGGTCGTTTTACATTACAAGCTGCTTCGCTTTTATTGCGATCTACGGTCTGATCTTCGGCCCGTACAAACGGCTAACGGCGACCGGTCCGAACGGCGCTGACTTCATGAAGAAGGCTACTGTGCTGTCGCTCGTATGGCTGGCCTATCCAATCGTTTTCATCGTTGGACAGGAAGGTCTTCGCAAATGGAGCGGTACAACAGACGCAACGCTATACACCATACTCGACCTGACGGCTAAGGTGCTGTATGGCCTGTGGGCTGTGAGCCTCGCGAAGAAGTCTGCACTGACAACCACTGACTATGAACCGGTACGCACCGCTGCTGTAGTGCGCTAGCATTTACCGGGATAGTTGGGCCTGCCGAGCACGGTGGGCCCGCTTTGGATTGTGGATGATCTCCTCTTTACCAGTCTCGGGAAGGAGGTCGCGTGACACATGCGATTGTGATTGGTGCTGGGTTTGGCGGCATGGCTGCTGCATTGCGAATGCGCGCCCGTGGCTTTAATGTGAGTGTTTTCGATAATCAGGCGCAGGCGGGCGGCCGGGCTGGTGTGTATCGGCGCCAAGGTTATACATTTGACGCTGGACCTACAGTTATTACCGCGCCATTCCTTTTTGATGAGTTGTGGTCGCTTTTCGGAAAAAGCCGCAATGCCGAGATTGAACTTCAAGAGCTGATGCCTTGGTACCGCATCCGCTTCGCCGATGGACGAAGCTTTGATTACGGCGGCGCCGACGAGCAGCTGATTGAAAACGTCCGCGCATTTGCGCCGGGGGATGTTGCCGGTTATCAAGCCTTGCTCCGCAAGGTAGAGTCAATCTACAAGGTTGGTTTTGAACAGCTTGGAGCGGTACCGTTTGACCGTGCGACGAAGATGCTGGCCGTGCTTCCACAAATGATAGCGTTGCGTAGCGATCGCTCGGTGTATAGCTTTGTGAGCCGTTACATCAAGGATGAAGCCCTGCGGCGAGTTTTTTCATTTCAGCCCCTGCTGGTAGGTGGCAATCCATTTCATACGACGTCGATCTACTCGCTGATTCAACACCTTGAGCGTAAGGATGGCGTGTCCTTCGCGATGGGCGGCACCGGTGCCCTGGTTTCCGCGATGACGCGCCTGATGGAAGAGCAGGGAATCAAACTGCACCTTAGGTGCGGGGTTCGCGAGATCATGGTCAAGGAGGGGCGGGCAGTCGGGGTTGCCCTGGATACCGGAGAAAGGGTCGAGTCGGATTGCGTGGTTTCGAATGCGGATGCGCCTGCGACCTATAAGAGTTTGATAGCGCCAACGTGGCGCCGTAAGTGGACCGATGCCCGCATACGCCGCCAGAAGTTCTCGATGGGTCTGTTTGTACTCTATCTCGGTGTTCGCAAGCAGTTCCCTCACCTGGCGCACCATACGATTCTGCTGGGCCGCCGCTACAAGGAGCTGCTCGCAGAGATTTTCGACCATAAGCTCTTATCCGATGACATCAGCCTGTACCTGCACGCGCCGACACGCACTGACGCTTCGCTTGCGCCGGAGGGATGCGAAAGTATGTATGCGCTTGTTCCGGTGCCGAACCTTGAGAGTGTCCCATCGAGCAATGGACGCGCGAGGCCAATCGACTGGAGCGTTGCCGGACCGACGCTGGCGGAGCGAACGATCGCCCTGCTTGAAGAAACGGTATGCCCGGGGCTGCGTGAGCACATTGACGTGCAGTTTCACGTAACACCTGAGCATTTCCGCGACACTCTGCGCACTGAGCATGGCACTGGCTTTTCCATTCAGCCGACGCTGCTGCAATCGGCATGGTTTCGTTTCCATAACCGCTCAGAGGACGTGCGTGGTTTGTACCTTGTGGGAGCGGGAACGCACCCTGGCGCCGGTTTGCCGGGAGTCTTGTGCTCGGCCAAGGTGCTGGAACACTACTTCGACGAAATGCAGGCAAACAGCGGGCGAGGCGCCGCATGACTGCCTCCGGTAAGCATGCGGATGCGCAAGCCGTGCTCGCGCGGTCAGGGCGCACATTTCACCTGGCATCGCACTTACTGCCCCCACGTATGCGCTGGGAGGCCGCGGAACTTTATGCTTTCTGTCGTAAGATAGACGATTTAGCTGACGAAGCTGGAGCGGACGAGATACATACTCGAAACGATAAGCTGGCGCTAGTTATTCGTGCGTTAAAGGTGGAGCCACTTGGTGATGAAGCAGCCGCGCTCGGCTGGCCGGTCGAGCTGGAGAGGCGCTTGCCTGGCATCAGTGAAATAGCTGGAACGCTGACACAAGCGCTTGCCGCGGATACAGGGCCCAGGCGTATTGCCGACGAGCAGGAGCTGCTTGCCTACGCTTTCGGTGTAGCCGGCACGGTCGGTCTGATGATGTGCCGTATCCTTGGCGCGCCTCCCGCAGGCG
Source organism: Acidobacteriaceae bacterium (assembly GCA_965276625.1). Classification (GTDB taxonomy): domain Bacteria; phylum Acidobacteriota; class Terriglobia; order Terriglobales; family Acidobacteriaceae; genus EB88. The sequence continues at coordinate 1,277,524 of CBDIBB010000002.1, forward strand.
CGAGGGCCGCTTCGCATCTTGGCATCGCCATGCAGCTCACGAATATCGCTCGCGACGTTTGTGAAGACCTGGGCAGAGATCGCATTTACCTGCCTGTGCAATGGATTGCAGCCTCGGCTGTCGAAGCTGCCGTTGCCGGCGCCGAGTCACTGCCTTTGGTGCGTTCCACTGAGCGTCTCCTTACCCTGGCGGAGCAGTTTTATCGGAGCGCCGATGCCGGGATGCACTATTTGCCATGGCGGGCTCGTTTCGGGATTCTGGCGGCCGCGTCGTGCTATCGCGAGATTGGTATTCTGGTTAGCCGGGATGTGACGGCATCATGGCGATGCCGTGTGGTCGTGCCGCGGCAAAGAAAGGCAGCGCTCGTATTGCGAGCCGCTGCTCGTTCCATAATGCTCAAAGACAGGGCTGTGCGTGCCGCATCTGTAACAGAAATGGAATCGAATCGCGAGTCTAAAACGAGTTCGAAGGTTCCGATCAAGTTATGAGACCCGATACAGACATCGCGATACTCGGCGCCGGCTGCGCGGGCCTTAGTCTCGCCGCCGCACTTGGGATGGCGCGTGTGCCGGGCCACGTGTGTTTGATGGAGCCGCGCATAACTTACAAGCGCGATCGCACCTGGTGTTTCTGGAATACGGAAGAACATCCGTTTGTGTCCGCGATTTCACATGCATGGGCCAGATGGCGCGTAAGCAGTGGCTCCCAGCATGCTTTGCAGGGGAGTGACCGCTACAAATACTGTCACATTGCCGGTGACGCGTTTTATCGCGCAGCGCTGGAGTCGATTGATCATTGCGCGGACCAGGAGCTTTGCCGAGGGGTGAGTATTGATTCGGTCGAGCCGCACCACACGGGCTATGTCGCAGTCGAGACGAACCAGGGCCGCCTGCTGGCGCGGCATGTCTTTGACAGCCGGCCTCCTGTTCTCGACCCAAAGGCTTCGCCAGCGCTGCTGCAACGTTTTATGGGCTGGCATGTGCGAGCAAGTGAACCGAGCTTCGACCCGGCGACTGTGGAGCTGATGCACTTTCTGCCATCCGATGTACCGGGCCGTGTGCGGTTTTTGTATCTTCTGCCGTTCTCAGCGACCGAGGCGCTTGTCGAGATGACTTACCTGGACGACCCGGGCCTGCCCGAGCCGCCCTACGAGGCCGACCTGCGGCAATGGCTCCAGGAGCACGCGTGCGACTGGGAGGTGCTCTACACAGAGCAGGGATCGCTTCCGATGCAGGCCTTGCGTCCAATTTCTACTTCGGATGGACGAGTTCACTCGATCGGCATGCGCGGAGGACGTATCAAACCATCCTCAGGGTATGGTTTTTTGCGAATCCAGCGGCACAGTCGCTCAATTGCGCGTTCTCTCGCGGCCGGCTCTCCTATACCGACGAGTGTTGAACCTCATTTGTACAGCACCATGGATAACATTTTTTTGCGTGCTCTCAGGAGCTCGAACACCGCCGTGCCCGCGCTGTTCCTGCGCATGTTCGCGAGGACAGATGCAGATGCTCTGGTTCGCTTTCTGAGCGAGACAAGCGCGCCGGATGAAATGCTGCGCGTGGCGTGGTCCCTGCCAAAACTCCCGCTACTCAAGGCTGCACTGCAATCGGCTCGCACTGTGCCTTACATGGCAGGAGCGGGTAAGTGAGCACGCGCACAGTGCTGCAGGCGCCGGTCGCAACGCAGGCTCAATCGGCACGCACCGTTTTGCTGGTCCCACGGCTGGGGTTGTTTGCGGCTGTGGTTGTTGCTTGCTGCGTTGCCTCGCGTGCCGGCCTGATGCAAGGCAAAGCCTTGTTGCCGGTCGTGCTTGCTGCCATTGCGATTGCGATGTGGCACGGCGCGTATGACCAGGTGCAGGCAGAGCAGGTGCTGGCATCGCGCTTCGGGTCTCGCTGGCTTGCTGTTTTTCTCACTTGTTATGTCAGTCTGGCTGCTCTTACATTGCTCGGCTGGTGGCTGTTTCCCCTTGCGTCCCTCGTTCTGTTTATTGCCTATTCCGCATGGCATTTCGGCACTGAGCCGGAGCGTTTGACTCCTCGGTTTTCGACTGCTCTGGCTGCATTCGCGTTCGGTGCAGCGCCGATTGTCGCCGCGTGCCGCTGGCATGTCGCGGAGATAAAGCCGATTTTTGCACAGATGCTTTTCGGAGCTTCTGCGAGCGAGAGCAATGCTGGAGTGCTCGTGCACGGCCTCGCGCTGGCTTGCTGGCCTGTGCTTGCATTTGCGCTGGCCTGTGTCGCGCTGGGGCAGTTCGGGCGGGGACTCGCCCAGCGCGTCGAACTCTTCGCTGTCGCCACCCTGATCATCGTACTTTTCCGTTTCTGCAATCCAATGCTCGCCTTTGCTGTGTACTTCTGTTGCTGGCATACGCCGGAGCACCTGGTGTCGACGAGCGTTCCGGAGCGAAGCGACGCTGCACTTGGCGCAAACCTCGCTCGCAATCTCCGCGCGGGTTTTGTGCCATGGGTGTTTTCGCTTTTATTTCTTGGGGCTGTATTTTTCTTCGGGCAGCATGCAGCGGCATCTTACAAGTCGGAGATATTCATCGTGCTGAGCGCGCTCACCGTACCGCACATGGCGCTGAACGAGTTCAGGCATATGCAGAGTAGTCGCCAGGCGAACGTTTTCGAACTTAGTCGTTGAGTCGTTTTGAAGAGGTGCGGAAGGAGCAGCGCGTGCACTGCAAAGGGCTGGAACGTGAACTTGCTACGTTTGTCGAGCATGCCAGGCAGCCGCTGCGCGCCGCTGTTCAACATGCGCTCCATGGGGGCAAGCGGGCCCGCGGTGTTCTGCTGCTTGCTGTCGGAGAACAAACCGACGTACCGATGGAGACACTACTGCGCGCCGCGGCATGCGCTGAACTTCTGCATGCCGCAACCCTTGTGCAGGACGACATTTTCGACGGTGGCTGTGTGCGCCGTGGACGCCCTTCTGTTGTGTGCGCCTTTGGGCCGCAGCTCGCGACACTGTCCTCGGACTGGATGCTCGCGGAGGCGATCCGTGCCGCGTACCAGCTGCTTCCCTTGTTCGGGGAGGCGCTTTGCGGTTGCGCCCAGGCGATGATGGCAGCTGAAGCCCGGGAGAGTTTACCGAGCGCCAGGCGCGATGTGAAGGCGTTGCGCGAGCATGCGTTTGCGATTGCTCAGGGTAAAACCGGAGAGCTCTTCGGGTTGGCGCTAAGTGCGCCACACCTGCTTGCAGGCGATCTGAAGCGGGCAGAACGCCTGTGCGCGTGCGGCCTTGAGCTTGGGGTCGCTTTCCAGTATCTCGATGATGCGCTGGACCTTTATGGAGACCAGCAGGCCGCGGGCAAGGAACTGGGGAGAGATCTCAGCGCCGAACTTTACACGATGCCTATGCTGGACGCGCTGCCGCTGCTTCCTTTGAACTATGTGCATGCATGGCTGGATGAGGCGCGAGTGCCCGGACGCGCGCTGCAGCTGCTGCAGGCTACGAGTGTGCGGCAGCATGTGCTGAACCACGCACAGAACCGGTGGCAAGCAGCTATTGCGGCGTGCTCGCAGGAGCTTGCCTCGACGAGCACGGTGCCACAATTATTAGAGGACCTGATCTCCTCAATGCTTTACGAGCAACTGACTGAGCCGGCAAGTTATGTCGATGGCATTGCCGATGCTAAGGGGGCGGCAGATACGGTTACTCTTCCACTGCTCCATCTGTCCGGCTTTGCGGAAGCGAGCGAGGCCACGCTGGTAGTGACGGAGATCTCGTAGGCGGACTGTCAGGCGCCGCGGCGCGCTGTCATCATCTGCCGGCATAACTGTGAGTGCGGAGTGTCGATCCCCAGCGGGTCCTCCATGCCGTCACAGCGGAACGACACCCACGTCTATCCTGGTCTAATTGCTGACTCGCACGGTACGTAGGAAGTCGTAGTTGCCGGACGGCTGCAGCGCGAGCGGGGTGAGCCTGCTATTTGCAACTGCCACGGTATCCATATACCAGAGATTGAGCACCGGGAGATCGTGCGCGAGCTGCATCTGGATGGCTTTGTAGTCGCGGACCTGGGTATCGCGGGCGGGATTGGCGGCGGCGTCCGCGACGAGGCGGTCAACTGTCGCGTTCGAGTAGAAGCCCCGGTTGGCGCCGTGGGGCGGGATGCGGGTGGAGCTGTAAGCGTATCCGAAGATGTCCGGGGCCTCGTTGCCGCCGATCCAGTTGGAGAGGGCCATCGCGAACGCGCCCTTGGTCATATCGGCGTAAAAGGTGGCGAACTCGTAGGAGCGGATGTCGAGCGCGATGCCGACTTTCGCGAGTTGTGACTGAAGCACCGCGCAGATGAGGCGGCGTGTTTCATCGGTTGAGCTCTTGAGGACAAGGTGAAAACGGATGCCGCCCGCTCCACGCCTGTAACCCGCGGTGTCAAGCGCGGCATTGGCGGCCGCAGGGTCAAACGGGTACTGGTCGCCGTCGTTCGAGTAGGCCCAGTGCTCCGGGGGCAGGATGCTGTTCGCTTCGCGTGCGCGGCCGTCAACGAGGGTGCGGATGATGAGCCCGCGGTCGACAGACTGGGCGATGGCATGACGAACGCGCGGGTCGCGAAGGTAGCGGTCGCGCAGGTTGAAGACGACGTAAACGAGGCTGGTGCCGGGGGCGCTTTCAACCCTGAGGTGCGGATTGCGAGCCAGCGTGACGAGCGCGTCCGTAGGCAGCGCGTTGACCTCGATATCGGCGGACCCTTTCTGCAACTCGAGCGCGCGTGTAATCGCATCCGGAACGACATTGAAGCGAACGTTTTGCACGGCAGGCGGCCCGTTCCAGTAGAGCGGGTTGCGGCGTACGATGACGTCCTTATCCTGCTCCTGCGAGACATAGGTAAAGGGTCCGCTGCCGATGGGGTGGCGCCAGAAATCGCGGCCGCTGCCGTAAGGAATGACGCCGAAGGCGGCGTCGCACACGTTGAGCAGGACGCCGGTATCGGGCTTGCTGAGGTGGACAATGACAGTTGCTGGATCGGGCGCGTCGATAGACTTCCAACTCTTGTAAGCGGCAGATTTGACGGTGACGACGGCGCCGTTGATGAGCGTGTCGAGCGACCACTTGACGTCGCGCGCGGTAAGCGGCTGGCCGTTGGCGAAGCGAACGCCGGGCCGCAGATGAAAGACATAGGTGAGCGGGTCGGGTGTTTCCCAGCTTGTGGCGAGCTCGGGGGAGATGCCGAAAGTGCGGTCGCGGCGAACAAGCGAGTCAAACAGCAGGGAATCGATGCGCTCCGACTGCGCGTCGGTACCGATACGCGGGTCGAGGTTGGTGGGGCTGCTCTCGATCAGGACGGTAACAGTGTCGGGCGCGGACTTGTGCGCACCGCATGCCTGTAACAATGCAAGTGGCAGAAATACGAGCGCACGGAGTGCCTTACGCACAGGTGACCTGGCCGAGGATAACGGGGCGAACAGCGCCCGTTGCCGAGGGAACGTTGGCGGCGCGCCGGTGATGGCTCATGTACGCGAGCAAGGCGAACGCCGCGGCCTCTTTCGCTTCGACCGGCAGCGGCGTAGGGAGCGACGGGTCGGAGGTGGTGAGGACGCGGGCGCTTAGCGCCGATTGCAGCTGCAGGACCAGGGTGCGGTTGTGAGCGCCCCCGCCCGAGAGGATGAGGTCAGTTTCTGCAGGCAGCGTCGCGGCGAACTGCGCGACAGCGCGCGCGATGCTTTGCGCGGTGAGGGCGGTCGCGGTGGCGATCGCGTCTTCCGGCGATTTGCTGAGCTTGCGGCAGGCGCGCAGCAGCGATGCGGTAAATTGCGTACCGAACTGCTCGCGGCCGGCGGAGCGGGGCGGGGCTTGCGCGAAGAAAGGCTCGCGCAGAATGGCGTCGACGACGGACTGGAGCGCGTGGCCGCGAGCAGCGATGCGTCCGCCGCGGTCAAACGGCTTGCTGAAAAGTTGTTGCGTGAGCGCGTCGATGACCATGTTGCCGGGACCGGTGTCGAAGGCGATCACGGGATCGTCGCTGCGCGTCGGCGGCACGACGGTGAGATTGCCGATGCCGCCGATGTTCTGAAGAATGCGGGTATGGTGGGGATCGCGGTACAGGGCCTGATCGAGGAGCGGAACGAGCGGCGCGCCCTGGCCGCCTGCGACCATATCGGCGGGGCGAAAGTTCGAGTAAACAGGGACGCCCGCGGCTTCGGCGAGCGGGCCCATTTCGCCGATCTGCCAGGTGCAGGCAAAGCGCCTGCCTGCGAATAAGCGCGGTGCGGACTGGTGATAGATGGTCTGGCCGTGACAACCGATGAGGTCGATTGTGTCGGCGGTAGTCGCGTGAACAGCCGCGAAGGCATCGGCATAAGCCAGTCCGAGGCGCCAGTTGAGCTGCGCGAGCTCCGCCGTCGAAATGCGCCGGGCATCCTGCGCCGCGAGGACTGCCGCGCGGAGTGCCTCTGGGAAAGCAAAGCCCTTGTGGGTGAGCAGGTCGAGCTGCGGAGTGGTGGATCCGCGGCGTGGCGCGATGCGGACAATGGCTATGTCAATGCCATCGGCGGAGGTGCCGCTCATCATCCCGGCAACGGTGAGCGGGCGCAATTTTTCAGGTGGTTTTGTCATCGTTCCGATCCGGTCATGGTCGCAGTCACGTCTCCGGCGCGGGCGCGTTTGGTCGCTTCGAGCTCGGAGGTGAATAGAAGGACATCGCGGCGCAGGCGGGTGATCTGTTCCGGCGTGGCGTTCCGTGGCAGCTGCGGATCGAGCAGGCGCTGCTTGTGTGCGATGACGCGGGCGCATGCGCGGCGCACCCGGGCGCGGAAGACCGGGGAGCGTTCGGTTTCGGCGAGCACGGCCTCGTAGGCTCGGATGATGAGCGCCGGGTCCTTGCAGACCTCGAGCAGATCAGAGCCTGCAACAATGGCTGCTACAGATGCTTCTTCGATGCTCATCTGCGTTAGTAGTCCACCCATTTCCATGTCGTCGGTCAGCACCAGGCCATCGTAGCCCATGCGGTTGCGCAGGGTCTCGGCGATCCAGAAGCGAGAGACGGATGCGGGCTCTTCCTCGACATTCCGCACGCGCGGGTAGGTGGCGTGCGAGACCATGACGATGGGCAGGCGCGGCAGCAGGATGCGGTAGGGGGAGATGTCGTCGTACCAGAGTTCGTCCCAGGTGCGGAGTATACGCGGGGTGGCGTGGTGCGAGTCGAGTGTGCCGCCGCCGAGACCGGGAAAGTGTTTGCCGCAGCCAAGCACGCGCTCCGCGCGAAGACCGTCGAGAAACGGGCGGGCGTACGCGACGACCGCCTCGGACGTTGCGCCGTAAACGCGGGTGCGCATGACCGGCGCCGACTCCGGCAGGGCGAGATCGAGCACGGGCGCGAAGGTGGTGTTGAAGCCGTGCAGGCGCGTGGCGCGGCCGATCATTTCCCCATGGCGCCGGGCATCGCGTTTTGAGCCATATGTAGCAACCATTGCGGCAGATGGCGTGGAGGAGATGAGATCGCGCAGGCGGTCGACGAGGCCGCCCTCGAGGTCGAGCGCGCGCATGGCGGGGATGTGTTCGATAGGGCCCGCGGCGGCTTCCGTCGCGTCGCGCAGCAGCTGCGTGGTCTGGGCGCTTGCCTCGATGTTGCGCTGGAACAGGATGAAGCCGCCGGGCCGCAGCAGCCGGAGCCATGCGCGCTCTGCCGCATCGAGCGACGGGCCGCCGAGACCGACGAGGAAGAGCTGCCCGACCTGGTGACGAATCGGCATGAGCTTCTTCATGCGGAGGCCTTCGCGGTGTGCAGCTCTTCCTTGAGCTCCTGCAGCAGGTTGAGCGCCTGCAGGGGCGTGAGGCTGTCGATGTCGGTCGATTCGACGCGATCGACGATGCGCTGCGAGAGCGGGGTAAACATGGTGAGCTGCAGGGGCTCGGTGGCGGGCGCAAGCTCGGCTGCGAGCTCGTGACGCTCGGCGCGCTCATGCGCGCGAAGTACCTGGCGCGCGCGCGAAAGCACGCGCTGGGGTACGCCGGCAAGACGCGCTACGTCGATGCCGTAGCTTTTGTTGGCCGCGCCGGGCTCAATGGTGTGCAGGAACACGATGCCCGCGGGTGTCTCCTTAACCGAAACACGCACGTTGCACAGGTGGGGCAGCTGGCCGGCAAGCAGGGTGAGCTCGTGATAATGCGTTGCAAACAGAGTGCGCGCGCCGATGGTGTTGTGGATGTGCTCAAGCGCGGCCCAGGCGAGAGCAAGGCCATCGAATGTGGCGGTGCCGCGGCCCATTTCATCAAGCAGCACGAGCGAGCGCGGGGTTGCGGTGTTGAGGATGGTCGCGGTCTCGGTCATCTCAACCATGAAGGTGGAGCGGCCGTGCGCGAGGTTGTCGCTGGCGCCGATGCGGGTGTACACACGGTCGGCAAGGGTGTAACGCATGCTCGTCGCCGGCACGAACGATCCCATCTGCGCGAGGATGACCAGCAGGGCGGCCTGGCGGAGATAGGTGCTTTTGCCGCCCATGTTGGGGCCGGTGATAAGCAGGACGGAGCTGGACTCGCTGTCGAGATACAGGTCGTTGGGCGTGAAGCGCTCGGTGCCGGCGCGGTCCATCATGGCCTCAATGACGGGGTGGCGCGAGGCGACGGCTTCAAGGATGCAGGCTTCGCTTTCAAGCAGCACCGGTTCGGAGTAGTTGCGCTCGGCGGCGAGGTGGGCGAAGTTGGCGAGCAAGTCGATTTCCGCCAGCACGGCGCTGGTGCAGCGGATGCGCGCGGCCTGCTCCAGGATAGCGGTGCGAAGCGTAGAGAAGAGCTGCTTCTCTATTTCAACGGAGCGCTCCTGCGCGGTGAGGATGCGATGTTCCAGCTCTTTCAGCTCAGGCGTGGTAAAGCGCTCCGCGTTCACGAGCGTCTGTTTTCGCTCGTAGTCGGCGGGCACGTTTTTCAGGTTGGCGCGGGTGATCTCAAGGTAATAGCCGAAGACTGAGGTAAAACGGACCTTGAGCGAGCCGATGCCGGTGCGGGTGCGCTCGCGCTCTTCAATCGCGGCGACCATGGAGCGGCCGCTGGTGCCGGTGGCGCGGAGCTCATCAAGCTGCGCGTGAACGCCTGTGGCGATAAAGCCACCCTCGGCGATGGTGGCCGCGGGCTCCGGCAGCAGCGTTGAGTGGATGGTCGTGGCGAGTTCCTGAAGCGTGTCCATGCGGGCGCGCAGGTGTTTCCAGGGTGCGGCGTCGAGCGTGTCGAGGGCGGCGCAGATGGCGGGCAGCGCAGTCAGCGAGGAGGCGACGGCGAGCAGGTCGCGCGGACCCGCGCTTTCAAGCGCGACACGGGAGAGCAGGCGCTCCAGGTCGAGCACGGTTGCGAGTGCGCGGCGCAGCTCTTCGCGGTGGATGAGAGATGCTTTCAGCTCGGCCACCGCGGCGTAACGCGCGCGGATGGGTTCGGCGGTTGCGAGCGGACGCACGATACTGGCGCGCAGCAGGCGCTTGCCCATCGGCGTCTGGCAGCAATCAAGCGTGTAGGCGAGCGTGGCGTCGGCGCTTGAGGAGCGGAAGAGCGGTTCAAGCAGCTCGAGATTGCGAACGGAGACGGCGTCGAGCTGGAGGCTGTCGCCGCGCTCGAAGAAGCGGAGCGTATCGAGATGCTGCAGCGCGCTGCGCTGGGTCGTCTGGGCGTAGTGCAGGACGGCGCCTGCGGCAATGGCAGCCGGTGCGTGGCCGGAGAGTCCGAAACCATCAAGCGAGCGCGCGCCGAGCTGGCGTTCCAGCAGAGGCAGGGCGTAGTCGGCGGTAAAGACCCAGTCCTCGAGCGTGGTTTTGGTCTTGATGCGGTCAAGGGCGCGGAGAGCCGATTCTTCCCGGGCGAGGCTACTGTTGAGCAGCGGGTTGGCGGCAGGCAGCAGGACCTCCCTGGCACCCGAGCGGGCGAGCTCGTCGGTCGCGAGTGCCATGGCCTCGGGGCCTGCCCATTCCGTCGCGCGAAACTCGCCGGTGGAGAGGTCGAGCAGCGCGAGGGCGGCTGTGGTGACGGTGCCTTTCGGAGTGTCGCGCCCGGTGTAGTGCAGGGCGGCAAGGTAATTGTTTTCACCCGCGCCGAGGGCGCTGTCGGCAACGGTACCGGGGGTTAGCACACGGGTGACCTCGCGGCGCACGATCTTCTTCGTGAGCTTTGGGTCTTCCATCTGCTCGCAGATTGCGACGCGATAGCCGGCCCGGAGCAGGCGGGACAGGTAGCCCTCGGCTGCGTGGTACGGGACGCCGCACATGGGTACGAGCCGTTCGCGGTCGCGCGCGGTAAGGGTGATGCCGAGCTCGCGGGCAGCGGTCTTTGCGTCGTCGAAGAACAACTCGTAGAAGTCGCCCATGCGGAAAAAGATCAACGCATCGGGGTTCTGCTGCTTGGCGGCGAAATATTGACGCATGACCGGGGTCTGCGTCTCTGGTGGCGCGGGGACTGGCTGGGCAGTGTCACTCACGGGCACCCACAGGATACCGCACGTTTGTGGGAAATCGTCTTGCCAGCGCCTGCAGCGCTCTACCTAAAAAAAGCGCCCAACGCAAAAAGGCCGCTTAAAGGCGGCCTTTGCGTACACAAATTGCTTAGTCGCGGGTTTCCGCGTCGGAGCCGTGCTGCTTCACCATCTTGTTGTAAATGCCGAGCAGGAGAAACGGCGCTGCCCACTGCCCCACAAACAGGGCATTCTCATCCTTGCCCTGCGTTTTGAGGATCAGTGAACCGATGATGGATGCGAATGATGCACCGAGGAAGAAGGAGCTGGGCAGCTTGGCGCTGTAGCTCTCCATCAACGATGTGACCTGGTCTTCGTGAATATCCCCTGCTTGTACGCGATAGTCTGACATGATGCCTCCGTGGCTTGTGATGTGTAGGTGGTCGAGCGCGCCGCCAACGTCTCGCTCGGCACACTGCATCTCGCTGACAGAGTGAGAGATGAAGGGGCAGGCGCTTTTCGTTGCCGCTGTCGCGCTTATTTCTTTTTCCCGGTCAACATCTCCACGCCGGCGCACCGCAGCCGGTGGCGGGTAGCGGGATTACTGAACCGTATACTTGAGCTTGCGCATGGAACTGCTCTGGATACGCAGCGCGACGGTCATGTACGGGGTGGCGAGCCTATGCGCGCTGCCGGCCGTGTTGTGGGGGCGTGTGCGTTTTCGCACCGCCTGCATGGTGCTCGCATTTACCGCTGCCATTCTGCAGTGTGTCGCGTTTGCCGAGGCGTTTGCCGCGACGCACCGGTTTGCCCCGGCCGGGCTGCATGAGGTGCAGGCTGCACTGGGGCTGCTTATCGCGCTTGCGTTTCTCGCGATCGCGGCCCGGTATCGCACGGTGCTGTTCGGGTTGTTTGCCATGCCGATGGCGTTTCTGCTGGCGCTGCCTTCGGCGCTCGGGGCTGACCGGTACACCTTTTCATCGCCGCTGGTGCGCGGGGGTTGGATCGCGGTGCATGTTGCGGCGCTGCTGGCGGCGGATACAGCGCTGGTGTTTTCCCTGCTGGCCAGCTTCCTCTACTTGCTGCAGGAGCGGCGGCTGAAGCGCAAGGAGTCGCCGGGGTTTTTCGCCTGGCTGCCGCCGCTCGACACCATGGACCGCATCGCGCAATCGACGCTGGTGCTCGGGTTCCTGTGCATGACTTTGGGGCTGTTCGCCGGCTCGCTTATCGCGCAGGAGCGGGTAGGCGCAACGTATTTTGAAGACCCCAAGGTGCTGCTGTCGTTCGCAATGTGGCTCGTGTACGTGTTCATCCTGGTAGTGCGGCAGTCGAAGGGGCTGCGCGGCCGGCAGGCTGTGTACGTGTCCTCAGTCGCGTTCCTGCTGGTGCTCAGCGTCTGGGCCGCAAACCTGTTGAGCTCGGTACACAGGTTTTCAGCCCCATGAAGTTCCTGCTGACAGGCCTGAACCACAGGAACGCGCCTGTGGAGCTGCGCGAGCGCGTAGCGATCCCGCCGGAGGACCTGCCCGATGCCCTGCAGGCTTTGCGGGCGTGGCCGCATGTGCAGGAGGCAATGATCGTTTCAACCTGCAACCGGGTGGAGCTGTGCGTGGCCTATGCGGGGGAGGCGCCGCCCGACCTGGTGACGTTCTTCGCCGAGCGATTCCCGGTGCCGACGGCGGAGCTGCGGGCCCACCTGTACCAGCACCGCGATTCAGAAGCGGTACGGCACCTGTTCCGGGTGTCGGCCAGCCTGGACTCAATGGTGGTCGGTGAGCCGCAGATCCTGGGACAGGTTAAGGAAGCATTCGCGGCAGCGCGGGCCGCCGGCGTGGTCGGGAGCGAGCTGGAACGGTTGATGCAGAGCGCGTTCCAGGTCGCGAAGCGGGTGCGGACCGAGACGGCGATCGGGTCGAGCTCGGTTTCCATAGCGAGCGTGGCGGTGGACCTGGCGCTCAAGATCTTCGGCTCGCTTGCGGGCAAGCGGGTGCTGCTGGTAGGCGCGGGCAAAATGGGCGAGTTGGCGGTGCGGCACCTGCTGCGGCAGGGCGCAAGCTCGATCACCGTGAGCAACCGGACACAGGAGCGGGCGGAGAAGCTGGCGCAGAGCTTTGGCGGCACGGTGCTGCCGTATGGTGAGTTGCTGACACGCGCAGGCGAGGCCGACATCGTGATTACCTCGACCGGGGCGCACGAGTTCGTGTTCAGGCGCGAAGACGGAGCGCGGCTGCTGCACAAACGGCGCGGCAAGCCGATGTTCTTTATCGACATCGCGGTGCCAAGGGATGTGGACCCGGAGATGAATCGGGTAGATGGCGTCTTTTTGTACGATATCGACGACCTGCAGGGAGTGGCGGCGAATAACCTGGCAGACCGCTCGCGTGAAGCGATGCGGGCCGAGCAGCTGGTGCAGCAGGAGGTGCAGAGCTTCTCGCGGCAGGCGCAGGTGCTGGACGCGGTGCCGACGCTTATTGCGCTACAGGGCAATATCGAGGCGATGCGGCAGGCGGAGCTTCGGCGGGCCGCGGGACGGCTTGAGTCGCTGACGCCTGCACAGCGCCAGGCCGTCGAGGCGCTGACGCGGGGTCTTGCGAACAAGTTTCTACACGGGCCCCTGCAGGCGATGCGGGCGGCGGCGCGGGAAGGCGATGGGGAGCGACTATCGGTGCTGCGGGATACGTTTCAGCTGCCGGATGGGGCGCCTGCGCAGGATGGGCGTGGAAGCCCGGGAGGAAACGCCGAAAACGGTCAGCCGCGGCCGAAGCTGGTTGTCGGGGAGCGTCGCTGATGCGGATACGGATCGGTTCGAGGGGTTCGGCGCTGGCGCTGTGGCAGTCGAACCATATAGCGGACCAGCTGCGCGGGACGGGGCATGAGGTCGCGATCGAGGTCATTCGGACGACCGGCGACAGGCTGCAGGGGGTCGCGTTCAACAAGGTCGGCACCAAGGGAATGTTTACCAAAGAAATTGAGGAAGCGCTGCTGGACGGGTCGGTCGACCTGGCGGTACACAGCCTGAAGGACCTGCCGACAGAGCTGGCGGAGGAGTTCGCGCTAGCGGCGATTCCGCCGAGGGCCGACCCGCGCGATGCGTTTGTGTCCGAAAAGTTTGAGAGCTTTGCGTCGCTGCCGCCGGGCGCGCGGGTAGGCACAAGCAGCCTGCGGAGGCAGTCGCAGCTGCGCGCCTACCGCGGCGACCTGCAGTACATCGAGTTCAGGGGAAACGTGGACACGCGGTTGCGGAAGCTGACCGAAGGCCAGGCGGAGGCCTGCGTGCTGGCGTGTGCAGGGCTTGACCGCCTGGGGAAGACCGCGATGCTGCGAGAGCGGCTGCCGGCGGAGATCGTGTGTCCGGCGGCGGGGCAGGGTGCGCTGGCGATCGAGGTACGCGCGGGGAATGCGGCGATGCTGCAGGCTCTCGCGTTTCTGGACGATGCGGAGACGCGGTTCGCGGTGACAGCGGAGCGGGCGGCGCTGGGAGCGCTGGGCGGCGGGTGCCAGGTGCCGATCGGAATCTATTGCGAGTCGCATGGAGACCACTGGCAGATTACGGGGTCGGTATCGCTGCCCGAAGCCGGGCACGCGGCCGGGGTGCGGGTGGGCCTTGAGCACCGCACAGAGGAGAACCCCCGGGCGCTGGGGATTCGGCTGGCCGAGGAGCTGCTGCGGCAGGGCGCGGGCGCCCTGTTGGCGGGCTAGCAGCGTGGAACTCGCGCGCTTGCACGGCCGGCGAATCCTGGTAACCCGCACCCGCGAGCAGGGAAGCGAGCTGGTGAGCGCGCTGCGGGTCCTCGGGGCCGAGGTGCTGGAGGTGCCGACCATTCGGATCGCGCCGCCCGTCTCGTACGCGCCGCTCGATACGGCACTGGCGCGCATAGCCGAGTACGACGTGCTGCTGGTGACGAGCGCGAATACGGCCCGTGTGCTTGCCGAGCGGCTGCCCGCGCCGTGGAAACAGCAGCCGTACACCGTTGCGATCGGCCCGGCTACGGCGAAGGCGCTCCGGGATTGCGGGTTGCGGGTCGATCTGCAGCCTGAGCCTTCGGTGGCGGAATCCGTGGTGCGGGAGCTTGCGCCGGGCGCGAGCAACAAGCGGATGCTGCTGGCGCGGGCCGAAATAGCGCGGGATGTGCTGCCGGACTCCCTGCGGGCAGCCGGCGCCCGGGTGGAGGTAGTCGACGCCTACCGCACGCTGCTGGACGAAGCCGCCGCGCCAAGGCTGCGGAAACTGCTGCAGGCATCGGCCATACCGGACGCGGTGACGTTTACCAGCTCCTCGACAGCGCGGAACTTCTTCGCACTGTTGGGCGAGGAGAACGCGCGGGCGTCCCTGGCGCGCAGCGTGGCGATCTCAATCGGACCGATTACCAGCGCGACCCTGCGGGAACTTGGCGTCGAGCCCGCGGCGGAGGCCCTGCGGCACGATGTGCAGGGCCTGGTCGAGGCGGTTCTTCTGCATTTCGCGGCTTAACGGCTCTCAGGCAACGGTAAGAACAATCTTGCCGCCCTCGCCGCCTTTTTCAGCCACTTTCGTCGCTTCCTGTATCTCCGAAAGCGGGAATGTTTTTGCGATGGGAATGACCAGGCCGCCGCGCGCGACCTCATCGGCCAACTCGTACAGGCGCGATGCATCGGGCGTCGACATCAGCACCTCGACATGGATGCCGCGGCCTGGATCGTGTTTCGGAGGCCCGATCACCGAGGCATACGTGCCGCCATCCTTGATCATCCTGACGGCGTGCTCCTGGACGAGGCCGCCGACCGTGTCCGCCACCGCGTCGAGCTCATGCAGGTGCACGGTTTCCTTCGGGTCGTCGAGCGCGACGACCTGCGCGGCGCCGAGGGTCGCGGCTTGCTCTTTCTGCGAGGCGCGGACACCGGCAATCACCCTGGCGCCGTGCGCTTTGGCGACGTGCACGGCGACCCGTCCCACGCTGCCGAGGGCGCCGGTCACGAGGATCGTCTGCCCCGGCTGGACTTTGGCGGCGCGCTCAATCAGCTGGGTGCCGGTGAGCAGAACCAACGGCAGGGCACCCGCCTGCTCAAAGCTCAGGGCATCGGGGATGGGCGCGAGGGTGTCGGCTTTGGCGACGGTGTACTCAGCATAGGTTCCGTTGGCCTTGGCCATCACGCGCATGCCTTTTGGAAAGCCGGTGACGCCCTCTCCGGCTTGATCGACTTCGCCGGCCAGATCGATCCCAAGAATCTCCGGCAGGTCAAGCGGGAAGCGTTCCTTCGCTTCGCCGGAGCGAATCTTCCAGTCGACCGGGTTGATGCTGGTGGCTCGCATGCGTACACGGACCTCGCCGGCGCCGGGATCCGGGATGTCGTCGTCTTCGTAGCTCAGCTCGCTTACATCGCCATAGGCGTGCAGGATGACAGCTTTCATGGGGGCTTGCTCCTTCTGCTGGTTGGATGCGAAAGGCGGAACGCTGCGTGGCCGGAGCATACCTGCTACCATCGATTGAATCCACGCCTAGGAGCAGCGATGCAGGCGATACTTGCGCTCGAAGACGGGCGCATCTTCCGCGGGGACGGCTACGGAGCCAAGGGCGAGTGCTCCGGCGAGGTTGTTTTCAATACCTCACTGACCGGCTACCAGGAAATCTTTACTGACCCATCCTATGCGGGCCAGATTGTGGTCCTCACCAATCCTCAAATTGGCAATTACGGCACCAACCAGGCAGACGCGGAAGCGGGCCGCCCTTACATCGAAGGGCTGATCGTCCGCGAGTTTTCATCGGTCAGCTCAAACTGGCGCTCAGAGCAGGTAGCCGACGAGTACCTCGAGCGGTACGGCGTCCCCGTACTGTCGGAGATCGACACCCGTGCACTGGTGCGGCACCTGCGCAGCAACGGCGTGATGCGCGGCGTGATTTCAACCATCGAAACTGACACGGACGTGCTGGTCGCGAAGGCGCGTGCGGTGCGCAACATGGATGGCACGGACCTGGCGAGCGTGGTGAGCACGAAAGCGCCCTACGAGTGGAAGCAGCGCACGGAAGACCCCCTGAACCCGGGCAGCCCCGAAGCGCAGACAGACTGCAACCTGCACGTGGTGGCGTATGACTACGGCATCAAGCAGAACATTCTGCACATGCTGGGCGCGCAGGGTTGTCGGGTAACCGTGGTGCCCGCGCGGACCACGGCTGAAGATGTACTGTCGATGCGTCCGGATGGAGTGTTCCTGTCGAACGGCCCCGGCGACCCGGAGCCGCTGACGTATGCGACGGAGGCGATCCGCAAACTGGCTGGGAAGACGCCAGTGTTCGGGATATGCCTTGGGCATCAACTGGTGGGCGCGGCGCTGGGCGGTCGCACGTTCAAGCTGAAGTTTGGGCATCACGGCGGGAACCACCCGGTGAAGCAGCTTTCGACCGGACGGGTCGAAATCACGAGCCAGAACCACAATTATGCGGTCGATCCGGACTCACTGAACGCGAACGAGGTAGACCTGACGCACATCAACCTGAACGACCAGACGCTGGAAGGCTTGCGCCACCGTACGATGCCGCTGCTGAGCGTGCAGTACCACCCGGAGGCGAGCCCCGGGCCGCATGACTCGCACTATCTGTTCGGAGAGTTTCGCAGGATGATGGATGAGTGGAAAGGTAAGTAAGGGAGGAAGCGTAATGCATATTCAGATACCGGACAAGCTCGGCGCGTGGCTTCACGAAATGGCGGTGCAGGCCGGCAAAAATCCCGATGAGTACGCGACCGAAGTGCTATTCCAGGGGCTTGAAGATCGCGAAGATTACCTGCTCGCCCTGGAAGGGCTTCGCAGCGTTGAACTGGAGGGAAGGATTCCACTTGAGGAAGTGATACGTGGACTTGACCTGGAGAATCGAGCTGAGCAAAGCAGCCCAGCGGCAGTTGAAAAAGCTGGATAGGTCTGCTGTTTTGCGCATCGAGCGCTTTCTACAGGAGCGGGTAGTGAGCCATCCTCGGCCTCAAGACCTGGCTTCTCCGCTTGCCGGACGATCTCTCGGATTGTGGAAGTTTCGTGTCGGCGACTACCGTCTGATTTGCGATATCCAGATCGAGACGGTCACGATTCTCGGACTCGCCATTGGGCACCGCAGAGATATTTACCACTAGGAAGAAGATGCCACGCAGGAACGACATCGCCAAGATACTCGTGATCGGCTCCGGGCCTATCGTAATCGGCCAGTCCGCCGAGTTTGACTACTCAGGCACGCAGGCCTGCAAGGCGCTGCGCGCGGAGGGTTACGAGGTCGTGCTGGTCAACTCGAACCCCGCGACCATCATGACCGACCCGGAGCTTGCCGACCGCACCTACATCGAGCCGCTGACGATTCCATATGTGGAAGAAATCCTGCGAATCGAAACGGAAATGCTGACCCGCGAAGGCCGCACGGGTAAGTTTGCCGTGCTGCCGACCGTGGGTGGGCAGACGGCGCTGAACTTAGCCGTTGACTTAGCCGATGCCGGCATCCTGGATAAGTTCGGTATCGAGCTGATCGGCGCGAAGCTCGAGGCAATTAAAAAGGCTGAAGACCGTCTGTTGTTCAAGGATGCGATGGCGCGTATCGGGCTTGACGTGCCGAAGTCGGCGCTGATAGACAACCTGCGCGACGGGCTCGAGTTCGCAACAAAGCTGGGTTTCCCGGTGATCATCCGACCGTCGTTCACGCTGGGCGGATCGGGCGGCGGCATCGCGTACAACCGCGAAGAGCTGATGGAGATCTTGGCGCGCGGGCTCGACCTGTCTCCCGTGCATGAGTGCCTGCTCGAAGAATCAGTGCTGGGCTGGAAAGAGTACGAGCTTGAGGTGGTGCGCGACCTCGCGGACAACGTCATCATCATCTGCTCGATCGAAAACTTCGACCCCATGGGCGTGCATACGGGCGACTCGATCACAGTGGCGCCCGCGCAGACGCTGACCGACCGCGAGTACCAGGCGATGCGCTCGGCGGCGATCGCGGTCATTCGTGAGATCGGCGTTGAGACAGGCGGCTCGAACGTGCAGTTCGCGGTCAACCCGGCGAACGGCCGCATGACGGTCATCGAGATGAACCCGCGCGTGTCGCGGTCCTCCGCGCTCGCGTCCAAGGCGACGGGTTTCCCCATCGCGAAAATCGCGGCGAAGCTCGCGGTAGGCTACACGCTCGATGAGATTCCCAACGACATTACGCGCATGACCCCCGCGTGCTTCGAGCCTTCAATCGATTACGTGGTCGTCAAGATTCCGAAGTGGCAGTTTGAGAAGTTTCCCGAGGCCGATGAAACGTTGAGCCCGCAGATGAAGTCGGTCGGTGAGGTTCTGGCGATGGGCCGCACTTTCAAGGAAGCTCTGATGAAGGCGGTGCGCTCGCTCGAAACAGGAAAGCGCACCGGCTCGGAAACGCTCGACCCGAAACAGCTGACTTACAGGCTGGTAACGCCGCAGCCGGAGCGCCTGAGCTACATCCGCTTTGCGTTCAGCCGGGGCATGAGCGTACGCGAGGTGGCGCGCCTTACCACGATGGACCCTTGGTTCCTGCACCAGATCAAGGAGATTACCGACGCGTTGACCGCGCTTCAGGCGACCTCGATCGACCAAGTGAAACCGCAGCAGTTACGGAAAGCCAAGCGCATGGGCATTTCTGACGAGCGGCTGGCCGAAGCCTGGGGCCTGACCGGCGCGCCCGGGGTGGAGCAGGTTCGACAACTGCGCAACGCGCACGGCATCAAGCCGGTTTTCAAGCTGGTGGATACGTGCGCTGCCGAGTTCGAATCGAGCACGCCGTACCTCTACTCGAGCTACGACGAAGAAGATGAAGCGCCCGCGACGGCGAAGCGCAAGGTGATCATCCTGGGCTCCGGGCCGAACCGGATCGGGCAGGGCATTGAGTTCGATTACTGCTGCTGCCATGCGGCATTCGCCCTGCGGGAAGACGGCTATGAGACCGTGATGGTCAACTGCAATCCCGAGACGGTATCGACGGATTACGACACGAGCGACCGGCTGTACTTCGAGCCGCTGACCCTCGAAGACGTGCTCGCCGTGTATGAGCATGAAGCTTCGGCCGGCGCGGAGATTGGGATGGTTGTGCAGTTTGGCGGACAAACTCCGCTGAACCTGGCGCAGCGTTTGAAGGACGCAGGCGTGCCGATTATCGGGACGAGTCCTGAATCGATTGACCTGGCGGAAGACCGCAAGCGCTTCGGCAAACTCATGGTGGATCTCGACATTCCGCAGCCCGCGGCTGCCATTGCGACGACGGTCGAGGAAGCGCTCGAAGGCGCGGACCGCATCGGCTATCCCGTGCTGGTGCGGCCCTCGTATGTCTTGGGTGGACGCGCGATGGTGATCGCGTATGACCGCACCGCGATCTCGCGCTACATGGCCGAAGCGGTCGAGTACTCGCAGGAGCGGCCCATCCTGATCGATCGTTTCCTCGAGGACGCCGTCGAGATAGATGTGGACGCGCTGTGCGACGGCACCGATGTCGTGATCGCAGGCATCATGCAGCATATCGAGGAAGCCGGCATACACTCGGGCGACTCCTCCTGCGTGCTGCCCTCGGTCGATATCAGCGCTGCCGCGCTTACGACCATTCGCGAGTACACGCGGACGCTGGCCCGCGCGCTGAACGTCATTGGCCTCGTCAACCTGCAGTTCGCCATCCAGCGCGAAAAAGTCTTTGTAATCGAAGTCAATCCGCGAGCATCGCGCACCGTGCCCTATGTCTCGAAAGCGACCGGTGTGCCGCTGGCCAAGATCGCGTCGAGGCTCATGACCGGG
The DNA here is from genome assembly GCA_965276625.1 of Acidobacteriaceae bacterium. Classification (GTDB taxonomy): domain Bacteria; phylum Acidobacteriota; class Terriglobia; order Terriglobales; family Acidobacteriaceae; genus EB88. Next base: position 1,297,647 of record CBDIBB010000002.1, read on the forward strand.
CGCACACTGCGCGAGCTGCTGCCGGCCATTGTTGAGAGCGGCGCGGACCTCGGCACCGGGCGGCACTTCTTCGTTAAGTCGCCGGTCTTTCCGTGGAACAAGTTTCCCGGGGTCGATGCGGTGCTGGGGCCGGAGATGCGATCGACCGGCGAGGTGATGGGCGTCGCGGACAATTTCGGCGAAGCGTTCGCAAAGGCACAGCTTGCCGCGGGGTTAAAGCTGCCGGTGCGCGGCACGGTTTTCTTCAGCGTCACGGATCGCGATAAGGCGCAGCTGGTTCCACTGGCGCGGCAGTATGTTGAGCTTGGCTTCGCGATCGTTGCGACCGAAGGCACGGCGGACAAACTGGAAGCAGCCGGGCTGGTTGTCGAGCGGGTGTTCAAGGTCAAAGAAGGCAGGCCCAATGTTGTCGATTACATCAAGGGCGATCGCATTCAGCTGATCGTGAATACGCCGCGCGGCGCGGACACTTTCTTTGATGAAAAAGCGATTCGGCGCTCGGCCGTGCTGCAGCGCATCCCCATGATCACAACGATGGCCGCCGCCCGCGCTGCGGCGGAAGGCATCGCCGCCATGCAGCGGCAAACCGCGCACGTCTACGCCATGCAGCAGCTGCACGCGGAGCTGGTACGTGCGTAGGCTGCTTGTGCCGGCACTGCTGTTGTGCGGCGGCGCTGCCGCGATGGCGCAGGGCGCGGTTACGCTTGGCAACTCGAGCGAAAGCCCTCTTGACCAGGGAATCACCGCGCTGCATGGCGGGCAGCCGCAGCAGGCGTTAGAGCTGTTCCGGCAGGCGATTGCCGATGACCCGCAAAGCGCCGCGGCAAACCTGCTGGCGGCATCGGCGGAGATAGCGCTCTATAAGCCATCCGACGCAGTCGAGTACGCGTCACGGGCTGAGGCGCTCGAGCCGGGCAACTGGAAGGTACACACCACGCTTGTGACAGCGTACGCCATGGCCGGCGATGTGGCGCACCGCGATGCCGAGCGCGCCATCCTGCGCAAGGACCATGACGACCCCGCACTCGCGGAAGCGCACGGCACCAGCGGCTTTCTGCTTGACCTGTTTCGTGTGCGCGACTACCGCATTGAAGCAGTGGAGTACTTTCGCCCGCTCGGAAAATACAACACTTACTTTCGCTTCGTAATCCGCAATGCCGCGGGCACGCGCGTGTGGACGATCGAGGTGAACAGCGACTCGCTCAACCAGGCCTCGTGGTCGCAGGCCAACCCTCGCCCGGCGGCGGAAGGGCAGCGGCAGTTCCAGATCGAAAGCGCCCAGGGAGAGACGCATGTGGACTACAGCAGCTTCTCCGGCGCGCCCAGCTATGACTACATCAAGACGCAGATCGTGAAGATAGTTTCCGCGCAGACAACGCCGTTTCCCGCGGACCCCGCCGCGAAGTAAGCCTTAATCCTTCAGGGCCGCGCACCCGCGCGCTTACAATCAAAATCATGCTGCTTGAAGGTATCTTCCCCGCTGCGACAACGCCGTTCTACCCGGATGGCAGCCTGTACCTGCGCAAGCTCGAACACAACATGGAGCGCTACTCGCGCACGCCCGTATCAGGCATCGTGGTGCTGGGCTCGACGGGCGAAGCCGTTCTGCTTGACGATGCCGAGGCACGCGAAGCGCTGCGAACCGCCGCGCTCGCTGCGGCGCCTGAAAAGGTATTGCTGGCAGGCGTGGGGCAGGGCAGCGCGATTGCGACCATCCGCATGACGGAGTTCGCCGCAAGCGTCGGCTACGATGCAGCGCTGGTCCGCACGCCTAACTACTACGCGCCGCATATGTCGCCGCTCGCGATGCTCACATACTTTCGCACAGTTGCCGACCACTCGCCGATCCCGGTGGTGCTGTACAGCATTCCCAAGTTCACGCACTACGACCTGCCGGTTGATGTAATCGCCGAACTCGCGCAGCATCCGAACATCATCGGGCTCAAAGATTCAAGCGGCAGCGTGGAGCGCATTGCAGCGGTCGCGTCCGCGACCCGCGAGACCCTACGTCGCAACGTCACGGTAACGCCCGTGTTCGCCGCGGTCACCGGGCGTATGCAGGCCGCTGCTGCTCGCGTGAGCGATAACCCAGGCGGCCTGGTCACGATCGCAGGGCAGGCGGCATCCACGGCGCCCGCAGTCAGCACCGTCAAATCCCGTACGCGCGCGGTTGGCTTTCAGATACTGGGCGGCGCGGCAGATAAACTGCTGCCCTCGCTTGAAGCAGGCGCCGCCGGCGGGGTGCTGGCGCTGGCTGCCTGCGCGCCGCAGGCATGCCACGAGGTGTACATCGCGTGGAAGGAAGGTGATGCGCCGCTTGCCGCGGAGAAGCAGGGCAGGATTGTGCACGCGTCGTCCGTTGTCGCAGGGCAGCTCGGTATCGCCGGCATCAAGCATGCATGCGACCTGAACGGTTACTACGGCGGCCGAGCGCGGCTGCCCCTGCTGCCCTTGACTGCGGTGGAGCAGGCCGAGGTCGCAAGTACCATGCGCGACCTGCACAATTGAATGAATCCGGCCATACTGATAGGGGATCGCCGATGAACTATAGATCGCTCGCCTGCTGCATCTACTTCTTGGCCGCATCCGCGGCAGCCTGGCCTCAAGCTCCTTCACCCGGTGTCGCGCAGTCGCCGCCGGGCCGGCTCATTTTTCAAACAGGGCGCGAGTGGTCTCCACGCACCAACATCAACGCCGACACGGTCATGGTATACGGCCTTGATGACACCACCGCGGCACGCATCCAGTCGTGGCGGCAGCATGGTTACCGCGTCACCGTAATGACCGGTGTCGCGTGGGGGCGGTACGCGCCTTACCTGCGCGGCGACTTTGACGGCAAGCAGCACTGGGACGAAACCCAACAGGAAAAGAGCGGTAAGCTCATCCTCCACAGCGGCCGCGAGGTGCCCTATATCGCCCCCAGCATTTCCTATGGGCGATATCTCGCCAAGGGGGCTGAGGCAGCGATCGACGCAGGTGCTGAAGCTATCTATCTTGAAGAGCCTGAGTTCTGGGCCCGCGCCGGCTGGAGCGATAGCTTCAAGCGGGAGTGGCAAAGCTATTATCACCAACCGTGGCAGGCCCCCGATAGCTCGCCTGACGCCCAGTACCGGGCCTCGAAGCTGAAGTACTTTCTCTATCGCCGCGCCCTCGCGCAGGTGTTCGACGCAGTCAAGGCCTACGGCAAACTCCATCACCGCACTATCCCCTGCTATGTCGCGACACACTCGTTAATCAACTACGCGCAGTGGGATATCGTAAGCCCCGAATCGTCATTGCTCGACGTCGGTGCCGACGGTTACATCGCACAGGTCTGGACCGGAACCTCCCGCACTCCGAATGTCTATGACGGCGTGCTGAAGCAGCGGACTTTTGAGACTGCCTTTCTCGAGTACGGCGCCTTGCAGAACATTGCGCGCTCCTCAGGCAAGCCCATCTGGTATCTCAACGATCCGATCGAAGACAATCCGCGCCACTCATGGACCGACTACCGCCTCAACTGGGAAAGCACCCTGGTCGCATCGCTCCTGCAGCCATCGGTATCGCGCTATGAAGTCCTTCCATGGCCTGAGCGTATCTTCGGGCTCAACTCGAGACGCCCGTCCGTCGAGCCCACGTCCGCCAACCCCGACCCGCCAAAGACAGTCATCCCGAAACAGTACGAGACGGAACTTCAGGTCGTGTTCCATGCATTGGCAGAGATGAACCAGCCTGCATCCGCCACGCACTGGGAGGTCGCCGGTACGCAGGGCATTGGTGTGCTCGTTTCCGATACCCTCATGTTCCAGCGCAATCCGCCGCAGAAGTCCGATGCGAACCTTGGGCAGTTCTACGGGCTTGCGCTTTCGCTGCTGATGCACGGCATGCCGGTTGAGCCGGTACAGATTGAAAGCAGTTACAGTAAGTCCGCCGCCGCGGGTTTTCTCAACCCATACAAAATCCTGCTGCTTACCTATGAAGGTCAAAAGCCTCCCTCGCCGGCCTTCCATACCGCGCTTGCGGCGTGGGTCCGGGGCGGCGGCTCGCTCATCGTTGTCGATGACGACAAGGACCCGTATAACCAGGCCAGCGACTGGTGGAACTCCCGCGGGCAGCACTACGCGACCCCGCGTCAACAGCTCTTTCAGGTGCTGGGTGTGCCGCCGGGCGCAGCCGGGCTGCACGCTGTCGGCAAAGGTTTCGTCCTGTACGCGCCGCAAAGCCCGTCTGCTCTTACGTACAATCCCTCGGGCTCCGCGCAGTTACTCGCACTTCTCCACACCGCAGCCGGCGCAGTCCACCTGCCGTTGCAGCAGGCCCATTCACTCGTCCTGCGTCGCGGCCCTTACGTTATCGCCGCGGGGCTCGATCAAGACGCCAACGATGCGGCGCAGCCGGTCTCCGTGACCGGTGATCTTATCAACCTGTTCGACCCCGCACTGCCTGAAAGTCGCGTGGTAACCATTAAGCCCGGCACCCGCGCATTGTTGCTTGACGTCGACTTCTTCAAATCGTCCACACCGCGCGTTCTAGCGGCATCCGCCAGGGTCACGCAGGAGCATGCTGCAGCCACTAGCTTTACTTTTACAGCCGAAGGCATTGACCAGACACAAGCCGTGGCGCGCATCCTCCTCGCCAAACCCGTACGCGCTATCATCCTCAATGGCAAACCGCTCGACGCCACCCAATACCAGCGCAGCGGGCGCACTTTACTGCTCCACTTCCAGAACACAGCGACCCCGCAGCAGATACAGATACTCTTTTAAGTGCCTGCGCTGACTTTCTAGCTATTTTGCTGAATCTGCTCCAGGATGCTGTCCCATAGCGCCAGTCGCGCTAGCAGTGCATTTTCCGCGGCATCGGCTGCTTCTTGCCACAGGGCAGCGTCGTTTCCGCATACATCGGCAACCATCCGCAATGACAGTGGCCCGTGGTCCTCGCCGTCCAGATCGATGTGCCGTTCCAGGTACCAGATAAACTGCTCGAGGCCGCCACCCATCTCGCGATCCATATCCCGCACTAGCGATCGAAACATATGTGGGATAGCATCCTCGCGACCAAACGTAAAGGTTGCCGACATAGCCGCCGGCGAGGCCTGTTCTATCACGCGAAATGTCGATTCCACAAACTGCCTCGCTGCCGCCGGTACACCTTCCAGGTCGAATCCCGTTCGGCTGCGCCCGAGCACGTGCCGCATCGGGCCCGTGTCCGCACCGGCCTTTTGCATCGCTTCCAGATAGATTTCAAAGTGGCTTAACGGTCTTCCCTCGTACTCATCGCTCTCTTCACTTAGAACAATCTCATTAATAAATCTGCGGCTTGCCGGGAAGCGCGTCGGCACCCACGGCACCTCGACACAGGTCAGCGTCTGCTGCAGCGCTTTCAGCAGACACATAAAATCCCACACCGCAAAAACATGCGACTCCATAAAGATCCGCAAGTGTGCAGGCGTGCGAAGACTTGTGTAGAGCGGATGCGCCGCTAGCCTCTCGCGCAGAGGGGCAACGCGCGCGTCTATGGCTTGCGTTGAGAGCGGTAATGTCGCAGTATTCGTCACACCACCATTATCGCGACAAACCCGCCCGTCCCGTAACTCTTCCGGCCTCCAGCGTTTCGTGCCGGCAAAATCACTCGCGGAGCCAAACGGCAATCCTGCCTCGACCGCGGTTCTTCCAGATCGTTACGCAAGCCGCGGCGGCACCGTTTGTTCGTTATGGTCTTCCAGCAGGTGCGCCACTCCCTCCGCGCTCGCATGCGCCCAGCTCGTGTTTGACGCCCAGCCCAGCAGCAGAATCACTCCACTGCAAGCGACCATAATCCACCAGATAACATGCGTAGCCTGCGTAAAGCCGGCCCCGCGCGCATGGTTCGTGCTGACCACCGTACCGGCTATCGCCACGCCAAACGCCGCGCCCACCTGCCGGCTGGTTGAGGCGATTGCCGCCGCAACCCCTGCCTGCGACAGGGGCATGCCCGCAACAGCATTGTTGGCGATAGCCGGGTTCACCATGCCCAGCCCCACGCCGAACAGCAGGTAGACCAGCAGCATCAGCGCGATCGGTGTATCGACACTCAGGCGGGTAAGCATCAATGTGCTGAGCAGGAAGCCCGAGCCTGCGACCAGCAGCGAGAGCCGCGTACCGTGGCTGCCCACCAGCCTGCCGGAGAGCGGCGCACACAGGAACATCATGAGCGCCAGCGGCAGCGTGCAAAGGCCCGTGTGGAACGCCGACAACCCGCGCACCTGCTGCAGATAAAGAGTGTTGAGAAACAGAAAACCCGCGAAGGAGGCGAAGGCGCAGACAGCAATCAGCGTTGCGCTGCTGAAAGGCACACTGCGGAAGAAGCGCAGGTCCAGCAAAGGTTCCCTGCGCCGTCGTTCATACAATACAAAAGCCGCGAGCACCACGGCTGAAGCAGCAAACAAAATGCGGATGTGCCAGGATTCCCAGCCGGCATGCGGCCCCTCAATTACCGAATAGGTCATAACTGCCAGCGCGACAAAGAGCAGTAGCTGCCCAGCCGGATCGAACGCCCGCGCCCGTGCCGCTTTCGACTCAGGCACAAACAGCGCAGCCAACGTCAGCGCCACGACACCAATCGGCAGATTGATCCAGAAGATTGAGCGCCAGCCCACGGCCTGGGTCAACGCGCCGCCGATCAGCGGACCCAGCGCGAATGAAATACCGGCCACCGCGCCCCAGACTCCAATCGCGCGCGCGCGACTTTTCTTTTCAGTAAACGAGTTCGCAATGATAGACAAGGCCACCGGGTTCAGCATCGACGCGCCCAAGCCCTGCATGGCTCGGAACGCGATCAGACCGCTGATGCTGGGCGCTACGCTGCACAGCACCGATCCCGCTGTAAACAGTACAAGCCCCACCTGGAAAATTAGCCGCCGCCCCAGCCGGTCCGCGATAGAGCCTGCAAGCATCAGCAGGCTCGCGACCACGAGCGTATACGCGTCGAGCACCCACTGCAGTTGCGAGAGCGTCGCATGAAGATCGTGTGCAATCGCCGGCAGCGCTACATTCACAATCGTCACATCCATGCTGACCAGCAGCAGGCTCATGCAACAGATGCCGAGGATGAGGTTCGGATGCCCGGATCGTTTTCGCGCTGGTGCTTCTACTGGAACACTCATATCTAATCATGCCTGTTTCGGCAGCCGCCTGCAGCCGTGGGGCCTGTTTGCTAACAGTCCGACGCAAGGAGTACATCATAACTATGGCTTTTCTAGACTCTCCGCTGAGCCGGAGGCGTTTTCTACGCTCGTCCGCGGTTGCGGTCGCCGGCGGCATCTGCACCGGCACCGCCCCCAACTTTCTCCTCGGCGAAATACCTGTTACGGCAGCCGGGACACTGAAGGAGTTCGGATATGCGGATGTCGTCCTACTGCCGGGCCCGGAAGACGCACAGCTGGAGCAGACCCACGCCATCCTGATGGGTCTCACTCAGGACCAACTGCTCAAGCCGTTCCGTGTTCGCGCCGGGGTGCCGGCACCGGGGCCGGACATGGGCGGATGGTACGACGCCTACGCCTTCGCGCCCGGCCACAGCTTCGGGCAGTGGCTTTCCGCGCTGTCGCGCTACTACGCCATCACCGGCGATGAGGCAACGCGGCACAAGGTAGTCAGCATGGTAAGTGGGTATGCTGCCGTTCCGGATGCAACCGGCAGCTTCTTTCAGAACAATCGCTTTCCTGCCTACACGCTCGATAAGCTCAACTGCGGCATGATGGATGCGCATGAGTTTGCGAATGATCCGGAGGCGCTCGCCGTCATGCGCCGCATGACAGCCGCCGCGCGCCCGCACCTGCCGGAGAAAGCACTTTCCCGCGTGGAGCAGGAGGCCCGTCCGCACAAGGACATCAGCTACACCTACGACGAGTCCTACACGCTGCCGGAGAATTACTTCCTGGCCTGGCAGCGCAGCGGCGATCGTGAGTATCGCGAGCTCGGCATACGCTACCTGCACAACGACGGCTTCTTCACGCCGCTCTCACAGGGGCAGAACGTGCTGCCCGGTCTCCACGCCTACAGCCATCTCAACTGCCTCAACTCGGCAATGCAGGCTTACCTTGTGTTGAACGATCCTAAGTATCTGCACGCCGCGGTAAGCGGCTTCCGGTTCATCCAGGAGCAGAGTTTTGCGACCGGCGGCTGGGGGCCTGACGAGCGCTTCGTCACCCCGGGACAAGGTGCGCTCGCAAAGAGCCTCACCACCACGCACAGCAGCTTTGAAACGCCCTGCGGGTCGTACGGGCATCTCAAGTTGACGCGCAGTTTGCTGCGCGTCACAAAAGACCCGCGCTACGGCGATAGCATGGAAGCCATTCTGTACAACACCGTGCTTGGAGCCAAGCCCCTGCAGGCGGATGGAGAGGCTTTTTACTATTCTGACTATAACTTCGCCGGGAAGAAGGGCTTCGCGCGGGATAAGTGGCCCTGCTGCTCCGGCACTTTACCGCAGGTCTCGGCTGACTACCGCATCAGCACCTATCTTCACGATAACGACAGTCTTTTCGTCAATCTCTATCTGCCGTCGAGCCTGCGATGGAACTTGGGCAGCGGCGTCGTCACCGTCAGTCAATCCGGCAGTTATCCGCTTGACGGCACGGTCAAGCTCACGGTCACCAGCACTGCCCGCAGAAACTTCGCGATCAATCTCAGGATACCGGCATGGGCAGGCGACGACGCGCGCATCACGATAAATGGCGAACCCTATCCCGGGGCGATCCACGGCGGGACGTTCGTGCCGCTGCGGCGAGCATGGGGCAGTGGCGACCGCGTCGAGCTGTCGCTGCCGATGCGTTCCCGCCTGCAGCAGGTCGATGCCGAAACCCCGGGCACCGTCGCCCTGATGCGCGGGCCGCTGGTGCTCTTCCGCACAGGCCAGTCGAGCGAACCCCTTCAGGAGCGCGACCTGCTACAGGCCCGGCAGCTTTCGACAGATGAATGGCTGGTGCCGTCTACTGCGGGCGACCAGCGGTTCAAGCCGTTTACCGCAATCGACGAAGAGACCTACGGCACCTACACCAACCTGGTTTAGCGCGAGCTGCTTCCGGCCGGCGAAACGCAGAAAATACATTTCCAGCAGGCAAGGACTATACTTTAGTCAGGAGCTCAGGCTCGCCGCACATCGCGACTTGTTATTTCAAGGATTTTCAGACCGGTTCCGCGGAGCCGGTCCACAAGCTTCCCCGTCAAGGGGAGTGTAACGCTCGTGAAGAGACAGACTCTCATTCACGTCTTCGGACGCGGGTTCGACTCCCGCCGGGTCCACCACAGCACTTCCATGCGATCAGCCGGAAAGTGCTGTGGTGGGCCCGTCACGGTTTCGACGGGGATGGAGAGTGGAGAGCTGACGAGCCGGGTGGTGTGGCCTCCGTTACCGGACACACAGACGACACATGCCAACAAGGGTGTTTTCGCCGGCAAGGCCAATGTTGTGAGCTTCCCGACTCGTTCGGTAGCCCCAGCATTCGCTCTTGCCGCCTAGTCTTAACCGACTAGACCAAGTCAGGGAGTACTTGGTTCCTCAACCTCCCCAACCCGGTGAAGCCGGGGTAAAACCCGGCAAATCCAACAGCTGGACCCTCCAACCGCATATCCTCACAAGCATGAGCCTCGCAGCGGTCCTCGCGCACCCGGCCTATACCCTTCCACCGGCCCTGCTCGCCAAAGCACGCGCGCTCCAGCACCTGCGTACCGCGCTTTACTTCGGCGGCACTGCCTGGGAGCTGCTCCTGCTCGGCCTGCTTCTGCGCTACCGCACCGGTGCCGCCATTGCCGAGCGCGCTACGCTTGCCACGCAAAAACGCGGCGGCGGCCCCTTCGCCACGCGACCCTGGCTCGCCGGCCTGCTCGTCGCCCCGGCCTGGCTGCTCATCCTCTCCGCCATCGGTCTGCCCGGCGCGCTCATCGCGCACCTCGTTTCCGTACGCTACGGCCTCTCGGTTGAGCACTGGCCGGCCTGGTCGGTCGACTGGCTTGAGGCCGAAGCCGGCACCCTCATCATCGGTACCCTCGTTCTCGCCGCGCTTTTTGCCCTGCTGCGCCACGCGCCGCGCCTCTGGTGGCTCTGGTTCTGGGCGCTCATCCAGCCCTTCGTCGTCCTCGGCGTCTATCTCAGCCCCATCGCCATCGACCCCATCTTCAACCGCTTCACTCCGCTCGCCGCGCACAACCCAGCTCTCGTCCAACGACTTCAGCAGGTCGCCCGCATGGGCGGCCTCGCCATCCCCGCAAACCGCATGTTTGTTGAAGACGCCAGCCGCCGCTCAACCGGCATGAACGCCTACGTCACCGGCATCGGCAGCTCCAAGCGCATCGTCGTCTGGGACACCACCCTCGCCAAAGTCCCACCCGACGAAATTCTCGCCATCTACGCGCACGAGCAAGGCCACTACGTCCTCGGCCATATCTGGAAGGGCATTCTCTTCTCCGCCGCGCTCACCTTCGTCCTGCTCGCTCTGCTGGCCCGCCTCTTTCACTACCTCGTGCGCGCCCACGGCGATCGCTGGCACATCCCCGAGCCAGCCGACTGGTCTGCGCTGCCGCTGCTGCTCCTGCTCGCCACGGCTGGCGGTTTCCTGTCGGAGCCTGCTGCCAACGCCTTCAGCCGTATGGAAGAGCACCACGCCGACCTCTACGGTCAGCACCTGCTTACGCGCCTGCTGCCCAACGCCGCCCAGCTTGAGGTCGATGACTTCAACCGCCTTGGCCGCGCCTGGCTTGAGGATCCCTCCCCCAACCGTTTCGTGGTCTGGTGGACCTACTCGCATCCGCCCGTCAGCGACCGGGCTCGCGAAGCAGCATCCATGCCCCGCGACTAGCCCTTTATAATCGGCGGGAACGCTATGACGACATCCCCAGGCCCGACCGCCCCCACCAATCCCGCCGGTACGCATGACATCGCCGCCATCATGGCGCTGCTGCCGCACCGCTATCCCTTCCTGCTCATTGACCGCGTCCTCCACGTCGAGCCGAAGCAGCGCATCCTCGCGCGCAAGTGCGTCACCATCAACGAGGGCTTTTTTCAGGGCCATTTTCCCGGCTACCCCATCATGCCCGGCGTCCTCCAGGTTGAAGCCATCGCCCAGGCCGGCGGCATCCTCATCCTGCTCGACTTCGAGCGCCCCGGCGACACCCTTATGCTCTTCACCGGCGTCGAGCGCGCGCGCTTCCGCCGCCCCGTCACGCCCGGCGACGTGCTTGAAATCGAAGCGAAAATCCTCAACCTCCGCTCCCGCGCCGTACGCCTTGAGGGCACCATCCGCGTCGAGGGCAAGGTCGTCTGCGAAGCCACCGTCACCTGCCAGCTCGTCAAGCGCGAAGGCATGGGCACTCCATCGCTTTCCGCTCGGCCCGAGGCTTCCGCGCCGCTTCAAGAGGCTCCCGTGCCCGTCGAATCCCAGGCGGTGACCACCGAGTGAGCATCCACTTCACCGCGATCGTCGCCAACGGCGCCGTCATCCCGGCCTCTTGCGAGGTAGGCCCCTTCTGCACCATCGGCCCCAATGTCGTGCTCGGTGAGCACTGCACCCTCACCTCGCACGTCGTCCTCGACGGCCACCTCACCGCCGGCGCCCGCAACCGCTTCGCCTCCTTCGCCGCCATCGGCGTCCCCCCGCAGGACCTCAAGTACAAGGGCGAGCCCACCGCGCTCACCCTCGGCGACGACAACGACATTCGCGAGTACGTCACCATCTCCCGCGGAACCCCCGGCGGCGGGGGCACCACGCGCATCGGTTCCGGCTGCCTCATCATGGCCTACGTCCACATCGGGCACGACTCGGTCATCGGCGACGGCTGCATCCTCGCCAACGCCGCCACCCTCGCCGGCCACGTCATCGTCGAGGACTACGCCTCGGTCGGCGCGCTCTGCCCCGTGCACCAGTTCTGTCGCATCGGCCGTTACAGTTACATCGGCGGCGGCACCACCATCACGCAGGACGTCCTGCCGTTCTCGCTGACCTCAGCCAGGCGCGAAACCCACGCTTACAGCGTCAATAAAATCGGCCTTTCCCGCAAGGGCTTCGACGCGCCCCGCCTCCGCGCCCTGCAAAACGCCTTCCGCCTCCTGCTCGCCGGAAAACTCAACACTACGCAGGCCGTCGAGCGCCTCCGCTCTGAAGCCGCCCCGACAGACGACGTCGACTATCTCCTGCGCTTCATCGAATCCTCCGACCGCGGCATCCTCAAATAATCCAATGACCGGCAAACTAGGCCTCATCGCGGGCAACGGCCGCTTCCCATTCCTCCTCCTCGACGCCGCCCGCGCCCACGGCAGGGAAGTCCTGGTCGCCGCCATTCGCGAAGAGACTGACCCGGCCATTGAAGCCCGGGCGGCCGCCGACCCCGGCATCACCGTCGTCTGGCTCTCGCTTGGCGAGCTCTCCCGCCTCATCGCCATCTTCCGGCAGGCAGGCGTGCGCCAGGCGGTCATGGCCGGCCAGGTTCGCCACAAGCAGATCTTTTCGAGCATCCGCCCCGACTGGCGCCTCGCCAAACTGCTGCTCTCCCTGCGAACGAAAAACACCGACATGCTCCTCGGCGCCATCGCGAAAGTTCTCGGAGACGAAGGCATCGAGCTCATTGCCTCCACCGCATTCCTTGAGCCGCTGCTCGCGTCCTCCGGTGTCCTCACCGCGCGCGCGCCCTCGCCTGAAGAAGACAGCGATATCACCTATGGCCGCTCCGTCGCGCAGGGCCTTGCAGCCTTCGACATCGGCCAAACGGTCGTCGTCGCCAGCGGCGCCTGCGTCGCCGTCGAGGCCATGGAAGGCACCGACGCCACCATTCTCCGCGCCGGTACGCTCATGGCCTCGCTTGAAGGCGCAGCCTCCACCCTCGAGCGATCGCTCACCGTCGTCAAGGTCGCCAAGCCCCGGCAGGACCTTCGCTTCGACGTCCCGGTCATCGGGCTGCCCACGATTGAAACGCTGATCCAGGCCAACGCCCGCTGCCTCGCCATTGAAGCCGGCCGCACCCTGCTGTTCGACCGCGCCGCCCTCATCGCAAAAGCCGACAACGCAGGCCTCGCCATAATAGCCGTGGACCGCTCATAGCAATGACGTCCTTTGCCCCGGAGAACCTGCTTTTCAAGCACTCTGAAGGAGCATCCGTCGCCAACCTATCGAAATGTTCAGCAGGAATGCTCTAATCACTCTGACGAAGCTCACCCCGCGGCTTCCGAAGGTTCATCAGGAGGATCCACCCATGCCCAGGCTATCCCTTGCTCTCGCGTCTCTCGTCCTGCTCGCCGGCCTCGGCTATGCCGGCACCCGCGCCCTTGCCGCCGGCCCCGCAGCTGCTGCCGACACTGATTCCATGCCGCAAGCCGGCCAGCCCGCCCCTAACTTCACCCTCCCCTCGCAGGAAGGCACCCCCACCAGCCTCTCCAGCTTCCACGGCAAGTGGGTCGTGCTCTACTTCTACCCGAAGGACATGACCAGCGGCTGCACCCTTGAAGCCCACAACTTCCAGCAGGACGCCGAGAAATACCACAAGATGAACGCCGTCATCGTCGGCGTCAGCGTCGACTCCGTCAACAGCCACAAGGAGTTCTGCGCCAAGGACGGCCTTGCCTTCCACCTGCTCAGCGACACCGACAAAAAAGTCGTCGCGCAGTACGGCTCACTCGCCAACTACGGCGTCATGAAGATTGCCAAACGCAACACCTTCCTCATCAATCCCGAAGGCAAAATCGTCAAGGTCTGGACCGGCGTCGACCCCGCCCACCACAGCACCGAGGTTCTCGCCGAGCTCCAGTCCGACCAGCACAAGGGCTGACCCTAACGCATTTTCACAGTTGCTATGATCCATCCGGCTTGAGTGGCATGCGGCTTTTCTTGACGGAAAGCCGCACCGAGTTCCGCGCTTCGGCCTACACCTACTGTGAAATTGCTCTAAGCCGAGCACCCGCGAGGCCCACAACCGTCCGCACCATCGCGGAACGAGAACCCGCAACGCCGGTTCATCGAAGGCGCTACGAAGTGGCCGCAAGCCGCAAGAATGCTTCGCACCAGCATGCGGTTTTGCTTTCCGCCTCTCACGCAAACAAGCAGACGCAAAAAAGCCCGGCATCCGCCGGGCTCTTTTGCTTGCCTTATACCCTGTTGCCAAGGTGCTGTTTACTTCGTTGACTTCTTCGCCGCGGTCTTCTTGGTTGCCGTCTTTTTGACCGCAGGCTTCTTCGCCGAGGTCTTCTTCGCGATCGCCTTGGCTGCTGTCTTCTTGGCTGCGGTGGTCTTCTTCGCAGCTGTCTTCTTGGTTGCGGTCTTGGTCGCGGTCTTCTTTGCTGCGGCCTTCGTCCCGGTTGTCTTCTTGGCCACGGTCTTCTTTGCCGGTGTCTTTGCCGTAGCCTTTTTCGTTGCTGCCTTTGTGGTTGTTTTCTTTACTGCCAAGGTTTTACCTCGCTGGTTGGATTTGGTGCGGGTTCCGCCCGTTTTACCGGCCTTGGCGACTGCCTTGGCCCTTCCGCCGTTACGGGCTTTCTTAGTCGCGGCGGTTTTCTTTGTCGCTGTTTTCACCGGCGTTTTTTTGGCGGCCTTCTTGGCGGCCTTCACCGGTGCAGCGGATTTCAAAGCTGACTTCTTAGCGCCGGCTGACTTCGTCACAGCCTTCGGCCGTCCCGGCTTTTTCGCCGGCGCGACAAACTCTGTCTCGTCCTCGTCTTCATCCTTGGCGATGCTGATCGCCGGCTCGTCTTCCTCATCCTCATCATCTTCGTCGTCGCTGTCTTCCTCAGCGTCGTCATCCGATGTCGTGGACACCTCGGTCTCCTCGTCCTCGTCTTCGTCGAAGGCGTCTTCCTGTTCTTCCTCTTCGTCGTTGCGCTCTTCCGGCTCTGCATCGTTGTAAGCACTGGCGTACAGCTTCGGTTCGTCCTGCATGCGATGGCTCCTTCGGCTTGACTCCATGTGTCCTGCACCTGTCCCGGTATGCACGGTGCGCTGCAAATGTGTGTTGCGGCGCAATTCTAGCAACAGCATGCATCGTGTCGCTACCAATGGCAAGTAACTATTTGGTCTTGGTACACGAAAGTGTGTCAAGCATGTTCATTTCCTGCGTTGGGATGCGCCTCAGCGATGATGCGTGGTGTGCTTCGTCGAAGAACGCGCAGGATGTGCCGACGCTTTCCTCGCCACCGCATGCCCCCGCATTCCAGCACTGTGCTTCGCGCCGCGATCGCTGCGCGTGATGCGCGCCGGCTCTGACACATTCAACGTGCGGCCAGCATTAACCGAGCGCCCGCGCAAATGGTTCCATCGCTCCAGTGAGTCCACCGTCACGCCGTACTGATCGGCAATCGTCACCAGCGTATCGCCGCGCCGCACCCGGTACGTCGTCGTGCGCGTGCGCCCGCCCGTCGATGCCGCCGTAACCGGTACTACCGGCACCACAAGCGCCGGTACGCCCGTTAGGCTGCTCGACGCATTCAGCTGGTTCGTAAACGCGATCTCCGTTGCCGTCGTGTGGAACTCGCGTGCAATATCGTCCAGCGTCTCGCCGCTCGTTAACACGTGGAACCGCCAGCTCGTTCGCTTGTCCTCCGGTATCTCCGCGACCCGCTGGTTGTACAGCGCCACCGTACCCGCTGGGATGTGCAGCTCAAACGGCTCATCCGGTGGAGTACGTCCACGCAGCAGACTCGGATTCAAATCCTCGATCGTGCTCAGCAAGGCGCCCGTTATGTCCGCTACCAGCGGCAGCGCGATCGAGTAGTTCGTCGTCACGTTGTCCGGCTCGACCGCGGCATCCGGCACCACGCCCTCCAGCCCGTACTGCTTCGGGTTCTTCGCCATGATCGCGACCGCCAGGATAATCGGCACGTAGTTCTTGGTCTCCTGCGGCAGGTTGTTGCGCCGGTACAGCTCCCAGAAGTCCGCATACCCGGTACGCTGCACCGCGCGCTGCACGTTGCCCGGGCCCCAGTCATACGCCGCCATCGCCAGATACCAGTCGCCCAGCTGCGCGTACGTTTTCTTGATATCGCGCGCATACGCCCGCGTGGCCTTCTCCGGGTCGAACCGCTCGTCGTACCAGCCCGTCTTTTCCAGTCCGTACGTGCCGAACGGCATAAACTGCCACATGCCCGCTGCGCCCGACTTCGGGTTCACCGCCTGCGTGCGAAAACCCGACTCGGCAACCGCCTGGTACACCAGGTCCTGCGGCACGCCCTCTTCCTTCAGCACCCGCTGGATCATTGCCTTGTACTTGCCCGCGCGCTGCAGAGACGCGACGATCGTCCCCCGCCCACGACCCGTCGTCGAGAAGAAGTTGATATAGCTCGCAACGTAATCGTTGATCACCAGCGGCAAATCCGATTGCGTCGTCTTCAACTCCGCAATCGCCTGCGCCTTCACATTCGGGTCCACCGGGAACGTCACGTCGTTCGCCACATCCACCGGAGTATCGTCGCGCGGAGTCAGCGGCGTCCCCTGGCGCAGCGCATCCAGCTGCAGCGTGTTGATTGAGTCCACCACGCGGTCCAGCTCCGCTGACAGCGCCGGCGTATTCTTCACATCCGCACCGCTCTGCAGCAGCGTATCCACGGCCCGGTCAAAGTCCGCGCGCGCCTCGTCGCCCCGGCCTGCCTGGTACGCCGCCACGCCGCTCGCATACGCCTGCTCGGCCGTGGTAATCAGCAGCGCATCGCGCGCATTCGTCGCCTGCGGTACAGGCTGTGCCTGCGACGCTGTCCCGACCGATTGGGTTCCGGTCTGGGCAGTGGCAGCCGCGAAGCAGGGAAGCGCCGCGAAGCACGGAAGTGAAAGGGTCGCCGCAAGCAGGAGAGAAACAGGTGTTTTCAGAGGACTCATCCGCACGTTCTTCAATAGCAGTTCCGCTCAATTGTAGAGTCTCCCTACTTCGCCCACACCGCGCCGTTCGCCGGCAGTGCGATGGTAGACTCGGGAGTGCGCCGCCACCCGCGCCGCGCCCCCCCGCACCCATGGACAACAGCCTCATCCGCAACTTCGCGATCATCGCGCACATCGACCATGGCAAGAGCACGCTCTCTGACCGTCTCCTCGAGCTCACCGGCTCGCTCACCGCGCGCGAAATGCAGGCCCAGGTCCTCGACGCCATGGACCTCGAACGCGAGCGCGGCATCACCATCAAGGCCCACTCCGTCCGCATGATGTACCCCGCCAAAGACGGCAAAACCTACCAGCTCAACCTCATCGACACCCCCGGCCACGTCGACTTCTCCTACGAAGTCTCGCGCTCGCTCGCCTCCTGCGAGGGCGCCCTGCTCGTCGTCGACGCCTCCCAGGGAGTCGAAGCGCAGACCCTCGCCAACGCCTATCTCGCCATCTCGAACGGGCTTGAAATCATCCCCGTCATCAACAAAATCGACCTGCCTTCGGCCGACATCGAGCGCACCCAGGACATGATCGAGAAGTCCGTCGGCCTCGACGCGACCGACGCCCTCTGCGTCAGCGCGAAAACCGGCCTCGGCGTGCCGGAGATTCTTGAAGCCGTCGTGACCCGCCTGCCCCCGCCGCTCGGCGACCCCGACGCACCGCTCCAGGCCCTCATCTTCGACTCCTGGTTCGATCCGTACCGCGGCGTCATCGTGCTCGCCCGCATCATCCACGGCAAGCTGCGCAAGAACATGCGCATTCGCCTCATGTCGAACGGCAAGGTCTTCGACGTCGAATCGCTCGGCGTTCTCACTCCCAAACCCGTTGAAATCCTCGAGCTTTCTGCCGGCGAAGTCGGCTTCTTCGTCGCGACCATCAAGAACGTCGCCGACACCAAGGTCGGCGACACCATCACTGAAGACGCGCGTCCAGCGGACTCCGTGCTCCCCGGCTTTGAAGACATCAAGTCCATGGTCTTCGCCGGCATCTACACCGTCGACTCTCACGAGCACACCCTTCTGCGCGACGCGCTCGAAAAACTCAAGCTCAACGACGCTTCCTTCTCCATCGAGCCCGAAAGCTCCGCCGCCCTCGGCTTCGGCTTCCGCTGCGGCTTCCTCGGCCTGCTCCACATGGAAATCATTCAGGAGCGCCTCGAGCGCGAGTTTGATCTCGACCTCATCACGACAGCCCCGAGCGTGCGCTACAAGATCACTCTGACCAACGGCTCGGTTATCGAGGTCGACAATCCTTCGCGCTGGCCCGACCCCAGCGAGATTGAGCAGATTGAAGAGCCGGTCATCATCGCAACCATCCTCACCAATGAGGAGTATGTCGGCGGCATACTGAAGCTCGTCGAAGACAAGCGCGGCCGCCAGCAAAACTTCGAGTACGTCTCCTCCACCCGCGTCAAGCTCACCTACGAGCTCCCGCTCAACGAGATCGTCCTCGACTTCTACGACCGCCTCAAGTCAGTCTCCCGCGGCTACGCGTCGCTCGACTACGTGCTCGCCGGCACCTGGGTTTCGCCCATGTCGAAGCTCGACATCCTCGTCTCCGGCGAGCCCGTCGACGCGCTCTCGATCATCGTTCACCGCGACTTCGCTTACGACCGCGGCCGCGCCCTCGTCTCCAAAATGCGCGAGCTCATTCCGCGCCAAATGTTCGAGGTCGCGATCCAGGCCGCCATCGGCGCCAAAATCGTCGCGCGCGAAACCGTCTCCGCCATCAAGAAAAACGTCATCGCCAAATGCTACGGCGGCGACATTTCGCGTAAACGCAAACTCCTCGACAAGCAAAAAGAAGGCAAAAAGCGCATGAAGCGCATCGGCAAAGTCGACATCCCGCAGGAAGCCTTTCTCGCCGTCCTCAAACTAGGCGACGACGCCTAGAAGCGGACCGCCCTGCACTTATCATCCTGAGCAAAACACGGTACGGGGTAGGGTCGGGAACACGGGTGCCCCACATCTCGCTTTTGAGATGTGGGAGTCACAATCGCCGGGCCTATCAAAATCAAAAATCATCCTTCCGACTCCCGGCCACTGATTACCTTTGAGCACCGCATCTGTGGGAAATTATTTCGCTCTTGCATACGGTCCGCTGCACAGATTAGCCCCTCTCCCGAAAGCATCAGGAAGCCATTGATGTTCTGGAATGAATAGCTTACTCACTCTAACTTCAACTACTACACCGCCCCTGAACCCCCGCCCCACAATTCACGCCACATTTACACAACCGTTTCCCACAAGTTTTTCCACAGAAAGGTAACCAGTGCGAATTCGGTAAACGTGACCGCAAAAAAATCAGGCGCCCCGCAACAGCAGGGCGCCTGATAGAAAGCAGCGAATCTAGTGAGCAGCAGGGGCCCGGCGCGTGGAAGGCGTCGTGCTCCGCGGCGTTCCGGTCGGGCTCGGTGCCGATGGCGGCGGTGCCGCAATGCCGGACTTCGTGTTGTACGCGGCAATAATGGCTTCGGTGATGTCGCTGCCCTGTGTGGCATACAGCAGCGGGCTCTGCTGCTGCGACGCGTCCAGCACCAGCGTGTAGCCGTTCTGCGCCGCATAGGTCTGCAGCGTGCCATCGACCTTCTGCGCCAACTGGGCATAGGTCTGCTGAATCTCACCCTGGAAGTCGTTCTGCGCGTCTTCACCATCGCGCTGCAGCGTCTTCGTCTTGTCGTCGATCGCCTTCAGCTTCAGTGCGCGGTCATTGTCGTTCAATGTCGCGCTCTGCGCCTGTAGCTGCTTCTTCAGCGAGTCGATCTCGTCGCTCTGCTGCTTCAACTGCGTCTGCTTCGGCTGGTACTTTTTCTCGATCTCTTCGAAATCGCGCTTGCCTTCATTGGTCTGGGCAACCGCGGCCTGGAACATGATAATCGCGATCTTCGGTGGGCCTACCGGCGCGGGGGCCGTGGCGGTTGTGGGTGTGGAAGCAGCCGCGCCCTGCGCAAAAGCGGCAGAGCCGGCGAGCCCGGTGGCGAGCATGCATGCGAGCGACAGCGAAAGCTTCATGTACGAGTAGGACTCCTTGGGTCGATGAAATGGATGGCGCCGCTCAGGCGGTCTATCCTTCTTCAGGCACTGCGCCCGGGGTGGCCCGGCGAAGAAGAGACGCGCCCCGCCATATTCCGGGGCACTGCGCAGATTCTAAGGGGCCACGCCACCAAGCGTCAAACCGGCCAGCGCTGGCTCAATCCAGGTAAACAGCTTCATCCCCATCAAAACCGACGAATTGAGCGAACAAGCTGTCGTCCTGGGCGAAGTGTCAGGATCAAAGCATTTTCACTACACACGTAGAGGGACCGGCAGATGAGCGAGTAACTTTTCCGTCGGGAAAAGCCACTGGAGCGAGCTTTCAGGCCTCTACCAATAGTGAAAATGCTCTAACTCTCCATCTCCACCCACAGCCAGTCGAGATCGACAAAGACCGGCAAGTCCACAGCCTCCAGCCGGCTCCCTTCCAGTACCTGCCAGTTCACCCCGTTCCAGAACTCGGCAGCCTTGCGCTCCGGATCGATCAGCCAAACATTCTCCGTGCCCATCGCACGCAGGTCCATCGCTCGCTGCTTAAGCTCCGCGTAGCGGTCTGTCTCAGAGAGCACCTCAATCGCGATCAGCGGCGCCCGCTGCAGCGTTCCAATCACACGCTCCTCTTCACGAACGACAACCACATCCGGAAGACGCACACGCTC
Organism: Acidobacteriaceae bacterium; assembly: GCA_965276625.1. Taxonomy (GTDB): domain Bacteria; phylum Acidobacteriota; class Terriglobia; order Terriglobales; family Acidobacteriaceae; genus EB88. The sequence continues at coordinate 1,318,190 of CBDIBB010000002.1, forward strand.
CGTCTGCACCTGGGTGCGCGCCTCCATCGAGACCTGCACACCCCACTCCCGACGGTGCATGCGAAACCACGTAAACAAGAGACCCTGCACAACCCCATGCCGAAAGCCAACCACAGGCTTTTCCCTCAGTTCGCCATCCACATACTCCACGTCCGGCGAGTAGCTCGTCTGTAAATACTCATCAATCGAAACCGAAGTGGTCGCCAAAGCGCGCCTCCACACAAACCCAGCAGCGTCCCCCACAGTCTACGGCAAACCCACCCCGGCTCACGAGCCGCAATCATCCCTCTATAAAAGAAAGGGCAGCCTCGCAAGGCTGCCCGTGTCAGGATTTGCCGCCTGCTAGAAAGCGTAGTGCAATGACAACTGGATGATCCGTGGATTGGAGCGTGTCGTCGTAATCTTCCCGAAGCCGGACTGGCCCACCGTGTTTGCCGGATTGCCGTAGCTCGCGATGTTGAAGGCATTGAACAGGTCGCCGCGAAACTCCAGGTGCTGGCGTTCCGTAATCGCGAACTGCTTGCCGCCCGCGAAATCGATCTGCTCATACCCGGGCGCGCGCTCTGTGTTGACCGCAGCCGTGCCGAACTGCCCGTCTGCTGCCGCGCCGTAGGCGCAAGCACCGTTATTCATGGCGGTCCCATCCGGGTTCTGGCCGCAGGGCGTAGCTGTCGGGTCTGTGCCGAACCAATTGTTTACCGAGCGACCGGAAACGATCAGCGGACGATACTGGTTCGCACGCTCGGCCTGGTTGTGCAGGTTGGTGTTATTCGGACCGTTGATCGTAACCGGCAGTCCCGAAAACACAATCGCATCGCCTGTAATCTTCCATCCACCCAATCCCTCGTCGACAATCCGGTTCATGTTGCCGCCGAAGCGTTTGCCTCGGCCAAACGGCAGTTCGTACACCGCGGTTGCCGAAAGGTTATTGCGTACGTCGAACCCGGCATTGCCGTAATCGCCATGGCCGTTGTACGCATCCTGCCAGTATGCGCTCGCGCCGTTCGTGTTCTGAACGCCATAGAAGCCGGCATTGTTCGTCAGCGCGTGCGACCACGTGTAGTTCACGGTGTACTCCAGCCCTTCGCTCTCTCGGTGTCGCACCTGCACCTGCGCGGCATTGTACTTGCTGATCGCCTCCGACTGTGTCTCGACCACCTGGCCGGTCTGCCCAACCAGTGCCGCATACGGCGCCACCGTCGTGCCCTGCCGGATCTGGTTGGCAGCGCGCGGATCGACCAGGTGCTGTCCCAGCTGACCCACATAGGCCATTGAAACCGAGGTCGTGTTGCTCAGTTGGATCTCGTTTGAGAACGTGAACTCCTGGATGAACGCGGGGCGAATATGGCTGTCCCACGCGCGATAGGTGGTAACCGGGCTCGCCACCGTGCCGAAACCGTTCTCGACCGCGAACGATGTGCCGCCGTTTGCCGCCGTAGGCGTCGTCCCCTGCTGGTCATACGAGCGCTGGAACGGCGTGTTGAAGTTCAGGCGAAGGTTCGCGCCCGTACCTTCAAAGAAGTTAGTAATACCGTAACCGCCGCGGAACACGACGCGCTGGTTCGGCTGATACGAGAACCCGATGCGCGGCATAAAGTTCGTGTACACCGGGTGGTACATCGCATTCTTATCCCCGAACACCGACGCCGCGCCTGCCGTCCCGGCCAGGTAAACCGTGCCGGTTGCCAGGTCGACGTTGGCTTCCTTATTGTTCACCTCGTAGATCGGCTGGTCATACTCATAGCGCAAGCCAAGGTTCAGTGTCAGGTTCGGGCGAAACTTATAGTCGTCCTGGATAAAACCGGCATCGCGATACTGGCGCTGCCCCGTCCGTCCCACCAGCTGTGCCTGGTCCGTTGAGTACGCTTGATTGCTCACAAAGTCAGCCACCGAGTTACCCAGCGCGCTCCCGCCCCCGGCGGTAAAGTTGCCCGAGTAGCCGAACTGCCCCATCACACCTTCATTTCCAGGATAGAAGTTATTCTCCTGATAGCGCACGATCTCCACGCCCGCCTTCAGCGTCTGCTTGCCCAGCTCGAGCGTCAGGTTATCGCCGTAGGTAAAAATATCGTCTATAAGGCTGCTCGCGAGCCCGGTCGTGCCGATGGTAGTCGGCACGTCTGTCGTGCTGATATTGTTCCCGGAAAATGAAATCGCCGAGAAGCCCGGGTACGGCTGCGATGCGCCGATCCCCAGCAGGTTATTGCCGTTTAAGCCGAATGCGCCCGTCGAATCGGTCGGAACCCCCTGTGACCAGCGGATCCTTGAAAAACCCCCTCGGAACTCATTCACGATGCTCGGCGAAAAGGTGTGTACCTCGTTGATGGCGATACCCTTGAACGGATAGGTGCTATTCCCCGGAAACGTAATCGCCAGCGGCGCAACATTCGTATCCCCGGCATCGCTGTGGGAGTAGCGAACCATCAGATTGTCATGCTGGCTCACGGTGTAGTCCACCTTGATATCGCCCTGGTCGGTCTGGATGAACTGCTTGAACGAACCGATGTAGTTCGAGTTCACCCCCGTCGCGTCGTTCACCGCCGCTTTGTTTGGCAGCGGGTAAAGTTCCGGGTGGGCGAACAGGTAAATCGCCGCCGGGTTCGTGATCGGTACCCGGTTGCCCGCGTAGGCGACCGCCCCCTGTCCCGGCACAAAGTGGTATAGCTGCTGCGGAATCGCGGAGAAATCGCCCTGGCGCTCCGCCGCCGTAACCACGCTCGCGGTCTCCGTGCCGCCCAGGTTGTAGCGAATCCCTTCGTAATCGGCAAAGAAGAACAGCTTGTTTTTGATAATCGGGCCGCCAACGGTGCCGCCAAACACGCTCTGTGTAAACGGCTGTTTCGCCACTCCGTTCAAATTGTTTGCCCAACTGTTCGCGTTCAGGCTCTGGTTTTCCAGGAACCCGAACAGGCTGCCATGCACGCTGTTCGTGCCGCTTTTCAGGATCGCCAGCACGTCGCCGCCGTTCGCATTGCCGTACTCCGCATCCGCATTGGAGGTAATCACCGTCAGGTTGCCGAGCGCGTCCGGGCTTGGATTGAATCCGATTACATCGTTGACAGGCTCATTAATCTCGACGCCGTCGAGCGTGTAGTTGTTCGTCTGGTTGCGGTTCCCGTTGACGGAAACCTGGCCGCCCTGGTTCGTATCGCGCTCCACCGCGTTCACCCCGCTCATCTGCGCCGGATCCGTATCGACCGCGCCCGGGATAAACTGCGTCACCGATGAAAAGTTCCGGCCGTTCAGCGGCAGGTTGTCGATCGTCTTCGTCGAAAACTCCGACTTGATCGTTGAATTGTCCGTGTTTAGAATCGGCTGTAGCGTCCCGCTTACCTGCACGTTCTGGCTCGCCGCGCCAACCGTCAGCTTCGCATCCACCTTGGCCGCCTGGTCCACGCCCAGACTAATCGGCCCAATCTTCTGCGTGCCGAACCCGCTTCCATCCACCGTCACCGTGTACTGCCCAATCTGCAGGAACCGGATGTTGTAGTCGCCGGCGTTGTTCGTCGTCGTCTTCGTCGCCACGCCGGTCTGCGTGTTGGTCGCGGTCACTGTCGCATTCGGCACCACGGCGCCGCTCGCGTCCGTCACGTTGCCATTGATTGATCCGGTAATGGTCTGGGCCAGGGATGAGGTGGCCGCGGCAAGGGTCAGCGCGGCGATTGTGGTGCGACAAAGATGGCGTGAGTCGCGCATGGGTAAGCCTCCTGGAGGTGGCTGCGGCGGGCAGGTTGGTCAATCGTGCCGGCTCGCATGGTTGATCGTTTCGTGGCGACGTGAACAAAATCTGTAATTCATGTGACAGTAATGGGCCTGAACCGGCAACGCAATGGAAATCTCTGCACGGAATGCCTGCAGTCTGTTGAATACGTCGGTTCGCACCGCGGAGCAATGCGACTAAAGCGCTGTTCTCACCCGAACAGCTCGCCGCTTGTACATACGGAATGATCACTTCCTCGATACCCCTCCGCATCCGCTGTCATGGTCAGAAAGTTACCAGCGAGTGCCGCAAATGCAGTGCCCTCAAACGTTTCTGTTGACAATCTCACAGCCGTCCCCGTACATCAGAGAACGGCTTTTCGGATTAGTACGCTCATCGAACGAGATGGGTGCAAGGTAGTTCCGGGAGCCTGATCGACTTTTGTTGTGACTTTCAGGAGGCTCCACCATGGCTGTACCCAGTACACGTCCCGCTGCGGGCAAAAGCAGGCGCGCCCGGTCCGCGACCCGCACCGCCGCCCTTTCAGCCTCGTTGCTTCTTCTGCCCTTCGCCGCTCACGCGCAAGGCACCACCGCCTCGCTCAGCGGCACCGTAACGGACCCGACCGGCGCTGTCATCCCCAACGCCATCGTCACGCTCAAAAACCAGGCCAGCGGCGACACCCGCCCCGGCAAGAGCAACGGCGCGGGAGACTTTACCTTCTCCGCGGTTCCCGTCGGCAACTACGAAATCGATATCACGGCACCCGGCTTCCAGCAGTTTAAGGAAGCAGGCATCCATCTCGACCCGGGCGACTCCCGCAGCCTTCATGAACTCCAGCTGGTCACCGGCTCCGCATCGCAGACCGTCAACGTGCGCGAGGCCTCGCAGTCCATCACCCTCGACTCCGGCGAGCAAAGCTCACTCATCTCCGCCGAAGACATCAAGCGCCTCTCCGTCGAAGGCCGCGATGTGACGGAACTGCTCAAAATCCTTCCCGGCTTCGCCATCACTACCCGCGCCGGCGGCGGTCTCAACGCCTCCTATGACCCTTCACAGGTGAGCGTCACCGGCGGCCTCGGTTACTACGCCGGCCAGGGCCAGAACATCAGCAGCACCGCACTGCTGTCGGACGGCGTCGACATCACAGACCCCGGCAATTTCGGCGACGCGATCCAGAACATCAACTACGAGCAGGTAGCGGAAGTTAAGGTGCAGACCGCCAGCTTTACCGCAGACGAAGCGCGCGGGCCGATCGTCATCGATGCAGTCGGTAAATCGGGCGGCGATCACTTCCATGGTTCGCTGTATACCTACGCGCGTACCAACCAGCTCGACTCGGCAGACTGGCTGGCCAACTACACGGCGCAGGCGAAACCGCCGGACCGCGAGGTGTACCCGGGCTTTACGCTCGGCGGCCCGATCTATGTGCCGCACTTCAACTTCAATCGCGCCAAGCGGCTCACGTTCTTCGTCGGCGCTGAAGATTATGCACAGCGAAACGCCTACGCATACGGTAGCGCTGGCGGTGCCATCCTGAATGCGCTGGTGCCCACGGCAGCCATGCGCGCCGGCGACTTCAGCCCGGCTTCCATCCAGCAGTACCTCGGCAACGAGGTAGGTAACGCCACCTACGCCAACATCAATACCGTGCCGATGACCGGCAAGAATGGTCAGCCGCTGATCAACGGCCAGCTCGGCACCAACCTCGATCCGGTGACGCAGGCTCTGCTGAACACCCTGCCGCTGCCGAACGAGGCCAGCAATGGCGGCTTCAACTACATCACGACCAACCTGATCGACAACGACCTGTGGCAGGCACGTGGCCGCATCGATTACGCGATCAACGACAAGAACAAGCTGTTCATCGTCTACAGCAAGGAGGCCGGCAAAGCGGGCGTACCGCAGGTGCCCTACTACTCGCCTCGCGGCAACCTCGGTGGGGTCAACACGCCCGGCGGCGGCCTGCTGAGCACAATCAACTCTGAGATCGGCTCGCTCAATTACAGCTCCATCATCTCGCCGACTCTTACGAACGAGTTCTTCCTGGCCGGTGCATGGCTGCTGCAAAACTTCGTTCCCAAAGATTTTGCCGCGACCACCGCGAATGGCGCCGACACATACGGCGGCCTTTTCAACAACGGCTCCAAAGCCATTCCGCAGTTCCAGGACTACGGCGATAACGGCCTTCCACTCAGCCTGGAGGTCGATGGCAGCTTCGGCGGCATCTATGCCAAAAAGTGGGTGCGGACCGGCGGCGACAACCTGACCGATGTCATCGGAAAGCACACTGTACGCCTCGGCTTCTTCACGCAGCTCGATACCAACCACGAGGTCACACCGTTCATCCCCACCAACGGCGCGGTCCAGCTCTATTACTTCCCGGAAACGATCGTCGATCCCCAGCAAGGCACGGTCCACTGGACCGGCGCAGTCGGCAGCGGCAATGGCGGCAACTACCTGGCTAACTTCCTTGAAGGCGGCGTCAGCAATTACAACCAGACCAACATCGCCCCCACTCCGAATGTCTACTTCTGGAACATTGACGGTTACATTCAGGACCACTGGCGCATCACTCCTCACCTCACCCTCGACTACGGCGTCCGCTTTGATCACCTCTCGCCCTGGTCCGATGCCCACGGTCAGGGCATCCCGGTCTGGGACGCCGCGGCGTATGCCAGCCGCAGCAACCCCAGCCTGCCCGGCATCGAGTGGCATTCCATCAATCCCAGAATTCCGCTCAGCGGTGTGCCGGCTAAGTGGGCCTACACCGAACCACGCCTGGGCTTCGCCTGGGATGCCTACGGCACCGGTCAGACGGTCGTCCGCGGCGGCTTCGGTATCTACCGCGCCCACGATTCCTACAACGACGTAACAGCCGGCATCTCCACCGTAGAAGGTGAGCGCTCGGCCAGCGTCAACAATATCCTGCTTTCCTCCGTTGCTTCGCAGGCGCCGACGGCGACCGCGCCGGGCGGTTTCGTGCAAAGCACCAGCGCCAGCGCTCTGTTGGCCGGCGACGACCAGGCGCCCCAGGTGTGGACGTACAACTTTGCTGTCGACCAGAAGACAGTCTTCAACTCTCTGTTTGAGATCGCCTACGTCGGCAACCATAGCGAGCACATCCTCAACGACGGCTCCGGCAACCCGGTCACGCTCAACAACATCAACGCCTTGCGCCCCGGCGCTCTGTTCGGCCCCAATCCTATCTCGGGCGTCACCCTACCGCTACTGGCGCCGACCGGCAGCATCAACAGCCCGACCAGCGCCAACAGTGTGTCAAACCTTTCGGCCAATCAGATCGACCAGTACCGGCCGTACCCGCTCTATCACACATTGAGCGTCTCGCAGCACAACGCTTATGCCAACTACAACTCGCTCCAACTGCAATGGAACAAGCAGCAAGGCCGAGCGACCTTTGGAGTCAACTACACCTTCTCAAAGGCGCTCGGTGTGTTGGGCGGCGGTCCGGGGGGCGAAGGCAACGGCTTGCCCATCGATCCGTTCAACTACCGCAATGACTACGCCCCACTCGCCTTCGACCACACCCACATCTTCAACGCGACCTATGCCTACAGCGTCGGCGATGTTGTCAAAAATCGCTACGCAGGCGCTGTCGCCAATGGCTGGCTCATCTCCGGTATCACCACCATCCAGGACGGCGGCGATACCTTCTCCCAGGTCAATCCGAATTACAGCCTCCAGGGCACTCTCAATGTCATTAACCAGACCGGCCAGCCCGCCCAGCTCTCCGTAAACAGCACCAACTTTCTCGGCACCCCCGATGTCCTGCTCCAACCCGTCATCACCTGCGATCCCAGCGTTCACACGCAATCCCACCAGTACATCAACTCTGCCTGCTACACGCTGCCGCAGGTGGGACAGCAGGGAACCATACGGTCGCCGTACATCCACGAGCCTGCCTACACGGACACAGACCTTACTGCCGCCAAAGATATCCGCCTGGGCGAAGGACGAAACGTGCAGCTGCGATTCGCCGCCTTCAACTTCATCAACCACGCCAACACCACGTTTGCCACCGGCACCCCCGGACAGTCCGGTGCGCTGACTTTGAATTACAACAACACCGCGAACACAACGGGAGTACCGGTTACCCAGGCAGTCGCAACCGCCCCCAATACCAACGCTTCCACCTTCGGCCTCGCTCCCCTTCGGACCGGCCGCCGGGTTGCCGAGGTCTCACTCAAGTTCAACTTTTAACCAGCGCCAACGCTGGCACAGCCGTAAGGGATTCTCCCTCACGGCTGTGCCGGTTTCACGTCCACCCCTGCACATACTCACGAAACTCTGAGCCAAACCGAAGTACCCAGGCCGGGAGCTCCAAAGCTCCGGCGAAACACCCGTTTTCGACCCTCGAAAACCGGTGTTTTTCACGTCAAAAAGCGTGTTTTATTGTCACCAAAATGCACGCTTAACGGTCGCGCAAAATACCCAGAAGCGACTCCAGCAGCCGCTCGGGATGCTCCCGAAAACCCTCCGGAGACCACCCCATCTTCGTCGCCATCCCCTCCGCGATACGCACCGCCATGGCGTGACGAACATCCATCGGCAGGTCCAGGTTCCGCGCCAGAAATGTCTCGATCACCCGCCGGTCTCCAGCATCGAGCCGAGCCGCCGCATCCGCCGGGACCAGCTCGCCGCCTTCGCTAAGTCTCGCATTTTGAATTACTTGCATTGAGGCCACAGGCGTCAAAATGCTCGTGGCGTTCGCCCGGAACGGCTCCGCATGGGCATCCCGCTCATGCACCACCAGGGTCCCGGCCAGCAGGTCGCCGAGCCGCTTGTTCTCCCGGTTGCACAGCATCGTGACCAGCCCAACGGCATACAGGGTGGGCAGCATATCGATAATTCTAAGCAAGTTACGTGACATCGACTCGAACAGCGTAATGGGCCGCCCACTGTCCTGCAGCACCCTGATCCTGAGCAGCCGCTTGCCCGGCGTCTGCCCGTTCCAGAACGCCTCAAACAGCGAGAAATAGCCCCAGATCAGCAGGAACTGCACCACAATCATTCCCGCGATGACCCATTTTCCCGCCGCTTCTGACGCTCCGCCCGCGTGCGCCGCGGCACCCCGCAGCGGAGGTAAAGCGGCCGCAACCAGCATTAAAATCAACAACAAAGCCAGCGTCGCCGCGCCCTGCACCAGCGAGTCGACCAGCATCGCCAGCATTCGCGACCCGATACCGGCCAGCGGCAGCCGAAGGTCCACCTGCTCCGGCGTATCGATGCTAAACTCATCGGCGAACGTGCTGTCATAAGCTCTCAAGACGTCTCCTCGCACTCGAAAAACGCGGGTATTTCATGCTTCCGAATCGGTGGATCGCACTGCGGCAGGATCACTGGTCCCGCCTCGCAACACTGGTCGAACAGGTCGAACACAGCGGCCTGCGCAGCCTGCAGCCCCGCGAGCTCCGCCTCTTTGGAGTCCTATATCGGCAGGTTGCCGCCGATCTTTCAGCGGTTCGCGGCGAAGACGGGGCGCACCGCACGCTCGAAGCATACCTCAACCAGTTGCTGCACCGGGCGCATACCTGGGTCTACCGCGGCCACGCGGGACGCGTCAGCGCGCGCGGCGCCGTCAACTTCCTCCTGCACGAGTATCCAAGGCTGTTCCGACGCCTGCTGCCTTATTTCGCCGCATCGCTGCTCCTGTTCATGACGGCCGCCGTGCTGGGCGCCGCCTGCGCGCAGGCGCGTCCAGCCTTTACCAGTGCTTTTCTCGGGCCGCGCATGATGGATACCATTGATCACCACAGGATATGGACCGAGTCAATCCTGAGCGCGAAGCCGCAATCCTCCAGCGCCATCCTGACCAACAACATCAGCGTGTGCTTCCTCACCTTCGCCGGCGGCATCACCTTCGGGCTTGGCACGCTGTTCCTGCTCTGGAACAACGGCTGGCAGATGGGCATCATCAGCGTGGCCTGCGCGCAGCACGGGCTGGGTCTTTCGCTCGCGAGCTTCGTGGCCTCGCACGGCGCGCTGGAGCTGCCCAGCATCTTTCTCGCGGGTGCGGCCGGCCTGCGCCTCGCCTCGGGCCTGCTGTTTCCGGGTTACCGCACCCGCAAGGCCGCGCTTACCCAGGCGGGCAGCGAGGCCGTGCGCCTGGTCGCCGGTACAGTCCCGCTGCTGGTCGCGGCCGGCCTGCTCGAGGCTTTTCTTTCGCCCACCCATGCGCCGGTAGCGCTCAAGTTTTCGGTCTGCGCCGCGCTGCTGGCTCTGCTGGTGTGCTGGCTCTCGCTCGGCGGCCGCACCGGTCTAAACGTTAAAGCAAGCCTTGCGCCTTGATCTCCAGGTACCGGCGGATGGCATCCGCGGCGAGAGTTGCCGCGGTTGTCCGCACCACCAGCGCGCCGCCGCGCTCCAGCTCGGCTACCAGCGAACGGCGGCGCTCCTCCATCTCCCGGGCAGCGGCGCCCGCATACATCCGGTCCGCGTCCACGGCTTCCGCGTCGGCCAGCGCGCGCACCTCCGGATGCTCCAGCAGCAGGATCAACGGCAGGTGCCGCCGAGAGAGCTCGGCCACCGCCGCCGCAATCTCAGGCCGCCCCGCGCTCTCCGCGACTTCAGTGATCCAGACCACCAGGCTGCGCCGCCGCTGCAGGGACTTGAAGCGCGCCACCGCGCGCAGGTGGTTCGCCTCGCCTCGCTCGCTCGACACCTGGGCCAGCAGGTCGACCAGCAGGCGCAGGTGGCCAGCGCCTGTGCCGGGCAGCAGCTGCTGCTTTACCTCGCGTCCGTAGGCCAGCATCCCGGCCTTGTCCCCGGCGGAGCAGACCGCGCGCGCAAGCAGCAGGGCAGCGCTCGCAGCCTGGTCAAGCTGCGTGGTCCTATGGCCCGCCGCGTCCTCCGCAGTGCTTTGTGAAAGCCGCCCGGCGTCGAGCAGCACCCAAGCCTGCTGCGAGCGCTCGGTCGTAAACTGGCGCGTCACAAGCCTGCCGCGCCGCGCGCTCGCGGTCCAGCTCAGGTCGCGCAGCGCGTCCCCGGGCTGAAACTCGCGCAGGCTCTGGAACTCGCGTCCGGTCCCCGGGCGGCGTACCCGGCGCTTCTCCAGCTCGAGCTGGCGCGCGTGCAACAGCGGCAGGTCGCCCGTGCTGCCTGCGCATATCGCCGCGGGATAAACGCGAACACCCTGCCTCGGGTTTACGGTGACCCAGCGCTCGGCCAGACCGAAGCTTCCGTGCAGACGGCAGTACACCGGGCCAAGGGGGTAGTCGCCGCGCTCTGCGGGCACCGCAAGCAGCAGCGTCTCAGCGCCATCCCGCGGAAACACGCGAGCCGCGGCGCGCAGGGGCTCCGGGGCAAGCGCGGGGTGCAGCGAGTCGGTCAGCTCGATATCGATGGCCCGACCGCCCTCATGCGTGATCGCGAGAGCGATTTCAGTCGGCTGCCCAATGGCCGGGGTCGACAGGAACCGCCGCGTGACCGCAAGCCTGCGTGGCAGCCGCGCCAGCTCGAGCGCGGCCAGCAGGAGAATCGCCGTGTTCCACAGCAGAAGCAGCGCCAGCAAAAGCGAGGTGCGAACGTGCAGCACAAAGCCGGGCACCAGCACTAGCGAACCGGCGAGCAGAAGCACCAGCGCCAGGGGCCGCAGCGCCCAGTCGAGTAGCCCGGCGCGACCCTCCGCGGTTGCCGGCGAGGGTTGCAGAAGGTTTTCAGACGGTGCGGGCACGCCGGCTACTGGGGCACCGCGGTTGCCGCGATAACTTCCGCAACCGCGCGATCGGTAGTCAGGCCGTCCAGCTCCGCTTCAGGCCGCAGCACCAGGCGGTGGCGCAGCACCGGCACGGCCGCCTCCTTGATGTCGTCCGGCAGCAGGAAGGCGCGGCCATCGCGTGCGGCGCAGCCCTTGGCAACCAGCAGCAGGCTGCCGGCAGCGCGTGGCGAGGCGCCCAGCAGCAGGGCTGGCCACTCGCGTGTGCGGCGCACAATTGCCAGCAGGTAGTCGAACAGCGCGGGCTCCACCGTAACGGCGCGCACCTCGCGCTGCGCCGCCGCCAGCAGCGCCGAGTCCACCGGCGCAAAGTTTACCTCTGAGTAAAACTGGCCACCGGCGCTGCCGTGGTGCCGCTCCAGCACCAGGCGCTCCTCGTCCAGCGATGGATAGCCGACCAGGATCTTCAGCAGAAAACGGTCCAGCTGGGCCTCCGGCAGCGGGTACGTGCCTTCGAACTCGAGCGGATTCTCCGTCGCGAACACCGTAAACAGCGGGTCGAGCACGTGGGTCTCGCCATCGGCGGTCACCTGCCGCTCCTCCATGCTTTCAAGCAGCGCGGACTGCGTACGCGGCGGCATGCGGTTGATCTCGTCGGCCAGCAGGAACTGCGTAAACACCGGGCCTCGGTGGAAGGAGAACTCGCCGGTTCGCGGCGAAAATACGCTGGTGCCCAGGATATCGGCAGGCATCATGTCCGGCGTTCCCTGGACGCGGCGAAAATCAAGGCCCAGGAAGCGCGCCAGCGTTTTGACGGCGAGCGTCTTCGCCACACCCGGTACGCCCTCAATCAGCGCGTGGCCGCCGCACAGCACCGTGAGCAGCGCCTGGTCGATCATTGCCGACTGCCCGGCAACTACAAGCCCTATCGAGCGCCGGCCCTGCTCGAACAACTCGAGCGTAGCCTGTACGACTCCTGCTTTATTCTCCACATCCGCAAACTGTTCCAATCGTTCACCCTTTCCTGCTGAGTCGTTTGCTGCCGTGCGCCGCGAACACCGCGGCTTGTTCCACTCCGGTGCGTCCGCGGACCAGCTCCGGCAGTGCCGCTGTATGCGCGTCGAGCGCACGCACCAGCGTTAATGCTGAAACCGTGTTGAAAGTGCCTTCCGCGTCCTGGATCCGCGCAAGCGTCCGCCCGAGGGCATCCCAGGCGTCCCCCGCGCCGAAGCGATCCGCAAGAGACTGCGCCATGGCGGCAGGCCCTTGTTCAAGCACTGCTGCGGGTACGCCCGCGACCTGTGTCAGCGCACGGCGAAGCCTGCGCTCTGCCGCCTCGACCGGCACCCCGGCGGCGCCGGCGCGGCTGTACAGCGCTCCCATGGACTGTGCGAACTCGACCGGCGAGCTGCGCGCATTGCTTTTCAGTCCGCCGGAAGCGAGCACCGGGCCATGTCTGCGGCTGAAAGAGAACACCATCAGCAGCGCGACGAGCAGCGCCTGCGCCGCCAGAAGCGGCAGCGGCAATCCGCCGAGCAGGTCGGGCTGCTGTTGCTGCATGGCGCCGTGGAAGTACTCGCCGAAGATGATGTTCCGGCGCGGCGAGGCCGGCCCGGCGTCGGGCGCGATGGCGGCCAGCAGCAGGCGAAGGCTCGGGTCATTGTGCAGCCCCTGGTTGGTCAGCGGGGTCGCGCTGCTCCACCACGTGGCGGTGCCTGCGCCCACGCTCCAGCGGACGACGACCGCACTGTTGCCGCAGCGCTGGGACACCACGGTATTGACGGAGGCTTCGCCGCCCCAGACCGCAGGCGCAGCCATGGGTACTGACCCGGCGCGGGCCAGCGGACCGGCGCCCTCGGGCGAGGTAAGGCAGAGACGCTGAAACGCCAGCTCCGAGGGATGCGTCTCGTCGCGCCCAAGCAGCCGGGCGCCATTCGCACCTGTGGCCAGGACCGCGCCGCCCGCTTTCAGGAATGCTTGGATCGCGTCCTGCTCCGGTTTGAGATCGGCCTCAGTCGCGCCGGGCGGCAACCCCGGTTCAGCGAGGATGAGCGTGGTGCGCGCAGCCTGCGGCCCGGACAGGGAACCGAGGGCCCGGCTCATCGGCAGCTCCGGCGCCGAGACGTCATCCCCGAGCGCCGACAGCAGCAGCAATGAGGCTTTTGCGCCTGCCTTGCCGCTGTTCCAGGTCGCCGGCACGGGGTCGTCTTCAGCCGGCGGGGCAAAGATGGCGAGCAGTATCACCAGCAGCAGCCCGGCGAGCGAAACCAGCAGAACCGTCCGGGTCGCTTTGTCGCGGGGGACAAGCTTGCGGGTCGTCTGCCAGGGGTTCAACGCGGCTCACCCGTGGGGCCGGGCACCCCGAGCTCACCGGCCAGTGCGCGGGCGTGTCGATAGTCGTGTTCGCTCGCCGGGCGCCGGGCGTACCAGGCTGTCTCCAGCAAACGGGTGAGGGCTGCGAGCGCGGCCCGGGTGCTGCTTTCCGGCTCCAGCAGGGCAAGGTGTTCGCGCGGGGTGCGCGGGGCGGAGCGGCGCCAGCGGCCCGCGACGGCCAGCCGTTCCACCGCAGCCCAGTAGAGCGCGTGGATCGCCTCGCGCCACAGGCCGGCCGCGACTGCTTTTTCCGCGAGGGCGTCCCAGTCGGTCTCTGCGTGGCCGGGTGTCTTGTCGCGCGTGGCCCACGCCACCGGCAGCGCGAAACGCTCCCGACGGAACGCCCGCAACACATAGGCCAGCACGGCGCCCAGGGCGCAGGCAAGCAGCCCCCACTCAACGACGATGCCGATCCAGGGCCGGTGAGCGCTGGCCGCCTCCGCGTTAAAGAGAATGCGATCGACCCAGCGCCAGAACCGCGCCAGCAGGAGCTGCCACCAGGACGGACCTGCGTCCACGGAACGAAACTCGCTCCGCGCCAGGATGGCGTCAGCTATGGTCCGTGCTTTGCCATCGGCCGAGGTTTTTCCTTGTGCTGACGGATCGAGGAAGCCGATCTCCCGGGCCAGGCGAGTTGAGGACGCAGCCATCAGCCGCTCGCGCTCAGCCTGCGGAGCGGTGCGCGCCTTTGTCAGCGCGGTCCTCAGCCAGTCCATACGGACAGTGGCGCCGCCCGGCTGCAGGCGCAGGTCGGCGCCGGCCTGCGCGGGAACGCACGCGCGCGGGTCGCGGGCACAGCGCCCGGCGAGCGCCGCATTGGCAATCAGCACGGAGCGATACTGCTCCGACGACAAGGTACTGGTAGCCCGGGCCGGCTGCATGCCCAGCGACAGCAGGGCTGCCAGCGCGACTGCGTTCCGGGGCGGCACGTCGTTACAGGCTTTCCATGCCGGCTGCGCCTTCGATAGGCAGATCGCGATTGCCGAGCGCAGCGGAGCCGCGCATCAGGAAGTCGATATCGAAGCCTTCGCGGCGGACCCGCTCGTCAAAGTAGAAAAGGCAGAGCGCGATGCTGGTAACCGGCGCCAGCAGCAGGGAAACCGCGAAGGAGAGCCCCAGCTGCAGGCCGACACCGATGGCATGCTGGACCGGCGCTTTGGCCCGAGCCAGGTAGACGATGGCTACCGATTCCACCGCAAAGGCGACGAAAGCCAGCAGCACGATCAGCAGAAACAGTAGGAAAATACGCCCTTTGCGCCCGCTGACGAGGACCTTGCTGCGCCGAATCGCGGCCCGCACCCCCAGGGACTCGAGGACCGAGGCGGGGATGGCCAGGGTATTGCGGAGATAAGCAATGACCCCGTACACAAAGGCCGCTGCCGCGAGCAGGATGAACAGGTCGCCGACGCGTCGCTGCCGCAGGGCGATGGCCGCGCCGCCCGCCACCCCCAGCAGGACGGGGAGCCAGATGCCGCTCCAGACCTGCCAGAGCTGGATGCCGACATAGCGGAAGGTGCGGGGCCACGCCTCGCGCAGGGCCTTGCCCGGTTCGCCCGGCTCGCCCAGGTAGATCTGGCTCACGAGCCTTGTCGTCGCCGCCTGGCCGATCGCGTAGCCGACTAGGGAAAGCAGGCTCGCGACGATTGTAACGATGCTGGTAGCGATGGAGGCGGCCGTTGGCGTGGTGCCGACGCCGGGCTGGCGCAGCAGCAGCTGGGCGGCGCTGCCGACCAGCCCCAGCGCGGCCGGAACCAGCGCGATCAACAGGAAGAGCGTGAAGCGGGAGCGGTACAGCGAGAAGACCCGGTCCAGCAGCTCGCCGGTCGAGAGCGGGCGCAGATCGAGCGAAGGGAGCGGCCTTGAAGAGGCTGCATCTGAAGGGTTTGCATCGGGTTCAAACATGGCTGTACAGCTCCGCGGCGACTGGTGCAGTGCGACGAATGCTAGCACACGCCCGGCCGGGATTGAACTCTTCATCGACGCCAGGATGCCCGAAGCAGAGTACCGAGGTTCTGCCGGGGTTCGCGCCGCCTTTTGGCTGGAGCGCATCGCGCTGCGTGCCGCAGGTACCCGATCGATCAGGCGCTCGCATCGTAAGTGAACGAGGTGGTGCGACCTATCCTGCTGCAACGCATATTTGGCCTGCTGCTCGCGACCGCACTTGGAACCTTGGCGGTACCGGAGGCGAAGGCTGACCTGGGCGTGATGCTCGCCGATCCGACGACGGTCGGTGTGTCCCACTGGACACATGCCGGGCACTCGCTGGTCTACCTTTCGGGGGTGTGCATGGCGACGCCGGTCCGCGCACGGCTGTGTGAACCGGGGGAGCAGGGCTCCATCGTCACCATGTATCCCAACTTCTATGAGGACCAGTCCTACTCATGGAACCTGGTGCCGCTCAGCCTGTACCTTGAGGGTTCGCTCACGCCGGGCACCCGGCTGCTGTATGGGTCGCACGCGGTCAAATCCGCGCTGGAAACGCATGCCCGCACGGCTGTTCTGGAGCCTGTCTGCGGGGAGGGCCACTGCCTCGACCGGCCGCACAGCTACTGGCGCGACGTGGTGGCGGCGACGGTCGATCGCGACATCTTCATCTATGCGGTCCACACCACGCGCGCCCAGGATGAGGCGGTGGTCGAGTGGCTGAACAGTTCGCCCAATGTGAACAGCTACCGGACTGTGACCAATAACTGCTCAGACTTTACGCGGAAGCTGGTGGACGCTGTCTTTCCGCACTCAGTGCATCGCGATGTACTGAACGATCTCGGCATGATGAGCCCGAAGGCGGCGGCGCGGTCCTTTACGAAATGGGCTGTCCGGCGGCCGGAGCTGGGCTTCTACAGCATGCACTTTGCCCAGCAGCCCGGCTCCATGCCACGGTCGGACCTGGCGCGCAGCGGAACGGAAGACGGTATCCACATGAAGAAATATCTGATCCCAGCCGCGCTGATCGGCGATCACGAGGTCGCAGGGTCCTTCTTCGTCGCGTATTTCCTGACCGGGCGCTTCGGTCTTTATAAGGAATACACTCACTACCCGGCACCGTCCGTCGTGCCGGCGAAGGCTGAAGCGAAAGCCTCGAAAGAGGCAGGGGACACGACCCGGTATGCTTCGCTGGTCGACTCCGTCGAGCGGGAGCAGACCGGCACGGTCGGCAGCAAGGAACAGTGGTCCGCCTATCGCGAGGACCTGGCGAAAATGGAAGCCGAACCTGAAATAAGCTCCCTGCTGCCGGGGCCGAAACAGGATTTCCCGGCATGGTTTGGGAACGGCCGCGTTACGGTCGATGCGGACGGGTCGGCCTGGCTGCACCAAAGTACAGGCCGGCAGGTTGGACTCAGCAGCGAGAACATCTTTGCCCCGGGGTCCGACCCGGAGCTGGCGTTTCAGCTCATGCTGGGGCGGGTGCGTTACGCGCTGGCTGCGAAGGATCGTTTTCGTGAGACTATGCCGCTTCTTCGCCGCGACTGGGCGCTGCTTGAGCGGGCGCACGACCGGCTGCAAGCGACCCAGCCGCCGGCGGGCCTGCCCGCCCTTGCCGCGACGCCCTAAATGAGCGATTGTTGCAGGGACGAAACGGCTTTCGCGCCGCCCTGGGCTGATCGGGAAGGGCGCGGACCGCCGGTGCTACCCTCGGCATTGGACCCTTTTATGACAAATCACCCGTCCGCAAGCAGCTCTCTCAGCCCCGATCTCCAGGCACGCTCAGGCTTCGGCGAGGCAGGGGGAGAGCCGTCGGCGCGCTCCTCGCGCTTCGTTCGCGCCTGCCTGCGGCGTCCGGTCGATCGCACCCCGGTCTGGTTTCTGCGGCAGGCCGGCCGCTATATGGCGGAGTACCAGGCGGTCCGCAAGCACCACTCGCTGCTTGACATATGCAAGCAGCCGGCGCTCGCGGCCGAGGTCACCATCACCGCCGCTGAGAAGCTCGGCGTCGACGCGGCGATCATCTTCGCCGACCTGCTGCTGCCGTTCGAGTGTATGGGGCTGCCATTCGAGTTTCTCGCCGGCGAAGGCCCGGTGGTGCGGGACCCGGTGCGCTCGCGCGAGGCGGTCGATGCGCTGCGGACCGACCGTGCGGACCAGCTCGGCTATGTCGCGGAGGCTATCCGCATCGTGGCTGCGCATTTTGAGCACCGGACCCACGACGACACCGGCGATGCGCTCGGCATCATCGGCTTCTGCGGCGCGCCCTTCACCCTGGCCAGCTACATGATCGAGGGCAGGGGGTCGCGCGAGTACATCCACACCAAGACGCTGATGTACCGCGACTCTGCCGCCTGGCAGCTGCTGCTTGAAAAGCTGGTTACCGTGGTTGCCGCCTACGCGCAGCAGCAGGTGGATGCCGGGGCCGATGTGATCCAGATTTTTGATAGCTGGGCCGGCGCCTTGTCCATTGCAGACTACCGTGAGTTTGTGCTGCCGGTGACGCGTACGCTGGTTCACGCGGTGCAGGCCATGGGCGTGCCGGTGATTTACTTCGGCGTCAACACCGCCAGCCTGTTGCCGTCGATGAAGGAGACGAGCGCCGACGTGCTGGGGCTGGACTGGCGCACACCGCTCGCGAGCGCCTGGAGCGACCTGGACTACGGCTGCGCCGTGCAGGGCAATCTCGACCCCATCACCCTGTTCGCCGAGCCGGAGCTGCTGGATCGGCGGGTGGCCGCGGTGCTCGATGAGGCAGGGCAGCGACCCGGCCACATCTTCAACCTGGGCCATGGCATTGTGCCGGGCACACCGGTCGAACACGTGCAGCAGGTGGTCAGGACCGTTCGCGTCCTGTCGCAGCGAAAGGATCAGGCGCATGGCTGACGCGAAGCGGGCCGTCCTGCTGCTGGCTCACGGAACCCCCGACGAGCTGGCGGACATCCCCAAATACCTGAGCAACGTGGTGAGCGGCAGGCCCATGCCGCAGTCCGTTATCGACGAAATCACCCACCGCTACGGACTGATCGGCAAAAGCCCGCTGACCGCGCTGACCCTTGAGCAGGGCCGTCTGCTCGCCGAGGCGCTCGGCCTGCCGGTGTACGTGGGCATGCGTAACTGGAAGCCGTACATCGCGGACGTGGTGAGGCGGATGAAGGCAGACGGCGTGACCGAGATTGCCGCCATCTGCCTGGCGCCGCAGAACTCCCGCACCAGCGTCGGGCTGTATCGCCGGGCAGTGTTTGCCGAAGCGGGCGACGCCATGCGGATCGACTTTACCGAGGGGTGGGCCGACCATCCCATGCTGGCGGAAGCGTTCGCCGAACGGCTGCAGCCGGTGCTCGAACGCGTGAGCCGGGAGATGGGTGCGCCTGCCACCGTGCTGTTCACCGCGCACTCCGTGCCTTGTCGCACCATCCAGACGCCCGCCGCCAACGCCGCAAGCGGCCGGCCCGTCGCCATGGCCGGGGTACCGGCCGCGGGCGGAAACCAGGTCGCAGCGGTCAGTGTTGCCCCGGCTGCGGCCGTCAGCGTACCCGGCGCCAGCACCTCGCCCGTGCTGGGCAGCTCGCCGGCAGCCTCGCCCGCGAGCCCGCCGCATGCAGCGGCAGAGTGGGTACGCTCTTCTGCGGAGGTGGTCCAGGCCGAAGGCCGTCCCGTGCCGCTGCCCGACCCGTATCCCGTCGAAGCCAAGCGTACTGCGGCGCTGGTGGTGCAGCGGACGCCCGGGCTCACCGTGGATCGCTGGTGCTTCGCGTTCCAGAGCCAGGGCATGGCCGGCGGCCCGTGGATCGGACCGACGGTGGAAGACACGCTGACCGCGCTGCACCGGGCCGGCGTACAGGCGGTGGTGCTGCAGACGATCGGTTTTCTGTGCGACCACGTCGAAATCCTCTACGACATCGATATCGCCTTCCGGCAGTTTGCCGACGGGCTGGGCATGCGTTTGGAACGACCGGCCTCGCTCAACGACTCGCCCCTGCTGACCGGCGCGCTGGAGGACCTGGCGCGCAAAAGCTTTGCGCGGCTTGACTCGTCACAGCCTGCCGCGGCGGCGCTCCGGTGAGCGCCACGAATGCGCCGCACGGGAAGCGCGTTGCCGTGGTCGGCGCCGGCATGGCCGGTATGGCGGCTGCTTACGAAGCAAGCAGGGACCGGCGGCACAGCCTCACCCTGTTTGAAGCAGGCGGCAGGCTCGGCGGCACGGTGGAAACGGTACACCTGGACGGCTTCACCATCGAGTGCGGACCCGACTCCTGGGTCTCCGACAAGAGCGCCGCGCGCGACCTGGCGGTCGAGCTCGGCCTTGGGGACGAGATCATCCGTTCGAACGATGCGATTCGCCGCAACTACCTGGTGCAAGACCGCAGCCTGGTCCCGATGCCCGACGGCATGCGCATGATGGTGCCCACGCGCTGGCTCCCGGTGATGGAGTCGCCCCTGTTCAGCTGGCAGGCGAGGCTCGCGTACCTGCGCGAACCCAGGCGCGCGGCGGAGCTGAAGGCCGAGGCCCAGGGCCGTCCGGCGGATTTCGACGAGTCTGTCCGTTCTTTCGTGACGCGACATTTCGGC
Source organism: Acidobacteriaceae bacterium (assembly GCA_965276625.1). Lineage (GTDB taxonomy): Bacteria > Acidobacteriota > Terriglobia > Terriglobales > Acidobacteriaceae > EB88. The sequence continues at coordinate 1,338,433 of CBDIBB010000002.1, forward strand.
GCCGAGGCGACGGACACGATCGCGGGACCGCTGCTCGCCGGTGTCTTCGGCGGGGACATCGACACGCTGAGCGCGGGGGCTGTTCTGGCTCCTTTTGTGAAGCTTGAGCGTGAGCATGGCAGCCTGATTACGCCGATGATGGCGCAGGTGGAGCAGCAGAAAGCGGACGGGAGGTCGCCGGAGCCGGTGTTTACCACGCTGCGCGGCGGCCTTTCGACCCTGATCGATCGCATCGCAGCCGCGCTGCCGCTGGCGTCCACCCGCATGGGGCGCCCGGTTACGGCAATCAGGCGTGAGGGCGAGGGCTGGATCGTCGAGAGCGAACACGAACCGGAGCGTTTCGATGCCGTGGTGCTGGCGACGCCGGCCCATGTGACCCGCGCGCTGCTGGCGCCGGTCCATGCGGAGGCTGCGTCTCTGCTAACGATGGAGGCGACTTCAGCCATCGTGGTGGCGCTTTGCTTTGACCAGGCTGCTGCCGCGAAGATGCGTGTGCCCCGCGGTTTCGGCTTCCTGGTGCCGCCCAGGCGCGCGCTTAGCGACCGGCCTGAGCTGCTGGCCGGCACGTTCATGCACCAGAAGTTCGATCATCGGGCGCCCGAAGGGACTGTTTTTCTGCGCGGGTTTTTCGGCGGACACGCGGCCCCGCGCATGATGGAGTGGGACGACGATCGCATCGTTGAGGCGGCCCGCGCGGAGTTCGCCGCGCTGCTGGGCCCCTTACCGCTGCCCGCACAGGCGCTGGTGCGCCGCTGGCCTGACTCGCTGCCCCAGTACAGCCTCGGTCACCCGGCGCGCATGGGCGCGCTCGCGAAGCTGGTCGAAGCGCTGCCGGGCCTCGCGCTCACCGGCAACGCGTACCACGGGGTCGGGCTGCCTGCCCTTGTTCATCACGCGCGGAACACGACGCGCGCCCTGCTGGACCGCTGAACGACGGCTGACACACGGAGAAAGACGCGGGAGTGTACGCCCTTCTTCGTCGCAACGCGCCATATTTTCGCTTGTCTCCGGTTTTGCTACGAGGCGAAAGTACATCCTTTCAGGCCGGGGCACCCTTCTATCAAAGCTGCACTCTATCTGTTTAGATTGTTCGGGATGCCACGCGACCTTTGCGGGCAACACCGTGATCCAGGCGGTCAGCACTTTGAAGGATGGTCGAATGAGGAAGGTCGCAATCGTGGGAGCCGGGCCCGGAGGTCTGGCTGCAGCCATTCTGTTGGCGCGCTCCGGTGTTGAGGTCACAGTGGTCGAAAAGCGTTCGCACGTGGGCGGCAGGACCTCCACGATCGAGCGGGACGGGTTCAAGTTCGATACTGGTCCGACCTTCTTTCTGTACCCGCGTGTTCTACGCGAGATATTCCTCGCGGCCGGCTTCGACCTGGAGGCGGAGATCCCCATGGAGCGGCTGGATCCGCAGTATCGCCTCGTGTACGGCGCGGGTGGAGAGCTGTTGGCGACCCCGCGAGTGGAGGAGATGGCGCAGGCCATCGCGCAGCTTTGCCCACCAGATGCGGACGGCTTTCGCCGGTTCATGACGGAAAATCGAATCAAACTCGAGAAGTTCGTACCCTTTCTGGAAACCCCGTTCGAGTCGTGGAAGGACCTGATCCACCCGGACATGCTGCGTCTGCTGCCACTGCTGCGTCCCTGGCGCTCGCTCGATACCGACCTCCGGTCGTATTTTAAAGACGAACGCATTCGCCTGTCGTTTTCATTCCAGTCGAAATACCTCGGCATGAGCCCGTTTTCGTGCCCGTCGCTCTTCTCGATCCTCTCATTTCTAGAGTACGAACATGGCGTGTTCCACCCGATCGGCGGGTGCGGCTCGGTCACCCAGGCAATGGCGCGTGTCGCGCGTTCGCTGGGGGTCCGCATCCTGCTTGATGAGCCGGTGGAAGAGCTGTTGTTTGAGGGACGCAAGGCCGTTGGATTGCGGACGCCGCTGCGAAAAATAGCAGCCGACTCGGTCGTGGTAAACGCGGACTTTGCCGACGCGATGCGCAAGATGGTGCCGGACCGGCTTCGCCGCAAGTGGACCGACAAGAAGATTCAGGGCAAGCGGTTCTCCTGCTCGACTTTCATGATGTACATGGGCATCGAGGGGCTTTACGACGATGTTTCGCACCACACGATCTACCTGGCGAAGGACTACAAAGAGAACCTTCGCGATATTGAGGAAAGACACCGTCTTTCAGATGATCCTTCGTTTTATGTGCAGAATGCCTGCGTAACCGACCCGACGCTCGCGCCCAACGGCATGAGTACGTTATATATGCTGCTTCCCGTCACGCACGATACAGGCACGGTCGACTGGCCGAAGGAGCAGGAGCGGTTCCGCTCGATTGCGATTGAGCAGATGGAGAAGATCGGGATTACCGACGTCGAGCGCCGCATCCGCACCGAGAAGATCATGACGCCGCAGACCTGGAGCGACGAGTACGGACTTTATAAGGGGGCGACTTTCTCTATGGCCCACTCGCTGCGGCAGATGCTGCACATGCGCCCGCACAATCGCTTTGAGGATCTGGAAAGCGTGTACCTGGTGGGCGGCGGCACGCACCCGGGCAGTGGCCTGCCGGTTATCTTTGAGTCGGCGCGGATCACGTCGCGGCTGCTGCTGGAAGACCTGAAGATTGAGCCGCAGTGGAACACCGACCCGGTTACGCCGGGTGTGCCCCCTGCCGATTCAGTGTACGAGGCGGTAAGCTGACCGCCATGGCCACCCTGCCGGGAGCGCCGCCGACCGCGGAGTGGGCCGGTACCATGCTGCTGGGCGGGGCACGGACGGCGCAGCGGGCCTGGGCGCAGACCACGATGCGCGCGCGTATGCGGATGCTGCGCTGCTTTCGAGCGGAGCTGGCCGCCGGGGCGCGTGAGCTGGCCTCGACCGTGGCCACCTCATGGCCGGGGAGCCTGCATCGCTCGCTCGCCGACACGCTCGTCGCCGAGGTGCTGCCGCTGGCCGAGGCCTGCCGCTTTCTCGAAAAGGAAGCGGCGTTTACCCTGCGGACGCAGCGCGAAAGCACCCGGTCGAGACCGTTCTGGCTGCGCGGGGTGGATGTCGAGATCGAGCGTGCTCCGCTAGGTGCGGTGCTGATCATCGGCCCGGGGAACTACCCGCTGTTTCTGCCCGGCGTGCAGGCGCTGCAGGCGCTTGCCGCAGGCAATGCCGTGCTGTGGAAGCCGGCGCCCACCGGGGTGGCCTGCGCGCATGCTCTGCGGGTAATGCTGATCGCGAGCGGGATGCCGCCGGAGCTGTTGACGATACTCGATGCCGCGCCGTCCGCGGCCGGGTCCGCGATCGAGGCTGGGGTCGATAAAGTGCTGCTCACCGGCTCGGCGGCGACGGGAGAGCTTGTGCAGCATAGCCTGGCAGGCTCGGCAACGCCGTCGGTCATGGAGCTTTCCGGCTGCGACGCGGTGTTTGTGCTGGAAGGCGCGGACCTGGCACGTGCGGTGGATGCGCTGGTCTTCGGCCTGAGGCTGAACGGATCGGCAACCTGCATGGCGCCGCGCCGGTTGTTTGCCGCTTCCGCCATCGCCGACAGGTTGACCGAGATGCTGGCCCTACGGCTTGGCCGGCTAGAGCCGGTGCCGGCGACCCCGGCAGCGCGCGAGCTGGTGCGTGACCTGATCGCGGAGGCATCGCTTGATGGGGCGCGCATCCTGCTTGACGGGCTGGAAGTTGCCGAGGAGCACGCCGGTTGTCTCTACGCGACCATGCTCACCGGGGTGCGCCCGGAGATGCGGATCGCACAGACCGATGTGTTCGCGCCGGTGCTCTCGGTGCTCCAGTTCCGCTCACGGGATGAAGCAGCAGCGATGCATGAGCAGTGCCCGTATGCGTTGACCGCCGCCATTTTCGGGCCGGAGCGGGAGGCGGCAAAGCTCGCGAAATCGATTACCTGCGGTACGGTTTTGTTCAACGATTTGATCGTTTCGACGGCCGACCCGCGCGTGCCGTTCGGGGGGCGCAAGCGCTCGGGTTTCGGCGTTACGCGCGGACGGGAAGGGCTGCTTGCCATGACCACCCCGCGCGCGCACGTGAGGCAGCGCAGCACGAGCCGCATGCCGTACCAGCCCGCGACCGCGGCGCACGCCGGATTTTTTGAAGGCTATATCCAGGCCGCGCATGCCCTGGGCTGGCGTCGGCGGCTTGCGGGCTGGCGAACACTGGGCAACGCGCTGCCGGGGCTCAGGGCGACAGGAAAAAAGTAATTGCAACAAATGTTGTGACACAAGGGGAGAGATAACCAGATGCGCATTGCAGTAATCGGTTCCGGACTCGGCGGCTTGTCGGCGGCTTGCACGCTCGCCGCGCGTGGCTATCAGGTCTCCGTGTTCGAAAAGAACCCGTGGCTGGGCGGCAAGGCGGCGGTGCTGCAGGAGCAGGGTTTCCGCTTCGACATGGGGCCGACGATCCTGATTCAGCCCTCGGTGCTGCGCCGGGTCTTCTGCGAAGCAGGCCGCAATCTGGACGACTATGTACAGATGGTGCGTCTCGATCCGCAGTGGCGCTGCTTCTTCGATAACGGCTCGGTGCTCGACCTGAAGGACGACGTCAATGAAACGGCGGCTGCGCTGAATGCGCGGCGTCCCGGAATGGGCGACAAGTATGTGCAGTTCATGCACTACTCCCGCGATTTGCATGAGATTTCAGACCGGTTTTTCTTCTGGAAATCGGTCGGCTCCATCCGCGATACCTTCGACATCAATGGCGCTTTCGACAAGCGGGTGCTGCGCGACCTGCTGCAGATGCGTCTCGGTTCGACGGTCGGCGGCACGATCCGTAAGTATATCGACGACCCTGACGTGGCGCAGATGCTCGACCACTATGTGCAGTATGTCGGCTCATCGCCCGATGCTTCTCCGGCGATTCTGTGCTCGATCGGCAACATGCAGGCCGAGGAGGGGATCTGGTATCCGATGGGCGGGACCCGCGCGGTGCCGGAGGCGCTGGTAAAGCTGGGGCGCGAGCTCGGCGTGGAGTACCACACCTCGACGGAAATCGAGCGCCTGCTGACGACAACGGAAAACGGGCGCGACACCATCACAGGCCTGCTAACGACGGCGGGGGAGCGTTACACCTTCGACGCCGTGGTCTCGAATGAAGACGCGGTCCGCACCTACCGCGAGCTTGTGGGCGGAGCGACCGCAGACCGGTTCGACAAGGACCGCGAGTATGAGCCGGCGTGCTCCGGCGTGGTGCTGTACCTCGGCCTGAACAAGCGCTACGACCATCTCGCACACCACGACTTTGTCTTTTCGCGCGACCCGCATGAAGAGTTTCACCATATCTACGACCTTGGTGAGCCCGCGCCCGATCCGACCTGCTATATCGCCTCCACCAGCGGCACAGAACCGGCAACCGCGCCCGCGGGCGGCGATGCGTTTTACGTTCTGGTACACACGCCGTTTCTGCGCCCCAATCACGACTGGACGCAGATGTTTCCACGCTATCGGCAGGTGATCCTCGACAAGCTGAAGCGCACTGCCGGCCTCACCGATATCGAGGACCGCATCGTGTTCGAGCGCGCGCTGACGCCGGTCGATATCCACAACCGCTACAAGGTGCTGAACGGTGCGATCTACGGGCTCTCAAGCCACGGACGGTTCAACGGCGCGTTCAAGCCGTCGAACACCAGCAGCGAAGTTGATGGCCTGTTCCTTGCCGGCGGCGCGGCGCACCCGGGGCCGGGTATGCCGATGGTGATGATGTCCGGGTGGATCGCGGGCGATGCGGTCGACCAGCGCTTTCGCGGTAAGGAGTCGGCGCTTGCCTCTCGCACACAGGCTGAAGCGCTGCTGGCACAGGCGCGATGAGCCGGAGTGCGCAGCCGGGCGAAAAAGCGGCCGGGTCGCCGGGCCGTTTTCAGCAGCGCGCGCGTCGCTCCGCGGCTTTACCGCCGGTCGCTCCTTCGCGCGCCCTGCTCCGCTATTTCGACACATACCTGCAGTTCTTTATCAGGCGCCACTTCCACGCGCTGCGGCTTGCGGGCGGTGAGCACTGGCGACAGGCAGGCCGGCCGCTGATTGTTTGTCTCAACCACCCTTCCTGGTGGGACCCGCTTGTTTCGATCCTGCTGAGCCGCGCGCTTGAGCGCGACTCGGCGCACTATGCGCCGATGGACGAGATTGCGTTCGCGCGCTACGGCATCCTGCGCCGGCTCGGCTTGTTCCCGGTGGAGCAGGGGACCCGGCGCGGCGCGGTGCAGTTTATGCGCGGTGCCGCGCATATCCTCGCCGACCCCGGCGCCGTGCTGTGGCTCACGCCGCAGGGTGGCTTTACCGATGTACGAACACGGCCGGTGGTGTTTCGCGGCGGCCTCGACGCGCTGATTCGCAGCCTGCCGCAGGTTACGGTTCTGCCCCTCGCGATCGAGTACACGTTCTGGGATGAGCGGCTGCCTGAAGCGCTTGCGCTGCTGGGCGAGCCGCTTGTATTTAACAGCGCAAACGCCGTGCATGGTGGAGCAGGCGCCCAAGTTGAAGCAGCGCTGCAGCAGGCGCAGGACAGGCTGGCCCTGCTTTCCGCGCAACGCGACCCGTCGCTGTTTACCTCGATCGTCGCAGGCTCCGCAGGCACCAGCGGTATCTATGGCGCCTGGCAACGCATCCGGGCGCTTGCGCGGGGCGGCCGCTTTCATGCGGAGCACGCAAGCCTGCAGCCTGAAAACAGCCGCGAGGCTCTCCGCGGCACCGATGCGTGACCCGCTCCACAGCGCCTATTTCGCAGGCCGGGTGACCTGTTGAGCCCGCTGCCCGCTTCGCCCTGGCTGCTGCTTTCGCTCGCGTGCGCGCTGGGGCCGGTGCTGACGTTCGGCGTCAACCTTCTGTGCTTTCGCAAACCCAGTCGCCGCCCAGAGCCGTCGCGCACAGCTTCGGTCTCCGTACTGATCCCCGCTCGCAATGAGCAGGACGGGATTGTCGCGGCGGTCGAGAGCGTTCTCGCTTCCCGCGGCATCGAGTTTGAGCTGCTGGTGCTTGACGATGCTTCAGAGGATCAAACAGCCGCGCTGGTTGAGGCCGTTGCGTTGCGTGATCCCAGGCTGACCCTGCACGCGGGTCCGGCTCTGCCGACGGGCTGGAACGGCAAGCAGCACGCGTGCTCAGTACTGGCGCAGCTTGCCCGGTACCCGGTGCTGTGCTTTCTGGACGCGGATGTCCGCCTGGCGCCCGATGCGCTGGCGACGTTGCTGGCAGAGCTTGACCACGGCAGAAGCGACCTGCTCAGCGGCTTTCCGTTCGAGGAAACGGGTACGTGGCTGGAGCGGCTGCTGATTCCGCTGATCCATTTTGTGCTGCTTTGCTACCTGCCGATGCCGGCGCTGCGTTTGCTGCCGCGCGCGCCCTCGCTCGCCGCGGGCTGCGGCCAGCTGATGCTGGTGCGCCGCGCGGCGTACCAGTCCAGCGGCGGCCATGCCGCTATCCGCGAAACGATGCACGACGGCATTCTGCTGCCTCGGCTACTGAGGGAGCATGGCTTCGCAACCGACCTTTTCGACCTGACCGGGCTGGCACGCTGCCGCATGTACCGCAATGCTGCCGAGGTGTGGCGGGGGCTTGGCAAGAACGCGACCGAGGGCATGGCTGCGCCGGCGCGTATCGTGCCATTCACGGTCATGTTGTTCTTCGGGCAGGTGATACCCGCCGTTTGGCTGGCGGTCGCCGCGCTTCACCACGGCCCGCTGGTGTGGCCTGGGATCGCGGTGGTGGCCGGGTATATTCCTCGGCTCGTCGCGCTCCTGCGCTTCCGGCAGAGCGCCTTTGGCGCAGTGCTGCACCCGTTTGGAGTGGCTGTGCTGCTGGTGCTGCAGTGGTACTCGCTGATACGCAAGCTGCTGCGGCGGCAGGCGACCTGGAAGCAGCGCGCTTACGACGTCGGCTGATCGATCAAAGGTCAAGACCCCCTGCGCGGGAGGCGGTCCCTTCGGGACATGTCTTTTTCGCTTCGCGAGTAGTGCAAGAGCAGGAGGCCTGGAACATCGGCCTCCTGCTCTTGCACCACGCCGAAGGCGTAATTACACCCCACAAAGTGGGCGCCTCCCGCGCAGGGGGTTTTAGTCTTGCTCCGCTGCATCTCCGCCCTGCCAGGAGTGCTCTCGCATCGGCGAAGTTTCGCCCGCACGCAGGATGCCGGCGATGACTACCAGCGGGCGCTGCTTTACCTCGGTGTACACCCGGCCCAGGTACTCGCCGATGACGCCGAGCGAGATCATCTGCAGCCCGCTCAGGAAGAGTACGCCGACAAAAAGCGTCGCCCAGCCCGCGACCCAGTGCCGGGTAAGGATGCGGACCATGAGTGCCCACACGATGCCGATAAAGGAGAGCACGGCCGCGCCGAAACCGGTGTACGTCAGCATCCGCAGGGGCGCCGTCGAGAAGGAGAAGATTCCGTCCAGCGCCAGGTGCATCATTTTGCCGAAGGGATATTTCGTCGTTCCGGCAAATCGTGCGTCCCGCTGATACAGAACGCCGGTCTGGCGAAAGCCGACCCAGGAACACATGGCGCGCAGCAGGCGGTGCCGCTCCGGCATGCTGAGCAGCGCATCGACGACACGCCGGTCGAGCAGGCGGAAGTCTCCGGAGTCGAGTGGAATGGCGACGTCTGAGAGTCGCTGGATGATGCGATAGAAGAGCTTCGCCGAGAGTACTTTGAAGCGCGACTCGCCGGCGCGCCGGGTGCGTACCCCGTAGACCACGTGGAAACCCTGCTGCCATTTCGCGACCATCGCCCGGATCACCTCGGGCGGATCCTGCAGGTCGGCATCCGTGATGACGACCGCGCTGCCGCGCACAACGGCGAAGCCCGCCGAGACCGCCAGTTGGTGGCCGAAATTCCTTGCCAGCTGGACGACCACGATGCGCGGGTCGGCTGCCTGCAACGACCGGAGAATGGAAAGCGTGGCGTCCTTCGAGCCATCGTCGACAAAGACCAGCTCATAGCTGAGTCCGAGTTCGCCGAGCACCTGATGCAGCTTCGCATGGCAGGCCGCGATGCTTTCCTGCTCGTTGTAGCAGGGCACGAGGATGGAGAGCACAGGCGTCGTCATGGGGTCTTATCCACCCCGGATGGCGAAGTTTTCCGGGTGCAGACAGCATAGAAGCCAGTGGAGTTGCATTGCCAGTCGCGGCTGTCCTGCGGGAGGAAGGAGCGTACCGCGGAGCTCGAAGCGGCTGGCGCGCTGAAGAGGAGAAAATCAGCGTGTTGCATCACGAGCGCGGAAGCCGGGGAGCGCTGCCGAAGCCATTGGCCGAGCGCTACCGGATCCTCGGACAGGCTGCCGGGCAGGGTGTCGCGCAGCAGACCGCCGCCCCCGGTCTCGCGCACGGGCAGAATCGTAAGCTGCATCCACGGCGTGTTCAGCAGGATGTCGTTGTTTGCCGCGAACGTACGCGCGCCGCCCCAGGCGAGCAGCGTGTCGGCCAGGTGCGCCTGGGTCGGGCGTCGAACCGGGGGCGCTGCGATGAAGAGCCCGCGCGCGTCACGGGGAACCGAAGCCTGCGCGAGCGCCTGCTGCTGCCGGGCGATCGGCCGCAGGTAGATCAGCAGGAAGGTGAAGCTGGCGACTGTCGCCGCCGTGGCCAGTAGGGCGCTCCAGCGCCGCAGGCTGGGGGAGAACGGCACGGCGGCGGCCCCGGCGAACAGCATCGGCCACAAAAGGGGAACCATGCGGTCCGCGAACAACGCGGAACCGTTCATGCTTTCAGGAAAAATGATGGTGCTGAGTAGCAGGCATACAGCGACCAGGCACAGCCGGTCCGCCGGCGACGCCGTTTCGTTGCGGATGCGCCCGAAGGCGCCGCTGCCTGCGCTGATCGCAATACCGGCGGGGGCCACCGCGACGAGCACAATGGTGAAGAGAATCCCGGCTGGAGAGGCGGAAAAGAAGAGGCTGAGCCGGTCGCCGCTTGCGATGGCGGCGAGCTGGGCAAGGTGGGGCCGCAGGTCGCGCAGAAGCGAGTCCGCAACGGAGCTCTTGTCGGCGATGAGCAGCGGGAAGACCAGGGCAAGCAGCGCGAGGCCGAGGCAGATGACCTGCGGCGCGAAGGAGGTCCTGCTGCCCAAGGTTTTCCTGCCCCAGAGCAGAAGCACCGTATCGCCGACCAGCAGCAAAATAAGCATCATGAGCGGCACGGGGTGTGACAACACGAGCAGCAGCAGCACCAGCACATACAGTGAGAGCGGCGCAAGCCGAACGGCTGGACAGAGGCGCAGGTACAGCGTGTACGCGAAGAACATGAGGCCGGCAGCGAAACAGAAGTTGAAAAACCCGGACCCGAGGGCCCAGCTGAGGAGCAGCGGTAGTATCCACAGGGAAACAGACGGGGCCGAGCTGCCCAGACGGCCTGCCAGCGCGCGAAAGCCGAAGGCATTGCAGACCAGGATCGCGGCCACGAACAGCTTTTCTGCAACAGCCGTGCTTACAAATGACCCGACGCCGACGAGCCAGAGATAATGAAGCGAGTACGGCTGGACCAGATGCCGGATCGAGTAAACCCTGCCATAGATACCGCCCTGGTGCGAAGCTAGCAGGTACAGAATGTGCGCGAGGTACAGGTGCACCGCCCCATCGCCCGAGGGGAAGACCGGCAGAGCCAGAACGCCGGCCAGCAGGCAGGCGAGCCCGGCAAGGAAAATGCCGGTCTCATAACGAAATCCGGGCGGTTGGGGAGGCACAGCACCCGCAGGGTGCGCCTCGGCTTGATCGCTCTTCATGCGTCGCCCGTCAGCCTTTCAGCGGCTTGCGGGCGAAGTACCAGAGTGAGAAGGCCAGCAGCGCGAACATCAGCACGGAAACTCCGTCGTGGTACAGGAACGTATGCGGCATGGTCGGCAGCGCGGTCCTGCCGGTTGCCGCCTCGTAGAGCTTGAGCACCACGCCCAGCAGCCCGATGATGCCGCCGGCCGCGATCAGTCCGCTGGCGTAAAGCGAGCCGGGGCTGATCTCGCCGCCCAGCGCGTCTGCTGTTTCAGTGTTGCGCGCGGCGGCGCGGTCGATCATCCAGCGCACCATGCCGCCCACGAAAATGGCCAGCGTGGTCGCGATGGACAGGTAGGCGCCGACTGCAAAGGAGAGGGAGCGAATGCCGAGCAGCTCGACCGCCACGACCAGGAAGACGCCCAGCAGCACGAGACCCCATGGCAGCTGGCGGGTCAGGATTCCGTTGATGACCGTCGCCATGAGTCGCGCCTGCGGGGCCGCTGCTTTCTCACTGCCGATGCCCTGGATCCATTGCACCTCGATCGTTTTCGTTTGCGGATTGTAGAGATATTTGCCGTCGGCAAGGTCATGCGAGCCGAGCGCATTCAGCAGGATGTACCGCGAGCCGGGCAGCAGCTCGAGCCGGCCGCCTGCTTCCGTCACGCGGATTTCCTTCCGCGTGAACTGTCCCTGGTCTTGCACGCCCTGGTGCGGCACGGAGAGGTTCCAGCTCTTGTCGGCGGGGCGAAACTCCTCGAGGCCCCGGTTCATCGCGTTCAGCGTGGCCCCGATGGCGACCGTCGAGACACACACGCCGACCATCAGGGCAAGCTGCTGCTTCCAGGGGGTCGCGCCGATCAGGAAGCCGGTCTTGAGATCCTGCGAGGTGTCGCCCGCGTTCGCCGCGGCGATACAGACGACGCTGCCGATGGTGAGCGCGAGCGCGGCAAAGGCGGGAGCGGTCCAGCCCTTGACCAGGAAGATCGCCGCGGTCGCCATGAGCGTTGCGATCGTCATGCCGGAGAGTGGATTGGCCGAGGAGCCGATGAGCCCCACGATGCGCGACGACACGGTGACGAACAGGAAGCCGAACACGACGATCAGCAGCGACGCGGCGAAGTTCGCGAAGAGGCTGGTTTGCGCGCCGGGCACCGGCTTGAAAGTGAGAAAGAGAAAGAGGCACACGACCAGCAACAGCGAGCCGCCCCAGACGAACCACGGTGGCAGGTCGCGGTCCGTGCGGCCGACAGCGGCAGCCTCAGCCGCGCGGTTTCGCCTGTTGATATTCGCAAAGCCGGAGCGAAGCGCGCCGTAGATCGTCGGCAGCGTACGCAGCAGGGTCAGCAAGCCGGCAGCGGCCACGGCGCCCGCGCCCATGGGGCGGATGTAGGTGGACCACAGCGCGGACGGACCCATCTGCGCGATCGGCTCGGTGCCGGGGTAGAGCGGCGCGGAGATGTGCGAGCCGAAGAAGTAGATCGCCGGCATCAGCACCAGCCAGGAGAAGACGCCGCCGGCGAAGATCGTCCCGGCCACGCGTGGACCGATGATGTAGCCGACCCCGAGATACTCGGGCGTGGCATCGCAGCGGATGGCGGCGCCGCGCATGACATGCTGCGCGCCTAGGTCGGGCTCGTAGTTCGGGGTGCCGGGCCACGCGCCCAGCAGGTTTTCGTTCTGAAACAGTGTGTAGACCGCGCCCAGTCCCAGGCCGAAGAAGACGCGGCTGGCGAACGAGCCGCCCCGCTCCCCGGCCAGCAGCACGTCCGCGCAGGCCGCGCCTTCCGGGTAGGTCAGCGTGCCATGTTCCTCCACGATCAACTGCCGGCGCAGCGGGATCATGAACAGCAGCCCCAGCCAGCCGCCCAGCAGCGCCAGGATGAAGATGCGGGAGTACTCGAGGTCGAAGCCGAGAAAGATGAGCGCCGGCAGCGTGAAGATAACGCCTGCCGCGATCGACTGGCCGGCGTTGCCGGTCGTCTGGACGATGTTGTTTTCGAGAATGGAAGCGCGGCCAAGCGCTCGCAGCACCGAGATGGACAGCACCGCGATGGGGATCGACGCGCCGACCGTAAGGCCGGCCCGCAACCCTACGTACACGGTGACCGCGCCGAACAGCAGCCCGAAAAACGAGCCCAGCAGAAGGGCGCGGGCCGTTAGTTCCGGACGGGTTTCCCCAGGCGCGACAAAGGGGCGGAACGCAGGTGTTTCGGCGGGTGGTTGAGACATGGTCTGGCGGCTACCCCGGAAAGAGCGGAAACGCTGAAAGCGTGAGTGTACCAAGTGCTCTCGCCGCAGCGCTCTATCTCTGATCGAGAACCACCCGGAGGGGCGAGAGTAGGGGAACCTCTTCGCGGCGAGGCGCGCCGAACTGCCGGACCCGCCAGAACCAGGTGGCCACCATGACCAGGGACAGCGGCACGGTGTACGTAAGGATCCCGAGCCATACTCCCACGAGCTGCATGTGCCAGTGGAAGACCAGCAGCGCGCTGAACGGCATGCCCAGCAGCCAGGTAAAGCCGGTGGAGGCGAGAAAGGGGATGCGGGTTTCACCCAGCCCGCGCAGCGCCCCCTGCAGCACCACCTGCGCGCCGTCGAAGATGCGGATCGCGGCGCAGATCAGAAAGACAGGCACCGTGGCCGCGACGACCGCATGGTCAGTCGTATAAATGCTGGCCCACAGGCGCGGCGCCGCGATGAACGAGACCGAAGCAACGGCCATGCAGGCGGTCGTAATGCCGACTCCGGCGTAGCCCGCGCGCTTGACCTGCGCGAGGTCGCCGCGGCCGGCGCCCTGGCCGGTGCGAACTGCGGATGCCGCCATGATGCCGTTCGGGATCATGGCGCAGAAGGCATTCAGGTCAAGCACCACCTGGTGCGCGGCCAGCAGCGTGGCGCCCAGCGTGCTGGTAATCACGGTCGCGAAGCTGGCGACGGAGAGGTCGCCCAGGTATTGCAGCCCGACCGGCCACCCGATGTGGACGAGGCTGCGCAGGCGCTCAGGATGCGGCCGCCACGCGCCCGCGCGCAGGCGTACCGGCGCTTTCCGCAGCGAAAGCGCGAGCGAGGCAAGCAGCAGCGCGAGCATGTACAGGCGAACGACGCAGGTCGCCCAACCGGAACCGGCGATGCCGTACGCATGGAACGGGCCGTGCCCGTAGATCAGCAGCCAGTCGAACAGCCAGTTGACCAGGTTTGCGGTCAGCAGCGAAACCATGACCCAGCCCGGACGGTCGATCGCCTGCAGGTAGTGGCGCACCGCCATGTACAGCAGCAGCGGCGCGGCGGACCAGCGCAGCGCGTCCATGTAACGGATTGTTTCGCTCACGATGGCCGGGTCGACATGGATGAGGCGCAGCCCGTAGGGCGCAACTGTGGACAGCAGCATGACGACCGGAGTACACACCGCGACCAGAAACAGGGACTGCACGAGCGAAAACAAGCCGTCTTCCCGGTCGCCGCGCCCGTAGGCCTGCGACACCAGCGCATCCAGCCCGAACAGCAGCCCGACACCGCAGAAAGCGATCGCGTAGAACAGGCTGTTGCCGAGCGACGACGCCGAAATCGCAATTGCGGAGTGCGGCATGCGCCCGACCAGGATCGCATCGACGATGTAGGTAGACATCCAGCCCAGCTCGCCGATGGCCAGCGGAGCGCCGAGGCGCGCGGTCAGGCGGACCTCGGACCCGAGCGAGTGCGAAGGGATGGCGCGGGTACTTGTCTGGACGCGAGTGTTTGCGGTGACCATTCCGACTTCCAGGTACAGCCTGTGGCTGAGTCCCTCTTTATAGCAGGGGGCCGCCGGCAGGCGCGGAGGCGCGGCAATCCTCGCGTTCGCGTCATGGAAAGAGAGCGACATAAGTTGATGCCGGCGCAGCAGGTACGCCGGGTCTCTGGCCGAATTGCCGATTGCGCCGTATACTCTGAGGCAACTGGGCAAGGCATGGCCTGTTCTTCAGCACGGGACCGCCGCATACCAGCGCGAGGTGCGTCTTCACGAGCCAGTCGTCCCTGCTCGACGTTCGCGAAACCCGGCTTGCCGCCGCGGAATCTCGCTGGCGCTCTGTGGTGCGTGTCCTGCGAAGTCAGGCCGACAGCCTGGCCTCTGTCATTTTTCCCGCTGCCTGTGCCCTCTGCCATACCCCGCTTGCGCGCCTCAGCCGCGCCCCTGTCTGCTCCTCCTGCTGGGCCGATCTACCCCCACAAACCGGAAGCCTTTGCCTGCACTGCGGCGAAGCGTTGGGAGCCCATGCCTTTGCGACCGCCGATCGCGCGCCGGGGGACTGGCTCTGCCGTTCCTGCCGCATGGCGCCGCCAGCCTTCGACCGGGCGGTGGCGTACGGGCTGTATCGCGGAACCATGCGGTCGCTCATTCATCTTTTAAAGTACGAGGGCGTGCAGCCGGTCGCGAGCACCCTGGGCGCGTTGATGGCCGCGCAGGTGGCCGCGCAGCCTGCGATCCCGAAGGCGATGACTGTCGTGCCGGTGCCGCTGTTCGCGGGCAAGCGGCGCGAGCGCGGTTTCAACCAGGCCGAGCTGCTGGCGCGCTCGCTGGCGCGCGCCGCGCGGCGGCACGGCATGGCGCTTACCGTGGATACGACGATGCTGGTGCGCAGGCGAGCGACCGAGTCCCAGGCCGGGCTGACACCGGCGGGTCGCCGGCGCAATCTCCAGGCGGCCTTCGCGGTCCCCGGAGCGGAGAACGCCGCAAAACCGCTTGCCGGGCGCGACCTTTTGCTGGTCGATGATATTTACACCACCGGTGCGACCGCGCGGGCTGCCGCGGGCGCGCTGCGGCGTGCGGGCGCGGCGCAGGTCTGGGTTGCTACCCTGGCTCGGGCGCAGCGGCAGGAGCTGGCGGAGCCCGTTCATGCCGTCGAAATCCCGATGGAGGAGGATGTCGCTACCTGGGGTTAATGCTTCAGGCGAACAGTAACAGCGGATGGCAAGGTTGGGAGTGGAACGGTAACGCACACGAGGAGAGGGAATGTCGCTCGGGAAAAGTTCAGTCCATACGCGCAAGGGAAAGCTGCTCATCAAGACCCACACGGGCCGCGACCACGGCTCTGCGGTCCCGCTCGAAGACCGCACCCTGCCGTTCCACCAGCCCATGCAGACGCCTGTGCTGGTGCTGAACGCTTCCTATGAGCCGATCAATATCTGCGGCGCACGGCGCGCGCTGGTGCTGGTGCTGAAAGGCGTCGCCAAGACAGAGGAAGAGCAGGGCGCCACGCTGCACGCCGCGCGGGTCCGCATACCGCTGCCCTCGGTTATTCGCCTGCTCGAGTACCGCCGTATCCCGCACCAGACACGCGCGCTGTCGCGGAAAAATATCCTGCTGCGCGACCGCAACACCTGCCAGTACTGCGCGATTGTGCTGACCGCGGGCGAGCTGACGCTGGACCATGTGCTGCCCCGCTCGCGTGGCGGCCAAAGCACCTGGGAGAATCTTGTCGCCTGCTGCCATAACTGCAACCGGCGCAAGGGCAACCAGCTGCTGCACGAGCTTGAGTCGATGAAGCTGCTGCGCGAGCCGCGGCCGTTTTCGCTGCACACCTCGCGGCATATCATGCGAATGATCGGGAACTCCGACCAGAAGTGGCGGAAGTATTTGTACTACTGAGGGGGTCACGCTTTTCACGGAACCACTCAGCATTCGGTGCTGTAGTGAACGGCTCCGAGTACTTGCTGTTCGGCATTTTGTAGCGATACGCCTGTGTGGTAGAGTTGCGCTGTTCCTTTCAGGAGATCGTCTTTTGCGACATCTGCTTGTTATCCCTGCAGCCTTAACTTTATCTTTGCTTTCTCCAACCTTGAGAGCGCAGGACCTGCCATTCACTCGCCAGTATTTCTCGGTTGCACCTACAGTCCTCGCCAGCGCCACGCAAGTACCGGCAACTCCTGTATCGGGAGCTTCAGGGTCGGTTCTTGTCATATTCCGTCGAGGAGCAGCAGGTCGTGTCGTAGATGCACAAGCTACAGGTGGTTCTCAAGAGATGCAGCAGTCAGCGTTAAACTCCATTCGCCAATGGCACTTCAAGGCCGCCTTTTTCAATAGCGTGCCCGCTCAGATGATCAATGCGGCAACCTTCGTCTTCAAGAATGGCGCTGTGACTGTCGAGCCCTCGCCGGCAATGTCAGCCGCGCAGCTCTCTCCGCGCCTTGGGTTTGCTTGTCCAAATGCCCTTGCTCATCACAACGCAGCCGCTACGGAAATGTGCAGTCAACAATTACACGACGTGCAGCAATCATCGGCCAGCACCGATGTTGAGCGCTTGATCTCACACGACGAGTACGGGCTGGCATTGCTCGATGCTCATCAGCCAAAGCCTGCAATCGTGGAATTCACTGAAGCCATCAGAATCGCGGCACAAGTCATGCAGCTTACAGATCCTGAGTGGGCCTATACCTACTTACACCGGGCATCGGCCGAAATCCAGAATGCTGATCCCATCGCTTCCAGGCAGGACTTGGCCAGCGCAAAAACTTCGCTGGATGCAGCGATAAATGACTCCAGCGATCCCGAGCAAGCCTACTATCAGCAATTGGAGAAGCAGTTCGCATCAACGAGCTCAGACACCTCAGTGGCTCATTGAACGGTAGGGCTGGGAGCGATGCTGTGATGAGGGTCATCCTAATCGCAATCTCAGAGTCATCGCTTATCTGCCGCCCGCCACGGACCTACGCCCCGCAAACCGCTCCTTACCTCTACTGCGGTTTCCCAGCTGGAGACGAAGGAGCCGGATTCGGCTGCTTGCCATCCGGCGTGTCCTTGCCGACCTCCTGCCCGTCATAAGTGATTTTGACCGATGTGCCGAAGCGTTTGTAGTTCGAATACTTGACCGTTTCGCGCATGTGGACCTCCTGGCTCATATATCCCGAGCCGCCGCTGAAGTGCAGCACGCCGTCACCCTTGGTGTAGACCGGGAACCAATATTTACCGTCGACCTGCTGGCGAAAGGTGATGAAGGGGGGCGACAGGTCTTCGTGCCCCTTGCGGGTGTCGTCCGGCACATTTTTCCCGTTCGTCACGACAATCTGGTAGTCGTTCTGGTCGACCCAGATGCGGCCCTGAAAGTAGCGCTTGTTCTTCTCGATGACCTTCGGCTTCACGTCGAAAGCATACGTGTCCACATCGTCGATCTTCTGCTTGCCCACGTAGGTCAGGTTGTACTGGGCGACGTCTTCCCGGGTGAGGACGAAGGGCAGACGGTGCTCGATGTCCTGGAAGTCGGCGGGGCTCATCATCACGCGTTCGAGCGAGCTTTGCGGCGCCTGCACCACGTGTTCGTACAGCTTGCCGTCCGGGTCGGCGCTGATGTCGGTCACCTGGTAGTACTCGCCGTCAACCTTGCCGGTATCGTCGTCGATGGTGTCGACCCGCACGCTGCGCTCGTAGGTGTAGTTCGCCATCGCTTCGCGAAACGCCGACTCTTTCGCGGTGAAGCGATCGATGATCTGCTGCGGCGGGATGGACGGCTGCGACAGGTCCAGCTTACCGAAGCCGGAGTCGAGCGGCATGGGCGTGTAAGAGACCTGGGCGAGCGCAGGCACGGCGAGCAGGCAGGCGAACAGTAAAGCGGCGCGGGGATGCAGAATCGGCACGGAAAAACTCCTGACCGCTATTAAACGCCTCTCGGAGCTAGAAAGACGCGCCGGCTTTACCGATAGGTGCGAGCAGGGTGTGCGCTGCGGGCTGAAACGGAGCAGAGCGAAGGGAAGGCGCCGGGTGGAACAGGGGGTCCTGCGCGGCGACAGCGGAGACGTCGATGGTGGCGATGGAAACGCCCAACCCCGCGGCGTTCAGAGCGCTAATGTACTCATTCGCGATCAGGGCATAGCCGGTGCTGGTGGGGTGCAGGCCGTCGAGGCTGTAAAAGCCGCCCAGGTAGTCGAGGGTGAGGATCGTTCCATCGACAGGAAGCCCGTTTTTCAGGGAGTTGAAGTAGCTGTACAAATCGATGAGTGTGCCGCCGGCGGCGCTGACCTGCTGCGCGATGACCTGGTTGAACTGCAGGGTCCGCTCCCGGACCGCGGCTGCTTCCGCTGCGGTGAGCACCTGGTTCGGCGGGAGCGGCGGCGGCAGGGTACCGGCTTTGATGGACGGAAGTTCAGTCACGACCGCGGTTACCCCGGCCTGAATCACGAAATCGCCGTCTTCGAGGCCGAGCGCCGCCTCGACCGCTCCGGCGTCCGCTCCTGTAACGCCGGCGACCTGCTGCGCGAGGAGCGGGGCGGCGGTGAGGGTCGCGGAAAGTGTAGCGTCCGGCAGGTTGGCCACGATGAGCGTGGCCTTGGTCCGGCCCTTCAGGGTCGTCAGGATGGTGGTGAAATCGGCGGTGAAGCCAGCCAGCGAGGTCATGCTTGCGGGGTCGCCCGTAAAAAGAGAGGGCGCGATATCGTTGGCGCCGATCCACAGGAAGATCGTCGTCGGGTTGAGCGCGATGGCCTCACTCAGTTGTGTGCCGTTATTGCCGGCGGGGTAGCCGAGCGCGATGTTGACGAGGCCGTTGCCGCCGTTGGCGCTGGGGGTAAGCGTGAGCAGGCCATGCGTGGTGACTTCGGGAACGGATAGATTGGTGGCCTGGACCGAGGGGTTCTCGCGGTTGAGGCCTCCGCCGCTGAGCTGGTGAACGCCGAATGGAAACGTGCTGCTGGTAAGCGCCTCGCCCCCGTCATATCCCGGCGCCGGAATGAGGGCCTGCACCAGCGAAAAGCCGGCCTGGGCAGCGAGGACGGCAGGGAAGCTGTGGGCCTGCGCGGTGTCAACCAGGTTGTAGTTCTGTGCGCCGGCGGTGAGCGAATCGCCCAGAAACACGACTCGACTGAGCGCCGGAGAGGGAACAGGCGCAGGTGCAGGCGCCGGTGTTGGAGCCGGTGCCGGGGCGACTGTGGGCGGTGCTGCCTGAGGGTCCAGGTAAGTAACGCCGCAGCCCTGCGTCATCAACAGCAGCGAAAGGCCGGCCGCCAGGATGCAGCATCGCTGCGCGGAAATCGGGGGCATGTCGCTCCTGAGCCACGCTTGAAGATGTTTTGAAATAAAGATCCCTGAGACAGGACGGTAGCATCCGGCGTGGTCATGCCCCCTCCGCAATCTGGCCGCGCGGCAAACAAAAGTACCGGGCGTGGGAAAAGCGATACCGCTAGCATGGCTGGAGGGAGATACCGATGGCCTGGAAGACGCCGAAGGTGCGCGAGCCGCTCGATGAGGCGGCGCTGATGGAGTACGCGCTGGGCGCGCTGGCGCGCCGGATGCGGACAGTGGCGGAGCTGCGCCGGCTGATGAAGACCCGCGTGGAGAAAGGCGAAAGAGGCGACGCGCGGATCGAGGCGGTGCTGGAGCGAATGCTGGAGCGGAAATATCTGAACGACGAGGCGTTCGCGGCGGACTACACGCGGCTTCGGCAGGAGGGCGCGAAGTTCGGGCGGCGCAGGGTGCAGCAGGACCTGCAGCGGAAGGGTGTGAATGGGGAAGTAGTCGCGACGGCGCTTGATACCGCGTACGAGCATGTCAACGAGGAAGCGCTGGCAAGGGAGTTCCTCGAACGCAAGCGGATGAAAAAGCCCGCGAACGAGAAGGAGTCGGCGCGGGTGGTGCGGAGGCTGATCGCGGCGGGCTTCTCGCTGGGGACCGCGTACAAGCTGCTGCGGAACTGGGGCGTTGCTGAAGAGGCGATGCTGGAACAGGAAGACGGCGAGGAGTGAACCTGGAAATCTATCAGCGTGTGATTGCAATCGACTGGTCTGGTGCGTCCGATGAAGCCACTCAGCACGAAACCATCTGGATGGCTGAATGGAACGATCAAAAAACGAAGCTGGAGTATGGGCTGAATCGCAGCGAGGTCATTCAAAAGCTGATTGCGCTCAAGGAATCATCGGAGTCTATGCTGGTAGGTTTCGACTTCTCCTTTTCTCTCCCGAAACACTTCGTGCTGGAGCATGTTCCGGAGATGGAAGAGCAGAGAGACATCCGCGCTGTTTGGAGGCATGTCGCACAGCATGCCGACGAGTGGCTTGAGGGAAACGAGAGCTTCTGGGGCAGGAAGGGCGAGTTTGCCAAGTGCCGGCACAAGGACCTCAAGCTGATGTTCAGGAAGACCGAGGAGCGGCTCAGGAAAAAGTTTTCCCCGAGTTCGACTTTCCAGATAGGAGGCGCAGGCGCGGTGGGAACGGGGTCTCTACGCGGTATGCCGTTGCTGTTGGAACTGGCGGAGCATGGCTTTACTGTCTGGCCGTTTGTTGAGGCAGGTGCGTTCTCGGTTGTCGAAATCTACCCGGCTATTTTCACCCTGCCTCGAGAGCCACGGGCAGGGAAGAACAAGGGGAAAAAGAGGCGTGGCTTCATGGATAAGCGAATCGCCGGTGCGGCTGTCGGCTCACCATGGCATAAAGTCTCGGAGCGAGAGTTGACGTGCGCGGAACTGAGCCAGGATGCGTTCGACGCTCTTGTCTCCGTGATGAACATGGTCGAGAGGCTGGCTAAAAGCGGCGACCATTGTTGGCGGCTATGTGAAAACAGCTGGATTGAAGGAGAGATCTGGCCGCCCCAGTGCGAGCTCCAAGTACACTGATGGGACGTATGCAATCCCGCACTGGCGCTGAAATCCGTGAGATGTTTCTGAAGTTTTTCGAGGAGAAGGGGCACCGGCGTGTGCACTCGTCTTCGCTGGTTCCGCAGAATGACCCTACCCTGCTGTTTACCAACGCGGGCATGAACCAGTTCAAAGACGTGTTCCTGGGCGCGGAGCAGCGCAGCTATGTGCGTGCGACGACCTCGCAGAAGTGTGTGCGCGCGGGCGGCAAGCACAACGACCTGGAGAACGTCGGCTTTACGCGACGGCACCACACGTTCTTTGAGATGCTCGGCAACTTCTCTTTCGGCGACTACTTCAAGGCGGATGCGATTGGGTTTGCGTGGGAACTGGTGACCGCGCCCGAGTGGTTTGGCCTGCCGAAAGACAAGCTATACGTTACGATCTTCAAGGGTGAGAACGGCGTTCCCAGGGATGTTGAGGCCTATGACCTGTGGCTCGCGCAGGGCGTTCCGGCAGAGCGCATTTTCGAGATGTCGGCGAAAGATAACTTCTGGCAGATGGGTGAAACGGGGCCGTGCGGCCCTTGCTCTGAGATTTTCTACGACATGGGGCTTGCAGCGAGCGAGACCGGGGAAGACAGGCCGTTTGGCGAGGACGATCAGCGGTATGTCGAGATCTGGAACCTGGTGTTCATGCAGTTCGACCGCTCGATCGACGCGAAGACAGGTGAGGCGAAGCTGGAATTACTACCTCGGCCCTCGATCGACACCGGGGCCGGGCTGGAGCGGGTTGCCGCGGTGTTGCAGGGCAAGCTCTCGAACTATGAAACGGATTTGTTCACGCCGCTGATTGAAGCGGCATGTGATCTAACCAACAGCCAAGTTCTAAGGGATTATCACGAAGATTTATCGACTGTACCTTCTTTACGTATTATTGCTGATCACGCCAGAGCTTCAGCTTTTCTGGTTAGTGATGGCGTAGTCCCCTCGAACGAGGGACGCGGGTATGTGCTTCGCAAAATAGTACGCCGCGCTATATACCACGGGAGATTGTTAGGTCAGATCCAATCTTTCATGTCAGAAATGTGCTTAATTGTCTGCGATCAAATGAAAGCTGCTTATCCAGAGCTGGTGGATAACGCTAATCGAATAGCAAAAACAATTAGAAGTGAAGAAGCCAAGTTTTCTAGAACCCTTTTGTTTGGTTCGACAAGATTGGATGTGGCGTTAGAAGAAGCGAGTAGCGAGTTCGAGTCAGAGATGAAAGCCCTTATTGACTGTAATGAAGATACTGCGACTGTTCGGCCAGTGCTTCAAGGAGATATTGCTTTCAATCTTTATCAAACTTATGGTTTGCCACTTGATTTTATTATCGACGCAGCCCGGGATAGCAATGTAACTTTTGACGAGACTGGCTTCATGCAAGCCCGAGCGGAAGAACAAGCCCGCGCCCGCGCCTCCTGGAAAGGCGGCGCGAAGCAGTCCGCCTCACCCATCTACCGCGAGCTCGCAAAAACAAACTTCGAGGGCTACACGCAACTCACCTCCACCAACTGCGAAGTGCTCGCGCTGGTGAAAGACGGCGCAGGCGTTCCCTTCGCGGCAGCCGGTGACTCGGTCGAAGTCGTGCTCGACCATACCAGCTTCTACGCCGACTCCGGCGGGCAGCAGGGCGACTATGGCGTCATGCTGTCAGACGATCACAATGCCGTTGTCGCCGAGGTACACGGGTGCTTCGCACCCATACAGGGAGTGCGTGCGCACCGCTGCACCCTGCGGCTGCCGCTCGCGGTCGGGGACCGCGTGGACACGGTAGTGGACGCCACGCGGCGCAATGCCACGCGGCGCAACCACACCGGCACACACCTGCTGCATGCCGCGCTGCGCGAGGTGCTGGGTCCGCATGTCAAGCAGGCAGGTTCGTTAGTAGACCCGTCTCGGTTACGATTCGACTTCTCGCATTTCGCGCCGATCGCCGATGAAGAGCTGCAGGACATCGAGGACATCATCAACCGCGAGACGCTGGGCAACACGCCGGTGGAGACGCTGGTGGATGTGCCGATCGATGTCGCGGTGAACCAGTACAAGGCGATGGCGCTGTTCGGTGAGAAGTATGGTGACAAGGTGCGCGTGGTGCGGATCGGCGACTTCTCAACCGAGCTGTGCGGAGGAACGCATACGATGGCGACCGGCGAGATCGGCGTGCTGAAGCTGATGGGCGAGTCGAGCGTGAGCTCGGGTGTGCGGCGGATCGAGGCTGTCTCCGGCACCGGCGCGCTGGACGAGTTTCGCCGCGGCTACAGCGCCGCGCAACTGGCCACGCAGATGGGCGGCGACGCGGGCGCCGAACCTGCCGACGCCCTGCGCGCCCGCTTTGCCGCGCAGGACGACGAGCTGAAAAAGCTGCGGCGTGAGCTGGACCAGGCCCGGATGAAGGCGGCCCAAAGCGCGACGGCGGATGCCGCCCCGGTTGAGATTAAGGGCGTACAGGTGCTGACGCAAAGGGTGGATGGGCTGGACCGCGGACAGATGCGGACGCTGGTCGATAACCTGCGGACGAAGCTGGGCTCAGGCGTGGTGGTGCTGGGCTCGGCGGCTGAAGACGGCAGGGTCGCGCTGGTGGTTGGGGTGACGAAGGACCTGAGCGCCCGCGCGCCGGCGGGTAAGGTCGTGGGCGCGATGGCGAAGCTGGTCGGCGGCTCGGGCGGTGGCCGGCCGGACCTGGCAGAGGCCGGCGGGAAGGATGTCGCACAGCTTTCAAGCGCGCTGGAGGCGGCGCCGGGGATTGTGGGCGCGCTGCTGGGCTGAGGTAAACCGCCTGCGCGGCTGGCGGCCACTTCGTAACGGGTTTTCGTCTTCGTGCAGGTGCGGACATTCGTAGTCCTCGCGTTGCTCGGGGCTGAGCTTCCTCGGGGCTGAGCTTCAAGGTGCGGGCATTTGTTCGTTCCACATCTCAAAGGCGAGATGTGGGGCACCCTTTCCGGGAGGATGCCGGCGAAGGGCAGGTATCCGCATCGGTAATGTGGGAATGTGACTTGGGGGCGCCACTTCGCGGGCGCAGGTGGTTTGCTAGGAGTGGGCCGTTTGCTTCGGAGGCCGACCATGCGAGTCGAGGAGTTCCGGGTCCTGAGCGTTTGAATCTTATGCCTCCTGCCGCGCTCACAAAACGCCGTCTTGTCTGCTTGCTGCTTGCCACGCTTCTGCTTTTGCGGACGCCTGTTTCGACGGCGCAGGCGGGCACGTATGCCGAGGCGCTGCGGCTGCGGGCGACGCTCGATGCGACGCCGCGGGCGCGGCGGACCCCGCGGCAGTACCAGGCTGTGTTGCATGCGTTTCGAGCCGTGTATCACGCGGACCGCGCGGCGCCGGATGCGGACTCGAGTGTGGAAGCAGTGGCGGAGATATTGGCGGAGGAGGGCCGCGCGGCAGGCAATGCGGCCCTGCTGCGCAGCGCGGTGGAGCAGTTGGAGTTTCTGCGGCGTGACTTTGCGGCGAGCCGGTACAGCGTGCCCGCGCTGCTGACGCAGGGAGAGATCGAGGCGCGCGACCTGCATGAAGAGCCGGAGGCGCGGGCGCTGTTTCTGCGGTTTCTCGAGGATTACCCGCACAGCCCGCTTGCGCCGCAGGCCAGGGCGGAGCTGAGGCGTCTGGGCGGGGTGGCGCCCCCTGTAGCCGTGGCACGAGCGCCGGAAGGGCAGCAGCCTTCCGCCTCAGCGGACGACTACCCGGTCGGGAGTAGCGAAGGCGAGGAGAGTGCAGCGGTCAGGCCCCCGCGCAGGGCAACTCCCACACAGCGGACGCAAGCCGTCCAGCCGTCGCAAACGGCGTCGCAGAAACCGCCGGAAAACCCGGTTCCGGTTGGCTCTGCATCGCTGTCGCCCGCATCGCCGTCACTTGTAGAGCGCGATGTACCAGCGGCGGCTACGCGAGGCGCGGGCTCGGCCGGAACACCATCGAGCATCGTGGGCGGGGTGCCGGTTTATCGCGCCGCCGGTACACAGCCGCCTGCGCGCCCGGGCCGGCTTGCGCCGGTCACCGGCATTCGCCACTGGTCTACGGCCAGTTACACGCGGGTCGCGGTGGACCTTGGGGACGAGGTGCCGTTCGAGGCATCGAGGGTGTCCGGACCGGACCGCATTTTCTTCGACCTGCATGGGGCGAAGCTGGCGCCTCAGCTTGCGGGCAAAGCCGTCACGGTGACAGATGGCGGCTTCCTGCAGAGGATTCGCGCGGCGCAGTTTTCCGGCGACGTGGTGCGGGTGGTGCTGGATGTGACGGATGTGAGCGACTACTCGGCGTTCTGGCTGCCGAACCCTTCGCGGCTGATTATCGATATTCACGGGCGGCCAAAGGGTGCGGCAGGCTCGGTACTCGCGAATGCCGCGCCTCCTGCTTCTCAATCGGCAGGGCAGCGAGTAGCAGGGCCGCCGGCGACGGCTACAGTACAGCCTGCCGCGCCGCCCGCGACCCATGCCCCACCCGCCGCGGCCTCCGCGCCGGGCATTGCGGCGCAACGGGCCTCCGCCGCCGGGAGCCCCACGCCGCGGGCCGCAGGCGCTGCGGCGCCTGGAACGTTTGTGGCGGAGACAACGCTGCCCGGGTCGTCGAACCCGGCGGCGCCGACTGCGGGCGGGGACTCGATGGCCTCGATCGCGGCGCTGAGCCGGCAGCCCTCGCGGGTGCGGGCGACGCGGAACCCGACGACCGCGCCGGTAGCCGAGGTTTCCGGGCCGGCGCCTGCTGAGACAACGGACGAGGGCCCCACGGCGCCGGCGGGGAGCGCGCGACGCAAAGGGCGGCGCAGCCCGGCGAGTGCCGCACCGGTCGAGTCGCCGGGGGTACAGGCACGGGCGGCTGAGCCGGACGCGACCGGCGGGCGGTCCATGGTGCGCGCGCTGGGATTAAAGATCAACCGCATTGTTGTCGATGCAGGGCATGGGGGGCATGACTCAGGCACGCTGGGTCCTGGCGGACTGGAGGAGAAAGATGTGGTGCTGGACGTGGCGCTGCGGCTGGGCAAGCTGTTGAAGCAGCGGCTGGGCGCGGATGTGATCTACACGCGGGATGACGACACGTTTATCCCGCTGGAGACGCGAACGGCGATTGCGAACAAGGCCCAGGCTGACCTGTTTATCTCGGTCCACGCGAACTCGAGCCCGGACGCGAGTGCGCGCGGGGTCGAGACGTACTACCTGAACTTTACGAACTCGGCGGATGCGCTGGAGGTGGCGGCGCGGGAAAACGCGGTTTCGGACGAGTCCATTCACCAACTGTCAGACCTGGTGAAGAAGATTACGCTGCAGGACAAGATCGCGGAGTCGAGGGAGTTTGCGAGCGACGTGGAGGGGAGCTTGTACTCGGGGCTTGAGGCGGGCAATGGCGGCCTGAAGGATCGCGGGGTGAAAAAAGCGCCTTTTGTGGTGCTGATCGGCGCGAACATGCCGTCGATCCTGGCGGAAATCTCATTTTTGACGAACCCGGATGATGCCTCGGAGCTGCGGGACGAGGCGTACCGGCAAAGGATTGCGGAGTCGCTTTACCGGGGTGTCGCGAAGTATGTGCGCAGCCTGAGCGGATCGCGGCTGGAAGAGAGTGCCGGGAGCGATTGATGGGGCGGAAAGGCGCGGGCGCCTGAGGTGTAGTCTGGGGCTGTGTTGAAGAAATTGAATATAGCGGGCATGTTGCTGGGCGTGGCGGCGGTCGCCGCAGCGCAGGTGCCGCAGCAGGGGATAGAAGCGCCTGTGCCGGTTACGCATGCATCCGCTATGCAGAGTGCGTCGACCGCGCCTATGAAGCCGCAGATCGCCAAGGCGCTGCTGCCGCCGGACTTTGCCGGGGAGCCGCGCGAGGGCGACATCGTGATTGAGCCGTCGCCGGCGGGCGCGGATGCGGCGCATGCGGCCGTGTTGAAGGAAGACGGCTTTATCCAGTCGGACACCGCTAAATATGTGGGCGCGGGCGGGGCAGGGTGGACGGTGCAGGTGATGCGGTTCGGCGATGCGACGGGAGCGTTCAGTGCGTTCACGTTCTACCGTGATCCGGCGATGCGAACGCAGAAAATCGGAGACGAGGCTGCTTCAAGCGGCACCTCGTTCATCGTGCGCGCCGGCGCGATGCTGGTGCGTGTCGTGCCTGCCAACAATCTAAGCCGTCAGGATGCCAATGGGCTCCTGGCGGGGATGCAGGCGCTGGTGCTGTCGCTGCCCAGGGTTGGCGGTCCGGATGCCATGGCGCCCGTGCTGCCCGGGCTGCTGCCCGCGCCGGGGCTCGCACGCCAGACTATCCATTACGCAATTGGGCCGGCAGGGTACAACGGACCGCTGCCTGCCCGGGTGATCGACTTCAGCCGGGATGCGGAGGCGGTAACCGCGCAGTACCGCCTGATACACGGCGGCACGGCTGCCCTGACGCTGCTGATGCTGCCGACGCCGCAGATCGCAGGGGCGCAGCTGCGCGCTGTCGGGGCGCTGCCGGATGCCGCGCTGCACGTGGCGACGCACCGGACAGGCCCGCTGGTGGAGGTGGTGAGCGGCAATGGCGTGTCACAGAAGGACGCGCAGACGCTGCTCAGCGAGGTTCGCTATGTGTCGGACGTAACGATTGATCAGCCGCAGGGATACACGAGCGAAGTGGCTAAGGCGGCAAAGCTGCTTCTCAACATTGCCATTCTGACGGGTATGCTGGCGATCGCCGCGGTGTCGATCGCGTTGTTTCTGGGCTTTGGTCGGGTGTGGATTCGTCGCTTGCGCGGGAAGCCGGCCTCGTCGGTGCTGGATGACGAATTCATCCGCCTGAAGATTTGACCGGACTCGAAGTTGTGGTTTGGCGGGATGATTTTATAGCCGGGCAGGCTGCACCGCGCGTGGTGCAGGTGTAAGTTCAACCCGGTGAAAAGAAGCGGGTTGCAAATTACATACGGGTGCCGCACTGAATTGGCGGGCAGGCCCTAATTTGTTGGTGAAAGCGCGTAAATAGTTGTGAAGATTGGACTTGAGGCTGGTTTTTATTTGCCTTGACACCTCGGAACCAGCCCCATATTCTGCTGCCAGAAAGTTCTGGTGGCTTTGCCTCCATCCGGACTATTCTCCCTCGGGAGAGGCGACCCTGTTGCCGGGAAAGCCTCTCCCATCCTTAGCCCACCCCTTTACCGCGTGGGCGCCTGCCGATAGAATCGCAAAAGTATGCACCGGCTCCTGGCGGCTGCCGGGGGTTCAGCGCCGACGTAGCTCAGTTGGTAGAGCAGCTGATTCGTAATCAGCAGGTCACCGGTTCAAGTCCGGTCGTCGGCTCCATTCGCACAAGACTGCTTTTAATCCGGTTCAGACGTGTCGAGGGAAGTGTTCCCGTCATCGTCTCTCACGTTGAATAGGAACTGCGGGCTAAAACGCGCCAGCGTACCGTTGGAGAAGGTGATGATGAGACCTTCCCGGCTTCTCTCCACTTCAAGAATCGTGATCGGCTTTTCTGTTTCTGTCATTTCTAGCTCCCGTAGGCATTAATCCGTAAATCGGCGGTGAAGTCTGTCTCTGAGCGGACGCATCCTACTCTCGCCGCACGGAAGCTTTTCCAACTGCCCGCCTTATTTTTTCCATGCGAACGTGCGGAGCGGATGGGAATTCAAATTCCTGCCCTCTTTATCCACCGGATTTTCATGCATGGTTACCTGCGTGGGTATGCCGACGTGCCATAATCGCGCAGGAATGAGGACTCGCTAACATGGAGGAGCCCACAACGTGAGCGACTACTGCCGTAAGGATGTGCTCCGCATTTTCCGTATCCGCGAGCAGCAGCTCCGCATCTGGGAGCGGAACGGCCTGATCGCGTGCGCCGAGAGTTACAGCTTCCAGGACCTGGGTCAGCTGCGAAAGCTGCGTGAGCTCGGGGCCCAGCGTATCTCGGTCGGCAGCATCCGCGACTCGGTGGTTGCGATGCGCGCGGTCTCCGGACTGCCGGACCCACTACTCGAAGCCGGGCTGGACCTGGGCGGCGGGAGCGTGAGGCGCCTGGTGTTCCGGCACTCCGGTATTGTGCTGGAGCCGATCGCCGGACAGTACCTGCTCGACTTCTCCGGCAACGGATGCGGCGCCCTCGCGGCGATCGTTTGTCCGGCCGTGTCGCCGCAGGAGCTGGACCGGGTGGCTTCGCGGCTGTTTACCCAGGCTGTGTACGCCGAGGAAACAGGCCGCACGGATGAGGCGCTACGCGTGTACGAAGAGGTGCTGCAGGTTGTGCCGGGTCATGCGGCTTCGGCGATCAATACAGGCACCATCTTCTATAACCGGCGCGACTACGCGCGGGCCGAACAGTTTTACCGGATGGCTACGGAGAGCGACGGATCGTATGCGCTTGCCTTCTTCGACCTGGGCAATGTGCTGGACGAGCTGAAGCGGCTGCCGGATGCCGTGACCGCCTACCGGAAGGCGATCGCCTTGCAGCCGCGTTACGCGGACGCCCACTACAACCTGGCTCTGGCGCTTGAGAGAAACGGTCAGCGACGGTCCGCGCTGCGGCACTGGTCAGCTTATCTGCGCCTGGACGCGAGCGGCCCCTGGGCGAGCCATGCTCGCGCCCAGCTACGCAAGACGCTGGCGGTCATCGGCATGGGCGTTGTGCAGGGCAGCGTGGGGGCGCGGCGGCCTGGAGCCGCGCCGCTCGCGCCCATGCTCGAGGTCGTGTAGTCACCGGCATCGGGCTCGGCAGATTAGAGTAAACGCATGTTTCCTGTGCGGCTCCCCCTCGGTCTGTGTTTTGCCATGATGGTTCTCGCACCAGGCGCTGTGCGCGCGCAGCCGGGAGGAGCCGTGCCCGCGTACAGCCGCCAGGATGTGATGATCCCGATGCGGGACGGCGTGAGCCTGCACGCGGCGATCCTGCGCCCGGTGAGCAGGGCAGGGCCGCTGCCGTTCCTGATGACGCGTACGCCGTACGGCGTGGACTGGGCAAGCGCTGATGCGTACCCGAAGGAAAATCCGGAGCTGGCGAAGAGCGGCTACATCTTTGTCGAGGAAGATATTCGCGGACGCTATGGCTCAGGCGGCACGTTTGTGATGATGCGCCCGCTCGCCGAGCACCATGACGCCAAGCTGTACCCCAACCAGGTGGACGAGAGCACGGACGCGTATGACACGGCGGCATGGCTGCTGACGCATGTGCCCGGCAACAACGGACGGGTGGGCGTATTCGGTGTGTCGTACCCGGGGTTCCTGGCGATGGAGGCGGGGATCGATCCGCACCCGGCGGTCAAGGCGATCTCGCCCCAGGCGCCGATGACCGATGTATGGCAGGGCGATGACTTCTTCCACAACGGCGCATTTCGCGAAAGCTATGGCTACGACTACGGACTGGGCATGGAGAGCAGCAAGGAGACCACGTTTCGCGCGTTGCCGGGCGGCGGGGATGCGTATGACTTTTTTCTGAAGGCAGGCTCATTCGCGAAAGCGATTGCAGCTTCAGGTACACCGAACCTGCCGACCTGGCAGGCCTTTCTGGACCACCCGACCTATGACGGTTACTGGCGGTCGCGGGCTGTGCAGCTGCACCTGGGTGCGCCGCAGGTGCCGACGCTTGAGGTAGGCGGCTACTGGGACCAGGAAGATATGTGGGGCCCGCAAGAGGAGTACGCGAGGCTGCACGCGAACGACAAGACAGATGAGGTGCGGCTGGTGCTGGGGCCGTGGAACCATAGCGAATGGCGGCTCGCGGCCGCCTCGCTTGGAGCGCTGGACTGGGGCGAGCCGACGGGCACCGAGTTTCAGCGGGAGATTGAGGCTCCGTTCTTCGCACACTATCTCAAGGACGAGCCGCTGCAACTGGCGAACACGTCATCGTTCCAGACTGGAACGAACCGCTGGATGCACTACTCGGCGTGGCCGCCGGCGTACGGCGTGCAGCAACGCGCGCTGTATTTCGGGGCGGGCTCCCTCTCGTTCGATAAACCGACGGCCCATGATGCCCAGGGGGCGGGCGAGTACATCTCCGACCCGGCCAACCCTGTGCCGTACCGGGCGCGACCGATTGAGGCGACCTATGCACCCAGCGGCTCGCACTGGTACACGTGGCTCGCCGAGGACCAGAGGCCCTTTACGGCGCGTGCTGACCAGATGACGTGGCGCACAGCTCCGTTGGAGCAGACGATGACCCTGACGGGGAACGTGGAGGCCGACCTGTGGGCAGCCACCAACGGCACGGATGCGGACTGGGTGGTCAAACTGATCGACGAGTACCCGAAGGACCCAAAGCTGGGCAAGATGGCGGGATACCAGCTGATGGTCGCCGAGGAGATTTTTCGAGGACGCTATCGCGAAAGCTTCGTAAATCCGCAGCAGATCTCCGCCAACAGCCCGCTTGAGTACAAGTGGAGCCTGCACGGGGTAGACCACGCCTTTCTACCGGGACACCGGATGCTGGTGGAGGTGCAGAGCAGCTGGTTTCCTCTGTATGACAGGAACCCGCAGCGATTTGTGCCGAACATCATGGAGGCGCAGCCCGGGGACTACCATGCCGCGACGGAGCGGATCTTCTGGTCGGCAGAGCACCCCTCGCACCTGATGGTCCCGGTAGCGGACGCCCGATAGAGGAGGCATTGACCTGGCAGGACGCGGTTGTTAGTATTCAGGAGCGGGGTGGAGCAGTCCGGTAGCTCGTTGGGCTCATAACCCAAAGGTCGTAGGTTCAAATCCTACCCCCGCAACCATCCGAATTTGCGTAGGCGCTGAATTAAGAGAAGTGGAGCCATCCTTCTCGTTCCCGAGCAGATTTCACTTTCCCTCCGCCATATAGTGCGGCTTTCCTATTCCCGGCCTGCGGGACCATTCGAATCTCCGACACATGCTTCAGCAGTTCTCGCTTAGCTTCCGCTGGCTGCCCGGTCAGCAGGCCACGCAGATCACCTAGCTGCTGGGTGACGAACCTGCGGATATCCGACAGATGTGAGTCGACTGAACCGGTGCCTCCTGCCAAGAGTTGATCAGTAATATCTCGGAGCTGCTGTTCGCGCTCATGAATCGCTGCCACCAGAAAAGACGACGGTCCCGTCTCTGCGGCGGTCGCGGCCAGCCGCGTCAACTCCCCTTCCAGTTTCTGCTTGCGCTCGCGCATCTGCGCCAACTGACCGGAGAGCTTGGCAAACGCATCCTTCAGGTGCCTACCGAACTCTTCCAGCACATAGTCGATGGCCTCGCGCTTCAATACCCGGTTTTGTAGGTCGTCAAGGAGCCGCTCTTCTACCCAGTCCCGCCGTATCAGTACGGCGTTGGAGCAGGCCCCGCGATTGAAGTGTTGGGAGCAGCCGTAGCTCGGATAGTGGCCGTAGGAGCCATAGCCAGTGACGATGATGAGATTCGCACCGCACAAACCACACTTCAGAAGCCCGCTTAGAAGATAAGGGCTTGTGACGGACCGAGGCAGCAGTCCCTTCCGCTTGCCTCCGCCATACATAGAGAGGAGACTCTCCTGCCGCTCTTTTACGCGTCGCCACAGTTCGTCACTGATGATCTGGAGTTCAGGATGAAGCATGGTGCGCCATTCGCTTTCAGGTCGCATGCGCCGAACGCGTTTATTTGTGCCGGGCACTTTTACAAACCGCGAGCTGTTCCAAATCACATTCCCTATATAGAGGTCACGCCGGAGCATAGCCCGGATACAGGTCGGACACCATGTGGCATAGCGTTTACCCGCTCGTGGTCGCGGCGGAGATACACATTCGCGATTAAGCGTCTTCGCGATTGTCTTCAGTGATTGGCCACTCCCGCGCCTTGGATGTTGTCAAAGCCGGAACTCTTGTCGTTCTCAAGAAACCAGACCAGGCCCTGATTGAGGGCGTATTCGACGACGTTGGTTCCGCCTTCGGCCCAGCGGCTGCCTCCTCCGGTGGACTGCTCGTGAGGGGTGAGGGGAATCCACTGCTGGGTGCAGCCGTCGGAGTTCACGTTTTTGTCGTAGACGTTGAGAATGTTGTTGTAGTCGCCGAGGGCGGCGGAGTCATTGGAGCAAAAGGAGATGGGCATGAGGGAAGGGTCGAGGGTGTCGCCAAAGGTCCAGATGCTTTGGCCGTTGACGACGCCGGAAAAACCGAGGTCGCGGGCGGTGCTGGGGTCGTTGTAGTGGATGGGGCCGAGGAAGACGGCAGTGTCGACCTTGGGCGGGAGGGCGCCGGGGCCTGTGGTCTGGCCGGTGCGGGGATAGATGAAGGGCGCGAACTGATCGAGGGCTGTGACCGCGTTCCAGGTTGCGTCCTGGTCAAAGCCCGGGCTGTCGCCGGGGTAGCCGAGCATCAGCTTGCCGCCATTGCGGCGCAGGTATTTCTGGAGCGAGTTTCTGGACTCGAAGGAGATGCCCGTGCCGGACAGGCCGGGGACGACGCACCAGGTGGCGTCTTCATCGAATGCTTGATGTTTTGGGCCGGTAGGAAGAGTGTTGAGGAAAACGTCCTGTTCGAGGTGGCGCAAGTAGTGGCCGGGGAGGGCTTTGGCCTCGAAGGAGTAGCATGTAGGATCGGCGAGCCCGACATCAACTTTGAAGGTTCCCGCCAACTTTTGTTGGGTGGTGCTGCCTGCTCCGATCATGCCGGCCATGCCCGCCTGTTTCTGATAGAACAGGAAGCTGGCAGGAATCTGAGGCCCTACCGCTTCAAAAGATGTGTATTGATTGAGCGGCAAGCTTTGCGCACGCCCATAACTGACAGCCGCCAGAAACGCTATAGTCGTAAGCGACGCTGCCCCGAAATACGGTACTTTCACCTGATGGCACATGGACCCCTCTTGGTTCACTCTTCCGTGTTTTCGCGTCAGTAGCGCATCATGTGCTCAACAAATTTGTTCATTGCACGAGAACTGTCCGATGAGGGACCGCCAATCCCGCTATGACGCTTTCTTTTGCCTGCCATGACCACGCCTCATCGCCGCGTGTTAGCTATAGTTCTGGGTTTGTTATGGAACCGGTTCCATAAAGCGATGACGCTACAGAACTATTTAGAAGGTTGTCAACAAATTTAGATCGGCAGCTCAGGCAGCCTCGTTCTCGATCGGTCTGAAGGTGAACTGACTGGTGCCAGGCATCATGCACCCGGGGACCCGGCATTGGAACCACGGCAAGCAGTTTGAAGTGGTGTGTTGCGGAGCGGCTCAGAATGAGGCCGAACCTGGCGTAGTTAGCGATCGGCGTTCCTCCGAGGGTCATGGACTTAAACGGAGGAGGTATGCTCTTTTATCAAGGTCAGAGATCAGTCGGTAACGCCCTCGCCGATCGTACAGTGCGTTTGCTTACTATGGTAGGACAGCGGTGGGTTCTGCCCCGGCCTTGTCAGATGCGTGCGTGTTAAGCCGATTGAACTGCTCCATCTCGCGAATCGCCGTTGTGTCCTGCCCTTGAGCGCGGTAGGCCTTTGCCAGCCAGAAGTGGATGCTCGGCTCCTCCGGGTTTGCTCGTTCGGCAAGGACGAGATCCTCTATCGCCTGGCTGGGATTCCCGGTGAGGATGAGGGCCTTGGCACGGTCCACACGTGCCTGCATCAGGTCCGGACAACGCTTGACAGCCTCTTCGAGCAACGCAAGCGCCTGTGGAATATTCTCTCGCTCATTCAGATAAGTATTTGCGGCTTTCCAGCGGGCCGAGCAGTTGTTCGGATCGTTCCTGAGCTCCGCTTCGAACTCCGCCCTCGACGGCGCCCACTGTCCCTGGACCCAGAGAATGTCTCCGAGGTGCTCGTGGGTACCCGGCTTGTCTGGACTTATCTGCACGGCTGCCTGGTACTCCGCCTGCGCCTGTTTGAGATTTCCCAGAGCTTCGAAAGCCTCCCCCTGCAACTCATGCGCCAGCGCCGAGTCAGGATTGAGATCGCGCGCCCTGAGCAAGGAAGACTGAGACATTTCCAGATAAACCTTGCCGAGCCGGTAGAGTGCGTCCTGATTTTTCGGGTCATGTGCTACGCGAGCTTCAAGCCTTCGTGCGACGGCGCTGTAGTCCTTTTTTTGGATGAGGGCCTGTTCCAGCAGATCCTCAGAGCGCGCATCCTTTGGATTGTCTCGAACGGCATTCTCGAGCTGTGTACAGGCGTTGCCGGTATCTCCCAGGGCGAGATAGGTTGAGCCGAGGACCGCAGACGCGGATCCCATATGCGGCCGCAGCGCCAAACCTCGTTTCAGGGTGGCCTCGGCCTTCTCGTATTGATGCGTATCGAAGTAGAGCGAACCCAAATTGTTGTAAGCCTCTGCAAAAGTCGGGTCGGCACTGACCATCAGTTCGTATTTCGCGATTGCTGTCGGCAAATCCCCGCGCGCTTCAGCTGTCTTTGCTTCCTTGTAGAGCTGCTCCACGCGAGCGGGTTGAGCGACGGCCTGCATGGCGAAGGCGAGCAGAATTACGAGAATCGGGATTTGAGCGAGCTGACGCATCGGAGGTGTGTTTGACATCGCCGCGGAAACGCTACCATACGGAATCATCCTTGGGGAAGAGCAAACAAGCAGAGACCAGTCAGGCATGCGGGCCCGCCTGAGCTCGGCGCTTGTGGAAGCCTGTGTCGCAGGCGATCCATGGTACCGATTCGTGCTCTTTTGAAAGAAGGGGAGAGGCAAAGGAAGCAGCCTGTCGCCGTTTCTCGGGCGTTGCCTTCTGGTAGGCCAGCATTCTGAACGTGGTAAAACAGCCGCATTTGCTGACTTTACAGCCTCCTCCCTGGGCCTTCCTGATACCGTTTAGCCGTCGCGCAAATATTTTGTTGACAACTCGCGAATGTCAAAGTTAGAGTTGCGCCGATGGAAACGATACCAGGCGAGAAGGCGGGTCACGCCTCTCCATAAAGGCATTCGTTAGCGTCGCGTTCACGTGAATTATGGGAGGCGGTATGGAAATGTCTTCTCTTCAGAGACGGAGCGGCATGCACAGGGCAGCAGCGGTCTGGGTGCTGCCGATCGCCGCCTTTGCCATCTTCGGATCGCAAACGGGTTATGCACAGGCTGCGTCCGGGATTATCGGAACGGTTACCGATCCGTCCGGCGGCGTGGTCCCGAACGTTGCCATGACGATCCGCAATAACGCCACCGGCGTCGTCCAGACGACGACCACCTCTTCCGCCGGCACCTATGCTGCGAACGGTTTGATCCCAGGCCGATATACGGTGACCGCGGACGCTCCAGGCTTCAAGAAGGAAGTCGAGCAGAACGTTCTTATTGAGATTGGCAGCCACTCGGACATCAGTATCCGGCTGAACGTCGGCAATGTCGGGGATACGGTCCAGGTCAATGCCAGCGACATCGCATTGAATACGACGGACGTGCAGCTCGGCACCACCATTGAGCCTGCACTGCTGAACGCCCTGCCGACAGAGTTGACCGGCGGCCGAGGCCGTCAGATTGATAGCTTTCAGTTCCTCGCGCCTGGCGTCCAGGGCAGCAGCTTCACCCATGAGGTGAGCGGCGGTGTGACATTTCAGGAAGAAATCGTAATCAACGGCATCCCGCTGCCCCAGGCGGAGACGCAGGGCATGACGACCAACATCAATCCTCCCTGGGAACTCATCCACGAGTTCCGCGTCGAGCGCTCCACTTTTTCCGCTCAGTACGGACTCGGCCAGGGCGCTATCAACTACCAGACTGCGAATGGCTCCAACACGTTCCACGGCGATATCTTTGAGATCAACCGCAATAGCTCCTTCGACTCGAAGGGTTTTTTCCAAACGAAAGTTCCGACAGACCACGAGAATAACTACGGCTTCACTCTTGGCGGTCCAGTCTGGATTCCCAAGGTGTACAACGGGCACGACCGTACATTTTTCCACTACAGCCAGGAATGGTACAAGCAGAACAATGAAAATGTGACCTTCTCCACGGTGCCCACAGCCCAGGAAAAAACCGGCGACTTCAGCGATTTTGTGAACCAGTCGACCGGAGCGCTGATTCCAATTTACGACCCGACCACGGGGCAGCAGTTCAGCTACAGCGGCAAGCTGAATGTCATTCCTCCGTCCCGGATCAGCCCGACGTCGCAGAGCCTGCTCCAGTACCTGCCGGATCCTGACGTTGTCGGCACCGGCATCGGAGGGTTGGACGCCAATAAGGCGTATGCGAACTATCCCATTCCGACGATCAACCACAACTGGGGCTTCACGATCGACCACAACCTGACTCAGAAGCAAACCCTGCATTGGGCCGAATGGCGAAACACCCGTCAGTTCTACCAGCTTTTCGGCGGCGCCTTTGTGGCTCCCCCAAATCCGTTGAGCAGCTATCTTTTTGAGCCGCAGATCGGAACCGGCTTTCTCCCGAGCTACACGTACAGCATCACGCCTCACCTGGTAATGACAGCCGGCGTAGGTTGGATTGGTGAGATCAACAATGAGGATCCCATCGTCAATTTCAACTTCTCCGCGGTGCAGAATCCGCTTGTGTTCCCTGAGATCAGCTTCGACGGCCAGCATGGGCCGTCGCAGTGGGGAACCACCGGCAGCCTGGCGCACTCCATCAATCGAAAGCTGGGGCTTTCCGCAGTCAATAACTGGCTGTGGACAAAGGGCCGGAACAGCTTCAACATAGGCGGGGAAGCCCGCCGTACCTACCAGGATGCTTTCCAGGACGGCGCCGGCGGCGGCCACATCTCTTTCAGTCAACGCACGACTTCCACCCCCAACCAGGGTGCTAACTTCAACACCGACGGCAGCGCCTTCGCGAGTTTTCTGCTCGGCGATGTCGACTCAGCCACCCGCAGCTTCTCGCAGTCAATCAAGCTGAGGAACTTCAGTATTTCTCCTTACATCATGGACGACATCAAGTTGACCCCAAGGCTCACCGCGAACATCGGTGTGCGCTGGGATATCACGGTGCCGTTCACGGCGAATGCGAACAATGTCGCCTTTCTCAATACGACCGCTCCCAATTCCTACGCCGGCGGTCTGCCGGGCACGGCGACGCAGCTTGGCTACTGCCCGACGTGCTCCGGCTTCGACCGAGCGGGCACACACTTCGGCCACTTTGGACCGCGCATAGGCCTGTCGTACATGCTTAATAACAGGACTGTAGTCCAGGCCGGCTATAGCCTCGCGTACCTGATCGGCGGCGCGTACGACTACGGGGACGGCCTGATCGCGGACAGTTACACTCAGTTGCTGGGCGGAACATTCACCCGCAACTCCACCGGCACCAACACGCCTTCCTTCGGAAGCTGGGACGCAAATCAGCTTCCCGCTCCTCCGCCCTCGGCCATTACTCCGCAGTCCGGTGTGGGAGGAACCATCAACCAGTTCAGCGAAGCGGACGGATTCTCTCCGTACACGCAGCAGTGGAACTTCAACGTTCAGCGACAGCTGCCCTACGATTTGTTCCTCACCGTCGCTTACATCGGCAACCGTGAGATCCACGTCATCAGCCAGCTGAATCCTTTGAACCAGCTTAATCCTGCCAACTTGCAGTACGGCTCCAAGCTGGGCGACAGCTTTGCCGACGGGACGGCACAAAAGGACGGCTTTGCTCTCCCCTATCCCAACTTCATCAAGGATTTTGGCGGCTCGGCAACGGTGGCACAGGCGCTTTCCCCCTATCCGCAGTATGGGAATATCGTGAACAACTTCGATGGCGCCGGGACGGCTTTTTACAACGGTCTCCAGGTGCAAGGGGAAAAGCGCTACACCAACGGTTTGGCCTTCCTAAGCTCCCTGACCGTTGCGAGAACGATGTCCAACAACGACTCTGGGATCGCCAGCTTCACCGCCCGTCCACTGAATAAGTACAATCAAAAAGCCGAGTACACGGTAGCCGCGAGCGATCAGAAGTATAACTTCAAGCTTAGCGGCACCTATGAGCTTCCAATCGGCATTCACAAGGCGATTTTGAACCATGGAATCGTCGGCCATCTGCTCGGCGGGTTCCAGATCAGCGGCATTCTCGATTACGAAGGCGGCTCGCCGCTCGGGGTCAGCGAGAGTGGCATCCCCTTTCCAAACGGGGTTAATCGTCCGAACCGGGTTGCCGGACAGTCGCTCAGCACATTCTCCTACAGCAGAGTGAGCGACTTCTACACGGGCAAGGCGCCTACCAATGTTATGTTCAACACGAATGCATTTCAGGCGACGTCGAGCCAGTATGTTCTTGGGAACGCGGTGCGAAACTACAGCGAACTTAGGGGCGAGCCGTACCGCAACGAGAACATCAGTGCGGAGAAGGACTTCCTGATCGGAGAGCGCGTCAAGGCGAGCATTCAGGCGCAGTTCTTCAACGCTTTCAATCGCACGATCTTCGGCAACCCAGACACCAACGTCAACGACAATACCTACGGCCAGGTGACGGGCAAAACGCAAACGAATCCAAATCGACAAGCCCAGCTTACGGGCCGTATCGAGTTTTGAGCCGGTCCCGATCGACGGTGAAACAACTACGGATCCACGTTGGGAGGTCCCGGCGTGGGCCCCGCCTTGAGTGGATTGCCAGCCGCATGTGGATGAAGGATGGAGCGACGGAATGAGATCGATGCAGTGCGGGCCGGATGGTGTGCGGAAAAACCTTAAGGCCTGGTGGCTGCTTAGTTGGCTGATTGGCTGCTGGGGGGCGCAGCCCTTGTTGGCCCAGGTGCAGCAGATGCCTTTGGAGAGTGGATGGGAGTTTCGCCAAATGGGCGCAGAGGATGCGAAGTGGCTGCCCGCGACGGTACCCGGCGACGTGCACCTCGATCTACTGAAGAATAAGCTAATCCCGGACCCCTTCTACCGCGACAACGAGTCGA
This sequence comes from Acidobacteriaceae bacterium, assembly GCA_965276625.1. Classification (GTDB taxonomy): domain Bacteria; phylum Acidobacteriota; class Terriglobia; order Terriglobales; family Acidobacteriaceae; genus EB88. The sequence goes on from CBDIBB010000002.1 coordinate 1,378,378, forward strand.
AGCTGCAGTGGATCGAAGACGCTAGCTGGTCGTATCGCAAGACGCTCACTGCCGCGCCGGAGATCCTGGGGCGCCAACACGTGGAGCTGGTTTTCGAGGGCCTCGATACCACGGCGCAGGTCCATTTAAACGGGCAGCTGATCCTAAGCGTGGATAACATGTTTCGTCCCTGGCGTATCGACGTGAAGCCATATCTCCGCGCCGGCGACAACCAGATAGAAATTGATTTTCCGTCCGAGATCAAGACCGCGAAAGATCTGGCCGCGGCTGATCCTCTCCGTAAGGAAACAAACATCCCAGAGCGGTCGTATCTCCGCAAGGCCACTTATGAGTATGGCTGGGACTGGGGACCGAAGTTTGTTACCAGTGGCATCTGGCGTCCGGTGCGGCTGGAAAGCTGGGACCAGGCGCGCATAGAGAATGTAGCGATCCGCGAGCCGGATGTACACGCGGAGGTAGCGCACCTGGTCGCGCAGGTGAACGTCGCGGGGTACGCGGATGTCGAGGCGCAAGTGGTGGTGCGTTACGGCTTGCCAAGTCAGCCGGAGGCTTCAAAAACGATCGAGACGACGCTGCATGCGGGGGAAAACCAGGTCTCTGTACCGATCGATATTCAGAAGCCGGCTTTGTGGTTCCCGGCGGGGTACGGAGGGCAGCCGCTCTATAGCTTTACCGCGACGGTAAAGGTCGGCGGTAAAGCTGAGGATGAAAAGACGGTGCGCACGGGGCTGCGCTCTGTCGTGCTGCACCGCGAGCGCGACCAGTGGGGACGTTCGTTCTACTTCATCGTGAATGGTATCCCTATCTTCGCGAAAGGCGCGGATGTTATCCCGTTCGACAGCTTTCCGAATCGAGTGACGGAGGAGCGCTACCGCCAGATTCTAGGCTCGGCGCGCGACGCCAACATGAACATGATCCGGCTGTGGGGAGGCGGTTACTACGAGAGCGATATGTTTTACCAGATTTGCGACGAACTGGGCCTGATGGTTTGGCAGGACTTCATGTTCGCGAGCAGCTGGTACCCGGGCAGCGTTGAGTATAAGCAGAATGTGGAGCAGGAGGCCGCCTATCAGGTCGAGCGGCTGCGCAACCATCCCAGCATGACGCTCTGGTCCGGGAATAACGAAGTGGAGTCGGTGCTCAACGGCTATCTTGGTAAGGAATCGACCGAGGGCAAGCTGCGGATCTGGAACAACTATCTGACAATTTTCAGCGGAATCCTGCCGAACGTAGTGCAGCGGGAAGACCCGGAAGTGCCGTACTGGCCGAGCTCCCCCAGCGCCGACTACGAGCCCACTTCCGACGCATTCCAGTCCGGGGACGCGCACGACTGGAGCATCTGGCATGGGCGCGAACCTTTTAAGAACTACGAGAACCATTTCTACCGGTTTAACTCTGAGTATGGATTTCAGTCTTTTCCGGAACTGCGCACGGTCGAGTCTTTTACAACGGCGGAAGACAGGGCCAATATCTTTACGCCCGTGATGCTGGCGCACCAGAAGAATAACGAAGGCAATTCCATCATCCATGAATATCTGCTGCGCGATTACGCCGAGCCCAAGGACTTCGCGTCGTTTCTTTATATGAGCCAGGTGCTGCAGGCCGAGGGTGTCAAAGTGGGCGCGGAGCACATGCGCCGCAACCGTCCGCGCATTACGGGGTCTCTGTTCTGGCAGCTGAATGACTGCTGGCCGGTCGCGTCATGGTCCAGCATCGACTCCTTCGGGCGGTGGAAAGCTCTACAGTATTATGCGCGGCGGTTTTACAATCCGCTCCTGGTCTCGCCCACGCTGCGGGATGGTGAGGTTGTGGTCTACGGCGTCTCCGACAAGGTTGAGCCCACGCCGGCCACTCTCCGCGCCCGTGTGATGACCATGGACGGCCGTGTGGTGAAAGAGCTGACGCAGACAGCCACGCTGCCGCCACTTTCAAGTGGGGTTTACATGAAGTTGCCGCTGCAATCGATCGTGGAGCAGGCAAAGGATCTCTCGCAGGTGTTCGTCGTCACCGACATGACCGTGGCTGGTCAGCAGGTCTCGCGCAACCTGATTTATCTTGAACCGACCAAGACGGTGCAACTTATCCCGGCGAAGCTTACGTACAAGCTGACGAAAGCGGGCGACAGCTACACGCTGCAGGTTTCCTCTCCGGTGCTGGCGCGCGACGTGTATGCGAGCTTCGGCAACCTGGACGTTCAGTTTTCGGATAACTACATCAATATTCTGCCGGGGGAAACCGCGCAATTGACAGTTCGCAGCAGCGCCCCGCTCGCTGAGCTTACAAAGCAGATGCAGGTCGTCTCACTCACCGACGCTTTTCCGCCGAAGTCGCAGCAGGCCGTGGCTTCCGCGAATGTACCCCACCGTTCTACCAAGGAGACCCGCGCCCAATGAATCGTTTCGGCAGTCTGTTGCTGTGCGCCATCTCCTTGCTTCCTTGCTCGGCATGGGGTCAGTCCTGGGCCGTGGGGCCCTTTCATCGCCCGGTGACAACGCCGGTCATTTCACCCAACCCAAACGCGACCTTCCGCGATCCAGTGACGCAAAAAACCGTTCACTGGGAAACGCTGCATACCTTCAATCCGGCCGCCGTAGCTGAGGGAGGCAAAATTGCGGTGCTCTACCGCGCTGAAGACGACAGCGGTAGTGGCGCCCTCGGCAGCCACACCTCCCGGCTGGGACTGGCGGAGAGCAGCGACGGTGTGCACTTCACCAAGCAGCCGGAGCCTGTGTTTTATCCGGCGCGCGACGCGCAGCAAAGCCGTGAGTGGCCGGGCGGCGTCGAAGATCCGCGATTGGTCGAAACCGAGGACGGCACCTATGTGCTGACTTATACGCAGTGGAATCGCAAAACGTACACGGTCGGCATCGCGACCTCAAAAGATCTGCGGCACTGGACGAAGTACGGGCCCGCGTTCGCAGACGCCGGTGGCGGAAAATACAAGGACCTGGCGTATAAGTCAGCCGGTATTCTTACCAAAGTAAAAGACGGACGGCTTGTCGCTGCGCGACTCAATGGCCAATACTGGATGTACTGGGGCGAAGTTGAGGTCCGGCTCGCAACATCTTCTGACCTGATTCACTGGAGCCCGGTTGAGGACGCGGCTGGAAAGCCGAAGGTGCTGCTCAAGGCGAGGTCCGGCTTGTTTGACAGCGGCTTCCCGGAGGTCGGCGCGCCGCCGCTGCTGCTGCCGCAAGGGATCGTGGTGTTCTATAACGGCAAGAATGCTGCGACAGGTGGAGATCTATCCATTGGCCCAGGCGCCTACTCCGCAGGACAGGCGCTTTTCTCGGCTCAGGATCCATCGCAGCTGATGGCCCGCACGAATCACCCGTATCTCAAGCCGGAGCTGCCTTTCGAGAAGTCAGGGCAGTATGCGGCCGGCACAGTGTTTACTGAGGGACTGGTGCTTTTGAATCGCAAATGGTGGATGTATTACGGCACAGCAGATTCGTTTGTGGGCGTGGCGAGCGCGGCGTTTCTAAATTCGTCCGCGCCAGGTTCTAAGTAGTATTGGAAGGGGAGGAAATGCTTTGACGCGCATTTGGAAATGCTGTTGGATTCTCTGTTTATCGGCCGTCGCTGGGTCGTGGGCTTACGCGCAAACCGCGCCTTTCGATCAAGTGGATCCATTTATCGGAACCGAGACCAGCCAGCTGAAAGACAACGGCAACACAATGCCAGGCGCGGCGCGGCCCTTTGGGATGTTGTATTGGAGTCCCGATTCCGCCGATGGAGAGTTTTATCGCTATGAGGACCCGGTCACACGCGGCTTCAGCCTTCTCCATCTCAGCGGGCCGGGCTGCGGTGTGTATGGCGAAGTCCCTATCTTTCCCATGCTGGGGCTTCCCGCGGAGCCGCCGCCGGTGCTGCCGCTCGGGTACCGGGCCGGCTATAAGCATGTGGACGAGGTCGCGCAGCCGGGCTATTACTCGGTAAAACTCGACTCTGGCATCACGATTGAGATTGCGGCCGATGTCCATTCGGGGATCGCCGAGGTGCACTATCCTGCCGGCGCATCGAGCCACACGCTGCTGCTCGACCTGAGCCGTAACCTGACCCACGTTGCCGATGCCCAGATTCAGATCGATGGATCGCACGTCACGGGTTCGGTCGCGAGCGGCGGCTTCTGCAACGCTCAGAACCACTACAAGGTTTACTTCTCGCTGCGGACGGAGCAGGCGCCGCAGACCTCTGGCACTTTCACCGAGCTTGGCTTTAATAAGGAAAGCCGCGCCGCAGGAGGTCCGCATGCCGGGGGCTATCTCAGCTTTTCTCACGCGACCGCAGCCGTGCGCCTGAAGGTTGGATTATCGTTCGTCAGCATCGCGAACGCGGAGGAGAACCTCACGCGCGAGATTCCCGGGTGGGACTTTGAAAAGATCCGCAGCGAGGCAAAGGCCGCCTGGAGCGGCGTTCTATCGCATGCCGTCGTAAGTGGCGGCAGCGATGCGCAGCGCAAGGTTTTTTACACGGCCATGTATCACACGTTTTTGCAGCCTACGGTATTCAGCGATGTCAACGGCGACTACATCGGCTTTGATAACAAGGTGCACACCGCAAAGGATCGCATCCAGTACGCCAATTACTCCGGCTGGGATATCTACCGCAGCCAGGTGCAGCTCATTACGATGTTGATGCCGAAGGTCGGCAGTGACATCGCCCAGTCGCTCGTCGCGGACGCGCAGCAGGGGGGCGGTCTGCCGATCTGGTCAGTGGCCAACGATGAGAGCAGTATTATGGCGGGTGACCCTTCAGACGGCATCCTCGCCAGTATTTATGAGTTTGGCGGCCGTGATTTTGATACGAAAGCAGCGCTTCATGCCATGGTGCACGGCGCTGAAGACCCGGCGGCGCACGTAAGGTATTACCCGGAGCGGCCCGGGCTGGCGCAGATCTTAAAAACGGGCTATGTCGCCGATGCGCCCGGGGTATACGGAGCTGCTTCCGTCACGCTGGAAGATGAAAACGCGGACTTCGCGATTTCGCGGTTCGCGCAGTCGCTTGGGGATGAGTCCGTGGCAAAGCGGTATCTCGCCCGCTCCGCCCAGTGGCATACGTTGTTCGACCCGGAAACACGTTATATCCGCCCGAAGGATGCGGCCGGCAATTTCACGCTCAACTTCAAGCCCGAATCCTGGGAAGGCTTTGTGGAAGGCAGCTCGTCGCAGTACACCTGGATGATTCCATACGATCTGAAGGGAGTCATTCAGGCGATCGGCGGCGACGCAGCCGTAAATAGTCGCCTGGACAGCTACTTTAGTCAGTACGGCAGCTGGAGCTTGAATCGCGGACCGTACTTCTTCATCGCGAATGAACCCAGCTTCGGAGACCCGTGGATTTATAACTGGTCCGGCGAGCCGTGGCGCGCGCAGGAGGTTGTGCGCAAAACGCTTGGCGATCTGTTTACCGCGACCCCGGATGGGGAGCCCGGCAATGACGACCTAGGGGCGACCTCGTCGTGGGTTGTCTTCAGCCAGCTCGGGATATACCCGGAGATCCCTGGGGTCGCCGGCTTCGCTGTGAATAGCCCCGTGTTTCCGAAAGCTGTCCTGAAGCTCGGCGATCACGAACTCCGGATTGTGGCCGACGGTGCGCCGGAGAAGCTGTATGTGAGCGAGTTGAATATTGACGGAAAGCGCATTCGGAACTGGTGGCTGGACTGGGACGCGCTGAAGAGTGCGAATGAGCTGCGGTTTACGCTTTCGCCGGAGCCTGTCAAAGACCCCGGTGAGCCGCCTCCGTCGTTTGCTCCCTAAGTGGGCCTTAGCAGAACACAGGTAAGTAACAAAGGTGAAGGCCGGAGAACAGCATGGTTTCCCGCAGAGATGTTCTTAAATCGCTTGCCATTCTCTCCTGCGCGCTCCCGGTGTTGGGCAAGGACCGCGACCAGTTCATCAGCTACATGGACGGTTACCATGGCGGCATCGTCGGACACATGCCTCCGGGGAGCTGGCGTGATATCTTGAGCGCGCTCGACCAATTCCCCTCCTGGAAGATCAGTCTCGACATTGAAGCCTCCTCTTGGGAGGTGCTGCGGCGGGACGATCCCCAAGCCTTCACCAAGCTCGCGAGTCTGCTCGCGGACACTTCGCCGTCTTCGCGCGTCGAGATGGTGGGAGGCACGTTTGCCCAGCCTTACGGGTGGGCCATCAGCGGCGAAAGCAACATCCGCCAGCTTCAGCGTGGGTTGCAGGTGATTCGCGAGTCTTTCCCAGGCTTAGCCGTGACCACCTACGCCGTGCAGGAACCCTGCTGGGCCTCGTGTCTGCCGCAGATTTTGCGCTCGTTCGGCTTCTCGGGCGCCAGCCTGAAGGACGCGAGCACCGCCTGGGGCGGGTACATGGCGGGCTACAACGCCGATGTGGTGCGCTGGACCGGTCCGGATGGCACGGCGATCTCCGCGGTGCCGCGCTATGCCCTGGAGCGCTTGCAGCACGTGTGGGAGACCGAGTCGATCGATGCCACCGAGGAGTTTGCCGAGCGCTGCCGTCGCGCGGGCATTCAGCATCCCGCGGGCATGTGCTTCCAGGACCTTGGATGGACCGCGAAGCCGCGCGTGCAGGGCTCACGCATCCGCTACTTTACCTGGCGCGAGTACATATACGGCGTCGCCGGCCCTCCGCAAGCAAGCTGGCGCGTCACCATCGAAGACATTCTGGTCACGTTGCCCTGGGGCGACCCCACGCTGCGAACGGTTGCCGAGCAGGTGCGGAGCGCCGAAAACCGGATCATCGTCGCCGAAAAAATGGCATCGTTGGCTTGGGCTATGCGACGCGCGCCCTACCCGGCAGAGGCGCTGGAGGCGGCCTGGGACAAGCTGCTGCTTACGCAGGCCCACGACGCGTGGATTACGGCGACCACGCGCAAGGGGCGGCAGGCCTGGGCTTTCGATGTGGCCGCGAAGACGCTCGAATCGCAAGACATGGCGGACGAGGCGATCGCGCGGGCTTCGGACGCGCTCACAGAAGCCGGGAACAGCATGCCGCAGGACCCGCTAGGGCCGCAGCAGGCTCGGCTGTTCAACACGCTCGGTTTTCCGCGCACGGAGGTTGCGGCGATTGCGCTGTCCATAGATCCCGGAACTACCGCCGTCGTGGTGGAGGACGAAGATGGCAATAGCCTTCCGGTGCAGGCGATTGTCGATCGCTCGTATTACACGATGCCGGTGCTCGACTCCATGAGCCGAGAGCATGCCATCGCGGCCGCGAAGGAGAAAGAGCCGGAAGGCGGCATCAATCACGAGCAGCTTCTGGTCAGGGCCCAAGTTCCGGCGATGGGCTACCGCACGCTGAAAGTCCGGCCGGTGTACGGCAACGCGGCGGTCCAACCGCAGCAACCCGGCGTTTCTGTGAGGCGCGAGGCGGACGGGTCCGTCGTGATTGCGTCCGACCTGTATGAAATTACGATCGATCCCGCTCGCGGCGGAACGATTCGCAGCCTGCGCGCGCTCAAGAACGGCAACGAGTTTGTCGATGCCGCATCACCCCGCCGGTTCGGCGAGTACCGGGGCTACTTCATCGAGGACCGCGCCTGGCACAGCAGCGCGGACTCGACCGCGTCGGTCGTCGTCGAGGAGTCTGGCCCGGTGCGGGCGTCGCTTCGCATAAAGGGAACCGTGGGTCCGGCGCAGGTCTCCACCCTGCTCCAGGTGGCCGCAGGCGAACCGCGCATTGACGTGGAGGTGACCTTCCGTTTCCCGCAGCCAACCTGGATCGGCGACCCCTATGAACCGGCGCCGAATGCGCACATGAGCGATCCGCGCCGCTCGCAAAACGACGGCCGGTGGAAGCTGCAGGCGCATCTGCCTTTTGTGCAGAACGGGGTTCTTTTCAAGAGCGCTGCCTTCGACGTGTGCCAAAGCAGGGTAAAGGACACGAGCTTCCAAAGCTGGAACGACATCAAGCACAACATCCTGGCTCAGTGGATCGACCTCGCGCAGCCGGACGAGGCCTTCGGGCTGGCCGTGATGAGCGACCGCACCACGGCCTATAACTACGGTCCTGACCAGCCGCTCGGGCTGGTGCTGGGGTGGGCCTGGAATGGCAGCTTCTGGTGGGGCAAGCACCCGTTCGAGGGCGAACATACCACTCGCTTTGCGCTATTGCCGCATGCCGGGCTATGGAACCGCGCCAGGGTCGCGTACGAGTACAGCCGCTTTTGCGAGCCGCTGCTTACGGCCTTGGTGCAAGGGCCTGCTTCAGTGCCGCTGCTTTCCCGTTCGCTCATCAGCACGCCGGACTCGGGCCTGCAGCTCTCCGCCATGCAGGTGGATTCGGGATCGCTCCTGGTGCGCCTGTTCAACGCGGAAAGCGACGGGGAAGACCATCAGATCCGGCTTGGGTTTAGACCAAAGAAAGTCGACATTGTCGATCTAAACGGCAGACCGGTTGAGTCGCTTCGGCCGCATGCGGGCGAAGGCGAAAGCTGTACGGTCAGTGTCAAGGTGCCGCGATTCGGGCTTTGTACGCTGCGGTGCTTTATGTAATTCTGGAACTTATCTCCGCTTGTTCCGAAACTGTTTATTGATACAGGAGGGTTTCTTAAAAGCCTATGTACGCTGCTAATACGAAGAAGTGGATTTCCATTGCGGGCCTGGCGTTTGCGATGCTTTTGAGCCGCCCTCTCAGGGCCCAGGCGCCGCAGACAAGCGGCGATTGGGCTGAATTGGCGTCGTTTCGCTACGGCATTGCCGCGAACATCACTTATGGCACTTTTAATAACACCCCTGTCCATCTGGATGTATGGGAGAATCATGCCGCGACCGCTCCCGTGCCGACCCTGGTCTACTTCCACGGCGGCGGCTGGGTGTTTGGGGACAAGGGAGGCGCGCCGAATGTGTTTCTTCCCTATATCGAACGAGGGTGGAACGTCGTCAATGTGGAGTACCGTTTTGCTTCGAACACAACGGCCCCGGCCGCGGTCGAGGACAGTCGCTGCGCGCTGCGCTGGGTTTACAACAACGCGGTCCGGTACCATTTCGATCTGAACCGGATTGTGGTGAGCGGCCACTCCGCCGGTGGCCACCTGGCGCTCATTACGGGGATGCTGCCGAACGGAACCGACCTCGACAACGCTTGCCCGGTTGAGGCGAACGCGCCGCCGCTGAAGGTAGCCGCGATCGTGAACTGGTTCGGCATCACGGATGTCGACGATGAGTTGAGCGGTCCCGACCGCGAAACCTATGCGGTCGAGTGGGTAGGTTCGTCTCCGAATAAGCATGAAATCGCGAAGGAAGTTTCTCCGCTCACTTATGTGCGCGCTGGCCTTCCTCCTATCATCACCATCCATGGCGACCACGACCCAACCGTGCCCTACTCGCAGGCGGTACGTCTGCGGGACGCGCTCAACAAGGTGGGCGTCACAAACGAGTTAGTCACCATTCCGGGAGGCGTCCACGGGAGTTACTCAGATGAGCAGACATTGCGCGCGTTCCGCGAGATATGGAAATTCCTGGACGCCGCGATGCCGGGCGGGACCTATGCGAAGTAACGCAGTTAGTTAGCAGGAGAGAACTGATGAATCCCAGTGACACCCTCAAGCCGCCCTCGTCCGACCGGCGCAGCTTTCTCAAACTATCGGGCGCGGCCGTGCTCGCGGCGTCCATCTCCGAAGAGCGAGCTTCCGCTTTGATCGACACCCAGGCACCGCAGCAGCCGGCAGCAACGGCCGCCGCGGCTGAGCCGGTGCTGCTGGTCAACCTGCTCCAGGGAACGGATTCGACCTTTAACTTTTCCCGGGGAAACACGCTGCCGATCGCCGCGCTCCCATTCGGGATGGCGCACTGGACACTGCAGAGTTTCTCCGGCACCACCTGGATGTTTCACCCGGAAGAGCGCCGCATTCAGGGCTTCCGCTGCACGCACCAGTTGGCCCCTTGGCTGGGCGACTATGGGCAGGCTGTCTTCCTCCCTTTCAGCGGCAGGATCGATCCTGATCCCGGCCGCCGCGCCGCGTCCTACCGCCCGGAAGAAGCCGTTCTGCGACCCCACACCATGAGCCTCCACCTGATGCGCGACGGCATCGATGCGGAGCTCATCCCGACCGAGCGTTGCGCCCTGATCTCCGCGCGGTACCGCGCTCAAGATGGCTGCGGGTTCCTGGTCGATATCCCCAAAGGCAAGTCGGAAAATGTCGAGCAAGATCCGGCGAACGGCACGATTCGCTTCACCTCGACGATCAACTCCGGCGGAGTCTCGGCCGGGTTCGCCAACTACTACTTGCTGAAGTTCTCCACGCCATGGACCCGTGTGGAAATGACGCAGTCCAAAGAGGGATGTGTCTTTCTGGTGCATCTGCCGCCCGGGACAAAAGCGCTTGAGGTGCGCATCGCAACCTCGTTTATCTCCTTCGATCAGGCCGCGCTGAACCTGAACGCGGAGCTCGGCGGCAGTCCTCCCCAGGCGCTCCGGGACAAAGGCGCGGCTGTGTGGAATAAGCACCTGGGACGCGTCGAGATCGCGGGTGCCACTCCGGAGCAGCAGAAGACGTTCTACTCCTGCCTGTACCGGACCCTGCTGTTCCCGCGCGTGTGGCACGAGCCGGATGCAACCGGCAAAATGCAGCACCGCAGCCCCTATAACGGCCAAGTAGTTGAGGGAGTCATGTACGCCGACCATGGCTACTGGGACGTGTACCGCGCCTGGTATCCGATGATGACGATCCTCTATCCCGACCGGCTGGGCGAGATTCTGCAGGGCTGGGTCAACGCGTACAAGGAAGGCGGCTGGCTACCGCAATTCCCGTGCCCCGGATACCGGGGCGGCATGACCGGCAGCCTCATCGATTCAGTGTTTGGCGAAGCGGCAGCCAAGGGCATCCAGGGCTTTGACCTCAAGACTGCGTACGAAGGATTAAAGAAGCACGCCACCGAGCCCGCCGACCATGGTTTTGGGTACGGCCGCCGCGGCGTGCTCCAGTACATGAAATACCACTACCTGCCCCAGGACCTTGTCGGGACATCCGTCGTCGAAACCATGGACGCGGCCTATGGCGATTTCTGCATTTCTCAGGTGGCGAAGGCGCTTGGAAACCAGGACGACTATGCGATGTTTCGCGCGCGCTCCGAGTCTTGGCGGAATCTGTTCGACAGCAAGACAGGCTTTCTTCGAGCGAAGCGTTCAGACGGCACATGGGTCGAGCCGTTCGACCCCATTGCATGGGGCAATCCGTACGTCGAAGGGTCCGCGTGGCAGCATCGCTGGGCCGTACCGCACAACATTCCTGGCTTGGTGGACGCGCTCGGCGGCGGCCCGGCTGCTGTTGCGCAACTGGAGGAGATGTGCACGATGCAGCCTGATTTCCACCTCGGCGACTATAACTCCGAGATCCACGAAATGTCGGAAATGGCCGCGGTGAACTTCGGACAGTACGCCCATTCAAACCAGCCCGTACACCACGTTCTGGGCATTTTCGCGATAGCCGGCCGTCCGGATCGCACGCGCTACTGGACCCGCAAAGTAATGGACGAACTGTACAGCTCCAATCACTTTGCCGGAGACGAAGATACCGGATCCATGTCGGCATGGTATGTCCTGAACGCACTTGGGCTGTTCGCCCTGTGCCCCGCAAAGCCGGAGTATGTAGTAAGCGCGCCGCTCTTTGAACGCGCCACGGTAAACCTCTCAAACAACAAAACTCTCACGATTACGCAAGAGGGCACAGGAAACAATGTGAGTGCAATTGTTTTTAATGGCGCCGAGCTGCGCTCGCCCACCATCGAACATGCCGCTCTTACCGGGGAAGGCCATCTTCTGTTTCATCGAGATTCTGTAGCGCAAAAGAGTGACGCGGGCAGCATATGAAGCGCCGGTGCGTCGACAACGGACCAGTGTTCCTGCTTCCGACTGCATAGAAGGAGTACCCTATTTCAGAGACTTTGCCTGAGAGGGTCGCCCAAGCCGAAGCATGGAACAGCGAACTAAGCTCCAACAGAAGCCGAAGCGGCCAGTCTTATCCGATGTAGCTCGTGAGGCGGGCGTAGGAACCACGACGGTATCGAGAGTCATCAACGGCGGACACTATGTGGACGCGGCTACGATGGCGAAGGTGCAATCAGTAATCGCGCGCCTCGGCTACCAGCCCAGCTTTGCCGCGCGCGCGTTGAAAGGCGAACGGGCCCACAGTATCGGGCTGATCATCCCTACCCTCCTCGACCCTTTTTTCGCAAGGATGGCGAGCATCGTGCAAGAAGCTGCGCGGAAACGGAATTGCATCCTGATCGTGCTCGCCTCGGAAGACGATGCCGCGCAGGAAATCCAGGAGTTGGATGTCTTTCGAAGCTACCGGGTCGACGGTATCCTTGCCGTCCCACCTCGTCACCAGACTCGGAAGTTTTTATCGGCTTTAAGCTCTCTTTCCGTGCCGGTCGTCGCTCTTGACCGGCCTATCGAGGGCCGCTATTCTTCAGTCACTTGTGACAATTTTGAGGCTTCCCGTCATGCAGTCGAGCACCTGATCCAGCATGGACGCCGGTCTATTTTCTGCTTTGGCGGGGACCCAAACATTCATACCATTAAGGAGCGAGTTCGTGGATATCAAGAAGCCGTGCGAAGCGCAGGGTTGCGTTCCTGTGTCGTTAACACTCCAGATCCTGAGCAGATGCCGCAGATACTTCGCGACCAGTTTGCCGACCCTGCGCGGCGCCCTGACGCAGTGTATGCGCTTTACGGCGCTGCCTCAGTAAACGCTTACGAATTCATTATCGACTCGCCGTACAATATGCCCAAAGATGTGGCACTGCTCGGCTTCGACGATTTTCCTCTTGCTGGAACGCTCCGTCCCGCGGTCTCCACGGTCCAGCAAAACGTAAGCGATCTGGCCTCTGCCGCGGCAGATCTGGTCTTCGACCAGATCAAGAATGAGTTTGCACCGCGGCAGATCACGATCTCGGCTGAGCTGATACTGCGAAGCTCATGCGGTTGTATCAGCCGTACACAACACCTGGACCATAGCAGCCGCGAAGTGTTCTTATAGAAGTTTACTAGGTCGAATGGAAGCGGCCAAGACTTCGTCATTCGTTGAGCACATGAGCAGTTCCAAAGGCAAAATCCGGGAGCGTCCTTTAGGAGCAATAAGCTTCTCGCTCTCCACGGTCAGTTCTTCTCGCAGTGGACGATATATAAGAAATACGGCTCGGAGGCCGCGACCGCTTACACCTACGCTCGCTGCAATCTAGCCGTCTATTCGGCTTTAGAACATCTGATGAATCGGAGCGATTATATCGCTTCACAGATCGGTATGGGTTCCTTCGCGCCTACAGGAAAACCTTCAGATTCTCGACATCCGTTTCAGCAGAGACGAACTAGGTGTTTAGTCCCTGCATTCGATGGACTGGATCAAAATAAATCTGTCGTGATCTTGGGTCCAGATTTTGCAGAGGTATTCGTAGGGCTCTAAACAGTGCGTTTCTGTAACTTGCTGATTCTTAAAAGAGGCTAGGGATTATCTACGCTGCTACAGTTCTTTTAGAATTAGCTATTTAGCCTTTTCATAATCTAAAGGTTCTAATTTCAATTCAGCCAGGCGTTCCAACCGCGCCTATTAGGTTCAGCCATCCCGCACACCAGCGGGGTTTGCTTCTCACCATTTTACTGTGCACCTCGTCACTTCTATCCGAACTTTATAGTAGCCCATCTGCTCCAAAAGCAATTGAGCGCTAATCTTCGTGAAAGCAGGATTATTTCCTGGGCCGATCCAGACCTTTGCGATTGTCAATAGCCCAGCGCGACGTTTCACCCAAGCTGGTGTATCGAGCGCCAGGTATCGTGCCATCATTTTCGGCCTCTGGTCAAATCGCACCTTCGGAGATTCCTGCACTTTCAATTCATGAACAAGGCGGTACTCGTTTTCAGACTTCCACTTCGAATCCTTGAATAGAGGGCTATCTTGTAAATTCACTCGTCCCAAGCATCAAAAAAGACCCGCGCCCACTCATCCGGGCTTTCACGCCTTTCGCCCGTTAAGCCTTCGCGATAAAAATCGAGCGTCGCTTGAGCAATTATTTTGGCGGCCGCAAGCTGCTTATCGCGGTCGTACACTACACGGTAGATCTGGCTGCCTGGCTCGCGAAAAAGACCCCGCGCCGTGAGCCCAGTTGCATACCCATTCGGCTTTGAGTACCGATCCCACTGTGTAAGCTCATCTTCATCTCCGCTAAAGCAAGCGACAAATAACTTGCTCGTATCATGGGTTGGCGAAGCCGGCTCTTCCTTAACAAACTCAAGCACTCGCGTCAGGAAAGCTACCGTCTCCGAATCCTCAGCATTTTTCTTGATTAATTCACCGATCACCTGTTTGTAAAGATCGGTCGCATACTTCGTCTCGGTCGTGTCGTTCAATGATGCAACTTGAGTCGCATAGATAGTCGAAGACTGGAGAATGCCGAGCAAGCCCTGACCGTTCGTATAGTGCCATACGATATTTTCCCCGCTGAAGTCGAACGCTCCCATCTCCGTCGCCACGCCATTCACAAACTGCCGGTACTTTTCGTTTTCTTGCAGCGTGGCTTGCATACAGAGATTTTCGGGAACAATCTGGGAACAAGAACCCGTTCCATGGCGCTTACAGGGCCTACATGAGCGACCAGGGCCTTGCAAAGTCAGGGGTTAGCTCCGAGCGGAGGATCGTTTCGTTAATAGCTCTGCAACATCTATTCATGGACTGTCCCGTAAGGGATCAAGCAGGTGAACCGGGATGAAGTTTTCGTCATCAACGATGAAGCGTGCTGAAAAGCGAGCAATATAAATTTTGAAAGATAAGGTGATCCGATGAAGAAGTTAAGAGGGGCTGTTTGTGGCTTGGCATTGGCGTCGGCCGTCATCGTCCCGGCGGCACAGGCCCAGGACAAGGCAAAGATGGACGAGCGATTGAACGCTTCCGCGCGCATCATTGAAGAGGTCATGGCCGCACCAGACCATGCGATTCCAGAAACGGTCCTTGGAGGCACGAAGTGCGTCCTTGTCATTCCTTCGGAAAAGAAGGGCGCCTTCCTGGTTGGCGCGCAGTATGGTCAAGGCGTAGCCACCTGCCGCACGGGCCATGGATGGAGCGCTCCGGTTTTTGTGAAGCTCGGAGGCGTGAGTTTTGGTTTCCAGGCCGGTGGACAGGCGACGGATTTGGTGCTCCTCGGGATGAACGATAAGAGTGTGCAGGACATGCTGCACAGCAAGGTGAAGCTCGGCGCGAACGCTTCAGCGGCAGCGGGTCCGGTCGGTCGCGATGCACAGGCGGCTACCGATGTGCTCCTGAATGCGGAGTTTCTCACTTATTCGCGGGCCAAGGGCCTGTTTGCCGGTCTCGACTTGAGCGGCGATATCCTTGATGCAAATGATGGTGATTTTCGTGCGGAGTACGGATCGAATGTGAAACAGGACGCTGTTCTCCATGGTTCCGTCGCGACCCCTCCCAATGCCAAGCACTTTGTGCACACGGTTTCCAGGTACTTTGTGATTGCCAAAAACTGGAAAACCATGACTCCACCCAAAGATCCCAGCCGCTGAGGACAAGGCTGGCTAGAGTTTCCGGTTCCATTACCGGACCGGAAGCACTCCAGGCCACCTTATCCGGCAGTGTTCCTCCGCGCACAGCCAGAGCTGACCTACAGCGCGTACATTGCCAGAATTGCTAGGAGCACCAGCAGGGCTGCGACAACAGCAACAAGATTCATATCCAGGCGAACTACTTTGCCCCGCAGGGAAAGCTGCGCTGCGGGTATGCCGCTCCGATCCGAGAAAGTGCCACTGTACCATGCACGTCCCAGGGCAGCAGTCAGAAACGCCAGCAACGGAATCGACGTGAGCGCTGCGGCTAAGTAGAAGCGATGCGTCACGAGCGGTCCTCGCCACCACACCAGTGCCGCTTCAAGGCCAGCCAGCAGAAAAAGAGTGATGTCCTGCCATACGAGATGAAATCGAGCATGTCCGGGCCAGTCAGGGTTCGTTGCATGCGTTCGATTGAGGTCGATTGCCACGGTTGCTAGCCCTTGCAGGATGCACAACAAACCGAGGAGAGCGCGAGCTATCATCCGATGATCCACGCTTCTCCTTGCGCCGGCGGGAATGACCCTTCACCCGGTTGTTAATAACGATTCCGAAAATTCGCGCTGTGTGTCTGAGGAAGTCGGAAGTGTAATCGCCAGGCGCGCACCTCCTGCTTGTCGATTCGAAGCTGCTAGAGTTCCGCCATGAGTGTGTACGACTGCTTCGACGAAGGCTAACCCGAGTCCGTGGCCGCTCGACTGTTTTCCTTTTACGTGCCGTTCGAAAACGCGGAAATCGAGGTCAGCCGCGAATCCGGGGCCGTCGTCTTCGAGCACAACATGCGCCGATCCGTTCTCTTCGTAAAGATGGAGTTCAACCGTGCAGGACGCGGGGAGATGCTTCATTTCGTTGTCGAAGAGATTTGCAATCATGCGATGCATAAGTGCAGCATCGGCCGAAATCCGGATGCTTCCGGCGCTGTGCAGCTGCATGCGCAAACCTTTGTCGGACATGCACGGCTCGTAAAGGTCGATCATGGTTCGCAGCATCTCGTCGAGGTCCAACGGGACGCGGTGCAGCCGGAGTGCGTCTGCTTTGGCCTCGGCTACGTCGAGTGACCGATTGAGTAGTTCCGTCAAGCGATCCAGTTCTTCGATCGATGAAACGATGGATTCCGTCTGCTCCCCTTTAATCCCGGAGGAGATAGACACCTCGAGCTTGCCTCGGATCGCGGTAAGCGGGCTGCGCAAATCGTGGGCCAGAGAATCGGTAATCGTGTGCAGTTGGTGCATGGCACTTTCAATACGGTCGAGCATGCGATTGAGCGTGAGCGCCAGGTGGGCGACTTCGTCGTTTCGACGCGTCGTAGGAACTCTGCTGCTCAAGTCGGACTGCCCGATCCTCGATGCGGCTTCCGTGATCTGGCGCACGTGCCCCAGCATGCGCCGCGTGGTAAAGAAAACAATCAGGAAGGCCAACAGAACAATCAGCAGCCACAAGAGGAAGAAGTGAAAGCGCAAGTTGCGTAGCAGGCGCAGCTCGTCTTTCTCCGACAGGCCTAGATAGATGGAGCTGCCGTCCTCCATGCGGAGAGAGGCGACGCGAAACGGGGTGGCAAAGCCTTTCACGCGAAGGTCCGAGGGCGCGTTCGGGGCCATGCGTCCATGTTGAATCGCGGTTAGAGTTGAAATCCCATCTCCGGCCCCGGCCCATAACGCGAGAACGCCGTTCCTTCCACTTTGAAGAAAGAAGACGGAATCGTTCCGGCTGTTTCCGCGCACGGGCCTGTTCGGAACTTCCTTGCTGGCAAGCTCGGCGACTTCTTTGACGACGCGATCATAAAGAGCATTTTTCGGGGTGCGCTCCGCCACATCGCCTAGCACCTCGACTTCTCCTGAAAGCCACGCGTCGCTCCGGCGTTGGACGTCACTTGCCACAAATCCATGAAGATAGGCAAAGGCTAGAAGGGTTCCGCACGCGAACGCCAGCGTAGCCCAAAGAGAGATACGCCATGCAGCGCTTCTTACCATCGATTCAGCGATCTTTAAGGACATAGCCCACCCCTCGCAAGGTACGGATCAGCGGCTGGCGACCTTCAAGGTCGACTTTGCCACGCAGCCTGTAGATATGAACGTCGACCACGTTGGTGTCAGGCTGAATGCGCATACCCCACACCTCGTCGAGAATCATCGAACGGGTGACGACTCGACCGGCATGGCGGCACAGGTACTCCAGCAGCACGAACTCCTGCGCGGTCAGGCGCAGGAGTTCGCCGCTCCGCGTTGCCTCCCGCCTCAGCAGGTCGAGCTCCAGATCGAGCACACGCAGCCGCGTTGATTCTCTACCTTCCGGAGCTTTTCTTTTCGAGAGATTGCGAAGTCGGGCGATCAGCTCCGCGAGAGCGAACGGTTTTGTGAGATAGTCGTCTCCGCCCTGCTCGAGACCGCGCACCCTGTCATCGACCGATCGCCGGGCCGACAGGATCAGAACCGGCGCACCGACTCCGAGTTGGCGCAGCCGAAGAATCAGACTGATCCCGTCCCCGTCGGGCAGCCCGAGATCCACGATAAGCACCTCAGGGTTGCCGTCAATCGCAAGCTGTTCCGCCGTGCGTCCGTTTCCTGCAATATCCACCTGGTATCCGGCCTCCGCAAGCGAATGCTTTAAGAAGCTCTGGATATCGGGATCGTCCTCAACCAGCAGGAGTCTCATGACAGAAGCTTAGAGCATAAACAGTGGTCGGGGTGCACGAACGGCTCCTGTTCCGAACTGAAGGTATTCAAGATGAACGCTCTGTCATCGAGCCGTTGTGTGTGAATCATGTGGGAGATATATATATATGGCATCAGGAACGAAAATGCTGAATGCCTGGGCGTCTGCCAAGTTCAAGCAATTCGCATGGGCCAGGTAGTAGCGTGAGGGTTTGTATAGAGAGTGCTTCCGAAAGCACGGCATCTCGTCTTAAGTGAGCGGGAATCCCGGTCAGGGGATTCGCCTCGCGATTCAGCGCCACCGCGCTTGCAGTCCGGGGCTATCCGGGCAGTCAGGGTTGAAATATTGCGCCACTCTTTTATGAACCCATCGAGCGAGCAGCAGCTGGAACAGGATTTCGGCGCTTCCCTCCCGCTTTCGGAAAAGCTTGAGCCCAATCTCGAGCAGGCGCTTCAGCATGTGCTCGGCAATCCCGGTAGCCTTGTTCGTCCGCGGATTGTCCTCGAAATGGCATCCGCTTATAGCGTGCCCGAGGCTGCAGGCAAGGACCTGGCGATTGCTCTTGAGTACTTCCACACGGCATCCCTGCTTTTCGACGACCTGCCGTGCATGGATAATACGCAGCTCCGGCGTGGCGTCCCTTGTACGCACCGGCTTTACGGCGAGGCTGGAGCCATCCTTACCGCTTTGGGCCTAATCAACCGCGCCTATGCGCTGGCATGGCGCGCGGTTTCCGTGTGTCCACCCGACCGGCAACGAATGGCACTCAGCTACCTGGAGCAGTGCCTCGGCATCGATGGACTTTTAAATGGCCAAAGCTTCGATCTTCATTACAAGCATCTGGCCCACGATCGCGAAACGGCGGAGCGCATCGCGGTCGATAAAACGGTTTCGCTGGTCCGGCTGGCGGTCGTCTTGCCGGCCCTGCTGGGTGGCGCTTCGGAGATTGAAAGTTTTTTGCTGGAGCAGGCATCCATGTGTTGGGGCCTGAGTTATCAGATACTGGACGATCTCAAGGACGTTCTGGGCAGCGATGCCGATAATGGAAAGACTGTAGCACGCGATGCTTTGCTCGACCGGCCGAACGTCGCGCTTAGTGTCGGTATTCAAGGTGCGCTAGAGCGCCTCGCACAGTTGATCGGCGAAGGAGATGAAGCTATTGGCCGTCTACTTGTCGAGAGGCCTGAATGCCGGTTTCTTGAAAAGCTCTCCAGTGACTTAAAGGCCGATATGGCTCGCACAAGCAGGGCTGCCTGCGAGCAGAGCTTGCGAGGGTAGCCGTGATCTTTCTCAAGCTGATTCTCACCAACCTCCGCCGCCATCGTATCCGGTCCTTTATCAGTGTTGCCGGGATCGCGTTCAGCGTCGCAGCGATGCTCACGATTGTCACAATCCTGCAGGGTGCGGTCGGCATGTTCTCGGGCATTCTTTCAAACGACAGTCAGATCATTGTGTTTGAGAAGAACGTGTCCGATCTGTTCTTCAGCAATGTTCCGGCTGACGCCGCACACGCTATCTCCGGTTGGCCGATGGTGCTGCACGCCGACCCGGTGCTCTTCGGCATCGTTTCGAGCGAAAACCAGCCGATCATTACCTGTTTCGGCGTCACGGCCGGGGACGCTCGCATCCGCAACGCAACTTGGCTTAAGGGCGAGCGGAGCGACTTCGCGAAGCATGCAGACGATGTCGTTCTAGGGGCGCGCGCGGCGGATTTCTTGAAGGCGAAGCTGGGCATGCCGGTGCAGATCGGACACGGCAGCTTTCACGTCATCGGTATCGTCCAAACATCGAACGGCTTTGAGGACGGCGGTGTGTTCATGCCGCTCAGCTCCGCGCAGGCCTTCTTTCACAAGCAGGGCTACTCCTCGGTCGTAACGGTCAAGCTGCGCAGCAAAGACGAGGCGGCGGCATTCAAGAGCATGATCGCGACGAGATATCCCGAGCTGGTGGGGCTTGAAGACGCGGAGTTCTCCCGGTCCTACTCGCAGTTCAAGATACTCAAGGCAACGGCCTGGGCTGTGGGCGGCTGCGGGCTCCTGCTGGGCGGCCTGGGCGTCGCCAACACCATGATCATGTCCGTGTTCACGCGCATTCGGGAGATTGCCATTCTGCGCGTCAGCGGTTTCTCCGACGGGCAGATTGCCGGAATCATCTTCGGCGAGTCGTCGCTTGTCTCGATTCTGGGCGCAGCGTCCGGGCTCCTGATCGGAACCGGTTTCCTGTTCGCACTCAAGCTGGTTCCCGCGCTGCACGGCTACATCGACGTCACCATCGAGCCGGTTGTGCTGCTCATTGTGATCGTGCTCGCGCTGCTGACCGGATTGGCCGGCGCGCTTTATCCGGCCTTTTACGCCATGAGAATTCGCGCGGTGGAGGCGCTTCGCTTCGAATGACAAACTGTATTCCCGGAGCCGCCGGCGGAAAGGACGCGCGTCGCATTGCCGCTCGCGCCACGGATGTTTGGAAGAGTTACGACGCCGGCGCGATCGGCGTTCTCAAAGGGGTGGACTTTGAAGCTGTCGAGGCGCAGACGGTCGCGCTCTGCGGGCCATCGGGTTGCGGCAAGAGCACTCTGCTGCATCTGCTCGGCGGGCTTGATGCCCCCGACCGGGGAAATGTTTCAATCGGCAACATCGAGATCAATCGTCATCGCAACGTGTTGCGGCTGCTCCGGCACCAGGTGGGCTTCGTCTTCCAGCTTCACAATCTGATTCCCGACCTCACGCTCGAAGAAAACTGCCTGATTCCTTCGGTCGCTGCGGGAACGGACCGGAAAGCAGCTACAAGGCGGGTTCGTGAACTCGCCGAGCGCACCGGCCTGATCCACCGCCTCAATCACCGCATCCAGACGCTCTCCGGAGGCGAGCGGCAACGCACCGCGCTCTGTCGAGCGCTCGTAAATCACCCGAGGATTCTGCTTGCCGATGAACCCACCGGCTCGCTCGACGAACAGACGAGTGAAACGGTTTTCAAGCTTTTGCTGGAGCTGGTCTCAAACGAAGGCGTGACGCTGATTATGGCCACTCACGATCGCGCTCTCGCCAGCCGCTGCGACCGTGTCGTAGAGATGCGGGATGGAAGGATGTATGAGCAGCAGCCTGTCTGAAATCCCGCAGGTGGATGCTATGCATTTCGAGCAGCCCTCGCGTGTGCACCCGAACGTACGCGCATACCCGCGGGCACACCCCGACGTGTTTGTGTCCGCGACGTGGCATGCGCTGCTCTGGCTGGTCACGGCCAACGCAATTGGCGTCTTGCTCGCGGCGCTGCTGATCCTGCCAGGCATGAATCGTCTGCTGGGCGAGTGGACCTATGGGCGATGGATGCCGCTGCACTTGAATCTTCAACTCTATGGTTGGTGCAGCTTGCCGCTCGTGGCCTTCCTCTTCAAGGTTTACGGCGCGGACCTTGGGACGGCAGCGCGTTGGTGCCGGCCGGTTTTGTGGGTATGGTCCACGGCTCTCGGCGTCGGAGCGCTTTCCTGGCTGGGCGGCCACTCCAGCGGCAAGCTCTTTCTCGACTGGACCGGCTTCGCGCGCGTCCTGTTTCCGCTTGCGCTGCTCACGCTTTGGCTCCTCCTCGCCGGTGCAACGACCGCGCAACGGCGAGCACCCTCGGCCCCGCTCGCGCGCGTGGGCAAAATCCTCGGATTGATTCTTCTGCTCGCCATCCCGCCGATCCTTTACATCGCGGCAGACCCCAATCTTTACCCGCCGATTAATCCGGACTCCGGCGGACCCACGGGCGCAAGCCAGCTCGAATCGGCCTTGATCATCGTCGCGATCCTGCTCGTGCTCCCCTTCGGCCTCACCCGCGCCCAAGCGAATAGCTCCCGGCGCAAAGCCGTAGCCTGGAGCATTTTCCTGGCCGAGGCGCTGCTCTGCCTCACCCTCGGGCGAACCGATGTCAGCCATCACCGCCCTACCCAGTACGTAAGCCTGGGCAGCCTGCTCGCGTGGCTGCCGCTCCTGCCCTGGTACTACGGCGGCTTCGCATGGAACGCGAACACCCGCCGCTGGCGCATCGCGTTTCTGCTCTGGTGGTCGGTGCTCATCCCTACCGGCTGGTGCCTGTTTCTGCCCGGCGTTCTGGATCGCCTCAAGTTCACGGACGGCTTGGTTGGCCACTCCCTGATGGCCATGGCCGGCTTCGTTTCGAGCCTGCTTATCTTTGTCCTGGTGCAGTTGCTCGGGGAGCACGGCTCCATCTTCAACCGGAGCTGGTCGTTTTACCTGTGGC
The DNA here is from genome assembly GCA_965276625.1 of Acidobacteriaceae bacterium. Classification (GTDB taxonomy): domain Bacteria; phylum Acidobacteriota; class Terriglobia; order Terriglobales; family Acidobacteriaceae; genus EB88. The sequence continues at coordinate 1,400,808 of CBDIBB010000002.1, forward strand.
ATGCGAGCGTGTTCTCATACGTGCTGCTGATGTTTGTCGCAGGCTTCCACGAAGGCTTCGATCCTGCATTCACCATCGTGCCGGGCGCAGGCAGAAATAGCATGTACACACTTCGCTTCGTGTTGGGCATTCTGATGCTCGTCGCCTCCGGCGACTGGCTTTTCTGGGCATCGCGGGTCCAATCTCAAGATTCGCGCGCAGACCTCCTCTCCTCTCACGAGGAGGCGCAATGAAGCGCTCGCTCCTGCTTGGCTACCAACTGCTCACCGGCCTTTCAGATTCCGGAACCGGCCTACTTCTTCTATTCGCTCCCGCGCTCACTCTCCGTCTTATGCGGCTGCACATAGCTCCTGTTTCGCTTCCATTTCTTTCGTTTATCGGAGTCTTTGTCCTTTCTGTCGGCATCGCCTGCCTGTACGGCGCCTATCTTGTTAGGGCTCCACGCTTAGCGCCGAAACTTGAGGTCGTCTGGCTTCTCACCGCAATAAGCCGCGGCTGTGTCGCGCTCTTCGTCTCCTTCAGCATCCTCGCGGGCACGCTCGATCCGGGATGGGTCGATGTGGCGATCACGGATGGAGCTTTCGCGCTTCTCCAGATCGCTGGCCTCACCAGAGGATGGCTCGCCAATGTCGCAGCGTAGGCAGCGCTGGTCAGGCTGGCGGGGCGTCAGTCTCGTCGCTATCACCTATGTCTATTTCTTGATCTTCGCGCAGTTCGCCTTTCTCAAGCGCCTCGCCGCACTTGGTATTGCCGATACACACCTGAAAGCGGTCATGGGGGCGATGGCTGCCGGGGGCATTCTCTTCAGCTTGCTGGTTCCCCGCGTGGCGCTCTTTCCACGCCCCAACGCGCGGCTTGCGGCCGGGCTCGCGGCCTGCGCGGCTTCGGCCTGTTTGTCGCTTCTGCCGCTTACCCTGGCGGGAAGCGTGGCCGTCGCTTTCCTGATTGGCAGCGGGCTTGGTCTGCTTACCGTGACCCTCGTTACTTATCTCGGCGCCTGGCTCGGCGCTCGCAATCCTTTGCTGGGGGTCGGCCTGGGCACGGGGCTCGGCTACTTCCTCTGCAACTTTCCTCCGCTCTTTACCGCGTCGCCCACAAACCAGGCGCTCACCGCGGCGGTTCTGTGCCTGGCGGGTATTTTCATCGGCCAGACCCGCGCAGACTCTTCGCCGGCGGCAACGCCGATTTCGCGTCCCAGCTTTTCTTTCCCGCGAGCCCTGGTCTGTTTTACAGCCCTGGTCTGGCTTGATTCCGCGGCCTTTTTCATCATTCAGAACACGCCCGCTCTCAAGGCGGGCACCTGGCAAGGCTCGCTGCACCTGTGGGGAAATGGGCTGCTCCACCTGCTCGCCGCGCTGGCCGCGGTATGGCTTCTACGGCGGCGTGGAACTCAGCTTGTGCTCTCCCTGGCCTTCCTCTTCCTGGCCCTCGCCTGCCTGCTTTTGCTTCATCCCGGCCGAGCGCTGCCGGCCTCATTCGTCTATCCGGTCGGTGTCTCGCTCTACTCGGTGGCGCTGGTGGCGTATCCTTCGCTGCTCGGCTCCGCCGCATCGGCGGCCGAGCGAGGCAGGCAGGCTGGATGGATCTATGCGATCGCAGGCTGGTTCGGTTCCGCCATGGGCATCGGCATGGGCCAGCACCTCCGTCACGTGCCGCCTGCATTCATGGGGCTGGCTGGAGTATTCATCCTCCTGCCGCAGTGGTACGCGGCACTCCGCGAGAGGAGCCGTGAGATGGCAGCTACCGCCGCAGTGCTTGCCGCCGCCCTCTGTATCGAGCACATTCCCCACCTCATGCCGAAAGCCGACGCTCTTTCGACTCCGGTGGAACGGGGCAGGCACGTTTATATCTCCGAGGGCTGCATCCACTGCCATTCGCAGTACATCCGGCCCCACACCGCCGACACGCTGATGTGGGGGCCGGTACAGACTCTAGAGGAGCTGCGCCAGGAGCGTCCGCCGCTGATCGGAAATCGCCGCCAAGGCCCCGACCTGAGCGAAGTTGGCGGCCGTCGCTCACCGTTATGGCTGAAGGCCCATCTTTATAATCCGGCACTGGTGAGCTATGCCTCGTTCATGCCCAGCTATGCGTATCTTTTCACTGGCCGCCGCGGCGACGATCTGGTCGCTTACCTGCAAAGTCTTCGGGCTGCTGACATGCACCGGCACCTTCTCGCCGAGGCGAGCTGGAGTTCCTCGTTGCAAGCATGGAGCCAGGCGAACGAATTCAACGGGACAAGTCTTTATGCCCATTACTGCGCAACCTGCCACTCCGTGCAGGGCGCGGCACGCCGGGCCTGGATTAAAGACTTCCACACACTTCCTCCCAACCTCCGCGACGGCATGTATCCCGACCTCGCAACTGCCGGCTCGGCCGCCCAGCACAGAACGCGTCTCGCACAAATCGTCAAGTTTGGTATTCCCGGCACGGATATGCCTGGCCACGAATACCTTTCGGATCGAGATATCGCCTCAATCAGCCTTTGGCTTGTGAACAACAGTCAACAACCCACCCTTACAAGCGGAGAAAAGAAATGAACAAGCTCCTGGCGACCCTTCTTCTCGCCATCTCGTCTACCCTGGCGCCGTCCGCACTCGCGCAGCAGCAAGTTTTCACAGTAAACCCGCAGGCAAGTCAGCTCACCTTCACGCTCGGCGATGTGCTCCATTCGGTTCACGGGACGTTTCACGTCCAGAGCGGCTCGATCACGTTCGACCTTAGCGCACTGAAGATGTCGGGCAGCGTCGTTGTCGCGGCAGGAAGCGGTGACAGCGGCAATAGCACGCGTGACAAGAAGATGACAAAGGATATCCTGGACGCGTCGCAGTTCGCCGTTGCTTCGTTCTCTCCAGCCAGCTACCAGGGCACGATCGCACTTTCAGGCGACTCAACAGTTCAGGTCGCTGGCATCTTTACGCTGCACGGCAACCCCCACGAACTCACACTGCCCATGCAAATCCATATAGAAGGCTCAAACTGCACCGCCAGGACGCACTTCATCGTGCCCTATGTCCAATGGGGTCTAAAGGATCCAAGCACGTTTCTTCTTCGCGTTGCCAAAGAAGTGACTATCGATCTTACCCTGGTGGGGCAAGTGCCTTCCGAGCGATAGGAACGGCACTTTGCCCCATGTGATCCAGAGAGTTTCCGAGCGGTTTTCAGGTTAGAAAACCCTGCGCACGCTCATCTCACGCTGCCAGATGCGACCCGCCGCCGCCCTCTGCAGAAACGCATCCGCCCCGCCGCCAACCAGCACGCCTGCATCCGGCACAACACCAGCCTTTTCGAGGAGTGCCTGCGAACCGGCCGATGCGCCAATCACCTTTAAATGGGCAAAAGCATCATGTACCCAGGAAACGGCAGCTGCTTCGTTTACGAGCATCTTCGCGCCAGCATCCGAAAGTGCGACATAGACCGTATCGAACAGCACCGATGATCCGCCCGCAAGTTGAAAATCCGCCTCAAGCAGCGTACCGTCTGCGCTTTCGGCGCCCCCAACTTTAGGCGCGACGATCTTCAATTGTGCACCCTGCGCCGCGGCCGCCGTTTTGAGAGCCGCCACTTCAGCCGCATCGGTTCCGTCCGCGACAAGACATCCGATCATCCTCGTTTTGAGCGATGGGATTGCTGTTTTAAGAATGCTGAGGGCAGGCGAAGGTGCCAGATCCTTCCGTGCTGCGATCGTCGTCGGTATTTGCTGAATCTCCTTGATCCCCACTCCGTCCGCTACTCGTTGGGCGATCATGGGGTCGACATTCGCCAATTGTCCGACCATCCGCTCCCGCACTGTCTTGGTCTGGACTTTGCTCAGCTCAAAAATAAACGCGGAGATGATGTGGCCCTGTTCCGTGTCCGTTTGCGAGTTGAAGAACATGAGCGCCTGGCTGAAGTGGTCGGCAAACGATTCCGCCCTGACCCGCAACTTGTCTCCGGCCTCATGCGCCGGAAATGAGGCAAGCCCACGCGCCGGATCCTGTCGGGGCGAGCTCGCCTCGAGCGAGCTTGGAGAATACGCCACGCGGCCTTTTGGCACACCCATCTGCATGTGACCGTCCCGCTGCATATTCATGACCGGGCACCGCGGCGCATTTACCGGAAGCTGTGCGTAATTAGGGCCGCCTAGCCGCGAGAGCTGCGTGTCAATGTAGGAAAGATTGCGGCCCTGCAATAGCGGATCGTTCGTGAAATCGATGCCCGGGACCACGTCGCGCGTGCAGAATGCGACTTGTTCGGTCTCCGCAAAGTAGTTATCTACATTCTGGTCCAGCACCATGCGCCCAATCACGCGCAGCGGCACGATCTCTTCCGGAATCAATTTGGTCGCGTCCAGCACATCGAACTCGAACTTCTGCGCGAACGCTTCGTCGAACAGCTGCACCGCTAGCTCCCACTCTGGAAAATTGCCGTCCGCTATTGCATTCCACATATCGCGCCGGTGAAAATCCGGGTCCGCGCCCGATATCTTCAGCGCTTCATCCCAGATCACCGACTGCATTCCCAGCTTAGGCCGCCAGTGAAATTTGACGTAGGTCGAATTACCTTCCTCGTTGACCAGCCGAAAGGTATGCACCCCAAAACCTTGCATCATACGAAATGAACGCGGGATCGTCCGGTCCGACATGATCCACATCAGCATATGGGTGCTTTCCGGCATCAGCGATGCAAAATCCCAAAAGGTGTCGTGCGCTGTTTGCGCCTGCGGAAAGCCGCGATCCGGCTCCTGCTTGACTGAGTGGATCAGGTCCGTAAACTTGATCGCATCCTGGATGAAGAACACCGGAATGTTATTTCCCACCAGGTCCCAGTTGCCTTCCGGTGTGTAGAACTTAACCGCAAATCCCCGCACGTCTCGCGCCAGATCGCTCGATCCCACGTTGCCCGCTACCGTGGAGAAACGCGTGAATACGGGCGTCTTTTCGCCGACCCGGTTGAAAATGCCTGCCTTCGAAATGCCCTTGAGCGAATCCGTTAGCTCAAAATATCCTTTAGCTCCGTAGCCGCGAGCATGCACGATCCGCTCCGGGATGCGCTCGTGGTCGAAATGCTGCGTCTTTTCAATGAGCAGATGATCTTCGAGCAGGACCGGCCCGCGTTCTCCCGCCTTCAATGAATTTTCATCGTCCGCGATGATGACTCCATGCTGTCCGCTCATTGGCGGGTGCGTTCCCCCCGCAACCTGGTGCCACTCCCCACCATTACCAATCTGATGACCCGCGCCGGCCTGCTCATTCCCTGCCATGTCCTTTGCCATCTCAACCCCAATTCCTCGTGTTTCGACCTTGTTGTGTGGACGCTTGCTCTCAACGTTTGCCATCTGCCAAGCCGAAGTGGCCTGATTTCAGAGGGCTGGCTCACAATCGCCGGAACGGCGATCAGGTTACATGCTGATCTTTAACCTGGCTATTGAGATGCTGTCACGCCTGCCACATTCACCCACTGCTTTTCCACTCAGTTAAAACCGGCTTCAACATGCACCCGGATGACAGAGCGCGAGTCGTCTCCTTTTAACTCTAGCCGCACAGCGACCTGCTTCGCGCAGCATCTATTTGTAATTTGAAGTTGGATCGCGAATTTACAAGGAAGTGGCGTCGATGACTTGTCTCGCCGTTGGGCCCGCGAGATTGAAGGGCGAGGAGCAAATTGAACGCCTTACTTCTGCAATGCGCTTGCACCTGAGTAGCAGACCCGAGTTGCTGGTCGCATGTAGAAACTGACCGGGGTCCCGGCGGACAAGGGCAGCAACGCTGGCAAATCAAGCTGTTTCAGCGATGCTACCCTCCCTGTGACCGGTCTACAGTGTGCACCAGGGTTATTTTTACAAATTCAGCTAGTTTGCTCTCCTCAGTGCGAGTCGCCGTCGTGGTCAACATCGCCGCTTTGCGATGCCTTCTGAGCTACGGGGCTGAGAGATAGAGTGTCGTTGTGTGAAGCGCTTGGAGACTGCTGGGGCGGAACTGGTGCTGAAACTGCCTGGTGAAGCTCGGGCAGATCGTTTGTGGAACCGGCGGCATGGATAGCAGATACGTTCATGGATAAAACTTTTGACCGTTCTATCGGCAGACCGCAAACATCTGTCTAGGAAAGCCGAGATGAAGTTTTCGTCATCGACATCATCAAAGTTTTCTTAGGCTTCAGTGGAGGGCGTACTCGATCTCCGCGGTCGCACGTTCCGCTGGGCGTGAGCCGGTTGCGCCCCAGCTAGTGAAGAAGCTGGGTCGGTCAAGGATTGTGGGCCTGTTATGAGGCCGGGCCGACGGACCATGTACTTTACTTAGCAGCTGGCGGAGTTGGGAACCTTGTACACAAGGTGATCGCGCCGACGCTGGTGCCGTGAAGGCCGGCGACTGTGTGAAGACGGACCGGCGAGACCTAGAGAAGTTGGCGCGCAGTGATCGGACCTTGGACCTGACTGCGGTATGGGTTCCAGACGAGGGCTCGGAGGCGTGGCACGATCTGGTGCGAGAGAGACAGGCGGCGAAGCAGGACCAGTTGCGGGCGCGCCATCGGTTAAGCAAATTCCTGCTGCGCATGGGGTGCCGATTCGAGGCCAGGATGAAGGCATGGACGGCAACCTACATCCTCGGAGACCAGATTCAGGATTTCATGTGTGTTCCGAAGAGTGGCGATATGGATAATGGCACCTAAGAAGACACCGATCTGGATCCATTACGCTTCAGTAACCACGAGGGTTAGGGGATTCAAACGGTGTGAAGCAGCGTTTGAATCTTATACCTGGAAGAGATCGATAAAGAAGAGAACAAACTAGGGAACACGAACCAATGCATCACTGTAACTTGCTGATTCTTTAGAGAGGCTAGGGATCATCTACATCGCTATGGTTCTTTTAAAATCAGCTATTTACACTTCTCATAACCCAAAGGTCGCTGGTTCAAATCCTACCCCCGCAACCACACGAACTTGCCGTGACGTACTATCTCCGGCAAATTCGTTCCTCGCTGAGCTACCAAGCAGATTCCACTTGCCTTCCGCAACATAGTGCGGTTTTTCATTGCCCGTTTGTGGCACCATCCGAATTTCCGATACATGCTTCAACAACTCTTTCCGGGCTGTCACAGGATCGCCTGACAGCAGGGTCCGAAGGTCTCCCAGCCTCTGCGTCACGAAGCTACGGATACCCGACAAATGGGCGTCAACGGAGTTGTCCCCTCCCGCAAGGAGTTGATCGGTGATGTCACGGAGTTGCTGTTCGCGCTCATGGATCGCCTCGATGAGGAACGCCGAAGGGCCTGTGACCGCCGCAGTAGCCGCCAGTCGCCTCAACTCTCCTTCGAGCTTCTGTTTCCGCTCACGCATTTGAGCCAACTGGTTCGATAGATTGGCAAACGCATGCTTGACGTGACTTCCGAACTCGTCGAGAACGTACTCGATTGCCTCGCGCTTCAGGACCTGATTCTGCAATTCGTCCAGCAGCCGTACTTCGAGCCAGTCCCGCCGCACCGTGACAGCATTCGAACAGGTTCCACGATTGAAGTGCTGCGAGCAGCCGTACTTCGGATACTGGCCGTAAGAACCGTATCCGCTCACGATGATCAGGTTGGCGCCGCACACGCTGCACTTCAGGAGTCCGCTGAGAAGATATGGGCTGGTGGCCGACCGAGGCATCAGGATTCCCCCACTCTTCGCTCCTCCATAGGTGGCCATCAGCGTTTTTTGCCGCTCCTGCACACGCTCCCACAATTCGTCACTGACGATCCGAAGCTCAGGATGAGAGACGATGCGCCAATCGCTCTCGGGTCTTGGACGGCGCACCCGCTTGTTGGTGCCGGGAGTTTTCACGAAGCGAGAACTGTTCCAGATCACCTTGCCCCGATACAAGTCCCGTCTGAGCATCTCGCGAATGCAGGTAAAACACCAAGACCCATATCGTTTGTCTGCCCTCGGTCTCGGCGGAGGAACATATTCACGGTTCAAAGTCTTCGTAATCGTCTTGAGCGACTGGCCTTCTGCCGACATCTCGAAAATCCGACGAACAACCGTCGCTTCATCCTCGTTGATGACCAATTGCTTTCCGGTTGTGCCGTTCACAGGAACGGAATCATAGCCGAAGCAGCGTCCACCCGTATGTTGCCCCCGCAGCATCAGGCCTTCAAGTCCCCGGTGGGTCTTCTTGGCAAGTTCCTTCACGTACAGGCTGTCCACCATGCCGTGGACGGTCACCAGCACGTGAGCCTGTTCGTTGTCGGAGTCGATCCCCTGACTGACGGCGATCAACCGGATGCCGGCAAAGTTCAGCCGTTCAAAGAAGGTCAACGCATCCTTCGTATTCCGCGCCAAACGGCTGCTGTCATCAAGCAGGATGATGTCAAAGGGTCGTGTAGAAGAGAGAGCCGCCGACAATAAGCGCCCCAGCCCAGGCCGGTCCGCCCCGACACCGCTCAACGCTTCATCAGTGTAGACATGCTCTTCGAGAAAAGTGAATCCGTGAGAATGTGCATATTCACGACAGATACGGAGTTGATCCTCAATCGAGCGAGGACTCTGAAGGTCGCTGGAATAACGTGCGTAGGCGGCGCAGCGTAGGGTCATGGTTTCCCCGTCCTAGCTGGAAGGTAACTCTGAACCACCAACCGTCGCAAGTCGATTGCGTCGCTCTATTTCGGCTACATATTCCCGCACCAACGCAGGAATGACGACATTGTCCAGCCACGATTTAAGGGCTGGATCGAGTTGCTTCCCGAAGCTCGCGGACCGAGCGGAACCGCGCCTCGGCTCCGGCGCAACCCGGCTTCCGCTCTTGATGGTCTTCGCCTCCACGCAGCTCCTTTAAGTGCTCTCGCCAGAAAGAAGCCTAGAGCGCTCCGGTGCCGCAAAAAGTGGAAAAACTTTCCACGCGGTGTCCTGGATGGACACCCTTTGAGACCGTGCTGCGCCGAGTAGGGAGGAGATTATGAGTGGGACAACACTAAAATGAGACGAGGAGACACGGCGTGAGTGACCAATTGGCCAAGGCATCTCAGGAGAACGACTTTCGGCCATTGCTGCATAGCCTGCGCGGACTTATTCAGCAGGCACGTCAACAGATATTGCGAACGGCGGATGTGGTTCAGGTCCAGACCTGTTGGGAGATTGGCCGACATATTGTCGAATTTGAGCAGGGCGGAGCTGGGCGGGCGGAGTACGGCAAACGGCTTCTCCCAACACTGGCTGAAACGCTGACAGCAGAGTTCGGCAAGGGATTTGACACGACCAACCTAAGGCATATGCGAGGCTTTTTCGTCGCATTTCCGATTCGCGACGCAGTGCGTCGCGAATTGAGCTGGACCCACTACCGCACACTCCTGCGGGTAGAAAATGATGAAGCCCGCAGATGGTACATGAATGAGACCGCCAACCAGGGCTGGACAACCCGCGCCTTGGAGCGGCAGATTGGCACCTTGTATTACGAGCGGTTGCTTGCGAGTTCGGATCGCGGAGCCGTAGAAGAAGAGGCGACCACTAATCTGGCGTCCTTGCTACAGAGTCCGCGCGAGTTCGTGCGTGACCCGGTCATGCTGGAGTTCTTGGGTCTACCCGGTACCGGCAAGCTGCTCGAAGCTGATCTGGAACAGGCACTGCTGGACAATCTGCAGGCATTCCTGCTCGAACTCGGGAAAGGCTTCGCTTTCGTCGCGCGGCAACTTCGGATCGCTACCGAGTCGAAGGACTTTTACATCGACATGATCTTTTACAACTATTTGCTCAAGTGCTTTGTCCTATTCGACCTGAAATCAGGCGAATTGTCCCATCAGGACATCGGCCAGATGGATATGTACGTTCGGATGGTGGACGATCTCAAGCGGGCGCCGGATGACAACCCCACGGTGGGAATCATTCTCTGCACGCATAAAGACGCATCCGTGGTGCGCTATTCGGTGTTGCACGAAAATGAGCACTTGTTTGCCAGCAAGTACAAGCTGGTATTGCCCTCGGAGGAAGAGCTGCGAGCGGAACTCGACCGGGAGCGCGCTTCTTTCGAGGAGCAGCGCGAGCACCACATCTCGAAAATCTGAGAGTTTAGTTCGCCGCAAGCGAAGAGGGCGGTCCGTTCCTGCTTAGTGGAAATCATGTGAGTGAACCTCCAAGGTTTGATCCAAGAGAGGACGGAAATTCATAGCTTTCACATGGATTACGCCGTCCTGGTTCTGCAAGAGACCCTCTACCACAAGGAACTTGCTACGGCTCACGACCACTCGTTCACGCTCATATAAATCGGGCGTCACAATGACGTTGGCGATTCCGGTTTCGTCTTCCATCGATAGGAAGATAAAACCTTTGGCCGTGCCGGGACGCTGCCGTGCAATCACGCAACCAGCGATCCGCACAATCTCTCCATCGTTGCGGTGACGTAGCTCGTCTGCCGAAAGGACCTTCTGCCTCCGCAAGTCTTCCCGCCGATAAGCCATCGGATGTTTGCCGACTGTCAAACCTGTGCCAGCGTAGTCGGCAATCAGCCGTTCTTCGGTACTCATCTGTTGGAGGGGCAAGCTCCCGGCATCTTCCCGCAACAGTTCGCTTCTCTGGCGGAGTAGAGGACCTTCCAGCTTGCCTGCGCGCTCCACTTGCCATAGACCATCACGCCGATGCTCAATGCCATCGAGATTGTTCAGAGCACCGACACGCGCCAGCAAAGTCATTTCTTTCCGGTTCAGGCATGGCACACGTGAAACGAGGTCCTCCGCCGACCGGAACAGGCCAGACTTCTCGCGCGAACTGGCTACAGCGCTAGCAGACTGCCTCCGCAGCCCTTTCGCGTACCCGAGTCCAAGCCGAAGAGAGAGGCTGTTATCGATCTCATGTTCGATTGTGCAAGCCCACTCCGAAACCTGCACGTCCATCGCTTTTATCCGCAGGCCATGACGTTGCGCGTCCTTTACCAGTACAGCCGGAGAGTAGAACCCCATCGGCTGATTATTTAAGATCGCGCAGGTGAAGGCGGCGAGGTACTTTACCTTGAAGTAGGCCGACGCATACGCAATCAGCGCGAAACTCGCAGCGTGCGATTCAGGAAATCCATACAAGGCAAAAGAGCTGATGTTCTGGATGATGTTCTCCTGGGTCGCCTTGTCCAGACCGTTTACTGTCATGCCCTCACGCAGCTTTCCTTCAAGATTCTTCATTCGTTCCCACGAGCGGCGCATCCCTACCGCGCGGCGCAACTCCTCCGCCTCCGCGCCAGTAAAGTTTGCCACCGTCATCGCCATCCGAAGCAGTTGCTCTTGAAATAGCGGCACTCCCAGTGTTCGCTTAAGCACCGGCTTCAACAAGGGATGCGGATATGTGATGGCTTCCTTCTTTTGACGGCGGCGCATATACGGGTGCATCATTTTGCCTACAATTGGACCAGGCCGGATGATGGCGACCTGGACGACGATGTCATAAAACTTTTCTGGATGGTTTCTCGGCAGGGAGGCCATTTGTGCCCGGCTCTCTACCTGAAACATGCCAACCGTATCGGCACGCTGCAACGTTCGATAGACCTCGACGTCTTCGGGCAACTGCGCCAGATCGACACGATCGCCGTGATGCTCAGGGATCAACTCCAGACAATCCTTGAGCACGGCCATCATGCCCAGGCCGAGCAAGTCCACCTTGATGATGCCTAGATCGGCGCAGTCTTCCTTGTCCCACTGCACGACTGTTCGGCCTGGCATGGATGCGCGTTCCAGCGGGACGACAGAGTTCAAATGGCCTTGACAGATCACCATGCCGCCCGAATGTTGCCCCAGATGGCGAGGCAGGTCTTGAATCCTCATGCACAGCTCAAGGTACTTGGCGATGCGCGGATGGCGAATGTCAAAGCCAGCATTCTGAAAGGAGTGCGCCATCGTATCAGTCTTGCCGCGCCACTCCCAATGACTGACCAGACTCGACAGCCGGCCCAAAGACTCCTGATCGAAGCCGAGAGCTTTGCCCACCTCACGCGCCGCCGATTTGCCCCTGTATGTGATGACGTTGGCTGTCATCGCAGCCCCCAGCTCTCCGTACCGCTGGTAGACGTATTGGATCGCCTGCTCGCGTTTCTCTTCGGAGGGCAGATCGAGATCGATGTCCGGCCATTCGCCACGGCTCTCGCTCAGGAAGCGCTCAAACAGCATTTCCATACCGACTGGGTCGATGGCCGTGATTTCGAGTGCGTAGCAGACAGCCGAGTTCGCCGCGCTGCCCCGGCCTTGAATCAGGATGCCATTGCGTTTGCAGAACTGCACTATGTCCCACACGATCAGGAAGTAACCGGCAAAGCCCAGCTTGGCTATCAAGGCCAACTCGTGTTCGACCTGCTTAGTTGCTCGTGCGAGCAGTCCCGCATCGCGCTTCGGCCCGTAACGCCGCTGTACGCCCTCCTCAGTGCGTTTCCGCAGAAAGCTATCCATCGTCTGGCCATCCGGCACTGGATAACGCGGGAACTCGTATCCGAGATCGCCCAACTCAAATTTAAGCCGGGAAGACAATTCCACCGTGTTCTCCGTTGCGCCGCTTACATCGCGGAAGAGAGTCGTCATCTCCGTTGCCGGACGAAGGTGCCGTTGGCAGTTGACGGCCAGAAGCCGACCTGCCAGGTCGAGTTCGGTGTGATGCCGGACCGCCGTAAACAAGTCCAGAACCTCGCGATCATAGGCGGTGGCATAGCGGACACCATTGGTCGCCAGGATCGGGAGTTTCAATGAGCGTGCGATGCGAAGTGCGGCTTGATTCCGCCACTCTTCCTCGCGCTCCTGATGACGTTGCAATTCAACGTAGACATTCTGGGGACCGAAGATGCACATCAGCCGCTCGACGCTTTCGCGGCCTGCTTCTTCGCCTCCACGCATCAAGGCCGCTGCCAAGGGGCCTTCATCATCACCCGTCAAGCACACCAAGCCCGCCGCATATTGTTGCAAATCACCGACGGTCGCTGCCCCTTCTCGCTTCGTCGTTTCACGCATCTTGAAATGCGTCACGAGCTGGCACAAATTCTGATAACCCTCCCTTGACTCGCACAGCAATGGCAACCGAGCAGACTCGGTTCCATGCTGATGAGGCAGCCATACCGGAGGCGTTAAACGCGGGCCAAGGCTCGACACAGCAACTTCCGCTCCCACGTAAGCGCGAACACTGTTCCGTTTGGCGCTAGTATGGAAGCGCGCGGAGCCGTACACGCCGTTGCGATCCAACAAGGCCATCGCCGGCATTTCTAACGCCACTGCCCGTTCGATCAATGCCTCCGGATGCGATGCTCCTTCCAGGAAGCTGAAGGCACTTGCTGCGTGCAGCTCGACATATCGGTCAGTCATACAGGGCAGCCATCTGCCATTGATTTCGCACTAAGTCACGCATCATGCAGCAGCAGAGCATGCCGCCGTCGTCTGAACTGGCCACCAAATCCCATTGCTCCAAACCCCACAATGTTCGGCTCCACCAATCCCCGCCGACGAGCCACGGCCCATACGCCCGCTCAACCGTATACCGCCGATCACGATAAAAGAACAGCGCCGGTTGCGAGTTCCGCACAGACACCGAAACCATCTCTGGCGGACGAAGCTGCCGCATGGAAGTTCGCTGCTTCGGAAGAATCATTGCAGCAGAATCGCCAGCCGTGACAGTGAACGGCTCGATGCGAAACGCCTCCGGCGCATGGCTGTCCTGTAACACGGCGCGGCCAACGCAATCCTCACCAACTACGGAGCGAATGCGTGCCAAGGTCACGTCCAGACGTGCCGCTTCCGGGAGCTGCGGAGAAAAGAGGCCCAGTTGCACCTTGCTGGTGCTGCCCGGCTCCGCAGCTAACGCGATCGCGAGAATCGCCGCTTTTGGCGGATGCGCTTCGAGGTCAAGGTGGAGCAGCTTAATCCAGAGCTGCTTCTCACTCGTCGGGAGTGCGGGGCGCACGGTTCGGATATGTGTGCCTCCGTCGTCGAGCACTAACGTGACGGTAACCGCGGCCAGCGCCAAGATACGCGCTTTCGCACGCACGATGAGCTGTTCCAGCATGACGCCCACTCCGAAGAGCAGCGGTTCCAGCAGGTCCACCGGAGCATCGAGTTCCATCCGCTCTTCGAGCGTGAAAGGCAACGCAATGGGCTCGAACACATGCGGCAGCTCGCCACGTGCCGCCTGGCGAAGCCGCTTGCCGTCCTGTCCCATGCGGGCGATCAGATCATTTTCCGGCAGAGCGGCCAGCATCCCCAGAGTGTGAATGCCCCAAAGTGCAAACGTCTCTGCCTGGGTTTCCGTCAATGCAAGGACTGACATTGGTAAAGAAGCCAGTGCGATTGCTTCTTCGCCAAGCGGAACACACCGTGTTGAGGTGCTCGGCGAGAGGGCCTTCGCAAGGCAGATCGCTGCGTGGAAGTTGCTGCTGACCGCGACGTGGGCCTGGAGACCAAGCGCTCTCGTCTGCTGTAAGAGCTTTCGCACCAATGTTTCCGTTGGCCCAAACAAGATCTCAGTCCCCGCAATGTCGATGCCACAGATAAAGATAGTGTCTTCGCTCCGGTCCTCGACTCGGGGGGAGAAGGCACCCGCGCATTCGAGCAGAATCGCCCGCGCTGTCTGTTCCGTCTTCGAGGAGCGCGACAGGATGACCGATGCAGGAAAGATATCGACTTCGACGCGAGTCATGCCACACGTCATCTGCAATAAGCGTGCCTTCGTATTGAGCGAACACACCGACTGCGCCTGGGTTTCCCCTTCCATCACGACGCAGGGTTTGCTGTGCAATTCTGGTCGTAGCCGAAGCAGCGCTTGCGCAGGAAACTCTCTGACGTAGAGGCAGGCATACAGTTCGGAGGCTCTAGTCATCGGCCAACAGTCCAAGCTGTCCGGCTGTGCCACGTCGCCGCATTTACTCGCTGCGGGGGCTTCCGCAGCGGGACGATGTTGCTGGGAGTTTCCGAAAAGCGTCTGCGTGCGACTTCAACACGATGCTCAATCCCAGTGAACACTGTCTCTTCGTCGCTAAGCGCATTTCCAGGCGCGAAGCGCAGCAGCAGTTCCGCACTGCTCTTAGCGCAGGCAAACTGCGTCAAGAGCACGATACTTGATTGCGTTCGTTCCGCTGCGGCGCGGTAGCGGTACCAGGTAGACAAAGGCACACGCGACACCACCTCCGCCGGCAAGCTGCCCATATCGAGCACGATCGCGCTGAAGCCGCCACCCTGCAGGAGCAGATCGGTCGCACGCAATGCCTGCTCGATGCGCGACCACGGCTTGCCTGGCCGCGCCGGTTGGACCAGCTTCTTCGCAGAATGTTCATAACCCGGCTCGAATACTTCCACTCGTTGCCGCGCACGTCTTTGCGGTTCTGCGCAACGCGGAGTGGGTGTTTCCGGTTGCAGTAATCCCGCCACCGCTTGCGAAAGTCCCTTAGCCTCGTTGCGCGGATGTGGCCCAAATCCTCCACCATGCAGCCCCTTCTTCGAGGCAGGCGAGACGAGATATTTATCCGGCAGCGCGAAGCTGCGACTCACTGGCTTAGAGTTGTCAGGCAAGACGCCGCAACGGACCCACAACAATCGCGCAAGATCGACCCCCGCCGCGGCTGCAGAAACGGGATCGAAAGCGTTCGAGACATCAATCCACGCGCATACCTTTACTGCCTGCGTCACACGCGCCAGAAACGAGAGCGCCAGAGAGGTGCGGCCCGAACACTCGGGGCCAACCAACTCGCTCACAACACCCACGGGCAGACCACCGTTTAGAACGTAATCGAGCGATTCGATCCCTGTTGCCATTACCGGGCGAATCAATCTGGTAGCCGGTGTCAGCGCAGAGGGCATCTTTTGCGCGAGGGCAGATTCGATCTGGAGGCGGATAGCGGATGCGGAAGGCATGGCGAAGTGTGTTCGCCTTATCTTCGCCTGAGAATCGGGGTCTCTGTCAAGCGCGAGTTGCACTAGACCGTGTGCATGGCTTGGTAAACCATTGCGATGGATAGACTTAGAAGTTTGGATGGGATCTCGTCCAGGATACAGACTCGTTTCGGGATTAGCAGCACGTCATCACGGAAGTCGCCTCGTCAGGAGGCGATTCTTTGCGCTACCCCCGAATGAACGAAAATCCGCCCGCTATCCTACGTGCTCTGAACTGGACAAAACCTCAACTTGGCCGATTATTTTCAATTCGGTGATCTCGAAGTCTGACTGAGTGGCTCTCATGTAGCGGATGACCTCTTCAAGTGATAATGCCGCAATACGAAACATCCGCCCCTCGTTCCGCTGATCGACCCGACTCTTACCCGCTACCTCGAACAGCAGAGCTTTATGGATAAACGATCTGTCCGCGTCCGATACCTCGGCCTGATGCGTTGCCTTCGTCATAGAACCCTCTCCTATCGTTACGAACAGAGAACGGTACCTAGATTTCTACGAATCGGGCCGCAGAATGCTGTCTAAACGATGCGTCCGCATAATACCTCCATTATGCAGTGAGGTAGTACCATAAAGGCCGGTGGCCAAAGGGGAACACATTCCTTCCCGGCGCACCGGCAAGACCCCACTTGGAGCGAAAGTGTTTTCCTATTACACCCAGGAAGAACGTCGGTTGCTTGAGAAGGCGGCGAAACAGGAACGCCGCAGTCTCAGCAGCTTTGTCGCCCTCGCCGCTCTTGAGCGGGCACAACGGATCATTGCCGGTAAGTAAGCGCCTTCTATAACGGCCACCATACTCCCGACCTGATAATGCTACCATTATGCAGTGTTGCGTTTTCAGGATGCAAGCCCAGCAGCCCCTGTCGAATCTGATCGAAACAGCCTGTGTTCGCTTGAAGAAAAATCTCCGTTTGTCCTGCATGTTCTCTCAGGCACCGCGAGAGAAAGGCAGGCCGCGCCCAGCGATGAGACGGGATTCTGCTTCGTCTGCCAGACTGATCGGCTTCAGGCCAATCTAGTAAGCAGTCCGGCAGACGCCCTACGGGTTTCGGCTCCCCCTGAAGGTCTCCCCCGAAAAAGCATCCCGCTCACCTTGGGAGCGGCCATCTCTCGCGCCCTTGCGGGTGTGTGTCCTGAGAGATCACTCCGGGACCACAAAGGAGATCAAGGCCATGCAAGCACAAGCTACAGTCCAGAATCAGTCTATCGACACGATTATGCAGGGCGACTGCATCCAGATCATGCGCGAGATGACAGCGAACAGCATCGATTTCATCCTCACCGATCCTCCGTACCTGGTGAACTACCGCGACCGCGATGGACGCACCATTCAGAACGACGCGGACGACAACTGGCTCAAGCCGGCAATGGCTGAGGCGTACCGCGTACTCAAGCAGAACCGGCTGGCAGTCATGTTCTACGGCTGGAACAGGGTCGACCGGTTCTTCGATGCCTGGAAAGGTGCAGGCTTTCAGCCCGTGGGACATCTGGTGTTTCGCAAGACTTATAGCTCGAAGAGCAGGTTCCTTCACTATCGCCATGAGCAGGCTTACCTGCTGGCAAAGGGTAGGCCGCCACTGCCGAAGCAGCCGTTGGCAGACGTCATGGATATGCCCTACAGCGGCAACAAGCTGCATCCGACGCAGAAGCCAGTCATGGCACTGGCTCCTTTGATCCGCAGCTTCACGTTGCCGGGGGAGTTGGTCCTCGATCCCTTCGCCGGCAGTGGCAGTTCCTGCGCAGCAGCGTTGCTGACAGGCCGCAGGTACATCGGGATAGAGCTAGATACAGAGTACTTCCAGCACGCATCAGCTCGGTTGGAGCGTGTACACGAGAGGATCGCCGCGAAGAAGCGGTCCTCTCCGGTTCTCATTCCCACCACGAGGTGAGTGTACCCGCGTGCCCAACGCGCCTCAAGGCGACCTCGATTCTAAGTCGTGATTGTCGCAGCCTTGACCCGCGTTGCGCCCGCGGAGTCTCTGCCTTACATGGTGGGAATGAGCATCTTCGCGCAGTTTGCGCGAACGCCTTCATTGACCTTCCGGCGATCATCGCTGCCCTCGACTGCTTCACTGTGTTGGCGTCCTGAAGACTTTGAGCATCAAGTGTTACAGACGGCCAGTCTCCGTTGCGATTCTTCAGGTGACTGACGACGTAGCGATTTAGCAGTACTCATCTGCTTGCTTTAAACAGTGGTCGCTAGCGGATCAGGCGCTACTTGACGCTAAATCGTGCTGCACTGTCCGCGATATCATCGTAAACATGGCGAGAACATTGAGTTCGGAAAAGCGTCAACTCATCTTGCAGGCGGCGGTTAGCCAGATCGCAGAGAGAGGGCTTGCCGCTTCTACCGCAGCTATAGCCAAAAAGGCAGGGCTGGCTGAAGGAACGATGTTCACCTACTTCCCTTCTAAAGACGAACTGCTCAACGAATTGTATGTTGCCTTGAAGACAGAAGCGTTTGGGCGTGTCCAAGCGGGCTTCCCTGAAAGAGCTGTGCTGCGTGAGCGTACGCGGCACATCTGGACCGAGTACCTGCGCTGGGCGACGGAGAAGCCGCACGAACAGAAAGTCGCGATGATACTGCACCTGTCGGCGATCATTTCCGCGAAAAGTAGAAGGCGAGTGGATGCTGAACGTGGTGCTGTGTCGCAGACGATGAGCGAACTCGGAGAGCAGGGTGCCTTCAAGGATTTGCCCTCAGGATTCGCTGCCTCTGCGATGAGGTCTATGCAAGAAGCCGTCATGGAGACTGCGGTCAAGGGGAAGAAGGAAAGAGAGAACCTTTTCGATCAAGCATTTGAAGCGTTCTGGCTGATGGCAGAGTAGCTCCCTCGCACTTCTGTAAACAAATAATGAGCAACCACTCGCTCATTTCCTCATCTATGAGATGAGGAGGCCAGAGACATGGCAAAGGTTTGGTTGATCACGGGAAGCGGAAATGGATTAGGGCGCGACATTACTGAAGCTGCGCTCGCGGCGGGAGACAGTGTTGTCGCAGGGGCACGTCGCATAGAGGAGCTGAAGTCGCTCGTCGAGCAGTACGGGGAGCGAATCACGCCGGTGTACCTGGACGTGCGGGAAGAAGAGGCCGCGAAAGCCGCAGTGCAGACTGCCCTGGATAACTATGGGCGCCTGGATGTGCTCGTAAACAATGCTGGGTATGGATACTTCGCTCCCTTCGAGCAGATGACATCAGAAGAGTTCCGCGATGTCGTCGAGACCTGCCTGTTCGGTGTTGTGTATACGACGCATGCGGCGATTCCCATGATGCGGAGACAGAAGAGCGGTCACATCTTCCAGATATCCTCGATCGGTGGGCGCATGGCGATGCCAGGAAACTCGCCTTACCACGCTGCAAAATGGGCCGTCGGCGGCTTCAGCGACTCGATCGCTGCGGAAGTAGCGCCGTTTGGTGTGAAGGTCTGCACACTGGAGCC